>NZ_VJXY01000134.1 GCF_014831675.1 Komarekiella delphini-convector SJRDD-AB1 | reverse complement strand
AATCTCTATTGTTGAAAGGTTAGGGATTTGTTTTATTTATAGTTGTAGCAACTTGTAGGATTATCTATGTCATTTTCAAATCTTTTTTAGTTTTTATTAGTAAATAAGATGCGTTCGCCCTGAGGTATACTCTCATTCTGAAGTACCTCAAGATGACCGCGTAAATTGCTGGTGTATCGCTCCACATCTGCTTTATTTAAACCACTCACTTTAACAACAAATTGCTGTTTATTTTCATTTTCAAAGGGAGCAAAACTTTCGTAGCGGGGTTGTGGTGCTGAAAACTCCAGTGGTCTTGATTCACTCATTAGTTTTTGCCTTTAATCTATAATTTTTATGTTTTACTTGGCACAGCGTATGCCAACCCGTGCATGAGTGGACAATCCATCAGCAGGGAACCGCTCTGTAACTCTGTACATTTTATACCTCCAGTTACCTCCTCTTATAAGTAAAACTTTATCTCTTAATTTTTCCGGCTGACCATCCCAAGCTTTCTTTTGGTCAGAGTTTTGATACTGCTGATCAAAATAAGACGCAGTCCACTCCGCGACGTTACCAACTAAGTTAAAAATATCTTTGTCTTCGGGGCTAACACCCTCAGAATGACTATTGACGGGTTCTGTACCCTTTTGCACATTCTCAAACAAAAGATTGGCATATTTAGGTGTAGGTAGTCCGTTACCCCAAGGCCAAAGTCTCCCATCGGAGCCACGCGCAGCACGCTCCCACTCCACTTCAGTTGGTAAACGTCTTCCTAACCAATGACAGTATTTTGCTGCTTGAACTGCTGTAATTCCTACAATTGGGTGGTTTAAATTTATATTATTTATGTAACTATCGATGTAACGAAGTAGTTCTGTTTTTGGCTCCGAGCAAACTCTAGCTCTTTGACATAGACGATACTGCTGATTAGAGACTTCGTACTGTTCTATTTGAAAAGCTGGAATATAAACTGTTCGTGAAGGTTTTTCATCAGGCTTGGCTAGACTATCATCTGTGCCAATAATGGCATTGCCCTCTGGAATGTTTACCATAGTCCCAAGAGAATCTGCCTGCCAGCGCAGTAGCTCAGGATAAGCAAGTACACTTGTAGTACCAAGAGCGATCGCACCCAAAACGGCAACTAGCGATCGCAACCTGGTTCGTGATTGTCGCATTAGTAGAAGTTCACGCTGTTGGATCTGTTCCCGTTCCTGCTTTTCCCTATCCCGTAATGCCAGACTCAGCTGAATAAAAACTCGCTCCTCTAAACTCAATTCCTCTAAACGCTTATGCTGCAAACCTTCCGCCTCATCCAGTGGTACACCTCGCAGCAACGCCCCGTCGTCTTTTCCACTAGATTCCCATTGCCGTATCGCCGCCCTTAACCTTTCTTGCCAGGTGCGGAAACTACGATCTTCCTCCATCCACTGACGTAGCTGCTGCCATTCCCGAATTAGGGCTTCGTGGATAACCTCGACTGTTTCTTCCTCAGATGTCTCGTTGCGTCCTGTAACTACTAGACGTTGATTAGCCAGATGCGTCACCAAATCCCAGTTATCTTCTCCCACCTCTGCACGAGTTGCCAGCCTTCGGGTGTCCTCGGTTCCTTCCCCAGGACGCACTAACTGGATAAAAATCCGCTTTGCCCTTTCCTTATCTGCTTCAGAAAGCTCGTTATACTCCTTTTGGGCGTACTCAGCTAGCGCCTTCTCGACGCCGCCGATCGCATCATAAGCCTGATGAGTCAGCTGGTGATTGTGTTGTTTCGTCCATAACTGCGTTAGGGCAAACTCTAGCAAAGGTAGATTTCCCGGTTGTTTCTCTACTGCGTCTAAAATGCGATCGCTCAGTCCCTCTTCCAGTTGCACTAAATCCGAGGCTGGTTTTTCAATCACATATTGCAGTTCTTGGCGGTTCATCGGGCCGAGTAGGCAAATAGCTCCTCCTCTGTTGCGGGGGATGGGGTTAGATAATAGAAGTTCTCCTTGCAAGGCATCAGCGAAGGGGCGGTTTGACAAGGCGTATCCGAGAAAGTCAGCTCGGAGGGTGAGGACTAGGGTAAAGTTTGGGGTGTGGTTAACTGCTGTCAGTATTTGGTCTATAAAACAGCGTTGTTCTTCCACATCTCGGCAAAGGGTGAACAGTTCCTCAAACTGATCGGCAACCAGCAATAGGCGAGTACCGATTTTCTTTTCTAGAATGCGTCCCGCTACATCCTGCAAGGTTAAGTCAAACTGTCGGAGTGCCGTAGCTAGTTTATTAACTTCAACTAGGCGATCAGTTTCACTCAACTGTGTTGGCAATAACTGAACCAACTTCGCCGCCAAGTTATGCAAAGGGCGATCGCCTGGGCGGAAAGATTCAACTATCCAAGCTTGTTGAGCACGCAACTGGGGAATCAAACCAGCAAACACCACTGATGATTTGCCGCTTCCAGAAGACCCAATCACTGCCACTAGGGGCTGTTTTTTTACAGATGCCACTAGCTTGGTGGTAAATTCCTCTCGCCCAAAAAAGAACTTAGCATCCTCCTCACGGAAAGCAAACAAGCCTTGATACGGACAGGGGGGAATGGCTTGCTCACCTAGTTGGGGGAAAGCTTTCACCAGTTGGGAAATAGGAATAATGAAAGCAGCTTTGACATCTTGCCTATCCCGTGACTGCTCGGCTGTAACAGTCATACCAACAACGCCATTAAGCTGTTTATCCCAGACAGGTGCGCCACTAAAACCAGACTCAACCCGATAAGCAGTTTGTTGTACCACCTCCATCTGTATCCGACCGCCACTTACAGGCTGACGTAGTTCGCCAGCAGTCCACACACCACTGTCGCGTCCTACCGGAAAACCCAAAACTTGGAATTCATGCCCCCATAAATCCTCTGCTGTCACCAATCGCACTGGTCTAGCGCGCTCAGTCGGATTATCTAACAACTCCAATGCTGCAATATCCGAGAATTCTAAAGTGGATGTGCTCGGTTGTACTGCTATCCAGCAAACTACTTGCGCTTTCAGTATTTGACGAGGCGCGACTAAGGGAAAATCTAGATAGACTTCGCAAGTAGGATTTTCGGTTGCTGCTAGCGATCGCGAGAGTGCGGCATTAACCACATGAGCACAGGTTAGGACATGCTTTTGGGAAACTAAAAAGCCTGCACCAACTACTTCACCATTAGCTTTGCAAATTCGCACAATAGCAGAGGTGAGTTGTGCATTCATCTAGGGTGAATTCTTCCACTTCAAAGTGATTTCATAGTTAGCTTCTGCACCCGCAGCAGCAATAATTGCACCCGCAGCAGCGCTCATTTTCACTCCGAATTTGACTTCCACTTCATTAGGTGGATCGCTGATACCGCGCAGTTTAGTGATAATCGTCGTAGCTACAGGTTTGATTTTTTCTACTGCGTCTGCAAAGGATTGTTTAGTTCTATCAATCAATTCCCCAGGGCGAGCAACTAAATCTAGATCGTTGTCACTTACTTCTGGTTCTTCCACTTCCACCAAAATTGATTCACCACCGTCTAAGGAAAATTCAACTAAACGCTTCACTGTAGACCTCTGCTCAAAACGAAAATGCGGTATTTGTTGAAGCCATATTGCCTACACAACTTTTGTAAATTCTGCGTAGGTGAAGGATAGTTCGTTTTACCCCTAAGACTGTAAACTCTAAGTAATTTATCAATATTGAGGGAGTAACCAAAACTACAACTTGTTTACCACCCTTAGTATTCATTTTACTAGCGGTTGATTCCAGATTTTTCTCAATTTCTTAAGATTCAGCCATAATAACGCAAAAGCGCCCCCCATTACTGGAGAGCGCTTTTCGTTGTAGAGACGCGATTCATCGCGTCATGTTCAATGATTAACCGTTGATAGCAGGAGTGCTGAGAGCAACAGGAGCAGAATCAAGAGCAGCCAAATCCAGAGGGAAGTTGTGAGCATTGCGCTCGTGCATCACTTCCATACCCAGGTTAGCGCGGTTGATGACATCAGCCCAAGTACCAATCACA
>NZ_VJXY01000133.1 GCF_014831675.1 Komarekiella delphini-convector SJRDD-AB1 | reverse complement strand
GGCAATATTGCTACTTTTACAATGACTTTACCATCAAAGCCTTATTGCTCAACCTCTATACCATGAGCGATCGCTGCCTTTATCTCTCTTAGTATTTATGTACTATACTTAGATGCGTTTACCCTGCCACAACAACGAAGGTATTGTAGGCATTGGGAAGAGTGATCAGCAGGGGTAGTAGTGGGTTTTCTTGACATAGGTTATTCTCCTTGCGGCTTATGGTTTGTGTGATAGCTCTTGAGCGTTGACAAAGCAATCATGCTGATGTCAAAACAATGTTCGTGCAAGTTGCAAGCTGTTTGTACTCATCCCAATTTCGGGGGTTATGACGTGATGACATTGATTCTTCAAATTCCCAGTTCTGAGAACTGATATCAAATAGCTCAATTGCTGCATCAAACCCGCATTGTAGGAATCTTGTGTATGATTTTTCAGACCAGAGAATTGATTCGGTAATTGCATTTATTAATTTGAGATTGGTAACACTCGCTGCTCCCTCTTTTTGAAGCCAATCGATTGTTTCAAGCAGTTGCTTTTTAGCAGAAGCCGCAGTAGATGCTGGCAGTGCTGCGATGGGCATAAAACCTGTTAGTTGTTTCATGGCTGATTGCCTTAAATTTATTTAGTTCTGTGGGAATGCTGCGCGAACAGGCATAGGGTATTCTGAATTCTGTCTTCAGTAGGACTTCTTATCTGTTACCGTAGTGGCTTGGATGACCAGGATGAGAATAATCATCTTCGTAATCATCGTCATCGTCACCTTCAATCAATTCGAGGGTGATACCAGAAGCATTTTTAATTTGCCCTGTTCTGCCGTAAGCTATTTTTAACTCGTGACTGAGATTTAAACTACGCAACAATGCTTCTCCTAAATATGCTTGTAATCTTTGGTGGTAAATTTTCAGTTGATTCACTGCCTGCTCTTTAATATTGGCTTGGCTATAATTGCTATTAAAAATTGCAATCATCTGATTTTCAGCAGATGGCTGAGTGATCACCTTTCTGCACTTTTCGATTTCTCGACAGTAAGCCTTAATCGTGTTACTCAAATGCTTGTCATCCATCTGACAAATGAGTACCGTAATTCCGTCTTTTGATGTGTGAGTTTCAAACATATTCATCCTTTTAATGTTGATTGGTAAATTTGGGGTGCAATAGATACACCCCATTGAAGTTAGAAATTATCGGGATCTTCATCCTGTTGCAAAGCTGTTAAATTCTCTTGCTTCACTTGGTGGTAAAGGTCATCAACTTGATTCTTTGGCATAGTTTTACCAAATTGTTCTTCTGGAAATTCATCAACTTCTACACCAGGCGCAATCTGATGAAACTTCTCAAACTGCTTTAAGTATCTAGAAGCAAACCCCGATAATGATTGCTGTGTTCCCCAAATCTTTTCAGCATTGGGGAGATTGAAAAACTCTTTCACGTTCTCTGCTGTTGGCTCATTAAATCCCACAACAGCGCATACCTCAGCACGAGCATCAGTACCCACAAGCTCTGTATCGAATGTTGGTTGAAATACAGTAACGGCTCTTGCTTGCTCATTTAGGGTGTAGAATGACTCACCTTGACTATCAGAATAAGCAATCTCTACAAGCTTGTAAAAGTTCTCTAACTGTTGCCCAAAGAATGCAGCTGCACCACCATGAACTGTCAAAACTAAAGGAACTTTATGAAGAAAGCTGCCGCTCGTATCAACCAAGTAAATCATGTGCAAGGTGCGGAGTGTAGTAAACTCTTTTGGGTGTGATTCTCTAATTGATTGACCGTGCCAAGTCTCAAAGTTACCTATGATATCCCCCTTGCGTCCAATCCCCGCTTCAGCGCCTTTATCGTTCACCTCAATCATTCTAGGACTGGAAGCTAAAACATGAATCCTGGGACATTCAAAAGCCAAGCCTGATTCAGAATTACCGTTGCGGTAAGTGTGAATGAATGGAGTACCACAAGCAACATCATATCCTTCAGGTAAGGTGAATTTCTTACCTTTGGGTGTGGCTTGCAGTTGAGCTAATAAATTTTCAACTTCTGCTCGTTTCACCCAACCTGATAGTTTAATATTGTCGGACTTAATGAATAAGATATTTTTCCCATTCAACAATTGACAAATTGGCAATTTAGAGAAATTACCACGGAATTCCGGAGATTTGAATGTATCAAGTGTAACTGTCATAATTTTCACCATTAATTACCTAAATTTCACAAACTTTTAGCGAAGCTATTCTTTTCACTGATGCTTGATAATCTGCTTGATAATCTCTACCAAAAAGCCGCATCCAGTATTCTTGACTCGCACCAGTTGCTTATCTAGCAGATATTGAATGCTTGTTTGCGGAAAACTAATACTATGCAAAGGAGCAGAACCACCGCGTACCCGAAGCGAATCCAGTAGGTTGATTGCTGTTATCTCAGAGCAGCTATTGAATTTTCTAGGCATGTTGAAAATCCTGTGTTGCTATTAATTTTGTGTTAGCGAACGCCACAATAAAACAAGCGCTCTGCTGTTAACAAAGCGCTTCAAAACTTGATGATTTCTAACGAAAATAAAGAATACATTTTACGACTATTTTGTTGATATCATCAAAATGTTTCTGGTGAAGCAGTCTGAAAAACTTGCTCAACAGTCAGATTTAACTCTGGAAAAGTTAGCGATTGAATGCGGTCTTTCCCTCGAAACTGAGTAACTTGATACTCTCCATCGACTAAACCGTAAACTGATATTGTTGGTTGCTTGGGATTGCCTATAAATCGCTTTCCACCGAGAGCAGCATAGTCAACAATCCAATATTCGGGAATAGCCATTTCTTCGTATTCCCCAAACTTGAGGAAATAGTCATCACGCCAATTCGTACTTACAACTTCTACTATTAATGGAATCGATTCTGCTTGAGATACTGTTGATGATTTTTTCCAAAGTGGTTCATTAGCTAGGTTAGGTAAATTTAATATCAAAACATCTGGAATATAACCAGATTTTTTGTCCACTGCTTTAACTAATGCTTGTCCAGGGATGGAATACGCAAGGTTTAATCTACGAATTTCAAAATTGAGTTCTCTAATCAAAAATGCTCTGACTAACTCATGGTCGCCTGTTGGCTGCATTTCTACTATGACTCCTTTATGTAATTCATATCTCCCGTTATCTGGTTTCCACTCCAGAAATTCTTCAAATGTTATTGGCTCAACTAAAGGTTGAAGCATGGTACTGTTTCCTTTATCTGCTTACCCTTTTTAAATCAGTCGGTGGGTAGCTCCCACCTGTATTTTACGCTGCGCTCGCTGTAATATCTGGTGGTTTGACTCGCCACAATGCGAAGTTGATCAGGGCAACCGCTGCATCAAGAGGCTTGGCGTACCTGATTTTGTCTACCTCATTCGCCCAATGGGTGATGTGCTGAAACACCAAACCCAGCATTGAATCATCCCTGTACACGCGGTAAACCTTCGGACAAGCTCCTTTGCAGTACACCAGCCTATAACCTGAGATATCCCACACCTCTGCATTGGGGTCGGTTGGAGGCAGCAGAATTCTGTCTGGGGACTCATCCAAACAATTTTCTTCAAGTAAGCATCTATTTGCTGTGTAGTATGTCATTATTTCAGTTGTTGGCGATTTAGTTCGTAGGCGATTGCATTCTCTTAGCGTGCAATCGCCTTTCTATGTTTGGGACTACGCTGCCACTGCTTGCCTTACTCCTAGCGCAATAATAGCTGCATCAGCACTTTCAGTTATGCGGCTGCTTCCCAGTTGATTACGTCGGCTGTACCATTTGTCTTCCAGGTTATATCCAACAAAACCTACACGTTGGCGATTCAGGTACAAAGTCGTGCTGAAACTGACCCAATCTATTTGCCCGTGTGTCAGTCCGTATTTTTGACAAGCTGCTTCAAGCTCGTTGCTCAAGCGCTGGTTGCGCTCTAGTAGTCTACCAAGCAAACTTTGCTAGGTTAAGCTCGGATATAAATGCTGCATTTTCCGGCGAGCGTCTTTGGTTTGGAAACCCCAATACACACTGGCTTTTTGCTTATTACGTTGTTTCTCCCA
>NZ_VJXY01000132.1 GCF_014831675.1 Komarekiella delphini-convector SJRDD-AB1 | reverse complement strand
AGTGCTGCATCATAAGCATTCCAGTTACCAACTTTATACTTCGCTTTGGTTTTCACGTTTTAACTGGCAGGGAGTACAAGGGAATAAGTAAAATTTACCATTTCTCCGTATTCATGCAACAATGCCATTTAAATGCTCAAAATGTTTATATTTCAGTAAATAATATATCTCGAATAAATAAAAAAAATCAAACGCAGCCCTTAATAATTTTATTATTGTGCGCCATAGCTGTTTATATAGTAACAATTGGATTAATTGCCATCATCGCACCACCAAATAATTGGGACTCTATGGACTATCACATGAGTCGCGTTGCTTATTGGATACAAAATCATAGCGTTGATCATTATCCAACAAGTTATACACCACAACTATATCAAAACCCTTGGTCAGAGTTTGTGATTTTGCATTTTCAAATTTTGAGTGGTGGTGACTACTTCGCTAACTTAGTTCAATGGTTGAGTATGATTGGCTGCCTTATTGCAGTCTCATTAATTGCAAAACAACTAGGAGCAAATTTAAAAGGTCAGGTTTTCTCTGCTGTTGTAGCTGTAACGATTCCTATGGGTATTTTGCAAGCATCAAGCACTCAAAATGATTATGTAATCGCATTTTGGGTAGTTTGTCTTGCTCACTATCTGCTATTAACTCTACAAGCAAGAGAAAATTCTAATTGGACTAATTTCTTCCAAATCGGTAGTAGTATAGGATTAGCTATTTTAACTAAGGCAACAGCTTATTTTTATGTATTTCCCTTCTTAATTTGGTTGAGTGTATCTCAGATTAAACGCTTACGTTGGCAAGTGTGGAAGCCAGCTTTGATTGTAAGTAGTATAGCTTTACTGCTTAATATTAGTCACTATTTACGTAATTATAATTTGTTCGCCTCGCCACTTGGTGAACCAGGTAGTTATCGAAATGAAGTATTTGGTGTTAATATACTTTTTTCCAATATACTCAGAAATCTTGCTTTGCATATAGGCACACCAATCGGTTTATGGAATGGAATAGCCAATAAGTTAATCAGAATTATACACGCATTCATTAGTGTAGATGTTGATGACCCTAGGATAACTTTTTCTAAAACATTCTTTGTCCCAGGAGGTTGGTCAACAATAGGAATAACTGGTAACGAAAACAGTGCCGGCAATTTAATACATTTAATTCTAATATTTCTATGTATTACAGTTTTTATTAATCAAAAATATCTTCGTAAACAAAGTTATATTTTTGCTTATCTAATTACTGTTCTGGTTACGTTTTTTATATTTTGCTATTTGGTAAAATGGCAAGCCTGGAATAGTCGTCTTCATTTACCTTTTTTCGTGTTGATGTCTCCTTTTATAGGTGTTATTTTATCCAAAGCTAAGAAAGATAAAATAGCAATAATTATAGGAGTTTTTCTGCTTTGTTCCTCATTAAGCTGGGTATTTTTTAACAGATATAGACCGATTATTTCTCATAAAAGCATTTTCCAAACAAGTAGAATTGAACAATACTTTAGCAATAGACCATACCTCAACGTAACTTACACAGGAGCAGTTGAGTTTTTGAATTCAGCAAAATGCTCGAATATTGGGTTATCAATGGGGAATGACCCTTGGGAATATCCTTTATGGGTGCTTTTGCAGCAAAATCAACAAGAAATAGTTAAAATGCAACATGTTAATTTAAATAACGTTTCGGCGTCTTTAGAAACAGAGTATCCCTATAAAGATTTTATACCTTGTGGAATCATTTCAATGGAAACAAAAAAAAGCAAGCAAAAAAAACGCCAAACGATTAATTTTCAAGATAAAATTTATGTTCGAGCCTGGGATTCTCCAGAACTTGGTGTATTTATAAACAAATAGAATTTTGGAGAATTTGATTGGCTACAGGCTCACAAAATTAAAATTTACTGAGAAAATTAAGAGAGTAATACTTTATTTTTAGAGATGTAATGTGACCAAAAGTGCTGTCGAAACAATTCTTGAACGTGCTCTGATGGGGTACGATTTATCTCCTTCAGAGGGAGTGATATTATTAAAACAAATTGATCCAGAGGCGATCGCAGCGATTCGCGCCACAGCTGACAAACTCCGTCACGCTCAAGTAGGTGACACAGTTACCTACATAATTAACCGCAATATCAACTTTACTAATATCTGTGAGCAGCACTGTAGTTTTTGTGCTTTCCGTAGAGATGATGGTGATGCCGGTGCATACTGGTTAGACTGGGCGCAAATTTTGGAAAAGGCTACAGATGCAGTGCATCGGGGTGCGACGGAAATCTGTATGCAGGGAGGATTACACCCACAAGCGCAGATAAACGGCAAATCTTTGGCTTATTACCTGAAGCTAGTAGAAACCATCAAGCAGAAATTTCCCCAGATACATCTACACGCTTTTTCTCCGCAAGAAGTGCAATTTATAGCCAGAATTGACGGACTTGAGTATGCGGATGTTATTACCGCTTTGCGAGATGCTGGCGTTAATTCAATGCCAGGAACAGCAGCCGAAGTGTTAGACGATGAAGTGCGACGGATACTGTGTCCAGAGAAGATTGACACAGACACTTGGCTAGAGATTGTCACTACAGCTCACAAATTAGGCTTATATACTACTAGCACCATGCTGTCTGGGCATATTGAAACGCCAGTACAGCAAATTGAGCATTTAGAAAAATTGCGATCGCTTCAAAAAACCGCCATCAAGCAGGGCTACCCAGCTCGTATTACTGAATTTATTTTATTACCCTTCGTCGGTCAAGAAGCGCCTAAACCATTACGTCGTCGTGTCGGACGCGATCAACCAGTTTTGACTGATGCGCTAGTACTGGGAGCTGTGGCGCGGATTTTCCTAGGTAATTGGATTCCTAATCATCAACCGAGTTGGGTAAAGCTGGGGCTTGCAGGTGCAAAAGAAGCCTTAGTTTGGGGTTGTAACGATATTGGCGGCACATTGATGGAAGAACACATTACCACAATGGCAGGTGCTTTAGGTGGCACATGCATGGAAGTAGAAACATTGCAAACAGCGATCGCTTCTTTAGGACGACCTTACCAACAACGAGATACTCTTTATAAGAGATATACTGAAAACCGTTAACCTAAGCATGGAGGTCGCCCGCCATGCTCGGCTTCAGAACCGGACGTGAGAGTTTCCGCTCATCCGGCTCCTCTCCAGATTGACCCTTGGCATGGGTACTAAGCTGGGTTGAATTGCCTTTACCACCGTGTACCCGGTCGTGGCAGTGACGGTGGATGGCTGTCAAATTCTCCATTTTGGTATTGCGATGATTCCCATCGGTATGATGAATTTCTATGGCATCATCCATGTGGAAATGAACCCCGTCTTTTACTCCAATATGTCCAGTTTCCGTCGTAGGGGGATGCTGTTCCTTTGACTTTAATATGACGACGAATGGGCGTTTCAGCGTGGCGTAGGAGTTTGAGAACTCCATCGCTGAATCTCCATCCTTCACCTTTGTCAATCAGCCAATATCGATTTGCAATCCATTTTTTCCCTTTCTTCGGATGTCTGAACTTTGCCCATCGCCAGAGTTTCTTCCATAGCAGTGCGTCTAGCTTGGAATAAGTATCCTTGCTGACCACAGTTGCATAGTAGTTGCTCCATCCTCGAATCGCAGGATTGAGGTCGCTGATGATTCTCGTTTGAGGGGCAGCTTTAAGCGATTCAATATGCTCTGCTATCTTTTGATATTGGGCTTTGACATTCGCTTTGCTTGGATTGATGAATGTTTGGAACCCAGTCAATTTGCCGTTGTTCTTGCCGCTATTTGTTTTGCCTACGGGGTATGATCTGATGCTGAAACCCAAAAAATCAAACCCTGGCTTATTTTCCCCGACGGGATTGAGCGTGTGAACAATCTTTGTCTTGCTGGATTTTAGTTCTAACCCTAAAGCGGTTAACCAGTCTGAAATTAAGGATTGACAGTCCTTGACTACCTCAAGGTCGGGATGAAGCAGTCGGGTAAAGAGGCGATGTCACCATTGCCCCCTCCCCTCAAAACCGGACTTGTACCTTTCAGCACATCCGGCTTAAGCAAATTACTAGCTCCACTTTGCTTCAATCATTTCTCAGCGTGAATCTG
>NZ_VJXY01000131.1 GCF_014831675.1 Komarekiella delphini-convector SJRDD-AB1 | reverse complement strand
AGTGCTGCATCATAAGCATTCCAGTTACCAACTTTATACTTCGCTTTGGTTTTCACGTTTTAACTGGCAGGGAGTACAAGGGAATAAGTAAAATTTACCATTTCTCCGTATTCATGCAACAATGCCCGTAATAAAACCAAGACCTGTTAAGTAAGTGAATCCCCAGAACTATACGCTGCTTTGTCCATTGGTCATCGGAACGGAGCATGACGCGATCACCCAATACAAAACCAGGTAATTCTTGGGTAGCGAGTTGCATTTCACCAGTGCCAATGATTTGATGTTCTGTGGTGTAGATAATATCCTCGTTGCAAATAACCGCATAAATCCATCGGTCTTGTTCCCAGCGAATACCGCAGCAATAACCGAATGTTCTCGTGGTGCAGATATAGACTTTCTCTAGTAAATTGACTTCAACAAGTGGGATTTCTTGACACCAGGGAGGAGAAAGATACCAGCACAGATAAAGTGTGTGATGAAAGTCAATCATGCTCGTCCCCCCAACAAGTAGTTAATGGCTTCTTTATCAAGAGAGGCAATGCGTTTTTTGAGATGTTGTGGTGGATTAGAGAGAAATTGTTTGAGATGCCAAGTTCTAACTTGATAATGTTTAGCAGAACGCTTTGTTGCTTTAAGCCAACCTCGTCTTACCCAAAAACAAACGGTTGACAAACTCAAACAAAGAACTTTAGCTATTTCTTTGCAAGAGTAGTTATCGAGAGTAGGGCGAACTGAGTAACCTAAACTGTTTAATTTCAAAGCGATGGCATTAGTTGACCGATGATATCCTCGTCTTTTTAAACTAGAGGCGATTTGTTTGACGGTATAAACTTCAGCCTTAGCCTCGATAATTACTAGTTCTTCTGGTGTCCATTTGATAGTCATATCTGGTTCTCCAATTATTATGCAGATATAGAATTGATGTCAGATTGATTTGGGAGAATCCGGGCGCTGATAGATTCAAAATCCACTTGAAAGATATTCAAATCAATCAATACTTCCCCACTGTTGTAGAGGTCAATGATGTGTTGTTTGATAGCGGATTCATCAAGACCATCAGGAATATCAATATGAGCCTCGCTGGTAATCCTTTCGACAACTGTAATGATGACTCTCATTGCTTAATTTCTCTCCAATAAATTAGAAGCCAAATCATACTGAATTCTGACGACTGACTTCGGAATTATGCGCTTGCAACTGTTGCATCCATGTGCTGACTGCGGTTAATTCATCAGTATCATTAGCAATAGCATCAACAACTTGCTTTTGATACGAAGATTCAGCATAATTGGGATGCTCACACTTATCAGATGCCCAAGCCAAACACATGGTTTTGATAAGTTCATCAATCTTTTCTTCAGATAAGGAACTAGGAAGCTCAACGTCTTGAAATCGTAACCACTCTTTGACTAAATCCAACGGATAATCAAGTAGAGTGCGAATGTTCTTTACTCGCAAATCTTGTGGGTGGATTGGTTGAGGGACTACGCTAAGTTTCGGCATTGATGGAATGGTTGAGGATGTCCCACCTAAGAGAGATTGGATATCATGAATAATGCTTGCCCAGTCTGCATCTTTATTCCATTCCCTCTTGATTTTGGTTTTCGTTGTAGCATCATAAAGATTGCAGAAGACTGTATTTTCTTCACCACCAGTAGCAGCAATAATTAGTGGTTTATCAAAGTCTTTAACTAATGATGCAGCTAACAAAAAGCTTTTAGCAAAGTTAGTTTCTAGCCCAGTTCTAATGACATAAAGTTCATCGGCACTGACAACAATATCGAGTTTCCTGTTGTCCTTACCTTTGAACTCTTTAGCTGTCAGTCGCAGTTCTGACAAATAACCTGTTAATGCTCTTTGAGAAACTGGTATTTTTTTATCCTGTTCAATATTGAACTTATACCAAACGAAAGATTCCCCATTTATTTCTCCTTGATTGACGTAGAGATAAATAGGTTCGGGTGGATTGCAAAGACCGAGTTTGATTTCAGTAGTCATGTTTCGTGTAATCTATGCAAGAATTAGTTTTATGTTGCGAAACAGTAATTTTGAGATATTGCAACCATTCGACCATCTGAATAGACGGTATTTATTCAGGTGGTTGTTTTCTGATTGACGTTAGTTAAAAACGCTCTATGACAGCTAGTAAAAAGCCATGTCCAGTATTCTTGACTTGTACCTGTTTCTTATCAAGCAAATATTGAACAATGGTTCCAGAAAACTGAATCCTGTGTAAAGGAATAGAACCACCAGAGCGACGTAGAGAACGCAACAATCTAGCTGAAGTCCGTTCCACATAGTTGTTAACAGCCTTAGCCATTAGTGAACCCTCCAGTTACTATTGATAACTGTTGTTGCAAAATTGCTATTTGACGCTGATAGAATTCAATCTCTGCTGTAATTTGCGTGAACAATTCCTGTGGAGAAAGCGGCTGAATTTGATTCTCTTGCAAGTACAATATTTCGTCAGAGTTCTTGTTAGGCATCAATACATAACGCCAACCATCGCCAAATTGTTCAGCCAATTCTGTACCATTTGGGTAGTAGTAAAGCCCTAGAATCAAGCCCTGTTCTGTACGCTGATCAAAAGCAAAGCGAGGGTAGCCCCAGTGCCGGGGAATCGATATTGTGGGTTGCATAGATGAATTGGTTCATGAAGAGATTGGTAGAGTTTAGGGAGTGCTTGAGTTTGGCTTTCTCCCAAAAAGATAGAAATGAGTGCTTATACTGTGATCAAGCAAACAGTCATATTGAGGTAGTGGGCTTTTACGCCCACTTTTCCCTTACGCCGCGACTAATTCCCCTTTCTCCAGCAGCCGTTGCAATTCATCACCAGTCATCTGCTCCAGTGGGCGGTATTTCAAGTATTCGTCAGCTGATTCACTGGACAGTGATACGTCAACCATCGACAACCACCACACTGCATCTAATGCAGAATCACAGGATATGCGCTGTTGGGTTTCATCTTCTGCACGGATAAACCACCAGTTGCCATTGCTGCATCCCACTTCCCCCAGCTTCTCGTCATTGCGGTAGATGCCATCGTCTAGGATTTCAAACCCAAACTTTTCGCATTCATTGAAAATTTGGGACATGATTTCATTACCCGTTGTAGTAGCTGTAGTGGCTGTAGCGTTCTGCTCTTGCACAGGTAATGAGCCGTCTTTGTAATGTATGCGAATGTAGCGATCGCAAAGCATAGGGGTAGCAGCACGATGGATTTCCGCACCGTTCACCACGACTACCCAGCGTTGTGTCACAAAGTCATTGTGATCATGAGTGATTGCAGCAATTAGCTTGTCACCGCAGTAGTATTCGTGATCGTAGAAAGATATTTCGACTGTTCTGAGTTCTTCTGGGGCTACCGCTTGGGCTTGGGTGGCGAGGTGGTGATCGAGTTCGGCTTGGGCTTTGGTTTGTTCGTCAGAGGTAGCAGGGGTGGCTTTCGCAAGAATACTTGCTTGGTATCGAGTAATCGCATTCATCCAAGCATCTTTGCAGCGTTTATCTATTACGTAAGCTGTGCAGCCGATTTCGCTGTAGATCTGCTTGAGTCGCGCAATAGATTTCAGTTGCAGCTGTTGATGGCTGTTGATTTGGTGTGTCATGATTGATGAGCCTTTAAATTTAGGGGCAAGAGAAGCGCTTGAGATTGCAAGTCCAGGGCGCTTCTCTATATTTTTATTATCTGCTAACTGGTTAGCGATTGTCAATAGCAAAACAGCATCTTTTAACTGAATATAGTAACTAGATAAGTTAATAAGATATAATACACTCTTGGTAAACTTAGGTAATGAATATGAAGCAGCTAAGAGAAAGAAAGGGACTAAGAACAGTGGATGTCGCTAGCCGTGTGGGCATAGCAGAATCTACTGTTCGCAACTGGGAATATGGGAAGACTATTCCAAAGTTACGGATTGATCAGTTTAGTGAACTTATAAAGCTATACGAATGCACTTTTGATGAACTGATAGCAGCAGTCCAAGAATCGGCTCATACAATTGAGTAAAGTAAATCTTTTGGCTCTATCTTTAAAGCTTTGCTTTTTCTATTCATCTTTCTTGTTATGCGATTGCAACTACTAGTCAACCAAGAAAATTATGACAGGTGTAAATTAGGATATAACCGTTGGAATTTCACTCTGGCATCTGAAGCTGCAAAACGCCAATCGATTTTAGCTTTCTGCTGGTTACGCTCCTTTTC
>NZ_VJXY01000130.1 GCF_014831675.1 Komarekiella delphini-convector SJRDD-AB1 | reverse complement strand
GCTAATCTCTATTGTTGAAAGGTTAGGGATTTGTTTTATTTATAGTTGTAGCAACTTGTAGGATTATCTATGTCATTTTCAAATCTTTTTTAGTTTTTATTAGTAAATAAGATGCGTTCGCCCTGGTTGTTGTGGCGGCAGCACTCGACTGTGCAACATCAGCTTTAGCTTGGGGGTAATTCAAACACTGGTTAATCGAAAACTAGTGAAGGTTAGCAATAATGGTGCAGGGTTTTATGTGGAGTTGAACGAAATCTGATGACCAACTATAAACAAATTCTTTATCACCAAGCTTAGATAGACCACAACAATAAATTGTTTCTTCGTCGCCGGAGCAGAAGAATTTTCAAGATGAAGAAGTTCATTGACCGCACCATAGAAACAACAGTGATCGCATCTCTACTGTTTACCGGATTTGCGGGAGTAGGGGCGATCGCTTGCTGGGGATTAGAAATTATCGAGACTAATACTAATGCCAAAATAATTATCTCTAGCTGGCAGTACCAGAAAAACGCTTGTTTGGGTAGTATGCTGGTAAGTTTTTCAGCTTTTTTAGGCAGTTCAATACTTAGGGCAAGTTTTAGTATTAGCAGGGATAATTTTTATAAATAATCAGGACAAAGCCATGTTCAATAAATACCTAAACATTTGTGCTGGTGGGCTGGGAGTAGCAGCAGCGCTAATTGGAAGCACAATTCTGATCAAAGGGACTAACGAGGCAAGTGTCAAAAGTGTACTTGCTGGTTCATGGTTGTTATCTGGTGGAAGTCTTTTAGCTGCCACCCGTTTGTATCAAGTCAAAGTCGATTCAGACATCGAAAAGATATTATCAGAAAGACGTAAAGCAATGCCTAAAGCTTGTAAGGGTTGCAGAAATTTTCACGGCGTTAAATATGGGGGAGTGATGCTCGTTTGTGGAATACATCCGGGTGGCGTAGAGAGTGATACCTGCCCAGATTTTGAGAAGTTTAGTTAACAAAGTAATTATGGAAATCATACTAACCACAGCAGAGATACGAGCAATTCTCCAAGGGTGTCAGCAGACTTTACGTGTTGTAGGGAGTAGCAAGGATTATCGACTGATTCAGTCTTCTCCTTACTTTTCAACTACGAATGATGTCTATATCAACGATGCTGTAAATGTTTTGGGTGAGGTAATTGAGGCGATTGATGAAGTAGAACAGATCACTCAACACAAGAGGTGTAAATGATTGAACCAAAAACGCTTATCAAAGGAAAGCTGTACATATTCCGTGGTGTACAACTGCGTTATCAACACCCGTCCAGTTGTGCTGTGCAAGCCCGATATGTATTCACCAACTCTAAGGGCCAACGTCGGGAGTTGGGAGCGCAGATTATCAGACGGGAATTACACAGTATCGAAGAGTTTGCGGAAAATTAACGAACTATAAGAAAGCGAATACCCCGCCAATCGGGATATTAACCTAAACATACAAAGGAGCAACAACATGCAGTTATCTGTAGACAACGACATTCAACACAGAGAATCGTCCTTAACCAAAGCATTGCGGCAGATTCAGCAGTTGAAATCCAAAGTTGCTGAACTAGAGCAGCAACATCAAGACTATGTGCGCTCACAGCAGAATCTAATCAGTGCGATCGCCTCCATTTGCGTTTCTTCGATGCAGGAGGTTGAGGCCCTTCGCATTCTGATATACAAGGGCGAGGCGGAGTGTCGGCGGTACTTGCGCTCGCTGTTGGTGAAAAGACGATTGGCGAGTAAAAACTAAGCGCTCAGTGATTCTGGCTGTGTATCGGCTATTTCCAGAACCCGACGCAACCAATCTTGAGTTTGTCCTTGTGCAACCCGCTTTTGTTCGGTATCAGACCAAATTTTGTCCCAATGAAATAGCCAATGAGTTAAAACCCGACCTAAATCAACTAACTCGCAGGCCCGGTCAATGTCGTCTGCTTTCACCATGTCGGGTACAGTCCATTCAAGAAAGTATCGACTTTCCTTCACCAGAGGCAGCATCAAATCACTTGATGAGTCTTGATTCCACAGAGATTGAATTTGCGACAGGTGATTTGCTAAATGATGTAAGCGGGTAGAGACATCATCTTGGATAAAGTTTTGTTGCTCTGGTGTCACTTCGATCATAAATTGCCTAGGAACTCCATAATGAGTTGACTGACTCTTTCTCTAATATTAGGGTCAAGTATTTCCATTTTGCGATTCTGGCGGGGGCGGAGATTGACAATAGACTCGAAAATCATTTTCCCAGTCGCAGGCATAAAGCTTGCTGCCCAGATATTTTCTTGTCTACTACCATCAGCCAGTAGCGCTTGTTCACAGTCATAGTGTAGATCGCCACCCCCAACCAACACCCGACGTTCAAGATCGACTGCGGTTTTGATGTAGAACTTGTGCTGTTGCAGCATAAGCTCAAGTTGTTCAGGGGTAGCACGATTACGCAATAAAAGAATCATGATTTTTTGTGTAACTATTTACCTGTAAGTCTGGAAGCGATCGCGTCAGCTAAATACTGTTCAACTTCTTTGTCAACAGCGGCAGCCTGGAATTTGATTTCGTTCAAGTGTTTGTCAGTATTTTGCGTGAGATAAGTTTCTAGGGCGGTACTAATACAGGCGCTAATATCCTTTCTGGTAGCAAGAGAAGCAATAATCAGCTGAACATACAACTGAGCAGGTAACTTAGGGACACCAGGACGTTTGTCAATAATCTCATTAATTACGCCACGTTCTTGCAAAGCCTGAATTAATTTGTCTATGTCCACTTATAGAACCCCATTGCTACTGTTGAGTAGCTTATCATGCTATTATCTGCACAAATTTAAAGTATGTACCTCCAGTGGTGATGCACTGGAGGACTTCTCCCTCACAGAAATAGCCTGCAAAGGAGCGATCGCATTATGACAGAAATCACAAGCTTAAACGATTTTTTCATCAGACATCCTATGTATCACCGTTCACTTGCCGAATTAATGGGAGTGTCTACATCTGTTGTTGACAAATGGAGTAATGGTGATCGTCGGATCAGCCAGAGAACATTAAAGGAGTTAAATAGACTGCATCTACTTTTAGATATCAACCCAGAAATTAGAAATAAATATGTGAAAATTGCACATTGTGCAGCTTAATAACTATGAACTGCACAATGTGCAATTAATTCTATTGCCCACCAAGTGTGGGTATTTTATTATTTAAATAGTTCAACAGTTCGACCAGCCAATGGAGTATTTAAGCGTTAAAGAATGCCGAAGTTTACTAAGGATTCAATCGAAAGACACGATAAACAAGTATCTGAAGACTTTGAATTTATTTGGACAGGCTTGCCTAAGTTGGTCAGAGATTAAACAAGTTTTAGAACTACAGATTTTCTTGGGTCTAAAACATGGAAGAAACAGCAAATCAATCTTTCGCCAAATGACCCGCCAGCAACTAGACCAGACATTTAAAAGCTATGGAGTCGATGTAGATGCCAGGTTAGCAGTCTTACAAAAGATACATAAAGGCTCAGTACCCCAAAAGCTAGTTTATGCGTCGAGTTGCTCAAAAAAATGAATTGCTGATTTACTGTTGATTACAGCCTGATACAAATACAGTGCAAGCATTTAATAGCTTTTTGTCTTTAATGACACATTACATTCATTCTGCTGAATTTACCAAAAATAGCCTCTTACAGTTTTTGTAAAAACCATAGAGTAGAGTGTTACTGCAATATTACAAGCCCGAAACTATTGTTGGGCATGGATTAAGCAGAACGTTAGGAAGTGGAGTTTAGATAATTCAATTCTGAAAAGCCGAAAATGGGCATATATTTTTCTTGAGGTGGCAGTGAGTGTAGTACGACGGGAATAAGTACAGATATCCATATATACGGAGATAACGCAATGTGTACAGAAAAGAGAAATATACAAAAACAACTCTTGACGGTGCAACTGAGATAATAGAAAAAGAAGAAAGAAATTCGTCAGGTTTGTTAGAATTTTGTGGAGCGATAATCGCAATTACACTCTCAATATTGACAGCCGCTTTGATTTTACAGAGCTTTAACCATGCCAGTAGTATTAGAAGATTGGATCAGCCTTTCAATCAATCTGAAAAATATTTGTGAAAAGATTCGGGGATCTAGAATCAGCGATCGCACATGGTATGAGTGGGAGCGACTAGCGGGGGCCTGTTATGCACAGGGGAAGAAAGTCTGCGCTCGTCAATATACCCATGAGCAGACAAAGATGCTGTTGTGTTTGGCGAATTTAAGAAAGCATCACCCACGTATCAAAGTGACTTATCGGAGTTTGAGAGATTATTTCCAAGCCA
>NZ_VJXY01000040.1 GCF_014831675.1 Komarekiella delphini-convector SJRDD-AB1 | reverse complement strand
CCGAACTCAGAGGTGAAACGCTGCTGCGGCCACGATAGTTTAGGGGTTGCCCTACGCAAAAATAGCTCGATGCCAGGTTTATTTTTTACAAAAACCCCCTATGTCACTGGCTAGGGGGTTTTTGTTTGTGGCTATTTTTAAGTCACCGCATCAGTTTAAACTTCAACCTTTATAAATTTGATTTTTTATTTTTATGTTTCTATATTTAACAATCTAAGCTCGACTTTATCCATTTTTTTTGCTCAGCTATCGCTATCGCTGAAATCTTTGTGGGATAGTAGTTTTACTTTTTGAACTTCATCGCTCATCTATGACATAAAAAAGTATTTGTCAAAAAGCCAGGGTTTTTGCTGCATAAAGAGAACTAAGTTCTTAATTTGGGATAAAGTCGAGCTAAGAAAAAAGATAATTATAGGGCAATACTATTATTACCTATGTGTTTAGATGGTTGAAAAATTGGATATTGATTTATATTTTATCTAATTATTAATTGCGGGTTTTGCGATCTTCGCAGCGTTAGGAAGGAACTGAGCGTCACTGCGAATTGACAATTGTTTTGGTCAATCAAACAGAGAAAGACACTAATATATACCTACTTGGGCTGTAAACTACTTTTACAGCGTTTCAAGAGGCAAGACAAGCATTGGAGAAATTATTAAGATTATCAAGAATTGTTGATATTTGCACTGAACGCACAGGTCGATTTACTAGTTGGTTAGTACTAGTAATGGTGATACTTGGCGTGTGGAATGTTATAGGACGATATCTTGGGCGAATTAGTGGCAACAATCTCACCTCCAATGTTTACATAGAAGCTCAATGGTACATTTTTGATTTAGTTTTCTTGTTGGGAGCAGCTTACACCCTCAAGCATAATGAGCACGTCCGTGTTGATATTTTTTACAGTAATTGGTCGCGTCAGCGAAAGGCACTTGCAGACTTGGTAGGAACAATATTTTTCCTAATTCCATTTTGTATTGTAGTGATTATCTTTTCTTGGGATGCGATCGCCGTTTCGTGGCAAATTCGTGAAGCATCATCTGATCCTGGTGGATTGCCTCGTTATCCCATTAAAGCCATGATCATCATTAGCTTTGTTCTGTTAATTTTCCAAGGAATTTCTGAAGCGATCAAAAACTTAGCAATTCTCCTTGGCGTAACGTCTGGTAGAGAAGGCAGACTAGAACCCCAGGAGGAACATGACACTAGCTTATGAATGGCTAGGGCCACTGATGTTTTCAGGTGCGTTGGTGCTACTGTCATTGGGATATCCAGTAGCCTTTTCATTAGGTGGTGTAGCGATCGCATTTGGAATCCTAGGAATTGGACTGGGTATATTTGATCCAGTGTTTCTCACTGCCATGCCACAGCGAATTTTTGGCATTATGGCAAACTATACTCTGTTAGCTATCCCTTACTTTATCTTCATGGGGGCAATGCTGGAGAAATCCGGGATAGCAGAGAGGCTGTTAGAAACGATGGGAATTTTATTTGGACGCTTGCGTGGTGGACTAGCTTTAGCTGTAGTGTTGGTAGGTGCGTTGTTGGCAGCAACTACCGGTGTAGTAGCTGCAACAGTGGTGGCAATGGGTTTGATTTCCTTGCCGATTATGCTCCGCTATGGCTACAACAAAGAATTAGCCACTGGTGTGATTGCTGCATCAGGAACTTTGGGGCAAATTATCCCGCCGAGTGTGGTGTTAGTAGTACTGGGCGATCAATTGGGTGTATCAGTGGGTGATTTATTTCTCGGTTCCGTGATTCCCGGTTTGATGATGGCCAGTGCTTTTGCTGTGCACGTGTTGATTGTGGCATTTTTGAAGCCAGTAGCACCAGCTTTGCCTGCCCAGGTGCGAGAAATTGGTGGTCAAGCCTTGGCAAAGCGGGTGATTCAAGTGATGATGCCGCCTTTGATACTGATTTTATTGGTATTAGGTAGTATCTTTTTTGGCATTGCTACCCCGACAGAAGCAGGTGCAGTGGGTTGTGCTGGAGCGATCGCTCTTGCTGCTGCTAACCGTCAACTCACCTTAGAATCTTTGCGTCAAGTTTGTGATGCCACTTTACGAATCACCAGCATGGTGATTTTTATCCTGTTTGGTTCTACGGCCTTTAGTTTAGTTTTCCGAGGATTAAATGGCGATCAATTCATGTTTGATGTTCTTGCCAATCTTCCCGGTGGCAAAACTGGCTTTTTGGTCGTCAGCATGGCGGTGGTATTCATACTCGGCTTCTTTATTGACTTTTTCGAGATCGCTTTTATCATCATCCCTCTATTTGTGCCAGTTGCCCAGCAATTAGGCATTGACCTAATTTGGTATGGTGTAGTGTTGGGAGCAAATTTGCAAACTTCTTTCCTGACGCCTCCCTTTGGTTTTGCACTGTTTTACTTGCGCGGTGTTGCGCCCCCGGAAGTCACTACAGCAGATATCTATCGTGGTGTAATACCTTTTATTCTGTTGCAACTGTTGGTGCTGGTGTTAATTATTGTTTTCCCTGGTATTGTCAGCTTCCTACCTTCTTTGGCAGGTTGAAGATGTGGGAATGAGCGATCGCTAGTGGATAAATTCTTTTAAGTTTCTATGTACGGAACCGGACAGACTAAAGTTTGTCTGTATGTGTAACCTTGAGAAAGGTGTTTTAATTCTATTTAGAAGAGTAAGCATTGTAATACATTTACTATTTAAATTTTAGAGCCATAAAAAGGCAAGATTAATCTATAGTTAATCTATCTCATTTGATAGGCTATCTTGTCCATGATTGATAATAAGTCACAAGATAGACTTAGTTTAATAATCGGCAAAAAAGTTAACTAAAACTTTCATATTTAAAAATGTAAATTTCAAAGCTATAAAAGTCAATTCAATTTCAATTCCAAAAGATGTAATTTATTTGCTCCTGTTAAACTTAGAATACTCCTTTAGTCTGAAGCTAAACACCCTAAAAGAAAGAAGTTATTACTTGTGAGGAAATCAATAATATATAAAACACGATTTAAAACCTGTCAAAATTAGACAGTTACCGTTATGTTTACTGTTGATGAGTATGTGATAAATCAGAAAACTGGACAAGTAGGAAAAGTAGTTGGTTACGGACACGAAATAATCAATAATGTGTATACCGTAACGCTGAAAGTTCTGGTAACTGAAACTGTCGGTTCTCCAAAAAGAATATGTCTAGTAGAAGATAACATCTCAGCATGGAATCGGTGTTCAATAGCTTCAGAATCGCACTTAGTTGTAAGCAACATCGAGTTTTAAAAGAGAATTTTAATGTCAATAAAACTAGTTTTAATTGATATTAAATTTTCTTGATTTTTAAACCATAAGTTTAGCAATTTGTTAAACTTAGTGTGAGTTCAGTAAACCTCTCCTTGCCTTAAACCAAAGTTCAATTATGTCTCTCTCCGGCTCGAAGAGGGACAATTTTTTGTAATAAAAACGCTACTACCAATAAAATAATTACAATATGTGGTAGTGCAAACGATCGCAATTGAATGAGGATATAAATTATGCGATCGCCATATTAATTTCTTAATTATTCTAATTGCTAATCAGGTTGCTACTAGCTGTAACAAAATTTGCAAAGCTCAACTCGTTAACGCGATTCCAGTTATACACACTTTGCCGAAATGTTTTCCATTGTTCATAAACTTGTTTGAAAGTTGCATCTTTGTTGGCATTTTCATTGAATAGCTCAAAGGATATTTTTTGTGCTGCTTGCATAATCTCTGGGCTGTAGGGAGTAAGCTTAGTACCACCAGCCAGCAACCGTGAAAGTGCTTCCCCATTCAAAGCATCATATTCACTGAGCATATTCAAGTTAGCCTCTAAAGTCGCAGTTTTAAAAATTTCCTGATATTCTTTGGGCAGCCGCTTCCAAGCATTCAAGTTAACTAACACATCTAGGGTTGGCCCTGGTTCCCACCAGCCAGGATAATAGTAGAATTGCGCGGCTTTATTTAGACCGAGTTTCTCGTCATCATAAGGGCCTACCCACTCGGCTGCATCAATTGCTCCCCTATCTAGTGCTAAATAAACTTCGCCTCCAGGTAATACTTGCACATTCACGCCCAAACGGGACATAACTTCTCCACCCAATCCGGGAATTCGCATTTTCAACCCCTTGAGGTCAGAAATAGACTTAATTTCTTTTTTGAACCATCCCCCCATCTGTGCCCCAGTACTACCAGCAGGAAAATTAATTACGTTGAAGTTAGTATAAATTTTTTGTATGGCTGCTAATCCACCACCGTGATAGAGCCAAGCATTCTGCTGTTGGGCATTTAAACCAAAAGGTACAGAAGTAGCGAAAGCTAAGGCCGGATTTTTGCCGATGTAATAGTAGCTGGATGTATGACCACATTCAACAGTCCCGGCTTGCACAGCATCAAGTACTTGCAATCCTGGTACCAACTCCCCAGCTGCAAACGGTGTAATCTTGAAACGTCCGTTGGTCATTTCCTCAACCCGCTTAGCAACTGTATTCGCACCGATAAAAGTACCCAAAGACTTGGGCCAGCTGGTCGCCATCCGCCAACGGATATTTGGCAGTCCAGCTTGCACAATAGGAGATGTACTAGTTCGGGTACAAGAAACTAGGGTAGCAGCAGTTGCCGTAGCGATCGCAGCTGTGTTGAGAACCTCTCGGCGTTTCATAATTATTAATTATTTAAAGTAGTCAGAGTTTTAAGCTTATACTGCCCCTAATAACACCTTGTCAACTTGATAGAAATTAGTTAACGAGGCAGGATATCATCTAGGCGAAGTTGGAGACGGGGTAAAAGTGGTGAGTTAATTGATTGGTTTAGTCGGTATTGTTGTTGAATATAGGTGTCTTCAACCAATTGACAAACAGTGAAAGTAGGTTGTTTGGGTTTACCAATAAATGCTACACCGCCCAGTCCTCGGTAATCTATAATCCAGTACTCAGGAATGCCTAAAAGTGCATATTCCTTAACTTTGCAAGCATAGTCAGTTTCCCAGTTGGTGCTAACGACTTCAACCACCAGTTTAATGGAGCGTCCCAGCGTAATCACGGCTTCTTGCTCCCAAAGGGGTTCACGTTTTTACTCATGCTACCTAATAGTAATAGGTGACGGATATTGAAATTATCCATCACCCATTACCAAAAGACTATTAACCAAGTAATTAGCTTAATGTTTATTTTAAGTTTTGGCTTTTTGTTAACGCCAATGTTTGGGTACTTGAAGATTTTCTGGCAGAATAGTTGTGCGATCGCCAATTGCCAATTCAATCTGCTCTAATTCTAAATGTTCAGATTTACTCAAGTTTGCTCCTGACAGGTTCGCTTTTTGTAGGAATGCTTCTAGTAGGTTAGTTCCAGTCAGGTTTGCTTCTTGTAATTTAGCTTCATACAGGTTTGCTTCTTGTAAGTTAGCTTCTTGCAGATTGGCTGTACTGAGTAATACATTTTCTAGATTCGCTCCAATCAGTTTCGCCTTTTGCAAGTTACTGCCAATCAAGTTTGCTTCTTGGAGATTGCTGCCCTCAAAGTTTACTCCGCAGAGGTTGGCATCACAAAGAATTGCTCCTTCTAAATTGGCATTATAAAGAATTGCTCCTTCCAAATTGGCATCATAAAGGGTTGCTCCTTCCAAATTGGCATCATAGAGGATGGCCTTAGAGAGGTTAGCTTTTCTAAGGATTACTCCTTGCAGATTTGCTTCTGGAAGAATTGCTTTTTGTAGGTTGGCTTCATAGAGGATAGACCCACAAAGATCAACTTCAGATAAGTCTGCCTCAGAGAGGTCTGCTCGTATGAAGTTGACCCATTGCAAGTTTGCTCCTATCAGGATTGCCTTGGAGAGGTTGGCATCCATTAGGTCTGCACCAGTGAGGTCTGTATTACGTAGATCTAGTTTCTGATTTATGGGATCATTTTGTGAATCTCGTCGTCCAATGACAGTCAAAGCTGTTTGAATATCTGTGGGAAGTTTTGATGATTCTTGCGACTCAACCTCGTCTTCATCTTCTTGCCTGACTGGGGCATTCTCTCGGATAAAAGCAGCGAGGATTTCCATAATTGTCCAATGGTCTTTTGGGGAATCTTTGGCGATTCTTTCTAAAGCATAAATAGCGGCGAATCGTGTTTCAATCTTTTCATTACCCAACTGTTCAATTGCTTTAGAAAATCGTTCTGGAGCAAATTCTTCTAGATTTGGTTGTTTGTAGTTAACGCCTATTGCAATATTTTTATCCCAACCTAGCACCTCATTTAGGTGTTTCGTTAATCCACTCTGATCCATCCCCAGAGAGAGTCTGGAGGTAAAGTAAGCATTAATGCTAACAGCTAATCCTCCAAAGATTATGGCAATAATTGTTAATAGTTGAGTGATATATTCTATCTTTTGCTGATTTGATACTCCTTGAATATCTGAAAACAATGAGTAAGTTAAAGTTAATGGAAAAATAAATATAACTGCAATAATTAGCAACAAACTTGTGATTTCATTGGTCTTGATCAAGGACATGTGATGAGTCCTCATATCTGACTCCTTAAGTAAGTTAATTTAGGTTTATCCTATGAGGTTAATTCAATATTTGATACCGTACAAACACTGATAAAATGACCAACAAAAAAATCTGTTATATAAAGATTTATCTATTGATTCTGAGAAATTATTTCTATAAACAATATGAATTAAGCAAGTTCGCAGAGTCAAAAAGCCTTTCATAGCAAATGAATGTTTGTATTCCACTTTTGCTGTGATGACTGAAAGTGGCAGAACTATCCAAAAAAAAGTCTACAAGGTCAGAACTGTAGGAAATACAGGTATTTAAACCAGGTTGGATATCAAAAATATTAAATGAAATACATAGCCTTTCTCGTTTCCCAGCATCACTCACTGGGTGTACAAAAATGTTGCGTCTTTATAAAGAATCTATATTTCACGCAGTTGAAAACGGTGAAAATATTTGTATAACTAATCACAAAACATCTTTAATAAATCTTAACAATTACTAATTACCTAGATTGAAAAGTTGATGAGGTTTAAGTAATTAGCCAGATTAGTGCTAATGTGTTGCTGCTTCAAGATAATCTAGTAGGAAATCAATACCTATAGGATAAGCATTCTTTACCTTCTTTGTGATTTGGAGAAAGGGTAAGGGGTAAAGGGGAAAGGGTAAATCCAAATATGCACCCCTTTAATCGAGAACTATTGGGTAGGGGATCAGGCATATTATGAATATTTTTTATCTCCAGAATTGTTATGGAGATTTTTAGGAGAAATTATAGGATTTTAGGAAAACGGTAGAATGCGCCCAAGTAACTAAATTGATGCTCAGATAACTTAACTAGATTGCCGCCAATGTGTTGGTGGTTCCATGTAATCGGGTAAGCGAGTTGTGCGATCGCCAAGTGCCATTGTAATCTGGTGTAACTCTAAGTTTTTGGCTCCTGTTAAAACTGCCCCTTCGAGTTTGACATCCCCAAGGTTTGCACCAGAAAGGTTAGCACCCATGAGGTTTGAGCGAGTTAGGTTGGCTTGATAGAGGTTTGCCCTCTGGAGGTTGGCTCCGATGAAGTTTGCCTGATATAGGTCAGCTTCGGTTAGGCTGGCTTCCGAGAGGTTAGCAAAATAGACATCTGTTTGCTTAAGTTTGGCTGCATTCAGATTTGCCCCTGAAAGGTCGGCTCCATTCAGGTTGGCTCCATTCAGGTTGGCTCCAATTAGACCTGTTAGATGCAAGTTGGCTTTACCAAGCTTTGCTCCTTGCAAGTTAGCTAAGAATAGCTTCGCCCCAGAGAGGTTAGCGACTTTCAAAGTTGCTTGTTGCAAGTTAGCTTTATAAAGGTTTGCCCCTTGCAAGTTGGCTGCACGCAGACTTGCTCCAGATAAGTTAGCTGAACGCAGGTTTGCTCCAGATAAGTCGGTGCGATTGAGGTTTGCTCTTTGTAGATTGGCTCCAATTAGACTAGCTTTTCGCAATTTGGCTTCGTAGAGAATAGACCCAACGAATTTAGCGCCATCAAGGTTTGCTTCAGATAAATCAGCTCCACGCAGGTCGGCTGCACTAAGGTCAGCTCCGCGTAGGTCTGCTTGTTGGAAGTTGACCCCTAAAAGATCTGCTCGCCTAATGTCTGTATTACGTAAATCAAGTTTCTGCTCTTTCGGGTCTTCGAGTGAATTACGCCGTCCGATGACAGCTAAAGCTGCTTGAATATCGGTGCGAATTTTTGGTAATTCTTCATGAAGATTCTGATCTGAGTATGGTCTAGGACGTGGCCCACCTCTACGCCTACTTGTGTAGACTGCTGGTGAGTATTCTAGCTGTTGTCGGATCTCCATTGACTGGGTTGATGCATTCTCTCGCACAAAGGCAGTCAGGATTTCCATGATTGTCCAGTGTTCTTTAGGAAAATCCTGAGCAACTCGTTCTAATGCATAAATTGCACCTGTTCGAGTTTCAATTTTCTCATGTCCAAGCTGTGCGATCGCCGCCATAAAACGCTCTGCAACCAGCCTGTCTTGATTGAGTTTGGCATTTTGAATGCCAATTTCCAGATTTTTTTCGGTTGCGATCGCATTTTTATGCATGGATTGGGCACGCTTTGCCGCATAGTAAGCATTAAACATGACTGCCGATGCCAGGAAAACTATTGCAGTAGTTGTTAATGCTTGGTTTCTGTACTGTATTTTTTCCTGAACTGACAATTCCTTAATACTGGACAATGCGAAGAAAATTACAGTCAATGAGAGGGCAAATATAACTGTTATGGCTATTAACCAATTCAACAGAGCGTCTGTCTTATTAGCAGACATGGCAGAAATATTCCTCACAATCCAGAATTATTACTTAGATGTTAGGGTAAATCAGTATATCATTTAGCTGATAATTTTACTACGTCTCAAAAGACTTATCTAAATTCAATATGGCATCTAATCTACTAGTAGCTTGATATTCTTTGAAAGAAATTGTACCTAAACGAGTAACGGTTGATCATTAGACATCACACGTTTGAAGATGGCTCGTCAAACAATTTTAGATTTTAGATTGACCCCACGGATCAATCCGCTTGCTCTGTACCATTAAGGAATCATTGGTCACGAAATATCTACTATATTTATCCCCTTAGTATCTCAATACCTTTCGGTTAATAGGGAAAGACTGAGATTTACCCTTTTCACAGACCACAAAAGAGATAAGAAGTGCTTATAAAACAAAGTATTGCTTGGTATCTTACTCAGAGAATTTGGCTTCTCTAATGTTTGCGCCATCGAATATGGCATTATCAAGAATTGCTTCATGCAGGCTAGCTAGATATAAGTTGGCTTGATAAAGATTTGCTCCAGAGAGGTTTGCTTTTTCTAGGTTAGCTGCACTGAGGATTGCTCCCTCTAAATTGGCCCCAGCAAGGTTAGCCCCACAAAGGTTAGCTGCACTAAGGATTGCTCCCTTTAAATTGGCTCCAGAAAGGTTAGCCTCAGAGAGATTAGCTAGGTAAAGATTTGTATCTTCTAGATTAGCGCTATTCAAATTAGCTCCCCTCATGTCAGTATGACTCAAATCAAGTTGCTTATCTTTAGGGTCTTTTTTTGCATCTCTTCTGACGATAACTGCAAGAGCTGCTTGAATATCTGTAGGAACTTTTGCTAATGGGTTGCTTATTAGTTCCAATTGGAGCATATAAGGAGAATTTTCTCTCACAAAAGTAGTAAGAGTATCTATAATCAGCCAATGGTATTGTGGATGATCTTGAGCAATTTGTTCCAAATCATGAATTATAGTCAGGCTGGTTTCTCTAGGATTATTTCCAAGCTGTTCAATTCTTACTTTTAAACGTTGTTTTACTGATTTATGATGAGTAGTTTTAACTGGTTTTTGAGCAACAACTATCTTAAGGAATAGTTTTGACAAGAGACTATCATCATTAAGTAAAATACTTTTCATATAAGAATAAGCATTAATAATTACTGTCAACATACTTACAGTTTTTTACTATAACGGTGTATGCTATTGTTCCATATAGATGGATTTATGAACATTAGTAAATATAACTACTAATGCAACAAAGAAAAGAGAAACATAACTTTTGTTAAGTAGACATAGATAATGCGCGATCGCTAAGCTTCTTAGTTATGAGTTGTACTAACTACTCTTCATTCTTCATCGACAACTGAGGCTGATCATGAAAATTTTCATTTATGTTTAATAATTGATCTGTATTGAAAATATACTTGTATCCTGGATTGTAAGCACTAACTCATGGGTTATAAAAAGGCGTCGGAAAAACCATTCCTTCTCGGTAGGTGATGAAAGACGCCTTTTTAGGCCGTTGACGGTCAACAGTCAACATGAAATCCCATACCCTTTTAGAGGTGGGATGAGCTTAACTTGTCAAAGCCCTGATTAGTATCCATATTTTTCCTATCTTCTACTTCTTTTTTATCCCGCCTCGGAATCAATTTTGAATGTTAAGATGCAAAAAAATTTACAGCCGATAGTTAAAAATCTAGTGCTGATTGGTGGTGGTCATAGCCATGCTATTGTCCTGAAAATGTTTGGTATGAAATCACTACCTGGAGTACGTTTAACTTTAATTACTGCAACATCCGATACAGCCTACTCTGGAATGTTACCAGGGCATATTGCCGGATTTTATAATCATGATGAGTGTTATATTGACTTGCAATCCTTAGCAAACTTTGCTCAAGCAGAGTTGTATGTTGACACAGTAGTAGGACTTGATTTAAAAAATAACAAAGTTCTTTGTGCTAACAGACCTGCTGTAGATTTTGATGTGTTGTCCATTGATATTGGCAGTACTCCTGCCACATTATCTGTAACAGGTGCGGCAACTTATGCAATTACGGCTAAGCCAGTAGCGCAACTACTAAAACATTGGGATAAGTTAGTTGAAACTATCACTAAAAATCCCCAAGAATCAATTACTATTGCAATTGTAGGTGGAGGCGCTGGCGGTGTAGAATTAGCGCTATCAATGCGAGCTAGATTACATAGAATTTTGGCTAAAATGCAACAATCAAGTCCAAATTTAGCAATTCATTTATTTCAGCGTGATACAGAATTGATGCCTAAATATCATCAATCAGTGCGACATCAAATTAAACAAATTTTAATCGAAAAAGGTATTAAGCTACATCTTGGGGAAACTGTATGCAACGTTGCACCGAAAAACCTCATCCCTAACTCTTCTTTGCAAACGGCGAGAGTAAATAGAGAAGTGTTTGAGGTTAAATGTGAATCTGGGTTAATGGTAGAGTGCAATAAAATTTTTTGGGTAACACAAGCATCAGCACCCGAATGGTTAAAAACATCTGGACTCAAAACTGACAAGCAAGGCTTTATTTTGGTAGAAGACACGTTACAATCTCAAACGCACCCACACATATTTGCTGCTGGTGATATAGCCACAATGGTAAATCATCCCCGTCCGAAAGCTGGGGTGTTTGCTGTGCGCCAAGGTAAGCCTTTGTTTGAGAACTTGCAACGGATTTTATTAAGTAAGTCGCTTAAACCCTATAAACCACAGAAAGAATATTTGAGTTTAATTGGTACAGGAGATAAACGAGCGATCGCAACAAAGGGTAATTTTACATTACCACCCCACAAACTATTGTGGTGTTGGAAAGATTGGATTGACCGTCGCTTCATGAAACGCTTCAGCAACCTGCCACAGAAAGAGCCAAAGAATCGCTCTAGCGCTGATTACAATAATTTGTGTTGACAAACACTTTGAAATTTTGTCTTTGCATGGTCAAATAAAAATGATTTAATAAAATTCTTGCAAAACGTGTATTGTTACCTCCACTATTAACTTTTGCAAGATGTCTAATCACTACATGACTATTTACCGATGAAAGACTCTATTGCTCGTACAACAGCATTATTATCTACTTGCGCTGTGCTGCTGACAGCCTGTGGTGGCGGTACTCAAACTAGTTCAGCAGGTAATACCGCCAATAATACTACAACTAACACCACAGCCACAACAAGTACATCCAGTGTTGTTCCCATCGGTGTAGCAGTTGCCCAAACTAGCAACGTCGCCTTATTGGGTCAAGAGCAAGTTGCTGGAGCCAAAATTGCCGAGAAGTATTTTAATGATAAAGGTGGTATCAACGGTACTCCAATTAAATTGGTCTTTCAAGATACTAGTGGTGATGAAGCAGGAGCAATTAACGCTTTCCAAACTTTAATTAATAAAGATAAAGTTATTGGTATTGTAGGCCCAACTTTATCACAGCAAGCTTTTAGCGCTGACCCTGTTGCCGAACGTGCAAAAGTACCAGTGATTGGCCCATCAAATACTGCTAAAAATATTCCCGAAATTGGTGATTACGTTGCTCGTGTTTCCGCACCAGTTTCTATTGTTGCGCCTAATTCAGTTAAAGCCGCACTGAAGCAGAACCCACAAATTAAACAAGTTGCAGTTTTCTACGCTCAAAATGATGCGTTTAGCAAGTCTGAAACGGAGATTTTCCAGCAAACAGTTAAGGATCAAAAGCTGGAATTAGTAACAGTGCAAAAGTTCCAAACTAGTGATACAGACTTTCAAAGTCAAGCTACTAATGCTATTAACGCAAAACCAGATTTAATCATTATTTCTGGCTTGGCTGCTGATGGCGGTAATTTGGTGCGACAACTACGGGAACTCGGTTATACAGGCTTAATTGTTGGCGGTAATGGTCTGAATACCTCAAATATATTGCCAGTGTGTAAAGCACTTTGCGATGGTGTATTGATTGCTCAAGCTTACAGTCCAGAGCATCCAGGTGAGATTAATGCAACTTTTCGTAAAGCTTATTTTGACCAATACAAGAAAGAACCACCTCAATTCAGTGCTCAAGCTTTTGCTGCCGTACAAGTGTATGTAGAAGCTCTGAAAGCTATAGATACAAAGAGCAAAATCAATAAGTTACCCTTGCCACAATTACGAACAGAATTGAATAAACAGATATTATCTGGAAAATACAACACACCCCTTGGCGAAATTAGTTTTACACCAGTAGGTGAAGTAGTGCAAAAAGATTTTTACGTAGCCCAAATCAAACTTGATAAAGATAAAATTCAGGGCAGATTCACATTTCTTAAATAGTTTTACATGACTATAAATCTGTTTTTGCAGCAATTATTAAATGGGTTATCTATCGGCAGTGTCTACGCGATTTTTGCTTTAGGATATACCTTAGTTTATTCCATTTTGGGCATCATTAATTTAGCTCATGGTGCGATTTTTGCTCTGGGTGCATATTTCACTTATACACTCATGGGTGGTAGCTTTGGATTTAACGGCTTACTGGCTAATGCAGCTTTGCCTATAAAATTACCATTTGCCATATCCTTGCTTTTAGGAAGTACCTTGGCAGGACTGGTAGGAGTTGTCATGGAACGCATTGCCTTTCAACCTCTACGGCGTCAAGGTTCTGACCCTTTGCTGACAGTAGTTTCTAGCTTAGGTGTAGCTGTAGTAATTGTGAACTTAATCCAGTATTTAGTAGGCGCAGAAAGTTACACATTTCCAGCTGATACTTACGGTAATTTGCCACCTGCGATTAACTTTGGTACGCCAGAAAATCCAATTCCGATTCGTAGCGTACAGGTGGTAATTTTTGCTGTATCTGTGGTGTTTGTGGCAATTATTACCTATTTTATTAATCGTACTAAATATGGTAAGGCAATGCAGGCGATCGCAGAAGACCCTACTACTGCTAGTTTATTAGGAATTAATACTGATCGCTTTATTATCCTAACATTTTTCATTAGCAGTTTTTTAGCAGGATTAGCAGGGACTTTAGTCGCCTCTAGTGTTAGTATTGCCGGGCCATATTTTGGTATTGCTTTCGGTTTGAGAGGTTTAGCGGTAATTGTTTTAGGTGGTTTAGGTAGTATTCCTGGTGCAGTACTAGGAGGCTTAGTAATTGGACTAGCAGAGGCATTTGTACCAAGCGAATACTCTGCCTTTAAAGACGCGGTAGCCTTTGGAATTTTATTTATTATGCTATTAGTTAGACCCCAAGGTTTGCTAGGACGGCGGTTTATTCAGAAGGTTTAAGGAGGCGTAGCGCTATGACAATATTCACAAAACAGAAACTAACTTTTGAGCAGTTTCTTGAACAGTGTTCAGAGGAAGGTTTATATGAACTCGTTGATGGAGAAGTAGAAGTGCGTTCAACCAGAAATCATGATGATATCGCCAATTTTATATTGTCTGCTTTCAACGATGAAATTAAACGACTTAACTTGAATTATGTGGTAAAAAACACAGCAGTATTTAAAACTATAACCGCTAAAGGAACAGAGCAAGGACGAAAACCTGATGTAAGTGTCATAGATAAAGATGTATGGTGCTCAAATCGTTCTGCTTACTCTGCACTTGAAGAACCTATCCAGTTAACTATAGAAGTGACATCAACTAATTGGGAAGATGATTACATTGATAAATTGGATGAATATCAACGCTTAGGTATTACAGAATATTGGCTCGTAGATTATTTGGCAATTGATTTAAGAGAGTATTTAGGAAATCCGAAAGTTCCAGCAGTGTTTGTGTTTTTATTAGATGCTGAGGAAAAATACCAGCGTACACAGTTTAGAGATTCAGAGCGAATTATATCCAGAACTTTTCCTGAACTATCACTGACAGCAGAGCAAATATTAACAGCTTGAGAATTGATGAAAGCGTAAAATGGCTGATTTTTTGGCAACTTATGGTTCTTTATTCGTCTCTATGGTATTAGGGGCATTGCTTGGTTTATCCCTATATTTACCATTAATGGCTGGGCAATTATCTTTAGCTAGCCCTGGATTTTACGCTGTTGGTGGGTATGTTGCCGCAATTTTATCTACTACTGTTTTTGCTACCCCTGCTGGTAATTTATTTCCAATTCACCTGCTGTTATTAGAAATGCTAATTGCAGGTATAGTGTGTGGTTTTTTAGGTATAGCAGTAGGAATCCCAGTACTACGATTGCGGGGAATTTATTTAGCGATCGCCACCATTGCTTTTGTAGAGGTTTTACGAGTAATATCATTAAATCTGGATATTACAGGCGGTGCGATCGGCATACCTAATATTCCTCAACCTTTCGACATCCAAATCAGCTATTTGTGGATTGCTTTACCATTACTTCTCATTAGTATGGTATTGTTTTACCGCCTAGAACGCATCCGTGTGGGCAGGGCATTTATTGCTATCCGCGAAGATGAATTAGCTGCGGGTGCAATGGGGATTAATCCTACTTATTACAAAGTTTTAGCTTTTACCCTGGGAGCAATTCTAGCAGGGGTTGTAGGTGCAATTAGTGCCCACTTTCTCAACACTTGGAATGCTCGTCAAGGAACTTTTGATGCCAGTATTATATATTTAACTTTCGTATTGATTGGTGGTTCCAGAACTTTTTTGGGGTCAGTCGTAGGAGGCATGATATTTACCGCTTTGCCAGAAATTTTGCGAAACTTAGCCGACACAGGTGGATTACCTACTTGGTTGGCACAGTTTTTACGAGATGGCAGACTAATTATTTTTGGCTTGCTGATAGTCACAGGGACAATCTTTTTCCCTCAAGGATTAGTGACTCCAGATATTTTTAAAAGACGCAAAACTAGAGACAGGCAAAGCAGCAAAAACCAAAATTGAATTATTCATAAACTAATATGCAAAATGTTGTACACCACTTCAGTAGCTAATAACAACACTGTTTTAGAAGCAAAAGCCCTGACTCGCCGCTTTGGGGGTCTAGTTGCAGTAAATAATGTATCTTTTATAGTAAATAAACATGAAATTTTTGGTTTGATAGGCCCTAATGGTGCAGGAAAAACAACACTGTTTAATTTGATTACCGCTTTTATTCAACCCTCTAGCGGCAAATTACTTTATTACGGTGCAGAATCCCAATTACGTCCTCATCAAATAGCTGCTTTAGGTATCGCTCGCACCTTCCAAAATATCCGCTTATTTGGAGAATTATCAGCGCTAGAAAATGTGATCATCGCCCGACATTTACATACAAAAAGTAGTATAATAACAGGAGTGTTGGGATTACCACCAGCACCTAGTGAAGAATCTAAAAGTAGACAGAAAGCTTTAGATTTATTGGATTTAATTGGCTTAAGCGATCGCGCCGAAGAAAAAGCTAGAAATTTTCCCTACGGTGATCAACGTCGCTTAGAAATTGCCCGCGCTTTAGCTCTAGAACCGCAAATCTTACTCCTCGACGAACCTGCTGCGGGCATGAACCCCAACGAAAAACAGCAACTCAGCGAATTTATCCGCAATCTTCGCGATCGCTTCAATTTAACAATCATCCTTATCGAACATCATGTACCTTTAGTAATGGGTTTATGCGATCGCATTGCAGTGTTAGACTTTGGGCAATTGATTGCTTTGGGCGAACCATCTATTGTGAGAAATAACCCAGCTGTAATTGAAGCTTATTTAGGAAATGAATAAACCCAATTTCCTATTAAGCAAATCATCACAAAGAGATACTCAGGATAGGTGCGGCGATCGCAACTCCAGCCTAAACTACAGATCTAATCCCACTCTGACAGGAACCCCTCGTGAAAGCTAGATGGATAATCACAGCAGTTTCGGCAGCACTGTTTTTTGGCGGTAGCTTATTAACATCACTGCGCGATCCCTGGTTTCAGAACTTACAACGTCCTGACTGGTTGACCTTTGAATTCCTCATCCCATTCATCTGGATTTTCGTTTGGGCTTGCGCCACAATCTCAGCAATTATCGTGTGGGAAAGAAGCTCAAAACGCTCTCGTCCTTGGTACTTAATGGGTATCTATGCAGCGATCGCCCTGCTAACCTCAATTTACAGTCCCATTGTCGTAGAATTCCGTAGCCTCATAGGAGGACTAATTGTCGGCGGCTTAGCAACAGTCTTAGTCTACATCCTGGCTTTTCTAGTAAAGCCTATTTCTCAAAAAGCCTCCTGGCTGTTTTTACCCTATGCTCTCTGGGGCCCTATCGGCACTTATCTGACTTGGTTATTAATTCAACTCAATCCAGGCGTATCTTAAATAAAAAACTTGCATAATTAAATATTACAGCTATGTCTACAGGCAGCTAAACCTGATGCTTGCAAGCCTCAACATCTATCGTTTGCCAGAGGAAGCAACGATTGGATTTTTTTATGCTTTGGTGATTTAGCATCCATCATCTAATTCCCACTCTACAGAAACCGCTCTAGAAAAAGAGAAATATATGCAAGGTTTTCGAGTAGGTTCTATTTTCGGATTTGAAATCCGAATAGACTTGTCTTGGCTATTAATAGTCTTCCTCGTCCTATGGACTTTAAGTGCAGGTCTATTTCCAGCTAACTATCCAGGGCTTTCCAGTGCCACCTATTTTGGCATGGGCCTTGTAGCAACACTGCTGTTTTTCGCATCACTGCTTGCTCATGAGCTTTCTCACTCCTTTGTAGCCAGAAGTAAAGGAATTCCCGTTGAGGGCATCACCCTATTTATCTTTGGTGGTGTCTCTCGCACTCGCATGGAAGCCGAGAATCCCGGCGATGAGTTCCAGATTGCCATAATTGGGCCCCTCACCAGTGTGCTGCTTGCTGCTTTCTTTGGCTTGATTTGGTTTGTAGGCAGAAATGCTGGATGGAGTGTTGTAGTTACTGGCGTCGCTTCTTACCTCGCTTCTATTAATCTCATCCTCGCCATCTTCAACATGCTACCTGGATTTCCTTTAGATGGTGGTCGCGTCTTTCGTTCAATTCTCTGGAAATATACTGGCAACAAAAAAAAAGCTACTCAAATCGCTTCTAGTGGTGGTAAATGGTTGGCTTATTTACTAATTGCTCTTGGTTTCTGGGAATTATTTAGTTCTGCTTTATTGGGTGGACTCTGGTTAATCTTGATTGGTTGGTTCCTATACAATGCCGCAGAAGCTAGCTACGAAGAAATTTTGGTTCGTACAAGTCTTGAAGGAGTAAAAGCACGAGAAATCATGACTCCCTACCCAGAAACGGTAAATGCTGACCTGACGCTGCAAGATTTAGTAGATAAATATTTTCTCAGCCGTCGCTATCAGTCTTTTCCAGTGACTCAAGATAGCCATCCTATAGGGATTATTACCTTAAATCAGGTCAAAGATGTCCCGCGAGAAGAATGGGTATATCGTACCGTGAAAGACACGATGATTCCCACAGACAAACGAGTTATTGCTCGTCCAGAAGAAGAAATGTCTCAGGTATTAGAAAAAATGCAAGAGTCAGGAGTTCGCCGCGTCCTAGTGACTCAAAATAGTTCACTCAAAGGCATCATCACCGCCAATGATGTAGCAAGTTGGTTGCAGCGACAGCGAGACTTAGGCAGACAGATGGGATAAATAGATGGACAAAATTAGCAGAAGTTTGTTGTGTGCAAACCTGACCCTACTGAAGTACCGCGACAAACAATTTTATGCTAATTGCAACTAAGTAGATATCATTAAATGTAAAATAAAACTTTTGTTACTAGTGAGCGACTTATCGCTCTATGTAAAGTTTTGAAATGCCTAGAGCCGCTTAATACAAGTTAAACTCTTCTACTTAACAAACTCACAATCAGCTGAATAACTACTATTTCCTTAAAACAGATTTTTTGAAGGAAATTTGCTCTTAGTAGGTGAGTACTCAGAGCAATTCATCGCTTCTTCAGTAAGAACAATCGAAGGGTTGACTGCACACTTGAGATAATGATTGTTTGAATAAAATTTACAGTTCTTACAAGGAACTTTATCTAAGCCCTTGATAGTAAATACCATCTTATTATCTAAAAATGTCCTGATTTTTCGCAAAGCAATAAAAAAAACTATCCAACCGAAAATAAAACCAAGGGGAGACAAAGATATTACCACATCGGGAATAGTTAATTCATTCGGTTGTGCTTGCTCAATTTTTGGTTTATTCTGGCTTAATTGACGCAAATTTCTATGGTTTATTACATTTATTTGTAATGTTTGATCAACATACATATTATTTACCTTTGGCTATACATTTTTATCGATTTGACTTTGTTTTTTTTTCAAGTAAGTGGTAATTTTGGAAAATACATAACATTTTAATAATTTGCCATAATTAAATTGTATACACAATTTAATTGTTTAATTTAGAATTTGTAGGTACTCTTCAAGCAACTAAATTTAGCAAAATATTTATATCGCTGGATTTTACTTTATCTCATTCCAAACTATAAAATCACCATGTCATAGATATACATATTAAGAAAGATGGGTAACTCAGGATGTCGATAGATTAAGTATATTCAACTGTCTTTTAATTTCCTGAAAGACATTATAGTAAGTTTTCGGAGTTTGATATTCACAAGCTTTTAATTATAGGTTTAGCAAAATAAAACTTCAGGCATATCTGCCAAGAGTTTTGCTTAGTTAGCTAAAGATATATATCTAAAGGAATAGATTATAATCTTCGAGATTAGTGACTAAATCATGTTAAAATATGCAATCATTTTCAGATTAATTGATGCTTGTTAACCAAATATATGCCACTTTTCAGCCACATTTATTATCTAAGCTGAATCTCAAGTTAATTTATCATTGAACTATCTAATCATATAGATAAATAGGTTGAGGAGTTATTCGGTTTGACATACTCCTGATGTTAATTACCAGTATCCGCTTTTTAATTATTTCTAGATTACATTAGAAATTGAAATTAATAGTAGAGACGTTGCATTGTAACGTCTCTACGAAATCATCGGTTTTTTCGCCTTTATCTTGAATACTGAATCAGTGTTCTAGATTTATTCTTCTTGATTATAAATCCAGGATTTTTTGCATTAACGACTTATTTAGTGGAGAGTTTTCGTTTAAGATGGGGCTTATACCGTTTCACCCCAAGATTGTACAAATGTCAAGCAGGAGGAGCAGGGGAAGCAGGGGGATAAGAAAAGTGATTTGTATCAAGAATTTCGTGAACTGATATTAGACAATTACCTGGGACTGTTTTGGAAAAGCGTATAATCGCACTACAACTAAGAGGACACAAAGGTATTCGCTTCCAGCCAAGGCAATTTGCCTGGATTAAACTTGATATTTCCCCTTTCGGATGCGAGAATATCCATTTTTATGTCTTCCACTGAAAACAACCCAGAGCGCATAGAGTTCAGTATTAAGGCTTTGAGAGATACCAACACTATCAAGGATGTAAAACCCGAAACCAACGCTTTTCTGGACGGGCTTTTTTGATTTGGGTAAAGTCCCCCTCTTGAGAGCCATAACGCATAGTTATGTAAATAAAATGGGTAACAACTTAATCTTGGACAAGATAGTTGATATTTTTGTGTAGATTATATTTATGAATACTTGCTCTTGCTCATCTTCACGTTCACTCAAAAATTTATCTCTGATTGAAAACTCTTAATGGTTGATATGACAATGGATTTTCAGCAGATAAAAATTTTATTAGTTGATAACAGCCCAGAAGATTTACATTTTTTATCAGATATCCTCCAACACCAAGGTTATCAGGTTCAAAAACTCATTTCGGGGCAGATGATAATTAGTACAGTACTAAATTTTCTCCCTGATTTGATTTTGCTTAACATGCTCATGCCAGAAATGGATGGTTATAAAGCTTATCAAAATTTAAAAGCTAACCAGAAAACTCAAGATATTCCGATAATTTTTCTTAATGATTTAGATGAAATAGCTAAAAAAGTAAAAGTTTTTGAATTAGATACTGTTGAATATATTACTAAACCCTTACAAACTCAAAAGGTTTTATTAAGCATACATAATCAACTCACTGTCCACAAGCTGAAAAAACAGTTAAAAGAACAAAATGCCCAACTGCAATGGGAGATTCAAGAGCGACAAAGAGTAACAGATGAGTTGAATACTCGCAACAAACAAATAGAATCTACTTTAACAAATATTAGTAGTTGTCAACTTAGTGAGGAAGCTCTGCAAAAACAACTTGACCGCAGCCATCTGCTAAGAGAAATTAATTATAAAATTCCATTGCTAAAAGATGGTACTACTCTTGATTTGATGGTGGCGATCGCCTTACGCAATCAAGAGAGTTTAGTTGGTAGCATTACAGAACACCAACAGGTAGAACAAGCCCTACAACAAACTACCATTAAACTCCGCAACCATAACCTGATACTAATGGAACTGGCAAAAAACCAGGCGCTTTATCAAGGTGACTTGAAAGCAGCTTTGAGTGAAATCACAGAAGCAGCTGCTAAAAATGTAGGAGTAGAACGAGCTAGTATTTGGCTGTATGACGAAATCGGCATTAATCTCCAATGCCTAGATCTATTTGAGCAGAGTCGCAACCAACACAGCGAAGGATTTTCCCTCTTAGCGGCAGACCATCCAGCGTATTTTCAAGCTTTACAGCAAGACCAACTGATCACCGTAGATAATGTATACACCGATCCCAGAACCAAAGAATTTTCTGAATCTTATTCGACTCCATTAAGTATCATTTCTCTGCTCGATACTCCCATCAGGCTGGGGGGAAAGACTGTAGGAGTTTTGTGTCTGGAAGCGGTAGGTGTTACTCATCATTGGACGCTAGAAGACCAGAATTTTGCTCGTTCCTCAAGCAATTTAGTATCTTTAGTGCTGGAAGCGCGTTTACGCCAACGCGCAGAAGCCGCACGACGCGCTTCTGAAGAGAAATTAGCATCGGCTTTTAGATCATCTCCTGACCCGATTTCGTTGTCCACTTTTCCAGATACATGCTACACCGAAGTTAACGATAGCTTCTGTCGGTTTTTTGGATATTCTCGTGCTCAAATTATTGGTCGCACACACAAAGAATTGGATATTTGGGTAAATCGAGAACAGTGTACTGTGTTGACCCAAATCCTCCAACAGACAAAAGCCATTCGCAATCATGAGGTTGATTTTCGTACCTCCAATGGAGAGATCAAGACGACGCTGCTGAGTGCAGAAATGATCGAGATTGATGGGCAACAATATGTACTAAGTACAGCGAAAGACATCACTGAGCGCAAGCAGGCTGAAAATGAAAGCCGTTTACTGCTGTTGACAACCCAGGCCATCACTCGCGCTATAGATTTAAAGAGTGCTTTAACCCTCGTCTTACGCTTAATTTGTCATACTATCAGCTGGGATTTTGGCGAAGCCTGGATACCTAGTGCAGATGGCACTGTTTTAGAACATAGTTTGGGTTGGTACGGAGAACAAGATAGTTTAGAGGAATTTTGCCGCCAAAGCCAAAGTGTCGGATTTGCTCCAGGGGTGGGACTACCAGGACGAGTATGGCAGCATCGGAAACCAGAATGGATAGAGGATGTGTCTCAAGTTACAAAGCCAACTTTTTTGCGATCGCCACAAGCCATAAAAGTAGGATTAAAAGCTGGTTTTGGCGTTCCCATCCTCTCAGGGAACCAAGTATTGGCTATTTTGGTGTTTTTTAAACGCACCTCAGTTCCAGTAGATAAGCGCTTGCTGATGTTAGTAGGTGCTGTTGCTGTCCAGTTAGGTGGGTTGATTAGGCGCAAACAGATAGAAGCCGCCCATAAACAAAGCGAAGAACGTTTGCATCTCGCCTTAGAAGCTAGCGATTTGGGGTTATGGGATTGGAATATCCGCAACGGCAAAATCTACCGCGACTGGCGATGGAGAAAGATGCTGGGGTACACAGAACATGAAGTCGAAGAAAATCAGCAAGCCTTTGAGCAACTAGTACATCCAGAAGACTGGCCCGCAGTCAATTCAGCCTTAAACGCCCATCTCCAAGGTACTAGTCCTGTTTATGAAGTAGAATTTCGGATGCGCTGCTCCTCTGGGGAGTGGAAGTGGATTCAGTCTCGTGGTCAGATTTTTGAGCGCGACGAACGGGGTAAACCTTTGCGAATGACAGGTACGCACAAAGACATCACCGATCGCAAAACCCTAGAACGAGAACTAGCACTGAGAGAGGCCCGCCTGAATGCCTTTTTTAGCAGTGCTCCTGTGGGCATGAACATTTTAGATAACCAACTACGGTTTGTGCAAATCAACGAACTACTGGCACAAATTAATGGAAAATCCCAAAAAGATCATATCGGTAAAACTATCCATGAAGTCTTACCCCATATTGCCTCTTTAGTAGAACCAATCTATCAACAAGTTCTATTGACTGGTCAACCTATTCTTAACCAAGAATTAAGCGGCAAATCACCCTACCAACCGGATTTTATCCGCCACTTCCTAATTTCTTATTTTCCAATTCCCGGTGAGGACGATCGCCCCTCTGGTGTAGGTACAGTGATGGTAGAAATTAGCGAACTGCAAGCAGCACTACGTGAACGTAAACGCGTCGAAAAAGAACTGCGCTTAGCCAACGAACGCCTGCAATATCTGCTTACTTCTAGTGCTGTAGTCATTTATAGCTGCAAAACATCAGGAGATTTCGGCACTACTTTTATCAGTGAGAACGTTAAAGCCATGGTTGGCTACGAAGCCCAGGAATTTCTCAATAATTCTAGTTTCTGGCTCGACCACATTCACCTAGAAGATGTTGAACTTGTCTTAGGAAAATTATCGGAGCTTTCTGAGCAAGAGTACAGCTACTACGAATATCGGTGGTTACACGCTGATGGAACTTATCACTGGTTTTATGAACAGGTGAGGTTAATCCGTGATGAAGCAGGTAATCCTATGGAGTGCGTTGGTTATTGGGCAGACATCAACGATCGCAAACTGGCACAATTAGCTTTACAGTCAAGTCAGCAGCGATATCAACTTTTAGCAGAAGCCTCACCAGTTTGTATATTCCACGCTGATTCTGATGGCAATTGCTTCTATTTGAATCAGCGCTGTACTGAAATTTTTGGACTTTCCGAAGCAGATTCTCTAGGAAAAGGTTGGGTAAATGCTATACATCCAGAAGACCGCGATCGCATACTTCAATCAGGTTATGAAGCAGCAGCAATCAGGAAAGCACCATTTAAATTTGAGCATCGCTTTCTACATCCTGATGGTACAGTTGTCTGGGTAATTACCCAAGCTTTGCCCGAAATAGGCAATGATCAAGAAATTAAAGGTTATATCGGTACAGTAACAGATATTACCGAGGGAAAACTGGCAGAAGAAGCTTTGCGTGAAAGTGCAGAACGAGAAAAAGCGATCGCCCAAGTAATTCAAAGGATGCGCCAGACTTTGGATTTGGAAACTATATTTGCTGCTACAACCCAAGAATTACGCCAAGTACTCAATTGCGATCGTGTCATTGTCTATCGTTTCAATCCTTACTGGAGTGGCGAATTTGTCTCAGAATCAGTGGGTAATGGTTGGATTTCTCTAATAGAAGAACACAACAATGATCCCAATCTCATAGAAGGTATTTTAGAAGATAGTTGTTGCTTAGCAAAAATATTGAATAGCGCCAACAACCAGGAGCAAGATCCAGAACTGCAAACAACCCAAAGTAGTATATTCACACAAGGTGCAAGTTTCCGTTGTGTCCCAGACATTTACAAAGCTGGGTTTCATCCTTGTTACATCAACCTTTTAGAGCGCTTTCAGGCAAAAGCTTATATTATCGTCCCCATCTTATGTGGGAATCAACTTTGGGGTTTACTGGCGAGTTATCAAAATTCTGGTTCCCGCCAATGGAAACCAGGAGAAATCAACATTGTAGTTCAAATTGGCAATCAATTAGGAGTTGCTTTGCAACAAGCCCAATTACTCGCAAAAACGCAAAGACAGTCACAAGTATTGCAAGAAACTGTCATAGCTGCTGATGCTGCTAACCGCGCTAAAAGCGAATTTCTCGCCAACATGAGCCACGAACTACGTACCCCACTCAATGCCATACTCGGTTTTACCCAAGTTATGAGCCATGATCATTCTCTATCCACAGAACATCAGCAAAACCTAGCAATTATCAATCGTGCTGGGGAACATCTCCTCAACTTAATCAACGACATTCTGGAAATGTCAAAAATCGAAGCTGGCAGAATAACATTGAATGTCAACAATTTTGATTTTATTCGCCTCTTAGAAAACCTCGAAGAGATGTTACACTTCCGTGCTGCCGCCAAAGGATTACACTTGGTATTTGAATACACTCCAAACCTTCCTAGATATGTGCAAGCTGACGCAAGTAAACTACGTCAAGTCTTGCTCAACCTACTAGGAAATGCGATCAAATTTACCGAAACTGGAAGGGTAACACTGCGGGTGGAAATGAAAGAGCAGGAAGAACAACAAGAGGAAACAATTCAAAATTATTCTTCCACTCCCCCACAACCTCATCTCTTCTTTGAGGTACAAGACACCGGCCCTGGTATTGCTCCCCAAGAAATTGACTTATTGTTTGAAGCTTTTGGGCAAACTGAAACTGGCAGAAAATCCCAACAGGGAACGGGACTAGGTTTAGCAATTAGCCGCAAATATGTGCAACTAATGGAAGGAGATATTCGCGTCATCAGCACTGTGGGTGAAGGAAGTAAATTTACTTTTAATATTCCAATTACTCTAGCTATAGCTAACGAAATTCAGATTCAGCATAAACGCCAAATTATTGGTTTAGCACCAGAGCAAAAAGAATATCGGATATTGGTGGTTGATGATGTTACAGACAGTCGTTTATTGGTAGTTAAACTATTAACATCTATTGGCTTTGTAACCCAAGAAGCTGCAAATGGTATCGAAGCGATCGCTCTTTGGCAAAAATGGCAACCACACCTGATTTTAATGGATATGCGGATGCCTGTTATGGATGGCTACGAAGCCACAAGAGTAATTAAATCTAGAGAAAAAGAGAATAGTGAAGAATTACAGCCTACAAATACCATCATTATTGCCTTAACTGCCAATGCTTTTGAGGAACAACGAGAGGCAATGATCAAAGTAGGTTGTGATGATTTTATTAACAAGCCCTTCCGAGAACAAGAACTACTAGAAAAATTGAGCGAATATCTGGGGTTACAATATGTTTATTCCCAAGATAGTAATCAAACATCTAATCAAAATCAACAAGAAAATGAACAAATTTTGAATTTTACAGATTTAGTTTTTCTGTTATCTCAAATGTCATCTGAATGGCTAATAAAGCTATATAATGCCGCAGCCCAATGCAGCGATTATTTAATTTTAGAATTGATTGAGCAAATCCCCTCAAATAATGTTGTATTAAACAACTATTTAATAGATTTAACTCATAACTTCCAGTTTGAGAAAATTATGGAGTTAACGAGTACAGTCATTAGCAAGTAGAGACGTTACATTGCAACGTCTCATGAAAACGAGAATGGTTTAACTTATTTGGTGGCAACTACAGGTAAAACAATTCGTGATGGATAAGCACCACAACTTATCGTCACAGTGATAATTTGAGCATTCAATAAACTATTGCTACTAACCACAGCACCATTACCATTCATCGCGTAGGCTGGAAAACATGCAGCACTCAAACTCAGACGCAATGCATTTCCCTGAGCAATTCGCACACAAGTTGCTTGCAATTTAATTGTTCTAGAAACATTATTTACCCCATCAGGGCAATGCAGATAACCTTGAGTCAGATTGAACACACGCCCATCAGGATGCATTAACGACAGCACTGCACACAAATCATAACTAGGTTGATCAGCACTACTCCAGATTTCCAGCGTTACATTCCCCGCCAAATGCAAGTCTTCTATCAAGGGTTCACTAGTGTAAGTTAAGACATCAGAACGGCAATCAATATGCGATCGCTCAAATACACCCGCCGGAATTGCTGCATGACCACCTAAAGCTGGAACTGGTCGCCAAGGATCATGAACCAAAACGTCAGTAGTGCTGAGTGTTGAGTTTTCAGTGCTAAGGGTTCCTGAATCTTCTCGGATGCTGGCAAGTCCAGTAGTTGACAAAAAATAGGATTTCTGGTTTTGTGTAGGTAAGCTAGGGAAAGTGCGCCAAAAATTACTTCCCATCTCAAACAGGCAAACAGGCGCTTCCTCAAACAATCCTGTATCGATACCTTTAAGAAAATGGTCAAACCAGCGGATTTGCATTTTATCTACAGGACTCGCCGCCTTTGCACCAAAATCAATATCCCCAACTTTGCGCCCCCAAGGCAAATGCGCCCAAGGCCCAACCAATAAATGTTGAGGTGTAGCATTACGAACTGCCATATCCTGATATAAATGCAGAGTCCCGCGCAGGTATGTATCAAACCATCCCCCAATGTGAAACATGGGTAAATCAACAGTTTGCAAGTAGCTTTTGGGTGAAAGTTTTTCCCAGTATGCATCTGGTTGGGGATGTGCTAACCACTCGTGATAAAACGAATCAGGCGCAAGATTTTTCAGGATTTCTGAATTATTTAAAGGTAGATTGCGAGAAGCGGCAAATAATGCTTGATAAGCTGTTTTATCACCTTGTAAACGTGCAGTTTCAGTAGCTAATTGAATTGCCCAAGCGAGATTAGTTTGCAAACAGAATGCGCCTCCTTCATAAGCCCAATCTGAATACAAATCATAACCAATCATAGCAGGGCAAATTGTTGTTAACGCTGGCGGTTTAGCAGCCGCGGCATATAACTGAGTCATTCCCTGATAAGAAAAACCATACATACCAACTTTGCTATTGCTACCAGGTAGTTTCGCCGCCCAGTTTACCGCATCTTCGCCATCGGCAATTTCGTGAACAAATAGCTTAAATTCACCTTCAGATGTGCCGCGTCCGCGAACATCTTGAATTACCACAATGTAGCCGTGAGTAGCATACCAAGTCGGGTGAGCATAGACAACAGTAGAGGCGATCGCACGTCCGTAGGGTTGTCGCATTAATAATACAGGAAACTCACCATCTGCATCAGGGCGATAGATATCTGCATCCAAGCGTACACCGTCGCGGGTGTACATGGAGGCGGTTTGTTTGGGGAGGACTTTCAGCATGAATCTGATAATCTTGGGCTTATGACTGGCGCTTGTGCTTATGGGACTGCCAAAGTTTATCGCAACCCCAAATCAAGATTCCTACAGTGAAGCCAAAAAGTAAACTGTAAGCGATCGCTTTTTGCACGGTCTATCTCCACACGGCCCCGGACAGAGGCGATCGCTTTGTCTAGTAAGCTAGAACCATGCGTAAAATAGCCCAACTCTGCTTTAATTTGTTCTCCCCGACTTCTTGAAGAAGTCGGGGATCTGAGCAAGTAGCCAGTTCATCCATTAGACCTCTTGCATAAATACTGATAATAGTTAAGGATAATTGTAGGTTGGGTTTCACTTCGTTCAACCCAACAAATGACCGAAAATGTTGGGTTTCGTTCCTCAACCCAACCTACGCAATATATTTTTTGAGCTTAACTGAACCATATTGCCCTTTAGAGGTTGTTTGAAAAGTGTTTGGCTGTATCTTTGCACTTATTGATCCCCCCCAACCCCCCTTTCTAAGGAGGGAACCGGAATCATAGTCCCCCTTTTTAAGGGGAGCCACTGCGGTCTTGGGGTTTCCCCAAGTGGAGCAAGTGGCGTGGATTTAGGAGGATCTGAAAGATTTTGCTACTGAAAAGAGGACTTTTCAAACATCCTCTTACAAATCCTCTTAGTCTACGGCATAACACACCCTACAAAAAATAATAGGGTAGCACAACTGTGCTGCCCTACTGAATTCTGAATTCTGTATTCTTCAACAAGGCATCAAAGCATCGAATCTCCCCAACACTGCCATATCTTCCGCATCTAATTCCACTGGTGTACCACTGCGAATTAATTCCGAAAAATCTTCATTAGGAACCATCACAGTCAGCGTATACAAACGATTGGAACCTGTATTTCTAATCAAATGAGTACCAGTGGGAGGCACTAATAAACTATCTCCCGTTTTGATTTGGGCAATCTTGCCATCACACATGGCTATTCCTTCCCCTTTGAGGACAAAAAACATTTCCACCGCCCATTGATGACGATTTGGCGGTGTTTGTCCACCAACATCAAAAATTTCTATGCAGCAAGTCAAAGAAGTATTAGCATTAGTTGAATCAAAGATAATTGCTAACCGATTCGAGTCAGTAGGACTAATGCGATATACCTGGTAATCTTTGGGAGATTTGATAATAGGAATTACACAACGAGTAGAGTGCATTTATTTATCTCCTCCTGTTGAATCAGGATTATTCAGCGCTGTTAAAATTGCTTGTGAGTCAGTGACAAAACCAAAGCATTGTTTCACGTTATATAGTGTCGCCAGCCAACAATATTCGGGGGAAGTTGTAGCTGTGCAATCTTTAACTAAAACGCAATCATATCCTAAGAAATTGGCGTCACACAGCGTGGTTAGCACACACTGATCAGCATTGACACCAGCAAAAAATAGTGTCGTTTTTCCCAGATTTCGCAGGATACTATCTAAAGGAGTATCCCAAAAGCCACTCATGCGGTATTTATCCACACGAATATCTTCTGGTAGCTGTTCTAGTTCGTCTATCACCGCCGCTGCCCAACTACCTGCCATAAGTACCCTAGCACCATTGCTAGGTAGGGGATCGCCCAATCCCACGCCGTTACCTGTGGGGTTGTAGACGTGACGCGAACTGGCACTGATATTGAGTAAATCGGGACGATTTCCCCAATTGACCCAAATTACGGGAACACCAGCGTCACGCAGTTCAGGAAGTAAGTTGTTTAAAGGCTCGACAGGCTTTTGCGCCGGAGTCACATCTACGCCGATATGCGCTAACCAGCCATCAGGGTGACAGAAGTCGTTTTGCATATCAATGATGAGAATGGCAGTTTTTGCCAAATCTAGGCGCAGGGCTTTAGTCTCTGTTGATAAGATAACGGGTTGTGGGGTCTTGTGAGGACGAGTAATATCTGCGATCGCTTGATTCACAGTCCAAGCATTTGGTGCAACTCCCAATGTCCGAAAAGCCATATTCATAAAATTGCAACACCCAACACCTTTTTTATTTTGTAACTTGAAATTCTGTTGAGCGTTCAATTACTTAATCAAGGTTAAAATCGTGATCACTATCCAGAATGTTTTGATTGCCGCTCGTGATGGTTATGCAACCGTAGATGTACAGGTTGTAGACGGTAAGATTGCCGCCATTGCAGCCGAATTAGATGTTGTCGGTACTACCTTTGATGGTAACAACAAACTGTTGCTTCCTGGCTTCTTTAACGCCCACACCCACTCATCAGAGATGTGGCAACGCGGGATCATGTCAGCCTTGCCTTTAGAATTATGGTTAGCGGAACTTTATGACTTTGCGCCCCTCGATTTAGAAAAGGTTTATCTCAGCGCTTTGGGAACTGCCGTGGAAACCCTACTTTCTGGCGGTACGAGTGTGGTAGATCATCTGGTGCTAATTCCAGGACAAGAGTTAGAAACCATTGCCACCGCAACTCGTGCTTACAGAGAAGTGGGAATTCGTGCTTTTATCGCCCCCTTGATTCAAGATGAATCTCTCACAGCAGGGATGCCATCTGGGGAATCAGCACAAACTCACGAGCCTTATTTTCGCTCAACTGCGGCCACACTGGAAATCATTGAAGAGGCGGTGAGACAATTTCATCGCCCGGATGAGGGTGTAAATATTTTAGTTGCCCCAACAGGAATTCAGTTGTGTACTGATGCTTTGTTTGAAGGCTGTATTGAGTTAAGCTCACGTTATAATCTCTGTCGTCACTCTCATTTACTGGAAACCAGGGCACAGGAAAAACTTGCCGAAGAAAAATACGGTTGTACTGCTGTTGAACATCTTAAAAGAATCGGGTACTTAAGCGATCGCACAACACTAGCTCATTGTGTCCACTTAAATGATGCTGACATCGCCATCCTCGCCCAAACTCAATCTACAGTCGTTCACAATCCTTTGAGTAATCTGCGTTTAGGCAGTGGCATTGCCCCAATTTTAAAATATCGGCAAGCTGGGGTAAACGTAACTTTTGGTTGTGATGGCGCTTCCAGCAATGACTCCCAAGACTTACTAGAAGCCATCAAAATTGGTTCCATTTTGCACAACGTTACAGATTCAGATTATCAGCACTGGATTACGCCCCGGCAAGCGGTAGAAATGGCGTCCTTGGGAGGCGCGAAGGGACTGAATATAGCAGATAAACTTGGTTCCCTCACCCCAGGAAAACAAGCCGATTTAGTACTTTATGACCTCACAAATTTATCATTACTACCCCGTACAGATCCCATTGGTTTGTTAGTTTTAGGGCGTCCTACTAATGTTGTAAATAGTACTTGGGTGAATGGTAAGCAAGTTATTGCTGATGGTAAAGTTACCACAGTTGATGTTGACGAATTGCGGCAAGAATTATTTAACCGCAGTCAATGGGAGACAACACGCAAGTCTCAAACCGTGGCACAAATTGAAGCGCATTATCGCACAGTCATAGGGTTGTAAAACACAAAAGAACGCAGAGTTAGATGCACAGAAAGATTAATGGCGTTGCATAAATGCGGGATGAATTGGCGGTTGAAACCATTGAAAATTCGTTCCAAATTGAGCGAAATCATCCCATGATTCAGCGACGCCAGATTAATAAATCCTCAACCTATTAGGGATAAAAGTGCTAAATTACCAGTAGCTAGTAAATCCGTCTTCATGTATGCCGTTATCTCTAGACCAAATTGGGAACAGAATAGAAGCAATCGAGCGTCTTGCTGACCCTTGGAGTAAGCGATACGGACGTTTACTAAACTGGCAGAATCCATCCGATCCGTTCTGGCATTACGGGATTGGTATGTCAGATATACATATTTTTGATACAGGTAGTGGGTTGTGTCCATTTGAAAGAAAAGAAGCAAAATTCGTTCTTGGTATTGACCATATCGCTTTTGAGCCAAAGCAAACAATTGAGCGGCTTAAACAAGCCCTTCATGTTTTTGCTAGTTGGGAATACACTTTCTTTGGTTGGAATTGTGAACACCTTGGTCGGTTAATTGCAACAGATCAACCAAGGTGCTATCAAAGTAGCCTTATATGGTGGTTATGCGACATGACTCCAGAAGGCGACCATAAAACTGCACATCAAATATTTCGAGATTACCTGAAAAAGGTTGATCCTGGACTAGTCAAAAAAAAGGAAAGGTGTAAGTCCCGACATTGTTGAAATTGTTGATTCAGTGTTTGAGCGATGTCTGTCTTGAAAAGTGACGCTCCTGCGGACGCTCGTTCCTCGCTAGCGCTGCGCTAACAGAGACGCTTGCAGACTCGCTATCGCTACGCTAACGGCGCAAGCCGCCGCTCCGACTTTTCGCTACGACGGGCTACGCCTACGCACTTTTGTTAAGCTCATCTATGAGTTTATCAAAGAATGCATCTCCAGCTGCACATCTTAAGGCGGTGTAGGATGATGGATAGGAGGACAAAATGAACATATCCATCATCGACGAAGTAATCGAGCAACTAAGAGTGATGCCACAACACCTGCAATGGCGGGTACTCGAATTTGCTCGAATCCTAGCCAAATCTCAAGTTCGAGGTACTCCAGGGCAACAATTGCTACCTTTTGCAGGTTCAATACCACCCGATGATCTCCAGTTAATGCGTGAGGCAATCGAGCAAGGCTGTGAGCAAGTTGATGCCAATGAGTGGTAGATACTTGCTGGACACCAATATCATCATTGCTCTCTTTGCAGATGAAGCAGTAATCAAAAATAACCTTGCCCAAGCTGATGAGGTTTTTATCCCAAGCATTGCAATCGGGGAGTTATATTATGGTGCAAGAAAATCAAGACGACCTCAAGAGAATCTAACAAGAGTTGATGAGTTGGTTGCTAACAGCACTGTGCTTGTGTGTGATGCCGAAACCGCTCATCAATATGGTGAGGTCAAAAACAAGCTAAGGCTCAGAGGGCGTCCATTGCCTGAGAATGATATTTGGATTGCAGCCCTGGCATTGCAGTATGAGTTGACCTTAGTAACACGCGATGCCCATTTCCAGGAAGTTGAGAATTTGCAAATAGTAGGTTGGTGAGTATTATCGCCTAACAACCATGTTGCACCGGATGAAACAGAGGTTAACAGTGAAAACGGAATTGCCTGCCGCCGTTGGCCTTTAACCGTTGTACTGCCGTTGAACATCTTATAAAAAATTGGATACTTGAGCGATGTCTGTCTTGAAAAGTGACGCTCCTGCCTCGCTCTAAGCAAAGCTATGCCGCAGGCTTTACGCTGCGACTCGCACTCCGCAAGCTAACGGCGGAAGCCGCCGCTTCTACTTTTCGCTACAACAGGCTACGCCTACGCACAACACTAGCCGATTATGTCTAGTTGAATGATGCTGAGGTTTATTAGTTTTACATTCTGTTGTAAAACACAAAGAAACGCAGAGTTAGATAATAATTACTGCTCTATGAGAAAGTTAAATCAATAAATTTCATTTACTTAATTAGAAGGAAAAACATGAGCTATCGGATTAAACGACAAGACTATGCGGCCATGTTCGGCCCGACTGTTGGCGATCGCGTCCGTCTTGCTGATACAGAATTATTTATCGAAGTTGAAAGAGACTACACCACCTACGGCGAAGAGGTAAAATTCGGCGGCGGTAAGGTGATCCGAGATGGTATGGGACAATCTCCCATCATTAATGGTGACGATAAAGATAACGCTGTAGATACGGTAATTACCAACGCCTTGATTCTCGACTGGTGGGGCATCGTTAAAGCCGATATTGGCATTAAAGGCGGGAAAATTTTCAAAATTGGGAAAGCAGGCAATCCCAATATTCAAGATAATATCGATATTATCATTGGGCCAGGCACGGAAGTTATAGCCGGAGAAGGCAGAATTGTTACAGCGGGAGCCATTGACACCCACATTCACTTTATTTGTCCCCAACAAATCGAAACCGCGATCGCCTCTGGAACTACAACCATGATTGGTGGTGGTACAGGCCCGGCGGCTGGTACTACCGCCACCACTTGCACCCCTGGCCCTTGGCACATTCACCGCATGTTACAAGCGGCTGATGCTTTTCCTGTAAACATCGGTTTCTTGGGCAAAGGTAATGCCAGTGTACGTGATGGCTTAGTCCAACAAGTTGCGGCTGGAGTCATCGGTTTAAAGCTGCATGAAGACTGGGGAACCACGCCGGAGGCGATTCGTACTTGTCTTAATGTTGCTGATGAATATGATGTACAAGTCGCCATTCACACTGACACCCTCAACGAAGCAGGATTTGTGGAAAAAACAATTGCCGCTTTTGAAGAACGTGTAATTCACACTTTCCACACCGAGGGTGCAGGTGGTGGACATGCGCCTGATATTTTAAAAGTCTGCCAATACGATTATGTTCTACCTGCTTCGACAAATCCCACTCGCCCCTACACCATCAATACCTTAGCTGAACACAAGGATATGTTGATGGTGTGCCATCACCTTGATCCGAACATTGAGGAAGATGTCAAATTTGCCGATTCTAGAATTCGCCCACAAACGATCGCAGCTGAGGATATTTTGCACGATCTAGGCGTTATTAGCATTATGGCTTCCGATTCCCAAGCAATGGGCAGGGTAGGGGAAGTAATTCTACGGACTTGGCAAACTGCTCACAAGATGAAAGTCCAGAGAGGGCCATTATCTCCTGAGAAAAGTTCCTCAAACAATGATAACTTTAGGGCTAAGCGCTATATTGCAAAATACACGATTAATCCTGCGATCGCTCATGGAATTGCTGATTACGTCGGTTCCATTGAAGAAGGGAAATTAGCTGATTTGTGTTTATGGAAACCTGCCTTTTTTGGCGTAAAACCAGAGCTTGTTATTAAAGGAGGAATGATTGTTTGGGCACAAATGGGCGACCCTAATGCCAGTATTCCTACCCCCGAACCCGTTCACATGCGTCCAATGTTTGGCGCTTTTGGCGGGGCCATTGGCGCTACCTCAATTACCTTCATTTCTCAAGAAGCTTTGAATAGAGGTATACCTGAACAACTTGGCTTAACCACTCGAACCGCAGCTGTTTCTAATACCCGTAATGTGAGCAAAAAGGATTTGAAACACAACGATGCTACTCCACACATTGAAGTTAACCCAGAAACCTACGAAGTCAGAGCCAATGGGGAATTGTTAACTTGTGAACCTGCTGCTAATTTACCTATGGCCCAGCGCTACTTCTTGTTTTAATGATTTGTTAGTAGTGAAATAACTTTGTCTAAATAACCAAAAATCCCAAATCAATATGACAAGTGCATCTGACATTTTTCTGGCTGGAGCAAGTCGCGGCGTTGGTAGAGAAATTGCCACATATTTAACAGCACAATCGCTAAAAGTAAAAGCACTTCTGAGAACAGAAGCTAGTGCTGCTGAACTTGAAGCAATGGGTATTCAGGTAGTTTTGGGAGATGCCTTGAATGTTGATGATGTAGAACGTGCAATTCTGACAGAACCTATCCACGCCGTTATCAGTACACTTGGCGGCTTACCTACAGACGCTCAAAGACCAGATTACTTTGGTAATAAAAATCTGATCGATGCGGCTCTCAAAGCTGGAGCGAAAAAATTTATTCTTGTATCTTCAATTGGTACTGGTAATAGTGCCGTTGCTGTGCCTCCCCAAGTTTTGCAAACACTGGGGCCTGTTTTAGCCGAGAAGGACAAAGCTGAACAATATTTAATTGCTAGTGGACTAACCTACACAATCATTCGTCCTGGCGGACTAAAATCTGATCCAGCAACGGGTAATGGCATTTTAAGTGAAGATCCACGCATTATTGGCACTATTAATCGTGCAGATGTCGCGCAGTTAGTTTGTCGGTGTTTAAATTCTGATCGTGCTAACAATAAAGTTTTGTCAGCAGTGGATCGAAATATGCTATTTGGGCAATCAGAGCTTCCAGAATTTAGTTTGGATTAATTAGATAAGAGTAGAGACGCGATTGATCGCGTCTGTACAGAAGTCAAGAGCAGGACTGGCATTGTAATGACTACAAGGTTGCTGTAAGCTTGCGATCGCCACACGACAAATTCAGATGGTAGTTTAACGTTACACTCATAGATTGCAATAGATAACTTTTACCCTTATGACTGGAGAGCGACACCTTGGGAATCGAACTACGCAGTTTCGTCTTTCTCGACAGCCTGCAACCTCAACATGCAGCATACATAGGAACAGTAGCCCAAGGTTTTTTACCATTACCAGGAGATACATCATTGTGGATTGAAATCTCCCCTGGCATCGAAATCAATAAAATTACTGATGTAGCGCTCAAGTCTGCTTCTGTTCGTCCAGGAGTACAAGTAGTTGAACGCCTGTATGGTCTATTAGAAGTTCATTCTGCCTCTCAAGGAGAAACGCGAGCTGCTGGTCAAGCAATTTTGGCGACATTAGGAGTTAAAAAAGAAGAATGTTTAAAACCGCGTGTCGTTTCTACCCAAATTATCCGCAACATTGATGCTTACCAAACACAACTGATCAATCGCACGCGACGGGGACAGCTATTATTAGCAGGACAAACACTATATGTATTAGAAGTTGAACCTGCTGCTTATGCTGCACTAGCTGCGAATGAAGCAGAGAAAGCAGCATCGATTAATATTCTTGAGGTTCAAGCTGTAGGTAGTTTTGGAAGGCTTTACTTAGGTGGACAAGAACGAGATATTCTTGCAGGTGCGGCGGGAGCATTAGCGGCGATTGAAAATGTAGCTGGACGGGTTGCTCAGAGTGGACGTCAGGAGTAAAGGATAAAAAATGGCAAATCGAGAGCATCTGGCTTTACTCAAAGCAGGTGCAGTTAAATGGATTGAGTGGAGACAGAAAAATCTCCAGATTGAACCAGACCTTAGCGCTGCAAACCTGCAAGGTAATAATCTCAGAGGTGCAAACCTCCAAGGGAGCAACTTGAACAAGGCAGATTTAGGTAATGCTTTACTTGTGCGAGCAAACCTTAGTGGTGCTGACCTCAGCAGCGCTAACCTCTACAAAGCAATTCTTATTGAAGCTAACCTGAGTGCCGCTAACTTCACTATTGCTAACTTAAGAGGCGCTACACTGATACAGGCAGATCTCAGTCATGCCAATCTGATTGGAGCCGACTTGAGTGAGGCAAATCTGACAAAATCTGTGATTACTGATGCTAACTTGATTGGCACTGACTTGAGAGGCGCTAATTTAAAAGATGCTGATTTAGGCGCAGCAAAGCTTCATCGCACTAACCTCAGTTTTGCAAACCTAATCACAGCTAACTTGATTGCGGCAAACTTGAGCGAGGCAAACCTTTACGAGGTGGAAGCAATGGGGGCCTACCTTTACAAAACTGATCTGTACAAAGCTAATCTGAGTAAGGCTCACTTCAGCGGTGCATATTTGTTACGAGCCAACCTGAGTGAGGCTAACTTGACCGATGCGAACTTAGCATGGAGTAACCTCACCGGAGCGAACTTAGCAGGAGCGAACTTAGCAGGAGCGAACCTTAGAGGAGCTAACATCAGAGGAGCGAACCTTAGCGGCGTAAATCTTCAAAAGACAATTATGCCTGACTCTTCAAGGCACGATTAATTAACGAGAACTCCTTACCGCCGACTGCGAAAACCCTGTCTTCCATTAACTGGGTCAAAGAGTACATCATATTTATCAAAAAATGCGATGCCAGTATTAACAAGTATAGGAACTTCTGCTTGTGGTGAGACACTCAAATTCCAGCGATTAAATCCGTCGCGGGTTCCTGGTGTTAGGTTGTAATCAAAAACGCCATTAATTGCTACCTTCACGGCATTTGCTGAACGTAATAATCCTGGTTTGAGTTTACCTGCTGTGGTAGCTGACTTGAACTCAGTCAAACCATTAATAGTTGCAGTATCAGCAATCATTTTGCTATTACAAGAATTTTTAGCAGAGCTCCCAGCAATAGTTAAACAAACTTTGCTCAGTCGAGAGTCCCATCTGTTACCGGGTACACCATTAATTTCTGGTTGTTGACTCCAAGAAGCCATTTTGAAACCTGCTTGATTATCGGCAGTTAAACCGAGAATTAGGCTGCCATTGCTGTTACTACCACCATTGCCAATTACAATAAATCCGTTACTCAGATTGCCTGGTAATTTTCTCAACGGGTTATAAGGAAGTGATTTTTCAAAATAGTTGACACCGACAATACCAGAAAATGGCACACCACTCTTTGCTGAACATTTGGGTTTTTGTGCAGTACATTGGCGACTAGTAACAACCTGTATGGGAACAGGTTCGGCGGTGGGAATCAAACCAAACCGGACATTTGCATAAACTAATTCTCCCTCCAGGATAGTACCATCACTTAATACCTCCTTGATATTTTGCCCTGTTTTGCGGATAGGGGCATTACCTAAAAACTCTTTGGGAACTCGCAGCCCTGCTGACCCTGTATCTAATAAAATACGCTTTGGCTGACCACCTGCTACTGCTACTTCCAGAAAATTGCCGCGAACACGTTGACCGAGGGAAGGTTTTGGATATAAAGGTAACGATATGGTCTTAAAAGTTGGCTGGCGAGGTATATTTTGAGAGATGTCGCGCAACGCTGAATTTGGGAAAAGAGCCGCAAATGCTGATTGTCGTTGTGCTGCTGGTTCAGGTGCAATATCCCAAAGGCTTTCGTAGTAGAAAAAGCCGATACCTAAACCGCGTTGATGCGCTGCTTGTACCTGGGATTGGATTTGTTGTATCGAAACTGGGCGATTTCGTAACCCCGCCATAATACCGATACCAGTTGGAATAATTTGTTGTGTTTCTAAAATTTCTGGGCGGGTAATTTGACCGATAAAACTTTCTAAATCATTACGGTACACTTGCATAACCAACTCATCGACAATACCCAACCGTACCCAGTTGAGCCAGTCTTGTAGTTGCAGCTTGTAGGCAAAATCATAGTAATTGGGAGAAACTGAGAAGATGGCATTCGGTTTTCTGGCTTTCACAGTTTGGTGGAGGTCTACCATGAATGCAGTAATTTTATCTGCCCGCCATTTTATCCATGCTTGGGCTTGGGGATTGGGTGGGGGAGGATTGCCATTTTCTTGAGTATATAGACTAATGGTGTACTTATCGTAACCAAAATCCACAGGTAAACTCATGTGGTCGTCAAATTGAACGCCATCAGCATCGTATTGAGTGATAACTTCTGTGACGAGCTCTCTGATAAACTTTTGTACTTCGGGGTGAAAGGGATTCAACCATGCAACTTCACCCGCAGCACTAATTGAAGTTTGAGTCCCATCCTGCTTTTGTGTTAGCCAATCTGGATGCTGCGAAGCGAGTTCCGAAGTTAGAGGAATCATGAAACCAAATTCAAACCAGGGTATTGCTAGTAGCCCTTGGCTGCGGGCTTGGCTGATGATGTCTGCAATTACATCTTGTCCATCTACTCCTTTGAAGAAAAAAGGGATACCCATTTTTTGCGTTATGGCGCTAGGGTATTGTGTATAACCATCGTTCCACACTACGGGATAAACAGTATTAAAGTTTAACTGCCGCAGTTGGCTCATGGCTGCTTGTACCTGTGAACGATTTCTGAAAACGCTAAAATCGTTACCACTTAGCCATACTCCCCTAATTTCCTGACGAAGTTGAGGCGGTAGTTGGGCAATGACAGGGGTAAGGTTGTTAAGTAGCAATACTGCAACAAATGATATCAAACATAATAATGGCAGCATACGCTTTCTCAAAAACCACCAACCTTGATGAATAAAAGGCGATGTCTGGCAATCAGCTACTTTTGTACGTTCGCGCAGCGTGTCGTAGACAGACGCTATGCGTAGTTTGCTTAGACCTAGGAGTACGCGTCTATGCACAGGCTTAAATAGTAAGTTAGTTAGAGTAGCATTTATTTCTATGCTTTTTTTCCAAAACTGAGTTGTCATTACTTCTGCTTACTAAATGAGATTAATTGGTTATACTTCATTGCATATAAACGTTAAATTACTACACCAGGAGAACTCATACAGTAATTTAACTGCAAAATAGTTGACGCAGCTATAGAGTTAGTAGTGCCAAATAGAAATATTGCAAACGAGATTTTACGAGTCACCTTGAAAGGGTTAGTTTTCAAGTATTCCCAAATCAAATTCAAGGAAAAAAAGGATTATAACAGTCATCTGAAAATTATGCGATCGCAAAACAAAGATGTCTCTTAATTTCATTATTTAACAAAACTCAATATGACATTTTCAGACTTTTACCCACATATTTTATATAAATTAATATAAATGACATTTTAAAAACCTTACGACCTATGACTTTTTCATACTGTTAAAAATGAATTATTAATTTAAACTTGATACAAAGTTAAATTACATTTAAAAAATAAAAAATTATTTTCTTGACGACAAAAACATCAAGCGAATAATCGCTGTTGAAGTTTGATAACTTTTTCCAGCTTGAATTAGGTAATCCTTATGTTTTTGTTTCTATGCCGATCTTGAGAATTAAAAACGCACTATTATAGCAAAATTAGAATATTTTAGGCAATTTTTGAAACTATAACGTAATCACATCATTTTGGAGTTTGATTTTACCATTGACCTTTCGGTAGATTTAGACAAAATTATAACCATGTATATTTGGATGGGATAACACATAACTTGCTACAAAACCTCATGCTAAATAAGTAATTTTAATACCGATAGATAAAATCATCATTAAGTTCAAGTTAATTTGTTCTTTAGGTTCTTCGTAAGCCATGACATCCCCTGAGCCTCAAACTGATCTTGAAGAAAATATTCCACAAACCTCATTTGAGCCACCTCCTAGAAAACGGCGGTGGCTTTGGTTATTGTTAGCTGTACTACTAGTGTTTGGGGGCGGAGCAGCTGTAATATGGCGTTTACTCAATCCAGATTCAGCACCCGCAACTGCTAATGCTCAACCTCCAGGAGTGAGAGTAAAGCTATCGACAGTACAAACTGGCACAATTGAGGAAAGTTCAGATTTTATTGCTAGCCTAGAATCCCGGCGCTCTGTCAGCCTCCAGCCCAGAATTCAGGGTCAAGTCACCCAAATATTTGTCAGATCAGGAGATCCAGTTACAGCAGGAGCAGCAATTATCCAAGTAGATCCCAGAGAACAACAAGCTGCACTCAGTGGGATTAATGCTGCGGCTCAAGCATCTGTGGCTCAGTTGGAGAATGCTCGCGCTACACTCAAATCCCTGGAAGCAGAACGACTATCTAACGTTGCTGATGTGCAGTTGAACCAGCAAGATTACAAAAGATATTCTGACCTAGCAGATCAAGGAGCCGTGTCTCGACAGACTAGCGAGCAATATGCTAACAGGCTCGCCACAGCTAAAGCTCAACTCGGTGCAATTGATTCTCGGATTCAAGCACAAAAAGCCACAATATTACAGGCTGAAAAAGCCTTGCTGCAAGCTGATGCAAATACTAGAGGACAACAAGTCCAGCTTCAGTACTACAAAATTACCGCTCCCTTTGATGGCACAGTTGGCGACATTCCAGTGAAAGTTGGTGATTTCGTTAATACTTCTACACAATTAGCTACCATCACTCAAAACCGACCTTTAGAAGTTCAAATCTCTGTGCCACTAGAACGGGGATCGCAATTGCGTAAAGGAATGCCAGTAGAGATCATGAATGCTCAAGGACAAAGCCTGGGTACTAGTAGAGTCTTTTTCATTGCTCCTAACGTCAGCTATAATACGCAATCAATACAGATAAAAGCACTTTTCAACAACTCTAAAGGTCAGCTACGTGCAGATCAATTGGTACGAGCTAGAGTGATCTGGAATCAGCGGTCTGGAGTCTTAATCCCAACGACAGCAGTAACTCGTGTGGCTGGAGAAACTTTTGCCTATGTAGTTCAAACAGAAAAATCTCCTGAAGGTGTGTCTCAACAAGTAGCTAGACAAAAGCGGGTGAAGCTAGGCGATATCAGAGGTAACAATTACCAAGTTCTTGAAGGATTACAGCCAGAAGAGAAAATTATTATCTCAGGGTTGCTTAATCTTAGGGATGGTGTTCCAATCGTTCCAGAATCTTAGAAATGTTTGCTGGGGACTGGGGACTGGGGACTGGGGACTGGGGACTGGGGACTGGGGACTGGGGACTGGGGACTGGGGGACGAGGTGAATAAATAATCCCAATCCCTAATCCCTAATACCCAATACCTAATACTTAATCCCTAATACCCAATCCCCAATACCCAATCCCCAATACCCAATCCCTAATCCCTAATACCCAATCCCCAATACCCAATACCCATGTTTGTTGACTTCTTTATTAAGCGACCTGTATTTACAAGTGTCTGCGCTATTATCATTCTGCTGGTAGGAGCAATTAGTATTCCAACATTGCCTACAGATCAATATCCAGAAATCAGCCCGACTCAAATTAATGTTACTGCTAACTATGTCGGTGCTACTGCTGAGGTTGTAGAAAATACAGTTACGACGATCTTAGAGCGGCAAATTAATGGCGTTGAGGGCATGAAATATATGACCTCAAGTAGCAGTAACAATGGCACAAGTACGATTACAGTTACATTTGATGCATCGCGCAATAAAGATATTGCAGCGGTCGATGTGCAAAATCGTGTGTCTCTAGCCGAACCGCTGTTACCAGAAGTTGTGCAGCGAACTGGAGTGGTCGTTAATAAGCAGTCTAACAACATTCTTTTGGCGATTGGGCTGTACTCAGATAACAAAGACTATGACAATGTATTTCTAAGTAATTACGCTGATCTATACGTAGTAGATGCCCTCAAAAGAATTAAGGGTGTAGGTCAGGTACAGATTTTTGGTGAACGTCGCTATGCTATGCGTCTATGGCTCGACCCCAACCGCCTTGCTAGTCGTAACCTTACTGCCCAGGATGTGATCGATGCGCTAGATGAACAAAACTTACAGGTGGGTGCTGGGCAAATCGGGCAGCAGCCAACAGTGCCGGAGCAGATGTATCAAATAGATTTGCAAGCTCTTGGTAGGTTGAGTGAGGCAACAGAATTTGCTGACATGGTGATCAAGACCGGTGAGGATGGCACACTAATTAAGTTGAAAGATGTGGGCCGGACGGAACTGGGAGCGGAAAATTACAGCACTTTTTTGCGATTTAAAGGCAATGAGGGTGTGGGTATGGGGATATTTCCCACTCCAGGGAGTAATGCTTTAGAAGTTGCTAAAGCAGTGAAAGCTGAAATGGTACGACTGGGGCAAAGTTTTCCGCCGGGACTAGAGTATGAAGTAGCCTTTGACACAACGCTCTTTGTGGAAGCGTCTCTAGCAGAAGTGATCAAGACTTTAATAGAAGCGATCGCTCTTGTGGTCTTGGTGATTTACATCTTCTTACAAGACTGGCGCACCACATTGATTCCCGTGATTGTCATTCCCTTAACCTTGGTTGGCACTTTTGCCTTCATCAAAGTTTTCGGATTTTCCATCAACACCCTGACCATGTTTGGTTTAACCTTGGCAACTGGGTTAGTGGTTGATGACGCAATTATTGTAGTCGAAAATATCTCTCGCTTAATTGAGGAGGGGATGTCGCCTCGCCAAGCTGCTTCTGAGTCCATGAAGGAACTGTTTGGAGCAGTAATTGCAACTTCTTTGGTGCTAATGGCTGTATTTATCCCCGTTGCATTCTTTCCAGGATCTACGGGACAGATATATAAGCAATTTGCGCTCACGATCGCCTTTTCGATGTTGATTTCTACCTTTCTGGCACTAACTTTGACTCCCTCGCTCTCAGCCATGCTGCTGCGGCCAGGACAAAAACCACGTGGTTGGTTAGGCTGGATTTTTGAAAGAATTAACAGGTTTCTTGATTGGACACGTAGAAAGTATGAGCGATCGCTCTACCGTCTCAACCGGGTAAAAGCGATCGTTGTGCTGCTATTTATCTTGTCCTTGGGGCTGACAGGCTGGCTTTACACTCGCGTACCCACAGCATTTATCCCCGATGATGACCAAGGCTATTTCATCACCATTATCCAAGGCCCAGAAGGAGTTTCGCTTAACTACACCAGCAAAGTCATGGCTCAGGTAGAAAAAGAAATCCTGAAATTGCCTGAAGTTACAGGTACTTTTGCCATCGGTGGCTTTGGTTTTAGTGGCAACTCTGCCAACAGTGGGGCGATTTTTACCACCCTCAAGCCTTGGGGCGATCGCCACGAACCGGAGCAGTCAGCGCAGGCTATCATTGGCAAGTTGACAGGAGTGCTATCGGCAATTCCCGAAGCAAGAATTTTCCCAGTTAATCCGCCATCTATTCAAGGTTTAGGCAGTTTTGGCGGTTTTCAATTTCAACTACAAGACAGAAGAGGTAACAGCGGCTTAGATAACCTGTTGCAAACTATGGGTCAGTTGCTAGAGCGCGGTAATCAGACACCAGGATTACAAGCTGTGTTTAGCACTTTTAGTGCAAATACACCTCAAATATTGATTGAAGTAGACCGCAATAAAGCCAAATCTTTGCAAGTAGACGTAGACGATATCTTTAATACCCTACAGAGTTACTTAGGTTCGCGGTATGTTAACGACTTTAATTTGCTACAGCGGACTTACCGGGTGTATATCCAAGCAGACGCTCAATTCCGCTCCAACCCAGAGGACATCGGTAAATTATACGTTCGCTCTGCCAACAATCAGATGATTGCCCTGAGCAATTTGGTGAAACTTACTCCTGCTACCGGAGCGCAAACGATTAATCACTTCAACTTGTTCCGCTCAATTGAAATTAATGGCTCCGCGGCTCCTGGTTACAGTTCTGGACAAGCAACCACAGCAATGGAGGGACTGGCAAAGGAGGTTTTACCTGCAAGTATGGGCTACGAATGGGCAGGGATTACCGCTGAAGAAAAGCAGTCTGGAGGTTTAGCGCCATTAATTTTTGGATTGGGACTTGTCTTCGTCTTCCTCGTGCTGGCTGCTCAGTATGAGAACTATGTTGACCCAGTGATTATTATGTTGTCAGTTCCCCTAGCTATCTTGGGGGCATTATTGGCGCAGTCGATGCGGGGTCTAGCCAACGATGTATTTTGTCAAGTTGGTCTAGTGATGTTGATTGGTCTGGCAAGTAAAAATGCCATTTTGATTGTAGAATTTGCCAACCAACTACGAGATCAAGGTCTATCGCTGACCAAAGCCGCAATCCAAGCTTCACAAGAGCGCTTGCGACCTATTCTCATGACTTCCTTATCTTTTATTCTGGGTATTTGGCCATTGGTCAATCCTGAAGGCGCAGGCGCAGCCAGTAGAAGATCTCTTGGCACAGCCGTGGCTGGCGGCATGATTGTCTCAACTTTCTTGAGTCTGTTTATCGTACCAATTTTATATATCGTAATTGGCAACATTCGCGATCGCATGAGTCCACGTCGTCAGCCTCAGCAGCTAGATTCTAGTCATGATGAGAAAGTTCCTTCTGCTAGCCATCTGTGAGGTGGGGGGAGTAGGGGAATGGGGAAATAAATAACTACTGCCTCTTGACCCTTGACTGTTGACTCAGCACTGACTACTGATTTAATTAAGTAAATCTATGGCAAAATCAGCTGGAAAAGTTGCAATTATTACTGGCGCATCACGGGGAATTGGACGAGCGATCGCCCTTAAATTAGCTGGTAACGGTGCGTCTGTTGTCGTCAATTTTGCGAGTAATGCAGACAAAGCGCAAGAAGTTGTTGCAGAAATTGAAAAGCTGGGAGTAAAGGCAATTTCTGTACAAGCTGATGTGAGCAAAGTAGCTGATATTCAACGGTTGTTTGAGCAAACAATTAACCACTTTGGTAAAATTGATATTTTGGTAAACAATGCCGGAATTGCAACTTATCAGCCAATTACTCAGGTTACAGAAGCAGATTTTGACAAAATTTTTGCAATTAATGTCAAAGGCACTTATTTTGCTTGTCAACAAGCCGCGCAACACATGGCAGAAGAGGGACGCATTATCAACTTTTCTTCATCCACTACGGCAATGATGCTGCCAACTTATAGTGCCTATGTAGCAACTAAAGGTGCTGTTGAACAAATCACGCGAGTATTAGCCAAAGAGTTGGGAGCAAAAAGTATTACAGTTAATGTTGTTTCTCCTGGCCCCACCGATACAGAACTGTTTCGAGAAGGCAAAACACAAGAACAAATCGACCGTTTAGCTCAAATGGCCGCATTTGGCAGACTTGGAGACGTGCAAGAAATCGCCGATGTGGTAGCATTTCTCGCTAGTGACGAAGCCCGATGGATAACTGGGCAAAACATCCGTGTAAACGGTGGAATCGTTTGAGTTGATCAAAGAGTTATTAGAGGTATCAAAATGCCTACTATTGCCAAGAATAATGATGTAATTACTGTCATAATTATCTTTGCAGTTGAACCTGAACGTCAGCACGAACTAGTTGATACCATTGTAGAATTTCTGGAAACAGGGGTAAAACATCAAGCAGGCTTCGTCTCATCCAGCATCCACAAAAGTATAGATGGTGTGCGGGTGATGAACTATGCTCAGTGGAAAACCTTGGAAGACTATCAAGCATTTGTGAATAATTCGGAAACTCAAAAACTAGGAGCAAAGGTTTTCCAGTTCCAAATCCACGAGTCGCATATCTACGAAGTTGTCGTTTCCTTACCAGATGACGCCACACTCAAAATTACCAAAGGTGATAAGATTCACCTTGCAGAATTTCGGGTAAAGCCAGAAAATCAGCAACGCTTAGTGGAATTGGAAAGAGAATACCTACCTGTTGGATTGCAAAATCCAGGACTTCTATCAGGTAATTTTCACCGTTCGTTGGATGGCGTACACAATGTAAATTATGGTCAGTGGCGCAGCTTTGCAGATTTTGAGAAACTATTGAAAGATCCAAAGTATGCATCTTTAGGTGAATATTGGCAAGGTCTGGCAGAAAACGAATTTCATCTCTACGAGGTTGTATTTACTGAACCTGCTGATTAATTCACTAATTACCACAATCCGGTTCAATCAACGCAGATTTGTTGATATATGGTTTGCTTGCGATCGCCCATGTCATCGCAGATAGTGGAGTCTTTGGTATAAATCCTTAAAGTGTCTGTTGAAGGTTCACTAAAAGCGTTTTAATACTCCTACGCTATACACTGGACTATGTTTCGTTCAGAACATCAGACTTCTTGCAAAAGTCAGAGTCAAGGTCAAGGGTCAAGGGTCAAGAGACAATAGTTATTTGTTTCCCCAGTCCCCAGTCCCCAGTCCCCAGTCCCTATTTTCAAGGCAGAACATCTTATGCATCCTGAACGCCTGGACGACCATTTTCAACGACGAAAGAAGCCAGATTGTATATAGACGCATCTGGACGACTCACGGTTGTGACAATACGTAAATCAGTTTGCCAACGTTCGTGGTTGAGGTTTACCCGAAAGTAGCCGCGGCGATCGCCGTCAAAGAACTTAATATGCGGGTTCTCTGGAATCATTGGGCCGTAGTAGGGGCCGTAGACTTCCGCATCACCATTGCTAGTAAGTGAGGGAGTTACAAACTCTGCGGCGATGGTTGGATTAGAATCTTTAAAGTCTAGCTTCAGGTTGTTAACGAATGTAGAGTGCCAATCGCCAGTGATTACAACTGGGTTAGCGATCTTCCGGTTGGCGATGTGACTCAAGATGCGGTTACGTGCAAGGGGGTATCCGTCCCAAGAGTCGTTCCAAAAAATCTCGCCTGCACCAAGCTTGTGATCTAGTTCCGCCATCAACACCTGTTGGGCAAGTATGTTCCAGCGTGCTTGGGAGCGGTCAAGACCATCAAGTAGCCAGCGTTCCTGCTGAGTGCCAAGCATGGTCTTCAACGGATCTAGTGCTGCTGAACAACGAGGTGTTTCACCGTCACCGCACGGCTGATCATTGCGGTATTGGCGCGTGTCGAGTACGCTGAATTCTGCTAAATCACCGAAGGTTAGGCGACGATAGAGGTGCATATCTGCGCCCTGTGGCAAGGAAAACTGGCGTAGCGGTAGGTGTTCGTAGTAAGCCTGATAGGCGGCTGTACGTCTGCGGAAGAACTGTTCAACAGGATCATTATTTTCTGATATCTCGTCAGTGTAGTCGTTGTCTACTTCATGGTCATCCCAAGTGACTACAAAGGGGAATAAAGCATGAGCCTTTTGGAGATCCGGATCGGTTTTGTATAGAGCGTACCGAAGACGGTATTGCTCAAGAGTTTTTGTCTCTTCCTCATACTGCTTAGGCAAAGATACGTTGCGTACACCACCTTGGGCAGGAATACCATATTCGTAGATGTAGTCGCCTAGGTGAAAGACTAAATCCAAATCTTCTTCAGCTAAGTGGCGGTAGGCAGAGTAGTAGCCATCCTCCCATTTTTGGCAAGTGACAAAAGCAAAATTAAGCTGATTGAGCCAAGTACCAGGGGTTGGGGCGGTACGGGTGCGACCGATGGGGCTAAGTTCATTACCTACTCTAAACTGATACCAATACCAACGGTTAGGTTGCAATCCTCGTACATCTACATGAACAGAGTGTGCAAATTCAGGGGTTGCCAGTGCTACGCCTCGTAGCACAACTTTTTTCATGTTTTCGTCTAAAGCAACTTGCCAATGCACTGGTACATTAAATGGTGGCATTCCACCACCATTTAATGGATCTGGAGCCAGCCGCGTCCAGAGTATGACACTATCTTGTAAGGGATCACCAGAAGCGACACCAAGACTAAAAGGATAAGCAGAAAATCTTGATTTTGCTATAACTTTATGAGTCCAGAGGCTAGCGATCGCACTTGCGCTCATTACTCCAGCGCCCATCAGAAAACGCCGCCGCTTTGCTTTAGTAGATAGCCAGTGTTCAGAATAAAAACGTTCCATAAAAATCCTTTTTAAAGTATAAAAAGGTAACGAAAAGCTGGACAATCGCCAACTAGCCGTTAATATGACTGGCTATGCTTAATTAAGGCTTAAGAGGTTATTAAGAGGAGAATAATAGCAAATATCTTCTGAAATAGGCTTTTAGCAGCCTATCCTAACATTTCTCGTCATGTTGAAGCGATCGCTAGAGATTTAATTCTCGGTTGCTAATTTGCGTCGTAATTCTCGAATGGCTGCGCTAGTATTACGCTCGTAGTCAATTTGCAAACATTCTGTGACTACCTCTGACACATTAATATTCGGGAAATAGCAGCTCCTAGTTTCAATAGTGTAGCGATCGCCCTGCAATCTATAAATCATCAGCTGTCTCCACAACCATACTTCTGGTACTCGATAGGGTAAATAATCATTCACATCCGTATAGCTTGTTATGTCTATCTCTACTACTAAATCAGGTGATGGATCAACGCTCCAATTGATGCGATTTTTACCTGCGATCGCCTTCCAGTTTTCAATATAAAAACAGTAGTCTGGTTCAATACCACTTGCCTGTGGTAGTTCCATTGTAATTGGGGTAAATGCTTCGTATTCCTGTCCAAATGATCGAGCAAAACTTTGACCACATCTGCAATTACACTTACTTTACGTCCATGTTCTAGGAGCAGTGCCATCAAAAGAATTTCTCTATCTCGATACTTGATGCGAGGAGATGAGCGATCGCGTAGTTGTTCATTCAGTGCTTGATAGTCTTGCCAACTTCCGGGTAAGCGTACTACCGCTCCTGGAGGTAAATGAATTGTATCTGGTGTGACAACAGCAAACATAAAATTAGTGCCTCCACCTCCACCGTAATACTTTAAAAATCAGTTGCCGCGACTAAAAAATACAGCAGCCAAAATAATTAAACCCAAAAGCGCCAAGGGAACCCAGAGATTAGGCACATCAGACAAACTCATATTTAATTACGAATTACGTAGCTTCTCGCGCCTGGCGCGAGTATTACGAATTATTTTAATCCAATGCCTCCTTTTGCGAATTCTTCAACAGTTTTTTGTGATAATTCATGAGTTGCGATCGCCTGCAACATTGCCAAAGGTAAAGTTAAATGATCCGCTCCAGCTTGTAGCGATTCTGCTGCTTCTTGCGGAGATTTGATACTAGCTGCCAGAATTTCTGTGTCACTACCTTTAAGTACACTAGCCATATCTCGCACCAAAGCAATACCATCACCTAACAATCGGGTAGCGCGATTTACATAAGCTATGGCAATCTTAGCTCCCGCCTCCCGTGCTACCGCTGCTTGTGCTGCACTGTATATCGCTGTCACCGAACAAGTAATTTCTGGCGATAGACTTGCCACTACTTCAAACCCTACGGGTGTTGCGGGAATCTTTAATATTGTTTGCGAACCAATAATTTCAAAAGCTTTCCTACCTTCAGCTAGCATCTCATCTTTATTAGATGCCATAAGTTGATAGTATAACGGCCCATTCGTCAAGTTAACTAATTTTTTGAGCGTAGTTTCTGGCGGGGTATCACTTTGAGCCAAAAGCGTGGGATTGGTTGTAATGCCCTTTACCCAGCCCCAAAGCTTAACAGTTTCAGCATCAGATGCGATCGCAGAGTCTAGATAAATTGCCATAATTTTCCCTCCAGTAAATTCCCCGGCATTAATGTACAATAGCCAGCACGCAGATCTTTTAACGTAGCTTTCAAAGGATAATTCCTTTTATACAACAGCCTGCGCGGAGAACCCAATATGACATCTCCAGAAACGGTTATCTGGCTACAAGAGCGCTCGACTTTAGGAATTCTCTCACCTGTAGTGTTGAATGCGATCGCCGAAGTCATTGAAGAACAAGTTGTACCAGCCCAAACTAACCTAGTTAGTGAAGGCACTCCTCCAGAAGCGCTTTATATTCTCATCGAAGGTCAGCTTGAAAGCAGTAGCACCAATCAAACCAACCCAGCTTTAGCTTGTGGATTCCTCCCCGGAGCAGTGATTCACCTCAAAGAATTGCTGTTGGATGAAGTAACTCCATTTAAAATTACCGCCCTAACAGAGTGTCATTTATGGGTTGTACCTGCTACTAAATTTCGCGCTTTTGCTACCCAATACCCTGAAATTAATCAGGCTTTTTCCCGCCAATTAGCTCAAGAATTGGCTCAGGTAACATCTGCTCTGAGCTATGAACAAGAACGCTCCCTTGCTTTACGACCATATTTAGTTACCAAAGCACAACGGGGAATCGTGGGTACAAGTCGCTATGCTGTACGTCTACGGGAGCAAATTAGAGAAGCTGCTGCTGACCGCAAGTCAGTGGATATCTTTGGGGAACCAGGACTAGAAAAAGATAATATAGCTGCTCTCATCCACTTTGGTTCTCCAAAAAGGCGAGAACCAATTATTAAAGTTAATTGTGGGATTCTCCAAACTAGCGGTGCAGATTTATTCGGTCGTTTTGGCGGCAAACCAGGACTGTTGGAGTGGCTGGGGGAAGGCACTCTAGTTTTTAATAACATCCAAGAATTGCCAAGTGAGTTATTACCTGCTGTGACGCAGTTGCTAAAAACGGGTACATACACTCCCGTTACTCGTCCCGGAGAACCAACCGCCCAACCTCGCCCCAGCAGAGCACGTATTCTGATTGTTTCAGAAAAAAGTCAATCAAGAATTGAACGCTGTGTTGGTCATATTATTAAAGTACCGCCGCTACGGGTACGCAAAGCTGATATTAAAATCCAGGTGGAATATTATATTAGTCTCTACACACAGGCTAGAGGCATTCCTAAACCGCACATTACCCCAGAAGCTTTACGCCGCTTACAGTCTTATGATTTTCCTGGCAATCTTAAGGAATTAAAAAATCTGGTAGAACGGGCAATAGTCCAAGCGGGAGAAGCAAGTGAATTAACAGAAGAAATCTTCTGGCCAGCCGAAGTTAAGAAAAAACGGTTTCGGGTGAATCTTTTAAATGCCTATCCTGGTTTACGGAAGTTTCTACGTAGTCCGTGGTGGCCCGATCGCATTAATTATGGTTTTACCGCAGCTGCTTTTGCGATCATCGTTGCGGTGTTATTTGTTGGGCCTCAAACACGCGATCGCAATTTTGTTTTAAATCTATTTTGGGCTTGGTGGTGGCCTTTCTTCCTGTTTCTCTTTCCCTTTTTGGGCCGTGTGTGGTGTTCTGTTTGTCCCTTCATGATTTACGGCGAAATTACCCAAAAGCTATCTTTATGGTTCTTTCCTAGACAACTCAAGCGCTGGCCCAGACAACAAGCTGAAAAATGGGGCGGATGGTTTATGTTTGGGCTGTTTACCTTAATTTTCTTATGGGAAGAACTCTGGAAATTAGAAAATACTGCCTACCTTTCTGCTTGTTTGCTGTTATTAATTACCGCTGGGGCAATGATTTTCTCTGCCATTTTTGAGCGGCGGTTTTGGTGTCGCTATCTTTGCCCCATTGGCGGGATGAATGGTTTATTTGCCAAACTTTCAATGACCGAACTTCGGGCACAGCAAGGCATCTGTTCTGCAACTTGCACCACTTACCAGTGCTATAAAGGTGGGCCGCAAAAGGGTGAAGGGATGGAAACAAATGGATGTCCCTTGTACTCTCACCCAGCACAGTTGGAAGATAACAGAGATTGCGTGCTATGTATGACTTGTTTGAAAGCTTGTCCCCATCGTTCTGTCGAGTTCAATTTACGTCCTCCTGGTATTGAACTGTGGACGACTCATGTACCCCGTACCTATGAAGTAGCATTATTGTTTTTGCTATTGGGTGGTGTATATCTGCATCGTTTGCCAGAGTTGCAATCGTGGTTGGGCTTACAACTGGATTTAACTCAGTTTTGGCAGCACTTGGGATTGTCGCTGCTAGTGTTAATTATCCCAGCAGCAGCCACTTTTGCAGCTTATGGCTTGATCAAACTGTTTAATTTTCAACGTAAGCCTCGACCATTTGTAGAACTTGCTTATGGCTATCTACCATTAGTTTTAGGGGGAAACTTGGCTCATTATCTACGTTTGGGCTTGGGTGAAGGCGGACGGATTTTGCCTGTGACTTTTGCTACTTTTGGTTTGAATGGTGAACAATTGCCAATATTAGTAGCACACCCCGCTGTAATTGGCTTTCTGCAAGGTTCAACCCTGATTTTCTCAGTATTATTGACAATATTATTAACGCAAAAGATTGCAAGACAACCACTGCGATCGCTCCTTTGGCAACATTTAGCAACTATTGGACTAGGAGCTAGTATGTGGGCAATTATTGTGTTGTAATATTCTTTTTTCACTAGAAGAACATTGCTACTCTAATGTACTAAACCACGCTTCTAAATCTGCGATCGCCTGAAAATCTAACAATGCCTCACCGAGATTTTCTAATTGTTCCAAGGAAAGAGTTTCAATGCGCGATCGCACCTCTTGAGGTAATTCTCCCACCCGTCGAGTTAGCTGTCGGAGAATAAGCAATTGCCCTTCTGCTTTTCGTCCTTCTTGCCGTCCTCGTTGTTCTCCGCGTTGTTCCCCTTCAGCAAGAATTTCTTGATAAATCACTGACTCGCGCATCATGCCCTCCCGAAATAGTTGTCGAATCAAGTCTTTATTGTATTTTAACCCCGCTAAGATTTGGGTGTAACTGGAAATTTCTGGTCGTTGTTTTGGCTCAAGTTGATTAACTTTTCCCACAACTCGTTGCAACAAGGCTTGAGGTTGCGTGGTTGCTGCCAGTGTTGCTAAGGGTAACAAAGCTGGGTCATTAAGAAATGGTTCGGGATTTTGTTCCCACATGGGAATTACGCGATATTCATGACGAGTTGTTTCGACTGTAAAGGCAGTTTCAATTACTGTTTCTGGTGCGGGGGGAAGCAATAATACGACAACTTGGGTTACTGGTAGACGATATAAACGATACAAGCGTACCCAGTAATCTAGCATTCGCAAGGGTAGAGGTGGTGTGGATTCTAGTTTGGTTTGAAATTCTAGGTGAAGAATGCGTCCTTGTAGCTGTAAGAACGTCACATAATCAGCGCGAATAGGTTCAATGCTCAATTCGGTTTTGAGGACTTTGACGGTTGTTTGTGGTGAGTCCAAAACCCAACTAGCAAAGCTTTCTGGATATTTTTCGGACAGTAGTTTGCAGAGATTATCAAAGGACATTGATGGTCGGCAACAATTGAACGAGGCATTGTTATTATCTCGTGCAGTCGTCTGAGGATGCGATCGCACACTCGGTCGAATAAACTCAGTATTACGCCCTCGGCTTTCTTGGTAATAACTCAGATTTTTATCACAGCCCAAGTATGGCGTCTACCGAAATCTCGCTCAAAAATAAATAGAACCCACAGGGTGCGGCGGCTACCTACGGGTTCTACGTTCGTGGAGCGTCCCGTAGGGAAGGAGTACCGTCGAACTGAACTTCTTCCAAGGGTAGCCACTGCGGTCTTTTGCCTTCTTTACGAGAGGCTGACGCTCGATAACTCGCTACCGCTTCTCTACGAGAGGCTACGCCAACGCTAATGCCAACGCGTAGCGGCGACCATAAAAGAAGGGTAGCAAGTGGCGTGAGACGCCAAGGGGGAAACGTAACTGAGCATTGCTGAATCATTGCTCAGTAATGTTTTGGTGAGATTACGCGCTACCTGTAAAGGCAACTTCCGGAAATTTCAACTGAGCTTCCGCCATCGGGCGGTTTCTGCCTTCTTCTTGCCAGTAGTTAATCACTTCTGTCGCTTTGTTGAGTAACTCGACGCGATCTAGGTCACTAATCCAGTGTTTGGATTCGAGTTCCTTCTTTAATTCTTCCCAGGCATCATTTCTCGGCCAGAAAAAGTATTTAGTCAAAGGACTTGTGCCTTTGCCCACTACTTGATCGACTGCTAAGGCGACGTTTTCGTCTAACCACAGAATTTTCAAAATAAACTTGGTCAATCACACCTCCGGGAATTTCCGGGCATTACTTACTAGGATAGCGATCGCTTATTTTAACGCAATACCTTACCAAATGACTAAACAGTAATTGGATGGGCATTGGGTATGGGGTAATGGGAACTATTAATCAATAGGTTCAAGAGCAGCTGATTTAAACTGACTTAGGCTCACGGTTTTCCAGCAAGATTACAGGTATTGGACTGGTTTCTAAGACCGCTTGTGATACTGAGCCAATCAGTACTTGTTCCCAAGGTTGATGTCCCCGTTTTCCCATAACGATCGCAGTGGCATAATGCTCCTGAGCAATGCGAATAATCTCCTCTGGAACAGCGCCAGTCGTAGTTAAAAACTCATATCTGATATCAGCCAGCAACCGTTTAGCTTGTTCGTTTATTTGTTCTACAGCTTGCTGGTTCGAGGTATTAATTACATGCAAAACAATCACTTCGCCATTACTGCGTCGTGCCAAATCTGCAACTTTGGTTAAAATTTCTGTCGCCATAGATGTATCCACTGCTGCTAGCAATAATGTACGAGCAGCAACCGTGACTTTGGTGGGGTCAACTTCTCCTTTTGTAAGCAATTTAGGAGCAAAAGTCATAGTTGCCCAAGCCCCTAAAGGTGCAGTGATTAAAATTGATAAAGCTGCGATCGCTAAAATTATCTCTCCTCCTGCAATACCTTGGGAGAGGGGAATTGCACCAATGGCAGCTTGGACTGTAGCTTTAGCAGAGTTTCCTGGTAACAAAAATAGTCTTTCGCGCCAATTCCAATTACTACCCAGAGTCGAAAGATACCAGCCAACCATTCGACCGATAAATAAACCAATCGCCAGAATTAAAATGCCAGGTAACAGAATTTTCTCCAATACTTGTAGTTGAATAGTTGCTCCTAATAAGACAAATAAAAAAATCTCAGCTACTATCCATAAACTGTCAAATCCAACACGCAATCTTCGAGCTAAAGGAGCATCTAATTCAATTAAGAAAAACCCCATAGCCATTGCTGCTAAATAACCAGAAAAGTAAGGTACAGTGTGAGCCACAATTACTAGCAATAAAGCCAAACCTGCGGCAATCACAGTATCTTGAACTGCATTCTGCGTCCAGTTTTGTTTTGTTAATAGCAAAACGAGCAAACGGGCTGCTAAATAGCCAAACAAAACTCCCAACAAAATTTGCATAATAATTTGTAACGGAAGTAATTGTAGAGCAGTTAAAGTAAATCCCCCAGGTAGAGAAATCTGCTCAATACCTCCGTCACTCAAGAAACTCAGCAAGAGGCTGAAAACTAGCAATAGCAAAACATCAGATAAAGCACTCCCAGTTAAAATTGCATCAGGAATACCTTTTGTGACACCCCAGCCTAAACTTTTAAGTCTGAGCATTCCAGGGACGATGACAGCGGGAGATTCAGCGCCAATTACGCAGCCTAAGAGCAATGCAGTGGGAAAGTTTAAATGGAAAATTAGCATAGAAGCGATCGCAATTGCGATCGCTTCTGTTGTCGCTGGCAAAAATCCCAAGCGCAGGGCCACAGTTCCCTGCTGAGCCAGTTTTTCCCAATCTAGCCCTAGTCCAGCTTTCATCAAGATAATCATCACTGCCAAAGTTCTTAATTCATCAGCAGCACCCAGCACATCCTGACTAATGACATTACGCACTTGCGGGCCAAGAATAATCCCGACTAAAATCATGCCAATTAAAGGCGGAGCACCCAAACGACGGGCAAGTTGACCCACAAAAAAGCCCATCATCAAAATCCATAACACACTGGCTAACATCCCATAACTCCTGGAAGTGCAATTTGTAGACAGATACTTTCTACAGGGGAGTTAGGTGATGCTTTGAGCCAAGCCCTACTCTCCCGCTGTAACTCAGGAAAGTAGGAGCCATCAGCTTCCCAGATCAGACTGGGATAGCGGTTTTGGCGAGCTCCATCGCCATTAATCGTCTTTAATTCAACAATACCATTTTTGCTGTTGATTGATATCTCTGGTATTGGCGGGTAAAAAGCCTATCAAAATGTACGATATAAATAATATTAGGTAAATAATGTATACCATTGGCGGTATTTATTGTATGCTGCCATCATCAGAAAGTAATTACCAGCCTGTTAAAGATTCTCAGACAAAACTAGATCAGTTTTTAGTTTGTGGGCTAGGAAGTTTGGGTCAGCATTGTGTTGCCATCTTGAAAGAATATGGTGCTGTTGTCAATGCTATTGATCAAGAAGAACCCAAAAACTGGCAGGTACCAAATTTATTAGATTTATTAGAACAGTTACTAATTGGTGATTGCCGTCAGACCAGTATTTTAGAACAAGCCAATATTAGTCAGTGCCGAACTATACTTTTAGTCACTGGTAATGAACGGGTGAATATAGAAGCTGCCTTTGCAGCAAGGCTTTTAAATCCCCAAGTTCGTCTTGTTGTCCGTTCTGATAAACAAAATCTTAATGAGCTTTTAAGTCAGAATCTTGGCAATTTTATTGCCTTTGAGCCGAATCAAATTTCTGCTTCTGGCTTTGCTATTGCAGCCCTTGGAGATGAAAATCTCGGATGCTTTCAACTTGAAGGACATCAACTTCGGGTGGTAAAGCATCAGATTAAAGCGAGTGATCAATGGAGCAATAAATGGCGTGTATGTGAGATGAACACTTTATATCGTAGGGTATTAAATCACACTAATAATCCATCTTACTTGCCTCAAGAATTTCATCAGTGGGAACCAGAAGCTAGATTACAGCCAGGGGATATTGTTATATATCTTGAAGTTACAGAGCAGCTTAAAGCCAAACAACTTAATAATCAACCTAAATACAATTTGCAGCAGTTATGGCAAGAGATTGTATTAGGCAGAGTATACAAAAATTTAAAACAGAAAATAGCATATCTTTGGCAAACATCAGATCGTTATCAGAGTTTGCGAGTAGCAATTATCTGTGGTATTACAGTCTTTTTTCTCTGGTGTTTTGGAACAGTTATTTATAGCTTAAATTATCCTGACACTAATATAGTAGAAGCATTTTATGGTACTGCGATGTTGCTTTTGGGAGGATATGGTGATTTATTTGGTGGGATTAATTTTAAAACACCACCAGAGCTAGCTGAACGTATGCCAGGGTGGTTACGATTATTTAGTCTAGGATTAACGGTGATTGGTATAGGTTTTGTAGGAGTTTTATATGCATTGCTAACGAATGCTTTGTTAAGCTCAAGATTCCAATTTTTCAATAATTATCAGCCATTGATGCCCAAAAATAATTATGTTGTACTGATTGGGTTAAATAGAGTTGGTCAACGAGTTGCGGCTTTGTTACAAGAACTCAAGCAACCTTTGGTAGGTATTAGTAGTACAGCAGTTAACGCCGATTTTATAAATAAAATTCCACTGATTATTGGTAATATTTCTGATGCTTTAGGTAAGGTAAATCTCGCTAATACTAAAAGTATTGTTGTAGTTACAGACGATGACATGGAGAATCTAGAAATAGCTTTGATGGCTCATGTTCAAAGTCCTACTACTCATGTGGTTATTCGTACTTACGACCGATACTTTAGTGATAACGTAGCACGATTGTTTCCCTATGCTCAAGTTCTTTGTACTTCTGCTATTTCAGCAGAAGTCTTTGCCGCTGCTGCTTTTGGAGAAAATATTCTCAGCGTCTTTCACTTTGATACTAAAACTATTTTGGTAGTGGAGTACATGATTGAAGCTGGAGATACACTAAATGAATTACTCTTAGCTGAAGTCGCCTATGGTTATGGTGTTGTGCCGATTCTATACCAAAAATCTAAGCGATCGCCTGTTAAGTTAATGCCTACTGATCATACGCGGCTTGCTGTTGGCGATCGCCTGATTGTTCTGGCTAATAGTAATAGTCTCCAGCGGATTGAGCGAGGCGAAATTTTTCCCCGAACTTGGCAAGTACAAGTGGAAAAAGTTTTAGCTCAAGATGCTATTTTTGACGGCGCAAATGAAATAAGTTTAATTTCAGGATGTAAGATGAGCACAGCTAGAAAGTTGATGAATAACTTGCCTGGACAGCTACCAATAGCACTATATAAACAACAAGCTTTGTACTTAGTGCGAAGGCTCAGTAAATTAAGAGTTACAGCCCACTTAAAACCATTTGCTCAAGATACAGAGTAAATTCGGTTCTATTGCAGCAATCATCTAAGAACAAGCAATTGACCTATTTTTCCGACACAACCGTCTGAAGTCATTTTTGCTAGCGTAGTGATATGAGGTTTAATCACTCCCTGATAAGTGACTGAAAACTAGAGGATTAATATGGCACATTTAAATCAACGTCATACCCAAAATGTCAACGGCGATTTTTATGTAGATACAACCTGTATTGATTGTGATACCTGTCGCTGGATGGCTTCTGAAGTATTTTCTCGTGTTGATGAACAGTCAGTAGTTTATCACCAACCAAAAAATGAAGCAGAAAGATTAGTGGCGCTAGAAGCACTGTTATCTTGTCCTACCAGTTCCATTGGTACAGTTGAAAACCCGCAAGATATCAAAGTCGCTCAGCAGAGTTTCCCAATTTTAGTAGAGGAAAATGTTTACCACTGCGGCTATCATTCCGAAAAATCCTACGGTGCTGCTAGCTATTTAATTCAACTACCAGAAGGTAATATTTTGGTAGATTCTCCCCGGTTTACGCCGCCTTTGGTCAAGCGTCTAGAACAGATGGGGGGAATTCGTTATATGTATCTAACTCATAGGGATGATATAGCAGATCATCAAAAATTTGCTGAGCATTTTCAGTGCGATCGCATTCTCCACACTGATGAAATTTCGGCGGGTACTCGCAATGTAGAAATTCAGCTAACTGGTTCTCAAACATTTAACTTGACTCCAGATTTATTGATTATCCCAGTTCCCGGTCACACTAAAGGACATACTGTTTTACTCTACAAAAACAAGTTTCTCTTCACTGGCGACCATCTCGCTTGGTCAGAAAGATATCATCAGTTGGCCGCATTTTACGATGTTTGTTGGTATTCTTGGTCAGAACAGATTAAATCAATGCGTCAATTGGCTAATTACTCTTTTGAGTGGGTACTACCGGGCCATGGACGGAGATTTCATGCTGATACTGATACCATGCGCCAGCAGATGGGCAAGTGTATTGAGTTGATGGAATCTTTAGAGTAAATTACTGCTGTTGGGAATTGCTATTGAGTATAGTGTCAAAGTTTCATCTAAACTTTGCGATCGCACTTGATCATTCAAGCTCAAAACGTAGAATCGCCACATTAGAACTCCATCATCCAAGCTCAGAACTCGGAACTCCGAGATTAGAACTCCATCATCCAAGCTCAGAACTAAAATTGAAGTACTTTTAAGTTAAATTACTGTGATTATTTAATTTACGAAGTGCTAATTAAGGAATTTTTTTTAGCACTGACCACATAAATTCAGGACTTACGCACTCAGATCCCCCAACCCCCTTAAAAAGGGGGCTTTAGAAGTTCCCCTCTTTTTAAGGCTACGGTGTACACACAAGTCTTTGAGAGTGGCCTCACAAGCTTTTGATCCCCCCAACCCCCCTTCAAAAGGGGGGCAAAAACTTCTCAAAGTCCTCCTTTTTAAGGAGGATTTAGGAGGATCTACACGATTTTGGTTTGGTACAGAGATGTGTGTACACCGTAGCCTTTTTAAGGGGAGCCAGCGCGGTCTTCTCCCAAAGGGAGAGGCTAGCGCCAAGGGGGTTTCCACGCCACTCCCCACAACGGATAGCGCAGCGTTAGCGAGTCTTGTCTGCGACACGCTGCGCGAACGAGCGTCGGGAACCTCCGCAAGGGGGTGGCTCCCCATGAGCGACTGGCGTGGGCTAGGGGGGATCTAGGTTTCAGGATTCAGTGCGTAAGTTCTAAAATTGTTTTAGTGCTAGCGATTTCTAACTACAACTCGCTTTGCGTATACGCCATAGTAGACATACAATCCCTAAAATTGTATAGTCCATCCTATTGTTTCATCCTCTTGGCTTACGACAACATCTGTCGCTATCTGGCAGTTGAGTACCCAGACGCGTTTGTAAATTGGCTACTTGATGGCGATATCACGGCAATTCAGCCATTACCCACTGAACTTAACCTTGAACCTATCCGCTCTGATGCCCTTTACTTGCTGCCAGACTGTAATCAGATTCTCCACTTAGAATTTCAAACTGTACCTACTTCCAAACCAACTCTACCTTTGCGGATGTTGGATTATTGGGTCAGGCTTTACCGTAAGTATAATTGTTCCATTGAACAGGTGGTTATTTTCTTGAAGGAAACCACCTCGGAGGCGGTTTACATTAACCAGTTTGCTGTGGATAAAACTTTCCACTCTTACCGCGTTGTACGAATCTGGGAACAAGACCCATCTCTGTTATTGACAAATCCGGGACTGCTACCTCTAGCAGTTCTAGCTCAGACAGACTCTTCAGCAGGCTTGTTAGAGCAAGTAGCTGCAAAGGTCGATATGATCAAAGAATCAGACAAACAACGAAACATTTCTGCATGTGTGGAAGTGTTGGCAAGGCTGAAATTTGAAGAAGATTTAGTTCGGCAATTTCTCAGGGAGGAGCTTATGCGGGAATCACCTCTATATCAAGAAATTCTACAAGAAGGTGTACAACAAGGCATTCAACTAGGTATTCAACAAGGTATTCAACAAGGAGAGGTGACACTAGCTCTGCGCCTACTCACGCGCCGACTGGGTACAGTTTCTCCAGAGTTGCAAGCACAGATTCAACAGCTTTCTAGTGTCCAGCTAGAAGCTCTCAGTGAAGCTCTGTTAGATTTCTCTACGACAGAGGATTTAATAGCTTGGTTGCAAGTGCATCAATAAGGAGAGTGGGAAAGTGAGGGAGCAGGGGAAGAGAATAATTAATGACAAATGACTCTTATCTCCTGTGTAATAAGTTGACAAAGTAGTAGCGAGCAATGAAATAATTAACTGATCATGACTTGCGATCGCTCGTCACGCCACAATTGATATAACCGATTTGCTGGCATAGTCATATATAAGATATCCCCTGCACTGAGGATGGATTCTAGCAAATCCCACCCGTGAAGGGTTTGGTAATTCGTTTCTAAGTACAAGGGAACAAAATCAGCAGACATTGCTACATCTTTCACACGCTGATTATACAAAGGATGTAACGGGGTAATCACCGTAGCAAAAGCCACCCAAAGACTATCGGCTGTGATCCCATTACCAAGGATTTGCCCCCCTAGTGCAGCTGCCGCAAAAGCTGGAGCGGCTAGTTCAGCCGGACTCAGTACGGCCTCAAAATCAAATACTTGTTGCGCCATACCAGCAAAATCGGGATCAGCATAATGGACAATCACCGGAATGCTAGGTGTTAGTCCTTTAGCCTTGAGGGCAATCTCTAAATTAGTGGCATCATTGCTAGTAACCGCAAGCACTGCGGCGGCAGAGTCTACATTGCTAGCTTTGAGTGTTGCGCGAAAGCTAGCATCACCCTGAATTACTGGAATACCTAGCCCCCTGGCAGTGTTGACATATTTGTTATTGGAGTCAGTTTCAATCACTACCACTTCATTGCCGCTAGCGTGGAGTTGCTGGACAATCCTTAAACCGATGCCACTTAAGCCACAGACAATATAGTGATGTCGCTGGGGAATGCGAGCAGCATCCCAAAATTGCTTAAAGCGGCTTCCTAGGACAAAATCGGTGAGCATTGCGTACCAAATACCAATCACCACTGCCCCAACTAGCATCATGACAACGGTAAATAATTTAATACTGTCGGGAGCTTTTTCTACAACTTTGTCATTACCACCTGCTCCTGTTATCATGCCTACAGAAAAATATAAAGCATCTACAACAGACAAGCTTAGTTCAGCAGACATGTAGGTGAGTGTGGCAACCATAATAACGGCGAGCAAAACAATAGCACCAACTACTACAGATCGCCCATGTTGTTGAAACTGCCTAAAATTACTCATAACTTTCAGCAGTTTTCTAATCATTGATCTGCGTTTGGAACGGACATAAGGCTGAGTGCCAATAATTAAGCGATCGCCTATTTTGATTTCTTGTCCCGCTAGCACCGCAGATACCAAATTCATCTCACCTTCCACTGGTAAGTAATAAATTAGCATCCGCGATCGGTCTTCCCACAATTCACTTAGCTTTCGGCCCTTCCACGGATGATTTTCATCAATGTATTCTTCATGAATCGGCCAAGTTTGCTTAAATAACTTGATTTGTCCAATCGCTTGGTTTCCTAATGCTGCAAAAGTAAATACGGGTGCTGCCAAACCGACAACACTCATACTCAAATGATCCGGTAAAGTATGATCTAAGCGTTCCCCTAAATTTGTATTGTAAAAACGGTTGATAATCCGAATTTGGGGATTCAGCACCCGCGCCTGCATCATAATTGACAAATTTACAGCATCATCAGGCCCAGCGATCACTAAAGTCTGTGCTTGCTCAATTTCAGCTGCTTTCAGCGTAGCAGCTGCTTGTAAATCACCAACAATCACGTCTCCTGTGTCTTCGCCAAGAATGGGTTTGTTATGAATGCCAACGACAAACGCTCCTTGCTGTCTCAGCAAACGAAAAATTTTATATCCAGTACGTCCTAAGCCACAAACAATAATTCGAGGTTTCATGAAACAGCAGCATTGTTTACAGAAAGGGCTGCCTTTCTAGTTATTTATAAATATTATTGCCTACTTTGCTTGAATATAACTGTAGCTGAAAACACGATAATCCAAATGAGATGGTAATTTCACAAAATTCTTAAACCTAATGTTATGATTTAACGCTAAATGTCTAGCATAGAAGTAGTATATATTCTCAAAAAAATTGAGCTATGGTAATTTACACTACCTTAATTAGATTTTTTTAGGGAGAATTTTGTTGATTTATTAAATTATCAATCTGCTGTTGAGTAATATGATTAAATTCCGAACTTTTTCTATTCTCTAAGGTATCCAACCTTTGAAAAAGTTTCTTCACCGCGCTCCAAATAGGATCTCTACTATCTTCAAAAGCTAACATAATTAACTTATTTTCTCGATGATAATGAAGAAGTACCTCATCATCATGCAGAGAACAATCATCTACTCTGATATCCCGGCTTAGTCTAGTTAAATTGTAGAAATAATCATCGCTAATCCAGTAAGATGGGATGTCTCTACCTGTCTTATCCCAAAATGCTTTCATAATATCGGGATTTATTAGCTCTTTTTGTTCATCTTTATTAAGAATAATTATTCTTTTTTTATCAATATGAGAATCAGAATTTCTTAAGGAGGAAAAGTAAAATTCTCCCTCGTTATCAATAGGGTTGAAACCTAACTTGCTAATCTGTCCTTGGTGAATTGCACACCAGCTTCTAGATGATGCTCTAATACCCAAGGTTAGTATTTCGTAGAAGTCATCTTCAGAAGCTCTTGGTATATAGCAAGGATGTCCTACCGCTTTTTCAATGAAGCTTTCTACTAAATATCTGTGAGTTTTACTCGCAATCAGCAATCCCCTGACAGTAGCATAATGATTTAAGCTAGATTTTGCTGCATCAAGAAAATCATAAATTTGTTCAAGATGTTTTTCATTCTTATCAAGAATTTTAGTTAATCCCCTAACTTCTTGTTTATATTCTATTAGCGTTTCTTGATAAGTTTGAATGAAAGCAAAAAGCAATCCAGCAATTAAACCTGGAGGAATTGAGATAATAGCAGGTAAGATAATTTTGTGTAGCTGTTCTGAGGGCGCTATAGATGCTGTACTACTTAACGTTAAAATGAAAGAAAACAATGCGCCAATAAAAGCAAAAGCAATGTTTCTTTTTAAGGAACTATCCATTCTTTTATCCTTTGAGAGTCTTCACTTAAGGTCTGATTTATGGGATTTTGCGTATACTAAATTAGTATACTTTTCACAAGCAGCATACTTTAAAAACGTAATTACCACCTGTTTTACCCAATTTGGATTCATCTTTAGGCCAAACACGCTTTTGTGTAACAATCTGAAGTCTAGCTTTAGCTAAATCTTTTAGTAGCAGCGACAGAGAAACTTTATATTCATAGTCTCCATCATAACCATACTGAGCTACTCTTTTGATTAGATTCGCTACATAGTCAGGAAGGTTAGGATTTTGTTGTTTTGCAGTATTTAGAACTTCAGTGTAAAACTGTTTAACAGCATGAGCATATTCTTTAGTGTTACTTTCTTCATATTCCGGCAAAACATTTTCTGCAATGATTGCATAGCCAGAATTATCAAGAAGGTAGTGTACACGATTTAAGAATTCAACCTTTCTTTCATGTTCGATATGATGATAAGCTGATGCCAACATGATCACATCCCATTGCTCACGTGGAAGTCTAACTGATACGGCATCGCCAAGGATAAAAGTTGGTTTTAATCTATGTTGTTTGTATTTTATTTTGGCAAAGTCTAGGTATGGTTGGCAGATATCCACGCCTACAGCACACGAGATATTTGGATGATTAATAATACGTTCCAAAGAAAGCCCTGTACCACAACACAAATCAAGTACAGCGACATTATGGATATTTTCAAGTGATTCTATCGCCATTTCGCCAGCAACCTCAAGCATGAGCATTTCGTCTGGACGAGAGCGTTCTTCAATTTCGTAAGCTTCAGGATCATTTTTGTAGTCAGGAAGAGATGTCATATAATACCTCATACTATTTAGTATACTTAAAGACTCTTTTGCAGGTAAGCAAAAATACTATACTGGTTACAAAATAACTAATAGACTAGTGGTCTGTCTCATTGATTTTAATAATCATACGTGTTTGTAATAAGGACTTTAGTCCTTAATTTTTTCAGCACTAAAGTGCTTACTACGAACCTCTCGAAACTTTTGCAACAGACTACTACTATTCTTCTTAAATGAACCCTATTGTTTGATAGGCAGGTAGGTATAAGTAAATTAAATTTAGTAGTTGGCGTTTTAGCAAAGATAACGTCAACTACAAGCTATAAAGCGTTTTCTATTTAATAAAGAAACTAAATTTCTGGATCGACTAAGCGAGTAGTGGGACGGCTTTGGTATAAATCTTGAACAACTTGCACAACAGCAACTACAGCTACAAAGGCGATGACTGTAACGGGTAATAAACCTTTGCCAAAGATGGCGATCGCCACTAGCAAAACTGCCCCCCAAAGTCTATACTGGGAGCGGATTTTGCAATAGCGAATTACCCCAAATCGGTGGAGAATGCCGAGGGCTAGCGAGCATAATGCAACTGCACCACAGATAAGCCATCGCTGCGGATCGGGTAGTGCTAATCCCGATTTACTCAACAAGATGTGTTCTACGCCGACTCCAGTCGCAGCAATCCCAATCACTAGCGGTAAATGCGTGTAGAGCCAGAGATTGACAACACCAACTCGTCCATTTTCTCGCGCCGTTTGAATGGGTGTGCCACCTAAATTATCAAAATAAACCCACCACAAGCTAAAAGCGATAATTAGACCAAATACAGCAGAAATTACTGTTAAAAAATCCCATTTTTGTTCAGATACACCTTTAACAACCGCAATAATTGCTTCACCCAAAACAATCATGGTAAACAACCCAAAACGTTCTGGTAAGTGGGAGGCGTGGGGAAGTAACCCTAGTTGGAACTTACGTGCTGTCAGGGGTGTGGCAAAGTCAATGATGACTCCTAGTGTCCAGAGTGCGAATCGCCAAGGAATGGGTAACAATACCGATACTAGCCAAAGAAAGGCTGCGATCGCAAAACCCATAGCATAGCGAGTAGTTAAAGGACGCGCTGAAGGTATGTGCATTCCCGCACGAATATATTCGACAATCAGCACAACACGACCAAGAGCATAGGAAAGGGCAAAACCAGCGGAACTCTCGCCTAAGCCGTGGTGGATGTTGATAGCCATCGCCGCAGCCGTCAGCATGTGCAGACCAACAAGCAATCGGCGTATTATATCATCGCTGTCAAAGCGATTGGCATAAAATGTCGTGCCAATCCATGACCACCAAACGGGTATAAATAGAGCTACAAACCCAAACAATCCTGATAGAGAAATATCCTCAGTTAAATTGTGGGCAAGTTGAGAGACTGCAACCACAAACACCAAATCATAAAAAAGTTCCAGCCAAGTGGCGCGTCGTTCTTCTTCGCTGTTTTCACCAATGCGTAACCTTGGTGGTTGCAGAAAATTAGTCATAGTGCTAATTGCTAATCACTAATTGTTTTTTACCATTAGCGGTCAGCAATTGGCTATATAGCGTTAGCGCAGCCCCGCAGCGAACTGGTTTGACCCTTGACTATTGACCATTAACTATATTGGTTTCTTCTGGAGGCACTAGAACAGCTATCGCTTTAGGTATAACTCGGAAATGGGCAGGAGTATAAGTAGTAATTTCGCCATCGGTATTTATCGGACGAGGTTTACGTGTATAAACCTCTATTTCTTGTCCCTGTAGGGCGCGGACACCCCGCCAATGTATATGTCGCCCTTGTCGCATTGCAGGTAGTAATAGTATAATCTGCCACCAATGCTTAATCTCCAAGCTATAAAGATCTAGCCTTTGGTCGTCTATTGTGGCATCAGGAGCTACTGCCATCCCACCACCGTAATAACGACCATTACCCACGGCAATTTGTACAGTTTTGACACGAAGCGATTTACTATTGAGCACAATCTCCGCACTAAAAGGTCGTGCTTCCCAAATTACTTGCAATGCAGTGGCGGCGTAAGCGAATATTCCCCAACGGCGTTTGACTTCTTTGGTAAGTCGCTGGGTAATTTTCACACTTAGCCCTAAACTGGCAACGTTGAAAAAGTGCTTGCCGTTTACCCATCCTAAATCGATGCGTCGCAAATCTCCATAGGCAATAATTTTGCAAGCTTCGGGTAGAGAGTTCGGGATTCCCAAAGTCCTCGCTAGGTCGTTTGCAGTTCCCAAAGGCAAGATTCCCAAGGGTAATTGGGTATCAACTAAAGCATCTACTGCGGCATTAAGAGTACCATCTCCACCACCAATAATTACCAAGTCAACTTGCTGCTGATATTGAACTATAACTTCAGAAAGATGTTTTGGGTCTTCTATAGACTCCTCAATTACACTAAAGCCCAGTGTCTTAAGATAATTGATCGCTTCTGACAAACTCTTTTGTCCTTGGCGGGCGTGACGATTTACTAACAGCAGTGCGCGGGAACTTATGGGTAGTGCCCTTTGTAGTTTAAATGTCCAATTATCTGCATCCATAGACTCTGCTTGGAATTTACTATAAAAAAGTGTTTAGGCTGTTATGCGAGTTAATAATAATTCAGTTCGTCAAGGCTTGTTTTTTTGTGGCCGCTTCTTTTTTAGTTTTGTTTTCTCTAGTTTAGCTTTATTAGCTATCGGTGTGTTAATACCTAAAAAATGGGGTAATTACTCACAAAAACACTGTAATTTAAATATTTGTATTTCTAATACGGGTATTCATTCTAATATTATAGTGCCAATCAAAAATCATGTTTTTGATTGGTATCAGAATATTTTGATAGATAAGATAGGTAGAGATACGATTAATAATTACAATTATTTAAGTTTTGGTTGGGGAGATCGTGATTTTTATATGTCAACCCCTTCTATAACCGATCTAAAATTATCTACAACTTTCAAGGCACTATTTTTACCAACTCCTTCTGTTATGGATGTCAAAGTTTATCAATCAATACCTAATTATTTAGAAGTAAAATGTATTAAAGTTAATCAAACAGATTATTTGCGATTAATGGAATTTATCCAAGCTAGTTTTAAAGTAGATGCCAAAGGTAGCAAAATTCGTCTTGGTGATGGTCACACCAAAAATACAGGGTTTTATGCAGCAAATGGCAGTTACTCAATATTAAAAACTTGTAATTCTTGGACAGCAGAAGGTTTGAGAAAAGCTAATGCTAATACTCCTTTATGGGATGGACTGTCTTTTGCTATCATGTGGCACTTGAGAAGTAGTTGTGATTAATGCCAAGTACAGTGTGAAGTCAAACTATGATTAATAGGATTGAAAAAATAAAAAAGGGAAAATGCTTGTTTTTCCCCTCTCCCTTTCAACTATATTTTGAGACTTCAACAGAGGTAATTAGACTTATGCAAAAAGTGTTAATACCCTCCTACGTTTTGATTAAGCTTGATAGCCGTAGGTGTCAGTATCATTCACTTGAGAGGAATATTCGCTAGTGTTAGTAGCATTTGCAACTGCATGAGGATTAACTAAAGAAACAGCTTGCTTGAGTGCCTCTACACGATTTGCAAAGAAGTGATGTTGGGGTACAAATTTCAAAATCCCAAACTTTTCTAAGCGCTGTTTGACCTTGCCAGCTGCACCAACTATCAATACCTGACGACCTTGATCATGGGCATCTTTGATAGCATTTTCGATCGCTAGTGAAGCAGTCACGCCCAACATGGGTACATCGCTTAGATCCAAAATTAGCACGTCGGAATCTGCCATTGCTGAATGCTCACGAGCGATCGCTTTAGAAACTCCAAAGATCATCGGCCCACTCAAGTAAAATAGCAGGATGCGTCCATTAGCTTGATCTAGCAATTGTTTCTCTTCATTGTTCAAGACAATTGCATCATCAGCATCGGTAATCGTCTTCACGTCATGAGACTGTAACTGGGAAAGACGTTCGATAGTCAAGATGTTGGCAATGAAAACTCCCACACCGACGGCAACAATCAAATCAACAAATACGGTGAGGAACAATACACCGTACATAATAATTGCGCCCTTCAAGGATACTTTATGAGCGCGTTTCAAAAAGCTCCAGTCCAGAATGTCAATCCCAACTTTGAGGGCAATACCAGCCAAAACTGCCATGGGAATGCTTCGAGTTAGACCCGCAGCCCACAAAACTACAATTAGTAAGATTAAGGCACGAGTTAGTCCAGATAAAGCCGTTTTAGCACCAGTCTGGATATTAACCACCGTTCCCATTGTTGCACCAGCACCAGGTAGTCCACCACACAAACCTGATACTAAGTTCCCGATACCTTGACCAATCAATTCTTTATCAGATTTATGTTCGGTACGAGTCAAACTATCGGCAATCACTGCTGTTAGCAAGGTATCAATACAACCCAACAGCCCCAACATCGCGCCATCAACAATCATCACAGTGATTTGGGATGCACTGAAGGTGGGCATTTGCAATTTTGGCAACCCCATCGGGATTTCGCCAATTCGTCTAATTTCAACGTTTCCGAAGAAGACAAGAGAAACTACAGTTACTACTATTAATGCGACTAATTGCGGTGGAGCAAAGCGTTTAATTTTGGATGGCATTAAGAAAATGATTGCCAAGGTCAAAAGTCCCAAAACTGTTTCGACAGGATTTATATTTGCTAACAGATTGGGTAGATTTTGTACCATTCCAAGTACGCCACCTTTAGGATTTGGCTGCCCGACAAAAGGCGCAATTTGTAAGATGATTAGAATTACGCCAATCCCAGACATAAAGCCGGAAATCACGCTGTAGGGCATGAGGGTAATATATTTACCCAGCTTAAATATTCCAAAGAAGATTTGAAATATCCCGGCGAGCATGACTACAGTAAATGCCATTGCTAAACCATTCTCTGGGTTATTTGCAGTCATTGAACTGACAATTGCAGTCATGACTACGGTCATCGGCCCAGTTGGTTCAGAAATTAGAGTTGGTGTTCCCCCAAATAGTGCGGCAAAAAAGCCAACACAAACAGCACCGTAAAGACCCGCTACGGGCCCAGCACCAGAAGCAACACCGAACGCCAACGCCAGGGGCAAGGAAACGATCGCGGCAGTTAAACCACCAAATAAATCGCCTCGTAAGTTTCTAAAATGGATAGTGTTGGTCAATGACATATTGGGGTATTTAAAAACAAAAACGTAAACATATTGATTTAGAAAAAATGCGATCTACTTTGAGTAAATTTCATTTTTTATGCCTACGAAGATTTCTGCAAAAAAAACACAAGTTTCTTACAGTGCTAAAGGCGATCGCGCCTTTATACATGGTGTGCCATAGTCCAAATCTCAGTAGAGAAAGTTAGGGCAAAGTACAAATTAAAAATTTGGTTATAAATACTTATCTAAATTGCAAGCTTTCTTTATAACCATCATTCATTGGGATGTTTAAATTAGCTTACAGCTTTTCAAGCCAATATTGTTAATTATGCTTTTATCGTTATTGAATTGCAATCATAGAGAAAAGTTTATATGTTTTGACAGTTCCATAGTTTTATGATTGATACATTAGAGCAAACTTACAATAACCATCAATTTTAATCTATGGTTAGTTTTACACTAGTGCGATCGCTAAGGATGCATTTGTCGTGGACATAGGACATGAGGTCATCCCTGTCAAGATGGTGAAAAATCTGCTTTAGCTTTATCGGTGCGATTAATAAATGATTTTACTTTGTGTCTTTGTATCTTTGTGGTTTATGAAATGAATTGTTGTCACCACAAAAGCACGAATAACATCAAATGTGGAATGCTACACATTGACAGGGTTAGACATGAGGCTATAACCAACGTTGTTGTTTAACGTACAGAATACTACCAATCACAATTAATGCCATCACGATGATTTACGTTGCTCAACAGTAGGATACGACGAAAATCGCTATAAGTCGCTATACTTTCAAGCGATGGGTAAGTGCGACCCATTCGTTTAATCGTTCACAACCGACTAACTCAAATCCAACCTCTGTTAATGCCTTAGCAACATTGTCCTCATTATCCGTAGTAAAACCGGCTGTAATCAGTAGTCCTGGGTGTGCATCAGTCTGACGCAGCGCACGCTGAAAATCATTAGCAAGGGCGATATGCATCCGTGCAAGGATATTGGCAACGATGAGGTCAAATTTATTTCTAGCCTCGATTTTTGGGACATTGTCGATGGTATCTCCACCCATCCAATGCCCTAAGTCGCTTCCACATCCCAGACTTCCTTTGGTCACTGTTACCTGTTGCTCTACGCCGTTAAGATACACAGCGTCCTGAGTTGCATCCACAGCAATACTGTCGTTGTCTAATGCTAAGACATTTGCTCCTAGCTTGGCGATCGCAACACTTAAAATACCTGAACCTGATCCCAAATCAAGAACATTCATCGTCGGTAAGACGTACCGCTCAAGCATTTGCAGGCTAACAATGGTTGCTGGGTGTAAACCACTGCCAAAGGACAGGGTTGTCTTCAATCTCAAAGTTATTTCGTCTGCTGCTTGAGATTGATAAAGTGCATCAGGAGTTAGCACAACGAATCGTTTCCCAATCCGATGCACAGGCGGGTTGAGTATGTCTGCGTTTGTAGGCTTTTGATCAACTACAGTAGTTTGTATTGCCGTTGCTAATCCCGTACGGTGTAAAGGCGATAGTAAATTAATAATTTTTTCTACACGTGCCCGTGAATGGACATCATAAGCCAGATATAAGCGAATTGTAAACGTCCACTGAGCTTGGTTTAATTCAGCATATTCTGTGATCTGAACATCATCAATATTGATAGTTTCAGCAACTAGTGTACAGACCCAATCAACCGCCTCGTTTGTTGTATCGAGACTTAATTCTATCCACTGCATATTTTTTTCCTCTGGCGTAGCTGCTATCGCTATAAAACAAATACTGACCGCAAGAGTGAAAAGTTTACCGATGACAGACAGTTTTACAATCCTAACTGATACTTGAACCTACTTTTTGGGATTAGGCGATCGCTTCTTTCAACTAAAATATCAAGTAACAAAATCTACTTTAGCAGCCTACCAAACCCTTGCTGACCAAAGAAATAAGTATTCTACCAGTGGAAATAAAAGTAATCGCAATTACACTATTTTTGTTCATACTGTTGACGTAGTTCTAGTTACAAGTTAGAGTCTGAAGAAATGTAAATCAGTCTGCCTAATCCGCTCTCTTCCCCAGTAAACATTTGTTTACGAGAGTCAGCTGGAACGGAGGAACCAAGTTTGGGGCATATCTGCAAATAAAGATCAGGACTAAAGTAAGAAGCACAAACTTCAAACTTCAGACCTCATTCTTTCCAAGAAGGACATCTCTCAGTCCTAGCCCGTCAGCTAACTTCGTCGGCATTGAGAGGAGATTGAACGAGCAGCATTCTAACAAGTAATGCTTTGTTCTCGTTAGTGTCCTTGGCTGGTAACTTTACGCTTCGTTATGTCTGCGCTCAGTCTTAAAGAAAAGCTAATATTTAGCTTGATTTATGGCGTCAGAGACAGGATTAGTTGCCTTGAGGTAAAACTTGACTATGTTTCAAAAAAAACACCGCATTGCCTTCATTTCTGTTGATGGTGATCCTGCTGTTGAAATCGGCCAGGAAGAAGCTGGGGGACAAAATGTGTATGTGCGTCAAGTCGGTTATGCACTAGCCCAGCAAGGTTGGCAAGTAGATATGTTTACGCGTCGCAGTAGTCCTGAGCAAGCTGCGATCGTTCAACATAGCTCCAACTGTCGTACTATTCGGTTGAAAGCTGGCCCAGCTGAATTCATCGGGCGAGATAACCTGTTCGACTATCTACCTGAATTTATCGAAGAATTTCAACAATTCCAGCAGCGCGAAGGATTTTGGTACTCCCTAATTCATAGCAACTACTGGTTATCATCTTGGGTAGGTATGGAATTGAAAAAGCTGCAACCGCTGATTCAAGTACATACTTATCACTCTCTAGGAGCGGTCAAATATAGAAGTATTAGTGATGTCCCCTTAATTGCTACCCAGCGATTAGCTGTAGAACAAGCCTGCTTGGAGACTGTAGACCGGGTGGTTGCGACTAGTCCACAAGAGCAGAAGGACATGCAAATACTCGTTTCCGCTAAGGGACAAATTGAAATGATTCCCTGTGGTACAGATATTGATAAATTTGGAGGAATTCAGCGGTCTGCTGCACGGGAAAAACTAGGAATTGCACAGGATGCCAAGATGGTTCTCTACGTTGGTCGTTTTGATCGGCGTAAAGGGATTGAAACCTTAGTAAGAGCCATTGCCAAATCTAGTTTAAGGGGTGAGGCTAACCTCCAATTAGTAATTGGTGGTGGTAGCCGTCCAGGTCAGAGTGATGGAATTGAACGCGATCGCATTGCCAGTATTGTCGCAGAACTTGGGCTAGAAGATTGCACAACCTTTTCTGGTCGCTTAGATGATAATATTCTTCCCTTTTACTACGCTGCTGCTGATGTCTGCGTAGTACCCAGCCATTATGAACCCTTTGGTTTAGTCACTATTGAAGCAATGGCTAGTAAGACACCAGTTGTAGCTAGTAATGTTGGCGGGTTACAATTTACAGTCGTACCTGAAATCACAGGGTTACTTGCGCCCCCCAAAGATGAAGTAGCTTTTGCGGCTGCCATAGATCGTATTCTCCTTAATCCAGCTTGGCGAGATCAGTTGGGTGAAGCTGCTCGGCAACGGACAGAAATTGCCTTTAGTTGGTATAGTGTGGCATCGAGACTGACTCAGCTATACACTCATCTGCTAGCTCAGACCGCACCAACACCCAAGAGCCGGCCACGTATTGCAGCTTAAATAATAAAATAAGATCCCTCTCCCCAGAGCCCCGACTTCTCAAAGAAGTCGGGGCTCTTGTGATCGTTCATGTTAAAAAAAGCAAATATTGGCAAACAAATTTTTCAAGCTTCGATAAGCTAAATAAATAAAGGGTGAAGATAAAGGACTTAAAGTCATATATGTCCTTATAATCTAGCTGCATTTTATTAAGAATTGCAGTTAGTTCGCCATAAACTTAAACATCTTTCTGGGCATCTAAATCTTAGCTAATTTGTGTTGGCAAAAAATTGCCGTAGCTAAATTATTAAAAAATTCGGTTTTGGCAGAATTGCCTTGATACCGATGAAAATCCTTACACTTTCTCCTTCAGGTTGGTCTGCTTTATTTTCATTGATTGAAAATTTCAAAGCTAGAGCATTGATTCAGTAATTGCAAAACCCGATTTCTTTTCGGTAAAACGACCAATTTTCGTTGATTGTAGAGACGTTTCATTACAATGTCTCTACGAAATAATCGGTTTTTCGCTGAATTGGTGTTCTAGATGAAGATCTGCTGAAGGTTTTGGCATTTATACGCATAAAAAACGGTGATGAAGAACCAGATCACCGATAAACAGAAATCAAATTGCTAGAGGAGGCTGAGATGGAAATCTTCGATTATGTGATTCTGGGAGCCGGACTAGGTGGACTTTCGACCGCAGCTTGTTTAACCCGACAAGGCTACCGCGTAGCAGTTCTAGAGCAACATTACTTACCTGGTGGATGCTGTCACACTTTTGATTATGGCGAATACAGCTTTTGTGCTGACGTGCATTATATTTCTCAATGTGGTGCTCATCAAACCATAGGGCAATTTCTCGACTATATTCATCAGGACGTTCCCTTTAATAGTCTTGATCCAGACTGCATTGATCGAGTCATCACACCACAGGCAGATTTTAAAATTCCCTTGGGATGGGAGAATCTGCGATCGCGTTTACTCTCCACATTTCCAGAAGAGACTGATGCTATCAATCGATACTGTCACGAAATTCAGCAACTTCATCAAGAAATTCGTAACCTAGTGCGAGAAGTACGCTGGTTTGATCAGAAGTTTTCTGACTGGTTGAAGTTGCCAAAATATTTAAATTTATTTTGGAAACGAACTTGGACTTTACAAGATTTGTATAACTATGTTGGATTGTCGCCCAAACTGCAAGCATTGCTGGCGGGGCAAAGTGGCGACTATGCATTACCACCGCAAGAAATTGCGCTACTCACCCACACTTCTCTTGTTTGGGACTACTCAGAAGGTGCTTACTATCCAAAACATCACTTCAAACACTTTGTTGACAGTATTGTTGAGGCAATTACATCAGGTGGAGGTGTCGTTAAGTACTCAACCTCAGTTAACCATATACAAGTTAGTAACCACACTGTTCACAGCATACTTGCCGATGGTATAATCTACCGCGCCAGCAAAGCTTATATCAGCGACCTCGACCCCAAATTAACAGTAGAGTTAATGCATGATCCAGAAGCTTTGAGTTACAAAGAGCGTCAACGTCTCACTAAATACGAATATTCAGCCAGTGCTTTCAATATATACCTGGGTTTAGATAACCGCTTCGATCCCCAAAGCTATGGCATCGGTAACTGGAATATTTGGTATTATCCGACAGGTGACTTGAACAAAGAATATCAACAACAATTGCAAGGTGATCTCAACCACCCGTGGATTTTCCTCTCTTGTCCGACGATGAAATCCAGCGAACCAGGGATGGGGCCAGAGGGGCATCATGTCCTAGAAATTGCCACTGTCTGCCCTTATGAACCTTTTGAACAGCTGCACAAAACTAACCCAAAAGGGTATAAAGCCAAAAAGCGAGAAGTTTATCAGCAGATAATGACTAGCGTGCGGGATTTGATTCCAGACATAGACAACTACGCCCGGATGAAAGTTTATGGCACACCCACTACCAGCGAGTTTTATTTAGGTCAACCGCAGGGTAATATTTATGGTGCAAAATTAGTGCCCAAACAGGTTGGTTTAAATCGCCTAGGATACACGACAGAGTTGCCTAACCTATTTTTTGTAGGAGCGAGTGCTGGTTATCCTAGCGTACCTGGTGTAATTGGCAATGGTATGGATGTAGCAGAACTCCTAACAGGGCAATCAGTGTGGCGGAAATCTGAAACACCTCAGCCTTTAGCAGCAGTTAGTTAAAAATCTTGGCAATTCAATAAGCATTCAAGCATTTTGCTTTCTCAAAATGCTTGAATGCTTTCTTATTTGAGTGGTACGGAACGCGGTGGAGAATACCCCTACAAGATTTGCAAGCTACGCCTTAGTTACGCAGGAATTAATCCCACTCCTATGCTTAGCTTTGCTAAATATCACAATTTAGGCATTTATACAAGATATTTATTCATGATAGCGATCGCTATTTAGTAAAAGCCATTAAGCCTCTGTGCCTAGTAGTCTGCCAAGGCAATTTTGCTAGGTTAAATGCTCGGATATAAACGCTGCATTTTTTTACGTGCATCCTTGGTTTTAAAACCCCAATAGACGCTGGCTTTTTTTTGATTGCGTTCTTTCTCCCAAG
>NZ_VJXY01000129.1 GCF_014831675.1 Komarekiella delphini-convector SJRDD-AB1 | reverse complement strand
GGCAGTAGGGGTTCAAGGATTTCCCACTCTTCGTCTGTTAGGCTGCTAGAGTACGGCATGGCTGCTGGATACGGTTTTTGCGGTAACTTTACTTCAATACAGTAAAAGATGTCAAATGGGTTCTATATACGGCATATAGTGAGGCGGAGGCGCTGGCCGAGATGATGCGGCGGTTTCCAGTGCGGGAGTGACGCTGCAAGGAAACTGACGATCACTGTAATATTTCGGACAAGTCTACTTGGGGCAGTTTTACCATCTTCCTTCAGTTGCCTGTAAAATTGAAGGTTAATCTCGTCAGTTATGCTTTTGAGCCGATGAAGATACCCAATGAATGTGAAAATATGGTAGACATTCGAGCCGAAATAGTCAGGCTAGACCATCAAGTTATTGCATTAATTGATCAACGTTTATGAGTAATCCTATTTCACATGAACAAGAGCCAGACTTCCGTTTGTCTATTCAAGAAAGCCTAAAACAGCTTTCCGCTCAATTGGGATCTCCTCTGGATGAAACATCAATCATGCAAATATACCAGAATGCATCCGAGCTACTGAGCCACCTTTCCCCATCACCCCTTACTTTTGCCCGTGTTGCAGGAACACTACTGGTTTACCAAGTCCAAAACACAGAATCCGAAGAGATAAAGTGGTTCAATACTCAAGTCAAACAATGCTTGAACGAAGAAGAAGTTGAGGAGTTAATTGAATCCATATATCGCACTGATACTTTGTGATTTCTCCCCATCATTGCATTAGTTAAACTAGAGAAAAACTTGGTTTCGCCTCAATGCAGAGATTCAACGCACAGTCAGGCGGTACTGACAGAATGTGCCGGGGGCGTAGACGCATAGCGGCTTGTCGTAGACATCGCTTATCTTAAAGAGGCGATACGAACTTGGAAAGGTATTAAGTCACCGGAGGCTGTGTTTGTTGCAGCTTGTATGGAGGGCAGGAAACCGGAGCCCGCGCAGGCTAAATCTGTTGTGATTGCTTGGTTTGAATGGGCAAGGCAGCAAAGGATTGTGATTGCGATGTCGGGGGAAGTTGTGTATACGCCGGATGGTGAGGCGGTGGAATTGCGGGAGATGATTAAGAAATATCCAAAAAACGAGTAATTTTACTTATTATTCGGGAAATTATCACAAATAAACAGATTGCCTCTGATTTTATTCAAGGGAATCTGGTCTGAGCAGGGATTTTAACCATTCAGGTAGCTCCTGGACTTTTTGTGTAACTCTTCCATTTTCAATGGTTAGTACTTGTTGATATCCTTCTGCTGTTGAGTTATCAAAAATCAAAATCCGATCAGCTTCTTGTATGGCTACTGATAAATTGGATAGACTGCGTAAATATCTACGCCGAATGTCTTCTTCTGGTACGTTATGTCCGCCTTGTGCAACTCTAGTAGCAACACGCTCAATGCTAATTTCTACATTATCGATGCCAACATAAATGAGGTAGACTTGCCACCCTTTTTGCCTAACCTCTGCCATCATTCGTAGATATGTATGGCCAGATAGCGTAGTTTCCACTGCAAAGCTTTCGTTATTGATCAGGTAAGCACGAGCGCGTTTAATTGCTTGCCTTCCACCGAGTATTGCTGCTGCTTGGGGGTCATCAGGTCGAAGTTGTCGTGCTTCTTGATCCGGGTCGATAATTGGAACTCTCAAAGCTTGTTGAGTTGCATGAGTAAAGGTACTTTTACCCGACCCATTCGGGCCAGCAATTATGGTTAAAGTCGGTTTCGGTTGCGTCATCAACTGTTAACTTCGCGGATGATTTTTCGTGTTCCGTCTGAACGTAGATGATATTCAAAGCAACGACCATCTGATAACTCCATAATAGGTACACCTTTGAGAGAATAAAAAATTGGATGACCAGCAACTTTATGTTTGGTAATTTCTTTTTTGACACCTTCTTGTGCTAATCTCTCAAGCTCTTTTCCCCACACAGAGAATTCACTCTGTTTGCCGTTATTAGATTCAGTATTTCCCTGTATCATCTTCATCTCCTAGTTCCAGCCCAAATCAAACAAACTAACTATTTCAGTTTACTCCAGGGCAATTGCTTAGATGATGCTGATGAAGCAAAGTTTCCACAGTGGGGAATTGCTTGTGTGGATGGGGTGTTGGTGAAGTGGGATGGTAAACTAAAATAATGCTAGAAGACCCAGAAAAAACCAAAGAACTCTGGACTGATTACGTTTGGGCTGACACTGAAGCAGAAGCCGTGCAAAAATGTCAGATAAAAGCACAAGAAGCGACTATTGAAGGAAAAACAGTTGTAAGGTTAATTGGTAAACCAAAGAAAGTAGGTCAAGGAAAACGCTACGAATGCACGTTTGAGGGAGAGAATTATGACGCTTGAGCTTCCAGTGATTCCGAAACCTGGGGAAGTATTTTTAGCAGTGGAACTGACTGCTGTACAAAATATGACTGTTGCACAAACCCTCAGACTATTAGAAGACATGGGCTACAATCCATCTCTGCGGTATCGACAATGGAAAGATAGAAGGGTTTGTGTCTACGCTTTGCTCAGACATGATTTCGTCAATCCTGAAATTTTGCAAAACTCTGATTATCTTGGAGAACAACTAGACGCATTAGCAGAGGTAATTAAACCTGCTGATGCTATCACTTCACCACGCGGAATTAATAGCGCCAAAACACCTGCAATTGTGTAGATTTGAGCAAGTGTTCGGTTTGCACCTACCAACCTGCCCAACCCAGTTTTATATTCGGATACTGTCACCGACATCACAGGTGTAGGCTGGACTCTTCGGTTGCGTTTTAATCATAACAGCCGCAATTTCTGGCTTGGTGTGATAGACATCTGATTCTAATAACCTTTGCTTTGGCTTATAGACTTCAAACATCAGAGGTAATGTCATACCCTCAAATAATCTATAAGCTGTAACTGCAACTATTCCATTTTTGATTTTACCTAAATTACCTATCTATCACACAATCAAACCAAGGATACTCACAATGAGAGTACCCTTAACCCAGTCAAATCTACTACCGAACACCTCACCATCCTTGAACTACTGGGTGGAGTTAAGATCTGCACCATCTGCTTCCCGGCTGGGAGAAGGTGGAAATTATTGCTACGGTTGCGATGGCTAACCGCCCGCCTTCGGCATCGCTTCTCCAGTACAAGTCTACAATCTCGTCTCCCGGCAATGGCAACCAGGAGTGGTGAAAGACTACTGGGAACTAGGGGGTTTGAGTGTCAGTGCGCTGTTTTAGGCGGGTACTTTATGTTTTCAGTGGGGAGTGTGTGGCGGTGTTCGATGGAGTGGATGGGGACAAAAGTGTACCATGACCTCTTTAAGCCAAGTCAAACTCCTCAACCAAGTGAATATTTGCTACTTGTTTTATACCTAATGAGAGATTGTTTTATTTAATTTTTTATCATAGTATTTACTCCGTTAGAGTGTCTTTATATACATTTAATTCCCAAGCTGTTTCAGCAAGGTCTTAAATAATTCTTAGTTAGCTTGTATTTGTTAATTGGTGTGTTCCAGATTCTCAAGGCGTCCTGATTATCTTTCTTTAGATGTTAGGGATTGCTCTTTTCGGGTCATATTTACCAAGAAAAAACGGAGTCAGATCATTTATGGCTACATTTAACGTTAGCAACACCAATGATAGCGGTACTGGTTCACTACGGCAGGCAATACTAAATGCTAATGCTCTAACAGGAAAAGACTGGATCAATTTTGATGGCGTATTCGCTGACTCAATTGCTGATACTATTACCCTTGGTGGTAGTAGTCTAAGTATTACAGATGACTTGACCATTAATGGCACAGGTGCAAATTTGCTTACTGTTAGTGGTAATAATAACAGTCGTGTTTTTGAGATCAATAGTGGCACAACTTCAGAGATTGTTGGGCTGACTATTGCCAATGGCTATATTTCTGAAGATGTTCCTGGGGGTGCTGGTATTCTTAACTCTGGCACTTTAACGTTGAGCAATAGTATTATTAACGGGAACATAGCAGAGTCTGCAAATGGTGGTGGCATTTTCAACTCTGGCACTCTCAAGTTAAGCCATAGTAACATCAGCAACAACAGATCACAAGGATTCTACGGTGGTGGAGGCATCTTTAATAGGGGAACTTTAATAATAGATAACAGTAACATCAAGTCCAACTCGGGTGGTCAGTTGATTGGTAGCGAGGGCAGTGGCGGTATCTTCAACTCTGGGACTGCAACGTTAAACAATAGTACTATCAGTAACAACGGAGCTAGTAGTCTGCCAAGGTAACTTTGCTAAGTAAAACCTCTAATTGGTAAAATAGCCAAAAACGGGGTGTAACATGGCGAAAAAGTACATTGTTGACTTGAATAAAGATGAAGTTTCCCAGCTACAA
>NZ_VJXY01000128.1 GCF_014831675.1 Komarekiella delphini-convector SJRDD-AB1 | reverse complement strand
TGTAAGCAAATGGTTTGGAATCATAGATGAGTGAATTGGGGTCGGCATGAAGCGTTAATGAGCCTTCAATACTCGATAGATTAACAATGCGACCACTAGAACTATTCAAAATTAGAGGTAATAATGCTTGGGTCAGTTCAACTAGTGCAAAAAAGTTGGTGTTAAACGTCTGTCTAATAATGTCGATTGAAATAGAACTAGCGTTACTGATAGTCCAGTCACTATCCAAAAACACACCAGCATTATTGATCAAGATGTCGAGTTTACCAAAAGAGTCACTAATGTGTTGAACAACAGATTGAATTTGATTACTATCAGTGACATCCAAGCCAACTGGGTAAGCTACTACTCCTTCGTTTCCTAAGTTACTCGCTGCTGTTTTAGCTGCATCTAAACTTCGAGCTGCTAGAAGAATTGTCAATCCATGTTGTCCAAGTTGACGGCTCATTTCCAGCCCCAGACCCTTATTTGCACCAGTAATCAAAGCAACTTTGTTCTTTAATTCGTCTTGCACCATCGTTAAGCACTCCTGTGTGTTAATGAATTTACGCCACGTTCAAAAACAATATCTTTAATTTGGGTTAAAAGACTCCCGTTAATCCTCCCACAAAGTTTAAATAAAGAAAACCTAGAAAAAAGGCTAGGGTAAGCAACATACTGATTGGCAGAAGAAATAAGTAATTTAAGTCAAACTATTTTGAGCTATGAAAATTATGAAAAAATTGAAGATGGCTGAACAAATATCTTTGATTTCTCGGTCAACCCGTCTTGAGTACATTGGTTATGAAGAAAAAAGCAAAATAATTATCCTTAATCGATGTAATAAAAAACGTTTTAGCACAAGGACTTTCATCAACCGCACTCTAGAAACAACAGCCCTTGCCTCTTTACTGTTTACCAGATTTGCGGGAGTAGGAGCGCTCGCTTGTTGGGGGCTGGAGATAATTGAGACTAATACTAATCCCAACATAATCATCTCTAGCTGGCACTATCAGAAAAACGCTTGTTTGGGAGGTATGTTGGTTAGTTTTTCCACCTTCTTAGGCAGTTCTTTACTGTGGGCAAGTCTTAGCATTAGCAGAGATAATTTTCATAAATAATCAGGACAAAACCATGTTGAACAAGTACTTAAATATTTGTGCTGGAGCAATGGGAGTAACAGCAGCGTTAATTGGAGGCACAATTCTAATCAAAGGGACTAACGAGGCGAGTGTCAAAAGTGTACTTGCTGGTTCATGGTTGTTATCCGGTGGAAGTCTTTTAGCTGCTACCCGTTTGTATCAAATCAAAGTCGAGTCAGACATCGACAAGATACTAGAAGAAAGACGCAAAGCAATGCCAAAAGCTTGTAGGGGTTGCAGGAACTTTCACGGAGTTCAGTACCAAGGAGTAATGCTCGTTTGTGGGATACATCCTCATGGTGTAGAGAGTGATACCTGCCCAGATTTTGAGAAGTTTAGTTAACAAAATAGTTATGGAAATCATACTAACCACAGCAGAGATTCGAGCGATTCTCCAGGGGTGTCAGCAGACTTTACGTGTTGTAGGGAGTAGCAAGGATTATCGACTGATTCAGTCTTCTCCTTACTTTTCAACTACGAATGATGTCTATATTAACGATGCTGTAAATGTTTTGGGTGAGGTAATTGGGGCGATTAACGAAGTAGAACAGGTTACTCAACACAAGGGGTGTAAATGATTGAACCAAAAACGCTTATCAAAGGAAAACTATACGAGTTCCGTGGTGTGCAACTGCGTTATCAACACCCGTCTAGTTGTGCTGTGCAAGCCCAATATGTATTCACTAACTCCAAAGGTCAGCGACGAGAGTTGGGAGCGCAGATTATTAGATGGGAATTACACAGTATCGAAGAGTTTGCGGAGAATTAACGAACTATAAGAAAGCGAATACCCCGCCAATCGGATGTCAACCTAAACATACAAAGGAGCAAAAATATGCAGTTAACTGTAGACAACGACATTCAACACAGAGAATCGTCCTTAACCAAAGCATTGCGGCAGATTCACCAGTTGAAATCCAAGGTCGCTGAACTAGAGCAGCAACATCAAAACTATATACGAGCACAACAGAGTTTGATTAGTGCGATCACCGAAATTTGTATTTCTTCGATGCAGGAAGTCGAGGCTCTGCGAATTCTCGTGTGCAAAGGGGAGGCGGAATGTCGGAAGTATTTGCGCTCGTTGTTGGTGCAAAGAAGATTGGCGAATAAAAAGTAAAACTGTGAAAATTAAGCGCTCAGTGATTCTGGCTCTGTATCAGCTATTTCCAAAACCCGACGTAACCAATCTTGAGTCTGTCCCTGTGCAACCTGCTTTTGTTCGGTATCAGACCAAATTTTGTCCCAATGAAATAGCCAATGAGTTAAAACCCGACCTAAATCAACTAACTCTGCGGCTCGATCAATGTCGTCAGCTTTCACCATGTCGGGAACAGTCCACTCAAGAAAGTACCGACTTTCTTTTACCAGAGGCATCATCAAATCCTGGGATGATGTCTTAGTCCACAAAAACTGAATTTGCTCTAGGTGTGCAGCTAAATGATGCAGGCGAGTAGAAACATCATCTTGCGTAAAAATTTGTTGTTCTGGTGTCACTTCGATCATACATTTCCCAAGAACTCGACAATAATTTGGGCTACTCTTTCTCTAATGATAGGGTCTAAAAGTTCCATTGACCGATTCTGACGCGGACGCAGATTTACCATTGATTCAAAAATCATCCTTCCAGTCAATGGCATAAAGCTAGCACACCAGATATTTTCTTGCCGACTACCATCACCCAGCAAGGCTTGTTCGCAATCATAGTGCAAATCACCACCACCAGCCAACACCCAACGCTCAATATCGACTGCGGTTTTGATATAAAACTTGTGCTGTTGCAGCAAAAGTTCAAGTTGAAGAGGAGTGGCGCGATCGCGTAACAGCAGAATCATCTAAATCACAACCTAAATAAAGTGAAGCTTCTGGAGATAGATAAATGTCTCACCTACAAAATATTACAGTTCCTAGTCATTGGCCATTACCAAAATATTCATTGGGTCAACCAACCCAGAAAGGAATTATTGTTGGAATTCAGTACTATCCTGATGATTTGATGGCTCTTACAGGTAGTGGGTATTGGCGTTATGCTGTGGTGGATAAAAACGATTATTCAGAAATATCGCACCTGTCAGAGCAGAAAATTCAGCCACTTACGCCACAAGAGATAAGTGCTGAACTCCATGTTGAGATTGAAGCACATCAACAAAAGATAAGCATTCTTCAAGCAACATTCCGGTCGGTAGAGTTTGGCTCTGTTGAGTTAACAAATACTTGCTCGAACAATGCCCAAGCTTGAGGATCGTCTTGATATAGAAAGCCCAAAAAACGGCGGTTTCAACCACTGCTCTATTTTTATGAAAAAGTGTGCCGTTTTTTTTGTGACACCCGTCCTGTATAGGTTTGAGTGCTGTCAGATGACACTCATGTCACAAAAAAACTGCGCCGCTTTTCGTGACATGAACGGGAAAACAAGGATTCTAGCTGTTGCTTATACTCTGCCGCTTTTCGTGACATCGGTGAACAACTCGTTGCGGGTATTTTCGGCATTAGCGCAACAAATGCAGCCGAGTAAGTTGATATCAATAGCAGCAGTAGCAAATATGTTGCTGCTCACTATCATTTTGGCAGTGACGATATATGGAGCAGCAAACAGAACGGACAAAGCCAAGGATCAACATCCAACTGAAGACAGATGGAGAGTTGAATCTGTCAGGGATACCAGAAAAACTCAGTTACGAAGAGTTTCTGATAGTCCAGCAACTGATTGATCAATCAAAGCAGCGATCCCAAAATGCCAGCAGAGTCCAAGAATTAATGCAGCGAGGGATGATGGCTCAAACAGCGATCGCTGCTTTTAGTGTGTTGATGTTTTCGTTTATGGGAATATACGGATTAACCCGTTTTATTGGTTCACAAGTAAAACAAGTAGAGGAGAGCTATAGCAATGTTAGGAAAATGGATGCCAGGTATATTCGGTAGTAGAAATGATGGTGTAGTATCAACTGACTTGAGAGTTGGTGATGCTACTCAAATTGAGGGGAATATTCCCGGAACGATTCGAGATCGCTATAGTTTACCTGCTTATGCTACAGCACAGCAAGTATTGGACGAGGCAGAAGTAGCGGGAACCTTAAAAGCTCAGAAGTGGTTGCATACAAAGTTTTCTCGTCATAGGCTCAAACAATTGCAATCATTGGCTGAGATGTATAAAAACCAACTTACATACTCTCAAGAAGCGATGAAAGTGGAGGAGGATTTACAGCGAACCAAAGAATTACATGGGGAAGGGGTGATTCGTCATGCGTTTGGTTCCCAAGAACAACAGCGGCAACTGGAAGGAT
>NZ_VJXY01000127.1 GCF_014831675.1 Komarekiella delphini-convector SJRDD-AB1 | reverse complement strand
TTTGCTCGACACCTTTATTTCAACGTTAGGACTCTCGCCGACTATAATTAAATCCCATCCTAACTACCAAAACCTACGGTCTTACGGCGTTATTACCGCCTAATTTTGTCCGGAGTATTGATAAATGGAACAGCTTTCAATACCCAATCGGACACGGGTGTATAATTAGCAGCTTCTTCTCCAAAGCTAATAGAAAGCATATCTGTATAAATGATACCTGGATTGAGGGGTATAGCTGCCATACCAGTTGGCAATTCTTGTGCCAAAGAACGAGTTAATCCTTCTATTGCCCACTTGGAAGCGCAGTATGGGGCAACTTGGGCTGAAGTCGAACGTCCCCAGCCAGAACTAAAGTTAACAATAATGCCCCGTTTGTTTTTCACCATTGCTGGTACGAAATGGCGAATTATATTCGCTACTCCTTTGATATTGATATCTATCAAATCAGAAAATTCTTCGGATGGTATTTCCCACAAAGGTGCTAGATAATTGGTAATCGCCGCATTATTTATCACTATATCTGGCGGTGAATATTTTTGAAGTACGTCTAGTGCCCATTTTTTTACAAGGTGTTCATCTGCCACGTCTACAGATGTGAAGTCGTTGGGCGCACTAAAGTTTTGGCGTATTTTATCAATAGCATCTGATGAACGGGCGCAACCAATAACAGTATGCCCCTGTTGAATAAAACCCTCGGTCATCGCATAACCTAGACCTTTACTTATGCCTGTAATTAAGATGAGCTTACTCATATTTTTCTATTATTCCTGTTCTGATTCAACAATTCGTGGGAAAAAATAACCACTACCTCTTGCTGTAATAATGAATTCTGGATTGTTGGGATCGTCTTCTACCTTTGTCCGCAATCGAGAGATATGCACGTCTACCATGCGGGTGTCTATATGATGCTCTGAAACATAACCCCACAATTGCTGCAATATTTCTAATCGGGAAAAAACTTTTCCAGCATGGTTTACTAACAACTCTAGCAAGCTAAACTCTACACCTGTTAGGCGAATGCGCTGAGCATTTTTGTGAACTTGTCGCTTAGTTGTATCGATTTTGAGATTTCCAGCATGGATTATCCCGGAATTAGGAATAGCATTGATACTGGTTTTGTAGAAGCGCCGCCCCATTAGTCTTGCAATTCGAGCTTCTAGCTCCTTGGGGGAGAATGGTTTTGCCATGTAGTCATCAGCACCTAATTTTAGCCCAGTTATTCGGTCTGCGACATCTGCCAAGGCTGTAAGCATAATAATTAGTACATCTGACTCTTTGCGTAATTCTTGACACACACCAAAGCCGTCTAGCTTTGGCATCATCACATCCAAAACTATCAAATCAGGAGTTTGTTGACGGAAAGCTGACAAAGCTTCTTTGCCATCTCTGGCTGTGATTACATCGTAGCCAATCATGGAAAGACGTGTCTCTAAAATCCGGCGAATACCAGGTTCGTCGTCTACCACTAGGATTTTTCCTTTATGGCTTTCCACGTCTGTGTATGCTCCTTAATGACGAGCATGGAACTGTTAACTCTTAACTTTCTATTATCAGGCTAGAATGGTTGAAAGATAAAGCTCTTGCAAATATCAGTTTTATCAAAGTCAACTCAGGGTACAGAGCGAACGCGCGAGATTTCTGAAACCCTTGCTGGATAAGGATATTGACAAAAAAATTGGCTCAATTTAAAAACACCAAAACCCCTGCTATTAAAGGATTCTTATACTTTAGATGCGTTTGCCCTGACTCAGGGTACAGATAAAGTTTCTTCTGACAAGAGCGAGAAACGGTCGGGTTTCTTAAAGTGCAATAAAGACGTTTTAGCATTCACACTACGCCATTTTGTTGTGCCCAAAGAGCTGCCTGAGTGCGATCGCGCACTCTCAGTTGAGATAAAATTCGGGTAATGTGGTTTTTAATCGTCCCTTCAGTCAGATGAAGTTCACTGGCAATTTCTCGATTGTTCTTTCCCTGCCCCAGTAACCTCAACACTTCCAGTTCGCGCTCGCTTAACAAAAACTCATAGTTCTGTTTGTTGGTAGAAGGATTTATCTGAGAAAATGCTTTTGGGGCAATAGTCGGGCCGAGTTGGCTGTATCCTTGATAGAGAGTGCGGATAGCAGCAGCCAACTGCCCAGAAGGAGTGCTTTTGAGTAGATAACCTAAAGCACCAGCTTGCAGAGATTGCCAGATATATTCATCTTCATCGAAGGTTGTCAGCACCAAAATTCGTATCCAAGGATAGCGTTGATGGATTTGACGCGTTGCAACCACCCCATCACATACAGGCATTCGCACATCCATGAGAATTACATCAGGCTGTAATTGTTTGGCAAGGGCGAGCGCTTCATTACCATTACTTCCCTGACCGACTATACTTAAATCTTCTTCGAGCGATAGCAAAGAAGCTAATCCCTGGCAAAACATAGTTTGGTCGTCCACAAGCAGAAGTCGAATCATTGGAGAATTCTTGCCTGTATATCAAATCAAACAATAATAAAGAAACGTGCAGTCATCTACAATCTCTTTACACAAGTCAATGAGGATATCTAAATTGTTACTTAGGTATCCATAGGGAACATACTAATTTACATAGGGTATTCTCCTAACATCATATTTGCTATCTCATCCGGAGAAATATTTCTAAAGATATATTTAATTGTGCTGGTCAAAAGAGGCAGGGGAGCAGGGAGCAGGGAGCAAGGGGGAAAGCTGAGATGGAGCTTGTGACTCCGCCCCAGCAAGAGCGCCCGCCAAGTGCGGGGCTTCTCTACGAGACGCTCCGCGAACATACCCATGTTCCGCTCGCTCCACGGCTCCAGGACAGGGCTTGCTCAAGAAAGCTCCCTGCTCCCTGCCCCTCCGCTTCTTCGGTGAATAGCGATCGCTTTAAGTGAAGTACAGAATGCTAGAGCATTCAGCGATGGAAACAGCAGTTAGCAGTCGGATTCCCTTGAGAATTTGCTATATTCGGGGAGATCCTGACCGTGTTTACCCAGAAAGTTTCTTATGGATATGCGACGACTTATTAAAAAAACTGCCAAGCCGATTCGCAAAAAAACAGACGCAACCCCACCACCTACCCAAGCGATTGAGATACCTGAGATTCAGGGTATTCCTGAACCAGTAGTTGATTCTGAGCCACATGCATATATGCAAGCATCACAATCGGACTATATTCCCGAAAGCTATAGCCCTCTGCACTCCCTTGGTAACTCTGGCTGGCAAGCGTCTGATGTCTGGCGGGAACTGAGGGTGGATGATTTCTGTGGGTGAAGTGTACATAACAGAGGAGAAAGTATAGGAAGATTCATCACTCTGTTTTCCTACTTGAGTATATAAAATTTGGTTTGTAGTAACATATAGTTTTTTGATACATCAATTATCAAAGGAATAAAAGCCTGGGACACGTTGCATACAAATTGAATTAAGTTTTGACAGTTGGTATCCTGTAGTATCATTCTTAATTGGATGACGCAAGGAGATGTTAATGTGTTGACTACATTTTGGTGATTGATTTTACTAAAATGTAGTTTTGCCTTGTATCTAATACCAATAATACAAACATACTTTGCAGCATCGTCTTAAAAGAAGCAAATAGGGATTGAGCCGCTAAAAAGTGAAAAGTCGGAGCGAGCATTTTCTCTATCACTAGAATGATGAATATCTTTGAAATCACAAACATCATGTGACTTGAAAAGGTACAAACATCAAATAGGAAACTGTTGTGGCTGAACAATTCAAAACAGGCGATAAGGTTGAATGGAAAGCTCTACAAGGCGTGAAAACTGGCGAAGTAGTACAAAAGCTCACTTCACCTACAAACTTGAGAGGAAACCATATCGCTGCAAGTGTTGATAACCCAGAGTATGTAGTCAAAAGTGATCAGACAGGAAACGAAGCTGCTCACAAGCCTGATACCCTAAAGAAAGTAGAAGAGTAATGCTCAGGTATAAGTTACAAGTTTATTTGTAAATATTATCTAATGGTGGCTAATAGTGGGCAATTGTTAGATACTCCTTAAAAGGTAGTACTTCCATTCTTAAATAGTGGCAATTGAATCACTTGTGATTGTCTTACGTTATCCAGATTGGACAAGGAAATACCCAGTAACCTGATACTGCGGTTCTCTAGGTCAATTGACTCAAACAGTGCTTTAGCTATCTCAGAAATCATGGCCACTTCACCAATTGAAGTAATCATTGTCTTACTACGTGTTATTTGCTGATAGTTAAAAAACTTGACTTTCAATGTTAATGTGCGACCTCGCGTTTCATGCTGCTCTAACCGTTGCTCCACAACAGAGGCAATTTGTTCAAGTTCAAGCAACATCTGACCGACATCGCTTAAGTCCTGTGCAAATGAGGTTTCTGCACCAATCGACTTCCGAACTCGATTTGACTCAACTGGGCGGTCATCTTCCGCTCTGGCAATTTTATAGTAAT
>NZ_VJXY01000039.1 GCF_014831675.1 Komarekiella delphini-convector SJRDD-AB1 | reverse complement strand
ATCTAGGCTTTCTTTAATAAAATCTTCTAATGATTGTATCCACATCCCTGCATAACCATATTTTTGTACTAATTACTACTTTAGTACTTTTAAGCATTTTCTCATAACTGATTTAGGATTGCTATAGATATTTCTCAATCATGTATGAATGCAAGTTAAAGACAAAGAAACCAGGATGGGCTTGGCTCAAAATTACTAACAAGTCCCTTAATTGCTTGCTTTCAAAAGGTTGTGTAGTTGTCAGTAGACACAGAGCGCTCTGCCTTATTTTCAGGATAGACTTAGGAAATCTCTGCTTACAGACCGTTGCCAATTGGCTATTCTACAAGCGATGTTAAAAGATTAAATTACATACCTACTGAATCTACATTATGCAAGATTTTAGTCACTTGCTGTCACAAAAAGTTGATGCGATCGCTCAACAGTGGGTTGAAGCAGTAGCTCAAGACCAACAAATTAAAAGTACTGAGAATCTCTCGAAAACAGCTATTCGAGATCATGTTCCTCATGTTCTCACTGCTTTGGTGACAGTACTGGCTCACACTCAAGCAAGTGATATTAAAACGATTGTCGAAGCTAGCTTAGAACATGGTTTGCTAAGAGCAGAACAAGGCTTTGACCCCACAGAAGTTGTCCGAGAATATCACTTACTCCGTACCATTATATTTACTAATCTGCGTGCAGAATTGTTGCAGGGAACTGTAGAGGAGGTATTACGGTCAGTGTCGCTGATTAATGCAGTTGTGGATGAAGCGATCGCTCAGTGCTTTCAAAGCTATGTCAAAGAGCGGTTAAACGAACTAGAACACCTGCAAAACCAATTAATTTTAACTGTTGAAGAATTGAGGCGGTTAGTTCGTACTAGCCAAGAAAACCTAAATATGCTGGCACATGAACTAAAAACACCGCTTACCTCAATTATTGGCTACTCAGAACTATTCATTCGTCAACAGCGCTCCCCCGAACTCAAAGATACTGTTACTAGCGTCGAGCATATCGAGCGTGTGTTGCGTAGCGGTCGTCAACTCCTGCATATAATTAACGATGCGCTAGAGCTTTCTCGCTATGAATCAGGTGGGATGCAGTTACACCTTGCAACAACGGATGTTCATTCTATAATTAACACTGTTGTAGAAACTATGCAGCCTTTAGCAGATAAGCAACAACTCAAGCTACTGCTGAACTGTGAAAACGCACCAATGCAAGTGTTAACAGATCCATTAAGACTGCAACAGATTTTGACTAATCTAGTTAGTAATGCTATTCGCTACACAGAAACAGGTAGCGTGACTATTGAGTGTCATTCATTTATCAGCAATCAATGGGCGATCACAGTCAGAGATACGGGAATTGGCATAGCACTTGAAGACCAAGAGCGCATTTTTGAACCCTTTGCTCGTGCTGAACACTCCAAAAAACTGCATCTTCCTGATAGCACAGGATTGGGACTTGCGATCGTTGCACGTATGGTAAAGCTATTACAAGGCGAAATCAATCTTACTTCTGAGGTGGGAGTTGGTTCCACATTTACAGTAACTCTACCATTGGAAGTAATAACCGAAGTAGAGTTTATAGCAAAAACGTTTCAGTAGGTAGAGGCAGTCAAGTAAAAAACTGATTTCTACTTGACCACAACTCTCCATAATTATTTCTCACATATTGCGCTCATATCATCATTGAATTTCAACCAACGCTGATATGCTTACTTGACGTTAATAACGGTACTGTTGGTCAGCGGGATCACCGTAAGGATCTTCGCTAGCTGGGCGGATGTTACCATACTGCCCGTAATCCGCCGGATCACCGTAGGGGTCTTCGCTAGCAGGGCGGACATTACCATACTGTCCATAATCTGCTGGATCACCGTAGGGATCTTCGCTAGCAGGGCGGACGTTACCATACTGCCCATAATTTGCTTGATTGCCTCCTTGCATCAACTTCTTGACAGCTAGAGCCGCGATACCCGCCATCGCTCCCTTCGCCAATGGGTTGCTCATAATGTTACCACCTTGACCACCTGTAAAGCTCCCCGTAACACCACCCAGGATTTGACTGAGTATATCTGGTTGTTGCTGGTGAATCCGACCTGTCGTTTGAGCAAGATAATTTGGATCTTGAAAGCGATCGTCTATACCATCTTGGTTCAGATCAGGAAAATTCAAGTTTGAAGAACGTGTCTGCTGTTGAAGATATCGACCAAACTGCATCCGTTCTTGTGGTGACATCCGATTAAAAGCTTCTTGTGCAGATTCCTGGTACAGTTCTGGAGGTAACTGTCTAGATACTTGCTGATAACGGTTCAAAACTTCTTCATCAGAGTATCCCTCATGGGGTAAACCCTGTTCGTAGCGGTTGACAAAATTGCGGTAGTCATTTTCTTGTGCCTGACCACCACCGAAGATTTTTTCTAATAAATTCATTTGTTCCTCCTAAAGTTTTAATTCACTCACCTATTAACGGTCAAGTAATTACTTTTCAGATATTAATCGCTTTCTTTTTTTAATAGCATCTATCCAAAGATATTAATGCATTTAAAATATTAATAAATTGTTAGTATAAGACTCTTTTGAAGTGTTATTTTACCTTGTAATGCTTTAATTTTTTATATAAAATTCCTATTCAGCTTTTAAATATATCTCAGTACACTATTTTTACTTACTTCTTTCCTTACCTGTCTTTATGAGTGATTCAAGAATCAAATCGGATTACTACAATATATTGTTAAGTTTAAATGTAAAAAGATTTTATATTAAACATAAAAATAGAATGACAAATACATGCCATCTATTTTTATGTTTACAACAGTTAATATGTCTGAACAGGAGCTTGACCCAAACCCCTTAAATCGCGCCCTGTGGGACTGTTATTATATCCTTGAAAGTCACGGTATTGTCGTGCTTCCTCTTCTGGAACACGAATACCCCCTTGTGGCGGTGTTACCCAGATAGGGCGACCTTGAGCATCTCGATAGTAAACACGCCCATTTTTAGAAAGGTAGTATTTACCTTGTGCTCCCGCTCCTTGGGCATTTTTTCGCTGATTATAGAGATAGTAAAGTGCAGCGGCTCCTCCCAAAATTGCCACTTTCTGTCCTGTACTCAATCCCTTCCTAGCTTGAGGTTGATTTACGGGGGGACGATTATTTAAATTTCTACCAACACTATCGTTAATCGGAGGTGGTGCAGTATTTTGAGAACCTCCGCCGCAGCTATTAAGCAGCGGTAATGTTAGTAATGTTGAAAGAAATACTGCTGCGGGAAACGAAGCTAGTTTATGAGTCTTCATCATATTTCCTTTTTCCCTGAATTTAGATGGTGCAGTGTTATGACTTAGTACAAGAGTTTATATTTCTGTAAAATGGTCAAGTAAAAAACCAATTTCTACTTGACCGACATTCCTAGATGTTACAGAGCAAGCAGATTTATGTATGGGATCAATCCAAAATCTAAAATCAAAAATTGGATTACCACGATTACTTAGCTAGGCATATATGGCAAAACAACAAACTGTTGTCTGCACTACGATACTGCGGTTAGCTTAAAGTTTCTGACTCTTGTCTGCCTAGAATTTGTTTTTTAATCAAGCGAATTTCTGCTGCTAATTCTTGCCGAGTAGAATCTTTGAGTAAATAGCGGAAAATAAACCAAGTTGTGTAACTAAGCCCAATTAACTGTAGACTTGGAGAAACTAGTGGAATATCATTGATTGCACTCAGTACCGCTAGAAAAATTCTTAGGAACGTAACTCCTATTACAAGCAAAGCAAAGCTGAGAATCGGTAGCTTGTATTCTTGGTAAAACCTACCTATATACTCAGGTAGTTTGGCCAAAAATACAGAAATCTGTCTCCCAATTCTTTGCCATTGTTCTTCATTTTGTAAGGCGGGTGGTAATACTGGCAGGTTTCTAGCCTCAGAACCTTTAAGTGCTTCTATCTGGTTTTGGGAAGCAGCATCGATGTATTGCTGTTGCTGTAATTCGGTTTCCATAATTCTCTCCTGATTTTTTGCAATGAGAACAGTTTCATCGTTTGATGTTGTTATCAACTTTGGCAACGTTTATGATAACTACAATTTTTAGCGCCTTTTATTTCCTTAGTTAAAGGTTCAATTTTAGCTAACTGCTGCGTTAGTACTAGTGGATAGTTAAACAGTTTGATCTCGGTGGTCAACTATAATCACGGCAGGGTCTTCACTATTGTAAGTAGTATCAAAAATAGCTGTTTGCTGATAAACTCCTTGGTCGTAACCTTCAGAGGTGTCGTTAGCATAGTTATGACTTATAGAACTAATTAAAGTTGGGTCATAAATTTGCCACTCTTGAATTCCATGTCTGCTAACAATAGAGCCAGCTTGACGAAGCTGATCATCTGTGCCATTGATGATAATGACATAATCTCCTTGAGTGATGCGATCGCTGAAGAAACGCGCCCGCTCATCTGGTAGTCCTAACCTCATGGCATCAAACCGATCGCTTACGGCAAAACTTGTCAACCGTTCTGGTTGAGAAAAGTCTTTGTGAACTAAAGAAATTTGACTCAAAGGAAAACCCGCCGCACGCAAATCATTAATTGCTACTTCGGCATCACTAAGGTTACTGAAGTGACCGACAGCGTTTTTGGTTAGACTAGTACCCCGATTCAGGATAGCAGTTTTAGGAGTAGTTGCAGTGCTACTGGTAGTTTTACGCTGGCGATCAGGATGATCATAAATGCCAAACTCTTCAATACCTCGATGTTGTAAAATTGCTTCTGCTTTAGCAATTTCTGCATCTGCGCCATCAACAATCACTAAGTAGTGTCCGCGCTCCACTCGTTCGTTGTAAACTCTAGCTCGTTCTTCGGGAATTCCCAAACCAATCAATGCGCCAAGCAAACCACCAGCAGCAGCACCAATACCCACGCCTGCGACAGTCGTAGCCAAGGCTGTTGCTGTTGCACCAGCAAGCATGATTGGGCCAACACCAGGAATCGCTAGAGTACCAAGACCAACCAATAAACCAGTCAAGCCGCCTAAAGCACCACCGGAAAGTGCTCCTAGTGTTGCACCTTCATCAGCTTTATCACCAACCCGTCTAACTTCAGCACCAGCAATATCATCATTGCGGTTTGCATCCTGCACAACCACAGAAACTCTATCCATTGCAAAGCCTGAATCTCTCAACTCATGCAGCGCGTGCTCTGCATCCCGACGATGAGTAAATACGCCTACAGCACGCCGATGTATACCTAAAACCATTATTGCTCCTTGCAGCAAAAGAAAATTATTAATTTACAAAATTATTGATGCGTTAATAACATTTAGGCATTTTGAAATTCAATTCTCCTCAATCTCTTGGAATAAATTCTGTCTTTCTCAAGAGTGACAAAAGAAGTATTACAAGTAAAACAATCAAAGCTAAAAAGTGAACTGTTTTTTTTAATTAAATGTAAGGTATAAATCCAAATATTTAATTAGCATAAATTACTGTAAATACATAGGCTTGCTTAACTTCAAGCCTTACATTTAGTACTAGAAGCTAGTCATAAAAATGCTAGAAACTAGTCACAAAAATATTAAAACTAATTTTTATTTTACTAAGTACATAAATACTATACCCAAAATTGAAATAATTTTTTACTTATTTAATTACACGTAATTAATACCTTTGGTTAATCATCAAAGTGATTGAAGTCAATCTTCAGAGAGAAGATTTATATGAACTAATTTCTTAGTCTAGTAATGAAAAGCAAAAGATTTTAGGGAATAAAATAATGCCACTCCATAGAATAAGTGAATTCGACCCAGACTATCACAATACTATTCAGGGTAAAGACATCAAAGGAATGGGTGTCTATGTCCGAGGAACTGATGAGAAGATTGGTACAGTAAGTGATGCTGTAGTAGACGACGAAGGTACATTCCGTTATTTAATCGTTGACATAGGCTTTTGGATTTTTGGCAAGAAAGTATTGCTACCAATAGGTAAAGCACAGATTGACTCTAGAGCAGACCGTGTTTATGTTGTTGGTATCACAAGAGAGCAAGCGGAAAATTTACCTGAATATCAAGAGCATACAGCGCTTGACTACGACTATGAAGAACGAGTGCGTGGAGGATATCGCACACAGCCTTTAGAAAGCTCAGCGCCTCTGGATGCAACATCTACGGCTGCGGTAGCATCCACAGGTGGGTACACTGCTCCTAGTTATGATCGCAACAACTACAACTACGCGCAAGAGCCAGATCTATATGATGTTAGCGCTCAGGAAGACCAAACCTTCAAACTCTACGAAGAAAGACTGGTTGCTAACAAAAAGCGCCGGAAAACCGGAGAAGTAGCGATTGGTAAGCACGTTGAAACTGAAACTGCAAGAGTTGCTATTCCAGTAGAAAAAGAGCGAATCGTAATTGAGCGAGTTACTCCTCAAGACGCAGGTAAAGTTGTGTCTCCCGGAACAGCTAACTTCCGCGAAGGCGAAGTAGCACACATGGAAATCTACGAAGAAGTTGCTGACGTTCGTAAAGAAGCTTTCGTGCGTGAAGAAGTTAGAGTGCAAAAAGTTGTAGAACAAGAAACAGTTGAAGCTCAAGAAACCATTCGACGCGAAGAATTAGATGTTGACACGGATGGAACTCCAATAGTCAATAAAACTGACCAGATTTAAGTTGACTAAATCACGTACTTTTCAATATCTTTCGGTTAAGGGAAAAGGGGCAAGGCTGAAATTTACCCTTTACCTTTTCCTAAAGTACAAAACAGACAAGAAAAGTATTAAGCTATTACGCTTTTAAATTGCACAGTCACTCATAAGGTTCGTTAACCGCTGACGGTTAACTGTCAACCGTCAACAGCCAACACGAAAAGATGTGCAGATATGCGCGACAGCTTAGATTGCATTTTCGTTAGTAGGAGTAGTTTATCTACTGTTTCTCAGCAAAATATTTTGATAAATTGATGCTGCAAAAGATAGTGCTTAAGTGAGGAAATCAAAATGAAAATAATTCAACAGTTTCGCCAGATTTTAACAGCTTTAGTCTTGGTATTAGTACTAACAACAACAGCCGCTTGTAGCGGTACAGTTCAAGCTAAACAACCTACTCAATTACCGCCTGGAATTAGTCGGAGTGGAGACTATGCTCTGTTAGAACGCGGTAACAGCGTCCAGGGTCAAGATTTTGGTAATTGGGTTGTCAGTACAGCAAAAGGAATTGTTCAAGATGCTTATGTACGTGACAACAATAAGTTAGGTGTCGTAATTACGCCTCAAGTAAAACCAACAGAAGTGCGTCCATTGGCAAAATCTTTACTCCAAGGTTTTCATCGGAATTTCCCTAATCAAGACTTGACAGTTTTGATGTATGCACCAGATAAAAAACTGATTTTAACGGGTCAGTACGATGTGCAATCAAATCAAATTGAGTACAAGTAATGACTCAATTTTCAAAATTCAAAAAGCAGATTGATGTTGATTTGAAGTAGAAAAGGAAAAAATAAAATGAGTAGCAGTGACAAATACAAACGCGAAATCATGAACGATTTGGCTCATGGTAATACAGAATCTTTAGATGAAGTTTCATCTGATCCAACCAAAGATTATCAAAACTTCGATGATTTTGCTCAGCGCTCATCCCACGAAGAACGTCGCCAATTATTTGGTCGGTCTTTAAACCACGATCGCATACCTCCCAGCCAAATGGAGCCAGAATTGCAAAAAGCGATCGCTCAGATTAAGCCTAACGAACGCGATGATGTTGCACGAGCATTTTTCAAGCACCTAAAAGAAAGAGGCCTAGATGATCGCCATTTAGAGCGCACTTTGGGACTTTCTACCCACCACCCCAACCGGATGAATGCTGATGATGTCAGCAAACTTGCAGCCTTCGCTTATCACAATCATCCCGACATCTTCCAAGAAGTAATGGCTGAACAACCAGCAATTCTGAAGTTTCTGAGTAATCCAGTCGTAGGAGCAGCTTTAGGAGCGATCGCCGCTAAGTGGTTTGGTGGTCGTAAATAAACCTTTATCGCCGGATTTAGATCCCCGACTTCAAGAAGTCGGGGATCTAAACAGCACCGTTTTAACGAGGAAAATACTATGATTCAAAGTGCGTTAATTGCTTTGAAATTGTCTTCCTTGCAGTTGGGATTAGCACAAATTCCAGTAACAAGTGAAGTTTTAACTCCAGAACAAGCATCACTTGTTTTTTCAGGGCCGAAATTTTTGGTAGCATTGCTTGCTGGTATATTGATGGCATTTGCCTTTCAATTACTATTGACAAACTTTTCGCTAGCTGTAGGAATTTCTGCTTTAGGCGGTAGCTCAAGTTCTGATGAATCTGAAAGCTTAGGCGGAACGGTTCGCAAAGTTGAAACAGCCGCCGGTCTTTGGGCACTTGTTACCGCAACTATTGCCTTATTTAGTGCTTGCTTTTTAGCAGTTAAGCTCAGCTTAATTGAGAGTACGCTTTTAGGAGCAATTATCGGTGTAGTCATCTGGTCTGCCTTTTTCACAGTCATAGTGTGGTTAGGTTCGAGTGCAGTTGGCTCCTTGATTGGTTCTGTTGCTAGCACTGTTACAAGTGGTATGCAAGGAATCATGGGTACAGCAAGCGCGGCTTTGGGTGCTAATGTTGCGAAAAATCAAATGGTTTCTACCGCTGAAGAAATCACCGCAGCCGTCCGTCGGGAACTCACATCAGGTTTTGACCCAGATAGCATCAAAAATACATTACAAAGTTCTTTATCTGGTGTACAGTTACCCCAGCTTGATACCAAACAAATCCGCTCTCAATTTGAGAAGCTGCTAAAAGAAGGAGACTTACAATCGATTGCTGATAATGACCTCCTAAAAAATGTTAATCGCCAAACATTTGTCGATTTAATTAGCTCTCGTACAGACTTTTCCAAGTCAGATATCAATGGTATTGCCGACCAATTGCAAGGTGCTTGGAACCAAGTTGTGAAAGGGCAAAATCCCACTGACCAAGTAATTAATTTACTCCAACAAGCTTCTCCAGAAGAACTGCAATCTGAGCAATTAGCTGAGAGAATTCAACAATTGGCGACAGTCGGCGGTGGAAATGGTAAGCAAAGCAATGGAATAGTCAAACAAGCTATTGAAATCGGCTTAGGTGCGGCTTTACCTGCGGTGTTAAAGCGGGTAGATTTTGCAGAAATAGATGTAGATAAAGTTACCCATCAGCTACAACAACTGTCAGGAAAAGTTCAGGAAATAGATGTCGATAAAATTACACAGCAGCTACAACAACTCAAAGACCAAGCAACCCAGCAAGCAAGTAAGGTTGGTAGTTCCGTAGCTCATAATTTGCCTGCACTTCCGAATAATACCATCAAGGCAGATATTGAAGAATACATCTTAAATTCCTTCCCTTGGCATTTTAACAGCATCACAATTAAAGATGAATTCAAAGAAGTCATCTATGACCCAAATGCTAACCCAGGAACCATCAGACGGCAATTGGAGGAGATAAACTTAGAGTATTTCACCAACTTGCTCAAGCAACGGGGAGATATTAGTGAAGCGAAAGTCAAAGATATTTCCGAGCAGATGGAAAGCATTCGCACGGAAGTTTTAGAAACTGTTAAACAGGCAAGTGCAACAGAAAAATCGCAAAGTCTCCGCACCCGTCTAGAAGATTACCTACGCTCGACTGGGAAGGAAGAACTCAACCCAGAAGGTATTGAGCGAGACTTGACGAAGTTGCTGGAAGATCCAGAAGCGGGAATTGAAGACTTAAGTCAGAGATTTTCGGAAATTGACCGCGATACTTTAGTTAAGCTCCTGGCTTCTCGTGAAGATATTAATGAAGAAGAAGCTAACAATATTGTTGGTCAATTTGAGCGGACTCGTGATAATGTCTTAAACCGGGCCCAAGAACTGCAAGAACAAGCCAGAGCAAAAGCTGATGAATTGCGGCAAAGGGTAGAAGAATATCTGCGAAATACCAATAAAGAAGAACTCAATCCTGAAGGTATTAAGCGTGATTTTGGAACGCTGCTAGAAGACCCACAAGCAGGACTTTCCGCCCTAAGAGGAAGATTATCACAGTTTGACCGCGATACTTTGGTTAAATTACTGAGTCAGCGGCAAGATTTGAGTGAGGAACAGGTAAATCAAACCATTGACCAGTTGCTCACGGTACGAGATAACGTTTTACAAGCTCCGCAAAAAGTAGCCGAGACAGCAAAACAGCAGTACGAAAAAACTACGATCGCGATTAGCGAATATCTCCGCAATACTAACCTGGAGGAACTTAATCCTGAAGGTATCCAACAAGACTTGCAAAAATTACTGGCTGACCCCAAAGAAGGCGCTGATGCACTTAGAGAGCGGCTTTCACAAGTAGATCGTGAGACTTTAGTTAAGCTGCTGACACAACGGGGAGACTTGAGCGAGGAGCAAGTCAATCGCACCATTGACTCAACGCAACAAGCCATTAATAACATCGTCAAAGCACCGCAACGCTTAGCAAAGCGTGCTACTCAAAGAGCGCAGGAGTTTGAAGCAAATCTAGAAAATTATCTGCGGAACACCAATAAAGAAGAACTTAACCCGGATAGTATCAAGCGCGATTTGCAATTGTTGCTGTCTTCTCCCCGTGCTGGAGCGTCTTCTTTAGGTGAGCGTGTCTCTAAATTTGATCGCTCTACACTTGTGGCTTTACTGTCCCAGCGTGAGGATATCTCAGAAGAAGAAGCTAACCGCATTGTGGATCAAATTGATTCTGTGCGTAACTCAATTGTCGAACAATATCAGCAGATTCAGCAAAGGGTGCAATCAGCACTTGATAGTGTTTTCGGCTCAATTCGCAACTACCTCAACTCACTGGAGCGTCCTGAACTCAATTATGAAGGTATCCAGCAAGACTTTGCCAAATTGTTTGATGATCCACAAACAGGATTTGAGGCTTTGCGCGATCGCCTGTCTTCTTTCGACCGTGATACTCTAGTTGCTGTCCTCAGTTCGCGTGAGGATATTTCCGAAGCGCAAGCTAACAAGATTATCGACCAAATCGAAGGCGCACGTGATACAGTACTGCGCCGAGCCGAACGCATTCAGAAAGAAACTCAAAAACGCCTGAATGCAATCAAAGAGCAAGTACAAAAGCAAGGAGTTGAAACCAAAAAAGCAGTTGCCGGTGCTGCTTGGTGGTTATTTAACACAGCCTTTGTCTCTTTAGCGGCTTCAGCTTTAGCCGGAGCTTTAGCTGTATCAGGTTTTGACCTATTTGGTTAAAAGTTCTACTAACTCATGGTAAAGCCTCTCGACAGAGAGGCTTTTTTTATTAGCGTTGCTGATTATCAACGATGACATGAAAATTCCTCTTCCTAGTCCCAATCCCCAGTCCCCATCGCCCCTTATCCCCAGAGGGGGCCCCGAGTTCCCCAATCCCCAGTCCCCTCTAAGCAGAGTACTCCTTGAGACGCGGTAGTAGTCCAATTAGACTTAAAAGAGCGATCGCACTTAGCACCACCGGGGTAGTAATCTCGAAGCTATCTAAATCCTGGAAGCCTTGTTTAATCGATTTGTCGAAGGCTGCTTGGTTAATATCGAATGCCTTTTGGTTAGCTTTTCTGAACTCGTCAAACGCCCAGTTTGATTGTCCTGGGTTATTACCTATGCAAAGTGCGATCGCTTCCTGGTGTTTACCACTCCGCTCTAACTGGCGCAACTGTTGATCGATAGTCAGATAAGTGCCCAAAATCCGAAGGTTTGCGATCAAAGCTTCTCGCTCCCCTGCAAAAGTCATACTGTTCAATTCTTGGGCCAAGTAACCTGTAAACCCATCTACCTTTTTGCCTTCTATTGTGTAGCCTGCGGCTACTGTCTCGAATGTTTGACCGTTGGGAACTTGGGCGATTTTGGCGATATTCTTCAAGAAAGCTTGTTCGTGATTGCTGGCAAAAGCTGGGTCAAGTAGGTAGCGACTTTCGGCAGCATTAGCAATGTAGGTTAAAGCACGAGCTTGCCGCAACCCATGTATCGACATAAAAGCATCTTCTGTAGCAATCCTTAAATGCTGGGAAGCGGAAAGAAACGCCCCGACTGTATAATTCAAAAAGCCAATAGCGATCGCACTCGCCACTAATAACCAAGGATTAAAGGTACGGCGCATTCTTCGAGCGAGAAATAGCTGAAGTGCTACCAGTATGCTGATTAGTAGTACACCAGAAATGACAATCAAAAATAAAAATTTACTAGAAGTAAACTTTTCTTTATCGTAAGTGTTCTCTATAGCTCGCAAGTTCACCTCATCCAGTGCGTCGGCTGCTGGTAGGAGCTTGTTATCCATAATTTCGGCTGCTGCTCGATAAGCAACCAAAACAGCATTAGCATCACCCCGTGTGTGAGCGTCTCGCGCCTGCTGAATTTTAGCGACGTATTTCCCAAACTCCAGTTGCATAGTTTCAATGGGTTTTCGCTCTTTGTCGCCATAAGAGATATTTTCAGCAGCAGCAACCAGCCTTTCAGCAACTCTCTGATATCGTTCCTCAGAACCTTTGACAGCAACTTGGTTCTGTCCAGGTGGAACTAGCAGTTCTTTAACGACGTAAGCATCCATACCTGCTAAAGCATCCTTGAGACGCTGAGCAGTGACAATACTTGGTGTTGAGTCCTCGCCAACTGTTTTGATTGCGTACCGTTGCCTTTGAATTCCGGTAATAACTGCGATTAGTATTAATATACTTGCAACCCAAGTTAAGTACAAACCACCCTTGAGGAGTTGAGGGGTAGTGAGTTTGCTAATTGCTTTTGTTGAAACTGAGATTATTTGACTCATATTTTAATAATGTAGGTTGAGTTTCATATAATGAACACCAAATTTGGTGTTCTGATCTCGAAACTCCGAGTTCCAATCTTGGAGTTTGGTGTTCTGATCTCGGAGTTTTAAGTCAGGACTTACGCACGGGTAATGGAAAATCGAACCACAGAGGACACAGCGAGAAGTCTGAGCGGAGGAAACCTCCGCTCAGACTTCTCAAGACAGAGGGCACGGAGAAATAAGAGTTTCAGAGAGTTTTTGCGTAAGTCCTATAAGTTTAAAAGTCAAAGTTTGATGTTCGTAGCTTTGAGTGCCAAGTTAACAGTAAACAGTAATCAGTTTTTTTCTGACCCCTGTTTACTGTTTACTCTTTACTGTTCACTGTTTTAAATCGCATTCTTGAATATACGCAACCTCCTTCCTGCTTTAGCGAACAGCCTTGACTGTAATCCGCGTCCAGTGTCCGAGAGTAAATTCATCTCCATCTTGCAATTGGGTATCCAGCATTGGCGTCAATTCAACCCCATTCAGCTTTGTACCATTAGCAGAATCGATGTCGCGTAGAGTCAACGTACCATCAGCTTGACGGTTGAGCAAAGCATGGCGGCGCGATACAGCATCATCAAAGTCCAGGGAAACTTCTGGATGAATGCCTCGAATCTCACTACGACGACCAATCAGATTGCTGTCCTTTTCTAACCGGAAAATAACAGGTGGTTGATTGGTTGGTGCTTCTGGACTTTCCGAATTGCGTAGAGATGGGTCAATAGTCACAATCACCTCCCAAACTATTGGGGATTGGGGACTGGGGACTGGGGATTGGGGAACTCGGGGCCCCCTCTGGGGATAAGGGGCGATGGGGACTGGGGATTGGGGAATGGGGATTGGGGATTGGGGATTGGGGACTGGGGATTGGGAAAGAGAATTATTCTTTTGCTCCCCCTGCTCCTCTACTCCCCCTGCTCCCCCTACTCCCCCTACAGGCAATTCACCATGTGCGCCGGTGACGAAGTTGTAACCGCAAATCTCACAGAAATTTCCACTATTAGATTCACGGGGAGCGCTGCAAGCTGGGCAGGTTTCAATAGATATGGTTTGCGGCACTGTTGAAGGAATAATATTTACAACAAACGCTTGTTCCGGTATCCTAAGAATTTTGGCCCCACATTCTGAACAAAAATCGGATTCAGTTGATTCGTGTCCTTTTAAACATTGATAAGTCATTTGTCATTTGTTATTTGTATTTACGGCATTGCACAAACAAAGGATGAAATTGATGTACCGAGATCTAAAACTCCTAATTCTCTCTGCGCCTCCGCGTCTCTGCGTGAAATAAATCATCCCGCTTTCTCTGCAACGCCATATTTATCAATAATTAATAACTAACTCTGAGATTTAGGAATACGAGTAGTCTTAGTAGAACGAGTCTCCAACGCCATCGCGTCCTCTTTCGCCACTTCGCGTTTCAGCCTTACTGTACCCGTCGGCGCATCCTGCACATCAACCACAGTTTTCAGCAATTTAGCAGTTGCCTCGTTACCAGATTCATGAGCAAGTTTAACCGCTTTGCCTAACTTAGCTGTAGCAACCTCAACATCACCTTTAGCACGAGCTTCTAACCCTTCCTGTATAGACTGGGCAAGTTCTGCCTGTCCAGTATAGTGAGCAACCCGTCTGTCAATTTTCGTAGATTTAGCTTCATCATCTGTCCAGGTTGCTAGAATTCGTGCCTCGGCAATTTTGGTTTCTGTGCCGTTGAGCGTGTAAACCAGGCTGGCTCTACCCGCCAGCATTTCATCACCAACGTTTCCCGGATTAACCTCAATACAGAAGTGGTAATCACGGGATTCTTGATTCCCCCAAGCACCAGTAGGGTAATCAACTACCTGGGGCTTCATGGGTTTAGCGCGGTGGGTGAGGTCAACAATATCAGGGCTTACCTGTTTGCAGAACAATACCTTTGCTCCTTGAGGTGTCCACAGACGCATGGTTACATCACTGACATCTTTGCTCATGGCTTTTTCAAGAATGGCTCGAAAGTCAGCTTCAATCATTGAGGCATTAGGGATAATGTCGGTTGTACCCAAAAGCTGATTTGCAATTTGCTGGAGTTGAGCAACGCGCCAATCAGTACCTACACCCCGACAATCGCATTGAAAAACTCCTTCACATTGCTGTAAAATCGTCTTCAGTTTTTGTTCATCAGAGTCATCGTTCTGTCCATCTGTGAGCAATAATGCTTGACGAACTGCATTAGGCATCCTTTTGAATTGCGTCAAGGATTCAGCCAACCAGGTAGACATGAGTGTGCCACCATTAGCACTGATACTTTTGATAGATGCGATCGCCTGCTGTTTCTTTTCCCATGTAGCCTGGGACACAGGAAAAACAATACTAGCTTTACTAGCACCAGTGACGATAAAGAAGTGGGCATCCTCTGGCAGCAAATTTACGAGTTGAGCGATCGCATCTTTAGCTGCGTGAATCTTACCACCTCCCATTGAACCAGAGGTATCACAGATAACGCCAAATAGTCGTTCACGGCTGGGAGATGTAGTTGCACTATCACCCCCTTCGACGCTGATGGTCATGATGGCGTTGACTTCTTTAGTACCTTGGGGGAGGAATTGGTTTTGAAAGACTTCGGCTTTGAATTGGTTGGACATGATTTTCAATAACAATGTGAAGAATTAACGTTCGCGTAGCGTGCCGGAGGCATACCGCAGAGGCGCAGAGAAGAAGAGAATATTTAAGATATAGAAATTTGGGCGTTGCTGAGTGAAAGTATGAATTAGTATCACGCAGCGGAAAGTCTGAGCGCCGGCTTCCGGCGAACAGAACTTTCCAAGACAGAGACGCAGCGAAAAGTTCTGTAGGCGGAGAGAAGTCTGAGCGCCGGCGTCCGGCGATGGTCTGTATCACTGCCGAGAGGCGCAAAGCCTTGCGCCTCTCCCTTGTGTCCAAAGGACACAAGGCAACCGTTCTTTCAGAACGGTTGGGCAGTAAGACCCGCATAGCGATCAGAACTTCGGGGTTTCCCGCCGTAGGAAACTTTTCAAGACAGAGGCACAGAGAATAAGAGTTTGAGATATTAAATTTTTGAGTTTCATACTCATATTCAGCAATGCTGAAATTTGGTTTATAAACACAGGACTGCAACGGTGATGTTGTCATGTCCGCCAGAGTTGCGGGCAAATTTGACTAGTGAATGGGAAACGGCGATCGCATCTGTATTTGATGTCTGCTGTATAATTTTTGCCAAGCGCAAGGCTTCTGGTGCATAGTTCCACAATCCATCGGTACATAGTAGCAAGTATCCTGAACCAGGAATAGTAAAGTGTACAATCGAGGGAACATTATTTTCAATTGCATCTGCCCCTAGCCAGCGGGTAATCGCATGAGCATGAGGCGATTGTCTGGCTTCTACTTCGGTCATTTCTCCGGCTGCTACCACCTCCCTAAGCCAGGAATCATCCTTAGTCAATTGCTGGGAATCGTTGTCAGACAGCCAATAAGCACGACTGTCACCAAGCCAACTAATGGTAGCGGTACGGTTTTGCACAAGGGCAGCAACAATTGTTGTTGATGGGTATTCTGAATTTATACTATTTACATAAGGGATATTACATACAGATTGTAGAGCAGTGGCAAAGGCTGATTTCATTGCTGACTCTGGATTTTCTCCTTTTTCCCAAGCAGTAGCTAGCGCTAAACACGCACTTTCAGCAGCAATTTGGGCTGCTACATCAGATTTATCGGAACTGGAAACTCCATCACAAACTACAAGGATATTTGTCTGAGCGTTATTTAGCTGTTTTAGGGCAAGGAAGTCTTCGTTACGGTTGTGTTTGAGTCCGCGATCGCTGATACCTGCTAAGTGCAAGTCAATTGTCACTTCAACCCGTTCCCTTTGGCGTATTTCTCTACGGAATCCACAATGAGTACAGAATCCTTCATCATCAATTGCCTCAATTCCAGCACCGCATTTTTCACACTCACTGCTGGAGGTTAGAGGTTTAATTATCGTCAAAGGTGTACCGCATTCTTCACAGAATTTATCATCACTTGCCAAGACAGAAGCACCACAGTTTGGGCATTCCATAGGCTTAATTCGCTGCTCCTGATTTCATGTGACTACGAGAAAGCTCATAACGAATTATTCCCTCCTCAGAACCTTGTCCAACATACGTAAATTGGCTTTTTTCCAGAACTCGTTGTGAAGCTTTGAGTTCTGGTAGAGTTTCTGCGATAACTTGCCGAACTTCAGGATGGTCAAATGCCCAAGAAACAAGCGCTTCGATAGCTTCTGTCCCGTAACCCAAGTTTTGAAACTCTTGTAAAACTGAATAGCCGATTTCGACGGTGCCATCAAACGTTGGCTTGCCTTTGAAACCACCATTACCAATGAGGGTACGTGCATCTGTAACTACATCATTCAGCACAAAATACCAGCACCACCATCCTGACTGTTCTGGAGCTTCTTGTAATTTATGTAAGAAAAACGACATAGTTTCATCGTCGTTAAATTCAGGTGGCCAGGTACTAGGTACAAGTGCATTGAGTAGCTCGGAAAACTTGGATTTGTCACTAATTTCCACTTGGGCAATTTCTAAGGTGGAAGCAATTAGCTCCAAGTTTTTTGTTGTAAGTTTAATTTTTGTCATTTTCTTGCGATACTTAGTTACTTAAAACAAACTTCTAGGACGCACTCGATTTGCCTCATCTACTAAGCGGATTTTTTCATTGCCATTTGCGAGGTGTGCCATATCGCGCAAAGCTTTTTCTAACCCTTTTCTTAAATGCACTTCTTGGAATGGCTGCCCCAAAATTGTTAAATCAGAAGCAGCTTGTAATTGCCGCGAAGTCAGCAAGTTGAGGGCAGTATCCAAAACTTGTTGAGTCAGTCGATAGCGATCTATTCCTTCCAATGTGAGTGCTTCAATTGCCGTTGAAGCCGCTTGAAGTTCTTGAGTTCCGGGAGTAGAACGATCGCGGTTAATTAACGTCCGGGCAATTTCTACGCGCGATCGCGTAAACAAATTTGAGGTTTGAGGTATGCGTTCCAATGCCGCCACCGCAGCGTTGCGATCGCCCATAGCGCAAAGGCAACGAGCCAACCCAAACGCTGCTGATACATAACCGGGATCGGTACGAGATACTAAGTCATACATTTTAATTGCTAGTTGGTAATTTTGCGCCTGCTCCGCCGCCAGCCCCAGCGCTAGCTTCGGAGCCACCTCCCCCGGTAGGTCAAAATAAACTTGGTCAAATGCTAACTGTGCCTCTTGGGATTTACCCTGTGCCATCAGCGCTCGACCTCGATACCAGAATATTCGCCAGTCCCAAGGGTCTTTGGCTTCGATTGTAGTTAAAGCTTGCTCTACATCGCTGTATTCATTTATTTCAATGAGAGTATTTGCCAAGCGGAACCATGCTTCACTGGTATTAGCAACTTGCTTGGTAACAACCTCTAAACTAACAGCCCGCTTGACTGGATCGGCGATCGCACTAGCATTGAGTACTGCATTGAAGCCAGGATCGCTAGAGTCTAACATCGGTACAGGCAATTGCTGGTAGTCAATTTTTATTGGTTCAAAATCACCACTATTGGTTAGAGCCAGCATATCTCCACCAAATAGGTTACTGGTAGATGGACGGGGGATATTAGTTGAGAGAGCCACCACTTCCCGCAGCACACCTAACAATTGATCTGCCATTTCATCCGCCGACTGAAAACGGTCATCAGGGTTTTCAGCCGTTACTTTAATCAGGAACCGATAAAGTGACTCTTGCTGGGAAAACAGAGGTTCTTCTTGGGGACTAGGCAGTTTATAAAGATGTTCTTTGTTAAAACCCCGAATATCAGTCAGCAACACCGCCAAAGTTCTACCAACGGTAAACAGATCCGAGACGACTGTAGGGCCTTCACCTGCTTCGGGAGCGCTGTAGCCCATAGTGCCGTAGATATCACCATCGGGGTCATCAATGCGGCGGACACCACCTAAGTCAATTAACTTTACGTCGCCGCCCTCGACCATGATGTTATCTGGCTTGAAGTCGCAGTATACTAAGCCCAAAGAATGCAGATAAGCAAATGCGCTAAGGATGCGGTGAATATAAGCGATCGCCTCCGCTACTGGTAACGGCCCGCGACTCTTGCGAATTTCCCTCAGAGTTTTACCACCAACGTACTCCATCACAATAAAACCCTCACTATCGTGGTTAACAAAGTTGTAGATACCAACGATATTGGGGTGTTTTACCGCTGCGAGAAATTGCCTTTCTGCAACGGCGACGGCTGCGCTAGATGCATCTTCAGTATTTAGCAGTCCCTTAAGAACAACGTAACGAGACAGAGTTTTATCAAAACCTAAGTAGATCCAACCTAAACCACCATAGGCGATCGCTCCTTTAACTTCATATTGCCCCACCACTAAATCGCCAGGACGGAGGGTAGCAATAAACGAAAACTTCTGTCCGCACTTACTGCAAAATCCCTTTTCCCGTCGCAGTTGGTTATTGCAATTCGAGCAGAAGCGTTTATTATCCGGTACTTTTGGGTCAAGGATAATAGCTTTTTCTGGCTCCGTTGAAGGCAGATCCGGCACAGAAACGAGTCCTGCCCCTAACTGCTTGCGACTACTACGGGCAGAAGTGCTACTAGTACGCCGCGAACCTTGGGAACGTTTAGTTAGTGGCGACGAACCAGTACCCGTAGTAATAGGTGAACTCCTACTTGTGTTAGCCGTGCTTTGCTTCTGGCTGACCAACGGAGTTTTAACCGCTGCAAGTCCGCAGACATTACAGTAATCATCTTCGATAGTACCAGTACATCCATTTCTTGAGCAGGTTAAGCCTTCCATTAGGACATTCCTACGATTTTGTCATTAGTCAGGAGGTGGGAGATGGGAGACGGGAGACGGGAGATGGGAGGTGGGAGATAGATAGGAGATAGGAGACGGGAGACGGGAGACGGGAGATGGGAGATAGAAATCATTCACTATTTCCCCACTCCTCCACTCCACTACTTCCCCTGCTTCCCCTGCTTTGACTTGGGGCTTGCCTCCGTCAGAGAGGAATTACTCCTCCACTCCACTGCTTCCCCTGCTCCCCCTGCTCCCTCTCTTCACACTCCTCACTATTTGCTATTTAACCTTTTTTCATACTTGGATACTAATTCAGCAGCTTTATCTAGAGGAGTTGGTCGCGTGTGGAGTAGTTGCTTTGCTTTCTCGGCTAGTTCAGCTAGGATGACATCTTCTATTAATCCTCGTGCTAGTGCCTTGGCTTTGAGGGCATCGAGGCGTCCGCGTAGCTCTCGACGAGTTTCTAGAGGAGCGCTATTGGCTATATGTGTTTGTTTTTCCAATGCTATGTACTCTCTAGTTTTGATAGTCAAATTTTCTAAACCAACCATAACCGGATTCACCAAACCCTCCGCCAGCTTGGTTTCTAATCTTGTTAGCCATTGGCTGAGGGCATCGATTTGCACCTGAGTCAATGGAGTTGCCAGCATTGAATGATCCACGACTTTTTCCTGGCTTTCCGCAAAAGCTGCGATAGATTTTGAATTTAGTTCTTCTAATTGCTGTAATAAATCGTGAGCGATCGCAAATTTATCTCGTATTTGAGCCTGCTGTTTAGCCTTTTGTTCTAAAGCTACTTTCACTTGTGTTAGCAATGGCTGAATTTGCTGCTCTACATTTTCACTCACTCCCAGAGGATCTTGCTCAATGCGATCGCGCAAGGAAGCGATCGTCTCACGAACTTGAACAAGTTCATTGAGAGAACCTCGATCCAGCGATTCAGCTAATTGTTGCAGTGAGCGAATTTGAGTTTCTGCATTTGTCAGTATCAAATCCAGATTTGTCCAAGCGGCTTCAACAGCCAGAAGTGTGTCCCTAGCCACAGAGAACGCGTCTGTCATGACTTCAACTAGCAGTGCGGGGGTAATGGCATTTACCTTCTGGGCCCCAGTCAATAATCCTCTTTGTGCCAGTGGCGTTTGTACAGCAGGTAACTCAATTGAGGCTCCTGTTAGAAGTTTTTTAATCTCGTCTATTTTTTGCTCACCCACCATCAAAAAACCAATTTTCTGCTCTTTTGGTAAAAAGTGTGGTAATTGTTGTCGTAGCTTGGTTGCTTGATCAACCGTTTGTACTAACAAATCGAAGTATTGAAATAATTTGTTTACTAACTCCAGCGCTGGGGTGACTCGCGCCGCAGTGATTCCCGTCAAATGCACTCCGGGAAAACCAGGGCTACCACAGAGGCGTTGATATGTTGGCAGTTCTTGCAGTTCGAGAAGATTTTGACTAGCAATTTTGACTTTGTTCTTCCAGTCGGCTAAAAGTTGATCAATTTCAACTGCCATAGCGATCGCTCCTATACAAAATAGGTCTTCCCAGACATTGGTAAGCAGCAGGGGAACTATGCAATTATATTTATATTTTTCTAATCGTTTTCTAAATCAATAATGCTAATCTCGAATATGATAAAACCCGACAGCCACCCGATTGCTGCTGCCTTCCTTACTAGTGCAGCAGTCGAGAAGGCAGATCGCTATATCTACAATTCTGCAAAATCGCTAATAATAACATAATTAGTCTCATATTTATCACAATATCTGAAAAATAGAGGTTAGACAATTTTAGATTTTAGATTGACCCCATGCATCAATCCGCTTGCTCTGGGAATTTTGGGTTTTCTATTGATTCCACGAATAAATCCGCTTGCTCTGTACCATTAAGGAATCATTGGTCATTATTATTTATTAACTATTTTAAATATTTTAATTATTAGCTTAAGTGTCTTAAATGTCTTAAATGTCCACTTAATTATTAGCTTAAGTGTCTTAAATGTCTTAAATGTCCACTTAATTATTAGCTTAAGTACCTTAAATAGCTTAATTGTCTACTTAATATTGTCTTATCTACTATTGCATTTTCTTGATAAAACTGAGATTATTTGGAAGCTTGGTTAAGCATGTCAGTTTAATATAGCGGTTCTCGCTTAAGTGAGGTATACAGAAGAAATAATTGACCACAGATAAACACCGATAAATTTGTACTTTAGCCAAGAAACGCTATAAAGTAAATTGATTTAATCAAATAATTAAACTTTTGCTTTATAAAACCTTGCTTTTCTAAAAACTAGCTTAAATAGATTAAGATAAAAAAATAGTATTTTTAGATCAAAATATATTCAGTATAAAAAGCAAAATTAAGTTTCATATTATGATGGGAAAAACTTTATATTTTAGATTAAATAAAGTTATTTCCTCAAAATGATTTAGTATTCATATAGACTTAAAATATTAACTTTAGATACAAAAAATGTTTAAGCAAAAATTTATTGATAGTAACAAGAGTAAAAAGTTTATAGAAATATCAAGATTTGATTGAGGATTAATATAAAACTTGGAGTAATAAAGGAATACTTACTAGAGTTTAAAGTTACGATAGTTTTTTTTATCAGGAGCCACACCAATTTCAGTCATAGTAAACATCCCAGTTGTTGTTTAATTGATATATGTACGATTCCTTATATCAAACCTGATTGAGATTATTTTATCTGGCAGAAAAGACTGCTAAAAAAAGGAATTATTGAAAATAATTTTTATGCCTACACAAAATTTTTTTAAACATATCTCTAAGCAAAATATTACTATTACAGCTACATTTACAAGCGAACCAATTGAGGATTCCCTATCGTATTGGCTTGAAGAAATAGGAGTCCCTTATTCAATAGAGTTTGCTCCTTACAATCAGGTATTTCAAGAACTGCTCAATCCAGCCAGCCTTTTGGCTAACAATCAAAATGGAGTTAATGTAGTTCTGGTTAGGTTTGAAGATTGGGAAGGAACTAAGAATCGTCTCCAATTGACAGTTGACGATGATCTAAAAACACAAATTTTTGGCGATCGCTTACGCCATACCTTACCAAATCACTTGGAAATCGCTCACCTAAACCAGTACGAAACCGAGTATCTATACCAAGAAATTTTTGGCGATCGCGTCTATTTAAAGCATGGAATTATCTTTAATGAAGAAGACTGTATAATCGATGTCGGAGCAAATATTGGTCTATTTACCTTATTTGCCCAGCAAAAATCCCCAAAAGGCACTATCTACGCATTTGAACCTGCACCCCACGCGTTTGACAAACTACAAACTAACGCCAAGCTCTACTGTCAAAATACCCATCTTTTTAATTGCGGATTAGGTGGTGAATCCAGAGAAGAAACCTTCACTTTTTATCCTCGTTCCTCAGTTTTCTCAAGTTTTGCCGCTGATACAGAGCAAGATGAAAAAGCTATTCGCTCAGTCATTATTAACATACTGCAACGCGATAATTCTCTAGATGAAGAGTCGTTAGAGCGCCTAGCTGATGAATTTCTCAAGGATAGACTAGAGCGAGAAACGTATCAAGCTCAACTGCGGACTCTTTCCGAAATTATCGAAGAATATAAGATTGAAAAGATTGATTTACTAAAACTAGATGCTGAAAAAAGCGAGTTAGCAATTCTTCAAGGAATTAAAGATAATCATTGGTCACTAATTAAACAAATAGTCATGGAGGTGCATGACCAAGAAGGCAGTACGATTAAACAAGTCATGCGCTTACTTGAAGAAAAAGGCTTTAAATTTATTGTCGATGAAGAGTCTTTGCTGCACGGTTCAGGACTCTATAATATCTACGCTAATCGCCTCAACCACAACTACAACCCAGGAGCACAGCAATTAGGAAAAAACGCAGATCAAATAGAGCAAAGCATCAGAGATTTTGGCAGTGCTTTGAAAACTGCAACAACGCGATCGCAAATTCCCTACTTGGTCTGTATTTGTCCTCCATCTCCAACTACTGATACAGCGTCTAACCTCTTACATGCAAGAATGCAAGAACTGTTAGCAGCTGATCTCAATAATCTCAGCGGTGTGTACCTGATAAAAAATCAAGAATTGACCAGTACCTATCCAGTAGAAGAGTACTACGACCCTTATGGAGACGAAGTAGGACATATTCCCTACACACCAACCTTTTTCTGTGCCCTTGGGACGATGCTGGCGCGGAAAATCTTTGCTTTAAAGAGCTATCCCTACAAGGTAATTGCCCTTGACTGCGACCATACCTTATGGAGTGGTATTTGTGGTGAGGATGGAGTTGCTGGAGTAAAAATTGAGCCAGCTTATCGATCGCTACAAGAATTTGTCATCAGGCAGCAAGCAGCAGGAAAGTTGATTTGTTTGTGTAGTAAGAATCAAGAAGAGGATGTATTTGCAGTCCTTGATCAACATCCAGATATGTTGATGGGTCGGCATCATCTCGTCAATTGGCGCATAAACTGGCAATCGAAATCCGAGAATCTGAAGTCTTTAGCTACCGAACTGCAACTGAGTTTAGATAGTTTCATTTTCATTGATGACAATCCCGTTGAGTGTGCTGAAGTTAGAGCAAACTGTCCAGAAGTCCTGACCCTGCAACTTCCGCAAGAATGCGCTCGTATCCCTCAATTTTTAGAGCATATTTGGGCTTTCGACCAACTCCAAACTACTCAAGAAGACCAACAAAGAACTAATCTCTATCAACAAAATGTCCAGCGCCAGCGTTTGCAACAGGATTCTCTATCCTTTACTGATTTCCTCGCTCAACTGAACTTAGAAATTGAGATTTCCCCCATGCAAAACGAGCAACTTTCGCGGGTTGCTCAACTTACCCAACGCACCAATCAGTTTAACTTCACAACAATCCGCCGCTCTGAGGCTGAAATTCAACAACTTTGTAATTCAGGAAAATTAGAGTGTCGAGTGGTCAAGGTAAAAGACCGCTTTGGAGATTATGGCTTAGTAGGTCTACTCTTGTTTGCAGCTCAAGAAAATGCCCTATTTGTAGACACATTTTTGCTTAGTTGTCGGGTACTTGGTCGTGGTGTCGAGCATAAAATGCTTGCTTATTTGGGAACCCTCGCTCAAGAAAGAGGATTAGGACAAGTCCAAGTTTCTTATGTACCTACAAACAAGAATCAACCAGCTAGGGATTTCCTGACTAGTATTGATAGACAATTTCAGCAGGACAAAGATGGTAGTTGGTTATTCCAGTTCCCATCTCAAACCGCATCTGAAATTATTTTAGTACTTGTATCCGATGCAAATACAGTAGTTAATAAACCCGATCAAGAAGCGAAATCTCCTCATCCTCTCCGCGTCTCTGCGCCTCTGCGTGAGATAAATCCAAAAATAACCTCTCCCGCAGACTTCTTTGAACGCATCGCTCAGATATATAGTCCCGAACTCATTCTCAAAGAGATTACATCCCGACAACAGCGCCAACGTCCTCAGTTAAATATAGAATTTGTTGCTCCTCGCACTCCTCTAGAGAAGGCGATCGCACATCTATTTGTAGAAGTCCTCAAACTTGACAGAGTAGGTATTAATGATAACTTCTTTGAACTAGGTGGCGATTCGATTCGGGGTGCGATTCTGATTAATAAACTGCAAGCGCAATTAAACGAGATTGTTCACTTTGTTGTTTTATTCGATACTAAGACAGTTGCACGACTAGCAGCTTACATAGAAGAAAACTATCCACAAGCAGCAGCAAAACTGTTTGGTAAAGAAATAACTTCAATTATTGATACACCACAAGAGCGAATCGATGAAGCTAAAGTTTTGCAAATGCGATCGCTTATTCCCTCCATTGCTCCCCCAATAGATGACGACGCAATCAAAAATCCGCCAGCTATCTTTATCCTCTCGCCTCATCGTAGCGGTTCTACCTTACTCCGCGTCATTCTAGGAGGAAATCCGCAGTTGTTCGCGCCTCCAGAATTGGAACTGCTGACGTTTAATACTCTTGGGGAACGCAAAGCAGCATTTTCTGGACGTTACAGCTTTTGGATGGAAGGGACGATTCGCACAATTATGCAAATTAAAGGGTGCAGTCCAGAAGAAGCGATCGCACTAATGGAAGAATTGGAGGCGAAAAATCTCACCACCAAACAATTCTATCAACTCATACAGCAATGGCTGGGCAATAGAATCTTGGTAGACAAAACCCCCTCCTACTCCATAGATTTAGAAACCCTCAAACGAGCGGAAACAAACTTTCAAAACCCGCTCTACATCCACCTTGTGCGTCATCCTTATGCAACGATGCGCTCTTATGAAGAAGCCAGAGTAGAGCAAACATTTCCCTATCAACATCCTTTCAATAGGCGAGAACTTGCTGAACTCGTTTGGTTGATTAGCCATCAAAATATTCTAGAATTCTTGCAACAAGTTCCTCAACACCGCCAATATCAACTCAAATTTGAAGACATAGTTAGCCAGCCGCAAAATAGTATTGAGGGCTTATGCCAATTTTTAGGGCTAGAATTCCATCCTGATATGCTGCAACCTTACAAAGAGAAAAAGCAGCGTATGACTGATGGGATCTATGCCCAGTCGAGAATGGTAGGGGATGTGAAATTTCACGAACATCAGAGCATCAATGCTAGCACCGCAGATAGTTGGAAGCAGTATTATAACAGCGACTTTTTAGGCGATGTAACTTGGCGGTTAGCAGAGTCGTTAGGATATCAAAGAAATAAAAGGGAACAGGGAACAGATAATCAAAGAAATAACGGTGTTATTCCGAAAATTAGGCGGGGACATCAAACAGAATCTCAGACTTTTCCTGTTTCTTTCGCCCAGCAAAGGTTATGGGTTTTGGCGCAATTGGAGCCGGACAGTCCTTTTTACAACATGTTTAAGGCTGTTCGTCTTAACGGGCGTTTGGATATAGAAGTTTTAGAACGCAGTCTCAATGAGATTATCCGCCGTCACGAAGTTTTACGCACCACTTTTAGTGCAGTGGAGGGAACGCCTGTACAAGTAATTGCTCCTCACGCAACGATGAAACTCTCGGTTGTAGACTTGCAAGGATTGTCAGGACAGCAACAGTCAGAACAATTGCAACTTTTAGCAACCCAGGATCAATTACAACCCTTTGACCTCACTAAAGGACTGTTGCTGCGAGTCACTTTAGTGCAACTCAAGTCAGAGTCTTATGCTTTGTTATTGACTATGCACCACATCATTGGTGATGGTTGGTCAATGGGGGTATTCATCAAAGAATTGTCGAGTTTGTATCGAGGCTTTTTGATTGGCGAACCTTCTCCCCTTCCAGAGTTGCCGATTCAATACGCAGATTTTACGATTTGGCAACGCCAATGGTTGCAAGGAAAAGCACTAGAAACCTCAATCAATTACTGGAAGCAACAATTAGCAAACGCACCACCTCTTTTAGAACTACCTACAGATAGGCCTCGTCCTTCTGTGCAAACTTTCCGAGGTTGGTGTTTTTCCTTCCAGCTAGATGCAAAACTGACAGCATCGCTGAAAGAACTCAGCCACAAGTCAGGAACCACGCTATTTATGACCTTGATGGCGGCTTATGCAACTCTACTGTTCCGTTACAGCGATCGGTCAGATATTCTGCTAGGAACACCGATCGCTAGCCGCAATCATCAAGATTTAGAAGGGTTAATTGGCTTTTTTGTCAATACCTTGGTGATGCGAACTCGACTAGAAGGTAATCCTAGTTTCTCGAAGCTACTAATGCAAGTTCGTTCTGCTTGCATGGATGCCTATGCGAACCAAGACGTACCTTTTGAGCAGATTGTCGAAGCTTTGCAAATAGAGCGCAGTCTCAGCCACAGTCCTCTATTTCAGGTGATGTTTGCATTGCAGAATGCTCCAATAGAGCAATTAGAAACGCCGGAATTAGCTATTGCACCTCTACATCTAGATAACGTCAACGCCAAGTTTGACCTCACATTACAAATGTGGGAAACAAATACAGACCAAGGAAACTCACTGCAAGGGTTTTGGCAATATAACACCGACCTTTTTGATGAAGACAGAATCGCTCGCATGAGCGGTCATTTCCAGACATTATTAGCGGGAATTGTGGCGAATCCTCAAGAATCAGTAGGTACATTGCCATTACTAACTGAGCGCGATCGCCATCAATTGTTAGTGGAATGGAATGATACTCACATACCATATCCCGATACGAAGTGTATCCATCAAGTTTTTGAGGAACAGGTAGAACAGACACCTGATGCGATCGCTGTGGTGTATGAAGACGAGTCTCTGACATATCGAGAGTTGAACGATCGCGCCAATCAATTAGCGCATTATCTGCAAAGCTTGGGAGTTGGGACAGAAGTATTAGTGGGGATTTGCGTCGAGCGATCGCCACAGATGATTATCGGAATGCTGGCAATTCTCAAAGCTGGTGGTGCTTACGTTCCTCTAGACTCCAGCTATCCTGAAGAACGCTTGGCTTATATGCTGAATGATTCTCAGGTATCAATATTGCTAACTCAAGAACAGTTAGGAGCGCAAATACCGAAAACCAACGCTCCAGTCGTATTTTTAGATACTGACTGGCAGGAGATAATTAGTAAATATAGCCAGCAAAACCCCACCAGTGAGGCATTCAATCATCACCTAGCTTATGTAATTTATACCTCTGGTTCTACAGGAAAGCCGAAAGGTATAACCGTTACTCATCAAGCTGTGAATCGGTTAGTTTGTAATACTAACTACGTGAAGTTAACAGCTAATCACCGAGTTGCTCAAGCCTCGAATGCAGCTTTTGATGCTGCTACCTTTGAAATTTGGGGAGCTTTGCTTAATGGAGCGAGGCTAGTAGGTATTAGTAAAGAAGTCCTGCTATCGCCGCCACAACTCGCTATACAACTGCAACACCAGCAGATTGACTTTTTGTTTGTCACAACAGCTTTATTCAACCAGTTGGTAAGTCAAGTACCAGGAATCTTTAAAACTCTAGAAACCGTTCTATTTGGTGGAGAGGCGGTTGAACCAAACTGCGTAAGAACATTATTGCAAAATCAGCCTCCCAAGCGACTGCTGCACGTTTATGGCCCAACAGAAAATACTACTTTCTCTTCCTGGTATTTAGTCGAGGAAGTACCAGAAGGCGCAACAAATTTGCCAATTGGGCAACCAATTGCTAATACCCAAATTTATATTCTGGATCGTCATCTCCAACCTGTACCAATTGGCGTTCCTGGTGAATTATGTATTGGTGGTGATGGTTTAGCCAGAGGTTATCTTAACCGCCCAGAGTTGACACAAGAGAAATTCATCTCTAATCCCTTCGGAAGAGGAAGGGGGCAGCGAGCAGGGGAAGAACTTCTTACTCAGCACTCCTCACTCTCTTGTACAGATGCGATTAATCGCGTCTCTCAGTACTTTCAACGAAAGCTATACAAAACAGGCGACTTAGCGCGTTACTTAACTGATGGAAATATTGAGTTTCTTGGTCGCATTGACAACCAAGTTAAAATCCGTGGCTTCCGCATTGAACTTGCAGAAATTGAGGTTGTTCTGACTCAACATCCCCAGGTAGGAGATGCGATTGTCATTGCTAGGGAAGATAAGCCTGGTATTAAAAGTTTGGCAGCTTACGTTGTTCCAGAAGAAAAACAGCCTAGCAGTAACGAGTTGCGATCGCTCCTCAAAGAAAAGCTTCCTGACTATATGGTTCCTACATCCTTCACGGTTCTAGAAGCTTTTCCGATTACGCCCAATGGCAAAGTAGATCGCCGTGCCTTACCAGTACCAGAGTTAGAGTTCAATGAGTCAACTAGCTTTGTCTCTCCCCGCACCCATGCTGAAAAGTTTTTGGTAAAAATTTGGCAGGATGTTTTACGATTAAAACAAGTTTGTATTCACGACAACTTTTTTGAATTGGGTGGCGATTCCATTATTGGAATCCAAATCATCGCCAGAGCCAATCAAGCTGGATTAAAACTAACTCCAAAACAGCTATTTCAGCATCAAACCATTGCTGAGTTAGCTGCTGTAGCTGCGATCGCTACCTCCAAGGAGGCGGAACAAGGCTTAGTTAAGGGCATTGTTCCCCTAACACCTATTCAGCATTGGTTCTTTGAGCGAAATTTACCCGAACCCCATCACTTTAATCAATCTGTCCTGCTAGAAGTTCCGCCAAATATAAGACCGGAATTACTAGAGCAGGCATTACAAAAATTACTGTCCCATCACGATGCTTTACGGCTACGGTTTGTACAGCAAGCAGCGCAATGGCAACAGTACAACAGTGATGTGTGCGATCAAGTATCGTTAGCTATCGCTGATTTATCCAACCTGACTCAAGCAGAACAATCAAAAGCAATTGAGTTAAAGGCAGATGAAATACAGCGATCGCTAAATTTAGCAGATGGGCCGCTACTGGGGGTCGTTCTATTTAACTTAGGCAAATCTTCCCCTGGACGTTTGCTCATTATCATCCATCATTTGGCTGTCGATGGGATTTCCTGGCGGATTTTGCTAGAAGATTTATCTGCGGCATACAAACAATTAGATAGTGGGAATAACATTCAACTCCCTGCAAAAACGACTTCCTTTAAGGATTGGGCAATCCGATTGCAGGATTATGCAGTTACTCAAGAACTCCACTCAGAGCTAGACTACTGGCTGCACTCAAAGAAGTTTGCAGTTGCTCCTTTACCGTTGGATTTTCCTGCTGCGGCGTCACAAAACACTGTCGGCTCAAGTTGCATTGTTTCTGTATCCCTGAGTGTAGAACAGACTCGCGCCCTGTTACAGGATGTCCCGGTTGCCTACAACACCCAAATTAATGATGTGCTATTGACCGCATTAGTACAAAGTTTTGCTGGATGGACAGGCTATGATTCCCTACTGATTGAATTAGAAGGTCACGGACGAGAGGACTTGTTTGAAGATGTAGACTTGTCCCGCACAATAGGCTGGTTTACCAGTTTATTTCCCGTTCACTTAAAACTTGGAGGTCTTCACCATCTTGGGGAAGCTCTCAAGTCGGTCAAGGAGCAACTGCGACGCATCCCCAACCGAGGTATTGGCTATGGCATCCTGCGGTATCTGAGCATGGATGCAACTATACACAAGCAACTTGGGTTGCTCCCTCAAGCTCAAGTCAGCTTTAATTACTTGGGTCAATTCGACCAAACGCACCTAGCACCCCTTGGTTGGAAATATGCTCAAGAGTCCAGCGGTTCTATTCACAGTCCCAGAGGACAGCGCCGCCATTTGTTGAATGTGAATGTATTAATCATTGAAGGCAGATTGCAACTGGAGTGGAAATATAGCAAAGCTTTCCATCATCAAGCTACTGTAGAAAACTTAGCTAACAACTATGTGAAAGTCTTAGAAGCTATTATTGACCACTGCTTATCTCCAAAAGCAGGAGGCTATACCCCTTCAGATTTCCCTGAAGTTGGTTTAAGCCAAGAAGCGTTGGACGAACTGCTAGCAGAAATTGAATGAAGTCGCTCGCAATTCATCTCTATCAATAGAAGATTTGTTCTCATATCCATTGTTTTAATTATTCCACACCAACCTTATTCATTATTTATGACAATCTCGAAAGCTACACTCACAACCGCACGTGATACAGGGGTTTTGGTTAATAAACTGGCTTCCAAAATTTCTTGCATTTCCTATCAGAGTATGCGTCGGTCTAGCAGAGTATTGAGAGAATTTGTACTTTATTATTTTCCAATTTATAACCTCTCAATTAATGACTTCTTTCGGTTTTATCCCATCTTAGGTTTTATTGAAGCTCTGGTTTATCAAACTGATGATGAAGTTGAAAAAATTCAAAGTGAGGGTTATGAAAAACTGCACACTTCTCCTTGGCATTCTAAGCAAGAAATGATATTGGCTGTTTTAGAAGAGTATAATCTCAAGCATTGCCAAGTTGAATTTTACATGCAAAAGCTGGGAGAGTATTTTGAATTAGAAACTCAGATATTAGCCACATCTCATGTTACTCATGGAATGATTAAAAAAGCTGCTGAGTTACGTTCTTCAGACTATCGAGTGTTACACTGTACTTTGCTCAAAATGTTAGGTCTAAATTACTCAGAAGAGGAGTTAAATGAAGAGTTAAGATTGATGTGGCCTCTAGAAGTTTTAAATGACATTGAAGATGATTTGATGTTTTATTCTGAAGATGTAGAAGCTAAACATTATAATACTTACAGAATGTTTGTGAAAGTTTATGGAGAAAAAGCTCCTTATTTCTTAAAGAAAGAGTTAGATTTTTATGAAAGTCTATTTCATAAACAAATAGGAAGATTTTCAGGAATAAAAAGAGAATCTTTCATCAAACCTTGGAATGCCTATCGTCTCGATCATCCAGTACCAGTTATCCCTGAACCGATACTTGAAGATTAATATGTAAGTATTGACAAGAACTAATAACCAATTGCTAATTGTTTATTTATTGAAGCTATTGGTTATTAGTAAATTGATGTATACTCTGTAAAAAAAAGGAAAATTAAAAATCAAAATCAACTTTTGTAGACCAGCAATTTAGTAAAAGCGTAGGGGTAGCATGCTGGAAAAACAACGTGGTGTAACAATATGGTTAACTGGTTTGAGCGGTGCTGGAAAAACCACAATCTGCCGATTTTTGGAGACAGAACTGCGACGCACGGGATATAAAATTGAAGTACTTGACGGCGATGTAGTTCGCCAAAACTTAAGTAAGGGATTAACTTTCAGCAAGGAGGATCGAGACGAAAATATTCGGCGAATTGGCTTTGTAGCTCAACTGCTAACTAGAAATAATGTCATTGTACTGGTTTCAGTGATCTCGCCATATCGAGCAATCCGAGAAGAAGTTAAAGAACGGATTGGAGATTTTATTGAAGTGTACGTCAATGCACCATTAGAAGTTTGTGAACAGCGAGATGTTAAAGGTTTGTATAAAAAAGCTAGATCTGGTGAAATCAAGAATTTCACTGGAATTGATGATTTATACGAAATACCTCTTGAACCTGATATTGAATGCAAAACTAATCAAGAAAGTGTTGCCCAAAGTGCAAATAAAATTTTAAATAAGTTAGAAAAATTAGGGTATATAAATTCCCTATTGTTGCCACAATTTCACAACAATCATTCACGAATATGATTAAAATTAGGAAAAAAATAAAATGGCTTTAGTAAAAGAAAAGGAACTATGTAAACTTTTTTTAGAAGTTGGACACCACCAATATTCCCTTGCTACTGCGGGTACTAATTTTGCAAATAATGATGAACTAGCATGGAATAGTTTTGTCACTACTTTATTATCAGCAAAGGGCAACTCTGCTATTGAAATAGTATATAAATATCTAGTAGATGCAATTGTTGAATATAACAAGCACAATAATACAGAAGTCGATATCAAAATTGTTTATAACTACTTTACTGCTAAAATTATTCGTTCAATTTTTGTTGAACCATCGGAATTAGAGAAAAATTGGTATTTTATTTGTCACGCGGCAGAAATTTCTAAGCCTGGAGATTTTGTTACTGTTCAAATTTTTCAGGAACCTTTGGTAGCTGTACGCCAAGCAGACGGAACGATTCGCGTTTTCCTTAATGTCTGCACTCATCGCCAAGCACCAGTTTTTGAAGGTCACGGTTGTGTAGGTGTAGATAAAACGGCTCTTTGTCCTTATCATGGATGGGCTTTTGGTATAGATGGTCATTGCAAGAATGCACCAGGGGCAAATAGAGGAGAGTTTGGTGCTGACTTTGACCTGAAAAATTACAGTTTGCAGGAGTTTGAGGTCAAGATTGATGAAAATCAAGGGGTTTTTGCCAAGCTTTTAGAACAAGACTTATGCAGCAGTAACGGAAAAACGAACCGCCGAGGACGCATTCGCGTAGCGTCTCGTAGAGAAGGACACGGAGAAAGGAGGCTTTCAGAAAGTAGTTATTTTAAGCAAGAATTACAACTTGAAAGCAATCAAAATCATCAAAATATCGGAGTAGAAATTACCAATCTGCTCAATTCTGTGAGTCCAGGTTATGCAGACGGGGAAACCGCTACACTTCCAGAACAAATCCGCCTTTGGTTGAGAATTGGTTATTTAGAAGCAGAAGTAAAACAGCTAATTGCAGACATTACCCAAGAACGAACAAGCCATAGTCGTCAATTGATGTTGAAGTCTCTGATTGGGGAACTCAAACAAGCTATCCTGACCGTCGATAGTGATGGGTCAATTTCAGAATTGGATGAAGTGCTTCAACGAGTTTATAGCTGTGACGACGAGCAAAAGCAGTTTATTGGTAAGTCTATAGAGTATCCCAACGAGCCTAACACTATAGAAGATTCTGCATCGAATGAAAGAAGACAAGCATTGCCAATCTGGATTTATGGCGATGCAGCATTGTTTGCTCTTGAAGTTGAGCATTTAATCAAACCAACCTGGCAATTTGTTTGCCATATCAACGAAGTTCCGCAACCGGGTAACTTCACTTGGCTGGATATTGTCGGCGAACGAGCCTACGTTATTCGGACTGCAAGCGGTGAATTTTTTGCTGGCAAACTTCAGAATACCAAAGAACGGGGGAGCTATCCGAAATTTGGTTTACCCAACTACGGTTTAGAACCCATTGACATTGACATTTTCTATGGATTTATTTTCATTCGCTTTACTTGGGAAGGCTCAAGATTAGCCCAAAGTTGGTATCTACCCGGTTTATTAGAACCCTACCAACTGGAAAATATGCAACCCATTGGTGGAGTCGGTCAGTATGACATTAATGTGGAGGTGGATTACAAACTGCTGTGGGAAAACTTCTTAGAAGATTACCACTTTCCTATGATGCACAAAGGGTTAACCCGTCGGTTTGGAGTGTCGAGTGATTGTGAAGGCATCAACGGCATGATTATTCCCATGCGTGATCCGGCTTCACCCAGCTTAACTCCAATCGAGCGACAATATTATGATTGCGCCAAAGCGATCGCTCGACATTCTTGGGAACGTGAGCAGGAATTACAAGATTTTGCTGTTGAAAACGATTCTCTGCCAGAAACGCTGTGTTACTCAGCCTTCTGCTCAATGTCGGCGCAAGAAGAAATCCCCATGCCTTTTTCTTTGAGCGTATTTCCTGAACACGTCCAAACTTTTTCGTTAGTTCCCGCTGGGCCAAGAGAGTGCCGTTTTCATGTTCGCAGTTACGGGCATATCCTCAACCCCCACGACACCAATACTAAAGCTATTGAAGAGGCACGCATAGCGAACATCCAACTTCTTTTGGAATCGTTACATGAAGACATTCGCGTTAACTATATCTGTCAAGACAGTGTTTCATCGCGGCTGTTCGAGAAAATCGGAGTATTTAGTATTGCCGAGTTTGATGTTGCCAAGTTTCAGGAAGCTATCCGCGCCAAGCTACCAATAACCAGTCTCCAGAGGAAACCATTATGACTACTCTTGTCAAAAGGAACAGGCAAAGGTGTGTAATTAATTCTGTTTAGGTACTCATAACATGAAACTAGATGACTGCAATCAACCCACGCAAAACGCCCTCCACATTCAGGGCATAATTGCGATCGCGATCGTCAGTTTAATATGGGCGACGACCTTCCCACTTACTAAAGATGCAGTCACTAGCTTTTCGCCAGCTGTACTTACCGCTAGCCGTTTCAGCGTTGCAGCAGCGATATTTACCCCGTATTTACGCTCTCTAAACGCTCAAATATTACGCGATGGGGCCATTTTAGGACTTTTACTTTTCGCTTGCTTCGCCTTCCAAGCGATCGGGCTAGAAACCGCCAATGCCAACCGGGGAGGATTCATTTTTAGCCTGAATGTGATCATTGTACCCCTGTTGGGAGCGTTATTAGGTCAGCCCTTGCTTATTAAGACTGTACTCGCCGCCGGAGTTGCTCTTACAGGTATCGGCATTATGTGTTGGGAAAACGGCTCTCTAGGCATAGGTGACTTGTTGTTGTTTGGTGAAACCTTCATTTACGGGGTTTATATGCTGGTACTTCAGGGAACAGCACAACGCCACTCAACTCTATCCCTAACTGCCATCCAACTGTGGATTGTAGCAGTGTTAAGCGCCGTCTGGGCAGCGCCACAGATGGTCGGACAATTTGAGACTCTAAGCAATAACTATGGCATTATCCTTTACCTCGGTCTGATAGGGACTGCTGCTACCATCTGGCTAGAAACAATAGGTCAGCAATGGATTTCAGCAACGGAAGCTGCACTATTGTGTACTCTCGATCCGGTACTCACGTCCGTTTTTTCCTTCTGGCTACTCGGCGAGAAGTTTGGAGTACGCGGTTTTATTGGCACGGTTCTGGTGCTAACTGCATTAATTTTGAGTCAGAGTAAGTCTCAATATATAGATCGCAAATTAATATTTGGCGCAGAAAATATTTAAAAATTACTAATTTTAACTTGATTTTTTCTACTATACGACCTTGGTTAAAACTATGCTGAAGTTTTCGATTGAATTTCGACCTCCTATTCCTCCTGCAAACACTTTGACTATAGGCACATTAGGGCCTAGTGGCACTAGTAGTGACTATGCTTCGAGTTATATAGTTCAACAATTAGAGTCAGAAAAATTGACTGGAAAAATTCAATTATTTGATAGCTTTCCAGATGTCAAAGAAGCTTTGCTACAAGACAAGGTAGATTTGGCTCTAGTTCCTCATGCTTATCAGCTAATTAATGAGTTTTATATGGAGCCAAGTTTTGATTTAGGCTTCATTTTTATCTATCCAACTCCAGTTTATGGATTGGCGAAGAAGAAAAATACAGAGGTAGTTTTCAAAGGAGCTAGACTTGTCACCCATCCTGCACCCTTACCTTTGTTGTCGAGACTCTTACCAGACTCCCAAGACCAATCAGAAATTCAGGTTGATCTGTCTCTTTCTACTAGTGATGCAGCAATTCAAGTACAGCAGGGTTTAGCTAATTTAGCTATTACCAATAAAAATGCTGTTGATGCTTATGATTTAGAATTTATTTCTACTTATGGAAAAATTCCTATGAGTTGGTCAATTTTTTATAAAAAAATAGCAGAAAGTCATGTCTAAATTTTTTCCAGTTCCCAAAAACACAAAAATTAATTCCGATGTAGAGTTAATCGCATTTGAATGTCAAGACACGCTTGTGCAATTAGTATATCTTGCTCCTGGAGCTAATTTTGCACTACATGAGCATTTAGAAAGTCAGATGGGGATGATAATTTCTGGTCGTTTAGAAATGAACGTCAACGGAACTAAAAAAATTATTGAACCGCTGCAACAAGCCTATATTGCTAATGCTTATGTTCCTCACGGTTCTGTTAATATTTTTTCGGAAACAGCACTAGTGTTTGATGTAAAACGTATTGTAAATTCCTTAACATCGGAAAAAACTGATGAAGTATTTATCAAAGTATCGTCTATAAAAGATAAACTTACTGGCTCTTTATGCAAATCTATAGTTGCTTCTTGGTTTGAGATTGCGATTATTGAAATTCCGCCAGGAGGAATAATTCCAATGCACCAATCTGCTAGCGAACAAATGGGAATAATTCTAAATGGTCAGTTGATAATGTCTGTGGGAAAAGAACAGCAGCAACTAGAATATGGTAGTATTTATTATGCTCCGGCTGATGTATTTTGTGGAGGATATAATTCCTCTAATGAAGTAGTATCTTTGGTGAAAATTTTGATTCCGCGTTGTTCTCATTTATCTTATCAAGATGCTTCTTTTAGTGAAATAACTGCGCGATCGCTAACTGCAACCTAGAGGACTATCAATATGGATTTAGGACTAACAGGGAAAGTAGCTTTAGTGACAGGAGCGACTGCTGGCATTGGTTATGCAATATCCGAGAAACTGGTAGCCGAAGGCTGTAATTTAATAATTTGTGGGAGAAATGCAGATCGATTAAAACAAGCTTATCAAAGTCTGGTAAATTCCTCAGCAAAAATTATCACCTGCTTGGCTGATGTTCAAAAGGCAACTGACTCTGAAAAATTAGTACAAGAAGCTCTCAATCAATTTGGAAAAATTGATATTTTAGTAAATAATTCTGAGGGGGCAAAATTTTCTAGCGTTGCCGTAGAAAAACTATCTGATGGAGATTGGGAAACTGTCTTTGAAGGTAAACTAATGGGCTATATCCGCATGACGAATCTGGTTTTACCTACTATGAAAAATCAGCAATGGGGACGAATTGTCAATATTATTGGCACATCCGGGAAAGAACCTTCTCCTCGTTTAATTAAATCAGGAGTGGCAAATGCAGCATTAATCAACTTTACCAAATCTGTAGCTACGCAAGTTGCAAAGTGGAATGTGTTAGTTAACTGTGTCAATCCTGGGATTATTGATACACCAAGACATAGAGAATATCTAGAAGTATTTGCCCAAAAAGAAGACCGAAATATTGATGCGATCGCAGCAGGGATAGATAACACTATTCCTATAGGTCGTCGGGGTTTTTCTGATGAGGTTGCAAATTTAGTTGCTTTTCTCAGTTCAGAATGCGCTAGTTATATCACTGGTGTAACTATTCCAGTAGATGGCGGATTGTCTACAGCAGCTTTTTAATAAAATTTTTCAGTATTATACATTTTTTCCTCTGCGCTCTCCCGAAGTTTGCTCAATGCGAGGAACCCGCGCACGCAACTTCTCTCTACGTCTTGGCGATTAATTTAAAAAACATATATTACAAAAAACATAACAATGGTAGTTATACAAAATCAAAATAAAACTAAAGATATTGAAGCCATCTATCCCCTTTCGCCAATGCAGCAGGGGATGCTATTTCATACTCTCTACCAGCCAGAATCAAGAATATACTTCGAGCAGTTTCGCTTTACTCTTCATGGCAATCTAAACCAGAGCGCGTTTGAGCAAGCTTGGCAACAAGTAGTGCAAAGACATTCGGCTTTACGGACTCTTTTTGTATGGAAAAACCGCAAACAGCCAGTTCAAGTAGTGCGTAAACAGGTTAATTTACCTTGGATTAACAAGGACTTGCGATCGCTCTCGGTCAATGAGCAGCGATCGCAAATTGATTCCTTCTTAAACACAGATAAAGAGCAAAGTTTTGAAGTTGATAAAGCTCCCTTGATGCGGTTTGTTTTATTTCGGTTAGCAGACGAAACTTATCATTTTGTCTGGAGCTTTCATCATATATTGCTTGATGGTTGGAGTTGGCCAATTCTCTTCAAAGAAATCTTTGCTTTTTACGATTCTATAAATAACAATCAACAGTTATATTTAGCTCCATCTCGCTCTTACCGAGACTACATTAATTGGTTACAGCAGCAAGATTTATCTAGTGCAGAGGAATTTTGGCGGCGAACTCTTGAGGGTTTTACTGCTCCTACCCCTTTGGTTGTAGAACAAGCATTAGGGCAAATTTCTCACCAGCAGCAAACTAGTTATATTCGACATCAACATCTATCAGCCGAGGCAACTGCTACCTTAAAATCTTTTGCCCAACAACATCATCTCACCGTTTCTACCTTGGTGCAGGCAGCTTGGGCATTGTTACTGAGTCGCTACAGTGGTGAGTCTGATGTGGTATTTGGGGCTACGGTGTCTGGTCGTCCTCATAACTTATCTGGTGTAGAGTCGATGGTGGGGTTGTTTATTAATACCCTACCTGTACGGGTAAAAATCCCTGAAACAACCGATTTATTGCCTTGGCTGGTGCAATTGCAACAAGAGCATATAGAACGGGAACAGTATGCATACAGCTCACTGGTAGATATTCAAAGCGTGAGTGAGATTCCTCGGAATAAACCTTTGTTTGAAAGCATTGTTGTGTTTGAGAACTATCCTGTAAACGCCACGCTGCAAGCACTTCCGGGGAATTTGAGAATAAGCGATCGCCAAGCCATCGGAGAAACAAATTATCCCTTAACGGTAGTTGCGATTCCCGGTGAAGAACTGGTAATCAAAATCAACTACGATCGCGATGCCTGCGGCGGGCTACGCCAACGCTTTGACGCAGATACCATTGACCGCATGATTGGTCATTTACTCACGTTGTTGCAGGGAATTGTTGAGTTACCTCATCGCAGTGCGGGGGAACTACCACTACTCACACAAGCAGAGCAAGATTTACTGCTAGTAGAGTGGAATGCTACCCAAGCAGTCCATCCCATAAATTATTGCATCCATCAATTATTTGAGCAGCAAGTTGAAAAAACACCCGAATCTGTAGCGGTGGTGTATGACAACCAACAATTGACCTATTTAGAGTTAAACCAACGTGCCAATAAATTAGCGCACCATCTGCAACATTTGGGCGTCAAACCAGATGTACCTGTGGGGTTTTGTCTGGAACGCTCTCTAGAGGCGGCAGTTGCCATATTAGGAATCCTCAAAGCTGGGGGCGCTTGTGTTCCCCTTGACCCTACCTATCCCCCAGAGCGTTTAGCATTTATGCTCAGCGATTCTCAAGCAGCGGTCATCTTAACTCAAACACGTTTAAAGGGGACTGGGGATTGGGGATTAGGAACTGGGGACTGGGAGAAGTTGATGAGGGATTCAGACGCGCCATCAAATTCTAGTCCCAAAGTGATTTTGTTAGATAAGGGATGGGATGAAATAGCCAAGGAATCTGATATAAATCCTCAGATATATGCAGAGGCGCATAATTTAGCGTATATAATCTACACTTCTGGGTCTACAGGAACTCCTAAAGGTACTCTTGTTCCTCATCGATCGCTCACTAATTTAATAGAACACCATCAGGCGAAGATGGTAACAGGTGTGGGTGTTCTTCAATTTGCCTCCCTAAGCTTTGATGTTAGCTATCACGAAATGTTTGCGGCGTGGGGTTTGGGTGGCACGCTGTATATGATTCCTGAGGAAGATCGCAAGGATTTAGATAAATTAATTGAGTTACTTGCTAAAGAAGCAATTGCTAAAGTGTTCCTTCCTGTCACTTTATGGCAACAATTAGCAGAAATATACGGAGAAGAAGAACAGCTATTTAAGAACATTAGAGAAGTGATCGCCTGTGGCGAACAACTCCAGATTACGCAACCAATGATTAGGCTATTTAAGCGTTTGGAGAATTGTAGACTCTATAATTTCTACGGCCCCACGGAAGCAGATTTAGTCACGGCTTATACTTTTAGCGACAAACCAGAAGAATGGCCAATTTATCCACCAATTGGTAAGCCTGCCGTAAACGTGCAAGTTTACCTGTTAGATCGCAATTTTCAACCTGTCCCAATCGGTGTTCCTGGGGAACTCTACGTTAGCGGTGATGGCTTGGCTCGTGGCTACCTCAACCGCCCAGATTTGACAGAGCAAAAATTTGTCCCAAATCCTTTTAATCAGGATACTGACTCACGACTATATAAAACTGGGGATTTGGCACGCTACCTAAGTGATGGCAACATTGAATTTTTGGGACGGATAGACGATTTAGTAAAAGTCCGGGGTTTTCGGGTTGAACTTGGCGAAGTTGAAGCAGTCTTGAGCAAACATCCCCAAATTAACCAAGCAGTCGCTAAGGTGTTTGGGAAAAGTGCCAGGGAAAAATATTTAGTCGCTTACTTCGTACCAATTCAAGGACAGACAATCACCGTCGAACAGTTGCGTAATTTTCTTCAAGACCAGTTGCCAGACTACATGATTCCATCGGCTTTTGTACAGATGGAGTCATTCCCCCTGACACCCAATGGTAAAGTCAACCGTCGCGCTTTAAGCGAACCGACAACCAGCCGACCAGAATTAGCTCAAACTTTTGTTGCACCCCGGACTCCCACTGAAGAAATTTTGGCAGGTATCTGGAGGGATGTTTTGGGGTTGGAGCAAGTTGGGATTTACGACAACTTCTTTAATTTGGGAGGACATTCATTACTTGCCACTCAGGTGATTTCTTTGACACGCAAAGCATTTAAGATAGAATTGCCTCTGCGAAGTTTATTTGAATCTCCGGCGATCGCAACTTTAGCTAGAACAGTCGAGACAGCTAATCAACAAGAAATTTTACCAGAAATTGTATCTTTGAAAGTCGGGCGCTCACAAGACGGAGTATTGCCAATCTCCTTAACTCAGTTGGAGTTTTGGTTTTTCGAGCAATTCTATCCTGGTAATCCTGTTTACAACTTGCCGCTAGTTTATCGCGTCACGGGTTCGCTAGATGTGAAAGCGTTGGAACAAAGTTTAAGGGAAATTGTACGACGACACGAAACCTTGCGAACTACCTTTAAGGTGGAAAGCGGACAAGTGGTTTATGCAATTTCCCCCGAACCTGTCTTTGACTTCGCCGTAGTAGAGGTACAAAACATCTTTGAAGCGAAACAACAAGCTGAGAAGGAAATTAAACAGCCTTTCGATTTGGCGCGAGGGCCGTTATTGCGGAGTAAGCTTTGGCGTTTGACTGAAACAGAGCATTTGCTAGTTGTCACAACACACCATATTGTCGCCGACGGTTGGTCTTTTAGCGTGTTGACTCAAGAACTGGCAACCCTTTACGAAGCTTTTTCTCAAGGCAAACCCTCCCCGCTAACCGAGTTACCCATCCAATATGCAGACTTTGCTAATTGGCAACGGCAATGGTTGCAGAGGGAAGTTTTGGAATCACAGATGCAATTCTGGAAACAACATCTAGGTGTTACTCCTCCAGTCTTAAAACTACCAACTGACCATCCACGCCCATCAGTGCGAACCTTCACAGGTGCGCGTCAACCTTTGGTAATTTCCCAAGACTTAACCAAAGCACTCAAAGCATTGAGTCAGCAGGAAGGCGTAACCCTATTTATGACCTTGTTAGCAGCACTCAAGACATTACTTTTCTGCTACACAGGACAACCAGACATCATTGTCAGCAGCACCGTTGCCAATCGTACCCGCCCAGAAACAGAAGGACTGATTGGTTTCTTTGTCCACTTACTGCCATTTTGCACCAACTTAGAAGGCAATCCCAGCTTTCGGGAACTACTGCGGCGAGTGCGGGAAGTGGCTTTAGGAGTGTATGCACATCAGGAAATGCCCTTCATCAAACTAGTAGAAAAACTGCAACCAGTTAGAGATAGTTACACACTCCTAGCTCAAGTGATGTTTGTTTTCCAAAACACTCCAGAAGATGATTTAAAACTAGCCAACTTGACTTTAAAAGAGGAGTTTATTGCAACCGATACCAAAGATACAGCAGAGTTTGATTTAAATCTTACACTCCAAGAAACATCAGAGGGAATTGAAGGCGCTTTGGTCTACAAAACCGATTTATTTGAAGCTCCTACTATTGCCAGAATGGTTACAATATTTCAAAGTTTACTTGAATATATTGTTACTAATCCTGACAAACGTCTTGGCGAACTTCCTTTTTTATCTGAAGGGGAAAGCTTGCCAATTCAAAATTCCAAATTACCAATAGCTATGAAAACTCCTCAAAATAATTTTGTTGAACCTGCCAACCCGATGGAGGAAGTTATATTAGCTACTTGGAAAGAAGTTTTAAGATTAGAACATATTAGTACTCAAGATAACTTCTTCGACCTTGGAGGACATTCTGCTCTTGTTCTACAAGTTATATATAAGCTACAAAAAGCTTTGCAAGTAGAGTTACCTTTAGTTTCCCTATTTGAAAAACCTACTATAGTTCAACAAGCAGAAGCTATCCACGATTTACTAAACAGTAGACTTCTTACATAAGTATTTATCTCACGCAGAGGCGCAGAGACACAGAGAAGGAGTAGAAAATTGAGACTTTTATAAAGAGTCTAGTTTATAACCCACAAAATATCAATATTAAATAGTCACCTACACAAAAACTCTCTCAAACTCTTCCTCTCTGCGACTCTGCGCCTCTGCGTGATACAAATTCATTTAAAAATCACTCCCACTCAAATTAAACAATTGTGGAATCCTCCCTTTTCAACCTAACAAATAAAGTTGCCATCATCACCGGCTCCGCACGAGGCATCGGCAGAGCAATAGCTCAAGGATTAGCATCTGTAGGCACAAAAGTTGTAGTTGCTGATATCAAAGTAGCGGAATCAGAAAAAACTGCACAAATGATTCAAGCAGCTGGAGGCGAAGCGATCGCAATTCCCACCGATGTCAGAAACCGCCAAGATTGTTTACGTCTAATTGAGCAAACCGTAGCGCACTATCACAAGCTTGACATTATGGTGTGCAATGCCGGTATTGACATCATCAAATCGGCGACTGACTTAGAAGAATTGGAGTGGGATAACATCATCAACGTCAATTTAAAAGGATACTTCCACTGCGCTCAACTGGCGGCACTACAAATGATTAAACAAGGCACAAGCGGCTCAATTATCATGAACTCTTCAATCGGGGGTGTAGTAGGAATTAATGGCTCTGCGGCTTACACAGCAGCCAAAGGAGGGGTAAATTTACTAGTGCGATCGCTTGCATTGGAATGGGCAGATCATCAGATTCGCGTCAATGCTTTTGCTCCTGGCTACATCGACAACATCATGGAAGGTACTGAAACATTTCGGCGATCGCCACACGAAGATCAGCAACATCTGAGCGCCGTGATTCCCATGCAGCGACGCGGGAAACCAGAGGAACTCGTCGGCCCAGTGATATTTCTCGCGTCTGAAGCAGCTTCTTATGTAACGGGGGCAGTTTTGATGGTGGATGGCGGATACAGCGCCATGTAGGGCAGTTAAAAGAGGTTTCCAAAGAACACAACTATGCGAAGATTGACCACACTCACTACTATCCACCGTCGGCAACCGCCAGCTATCATCGGATTTATTCTGGCGCTTGTTCTAGTTAGTTGTGTCCAAACTAACTTACTCCATAAAGCAGTAGCCGGATCTCAAATCATCGTTAGTAGTTCTATCGAACCCAACACCTTTAATCCTCAGTTGATGGAGCAGGGAGTAGGGATTTTATCTTTACTCTATGAAGGACTGATTCGTGAAAATGGTCGAGGAAAAATTGAACCAGCATTAGCGCGATCGTGGGACATTTCTGAAGACCAAAAGCGAATTATTTTTACACTGAGAAAAGGGCTGAAATGGTCAGATGGTGAACCGTTGACCGCCGATGATGTAGTATTTACTTATAAAGATATTTACACTAATGCCGCCATTCCTTCTTATGCTAAAGATTTTTTGCAAATAGGTAAAACTCGCAGTTTTCCTACAATCAAAAAACTGGATAACTGGCGTGTTGAATTTACCCTTCCAGAACCTTTTGCTCCCTTTCTTCGCACAACAAAGTTAGAAATTTTACCCGCTCATATTCTGCGATCGTCCATTATCAAAAAAGACTCCGCAGGTAGACCGCTATTTCTCTCAATCTGGGGTACAGATACTCCACCCAATCAAATTGTTAGTAATGGTGCGTATAAATTAGAATCTTATGTTCCAGGTGAGCGGATTACCTTTCGCAAAAATTCCTATTACTGGCGTAAAGATGGTCAAAGTCATACTCAGCCCTATATTGATCGCATTGTTCAAAGTACAGTCAGTAATAATGATACAGCGTTAATCCAATTTCGTTCTGGAAGTCTTGATTTTATTGATGTGAATCCTAACTATTTTTCATTATTGAAACGAGAAGAAAAACAAGGAGAATTCACAATTTATAATGGCGGTTCTCAAACAGGAACCACAGCTATGATGTTTAATTTGAATACAGGACGCAGAAACGGTCAGCCTTTAATTGATCCGATTAAGTCTCGCTGGTTCAATACAGTGGAATTTCGCCAAGCGGTTGCTCACAGCATCAATCGTCCGCGTATGCTCAACAATCTTTTTGCTGGGGTAGGGGCACTACAAAATTCACCGATCGCAGTGCAAAGTCCTTACTATCTCTCTCAAGAAGCAGGTTTACCAGTCTACGACTATAACCTCAAGAAGGCAAAAGCGTTACTTCTCAAAGCAGGTTTTCGATACAACAATCAAGGTCAATTATCCGATGTCGATGGTAATCGAGTCCGGTTTACCCTGACTGCCAATGTCGGTAATAAGGTGTTGCAGAACATGGCTCCACTGATTCAAGAAGATTTGAGCCAGATCGGAATTCAGGTAGATTTGAATTTAATTGCAGTGGGATTGGTTGTAGACAAGTTAACAAATCGTTTGGATTGGGATTGCCAAATTCTTGATGGTTTCCCAATGACGATAGAACCCAATGAAGCAGTGAATATTTGGTCTACGGTCGGGAACTGGCATTTTTTTAATCGCCAACCCCAAGCCGGACAAAAGCCAATTACTGGACAGCAGGTAGCAGATTGGGAACAAAAAATCGCCGATTTATACATTCAAGGTGCAGCAGCGAATGAAGCACAGCGACAACAAATTTATGCAGAAACTCAAAGGCTGAGTCAAGAATATTTGCCGTTTATTTATCTAGTGAACTCGTTATCAATGGTATCTGTGCGAAATCGTATTCAGGGGGTGAAACACTCTGCTTTACAAGGAACATTTTGGAATGTTTATGAATTGAAAACTAATCCTAGATCCTCAACTTCTTAAAGAAGTCGGGGATCTAGACACCGCTCAGAATTACGAAGAGGAATTTTTTACTGATGAACCCAATCAAAGAACGTGAACCCCAGATAATTGTTACCACGCCGATTCCTGTCATCGATTTCCATACGTTTATGGTCGGTGATATTGTTGCCAAGCAAGCAGTTGCCGATCGCATTTCATCTGCTATTCAAGAAATTGGATGTTTTTACCTTGAAAATTGTGTAAACCAAACTTTAATTGATCAGGTGTTTGCTCAAGCGCAGAGTTTTTTCGCTTTACCACAAGAAGAGAAAAACCAAGTAAAACTTGCTCCAGGAACTAGTAGAGGCTACGTTGCTCGTGGTAAAGAGCGGGTATTGCTGGAAGCGTTCAATTTTGGTTTAGATGTTGCAACCGATGAAGCGAGTGTAACTTATCAGAGGTTTGGTGAACCGAATCGATGGCCTGAAGACCAAACAGAGTTTCGCCAAGTACTATTAGAGTTTTTTACAACTTGTCGTGATGCGTCTTTTAGTATTTTACAAGCGATGGCGATCGCCTTGAAACTACCAGAGTCGTATTTCACAGATTTCCATATTGAGCGTAATTTCAACACCTCCATAAATCACTATCCATCAGTGAGCCAACCTCTTTCTCCCGCAGAGACTCGGTTTGCTGAACATACAGACTACGGGAGTATTACCTTAATATTTCAAGATGAGACAGCTGGACTAGAAGTTTGCACCAATGCAGGGGAGTGGATTGCAGCGCCCTATCTTCCTGGTAAAGTTCTGGTTATCCTCGCAGATTTAATGCAGCGCTGGACAAACGACAAGTTTCCCGCCACTAAACATCGAGTTCCCCTACCCTCCAAATTCCCCACCAATCCCAGATACTCGATTATCTATTTTGAGTCTCCTGATTACGATGCTGAGATTACTAGCCTTGCCAATTGCTTAGACGCAAACGAAACTGCCAAATATGAACCTATTCTCACCCATGAATATATCAATCAAATTGCCACAGGAGGCTATACATCTGAAAAACAATAAGTACAGCTGTGCGTAAAATTGTAGCGTTTTGAAACGCAGAGGAACGCAAAGTAAGCGCAAAGGTACGCAGAGTTTCTCTTATAACTCCACTCATTTTTAACGATGATCCCAATCAACGAACTTCCAAAAGAATCTATTGTTTCAACACAAATTCCAGTCATTGACTTCCATTCATTTATTACTGGTGATACCTATGCCAAGGAAGCCGTTGCTGCTCAAATTGCCAGTGCTTTACAGGAGATGGGATGTTTCTACCTGAAGAATCACGATATTCCCACTACTCTGATTGCTCAAACATTTGCCCAAGCCAAGCATTTTTTTGCACTGTCGTTAAAAGAGAAAAAACAGATCGCTCTAACAGAAAAGTGTCACCGAGGATATATTCCTATGGGGATGTCAAGCATACTAAGTGAACAATTTTACTTTGGTAGAGAAATGAACCCAGAAGAATTAGATAAGCTAGATCATCCTTTTCACAAATCTAACCAATGGCTGCAAAGTCAACCGGAATTTCGTGAAGTTATGCTGCAATTCTTCGCAGCTTGTCACACAAGTACCCTAAAAGTTCTTGAAGCCCTAGCAATTGCTTTGAAACTGCCAGAGTCCTATTTTGCCGAGTTGCATTCAGAGCAAAATCATGCGATGGGTTTACATCACTATCCTGGTACATCTGAACCTCCCAAAACCCAAGACATCCAGCTGGGAGAACATACAGATGGAAATACTATTACTTATGTGTTTCAGCATGAAGTAGAAGGTTTAGAAATTTGTACCAAAACTGGAGAGCGAATTCCAGTTCCTCTAATTCCTGATACGGTTGTCGTGATGGCAGGAGAAATTTTGCAACGATGGACGAACGATAAAGTATATGCAACAAAACACCAAGTTGCTATCCCCTTTGCATCCCAACACATCCAGCCAAGATATTCCTTTGCATTTTTTGCCTCCCCTAATAATGATGCCGAAATTGCCTGTCCTGAGAGTTGTTTAGGGGCAAATGAAACTGCAAAGTATCCACCCATTATCACAAGCGAATTTTACACCCAAAGAAATAATAATAATACATCGATTTTAATTTCCCCTAAAAATTAGACTTCTTGCAAAAGCTCTAATTTTATCTCTTCTCCTGTGCGAGATCAAAATAAATAATTTACTTTTAAGACAACTGACAATGAATGTATATATTTGGAAAAAAACAATACCAAGACCAGTAGTTATGTTTTTTTATAGCATAATTTTTCTGCTTGCTTTGATTTCAACTGCTGGATTAATAAATATAGTTTCACCCTCTTCTAATATTCCTCGAAATCTTGGTGATATCAGTACTAAATTTGAACATTTTGCTAAACACAAAGATGATTATGATGTAATTTTTTTAGGGCCAAGTACCACATATCAAGGAGTTATCCCCAAAGTCTTTGATGAAACAATGGCAGCAAATGGCAAGAGTATCAAATCTTTTAACTTTGGAATCATGGCGGCAAATGTAGCTGAAACTGATTTCTATTTGCAGAAAATCTTAGCTTTAAAACCAGCAAACTTAAAATGGGTATTTTTAGACTGTTTAGTTGACTTTTTTATGGAGGAAGCACCAACTTCAACTAAAAATGTTTACTGGCATACTCCTCTGAAAACAATAGAAAATTTTCAATTAATCATTGAATCAACCTCTACTTTAAAAGAGAAGATTAGCGGTTTTTATGCAAATTCAATAAGTTTTCTCTATCGATGGCTAGGGATTGGTTATTTTTCTAATTTTTGGCAGCAAAAATCTGAAGTATTACCAAAAGGAATATCTGCTGAAAAATTAATACAGGAAGCTGGATATTATTCAATGGATTGGTTAGAAAATAGTGCCAAACGGAGAGAAATTTTTCTATCAAATTCCTTAGATAGTTATCAAAAGCAACTAAAGCAATCAAAGTCAGGAATTTTTGTGCGAGGAAATATGTCTACATATCCACTAAATTCCTCTGCAATTAAAATACTTAAAAAGATAGCTTATAGAATTGATGCTCAAGAAAAAACCAGCAAAATCAAAGTTGAACCCATTTTTTTTGTTCCTCCAGTACTAAATACAGACTTTGATAATTCTGCTATTACAAAAGCTTACAAAGAAGGATATATTTCAACATTATTTGCTTTTAATAAACCCAATACTTTCACTACTTTATATGAAGTTGATCGCCGAGCTGATGGTAGGCATTTAAATCATCAAGGCGCTCAAGAATTCACACGTGCTTTCGCAGGAAAGTTTTCTGAACATCTTAAGTTATCTCAGCAGGAACTATATACTCAATCGCCTATATCTATAAGTCAGAATTGATTTAGTAAATATTAATTGTAACCTAACGAAACTTGAAGTTGATTTACCCATTAGAATAAATATGGTTTTTACGGAATTTAGTTTTCTCTTTTTCTTTATTCTTGTTTTCTGTGTATATTGGGGTTTACAGAAACACAATCATCGTAAAACCTGGTTGCTAGTCTGTAGTTATATTTTCTACGGTGCTTGGGATTGGCGCTTTCTTTCCTTACTTTTGCTCTCGACACTCGTTGATTACTTTGTCGGTTTGATGCTATCTAGACCACAGGTCGATAGTTCAATAGTAGGGCAAGAAATTCAAACAAACGAAGCAGTACAGAAGGAATGGATAAATCTGTTTTCTTGGGATTCACTGCTAACTCAACCAATTAATCAACAGCAGCGACAAGCATGGTTAGCACTTAGTTTAGTTGTAAATCTAGGATTATTAGGATTTTTTAAGTACTATAACTTCTTTGCTGACTCTGCCTCAAACTTATTAACTTTTTTGGGGCTACCTGTTAGTATTACAACCCTACAAATTATTTTGCCAGCAGGCATTAGTTTTTACACATTTCAAACTCTGAGCTATTCCATTGATGCGTATCTGCGTAAACTCAAACCTGTTAGAAATTTTTGGAATTTTTCTCTCTTTGTAGCTTTTTTCCCTCAATTAGTTGCAGGCCCTATTGTCCGCGCATCTACTTTTTTACCTCAATTACTAACCCCAAAAAGTTTAAGCGAAGTTGATTTTCGAGGATGTTTAACGCTTTTTTTGGTGGGATATTTTAAGAAAGCTTGTATTTCGGATAATCTCTCTCCTTTAGTAGATCAATATTTCACGAATCCAGAAATTTATACAGTCTCAAGTTGTTGGATTGCTGTTATTTGTTTTGCCATACAAATATATTGCGACTTTTCTGGCTATTCAGATATGGCGATCGCTTGTGCAGGTTTACTTGGATACAAGCTACCTCTCAACTTTAATTTCCCCTACCTTTCCAGCAATATTACTCTGTTGTGGCAACGTTGGCACATTACCCTCTTCACCTGGCTGCGAGACTATATTTATACCCCTTTAATGAAAATGCGACCAAAAGAGCAACGCACAAAACTATTTCGATCTAGAAATATTCTCATTCTGATGCTTACCTCTGGACTATGGCATGGTGCTGCTTGGCATTTTGTAGCTTGGGGGGGATTAAATGGCATTGCTTTAATTGTTCACAAGCAATGGTCATCCTGGATTGCTCCCTACAAGCGACTTCTGCCGCTTAGAAATATGCTAGGTATCCCTCTCACGTTTTATTGGTTTTGTGCCTCTGCAATCTTCTTTCGGAGTAATGATTTGGGCAGTGCAATCCAAGTGGGGAAATCCTTTGTACTTTTGAATTCTCTTGGCTCTCAAAACCTAAACGTTCAAATTGGATGGATTTTTATACCTTTAATTATCATGCATTGGGCAGCCTATAAAGGTTGGTTCGCAGACTGGTGGCAGAAAATTCCTAAATGGAGTTTTGCCGTTTTTTATGGGGTGTTAGTTTCAACGATACTTCGGTTTGCAGCAATCAGTCCTCAACCTTTTGTCTACTTTCAGTTTTAGTGACCTTTAGTAAGAAACTTTTTTTTATTAAAAGCTATGAGCAAGAATACCATTTTGCAACCTATCAAATCTTTCTTTGACTATTTGTCATTTAATTTGCAATATGAATTGATGCTTTTATCATTTCGTGGTAAAACCAGAAAAGAAGTTTTTAATGATATATATTATCGTAATAGGTGGGGCGATCGCGAATCTGTCTCCGGCAGAGGATCTAATCTTCGGCAAACTTTAGTTATCATCAAAAAGATACCAGCTTTGCTGGAAAAGTTTAATGTCAAAACCATGCTTGATGCTCCTTGTGGAGATTTTTATTGGCTAAAAGAAGCGGAATTAAATCTAGATAGATACATTGGATGTGATATTGTTGCCGAATTAATTACCAATAATCAACGTCGTTACAGTAACGAATCCAGAGAATTTATCAATCTTGACTTAGTAACAGGTGAACTTCCTCAAGTTGATTTGATTTTTTGTAGAGATTGTCTAGTACATCTCTCATTTAAAGATACTATTGCGGTGATTAAAAACTTTAAAAAAAGCAATTCCAGATATCTGTTAACTACAACTTATCCGGGAATACTGGAAAATAAAGATATTATTACGGGCGATTGGCGAGCAATCGATTTACAATTATCTCCATATAAATTTCCAGACATGATCGAAATTATTGATGAAGAAACGACAGAAAGAAAAGATTACCCTCAAAAAAGTTTGGGTCTTTGGAAATTGAGTGATATAGAGTTATAAATTCAGCCCTTATATCTATTTAAAAAAATGCGTATTTTGGGAATTTCTGCTTATTATCACGATAGCGCCGCCGCCTTAGTTGTAGATGGTGACATTGTTGCTGCTGCTCAAGAGGAGCGTTTTTCCCGCAAAAAACATGATGCGAGATTTCCTAAAAGTGCGATCGCCTACTGTCTCAAACAGGCAGGAATTCGATTGCCAGAAGTAGACCAAATCGTTTTTTACGATAAGCCATTAGTTAAATTTGAGCGCCTACTAGAAACCTATCTCGCCTACGCGCCCAAGGGATTGGGTTCCTTTATTGCCGCGATGCCAGTTTGGTTGAAGGAAAAGCTTTACCTAAAAACGCTTTTAAAAAAGGAATTGGCGACCCTCGGAGATTGCAAAAGAGCGCAATTACCCCAACTTTTGTTTACTGAACATCACCAAGCGCACGCTGCTTCTGCCTTTTTCCCCAGCCCCTTCGAGCGGGCGGCGGTGCTGTGCCTTGATGGGGTAGGAGAATGGGCAACTACTTCAGTTTGGTTAGGAGAAGGTCATCAACTAACTCCCCAATGGGAAATTGATTTTCCCCACTCTTTAGGGCTGCTTTATTCTGCCTTCACCTACTACACGGGTTTCAAGGTCAACTCTGGGGAATACAAACTCATGGGTTTAGCGCCCTACGGTGAACCCAAATATGTAGACCATATCCTTAACCATCTCTTGGATCTTAAAGAAGATGGCACATTTCGGTTGAATATGGACTACTTCAACTACACCACGGGGTTGACCATGACCACCCCTAAATTTCATCAATTGTTTGGCAGTCCGCCTCGCGAAAGCGAAGGTAAACTGACTCAACGAGAGATGGATTTGGCTTGTTCTATCCAACACGTTACCGAAGAAGTCGTTTTGCGTTTGGCCAGAACAGTTAAGAAGGAATTGGATACAGATTATCTTTGTTTAGCCGGCGGAGTCGCCCTAAATTGCGTCGCCAATGGGCGAATTTTGCGAGAAACGGGTTTTCGGGATATTTGGGTTCAACCCGCCGCCGGAGACGCAGGGGGAGCAGTTGGGGCAGCATTAGCTATTTGGCATCAATATAATGGTAAGCCTCGCTTTCCCCAGGATGGGGATGCGATGCGGGGGAGCTATTTAGGCCCCAGTTTTGGAGAAGTAGAAATTCGAGACTATCTCCAGTCTGTGAATGCGCCCTATCAACATCTGGAAGATGACAAACTCATGCCTCATCTTGCTGAAATTCTAGAGCAAGAGCATGTCGTCGGTTGGTTCTCTGGAAGGATGGAGTTTGGCCCACGAGCTTTGGGAGGTCGTTCGATCATCGGCGATCCTCGTAGTCCCAAGATGCAGTCGGTGATGAACCTGAAAATTAAATACCGCGAGTCTTTCCGTCCTTTTGCTCCTTCCGTCTTAGCAGAACAGGTTTCTAATTACTTTGAAATTGACCGTTCCAGCCCTTATATGCTTTTGGTTGCACCCATCAAAGATGAACTACGGATTTCCATGACACAACAGCAGGAGGAGTTGTTTGGCATTGATAAGTTAAACGTGAAGCGATCGCACATTCCCGCCGTCACCCATGTAGATTATTCCGCTCGGATTCAAACCGTTCATCAACAAACCAATCCTCGGTACTATGAGTTGCTGCGTCATTTTCAGGCAAAAACGGGCTGTGCAGTTTTGGTAAACACATCATTTAATGTCCGGGGTGAACCAATTGTGTGTACCCCAGAAGATGCCTATCGCTGTTTTATGAGAACGGAGATGGATTATTTGGTACTGGAAAACTTTATCCTGGTCAAATCTGACCAACCCCAGATACATAAAGATGAGTCTTGGAAAACAGAATTTGAATTGGATTAACCCTGATGGACGAAATACAACAACTTGATCGCAAAGGACTACGAGATTTTGGACTAATTGGCGGTGCGATCGCAGCTGGTTTATTCGGTAGTCTACTGCCCCTGATACACCATGAGTCTATACCTATCTTACCTTGGCTGATTGCCGCCATCCTTTGGGTTTGGGCACTTATTGCCCCCACAACCCTCAATAGTGTTTACCAAATTTGGATGAGAATTGGCCTCGTTTTAGGCTGGATTAATACGCGCATTATTCTGGGCATTGTTTTCTATGCTTTATTGATGCCAATGGGTCTAGTAATGCGGGGTGTCTTCCATCAAGACCCGATGAAAAGAAAGTTAGATGCTGATTTAGCAACCTATCGCGTTATCAGTCAAGTAAAACCTAGAGAAACAATGGAGAAACCTTTCTAATGTTTGACACAACACAAGACCTCCTCAAAGATTTATGGGGCTTTCTCAAAGAGCGCCAAAAGTTCTTTTTGCTTCCACTCATCGTCACATTATTACTTTTAGGTATTCTGATTGTCTTCGCACAGTCATCCGTGTTAGCGCCCTTTATTTACACATTATTTTGAGGAATGTGAGGTGATAACATCGTCATTAAAGCGTTGGGTAAAAGTGACGCTGACCCTTGGTTTATTACTGAGCGGAATTGTCTTGGGGTTAGCTGTCGTTGAAATTGGCTTACGCATTGCCGGGATTGAATCCAACACATTTTATACGGTAGATGAACACAGAGGTTGGGCAGGACGACCTTATGCGGCTGGGTGGGTTCGTGACGAAGGGGAAGCTTATGTCCAACACAACAGTGAGGGGTTTCACGATCAAGAGCATCCGCAGGTTAAGCCAGAAAATACCCTCCGCATTGCGTTACTAGGAGATTCTTTTACAGAAGCAGTACAAGTGCCACAAGCACAAGGAATTGCAGCAGTCATCGAACGTGAACTTAAAAATTGTCCTACCTTAGCAGGTCGTGACGTGGAAGTGATGAACTTCGGAGTCAATGCTTATGGAACTGATCAAGAATTGCTCACCTTGCGGCAGAAGGTCTGGAACTATTCACCAGATCTCATACTCCTGAATTTCTATACTGGCAATGATGTCATCAACAACTCCCGCACTCTCACCCAAAAAATGGTGAGTAAGACTGCTATGGATAATAGCGCTCTCACAAAACCCTACTTTGTCTATAAAGATGGTGATTGGGTAATTGATGCCTCGTTTGTGAATATGGATACCTATCGCTCACAACAGTCATGGTGGCATCAGGTTTATCTCAAACTTCAAGACAACTTGCGAATTTTACAGGTTCTAAAACAAGCAAAATACGCTTTCGCACTTCCTCATCAAGATAACGAAAGACAATTATTTGAACCTATGCAGCAGGGTAAACAAGACCCCCAACCTGCAAAACTGTCTCCGTTAACTGATCCTGAATGGCAAAATGTCTGGAAGCAAACAGAATGGCTTGTCTACAACACCGCAACTGATCCTGAATGGCAAGAAGCATGGCAACTAACAGAAGGACTAATTAGCTTAATACATCATGAGGCAATTGCTAAGAAAGCGAATTTTGCTGTGGTGACAGTGACAACTGCTTTGCAAGTTAATCCCGATCCTACTGTGCGCCATGCTCAGGAAGTATCAGGGGTGACAGATTGGTTTTACCCAGAAAAGCGGATCGCAGCGTTAGGAGAACGGGAAGGTTTTAGCACAATTAATCTAGCACAATCTTTTCAGACGTATGCGGAAGAGAATAACGTTTGCTTACACGGGTTTGATAATACTTTTCCCTGTGATGGGCATTGGAATGCTTTGGGACATCAGTTAGCAGGGAAAATTGTTGCCAAAACACTTTGTAAACAGGGATTGGCCAAAATAATTACTAATTCGTAATTCGTAATGACGCTCCTGCGTCGCTAACGCTGCGCTAACGTAATTCGTAATTAAAAGAGTTAAGATTCATGCAAAAAATAAAGCCTTGGCTACAAAATTTATTGCTCATGTTGGCTGGAGTTATAGTTGGGCTGTTGATTGTTGAAACTTTTGCCATTAGTACGGGAGTTGCTGCCCCGCAGAAGTCTAAGGCGCAAATTTTTTATCAATTTATTCAACCTGATGCTCAATTAGGCTACAAGCCAAAATCAAACCTTAAGAACTTTAAAACTGTTTGGCAAGAAGCAAAAGTTGCAGAGATTGCTAATACAGATAGTTATGGATTTCGCAATTTGGGAAGAGATTATACAAAATCTAACTTGTATTTTGTTGGAGATTCATTTACATGGGGTCAATGGGTCAGTGAGGAAAAAACATTTCCCCGGCTTATTGAATCAGAATTGAAGCAACCAGTAATTAACTTAGGTGTTCCGGGTTATTCTTTTGCCCAATATGAAACATTATTTAATGAATTTATAGCCAAGCATAAACCTAGTACAGTAATCTTATCTATAGTTGCTAATGATTTGACTAATTATTCAGCAGATATTGGTAAAAAGATATACGATACGCTGAAAGAAAGAAGTTTTTCGCCTTGGTATGAAAAAACGTTCTTGTACCAGTTTGTATTGAAAAATAACAAAAAAAGCTTGCAAAGACCTATTTCTAAAGAAGCAAAAAATGGTTTAACTTTATTTGATTTATCGTTGGCAGCACCAGAATCAGGTGTTGGTGTGGATGGCGATTATTTGATATCTGATGGTGTTGTAAAAGTAGAAGCAGCATTGTCACGAATTATTGACTTGACCAAAGAAAATCAGGTTAAGCTGTTTGTTTTTCTCATACCTTCAAAAGAATCAGTATATGTCAACGATTACGTCCAGTTATTTCCTGACGATGTAACCTTGCTGAAAAATGAAGAGATTGGGTATCAACGATTATGTGATCTCGCTAAATCAAAAGAGGTAACTTGTATCAATTTAACTGATGATTTTAGGAAAAATAGTCAGCAAGAAAAGCTTTATTTTGATATTGATGGTCATTGGAACACTGCGGGACATCAACTAGCCACTAAGGCGATTTTAAAAACTTTAAATAATTCGTAATTCGTAATTAATTGTTTTGAAATTAAAAAGCAAATGACAACAAGCCAAACAACCACAGAGGAAATATCTCACGAGATGCCACCGATCGCAATGGAACCTCAAGACGCTTCTAGTAGTTCACCAACCCAAAATTGCTGTGTAGGTCGAGCAGGGGGAGAAGAATTAATGAACGGTAACTCTCTTTCCTCCCCTGCATCCTCTGCCTCCCTTACTGACCACAACGCAAAGTTGTCTTGGCAGACTACTAGACGTATTCCCTATCCTCCACCAACCCCATATCCAATGATGGGGCCTGCTTCAATAGACGATATGCCGTCCTTTGCAATGGATGGCGAAAATCTTGGGGGTTACTCCCAGTACGGTGTCGCAGCAACTTCGGGTGCAGAAAATCGGCTAGATGTCTTTACCATTGGCAAGGATAGCGCTATTTACCACAAGTATTGGGATGGCTCAATCTGGAGCGATTGGGAAAGGCTGGGGGGGTACTGTCTTTCTGCACCAGCTGCGGTTTCGAGAGGAGAGAACCGGATTGATATCTTTGTGATTGGGGGCGATCGCTCGGTCTACTACAAGTACTGGAATGGCTCAACTTGGAGTGATTGGCTAAATCTTGGGGGCTACTCTCAGTTTGGTGTGGCTGCTGCTTCTTGGGGAGAAAATCGGCTAGATCTTTTTATCGTCAACTGGGATGGAGCCATGTACCACAAGTACTGGGATGGCTCAATCTGGAGTGATTGGGAAAAGCTTGGTGGCTACTGTATTTCTACACCAGCTGCGGTTTCTTGGGGATTGAACCGGATTGACACCTTTGCCTTGGGTAGCGATCGCGCCGTCTACCATAAGTGCTGGGATGGCTCAAATTGGCTGGGTTGGGAAAAACTTGGTGGCTATTCTCAATATGGTGTTGCGGCTGCTTCTGGGGCAGAAAATCGGCTAGATATCTATATCATTGCTCGTAATGGTGCAGTGTATCACAAGTGTTGGGATGGCTCAAACTGGGTTGGTTGGGACAATCTCGGTGGTTACTCTATTGCTGCACCGGCTGCGGTTTCTTCGGAAGCTAGCCGCGTTGATACTTTTGTTTTGGGGAGCGATCGCGCAGTTTATTACAAGTGGTACAGGGTAGCTGATTAAGAAATAGAACTTACTCAACTCTTGGCGCTCTTGGCGTCTTGGCGGTTCGATAAATTAAGCTTTTGGGCAATTTTTGCGTAAGTCCTAAGAAAATGTCTCACGCAGAGACGCAAAGGCGCAGAGAGTAAGAGTTGAGAAGAGTTAGCAACGCCATTTATTTAATCTTGTAATTGTAAAAAGAGGCAAATGACAACAAGTTATCCAACTACCGCAGCAATTTTTCGTGATCAATCTACGGTCGGTATGCCATTCCCAGCAATGAGTCCCGCCGCAACAGCAGATATGCCCACATTTTCTACGGATGGGGAATATTTAGACGGATACTGTCAGTATGGTGTAACAGCCACTTCTTGGTCAGAAAATCGGCTAGATATCTTGATCACCGCTAGTATTGGCCCTCTGTGGCATAAGTGGTGGGATGGCTCAACTTGGAGCGATTGGCAAAGACTTGGTGGTTATTGTATTTCTTCGCCAGCGGCGGTTTCTTGGGGGACGAACCGCATTGACGCCTTTGTTTTGGGTAGCGATCGCGCTACATACCGTACATGGTGGAATGGTTCAAAGTGGAGTCGTTGGGAGAACCTTGGCGGGTACTCTCACTATGGTGTCGCCGCCGCTTCTGGTGGTGAAAATCGGCTAGATATTTTTACTGTTGGCATTGATGGCGCGATGTACCACAAGCGTTGGAATGGTTCAGCGTGGGGTGAGTGGGATAATCTCGGAGGTTACTGTTTTTCTGCACCAGCTGCGGTTTCTCGCGGGATGGACTGTATTGATACCTTTGTCTTGGGGGGGGATGGCGCGATCTACCACAAGGGGTGGAATGGCTCAACTTGGAGTGGTTGGGAAAACCTGGGAGGGTATTGCCAGTATGGTGTTGCCGCCACTTCTGGCTCAGAAAATCAGCTAGATATCTTGACTGTTGGCTGTGATGGTGCAATGTACCGCAAAGGGTGGAATGGTTCAACCTGGGGTGATTGGCAGCATCTCGGAGGTTACTGTACTTCTGCACCAACTGCGGTTTCTCGGAGTGCGAACCGGATTGATACCTTTGTTGCGGGTGGCGATCGCGCCGTATACCACAAGTGTTACTAGTTTTGCAAAATAGCCTTAACTCATGCACTCCACACACGAATCAAAGATTGTATTGAGTAGTTATTGATATTTTAGGGATTTAAAACCATGTATATTTATCAAGTTGAAATTTCCAATTTTTGTAATCTAACTTGCTCTTACTGTCCTCACCCTACTCAAAGTAGAGCAAAAGGAAATATGTCATTTTCTACATTTGTAGATGTTGTTGAATTAGCAATTGAATGTGGACAAGAAACTTTATTTCTTAATAATTTTGGAGAACCCTTACTTCACCCAGAATTATTCGAGTTTATTTCCTATGCTAAAACGAAGGGGATTGAATGCAATTTTATAACCAACGGTATACTACTTGATGAGCCGATGGCATGGCGCTTGTCTGAATTAGGTGTGCGTGATATTTATCTGTCGGAACATCTTGCAGGGCAAAAAGAGCGTATTCAAGAAATGTTTAAGGAAAATTCTATTCCTTTGTCTATTGTCTATACCTATAATCCTCATAAGCAGGAAAAGCATGACTGGGCTGGACAAGTTGCGTCTAAAACTACATCAACTCAAACTTTAATTCGGGAAAAACAGCTTAAGCCGTGTATTTTTGAAACGAAAAAGCGAGTTGCAATTTTGTGGGATGGAAGTATCAATACTTGTTGTATAGATGTGAACGGCACAGGTATTGTTGGCTCTGTTAAGGATTATCTTGGCAGAACCAATGAGTATGAATTTCAGCCATTTTCCCTATGTAATACTTGTGATTTGATGCGTGAGGAAAATTAATAGTTTTTCAAACAAAGTCTTTATTTACATACAGAGATGCTATCAATTGCCCAAGAAAAAATAATCAATTTTTTAGGAATTTTTTGACTATGACCTCAATCAATGAACTGACAAAGCAAACAACTGTCTCAATGCAAATTCCTGTCATTGACTTTTACCCATTTCTTACGGGTGACAGCAATGCCAAAGCCGCAGTTGCTAACCAAATATCTCGTGCTATTCAAGAGATGGGATGTTTTTACTTAAAAAATGGTGTTCGCCAAAATTCAATTGACCAAGCCTTTGCTCAAGCCGAGAGATTTTTTGCACTCTCATTAGAGGAAAAACAGAAAGTCGCTTCAGCAGTAACCGGGCGTAGTCGGGGGTACATACCCTTTGAGAAGATGTTCATTGGTAATCAACCAGGACAGTTACACGAGTCCTTTAGTTTTGCTAATGAACTTGATCCAAATAAAGCCGAGGTTGACAGTTATGCAGAAGCGTTAGATGTCCCTAATCAATGGCCGCAAAATCCGCCGGAATTTCGTCAACTCATGGAGCAATTTTTCCAGGCTAGCCAGGAATGTGCTTTGAGTGTGTTGGAAGCATTAGCGATCGCCTTACAACTACCAAGTTCCTATTTTACCAATTTACATTCTCAGCAAAATCACGCCGGGGTTTTCAATTACTATCCCAACATCTCCCAGGCTCCCAAAACAGGACAAACTCGCTTTTATGAACACACTGATTTAGGCAGTATCACCTTGCTGTTTCAGGATCAAGGAGGAGGGCTAGAGGTATATACACCAACAGGAGAATGGATCACTACCTCTTCGGTTCCTAATACCGTTTTGGTAATGCCGGCAGATATGATGTCACGATGGACAAACGATAAATTTTGCGCCGCACCTCATCGAGTTTCAGTACCGACTGATTTCCAGGCGGTTAAAGAAAGGTACTCATTTAGCTTTTTTGTGATTCCTGATTACGATGTGGAAGTCACTTGTCTGGAAAGTTGCTTAAAAGCGGGTGAATCTCCCAAATATGCCCCAACTTTTGTTGGTGATCATCTCCTAAATAGAACCAAAGATCGAGCCACAAAATATGGACGCAGTTGAGTTTAACTCTGCGTACCTTTGCGCTTCCCTCTGCGCCCCTTTGCGTTTATACTCCACCGACTTTTAACTTATGAACTCCATTCAAGAACTTGAACAACAGCCTGCGATTTCCACGCAGATTCCCATCCTTGATTTCCATCAGTTTACTGCTGACCAACTATTACAGGCAATTCAAGAGGTTGGCTGCTTTTACCTAAAAAATTGTGTCCCCCAAAATGCAATTGACCAAGCCTTTAAGAATGCCAATGGCTTCTTTGCACTACCAGAAGCAGAAAAAAGACAGCTCGCCTGGAAAGACGGCGCGGCTCTCGGATACTTTTACACTAAATATAACGGTGACTTTCGGGAAGCTTTCGTATTCGGCGAAGCCGTTTTAACAGAACAAATCGATACAGATTCTTCTGTGGCGCAGCAGGTTCATCAGCACCTCGCAGACCATCCCGTTTTTCGTGATGCTGTTCAGCAATTATTCACAGCTTGTCATGACGCTGGTAATCGCATCCTCAAAGCGATCGCCATTGCCTTAAATTTACCAGAATCTTACTTTTGCGATCGCCATCCTCAGCAAGCAGACTATGGACTTTTGCATCGCTACTATGAAGTATTTGAACCTCCGCAACCCGGAGAAGCACGCTTTGAAGAACATACAGATTGGGGCAGTCTCTCCTTACTATTTCAGGATGACAATGGTGGATTAGAGGTCTGCACTAATACCGGAGAATGGATTGCTGCGCCCCCACTTCCTAACACACCGATAGTCTTTATCGCAGATGTCATGCAGCGATGGACAAACGATAAACTCCCTGCTACCAAACATCGGGTACTGATGCCAGACAATACCTGTATTCCAGAAAGATACTCCTTAGCTTTCTTTCTCTCTCCTGGCGATGATACAGAAATTGCCTGTATTGAGACTTGCTTAGATGCTGGCGAATCTCCTAAATACCCCCCCATCCTCACAAAGGAATTTTACAAGCAAAAAACTGAAGATTTAGCAAAAAGATTTAACAAATGAAAGAGAACAGGGAAAAGTAAGTGGCCTGCTATTCCCAAAAACCTCTTAATTACGAATTACGTTAGCGCAGCGTTAGCGACGCAGGAGCGTCATTACGAATTACGAATTAGTCTGTTACCAATTCTCAAGCAGGGCAATCAGTTCAGATGGTGGGGGAAAAGCAACATCCAAAGCACTCAGTTCGTCTGTAGTGAACTTAAAATCTAGAGCAGCTCGATTCTGTTCAACGTGGGCGATACTGCTAGCTTTGGGAAAGACTATCACCTCTTGATGTAACAACCAAGCGATCGCCACCTGTGCAACTCTTCGCCCGCGCTGTTGGGCAATTGACTCCAATTTGGGATGTTTGAGTAGTTCACCTTGTAGCAAAGGCGAATGCGCCATTATGGGTATTCCTCTTTGCCGACACCAGGATAATAACTTCCATTCACTGTTACGATGCTGCAAATTGTAGGGGACTTGATTTGTCGCAATCGCTGCACCTCCAGGTAAAGCACTAGCCTCCTCCATGTCCTCGACATCAAAATTGCCAACGCCATAATCTCGAATTTTGCCAGATTTTTTCAGCGTTTCAAATGCTGCTAACGTTTCCGATAACGGTACAGGCCCCCGCCAATGCAGTAAATAAAGGTCGAGGTAATCCGTCTGCAACCGTCGCAAACTATTCTCACAAGCAGCGATCGCCCCTTGCCCAGTTGCATTGCGAGGAGCAACCTTACTGACAAGAAAAACTGAAGAACGACAATTAGCGATCGCTTTGCCAATTAACCTTTCAGCCCCACCATCACCGTAAATTTCTGCCGTATCAATCAACGTCATCCCCAAATCGATTCCGCGACGCAAAGCAGCAATTTCATTTTCATGTTGAGCGATCGCTTCACCCAGTCCCGCAGTCCCCATTCCCAACACTGGCATCAATTGACCAGATGGTAAGCAAATGTTTTCCATACCAATTCTCTATAAACTTGCACTAAATCATTACCTCTCTTACTTGGCGCTCTCGGCGTCCTTGGCGGTTCATTTTTAATATTTAGTTATCAAGAAAACTTTGTCAGTGAGCCGTCTTGCCGCGCTGATTATGCAAATTCAAAAATTAAAACCACACTATCTTATCAGCATTATGTATAGCTTTTTTCACAAAGAACCAGTCTGAATCGCAAATTATGAAAATTGCCTTCTTCGATTACCCCGTTACCCTAGCCGAACCACCCAAAACTGGAGGAATACGCTTAGTATCTTATGCATTGGCGCTGCGTTTAGCTCGTGCTGGCCACAAAGTTTTATTCTATGGCTCAAAAGGCCATTATCAAGAATTGGAATACTACGAAGAAAGCATCATTTATCGCCGCATTCCCGACTCATGGTTCGACAAATTACTAGAACCCTTAAACTTTCTTGATAGCTGGAACCTCTCTCATCCTCAACGACCTTTCTATGCATCCAAATTATTTTTCTGCGAATTTTACCGCCAAGTCGCCCAAGATATTCAAGCGCAGCAATGTGATGTGATCCACATGAACATTGTTTTTCAATACGTTCCGCTGATGCGTGCCTATAATCCTCAAGCCAAAATAGTCTTACATATCCACAGTGATTTTCTGCCGTTGTTCGATCCAGTAATGGTTGAACAGTGCCTTAAATCAGTCGATTTGGTAATTGGATGCAGCAATTACTTAACAAATCAGGTTCGCAAATATTTGCCTCACATTAAAAGTCAAACCATTTACAACGGCGTAGATATTCATCACTTTACTGCTCATAACCATAATAAAAAAGCTAAGAAAACAGACATTAAACAAATCCTTTTTGTAGGGAGAATTTCACCAGAGAAGGGCGTACACGTTTTAATTGATGCTTTTAACAAAGTAGTGTCTCATTACCCCCAAGTACAACTGAAACTTGTCGGTTCAGAAAACGCCCTAGTGCCGTGGTACACATTAGATAGAGAAGACCCTCAAATTCAGAATCTTCTTCCTTATTATCAAGGTAGCTATCGATCGCAATTACAAAATCGACTTACTTCTACCGCAGCCAGTTCAGTTTTTTTTCTAGGAAAAGTTCCCCATTTCGAGCTATTTGAATACTATCAGCAAGCAGATATATTTATTTTTCCATCTGTGTGGAATGAGGCATTTGGGATGCCGATTGTCGAAGCAATGTCAATGGGATTACCTGTTATTGCTACGCGTGGGGGTGCTTTTCCAGAACTGGTGGAGGATGAGAAAACAGGGCTATTAGTTGAACGCGGGGATGTAGATGCTTTAGCCGAAGCAATTCTGCGGCTTCTTGAAGATGACAATCTCAGAATTGCAATGGGAGAAGCTGGACAGCAACGCGCAGTTGAAAAGTTTGCTTGGGATTATCAGGCCCAAAAGCTGTTGCATGAGTATCACGCAATGATGACCAAATAATTCGTAATTCGTAATTCGTAATTAATAGGAGTTAATCATGTTGACAAGTATAGAAAAAACGCCACTGACTATTGTCCGTGAGATGAAACTGTTTATTATTGTTTGGGTGGGACAGCTCATTGCATCTATTGGTAGCAGCATCACCGCATTTGCTTTAGATGTTTGGGTTTACGAACACACTGGTTCTGTTACCCAATTTGCTTTTATTACCCTTTCCAATACTTTACCGCTCATCTTACTTGCACCCATAGCTGGTTTATTAGTGGATCGGTGGGATCGGAGATGGACAATGATTCTCAGTGATTTATTTGCAACTTTAGCAACAGTGGCGATCGGCGCTTTATTTATCACCGGTCGGTTGGAAGTGTGGCACATTTACTTAGCCAATACTTTCAGCGCTATCTTCGTGGCTTTTCAGATACCCGCTTTTATCGCTTCCATAAGCCTACTAGTACCAAAACAGCACCTTGGCCGGGCTAATGGAATGCTGAGTTTCATGAACGGCACTGCGCGGCTCGTAGCACCACCTTTAGGAGGTGTCCTGCTAGGCCTCATTTCTCTGCAAGGAATTATCGTGCTTCACTTAACCACCGTATTTTTAGGTATTGCTATCCTCTTCCTGCTTCGCTTCCCTAAATCCAGCACTCCTGTTGTTGCAGAGGAAAGTTCTTTTCTAAAAGAAACAACTTATGGATTGACCTATTTAGTTGCTCGACCAGGACTGCTAGGAGTATTAATCATCTCAGCTTTTAGCATTTTCCTTGTAGGAGGTGTTCAGGTGATCACCATACCTTTAGTATTATCTTTCGCTCCCGTAACAGTTTTGGGGACTATTCTTTCGCTCTTTGGCGTTGCTGTTTTGGCAGGGGGCTTGCTGATTGGTATCTGGGGAGGTCTACAGCGTAATATGAACATGATATACGGCTGTATGCTCCTCACGGGTGTGTCTCTTCTTCTCGCCGGTTTGCAACCTTCTGTTGTTGTCTTTATTGTTGGCGTCTTTTTATTCTTCTTGATCCGACCAATAATTGCTAGTTCAACGCAAGCTATTTTTCAGTCTAAAGTAGAACCATTAGTGCAGGGTAGAGTCTTTTCGATAAAAGGAGCGATCGAAGCCGCAGGTTTACCCCTAGGTTATATTGCGATCGGGCCCTTGGCAGAAAAGGTTTTTGAACCCTTAATGGCTACTGATGGTTTGTTGGCAGGTAATATCGGACAAATTATTGGTGTTGGTACAGGTCGTGGTATGGGGCTTCTACTTGCGATCGTGGGAATCTTTACGATTTTTGCAACCTGTATTGCCTACTTCTTTCCCCGTTTACGACTTGTGGAAGATGAATTGCCTGATGTGATTGATGAAGTTGCTTTGGCTACGCCCACCGCAGGTATCGCTGCTGATCTAGTTTCTAGCAAGAATGATACAGTTCCTTCAATATCTTAACTTTGGCGTTGCATAATCAATGCTTGCCTATGATTATTTTATTTTTGTCCCAATAATTGATTCATCTTTATCCATTAGGAGAAATTTAGAATTATTAATTCTCATAACTTCATATTTTTCTGGCATAAACATAGAACCTAAACTAGCTACCATATCTGCGATCGGAGCTTTAAAAACTAGCGAAATCTCCAAATTAAAAACTGATTTTGGAATCCTTTTTACATTCAAATACAATATTTTTTGATTTACATACCATACTCCCATAAATTTATTACCTATTAGAAGTTCTTTAGGTTTCGAGAAAATAAATGTTTGAATAGTGGTTTGTTCATAAGTCATATCATCTTTAAATTGAATAGTGCTTTTTTCTCCCGGCTTATCAAAACGCCATTTTCCCAAAAGTAAAATTTCTATTTCTATATCAGAATGCTTACTATTATCCATGTCTATCCTTAAATTAGCTTTATTTCTAATTTTCCCTATTATTAACAAATGTGCTATTAAGGTCTGAGAAAGTTTCTTTACAAATTTTGGTACGAGAGAAGAATAAGTGCATCTGCCAAACTAACCAAGACCCTACTCGCCACGCTCCCATTGAAAGGTGTTCCGCAGATAATGGGCATAAGTCATAGGTATCTTGATCATAGTGCAACCATTGAACCGGTAGGTGTCCCATCGGTGTAGTGGGGGATAATTCAAAATTTAGTTGATCGTAGTCTAACCAGTTTCCCTCTTTTCGCCAACCAAGGCGATCGCCAAGTCTCTTTTCTGTTTCATAGTCTACTTGATTACCCAGTTCATTCCAGATACTTTGTTGTACACTAAAGCCGAAATAGCCATGACTATATTCTCTCCAAAGTTGATCAATAATGTGGAAACATTCACATGAAAAGTTATTAATATCTTCCTTATAAACTTCATTCCAATAATTTTTACCCATAATTTTTAGCATTAATTTTGTGGTTTCAATGTCAGCCTCTTTCCAGTTGTACTGTGCGAGGAGATTTCGCAGTTGGGTATAACTAATATTTTTCTTGGTCTGAAATTCTTTTGTGAACTTAGCATTGTCATTAGTTAAACTCATCAATCCAGTCTCTTCAACAGAAGAGGTGGGCTTTAGAGATACCAAATTTGCTTTTGCTATCTCTAATTCTTTTCTTTGAGCAGTGAGTTGTTTGGATATATAATTGGATATTGAGATAATATCTTTGTCTAAAGATACATAATTATCTGTCAAATCAAAATTTCCGATTTGCCAATCTAATAATTGAGATTTAATAAAAGCATCTTTTAATCTTTCTTTTTTCTCATAAGTCGCTACCATAAAATTGAGAAAAGTTTTAGAAATTGCTTCAGTTTCTTTAGGAATTAATAAATTCGACTGAGAATTCAAAATATTATCTGCTAAATTTTTAATGTCTCCAACAGTTGCGTAAAAATCCTCATCTACTTTTACTACTTCATCTATTAAAGATTGAAAGGGACTAAAGTAATCTTGTAAATAATTTTCAAAATTGATTGCAGTCTGGGCTATTTCTGCTATTTCCTGACGAATTCTATAGGCTTTTCTTTGATATTCGTAAATTTCCTGATGAATTTGTAACTCTTTGACCACTTGTTGGACAATTTCTTTTTGAGCTTTAGTATCTTCTGTAAGTGATTTAAGCCCTTCACTAAGCAATTTTATTTTTTCTAACATCAAAAATGAGGCATTGCTCAAAAGCAAAACTGCTTGAAGATTTTTTTGTTTTTCACGTTTTAACTCATCAAGAACTTTCTGATTATTTTGATTTTTTATCTCTAGTTTATTTCCCTCTTCATCCAAAGTATTTATTTCAATGTATTTTTGGATAAACAGCTTTTTTAAGTCATCCGTAAGCTTCAACAAGAAAGATTGATAACTATCTTTATAATTTTCTAGGAAATTAACAAGATGAATGTAATCCTTGATTAATAATTGAATTTCTTTAAAAATTTCTCCTTGACTAATTTCTTGTTTACGCTTAATTATTCCTCTAAAATGATGATAATATCGAACACCTTCTTTTATTAATTTTCTACGTTCTTTAATTTTCTTTTGAACATTTTTTAATCGATTATTTTTTAAAATAGGTAATTTATAGATTTTTTCATAAATCCTAATTTTTTTGTAAGTAATGAGTTGTCTTTGCTGTTTAGTTAGCATGACACTGGTTCTCAAAAGTATGAGTAGCCGCTAAACTCTCACCCATTTCAACACCTTGGGGTCTTTATCGTAGCGGTAAGTAAAGCCATCGTTAGCAGTGATGAACTTGCCTTGGCTTGCCTTACTTCTAATAGTATTAATAGGAGAGTCTGTTAACGTCTGCATTTCTTTATGTGAAAGACATGAAATTGTGTTTATTTCTGGTTGAGTTTGAAGTTTATTATTGGGTAAAACATCGATTGTGATTTGAGAATTTTCAGAAGTATTAGTAATAATTTCTTTTGCTTTTTGCAGACGATAATCCTGGACACTTACAAGTTGCCAACTAGAATCTTGTGAAAGTTCTAAAACCCATTGATGATAATTAAATAGACTCTCCCGATGTCCAACACTGAGAAAGGTTGTTTTCGTTTCTTGCAATTGTTGATATAAATTGCCTTCATTTTTTAAATCTAAAGCACTCGTTGCTTCATCTAAGATAGTAAAGCTTGGACGAGTCACTAACTGTCTTGCAAAAGCAAGGCGTTGTTGTTCTCCTAACGATAATATATTTTCCCAAGGAACTTCTGTATCAAAGCCATCGACTCGACTCAGCAAATTTTGCAGGTTAACTTGTCGCAAAACTTCTTCAAGTTCTGCATTGCTCATTTGACGATTTGTCTGAGGATAGAGTAATTGTTCGCGTAAAGTTCCTAAAATTATGTAAGGACGTTGAGGTAAAAACAAGACTTCTTCTAGAGGAGGTCGCACCAGACGACCAGTACCCGCATTCCACAAACCAGCGATCGCTCGCAACAAAGAACTTTTACCTCGACCACTCGGCCCAACAATTAATAAACCTTCTCCCGGTTTAACTGACACTGACAAATCTTCAACGATTACTTGCTCATAGTTGGGTGTTTGTAAGGTGACATCCTCAAAAGCGAGACGGTTTTCTTCTATAGTTTTAATCGTACTAACATTTTCGGATTTGGTAACAGCTTCTAAGGCATCTGAAAGCTCAGCTAAACGCTCAACGTAACTGGAAAATCGCCCTGAAGTTCCAAATTCATTGATTAAATCAGCCATAGCATTAGCAAAAAAGCCGGTAGCTAAACTGGCTTGACCAACCTGTCCAAAATCAATTTCACCTTTAATATATAAAGGGCCAAGTACTAAAAATGGAAATACTTGAATAACAGCCTGATATCCTCTGTTAAAAATTTCCTTACCTCTCTCCCAATTAATCTTGCGTTCAGCACTTTTCAGGACATTACTAAATCTTCGCTGAATTATATTTGATTCTTGGTCTTCTCCTTGAAAAAAAGCTATAGATTCAGCGTGATTCCGAACATGAGTTAGAGAATAATTATACTCGGCTTTAAGGTCAAGTTCCTCCTGATTAATTTTATTCAATTCTTGAGTTAAGTAAACAGCAATCAAATTGCCTATAATTGTATAAACAAGCATAACAACAGCGATCTGTTGGGAAATTGACCAGACAATTATTAAAAAGGTCGTCATTTCCAGTACTTTTTCTAAAAAAGTAGCTGAAAACGAAAGAGCATTACTGGTAACGGGTTCAATTTCTTGGGATAGACGTTGATCTGGATTATCAATATCGGATTTAAAGTTGATTCTATAATAGGCACGATTGTTCAAGTATTTTGATAAGATGCGACTATTTAGCCATTTGTACCAATCAAGAGCGATTTTTTTTCTAACAAATTTAGAAAATCCTACTAAGAACGTTACGCTGATTAAGCCAACACTATAAAGCGATAAAGTTTCAAGAAACTTAGTATAATCTTTCTCTTCAATGATGACATTGACCAAATGGTTACTAACGAAAGTATTGAAAGCAGTTACGCCCACAAGCGCGATTATTAATAAGATTAGGAGAACAAGCATCCCCCAGGCGCGAATCACATCTGAAAATGCTCTTTCTCCTGGCTCTGTTGGATACCAGTAAGGCCCTGCGATCGCTTTGACATTCTCCCAAAATTGATTAAAATCTGAAAAAGCATTCATTAAAGGTTGAATGAAAGAAACTTGGGTTGGCATATTCTAGAAATAAACTGAATATTTTTGTTAACTAAAGTATTCTAATTAGCTTGATTATCGCTTTTAGTAACCAAGCGATCGTATTCCAGTACTAGAGAAACTCTTTTGAAAGCTTTAGCCTGTTCAATCAATTGCCAAATCCGCTCAAGTTCTGCTCCATCAATAAAATGCTCAGGCTCAGAAACCAGTGCTGCATTCAAGATAGCAGTATCACTATTTCACCTTGCTATTCGAGTTGGAAAACCATTTTCAAAGCAACAGCACAACCTGAAGAGTATCCTGCCAGTTTTAAGCAGACATAATATTTGAATAAGCTCATCCCACGCCTAAAAGGTGATGGGATTTCACGTTGACAGTTAACTGTTAACTGTTCCGTCAACAGCGTTGGAGCGTCTTTCATACCATCCTTAGAAGGAATGGGTTTTACCGACGCCTTTTTATAATGGCCTTTGAGGGTTTAATCCGTAAAATCGGACTCAGAGGCCATTTTCTTGTTTATCGCAATTTGGAGCGCTAGCGTATCCTTCCAAGGAAGCAAGTTACATGCTTTCCACAGGATAAGGAATCGCTGAACTTGATGCCCTTCAAATTGGAATTTTCAAGAATTTAACAATGAAATTATTCTTCGGTGATTTCAATTGTTTTTGGGGGCTGAACTTCTTCAAAATTATTAGTGATTGTTGGGTTAAGTTCATTTTTTAGTTTGAGTTTTAGATCCTCTGTGATGGGTAAATCTTTAATTTCTTTGAGTAGATATCTCACCGATTCGGTTTTACGGCGTTCTGTATAGATATTCTTGAGAACAGCTTCAATTCCATATCCCGCTAAAGCTTCCCCTACAAGCGTTGTTAGACCAAGCACGCCAAGACCTCCGATGATGCCAAAGGGGCCTCCTAACCCCGCCAGAGCAGCTACAACGCCGTAACCACCCGCCACCCCTGATACAGAGATTGCAATCACAAGAAGTATGCCAGGAAGACCCAGAGCAGCGATTTTTTTAACGACTTCATCCATGGTAATTACCTACAATCCTCATATTCTTGGTTAAATCTTTATTAAGGGTACTAGTATCTATTCACCCTTATTTGATAGCTTAGTGCTTAATCGAGATGGTGACTAATTTTTCATTTTGCAGCTGAGATAATCACTGTTCTTGGACAGGCCAAATAGTTTTGGCCAGTTCGATCAACACTGCGTCCTGTTGTAAAACTTAGTTGGACAAAATACTACACAACTCATCGATTTGTTGACTTCTTTCTGTAATCAGTCGATGAGCTAAAGCTTTTAAATGACGGATATTTTCCGACTTGACATTATCTATTGCTTCCAAATCACCCGTTAAGAATGTTTGAAACCGATAATAAGAACCTTTAATTTCTTTGTCACCAGGCTCAAATAATCGTTCTAACTCTCCGGCTACGACTTCACTACCGCCGTCCATCACAATATTTAAAAGCGGTCTTCCCCATTGCAACAGTCCCCAATTTTTGACTTCGTTATAAGTGTAGACACTCGTAAGGGAACCCGTACCCAAGGAAACGACCAATATATCATCTGTATGTAGGACTGGTCTTTTTTCTTGTTTACTAATTTTCGCTTCCATAATCGCCAAATTAGCTGGATTATTAGCTATCAACCCTCCATCGACTAAAGTATAGAAGCCGTTGGGGTTATGAGAAGTAGCAACGCGATAGGGAGGGAAATAAGTCGGAGTCGCACTAGTTGCCATTGCCGCATCTGTGAGCGTAAAGCCTACGCTTAACTTGCGAAACTTTTTAGATTCTGTCTGCTGTTTTTCAATTTTGTTTGTAAAGAATATGGGAATTCTCTGCTCTATATCGTAGCTAGTCACGAAAACTTCTTTGAGATTCTTTTCAAGAGGGGCATTACCAAAATATTTTCTGATAATTTCCTCTCTTCCGTCAGAAGCATATTTTGGCTGAGCAAACATATCTTCTAGAGGGCCAAGCATGTGTTCTAAGAATGGCTCGTAAAAGATCTCAGCCCCATACTCAACATATAGCTGGGCGAGTTCCTCAGCAGTGTACTCAGCAATCGGTGAGCCATCAGATACATTTAAATCTAAATGGGGTTTAGTTAGTCCAAGTGCAAGAATTCCTCCGGTTGAGGTACCAGCAATTAAATCGAACAAACTCGAAATCGGCTTTAGTGTGCGCTTTTCAATTTCTGCTAGTATCAGTGCCGGGATAATGCCCCGAATACCGCCTCCATCAATGGAAAGTATTTTATATTTGGGATTGGCTGTGGTATTCATAGTTTTTTTTGATCGCTCCTGAATTAATTCTGATTGTTGTTGCTGTTGGCTATTGTCTGGAACTTCGCGTTGCTTAGTTTGGGCTATTTTGGCTTTCCCTGCCTGGGTTGGCTGAGAGGTTTGGATGTTAGTAGATTTTTCGCTGTTTATCCTTGTGCCTTTTTTTCCTTTTGGCTGACGCTCCTCTGTCACTAACGTTAAAACAGTGGTCGCCTGGGTTGGGGAATCCTCCGCCAGAACCGCAGTCTCTTGTGGAGGGTTTCCCTCTTCGGAACTGCTTATTATCTGGTCTTGTTTGTCGCCCTCACTGGATGATTGGGCAATAAGCTGGAGGCTTGACGCTTCGCGTATCGTAGTAAATGGAAGTTGTGCTAAATCCCAACTGGGATTGCCATGCAAGGTTCCATTATGGGCTTGGATAGTCTGGTCTTGGATAATTGCTCCTTGTCCTTCGTTTAATGTCCAGTAAGCTATTAATCCTTGTTCATTCCCGACTAGAGGCTGAGCGCGATGCGTTTGAATTTCCGCCTGGGGACAAGGGTAATTCCAGACGCTAATATTGGCTAATTGTCCTGTGAAATATATGTTGTTGTGTAAAGTTGCGCCAAGAGTTACAGGACTAGTTGCTTTGTTTAAGGAGTCACCTGTAAAAGAGCCAGTATACTCATGCTCGTCAAGATATATAGTCAGTTGACCTCGATTAAAAACAATCGCAAAGAAGTGCCATTGCCCGACAGTTAATTCTCTATTGCCAAAGGTTTTGATAATCTTGTTAACTTTCTCATCAATGTATATATCTAAGTTCCCTTCTTCACTGATGCCAAACTCAAAATTATCACTGTATCTATCTGAAGAACGGGCAAAAAAAACATTGCGCGTCCCATAAGTACTGGCTTTATTTGTTAGTTCATGAGGGTTAATCCATCCTGAAATCGTAAAAGCTGAACTCCCCTCTGCAAAAACACCACCAAAATCATTCTTGCCAAAATCTATGTAATCATCCTGACCATCAAATGTCAAAACTGATTGGCTATATACCTTTGTCACAACATTCTATTCTCCAAATTAAGATAATTTGTAATTTATAATTAACAACTTTAAATATTTCTGAGAAATTTTTATAGTAGACTAACTTATTTATCCTACTTTTAATTTATTGAGAAGAAAGGTTGGCAAATCATAATAAATTACTGTAATTTTAACACTATGGTAATTTTCCCTTGATTAAATTAAATCTTTGATTATAATTTTAAATCAAATTTTAGCAGCCAGACAAACCCTTTACTCTTGTTATAATAAAACTTTTGTTATGACAATTATCATTAGTTAATATATTAATTTGAGAGCTTAAGTTTATTAAGTACCTAACAATTTTCAAATGTACAAATTTATTTAATTTATCGCAAAAAATCAATTATCAACTCAATCTCAAATTTAATTTGAATTTTTACGTTCAATATTAATCAAATAAGAAATACTCACTTATTATTCCATGAATTTATTGAAGATAACTTCATAGCAGATTATAATGAAAAATGGCTCCGTCAAACTAAAAAATGAACTATTTCGATTAAATAAACTTACTTTTTTAAAGTAACATGATTAATCTAAGCTTTCAAATAATCTCAGCTTTATCAAGAAAATGCAATAGCAGGTAAGACAATATAAGTAAATAATCAAGTGGACATTTAAGACATTTAAGACATTTAAGTAAATAATCAAGTGGACAGTTAAGACACTTAAGACACTTAAGCAAATAATTAGATAAATAGTTAAGACAGTTAAGACACTTAAGCAAATAATTAAAATATTTAAAGCAGTTAATAAATAATAATGACTAACTGTAACTTCTTTACAGTTAAGCTAGACTTTACTCATAATAAGACTTAAGACTGCTAAGATCCTTTTGCAACAAATATGTTGACGTTTTTGACCCTTCTGTTTTCAGCTTTTATGAGAAGTTTAAGACTGGGCATGTACCAAGTACATAAGTGTTGAGTGAGGAATGCTGAAGCGCGGATAGCTATGGTTTAGCCCACGTGTCGTAGACAGAGGCTACGCCAAGGCCAACACCAAAGGATAGCGCAGCGTAAAGCCTTCTCTTCTCTACGAGACGCTCTTGCTAGCTTGCTTCTCCGTATGGGTACAGTTCGGACTTTGTGCTTTGCTCCAATTTCTCGCGCTTGTGCTAGTTACTCATTGCTGTTTTGCATTCAATACTCCCCTAACCTATGTGACTAGTAGTCTGCCAAGGAAACTTTGCATGGTGATAGGCTGAGGAAGCTGGAGAGGCTGGGGGAGAAAAAGCATTATTGAAAAAGAATTCTTTCTCCCCCTGCTCCCCCTGCTGCACCTCTCCCCCTGCTTTGCCTACACGGCAAAATTGGGTTGGTGAACTACTAGGGCTTTAGCACTGAAGTATGGTCAATTCTAGCCTTGATTGTAAATTTTGTTAGGATACATATTTTCAAAGTAAGCAATAGCAACTTCGCCTAATGCCTTAACTGCAACAGCTCCAATTGCAGGTTGAACAACTTGGCCAATGCCAGGAAAAAATCCTGCTATCGTACCACCTATCCTGAAAAGTAATTGTCCTCCGCCCATTGCCGTGATTGCTGCGGCTATTGCTCCTGCACCACCAGCAGGTATTGAATTCAGATCATAGACTTGAGCAATTCGAGTTACTACAGCTGCCTGTACACCAGCTAAACTAGTATGAAAGGTTAAGACGCCGATCGCAGGAACCCCACCAATAAATCCTGCTGTTGCTCCACCTCCCATCATTAACCAAAGTTCATCTCTGGCTTGGTCGCGACAATATTTAGGCATAAAAGGGTTCACCATGCCAAAAAAGGTTTTTTGTATGCTAAGGAATTTTTAGAGCCACGATCGCGCAGATGCGATGAGTCGCATTAGCTATCAAAATGCTTTTTGTTTCTAGCTTTCAAGTTTCTGGATATGCATCTTCCCAAATGAGATTATCTTAAGGATCTAAAAGCTTCCATTCATGATATTCAGGATTGTTTCAGACAAAATCCATCCAAAGAGATGGCAAACAGAGAAGTTTTAGCATTTTTGACACATTCAGGATTGTCAGGAATCATGTCGCTATTGGGGTATGGGGCATGGGGATAAATTACTGAAGCGATCGCTGTTTTTTGCTTCGAGTCTTTCAAAGTTATTTAGTAATTTTGACAGCCCAGCTAAATCTGCATTCAACTCAGAACTTACGCAAAATTATGAAAAAATTAACCGCTGAGGTCGCATACTCCTGCAAAGCAGCAAGCTACGCTGAGCGTCTCGTAGAGAAGGAATAAGAGTTTTAGAGAGTTATTGCGTAAATCCTACAACTGTTGGCACAGGTTGGTAATATCAAATAAAATTTAGTTTTATTTTCCAAAATTAATGAAAACTCCTTGGCAATCTTCGTACTCGGTGACGTACCCGCAGTACACCGTTGCTTGTAGCGGTTGGGTGCTGAAACGGTTTTTGAGACTCCTAACTGAACCACTTAAAAAGCTGAGCCGTTGGAAGTTGATTCCGCTTGGTAATATTTCAACTTCTGTACCCAGTCAAAGCTTTAAATTGGGAGAATTTATAATTGATTGGCAAGGTAGCAATACAAAACAGCCAAGTCTGCGGATTAGTCATCAAAGTAATGAAGCAAAAACAATATGGCAGACATCTCCTGGTTCTAGCTTTGTCAGTGGAGGTGATGTTCGCCTAAATATCATTGAAGAACGAGGTTCTATAGAAATTGACGAACACAAACATGCAGATTTTACCCATCAAACTGTTGACAGCATCAAGCAAGAGGACGATACTCTTGTAATTTCTGGTCGTCTTCAAAGTCGCAAAACTGCCAGTAAAGAACCCAAATATGTCTTGATATTGCAAACTGTAGGGTCAAAAGAACTTGATTTTCAAGTGCAAATTGTCGATGGGAATGTCAATCAGACACAGTTGCAATTTACAACTTCTCCAGACGAACACTTTTATGGTTTTGGAGAGCAATTTTCCCACATCGACTGTAAAGGACAATGGATACCGATTGTCTGTGAGGAGGGAGGGATTGGGCGTGGCGATCGCGGCCCGAAAACTCTCAACCTACTAGGTGTATCTGGTAATAGATTTTCAAGTTATGCCCCCATGCCCTACTTTTTAACTAACAAGGGGCGATCAATATTTCTGACTAATACTGAACCCTCAATTTTCAATTTACGCGATCCATATATTGCAACTATACGGGTTTCATCGAGTTGTATGCAGGGGCGAATGCTTTGCGGCGAGACACCTCTAGATATTATTGAACTTTATACCAACTATGTGGGACGGATGCCAGCACTTCCCGATTGGCTAAATAGTGGGGCGATCGTGGGTATGCAAGGAGGTGCAAAGTTAGTCCGACAAGTGTGGTCGCAGTTGCGCGACCTCGACACTCCCATTGCTGGTTTTTGGCTTCAGGATTGGGTCGGTCAACGCCGCACAATAGCGGGAAAACAGTTGTGGTGGAATTGGCAACTTGATGAAAGCACTTATCCAGATTGGCAGCAGTTGGTGAGTGACCTAGCAGAAGCAGAAATTTCAGTTGGGGTATATGTCAACCCCTTCCTAGTTGAGCGCCCGCACCTGCCAAATCAAGCACAGCGTAATCTCTATAGAGAAGCCATACAACAAGGTTTTGTAGTCAAACAAGCCGAGCAACCATATCTCATTAAAAGTACTGACTTCTCTGCGGCCTTGCTAGATTTGACTAACCCAGATGCTCGTAAATGGTTCAAAACTATTCTTAAAGACGAAGTGATGGGCAAAGGCGCTAAATTCTGGATGACTGACTTTGGGGAAGCAGCGCCCTTTGATGGAGTGTATGCTCATGAAGCTGGGCTACTCTATCACAACCAATACCCTGTTGATTGGGTAACAGTTAACCGGGAAGCTATTCAAGAAGCGGGTCGTGAAGGTGACGCCTGGTTCTTCAACCGAGCTGGATTTTTGCAAACTCCATCTCAGAGCACAGGTATGTGGTTAGGAGATCAGAATACTTCTTGGGGTCTAAATGATGGTATAGCGAGTGCTCTCAAAGGGGCAATTAGTGGTGGTATCTCTGGGTTCAGTATCAACCATAGTGACATTGGTGGGTATACAAGTATTGCTAACCCAATTCTGGAAGCTCTAGGTATCGGATTTAGGCGATCGCGGGAACTACTCTATCGTTGGATGGAAATGAATGCTTTTACTCCAGTATTCCGCACACACGAAGGTAATCAGCCAGATAAAAATGTTCAATTTTATACAGACAAAGATACCTTGGTAACTTTCAGTTATTGGGCGAAAGTCTATGCAGCACTAGCTGTGTATCGCCAGCAGTTGATGGTAGAAGCAGCTACGAAAGGATATCCTCTTGTTCGGCATCTTGTTCTTCATTACCCTAATGATTCTAATGTTTACAAACTAGAAGATCAGTTTTTGCTGGGTAGTGACTTTTTAGTAGCACCAGTGCTGAAGCCAGATAAAAACAGCACAAACGTATATTTTCCAGCTGGCGAGTGGGTTCATTTGTGGAGTGGTAAAACCTACGGCAGCTTGACAACAGGTACACAGCAAAATGTACCCGCTCCACTCGGACAACCTGCTGTATTTTATCGGCAGGGATCTAAAGCACCTGAATTAGTCTTGAATGCTCTCAAAGCTCAAAATCTACTCAATTTCTCACCTAGTCGGCAAAGCTAATAGGACAGAAAATCATTTAACAGTTATCACTTTTTTTCTAATCACTGTTTACTGTTTACTGTTCCCTGTTTACTGTATTAAGAAATTCAGCCAAATCTAGTAATTAATTCTTCCCGTGATAACTGCATGAGTAATGGGGTAAATTCTACTGGTGGTAAAGCTAATAATGGTTCAATAATTGCTTGAAGCTCGTTGTCTAATGAACCAAAACGAACTTGTAGTAAGTTTTCAACAACAAGGCGTTCCCCTTGCTTGATTCCTTCTAGTTGTCCTTCAAGTTTTGCTTGTTCTTTGTCTTGTTGATAAAGTGGTTCTAGTCGCATAATTAAATTTCTAGTGCGATTCGTTTAACCCAAATGAGTAGAAATACTCTCTTAAGGTTAGCTAGGTGAATTAACTTAGACAACTTGGATTTCTGTATGGGTGAAATTCCCATCCTACAGGTGCAGTAGTGACAGCATATCCCTTACGGTAGCGACTAGTCATCAATCCGTAAAGCAGGGATAAAAGGCGGTAACTTAAAATCCAATTGAGAACCCCGTCGAGCATAGCTGGTAATGAGTAGAAAACGAACCCTTGATAGAACCATCGTAATAGTTAACAAGCCTACGTGGATTATTGGCTTGCCCAAAAAGGGAAAGGATAATTGACAAATTTTTGTCAAAATGGCGAGGCAACTTTGGGATTGACCTAGTAAGCACCCATAATAAACCCGGTGGAAAGAGGGACTCTAAAATCAGCATCAAACGGAAAACCAGGAACGAAGTAACCCGAACGTATGCTCTTGTAGAAATGGTCGATGCTACAAGCAACTACTAAGTGGATGCTACGGAACGGGAAGGATTGCCTAAAAAGCAAAAGCCTTTGGGAAAGCCAAAGGATAAGCAAACGTAGGCACGATGATTTGGAAGGTAAAGCTATAAGTAGCAATGCAAAAGCTATGAGCGAGTTAAAGACTACGCATGAATGGAACAAAATCCCCTGGCGAAAGTTAGAAAGGAAATTGTTTAAGTTGCAAAAACGGATTTACCAAGCCTCAAGTCGTGGTGATGTCAAAACAGTCCACAAACTCCAACGACTATTGATGAAATCCTGGGGTGCAAAATGTATTGCAGTTCGGCGAGTGACACAGGAAAATTCAGGCAAGAAAACAGCCGGAGTAGACGGTGTTAAATCATTAAACCCAAAACAAAGGTCAAAACTTGTTCAAAACCTGAAACTATCCCAGAAAGCAAAACCAACCAGAAGGGTATGGATTCCTAAACCTCATGGGAAAGAAAAGCGACCCTTGGGAATACCTGTAATCACAGACCGTGCTGTACAAGCATTAGTAAAATCTGCACTAGAGCCAGAATGGGAAGCGCATTTTGAGCCAAACAGTTACGGCTTTAGACCAGGACGCTCATGTCACGATGCAATAGGAGCAATATTCAACGCAATTAAGCAAGGGTCTAAATATGTGTTGGATGCCGACATTGCAAAATGTGTGCGCCGTGACAGTTAACGCGGTATCCCCAACTAAGTTGGAAAAGACTAAGAAGAATGTCTTTAAGTCAACCAACTTACCTGGAGTCGAAAGACAAAAGGGACAACAGCATGTTGGTAAAGCCGGA
>NZ_VJXY01000126.1 GCF_014831675.1 Komarekiella delphini-convector SJRDD-AB1 | reverse complement strand
TATTACTTTTCAACGTAGGAGACTCCTGGTTGCTTGGCTATCAGCCTAAACATCTTGTCCAGGCATCCTACTTTTTTTTGTGCCTTTCACACTACCCTTCATTACCCAACTTTTTCGCGTTGCACCCGTATTTTGACCTTGAGCTAATGAATGTAACTTATGGCAACACTCGAAGCCATCCATATCTGGCATTGAGATATCAAGGAGTACGATATCGGGGTGCAGTTGCTCAAAAACATTTATTGCTTCTGTGCCATTTTCAGCTTCCGCGACTCGATATCCATCCTGCTCTAAGAAAAGTCGCAGCACTGTGCGGAAAAAAGGTTCATCGTCAACAATCAGAGCTAATAATTGGTTTTGTTGAATAGGGGCTGTCATGATGCTTGCTATTCGGAGTTAAATCCTTGACTCTAGGACAGAGCAACACACTAGGGCACTAACAGCGACAAATAACTTGTGATTTGAAAAGCAATGATTAGACATATATCACTAATCGGATTTATGCCCAAAAATCTTGGTAATCAGCCAGGGCGAACGCATCTTATTTACTAATAGAAACTAAGAAAGATTTCAAAATGACATAGATAATTGTAAAAATTGATGTAAATATAAGCAGAATAAATCAAATATTCTCTGAACTTATCAAATAACTTATCTTCAAATAAATGACTATTCATGAATACTAAAATAATTCAATTATCGGGTATATAAAAGTATATTTGTCTAGACAATAAATAAACCTTTTATATAAAACATTAAATCCATATTTTGATGTACTTTTTTAAGCTAACGCTAAAACTCTTAGTAAATAGTTGTTATCCATTGCCGCGAGGAACTGTTTATTTTTGATTCCTCGTTTGACTCGCTTCTCTTTACCTAAAAGATTGACTGCAATTTGCCTTATAATTGCAAAATTATGTGGGGCATTATCTTTCCTAATCCGACATTCATCTTCTCTTAAAGCAACATCTAAGATCCAATGTAATGAGTTTTCTATACCCCAATGGCTGCGAATAGAGTTAGCAAATTCTTTAGCATTACTGACGAGGCTACTGATAAAATAACGAGTTTCGACTGTTGTTTTACCATCTAATAAGCGGATGGACTCTACCATCCCAACACTGCTAAACTTTGACCAAACTGAATCTGGGTCAAGCCGAGTTCCAATTCCAGATAACATGACGTAGTTGCGGATTTCATGACGGCTATGCCCTGTTTCTTCTGTATTATATGTGCTATGTTTAATTCCTTCAAAACCTGTACTTATCCCTGTTTTAAATAGTTCCTCAACTGACTCATAGAGATTGCCTTGATTCTTTTTTAAGGTAATTACATAATCTGCTGATTGCTGTGTAATCAACTTCACTATCTCTTTCTGGCAACCGATTGCATCAATTGTTACAATACATCCAGCTAGTTCTAATACCTTTAATAATTCTGGAATTGCCGTGATTTCATTCGATTGGGAGTCTACCTTTACTTGTCCTAAAACTAATTTATTTGTAGTTGCCCATGCACTCACCATCTGTATTGCACTTTGGTCACTACTCTTATTATAAGAACCACGTAGAGTTTTTCCATCAATTGCAACTACTTCTCCAATAGTTATTTTTTGTATCGATTTCATCCAACTTAAAAAACATTCTTGAAATTGCTGCGGATTAACCAGTGCAAATACGCGTGCGAAAGTATCGTGTGATGGTATTCCATTTGGTAACTCCAAAAATGTTTTTAACCACTCATATTTCGCGCAGCCATACGTCTCAATTGCCACCCAACTATCTGCTCCACAGATCACCGCACAAATTGAAATTGTCAAAATATCTATCAACTTGTGTCGCTTCGTGCGGTCTATTCTTGGGTCTGACATCATAGCAAAATGGTCAGCAATAGTGATTTTGGGCTTGAGCTTCACGCAAACTGGGGCAATATTGCTACTTTTACAATGACTTTACCATCAAAGCCTCATTGCTCAACCTCCATAACATGAGCGATCGCTGCCTTTATCTCTCTGTTAGTATTTATGTACTATATTTAGATGCGTTCGCCCTGGGTAATCAGCCCTTCTTAACAATACAGTTATTAGATTAATTAAGCAAGATTTCCAGTAACTTCACAGTGATAAAAATTTTGCACAGAGTATAATAGCAGCAGTATCAAAACAATTCATAATCATTAATTCATAATTCATACTTAAATTGAAATTATGAATTATGAATTAATAACTATTTGGTCAACGCATTTAATTGAGAACCAAAAAATCAAGTATAAGCGCCCTATAAAATATAATTTGGCTCAATTAAAGGATTTAAATGCTTTCATCGACGACGGAGCATTCTATTCTAATTTCGTGCATTATATGCAAAACTCTGGCTCAAACCTCAAGTAGTCGCCCACCAATGTATACTCCCTGCTTTTTAACAGTTTTGCTACTTCTAGGATTAACTCTGTAGCGCTTGAAGGCTTTTGAATATAGGCTTGAAATCCAGACGCGAGAGCTTTTTTATCTGCCTTCTCTTCAGTATTTCCAGTCAAAGCAATTGCAGGAATTTTTCTAGTTTGTGGATGCTGAAGTGAACGAATATTTTGTATTAACCAATACCCATCTTTAAAGGGCATAGTAATGTCTGAAATTAAAAGATCCACACTAAATTGTTTAATTATTTCTAATCCGGTCATTGCACTGGATGAGGTGAATACTTGAATTCCATAGCTTTCAAGAAGCCGGGTCATTACCAGAAGCATGTCCTGGTGATCATCTACAACAAGAATTGTTACTCCTTGGAAAATATCTATGTTTATTTTATCATCCGAATGTGATTTGAACTAAAAATTGAGATTTTAACTCATGATATGCTTCAGAAATGAGTATCCAGTTTATAGTTCACTTTTAATATTCGAGTTTTTTTACTAATAATGATTATCGTGTATGGGATAAAAAGACTGTTAAGAGCGACTTTTGTATCAAGCTTTCGGCTTGATTATCATTATTATTCAGCTACGATTTGAGGTTAGCGATCGCCTAACAACAGAGCGAACGCTTGGACAATGAAATATTTGATTTTTACTCAGATATCTACTTAAACAAAATTTTGAACCATAACATGGGCATTTGAACCATATTTTGAATTGAAAGTTTAAGTTAGAGCAATTTTTGCAGGGATTTTTTGTGCAAGTTTTGTCCAATTGTGTTTTTTCAACTCATTCTCTAGTTATGATTCAGAATTTCAACTCTCACTCATAATTTGATTCAAAGTTTTAATTTGTGATTAGCGCGAAAGCCTGAATTTCCGTTAACTCTTTTCTAATTTATGGATCAAAATTTTTCTCATATTATGATTCAAAGCATACCGAAGAATATACAGATACAAGATCTAGCGTCACAGTGTTTTTGCCCCGTTATTTGCTTGATGGATAACTAAGGAAGTTCTATTAGCAGTTAGCCTTTACTTAACCGCCTAGTACGTTATCAACTTGATTAAAACAGATTAGGGAATCAGGTTTTTCTAACCTGAGTCTTATTTCCTAAATGGCATTTTAGTAGTGGGTAGTGAGAGTCTTGCTACTCGAACGCCGTTAACTCAAGCAACAATGCAGAGATGACAGTATAAAGTCAGGTCTACAATATTAGTACAGAAGTCAAGAAAGAATGCGTAACCAAAATGGCTTTGACACTTTTGTATTACAATTTCAATCTATTTGGCAGAAATTCTCTAAAACCCAGACTAGGAAAGGCTTAGAAACAAAGGTATGATTTTTCTTTACGTAGATGATATAAGCAGTAAATAATGAATAAAAAGTGGGCTGTCAAACGACTCACGGTAAATCTCACCTCAAGTGAAGCACAAAAACTTGAAGAGTACTGTGCAATGACCGGAAGACCATCAACCGACGTGATTAGAGAGTTGCTGCGTTCTCTTCCAGTAAACGAGAAGGAAGCAGATGACATTACCGAATCCTCTCAACTTGCGGGATTAAGTAGTAGCTGAAAATCGGTAAATTGACTTCAATTTCGCCATTAATAGCATTACATTTCGGAATTGTTTTAATAGAATTAAGTAAGGTCAGATGCATTTTGGTAAAACTTCTTGCCAAAATGCGCTATCAATATGCTTGAACACTAAAATCATGGAGATAACGCTAAAAATCCGGCTGTTCAAGCAAGGTCTACAAACATATTATTGATGATAATCCGGGCAGTTCTCGCCATCCCATCCTCGCGCGTGAATCCCGCAGACCAGCATATTACTACCATAGTATTGCCCATGATAGTTGGAGCAACCAATGCAAGCTACTGGTGTTGATTCAGTCTCATCTAAATCATCCTCATCCTCATCGAATTCCACAATTAACGCACAATTGCAATTCGGGCAGTGGTCTATTTCCCTCGAATTATCATCAACCAAACAAGTCTCAAGTCGTAGGTGGCTCCTGTATTCGCCAGTATCGCTAATATCTGTCCTTAGTGTAGAGAAGTAAGGATAACTGCATTGGCAGACATTGATCTCACATTCAATATCATTAGTGCAACAGGGCTGAAAGTATTTTTGAGCAATCTTCCAGTCCTGTTGAAGAGAAAGACTCTGAGGAGAATGGCACTAAGAAAAGCTCTAAGCTATGCTCCATAATGATTACAGGCATTTATGCGATTAATGAGTCAAGGAGTAGCAGCGATCGCGATTTTTTGTAGGTGTCGTGAATATAGGTGCTGTGAAAT
>NZ_VJXY01000038.1 GCF_014831675.1 Komarekiella delphini-convector SJRDD-AB1 | reverse complement strand
CTATAAATTCTTGTAGTTCTGCGATCACGGCTTGTAGATGCTGACTTATCATTGTTCTCTGTTAGACAGATATCTTTCTCCGTATTATCTCGCAGTTTTTTTCAGAAATCAAATATGATTCCTATAGTAAGCAGATTAGCCGATATGGTGGCTCATTTGGTATACGTGATGAAGGTTTGCTAGATTCTGCTATTTACCAACCTCAAGCAACTTTTGGGGGAGAGCTTTTACACCCTACAATTTTTGAGCAAGCAGCAGCATACCTATTTCATATTACTAATAACCATGCTTTTATAGATGGTAACAAGCGAACGGCTTTTGATGTCATGGTGACATTTTTGAACATGAATGATTATGAACTTAACATGTCAACAGAAGAAGCTTATGAATTAACAATACAGGTTGCTGAAAACAATGTTAGCAAGGAAGAATTGACAGCAATATTGAAGAATTATATCACAGAAATTATTTAAATTCTTTAGAATAGAGGGGTGCGATCGCCATTATTTTCCTGCTAATTTTTTGCCAAATATTTATTGCTTTGCAAGTCCACAATTAGATGTATAGATTCAATGATCATAACAACAATATTTATTATTTAGATATTGTTGTTGCGAAAACACGTAATAAATAATGGTTAGAAATTATTATCTGAAGAAAGTAATAAAAGATGGTTAAGCTCCCAAAGTAAATTTTTAGCATTTTTTCAAAAAACTTACCGACAGTGAGTAACCATAGCAAAAGCGAAAAGTCAGTACTTAGTTCGATAAAATACAAGAGTTTTTCTGTGTTGAATTGATTTTTAATGAGGTAAAAGTAGCGAGGTGGCAAGGTTAATTTAATAACAGCTAGCCTCATAAGTACTGGTTAGAGCTATGACTAAACCTAGCTTTCAGCCTCTTGTTATCGATTAGCCAAAATTGTCTTAGCTACTCTTATGCAAATTTATCATTGTGTTATCTAAAGTTTAGGAATATAAAAACTTTTCTAAAAATACTAACTTTTACGTAATTAGCACATCGAAAAAAATCCGTGTCATTTCCCATATCTAGCCAGGGAAATTACGTTTAAAGTCGAATAAATTAGAAAAATTAAAAGTTTAGATGCCGATTCGATTAACCTTAATATCTTTCAGTTGCGTAGCATTCATAGGCTGTGCTGCTAATGCTGAACTAAAATTACCGCAAAAATTAATTTCACTACAGCCCAGCAAAAATCTAAAGCAAACCACAGAAAAGCTAACAATAGGTAAGGAAAAATGGAGTGAGATTGATGCTCTGAGAAATTCCAATTCTGGTGCAGACAATAATGATCCTTTATATATGGGAGCATCCTTAAAAAATGTGTGGATTGTTGACAATGACGAGTCAAATAAAGATAACTTTCAATCTCAAAAAATTTCAACTGTACCAATCAGGTCAAATAGTTACATGGTTCTAATACCAAAGGGAGTTCTCAATGCATTAGAGAACCCAATTTATGAGCTTCGCCTCTACGCTAACGGTGAATTAAAAGGTTCGTATAAAACTGTTTCTGGGCGAAGTTATACCCAAAATAAAGACCGTGATAGTTCTGGCACGGAAGCACCTTTACCAAATGGAAAATACAAAGTTGCAAGAACGTATATTCACGGCGCTATCCCAGAAGCGGGTGACCGTTTCCTTCCCATACAACCGCTATTCCAGACTGGTCGCACAGATTTAGGCATTCACTATGATCCGTCTTTTGAAAAGAACAACGGTGAAGACGGGACATCCGGATGTATCGGACTAACTGATAAACAGGATTTGAATCGAGTGTTGGAATATGTTCGCATTCACCGGCCCCAATATCTCGAAGTCACCATTTAATAATTCGTTCATTTAAAAAGGAGTATCAAATCATGTTTAAAACTATTATGACTAGTGTACTGATTCTAACTGCTGCTCTACCTGCAAATGCAGAAGTTGGTCCAGGACTCGGTAACACTGACAGCGTTGCATCTCGTTCACAATCTTATGCTCAAGTTTGTACTAATGACGGTACTGGTCGCCTTTCTATGCGTAATGGGCCCGGTCGCAACTTCCGGAAGGTAAAAGAAATTCCTAATGGAGATGTAGTGGTTTTAACCGGAGGTAAGTATAGTCAAGATGGTTATTGGTGGTGGAATGTCTCTCATAGCAGAGGACGTGGCTGGGTTCGCGCTGATTATGTCTGTGGCGACCCTCAGTAATTTATAAGGCGAATGATTAAAGATTTGCTCAATTAAATCTTGCCACAAACCCTGATAAGGTCTATCACAAAAGGCAATAGAACTAGGAGTGAAACTAGTAGCCATAGCTTCTAACTTTATTGCCTATTTAACAAAACTATTTTATTTTATACTCCTTGAAAAGATTAGTTAATTATTACACCCTCTAATTCCTCATCTGTCAACTCATATAACTGGCGCAACTTATCCAACTTATCAGCATCCGCTTGCCAGAAACCACGTCCATGTGCCTCTAACATTCTCCCCAAAATATTACGAAAAGCTTCAGGATTTGCCTTACGTAATTTCTCCGCCATGTCTGCATCTAAAGCATAAGTATCTGCGGCTTGATCGTATACCCAATCGTCGATAAAATCGGCAGTACCACCCCAACCAATTAACGCTGTCATCCGTTGAGAAATTTCAAACGCACCACCAGAACCTTGATTTGCCATTGCTTGGGCCCATTTGGGATTTACTAACTTGGTGCGATACTCCATCCGTAGTAAATCATCTAAATTCCAGGGTGTGGTATCTTTGGAAAAACTTTCCACAAAGCTGGTTGTCACTTTCTTACCGCGTTGTTTTTCTGCTGCCTTTTTCAAACCGCCCGTATTGGCGTAATATTCTTGAATATCAGTTAAGCCATATTCTACCGAATCGATTTCTTGAACAATGCGATCGCTTGTTTTTAATAAAGTATTCAACACCTCTGGTCTAGCCTGACCTTTATCTTGTCTCCCGTAGCTAAACACATTGCGACTCTGCCAAGTATTTCCTAACTCCTCGCCAGATTCCCAGTTACCATCAACCACTCTATCATTGACCAAAGAACCAAAATCACCAGCAGGATTAGAAAACAATCTCGCCGAGACATTTTCCACACCTTGTGCTTTTAAAACCAAAGCGTGTTTTCTAATAAAATTCTGGTCTTCCGATTCCTCAGCATCAGCTGCCCGTTGAAATAAATCATCCAACAATTCGATGATATTTACAAAACTATCCCGAAAAATTCCCGATAAATTTCCTAACACATCAATACGGGGATGTCCAACCTCCGACAACGGCTTCAATTCATAACGTACAACTCTCCCAGTCCCTTCCTTAACAGGTTCAGCCCCCACCAATTCTAAAAGAATACCCAGAGATTCACCTTTAGTTTTAATTGCATCCAATCCCCACAACATCACCGCCACAGTTTCAGGATATGTGGCATGTTCTTGCAAATGTTGGGCGATAATTTTTTGAGCAATTTCCCGTCCCCGTTCATACGCCGCAGGTGAAGGCATCCTATAAGGGTCTAACGCATGAATATTCCTACCCGTTGGCAACACACCAGTCCCATCCCGCAACAAATCACCACCAGGCGCAGGTGGAATAAACTCACCATTCAATCCCCGCAATAGATTAGTTAACTCATCCGTAGTTTGCATCAACAAATCTGTAATTTGCCTCTCCTCCTCTTTGTGTTCTTTGTGCCTTTGCGGTTCGTTTTCCTCCCCAAAATAAGCCTCCAAATACGCCGCCAACTCCTCTTCATTCGGCGCTTCACCCAAAGTATGCAACCCAGAAGAAAACAGACGATTTTCTAACACTTGCAAATATTCGTACAACTTCACCAGATACTCATTAAAAGCATGAGCACTAAACATGCGAATATTTTCTGGAGTAAAAGGAATACCCAACCGTTTAGCATCCTCAAACGGACAATCTGCATCTAAACCAGTGTCTACAATCTTTTTACAAATTCCTTCCTTAAGAACATAATTCTTTTGCGGGTCTTCTCGATACTCCGAAATTAAATCGCGCAACGCCACCAATTCTTTGTACAAACCAGCGCGACCATAAGGTGGGACATTATGCGAAATCAACACCCCATAACCGCGACGTTTTGCCAAAATTGACTCAGAAGGGTTATTCGCCGCATATATATATAAATTAGGCAAATCTCCTAACAAGATATCTGACCAAGAATAACCTGTATTACCTAAAGGAGAACCAGGCAACCATTCCACTGTACCGTGCATCCCAAAGTGAACTACAGCATCAGCTTGAAATTGATTTTGCAACCATTTATAGTAAGCTGCATATTGAGGATGAGGGGTTAAATCTCGTTCAAACATTAAGCGCATGGGGTCGCCTTGTATCCCCAAAGGTGGCTGTACACCTATCCATACATTCCCTAACTGCACACCGCCAATCTGGAATTCATCCCCATAAGTTTTAATACCTGTTCCCGTGAGAGATTTCCATTGTTTTTCAATGCGCGAGGATTGCAGATATCCCAGCCATTTTTCTAATGTGCGGACGTTGACGGTATTGTTTAGTTGAGACGTTGCATGTGGTAGAGACGTTGCATGCAACGTCTCTACATTGGTTGGGTAAGATTCATCCGCTTCTTTTACCCAGCGAATCAACTCTTCCCCATCTTCTGGCAAATCGCCGACGGTGTAACCCTGGTCTTTGAGTGCATGAAGGAATTTTAAGAGGCTGCGCGGGACATTTAATAATGCTGCTGTGCCCACAGCGCCATAACCTGGAGGAAACCCATATAAAATAATCGCAATTTTGCGTTCCGATACAGGTTTTTGCCGCAAAGCAACCCAGCTTTTCACCCTACCAATCAATCGCTGCACCCGTTCGGGAACTAAATAAATATTTTCGCCTACCAACCCGCCCAGGGGAACAGTGTCAATTGCGCCATCTAATTCTGGTAAGGCGTACAACACTACACTTTGCAACCCGCCGATACCTTGGCGCGTCCATGAGTGAATATCTTGAATTAGCAGGGGTGCAGCAACGATGTAAGGCACATTCTTGGCGGTGAGGATGCGCTTTGCTACTTCTATCTGACGCCCCGCCTCCATTGAACCAGCAGGCCCACCCACTAGAGGAAAGCCAATTGTCGAAACAATCGCATCTACCTTGACTGCTTCATTAGAAAGTGAAGCCGTTTCAATATTACCGAGTTGTCGTTGTTGAATTTCGTAATCAGTTGTCATCCAGTCTCGTACCGCTACATGACCTTCCACACCGTTGATGAAGATGGGCAAAGGGATTAACCCGGCTTCCTCGAAACGGCTAATGAGTTTGGGAATATATGGTTGTTTAGTGATGACGTGTTTGCGGTAGAGTAATATGCCGACAACCGATTTTGTAGAGACGTTGGATGCAACGTCTCTACAAAAGGTTTGGAACCATTCCAGATATGCTTGCGGTGATTCAAAAAATCCGGGATAGTCGGGATGCAGTAATCCCATGTTGGGGGTTTCTATGGGTGGGGGAATATCACCGACTTTTAAATCTAAGTATTTTTCTGCTAGCGTCCAAAATAATGAGGCTACGTTTTCTGAACCGCCAGCATTCCAGTAACCATAGATAATTAGCCAGTTGCGTAAGTCTTGGACTTTTTGCACTGGTACGTATTTGAGGAGTTTAGGGCCAATTTTTAAGAAGCTGATATAACCAGCAAGTTTGTCTTCTTCTCGTCCGTTGCTAAATTTGTCGAGGATGAATTTAACTGGTTTGGGCATTCCTTTGGGTTTATCGCCAATGGCAAAAGCACCAAGCTTGGTTAAACTCATCAATTCCAAGGCTGACTCGAACACGAGGCGGATGGGAATTTGGGCAATGCGATCGCGCAGCCACAAAACCTGATCATAATCAAATAGCAAGCTGCCGAAAAATACATCAGCGCCATCAAGTGCTGTTTCCACCTCCAGGTGCTTAGTGCTAATATCGCGATCGCTAAATACCCGAATATCCAACTCTGGACAGCGAGAGTTAGCCAAAAAAGCTGCTTTCCTGTACAAGTCAGCGTTGAACGATTCAAATCCAGCAATCAAGACGATGCGTTTCATGCCCGTAAGCCAAGAAATATTTCTTCACTTAGATCTTAAACATGCTTTCAGGCTGATTGTTAAATATCTACCTACAGATTCAGTCCAGCCGCTCCTTTTCATCAGGCTTCTCAATATACTTAAGTTATTATCTATCTCAGTAATTGGATATTTGCGTATTAAATACTATTCAGTACTTAGTCGTCCTTTTTGATCATAAGTAGCTAGGCGTAAATAAATTAAAGTTTGTGGTGAGTTAGCGCGGTCTTCTCCCAAAGGGAGAGGCTAGCGCCAAGGGGGTTTCCCCCATGAGCGACTAACGAACCCAAAGGGTAAGGACTTTAGTCCCGATAATCCTTGTTTTGAGCGATGAATCTCACTTACGAACTAGGATTTTATTTTATGTTAATTATACCTACTTTTATTAGGAGTTATTATCTGAAGAATAATTGCGATCGCGGCATTTCCAGTTATGGAAATATAATTGGATTTTTTAGAATGCTGATAAATATTGCTAATCTTGCTTTTCTGTTACAATAGGTACTTTAAAAATCAAATCTTATCATAGCAAATTTAATTATTAGATTTGCTTATGTGCTGATTCTCTATATTAGAATAATAATGAGTCATACAACACCCTAATTCCTTATTACCAATTGCTAAAAAGTACCAGACTAAATGATTAATATAAATTCTTATTAAGAACCTAAAGAGGTTTTAACTATTCTGACAATACCTTAAGGAGAAAAAAATGAGATTTGGAATTGATATCGGGCATAATTGTCCACCAGATACAGGAGCCAGAGGAATCAAAGTTGAAGATAATTTAACTTTAGATGTAGGCAATAGAGTTATAGCAAAGTTAAAAGCTTTAGGGCATGAAGTAATAGCATGTAAACCAGATGGTGCTGGTAGCGTACGCGATTCACTTTCAAAAAGATGTGCTAGAGCTAATGCTAGTAATGTAGGCATTTTTGTGTCGATTCATTTTAACGCTTTTAACGGACAAGCGAATGGTACAGAAGTATTTGCAACTAGCGAGAGGGGTAGGAAAATTGCTAAACCTGTATTAGATGAAATCATCAAGTTAGGATTTTTTAATCGCGGCGTTAAGAGCGGTTCCCACTTATATGTTCTGAGAAATACAGATATGCCAGCGATTCTGGTAGAAGGTTGCTTTATCGACTCGGCAAAAGATATGAATCTTTTTAACGCCGAAGCAATGGCCAATGCGATCGTCAAAGGCTTAACTGGACAAGTACCAAGTACACCTGTTAATCCCGTACCAGATGATGAGCAGAATGCAGATACCACTGTTCTCAGACTACAAAAAGCCTTAAATAGACTAAAAATAACTGATAAAAATGGTAAGACATTAGTAGAAGATAATTCAATTGGGCCTAGCACACAATCTGCTGTACAAAAATTTCAGATTATTGCCGGGATTCAATCAACTGGAAATGCTGATCAAACAACATGGAATGCAATAAATCTGATTTTAGCAAAAAGAATCGTCAGACCTAATCACGCTGGCGGCCCAGTTGTCAGATACTTGCAACACCGTTTAGGTATTGAAGTAGATGGTGTATATGGCCCCCAGACAGAAGCATCAATTAAGCAATTTCAAAAGCAAAATGGTTTAGTTGCTGATGGAATTGTGGGCGCAATAACTTGGCAAAAATTTATTGGTTAGTTATTAGTGATTAGTTATAAGTTGTTATTTATTGAGAATAACAACTTGTAAAAATTAAATAATTGTAGATTGAAAAACGAGTCTACTCATTAATGTTCAACGGAAAGAGTTTTAATTCATCCCTGATAATTGACTTTTTCCAAAATCGCAAGGTAGGTTATTAAACTAGCAATTTAATGTATTTTTCTTTGTGTCTTAGTGCCTTAGTGGTTAAAAATTGACTTTTGAACCACCAAAACACAAAGGCACGAAGGTGAAAAGCTTCTTCTTAACTTATGCTTCCTGCTTTGCCTAAAAGGGTAACTTCAAGTTTATCCAGGAACTTCCAAGGGTTCTAGTACTGTCCAGACCGCCTTAGTCTTCTTACCGGATACTTGCCACCGCATACCATCTAGTTCTACCCAACCTTGCTCTTGTGCTTGGGATGCTAGCTTGTTGTAGTCTCCATCACTCATAGCATACCGCTCAATCAGATCTACTCGGCTCAACTGAGTAGGCTTAGGGGCTATCTCTTGTTCATCTTTGGTTGACTGGTCTGCCTCAATAGTCGCTGAAGAATTTAAATCCCTATTTTGATATTTACTATCATCAGTAACTTTCAAGCTATCCTGAGCTACTTCTTTCAAGGTACTTTGCTTGTCTTTTAGTATCTCTGTTAGGCTGGCTATTGTTTCCTGTTGGGATTTGATGATCTCCACCAAGGCGCTTGGTGGGGTACTCTCAGTCAGTATCTTAGAAACTATGTATTCCTGCTGAGTTGACGCAGAAGCAACCACTTGTGCCTTAAATTGAGCTAGCTGTTTATCATTTAAGAGAAACTTCACTTGATTTTTAGACATAACTCTTAGATATTTCTGGTACATGGTACTTATTCATAGTACCATGTAAAAGCTGCTATATTCAGCAACCCTGACTTTTGAAGTACCTAGTACCTAGTACTTGACCTAATGAGCTAATTTGATGGATGAGCGGGTGCTAATTTACCACTTGGTTTCCATGACTGCGGGGGTCATCTTGACTAGCTGTTGGTGCTACTGGAGATGAGAATTTGGAAACTTGCCCACTAGCTTGAGCATAGGGGAGAGATGAACCAGTAACCAAAGCCTCTAAGTTGCTAGACATAATAGTGCGGGGTTGGTCGCCGATTGCCTGGGCTATGGTTTCGCCATTCTGGCCCAAAAATACAAAATGGGGAATCCCATCTACCCGATATTTCAGCATTTCTGGCAGCCATTTGTTGTTATCTACATTCAGCATGACAAAATTCAGCTTGTCAGCATACTGTGTTTCTAGTTGGGCAATATCTGGTGCCATTTTTTGGCAGACAGTACACCAATCAGCATAAAATTCTACTAACGATGGTTTACCATTGCTAACAGCTACTTCTAAAGGTGTAGAACCCTGATCTAGCTTGGCGAGGGAAACTGAGGTTGTTTGAGTTCGCAGTCCCAAGAATAAGGCAATGCTGAGAGCGATCGCTACGATTGCTATTAAGAAATTTCTCACACGCGTTCCTAACATGGATTCAGACTTTGCGGGAGAATTAACAGGTGAATCCGTACTCATAACAGAATTATTAAAACTTATTAAGTACTAGCATCTTTAGTTTAACTGACCTAAACTCCGTTTCCGCGCGGAAACATTAAAGGGCAAAGGATAACCTTTTACCCGTGACCTCGCCAAGTTCTATAAGTGGACTACTAAAGCTTTGTACTTTGACTGTAAAGAATTTCTGTAGCTTTCTGGACAGTAAGCGGTCGATAGAATAGAAAGCCCTGTACATCTTCGCAGTTGATAGATTTCAAAAATTCTAATTCTTCTTCCTTCTCTACTCCTTCGGCAGTCAGCCTCAACCCCAAACTCTGCCCCAAGCTAACTATCGCCTTGATAATATGAGCTACTTTGACATCTGTCGTTAAATCTTGAATGAAAGACCGATCAATTTTCAGATTGTGGAGTGGCAACATTTGTAGCCGTGAGAGGGAAGAGTGACCTGTACCAAAGTCATCTATGGAGATGTAAACGCCCATCTGCTCTAGTTCTTGCAGCACAGTTCTGGTGAAGTTTAGATCCTCGATCGCAGTCGTTTCTGTAATCTCTAACTCTAAAAACTGGGCTTCTAATCCCGTCTGTTCTAAAATTCTGGCTATAGTCTCGACTAAATTGGGTTGACGAAACTGCTTAAGAGAAAGATTGACGGCCATCATCAGAGGTGGCAATCCGGCATCTTGCCAAGCTTTATTTTGATTACAAGCTGTCTGTAATACCCATTCACCGATGGGGACAATTAATCCACTTTCTTCAGCAAGGGGAATGAAGACATTGGGCGCGACTAATCCCATCTCAGGATGCTGCCAACGTAACAGAGCCTCCATACCAGTAATTTGTCCTGTAGTAATGTTTACCCTGGGCTGGTAATACACTGTTAATTCTGCTCGTTCTAAGGCATACCGTAGATTTTTCTCTAAAGTCAGAAGTTCGGGATTCTTGGCACTCAGAGAAACGCTGTAAAATTGGTAGTTATTCCTGCCCTTGTCCTTAGCATGATATAGAGCGGCATCTGCGTGCTGGATTAAAGTTTCGGCATCAGGACTGTTTTGATCAAGCAATGCAATACCAAGGCTGGCATTGACATAAAGTTCGTGCCCTTGGAGAGGAAAGACATTCTCTAAAGCTTGTAACATTCTTTGAGCAACCTGGGACACCTCTTCAATATGATTCACTCGTGGCAGTAGAATAGTGAACTCGTCCCCTCCCCAACGGGCAAGGGTATCTCCACCTCTAAGGGAATCTTTCAATCTTTGAGCCACGCTTCGTAACAATTCATCTCCTAGTGTGTGTCCCAGGGTATCATTAATAACCTTAAAGCGATCCAAGTCGAGAAACATCACAGCTAAACTCTCACTATTCCGCCGCGCGTTGGGTAATGCTGTGGCTAGCATCTCATTAAATAACAGACGATTGGGTAAGCCTGTAAGGAAATCATGAAGGGCTTGATAGCGAATTTTCTCCTCCACCTGTTGACGTTGCCGCGCACCAATGATACTGGCGGCCATCGTCAAGAGAGTGGATTCTTCGTGCCTTGACCAATGACGCTCACAGGTACAATCTGCCAAGCCGATATAACCCCAAAAATCGTTATCTAACCGCAGAGGAACCAGGAGCAGAGATTGTATCCCATCGCGGGTAAGATGTTCTCGTTCGGCTGCGGGAAATTCTTGGCTGAGTCCGCTAATGGACTGTCCGCTAGAGAGAGCAGTGTACCAGCGAGCTAGTCCAGAAACCTGATAAGGCTGATTTTGCCAATGGTGGCGAGAAGGTTCAAGCGATAGACGTGTCCATTCAAATCGCAGGCTTACTGATATCTCCTTTGTATCAGGATGGGGATGGTTCTGGAAAAAGTAGGCACGATCCACCTTGGCAGCTTCGCCCAAAGTGGCGAGAGCTTTATCAATAGCTGTCTCGTAATTCATTTCCATCAGCAAATAATTAGCGGCTTCTGCAACTGCCTGTAGCAAGCGATCGCGCTGATGTAGTTCTGCTTCAGCTTGCTTTTGCTCAGTAATATCCCTAACAATAAAAGTCCTAATTAAATCACTTTCAGGAAGGTAGTGAACGGATTGTTCAAAAACTTCTGTGCCAACTTCTACCTCTCGAACAAAAGAATTTTTTTCTAGATTCTTAACTGCACTCAAGAGTCCTGCCAAAATGGGGTGCTGCTTACCAGTTTCCCTAATTTTGGGGAATTTGAGAGACGCGGCTGGATTGAGATAAGTGACTGTTCCTTCTAAATCTGTCTCGATAATGGCATTTGGGATAAGTTCTGGAAAGGATGCTAAGCGAGCTAAGGCTGTATCGCTAGCTCCTTCAAAGCTAGGATCGACAACTAGGGTTTGAAAAGGATTAACGGGATTGGCTTGCTCCGACAGAAAAACAGATAGGTCATCAACTTGACAAGATTCAGAAAATGCTTTTTCTGACAGGTTAGAAATAGCGTAATATGTAGCCTGAGCTTGATTATCGCCAAATATAATAACGTCTCCATGTTTGAGGTCATGGTAGGAGCATTTAGAGCCATTCACGAATAAGCCATTAGTACTTCCTTTGCCGTTGAAGTTGCCATCAATAACCCGAAAGCCATATTGGTCAGTCTGTGGAAGAGTTACCCGCAATAAAATGGCATGTTGCTTAGATACTGACCGGGAACGGAGGACGATCGCATTCCCACTGTGCCGCCCAAGAGAATAAGTAGCCTCTTTCAAGGGGATAGTTCGCTCCCCTTGCGGGTCTTGGACGACCAACAGGTGGCGTATTTTTTCCCGCTCATTTCCTGACATGCCTGTTCCTCAAATCCTCCTGTAATATATGCCTAATTAGCAAGCTAGTCTTTTTAGTAAAAATCCTAGCTGTTCACTCAACTCAAGAATCAGATTTTTTAACTTTATCCATGCAATCCATGCAATCACTGTTCTTCACTTTTTCCTTTCTTAAATAACCAGAATAAAATTAAATACCTAACAGAACACATGGTATATTTGCGGATTTTTGTTTGGAGCTAGCATAAACTTACGATGAGAGAAAAACTAATCCTATTAATTTGAGCAGTATAGTATGCTTAAAAAAATTGCTTATCGCAATCACACAGATTAAAATAACTAATATTTAGAAAGGAAGTATCTAGTTTTTCAATGAATTTCTTGTTAAAATAGTCATAAAAATATTAAATAATTTAACTTTTGAATTTTAAAACTATAAAAGTATCTAAATACATAAAATATTTTCTTAATTAAAACTTTTATATCGATAGGTATGCTAACTAAAAGCTTTTATTTTACTAAGCCTTTCTACTTAATAGCTTATTAATAAATCAGTTGCTTTCGATTAACTTGTTTGCTATAATTAGCCCGATATCTCACATATTTTATGCCAATTGTGCTTGACAAAGGCTGTCACATGATTACTTAAACATGACAAATGGTTACTACTCAATACTTTCCCTTATAAGCACTTCTTATCTCCTTGAGATTTGCCCATCATACATAACTAAATATGTCAATGTAGTCATATTAAATTTATCGTCGAGGAATGATAAAAATTTATAATTTTTTTATTTTGTGTATAAATATTTAGTAACTTGTCGTCATAAATCGCTTGCTATCAACGTAGCAATTATGCTCATCAATGATATCAAAGATAAAGTCTGCGGCTGGCAAACTGTTAGCTTGAAGATAGAGGAACATTTAATCAAAAGCTAGACAAGACCTCAATTATTGCAACAGAGGTTGCTATGTGCTATCCAGTGATAACTGTCTCAACATCAGAAATAAGAGATAACTGTTGATCAAGTATACGGGAGTGCCAAACGACAGTTTTTACATTTATTTAACCTGTATGTGCTAAAATTTACCTACACTGTCTACGTGAGATAGCTTTTGAAGGTATCATATTACATAACCGTGAAATTATTTTAGATGCCAATGGTAATTTGGCAAAAATAACTGGTTATGAAGTTAGAGAACTAATTGGCAAGAGGGTTTTAAAACTCGTTGTTCTAAAATCACAAGATTTATTTAGAAAAAAGATACTTTCCGGTTATGAAAAACCCTATGAAGTAATTGTAGTTAGAAAAGACGGTTCTACTTTTCCTGTAGAGCTACAAGGCAAAATTATTTCTTCCCAGAGGCAACCAATGCAAATGGTGGCGGTTAGAGATATTACAGAGCGTAAGCAAGCCCAAGAGGCTGTACAAATAAGAGAAAATGGTCGGAGTCGGCGAAAACAAAGCCAGACACTAGCGCAACTTGCAAGGAGCAAGACATTTCAACAAGGCAATCTAAATGCGGCATTAAGAGAAATCACAGAAATCGCTGCTCAGACACTCTTAGTGGAGCGGGTTGGTGTGTGGTTATATAACGAAGACCGCTCAAAAATTGAATGCATTGATTTGTATGATATGTGTACTAAGGAGCATACCTCTGGTTTGTCGTTCTTAAAAGCAAGTTATCCTGATTATTTCCAGGCTTTAGAAGAGGAATGTAATATTGCTGTGTATGATATCAAAAACGATATCAGAACTCAAGAATTATCCAAATCTAATCTTTCTGTGTTAGGCATCACATCCCTACTAAGTGTGCCGATTTGGTTAGGTGATAGTTTGGTGGGTGTATTGTGCCATGAACATGTTGGCGACTTTCGCCAGTGGACTTTGCAGGAAGAGAATTTTGCTGGCTCGATTGCAGATTTCGTGACGCTGGCTATAGAAGCAAGCGGGCAAAAGACTGTACACGAAGCACTGCGACAGAGTGAGGCACAATTTCGAGCAATTTTTGAGCGCTCCTCTATCGGCATTGCACTTATAGATATGAAAGCACAGATAGTTAATAACAATCCAGCATTGTGCGAGATTCTAGGATATAGCCAGGAAGAACTATACGGTCAAAGCTTTACAGATTACATTGCAATCCAAAGCGGAGATTTAGAACTTTACAAACAACTGCTTTCAGAAATTCGTGTAGATAGAGAGAAAATTACAAGGGTTGGCTTCCAAGCATCGGAACTTCTTCCAAGGGTAGACACCAAGGGTGATGAGGAGCAGCTTGTTACTAAACATTGTATTGAAATGAAAAGACGCTGCTTGCATAAAGATGGTAATTTAGTTTGGGCTCATATTTCTGTTTCTGTCATTCCAGACACAAATGGTAAACCGGAGTTGTTTCTGGCGATGATTGAGGATATTACTGAGCGCAAGCAAACAGAATTGCAACTACGTACTTCTCAAGAAGCAGCAGAAGCCGGTAGTCGGGCAAAAAGCGAATTTTTAGCAACTATGAGCCACGAACTACGGACGCCTCTCAATGCAATTATGGGCTTGTCGCAGTTGTTGCAACAAGAAATGGTTGGCTCTCTCAATGACAAGCAGCAAGAATATATAAGTTGTATATATAGTAGTGGTGAACACCTGTTAGCACTAATCAACGATATTCTTGACTTATCTAAGGTGGAGGCAGGCAAAGAAGACCTGTTGCTGTTACCTTTGTCAGTACCAGAGTTATGTAATTATGCCATATTAACAGTAAGCGATCGCGCCTGCGAAAAAGGATTGCAACTCACAAGCGAAATTGACCCAGAAGCCGATATTTGCATTGCCGATGAGCGGCGCATTAAGCAAATGCTACTCAATTTGCTCACAAATGCCATTAAATTCACTACAGTAGGTCACGTGTCGCTGGTAGTAAAAAAAGTAGCCGAAGGGATGACATTTACAGTTTCAGACACCGGAATTGGTATTGACTCAAGTCAGTTTCAATTTCTATTTGAACCTTTTAAACAGCTTGATAGTCAGTTAAATCGTCAGTATGAAGGGACTGGATTAGGTTTAGCCTTAACACGCAAATTAGCGCGTTTGCATGGTGGCGATGTGACAGTGACATCGACTTTGGGAGAAGGTAGTCAGTTCACTTTATTTTTGCCAAATTCAGCAGTTCTAGAAGAGAAGAGAAAATGATTCTAGATTTACTTCAACTCTAGAGCCGTTTCCTCATTGTCACATGGAGAATATCTGCTTCTTCAAACATTTCTCCTTCTTCTACAAAATCTAATTTTTGGTATAAACCTTTGACATAATATTGAGCATGAATCACAACTTCTGAAATCTTTTTGCTAGCTATAATCTCTAGGGCTTTTTCCATAATTTTTTTACCTAAACCTTGACCTCTTGCTGTAGACAAAACAGCAAGCCTTTCTATCTTGACAGTTTGCTCATCTAAATATCTTATTCTAGCAGTACCCACAGCTTCCTTATTTAAATAAGCAATCAAATGCTCAGATATTTCGTCTTTGCCATCAAACTCTAAAGCAGGATTTACTCCTTGTTCTTCTTGAAAAACTGATTGTCTAATTGCTGCAACCGCCGGAAATTCATCAGGTAATTCAGCAACTTTTATAACTAAATTGCTCATTTTGTACTCTTAAAGTAAGTAAGCGTCTCTGTGTCTTCGTGACTTTGTGGTAAATAATAATTTTTGAACCACAAAGGCACAAAGGCACAAAAAATTTATGAATCTACACCTTCAATTGGCGCAAAACCTTGACGCTGAATATTTTCTGTGACTGTGCGCGGTTCGAGAAATTGTAGTAGGTAATCAGGGCCGCCTGCCTTAGAACCAACTCCAGAAAGTTTGAATCCACCAAAAGGTTGCCGTGCAACTATAGCACCTGTGATAGTGCGGTTAATGTACAAATTTCCGACTTCAAACTCTGTCTGCGCCTGCTGAATGTGTGAAGGTGTTCGGGAGTAAAGTCCCCCAGTCAGAGCATAGTTTGTACCGTTGGCGACTGCTAAAGCTTCTGGGAAATCCTTCACTCGAATTACTGCTACAACGGGGCCAAATATCTCTTGCTGGGAAATTACCGCATTTGGCGGTACTTCTGTAAAGATGACAGGCCCGATAAAATATCCTTGATTTGGTGCTGGTAACTCCAACGCTAATTGCGCTTCTGCCTTACCTTTCTCAATATACTCGCAGATGCGATCGCGGGCATTAGCATCAATCACCGGGCCAACTTGCGTGCTAGGTAACTCTGCCTCTCCAATGTTCAAGGATTTTGTCGCTTCTACTAACCGCCGCACAAAGGCATCATAAATCGGTTGCAGCACAACTACCCGCGAACAAGCAGAGCATTTTTGTCCGCTGTAACCAAATGCTGACTGCACTACCCCCACAACTGCTTGGTCTAAATCAGCACTTTCATCCACAATGATGGTATTTTTGCCACCCATTTCGGCAATCACCCGTTTCATGTGCTTTTGACCAGGTTTCAATATTGCTGCTTCTGCATAAATTCTACATCCCACTTCCTGGGAACCTGTAAAAGCTATTACATGAGTATCAGGATGATTTACCAAGTGAGTACCTGCTTGTGAACCCTTACCAGGTACGTATTGAAATACACCTTTGGGGATACCAGCCTCTAGTAATATTTCTGTGAGCTTAGCAGTAATCACAGAAGATGTTTCAGCGGGCTTGAGGAGAGTACAATTGCCTGTAACCAAGGCTGCAACTGTCATTCCACAGGCGATCGCCAGTGGGAAATTCCAGGGAGAAATCACCACAGCAATTCCCCGTGCCTGGTATATATAACGATTCGTCTCACCAGGCATGTCGTAATTAACACCTTTATCCAGCCGTTCCATCTCATCGGCGTAGTACCGACAAAAATCTATTGCCTCAGAAACCTCTCCATCTGCTTCCTTGACTGGTTTTCCAACTTCCAAAACTATCCAAGCCGAAAATTCATCCCGGCGTTGTTCCATCAAATCAGCCGCCTTCCGCAAAATATCCGCGCGTTGCTTAGCTGGTGTCTTCCTCCACCCAGGAAACGCTGCTTTAGCAGCTTGCATCGCCTGTTCCGCTTGTTCAACGCTAATCAATCCGACTTTCCCAATTACCTCACTAAAATTAGAAGGATTGAGAGAATCCACAACTGACGGCGTATCAACATACTCCCCATTAATCAACGGCAAATAAGTTCTACCAAGTTGTTGACGAACCCCTTGAAAAGCTTGCGCCGCCTTCCTTCTCTCCTCCTCCTCCGCATAATCCGTATCCGCCGCCCCAACAAAACTCACATCTTTCTCTCCGCGCCTCTGCGCCTCTGCGTGAGATAAATCTACAACTGGAGGTGCTAATAATTCCTCTAATGGTCGATTCTCCAAATTTTGCCGTAAAAAAGAACTATTAGCCGTATTTTCTAACAACCGCCGAATCAGATAAGCCATCCCCGGCAACAACTCACCATACGGACAGTAAACCCTTACTCTATAACCCCTATCAACCAATGCCTTTGCAATTTTGTCACCCATGCCGTAGAGGACTTGCATCTCAAAGCGACGACGGGGAACATTTAAGCTTTCAGCTATGGCAATAGCACGAGCGTGCGATCGCACATTATGGCTACCAATGGCAGAATACACATATTGATGATTCTCTAGCAATAACTGAGTAATTGTTTCAAAGTTAGCATCTGTTGCAGCTTTGTCATTGTAAACTGGCTGTGGCCAATGTTTCTGTGCTGCTTTAATAGTTTCTTGATCCCAATATGCGCCTTTTACCAAGCGGATTGTCAGGGGATAACCACGCTGTTTCAACCAATTAATCAAATCTTCGGCATCTTGCTCGCTATCACGCAGATATGCTTGGATTGTGATCCCAATATCTGTACGTTGCCTAAACTCTTCTTCTAGCAACAGTTTTTTTAGGATACTGAGAGTTATGTCTTTGTAGGCATACTGCTCCATATCAAAATGCACAGCTGTGCCTAATTCTTGAGCACGACGTAACAGAGTACGGATGCGATCGCTAACTTTTTCCTCACTACCCTTAGCATCTAATGGATCAAATTGGGAATAAAACGCCGTTAATTTCACAGAAACCTGAACTTTTGGTGGCAGTTCGCCATCTGCTTCATCAATAGCCGGGATAGTTGACCAATTCTTTGATGCTTCCACTAATTGTTGCATCAATTCTAAATAGCGTTCTAAATAAGACTGCGCTTCGGCTTCGGTAATCACCGCTTCACCAAGTAAGTCGATGGTAAAAGCCATTTTCTCTTTTCGCAGCCGTTCAACTGTCTTGATGACTTGTTTAATATTTTCACCAGCAATATATTTATGAGCAAGAGTTTCAACTGCCGTGCCAACAGTTGTAGCAGCAACTTGCCCCGGCATAGAATCCGGGTTAGCAAAGTTTAGCATTCCCTTCAGAGCTGTCGGTAATTCTACAGATTCATCTCCCAAATATTCTTGTAAATGTGAGGCAATTTCTGATTTACTGTGCAAAGCAGGCAGTGTGTCTATAAAGCGAAATAGCTGCACTCGCAACCCAGGATTGCTCATCGCCCAGCCTAACAATTTATCATCCCAGCGCATTTGATCGCGTAGAGAAGCAAAAAATGAGCGATTTTCTTGTGTTACTGCTAGAAGTTGTTTAGCAATTTCTTGGGTTTTAGCTTCGTAGGTGCTTGTTTGTACTTGTAATACCACTGTTAGTAAACTCCTTAATTTTGGAGGCTGGGGAGTAGAGAGGTAGAAGGGGCAGAGGGGCAGAGGAGCAAATGACAAATGACCAATACCCAGTCTTTATTAAAGGCTGTGTCTTCTATTTTGACGCGTTCATTTGGCTGCTACCATATTTAAGTAGTTACGACTTTGAGATGACTAATCATGCCCATGTTTTACTACCTCATAGTCGATTTTTGCTTGGCACTACAATCATTGAGAAATAAGGTACTGCTGCTGGATCAACTTCATCCAGGGGTACAATTCTTTGCTGTGTCATTGTCGCCCGCTCAATGTATCTTGCCCGCGATGCTAATCCTAACTGATGCAGGATATCCCGCACTTTCGGAAAATGGCGACCTAACTTCATAATCGCCGCTGCGTCGGTTGCTAGTAAATGTGTAATTAACTCTTCTGCTGGCAATGGGGCGGGTAGAACTGTCAGAATATCAGTGTAATAGGTGAAGGGTACGCCCAGGGCGACCGGACAAGCCATTAAAGAGGAAACTCCGGGGACAACTTCCGTTTCGTACTGCTCAGACAACCGTGTGAAAACATACATAAAAGAGCCGTAGAAAAACGGGTCTCCTTCGCACAATACCACCACATCTCGTCCTGCTGTCAGATGTTCAGCGATTGGTTCAACTTCTTTATCGTAAATGGACTGTGCTTTTTCTGGCTCTAAAGCACGGGGGAGGTGGAAAGCTACCTCAATTTGATCGCCAGTTAAATACTGCGAGACGATCGCCCGCGCTATACTCTCTTTGTCTGTTGCTGATTGATAGGCAACCACAGGAGCAGCCTGTAATAGCCGTAGCGCTTTCAGGGTCAATAATTCTGGATCACCGGGCCCCACGCCAATTCCATACAGACGACCTTTGCTTTTCATCTTTATTCTTCCTCTGTTGCCAAGGCGTTAACTGCTGCTGCTGCGATCGCACTACCGCCGCGCCGACCATGTAATGTTAAAAATGGTACATTTCTGCTGTCTGCTGCCAATGCTGCTTTTGATTCTGCTGCACCAACAAATCCAACTGGAAAGCCCAAGATTACAGCAGGTTTAGTCACGACTGTATCCAGCATTTCTAACAGCCGGAATAGTGCTGTGGGCGCATTTCCAATTGCGATCACTGCTCCTTCTAGATGCGATCGCCATAATTCCAGGGCAGCCGCCGACCTCGTTGTATTCATCCGCTGAGCAAGTTCGGGTACTTCAGGATAGTTGAGGGTGCAGATAACTTGGTTATTTGCAGGCAGCCGCCGCTTAGTAACGCCTTCGGCAACCATCCGGCAATCGCACAAAATTGGCGCTCCCGCAGCCAGTGCTGCCCGCCCAGACTGCACCGCCGTTGGCGAATATCCCAAGTCGGTAACAATATCCGTCATTCCACAGGCATGAATTAAACGTACAGCAACTTTTGCTACATCAAACGGCAGCACATCTAGATTCGCTTCTGACCGGATAATGGCAAAGGAATTACGGTAGATTTCATTGGCATCTCGGATGTAGTCGGGCATTGGATTTGAGAATTGGAATTTGGGGTAGGGAGTAACTGCTTTAATTGGGCGATTGCATACCGATTGGCAAATTCCCCAAAGGACTCATCGGAATTCCTGCGTTGGTTTTTATACGTCTTTAGCATCCGCTCTAACAGTGCAGGCAATTCCTCAAAAGTCACATGCTGGTAAAGTTGACGACCGAATGTCTGGTTTTTATCACCGTCACCAACATAAATGTCATAACCCTCCACAGTTCCATTATCCACCTCAATGTTGACACCAAGCAGGGTAATATCACTCTTGGTGTGCTGAGCGCAGGATTTTTCGCAACCGCTGAAGTGGATATTAACTGGCCAATCCAGAGTGAGGCGTATTTCGAGATACTCTGCTAATGCTAACGCGTGTCTTTTAGTGTCAGTGGCAGAAGCGGCACAACCCTTGTTGCCAGAACAAGCAACTAATGAACTCTTAATATTAGTTACCGAGGAATCTAATCCTAATAAAGCAAGTTCACTCTGTACATTGACAACCAATTGCTGAGGAATATCAGTTAGGAGCAAATTTTGCCAGGGAGTTAGCCTGATTCCATTACCGTATTTTTCTGCCAAATCAGCCAAACCACGCATTTGGTTGCTTTCTAGTCGTCCAAGTGGTAGCACGACACCGATATAGAATAAACCTTGCTGACGCTGGGGATGGATGCCGATATGCTGATATTTGGCAGTTGCGATTTTGGTTTGACACTCTTGAGTGCGGAAAAGAGAAAAAGGTAAACGTTGCTGAACTTCCTGGAGATAATTTTCACAACCTAAAGTATTCAACAATTCTCGCAGACGGAGCTTGCGCTTACTTGTAGTGTCAATATGAGCTAGATAAACATCAGCCAAAGCTGCCAAAATTTGCAAGCATTGTGATGGCAACAAAATTCCGACATCGCTTAGCGCTCCCTTTGCACCTACACTGAGATAGAGGCGGAAGTAAACATTCCCGTCAATTAAGACAGCAGCAAAGGTGATATCATTCAGGCGATCGCGTACTGAAACTGTGCCACCACCATCGAAGCAAACGCTAAATTTTGCAGACAGTCCCGATAGGGCAGGATGTGCGGCAATATAATTATCCCAGCCTTGAACAAAAGGGCGGGTGTCGATCAATTCTTGTGGATCGATGCCAGCAGTAGGACTAGTCATTATGTTGCGGATGTGGTCTACAGCACTATTACTAGAACCCAATCCTATATCCTGTAAATGCTTAAGAACTTGAGCGTTGATTTGCGTGTGGATTTCGCGGACTTGTATGTTAGCGCGATTAGTTACATCTACATAACCACCACCGTGATGGTCTGCTATATCTGCGATCGCCCGGCACTGTAGACTATCAAGAATCCCCCCTGGTATTCTAATTCGAGATAATATACCGTCTTCGGCAGGTGTCGAGTAAAACAAGCCAGGACAAGTGGCATCAGATAACAAGACTATAACTCCTTCCCCGTGCAACGCAGGGAGTAGACAATGAGCATGAAATTTAGAACATCCCTAGAGTTGGCATTCTGACTTGGGCAATCCCATCACAGCTGCGGCACAGTCCCGGAATTTCACCGGAGTTTCCCAACACCAGGCTTTAGTAATCTAGCACGAGAAGGTAGTCAGAATGTTTGTAATTGCCAATAAAGTAGCAATGGCAGATTAATAGCTAAAGTCCTTTAAAACTGAGATTTGGCACTCCTCCCAATAACCACCTAGGAATGAATTCCAAGGCTAATAGCTAAAGTCGTCTAAAGACGACTAATAAAGGATCTTAGTCTACTTAGCCTAGACAGAAGCACCGAGCCGCTATTATTGATTAGACGCCGGGTGAAGATACTAATTAAGAATGGTGCAAGTTATCAGAAGATAACTTGCACTAGTTAAAACAACAGCCTGAGCATGAATTCTCTTTATTAATCAAGCTAAATTTTTATAGGTTTGTATTACAGGGACATTCACCCGTTTGCTATGACCGAACCATTACTTTTTTTTGTTTCCACTTCCGAACGACCTTAGACCCTAGGAAGACGCCAGATGCTAGCTGAGCCAAGACAAGTGAAGGTTCAGGAACAGGTTCAGACTGATTCGTTAGGGTTTCAAAAGCTAGGTTTCCAAGAGCTTTATGTGCAGCACTTGTCGGGTGAAGATCATCCCAAAACAAATATTGATCTGGATTATCACAGACTGAGATCGGGTTGTCTGCTGAGATGGGATTAAACAAAGGAGAGTTAGCTAAGCAAGGGGAAGTTACATTTGTAAAACCAAAACTTGCTGGCTTTTTGATAGCTGTATTAAACAGGGAACCTACATCCAGGGTTTTTAAGTTAATTCCAGGTAGGCTACTCAGTTGTCCAAAAGCCTGAGAAAAAACTAAATTGTGCCCCGCACTCAATTGATTAAGTTGATTAGAAATTTGTTCGCCCCGACGCAGACCAATTGGCGTAGCACCCAGAGATGGCAGATTTGCGACTAAGAAATTGCGAGCGCCTGCGTCAAAAAGTGTTGTGACTGCATTAGACAAATTTGTAACTGGCTCAGTCGGATCTGTGACACCACCACCCAAATAATCGTTTGCACCAGCCCACAAAACATAAAGTGCTTCGGGATCTACAGTAGTGTTGTCTTTTTGAAATTGAGCAACCTGCTCTTGTAATCCAGTGAAACCATCTAAGGGAAGTGGGAAAGTAGCATTATCTCCTGTTGTGGCGCTATTGGTAGCAAAGTTAACACCTGTAGGACTAGCTCCTCCTACAGTTCGAGATATTGGCGGAAGCGGAATTTCTAGTTTCTTTGCTAGAGTATCCAACCATATAGGGCCATTAGAAAACCGCCCATTAAAATATCCCAGTTCGTTGGGAGGAATATTAATTGGTAGATTGGCCTTCTCGGTGATATCAAAGGAATTACCTGTGTCAGAAAGACTATCACCGAAGGCATATATCCGGCTAAAGATTGCTGCTTGTGCTGCTGATGGGATAAAAGCTACAAGTGTCAGAGGCAGCGAAGTTAAGAACAAAGTGCGGCACACTTGAGTAAAAACTTGTCGAAGGTGCATTCTCAATTTTCTCCACAAATTTGACAGGGACGGGTTTGATGTCAAATACTACATTATTTTTTGGTTAAGCTAAATCCTGATAAGTTTTTCCGATGATATGCGTTAAATTTGCCTATTTTCAGATTTAGGGAAAGTGTGCTGAATTATGACACGAAAATGGCTCTCTATTGTAGGGATTGGCGAAGACGGGTTACAGGGTTTGAGCGCGATCGCTCACTCTCTAATTGCTCAAGCTGAAATCTTCGTGGGAGGCGATCGCCATTTAGCAATGTTGCCCACAAATGACCAACGTCAGAAAATAGTTTGGACTTCACCAATTAGCGCCTCGGTAGATGAAATCATCCGCCGTCGGGGTCAGTCAATCTGCGTACTAGCCAGCGGCGATCCTATGTGCTACGGCATCGGTGTCACCTTAACGCGGCGAATTCCTGTGTCTGAAATGACGATTATTCCTGCACCTTCAACCTTTAGCCTCGCCTGCGCCAGATTAGGATGGTCTTTAACTGAGGTGGAAACCTTAAGTTTGAATGGTCGTCCACCCTCTTTGCTCCAGTCATACATTTATCCCGGAGCACGGTTATTGATTTTGAGTGAAGGCAAGGATACACCCGCAATTGTTGCCCAACTCTTGACAAATCGTGGCTATGGTAGTAGCAAAATTATTGTCTTGGAACGCATGGGTGGTAGTCAGGAAAGGATTGTCGAAGGTACGGCTGTATCTTGGAGTGAAACAGAAATCGCTGCCTTGAATGCGATCGCAGTTAATTGTATTGCCGATGCTGGGGTTGTGCTACCCAGACTGCCAGGACTGCCAGACAGTGCTTATCACCACGATGGACAGCTAACAAAGCACGAAGTTAGGGCAATCACCTTAGCAACTCTAGCTCCTACACCCGGAGAACTACTGTGGGATGTCGGTGCGGGTTGTGGTTCTATTTCTATCGAATGGATGCGGAGTCATGCCCGATGTCGAGCGATCGCGATCGAACAAAACTCGTCCAGACTACGCTACATTGCTGACAACGCCGCAGCTTTAGGTACTCCAAATCTGCAAATCATTGAAGATAAAGCGCCCAATGCTCTCAAAGACTTGGCTGCACCCGATGCCATCTTCATTGGTGGTGGGGTGACAGCAGCGGGACTTTTCGATGTCTGCTGGCAAGCACTGCGGCCGGGTGGACGTTTAGTAGCAAATGTTGTGACAGTAGAGGGCGAGCAAACATTATTTAAATGGCATGAACAAGTTGGAGGCAATTTAACCCGTATTGCCATTCAAAGAGCGGAACCTATTGGTAAATTTCTGGGCTGGCGAGCAATGGCACCTGTTACGCAATGGATAGCTGTAAAACAGTGACCAACCCCTTTGCGGCAGGTGTAAGGGTATAGAACATGTAAAGATGTTGCATTGCAACGTCTCTACCAAAGGATTTGTTGCAATCATTAATTGAATTGGTAGAATTTGTTTGTAAATTTTAAAAGTTCTGAGTTCTGAGCACGAAGTTCCGAGTTCTGAGCACGAAGTTCCGAGTTCTGAGCACAAAGTTCCAAGTTCTGAGCACGAAGTTCCGAGTTTTGAGCACGAAGTTCCGAGTTCTGAGCACGAAGTTCCGAGTTCTGAGCACGAAGTTCCGAGTTCTGAGCACGAAGTTTCAAGTTCTGAGCACGAAGTTCCGAGTTCTGAGCACGAAGTTCCGAGTTCTGAGCTAGCCGTGCAACTTGTCAAGCAGCCATGCCAAGACATCATCAATATTTTTCACCTGCTCACCTGGCGGCGTAGCTGGACGATTCACCATAATAACTTGCAGTCCCAGTTCCCGCGCTGCGGTAATCTTGGCATAGGTTGCATTGCCACCGCTATTTTTACTGACAATGGTATCAATATTATTGTGAATCAGGATTTCTTTCTCTTTATTGAGGGCAAAGGGGCCGCGATCGCACAATACTACTCCTGGTGGTATCAAGGCATCGGGGGTAGGTGGTTCAATCATTCGCATCAGAAACCAAATTGCCTTCAGGTGAGCGAAGACAGCTAGTTCTTGCCTACCAACTGTCAAAAAAACCCGCTGTGCCTGGGGTTGCAGGGCTGTAGCGGCAGCTTCAATATTATCAACTTCGATCCAGCGATCGCCATTCACCTTCTCCCAAGGGGGGCGAATCAACATTAGACGAGGTACTCCAACTTCAGTTGCCGCCGCCGCCGCATTAAAGGAAATCTGAGTTGCAAAGGGATGGGTGGCATCAATCAGTAAGTCAATTCCCATCTGACGAAGATAGCTAGCCAGTCCAACCACACCACCAAAACCCCCAATCCGCAGATCACCTAACGGGATTGACGGTTCACTAGTGCGCCCTGCTAAAGATGTGATTGCCTCTAACCCTTGGATAGTCGCCACTCTTGCAGCTAGTTCTGCTGCATCTCCCGTTCCGCCGAGAATCAAAACACGCATCATAATGTTTTCTCTGCGTTTTACTGAGGCAATACCCAAGCCGCTGTAATGACTTCAATGTACCTCTCATCATTTTGATTGATGAAAGTTTTCTTTGCGGTTTATTAGGCATTGGAAATTAAGGGAGAGGTAACAAGTTACAGGTGATAGCAAATAATCTGTAATTTGTATCCTCAACCCTACTTCAATCCCCAGTTTCTTGATTAAATTTCTGTTGTGTTAACTTTCTCTACGGTTATAGACGGAATCTTTGCCAAAATCCCCTTTTTCAGAAGTTCGGGTCGCTCTGACCAAGGCAACAACCCATCAGGATTGGCATAGTATTGACTAGCACATTCCAGCACCGCAGATGCACTGCCATCAATTGCCAAATCACCAAACAGATATGTTAATTTGCCTTTAGCAGCAAAAGCGACGACGCATGAACGGTTACAAGCACTCATGCATTCAACTTCTTTAATTAAGAATTTATTTCGCAAGTCCCAATCTTGTGCAAGGTGCTGAAGCTGCTGTAGTAGTTTTTGACCACCACTTTCACCCAAGCGCCTCCCATCTTCCCATACACTGGCGCAAGTTTTACAAACAAATAAACTATGGTAATTATCAACAAAGCAACTGGTTGTAGAAATATTTGTAGCAGCAGTCATCTGTACCTCGCAGATGTGTAGAACTGATCAGTCTATTTCGGTGGGCATCCTGACTCACTCAATTTTGGATTACTTAGTTCGTTAATCTCAAATTGGTTCACAGTTGCGAGACAGCGGCGGATTTGCACCGAACTTTCCCCATTACCTCTGGTGGCTGACCCCCACCAGAACCGAATGACCTTGTTCGATCATACACTAGGGTCATCTCAATACTTATAGGATCAGCACTCTTCAACTTGCTTGTAATTTGGGGAAAGGGTAAAGGGTAAATTCAAATATGCACCCCTTTTCCCTTTAACCGAGAAGTATTGAGGGTCATCTAAGAAAAAGATCAGTTAATTGGCAAACAAGGTTGCATTTGGTTCCTTAATCTAAGCGTATTAGCTGACAAAGGGCGATGGCTTCATACCAATTCCTCTCTAAGCCAGTCGCATACTTACCATTATGACTCTTGCCTCCTGACTACTTCTTAGCCAAGGCTAGAATATGATGATTTACAAACCGTGAGACTAATCTTTTGCGGCAGTCAACTATAATTTCGCGCGTGAATTACCCAAATAATCTACAGGTATATGCCCTATCGTTAACGTCCCTAAAAGATCGTGATTGGAAAGCTTTGACAGATCTGTTTGATAGGGACGACGGTGATGAAATTGAAGCCGACATCAACAGTAATTTGCTCTGGCTAACACCTGAACCATGTTGGGAAGACGATCCCTTTGATTTCTTGCGCGAATATCTTTGAATCAGTTATGAGTGCTTACCCTCACTTCCTACCTAACATTAAGGCGACTGAGGAAAATACGTAGGCGATCGCTTTGCGGATTGCTCAGAACTTCACTAGCTAAACCTTGTTCTGCGACAACGCCTTTATCTAAAAATATCACCCGATTTGCTACTTCCCGCGCAAATTGCATTTCATGGGTGACAATCACCATTGTCATGCCCTCTGCTGCTAATTGTTGCATTACTTGCAAAACTTCGCCGACAAGTTCTGGATCTAGGGCGCTGGTGGGTTCGTCAAATAGCATGATTTGGGGGTTCATACACAAGCTACGGGCTATGGCTACTCGTTGCTTTTGTCCTCCAGAAAGTTGTTCGGGATAACTAGACGCTTTGTCAAATAAACCCACTTTTTCGAGATATAACCCTGCAAGTTGGGCGCTTTCTTTTGGTGTTTTTCCCAGAACTTTACGCGGAGCAAGTGTCATATTTTCCAGGACGCTGAGATGGGGAAACAGGTTGAATTGCTGGAAAACCATGCCTACTTGTGTTCGCAGTTGCCGCAGTTGGCTATAGTCTACAGTAGGTCGGGATACGTTGATACCGTTGATTACTAAACGCCCGTTGTCAATGGTTTCTAGGCGGTTGAAGCAGCGTAGTAGGGTACTTTTACCACAGCCGGAGGAACCGATAACTGCAATGACTTCTCCCCGGTTGATTTCGCCTGTGATTCCTTTGAGGACTTTCAGGGAACCAAAGTTTTTTTCGATAGTTTCAAAAAGAATGGCGGGGGTGGTATTGTTCATTGCATCTGTCAAGCTGCTCTAGAGTTGATTGTAGTGTTTTAACGAACCGCCAAGACGCCAAGGGCGCAGAGGGAAGAGAACACAATATGGCTAAATTTGGTTTTGGGTGTTGGCTGCGCTGGTGCGTGGTTGTTGGTTTTAGCTGTTTGTTAGTGGCTGGCTGTGGTGTAAATTCGAGTACGGGGAAAACTCTGCGGGTTGCTACCGAACCGGCGTTTCCACCTTTTGAGTTTCAAGGTAAAGATGGTGAGTTGCAGGGTTTTTCTTTTGATTTGATGAATGCAGTAGGAACTGCTGCTAACTTTAAAGTGAATTTTCAAAGTCTGCCTTTTGATGGCATTATCCCAGCTTTGCAAGGCAAGACGGTAGATGCGGCGATTAGTTCGATCACGATTACAGAGGAGAGGGCGAAGTCTGTTGCTTTTTCCCGTCCTTATTTTAAGGCTGGGTTGGCGATCGCCATCCGCGCTGATAATCAAAATATTACTGGCTTTGATAGTCTCAATAATCAAAAAATTGCGGTACAAATTGGCACAACTGGTGCTGCAAAAGCTAAGAGTATTCCCGGGGTGCAAATTCGCAGCTTCGATTCAGCACCTCTAGCTCTGCAAGAATTGCTCAACGGTAATGTGGATGCGGTAATTAATGATGCACCAGTTACTTTATATGCAATTAATACAGGTAATCTTCAGGGAATTAAAGTAGTAGAGCAACTACTAACAGAGGAATTTTACGGGATTGCTACAGCTCAAGACTCGCCTTATTTGGTACTGATAAATAATGGTTTAGATAGGGTGCTAGAAAATGGCACTTATTTCCAAATTTACCAAAAATGGTTTAAAGCTGAGCCGCCATCATTACCAGCTAAATCGCCATTTGAGAATCAAGCTGGCGCTGATGTACCTAGAATATTTACCTCAATTGGCGTGATTTGGCAGGCTTTCCCGGCTCTATTGCAGGGAGTGTTGGTAACGCTGCAATTAACAATACTTTCTGTAGTACTGGGTTTGATTGGGGGTTCTTTGATTGGAATTATCCGCCTTTCCCAGGTTGCACCTGTGCGTTGGTTGGCGCGGGCGTATGTAGATTTTTTCCGGGGAACGCCTTTGCTGGTGCAGATTTTTATGATTTACTTTGGTTTGCCAGCAATTTTGCAAGAACTTGGTTTAACTTTTACCTTTGATCGCTTAGCTGCTGGGGTAATTGCCTTAAGTTTGAATAGCGCTGCATATATTGCTGAAGTTGTCCGCGCAGGGATTCAATCAATTGAAGTAGGACAAGCAGAAGCTTCAGAGTCACTAGGTTTGAGTTCTGTGCAAACTATGCGCTACGTGATTTTTCCTCAAGCTTTTCGGCGGATGATTCCACCGTTGGGTAATGAGTTTATTAGTTTGTTAAAAGATACGAGCTTAGTTTCTGTAATTGGATTTGAAGAATTGGTACGCAAAGGACAGCTAATTGTCGCAGACAACTATCGCGCCTTTGAAATTTACGCGGCTGTAGCGGTGGTTTATTTATGTTTGACGGTGCTTTCTTCACAGGCATTTAGTAAGTTGGAAACGTGGATGAATCCCGTTAAACGTAAAGCGTAATTAAGAAAATCCTGCACCTCGATCCAACTCTTCAATACCGATTTGAATTTTCTGTTTTAGTTCTTTTAAACGTGCTTCCGCAAGGCGATCGCGTTCATCCAGTAATCTTAATCCTTCTCGAATTACTTCGCTAGCTGTGGGGTAGCGACCACTATTGACTTTATCATAAATCAACTGTTCAAGTTCTGGAGTTAAGGGGATGTTTGAAAAGTTCTCTTGTCGGTATCAAAAGTTCTAGATCCCTCTAAATCCCCCTTTTTAAGGGGGACTTTGATTCCGGTTCCCCCCTTTTTAAGGGGGGTTAGGGGGGATCAACAAGTGCCTAAAATCACAGGTAACTACTTTTCAAATAACCTCTTAGAGTATCGATTCAGTAATTGCAAAAATCCGATTTATTTTCGGTAAAACGACCAATTCTCGTTGACTGTAGAGACGTTGCATTGCAACGTTTCTACAAAAGAATCGGTTTTTTCACCCCTATATTGAATACTGAATCGGTGTTCTAGCCTTGGCAATTAGAAATCGCGGCTATACAAACAAAGTCCGCAGACTAAGAGAAAATCAAATTTTTCAACCCGCGCAGGCGGGTTTTGCCTGTGTAGCCGCGACTTCCAGTCGCTTGGTGCAAGCAAGTTACGATTCTCATTCACGAATATCAAAGACTCGTTCACGAATATCAAAGACTCGTTCACGAATATCAAAGACTCGTCCGCGAATATCAAAGACTCGTTCACGAATATCAGAGACTCATTCACGAAGCTCTGAGGTTCATTCACAATGCTCTGAGGTTCATCGACAATGCTCTGACGTTCATTTACGAGTATCAAGGACTCATTCATGAAGCTCTGAGGTTCATAGACGAAGCTTTGAGGTTCATTCACAATGCTCTGAGGCTCATTCACGAAGCTCTGAGGTTCATCGACGAAGCTTTGAGGTTCATTCACGAGTATGTATCAAAAATTCATCCGGTTTTTGACGATTTTCGGGTGAGTCCTGGTAAAATCTGAGAACTTGTTAGCATTATTATGCACAACCGTATATTTACTACTTTATTTTTAACTCTATCTCTAGCTACCACACCCCAATTTGTAGTCGCTCAAAATAATACTGAACAGCTATTTAAACAAGGCGAAGCTGCCGAAGTAGTCGGTAACAACTCCCAAGCTGAAACAACTTGGCGTAAAATTTTGCAGCTTGAACCCAATAATGGCAAAGCTTATAACAATTTGGGGAATGCTTTGCGGCGACAGGGGAAATTAGAAGAAGCATTAGCATCTCACAATAAGGCGTTACAACTCAACCCTAATGATGCCGAAGCTTACGTTGGTATAGGAAATGTGCTAAATGCTCAAGGGAAATTAGAGGAGGCATTGGCATCTCACAAGAAAGCCTTGCAACTTAATCCAGGCTTGGCTATTGCTTACAACGGTCTGGGCAATGCCTTGAATGCTCAGAAGAAATTAGATGCTGCTATTACTGCCTATCAAACAGCGATTCAACTCGACCCCAACTATGCTTTTGCTTACATTAATCTCGGCATTGCCCTGAGTGACCAGAAGAAATTAGATGCCGCAGTTGTCACATTCCAAAAAGCAATTCGACTCAATCCTAACTTTGCTACTGCTTACTACAAGCTGTGTGATGTGTTGGATGACCAGAACAAACTTGATGAAGCAATAGCAGCTTGTCAAAAATCTGTTCAACTCAACTCGCAAGATGCAGAAACTCACAATCTTCTGGGCTACATTTTTAAGAAACAGAAGAAATTAGATGCAGCAGTTGCCGCCTTCCAAAAAGCAATCCAACTCAACCCCAACTTGGCTGATGCTTACTACAATCTCGGCATTGTCCTGTATGAGCAGAAGAAATTAGATGCAGTAGTTGCCGCCTACGAAAAAGCAATTCAACTCAACCCCAACTATGCTTTTGCTTACATTAATCTCGGCATTGCCCTGTATGACCAGAAGAAATTAGATGCAGCAGTTGCCGCCTACCAAAAAGCAATCCAACTCAATCCCAACTTGGCTGAGGCTTACAACAATCTCGGCTTTGCGCTCAAAGAGCAGAAGAAATTAGATGCAGCAGTTGCCGCCTACCAAAAAGCAATTCAACTCAACCCTAACTTTGCTATTGCTTACAGCAATCTCGGCGTTGCGCTCAAAGAGCAGAAGAAATTAGATGCAGCAGTTGCCGCCTACCAAAAAGCAATTCAACTCAACCCTAACTTGGCTATTGCTTACAACAATCTCGGTGTTGCCCTGAGTGACCAGAAGAAATTAGATGCCGCCATTGCCGCCTTGCAAAAAGCCCTAACATTGCCAGAAGATAATTCTGCAACCCCAACCAGCGCTCATACTAGTGCTCATAATAACTTGGGTTTTGTATTCCAACAGCAAGGAAAACTAAAAGAAGCCATTGCGGAGTTTGACGAGTCAGAAGAGATTGACCCTAATTATATTTATGCCAGTAACAACAATATAGAAGCAAGGCGGTTATGGACAGAGCAACAGAATAAACTAGCTAGCGTAGAAGACGATCGCCAATGGTTGCCTAAGAATGATCCAACCTTACCCATGAAGCGTTCTGTAGTACGCATTACTGCCGAATTTTTTAACAGTGAACGTCAAGGAACTGAGATTGGTACTGGTGTAGTAATTCAGCGAAAAGGCAACCAGACATTAATTCTCACTAATCGTCATGTCATTTTTGATGACTATGAACAAGGTCAAAATATCCAAGTTGAATTTTTCAGTTCACCACCATCAAACCGAGTGCGAATGCGGCGAGATGCCAAGCTGTTCAAAATGACTTCTATTGACGAACAACTTGATTTAGCCGTTTTAGAAGTTACCGATAATCTGCCAGAAGATATCCAACCCTTACCCATCTCCTCAACTGCCATTACCCCGAAAATGCCCATTCGGATTATCGGTCATTCTGCTCAAAGGGGAGAAGATAAATCTTGGTCTATGGAATCAGGACAAATCAGCTATCAAAACCAGCAATTAGAAATATCTCAAGCTGCACTCAAACCTGGTTTTTCTGGCAGTCCTGTAATTGATTCGCAAAATCGGCTTATAGGCATTGTGTTTGCCCGAAAAAAAGGTGAAGAACAAAATTTTGCTTATCCCATGTCTGAAATTCAAAAACAACTGTCCACTTGGAACATTAAATAACCTCTTGTACAGACGCGATTAATCGCATCTCTTCAACAAACCATGAATTATAAAATTATCCTTGCCAGCCTATTAATCCTTAGCGTCAGCCATTTTCCGGTTACTGCTGCTTGCCCAGAAGGAAACCCCCAATCTACAGATTATATCCGCCGCAAGCCACCCAACCGTTGCGAAGGTATCAAACTCGAACCCTTAAGCGGTAACAGCTTGAGCCTAATTTCCATTGCTACCCGCAACCTTGCCAGTTTCGGCAAAACTCTCACAGTACAAGTTCCGCAAATAAATGGTGGAAAAAACCCTCAAGTAATAGTGAAATCATTGGGCGATAATTATCACTATCAAATGGATGACTTGTTACTGTCTAACAGTGGTTCGCGTTTCAGTTTTAGCTGGGATACTTACGTTCTCAGGCAAGCAAAAGTACCAGCAAACAAACTCCGCGCTGTGGCATCCTATAGCCTTGATTCCCAGCCTGTATATGTTCCAGTCATTCTAGGACAAACTTCTGGCAAGTATGAATTCGTTTTTTATTCCGATGATCGAGTGAGATTTACCACCTTTGAAATTCTCCCCCAAGGTGAAAAATCAATCTATAGCACTACCCGCCCTAACCCGAAAAAAGGTGAAACTATTTTTACCTGGGATGGACGCAACGCCCCAGCAGGGCGATATGAACTGCGCTACGTTGCTAATATTGAACGCAGAAATGAACCTAGCGATCGCATCGAAAGGCGAATTGTATTTGAACATAACCCAAATTGGTTGAAATAAATCATGGCATCTCGGCAAAAAGCCAAACAAAGTTTTTCCAAATTTATCAATATTCGCCAATGTTTTAATTATTTGAAAAGATATCTTATTACTTTGTTTGTAGTCGGCACTTCAGCGCTAAAGCGCTTACTACGAACTATTTCAAAGCAGCAAAGTTTATTTTTTGTTTTGCTGTTACTTTTATTTTTAACTATCGTTACCTTTGCCGCAATTTTACCTGGGACTCATACATTTGAAGGTAATATCATTTCTCAAAAAATGAGCTTTATCTATAATGGACAGCAACCCAAACGCTTTATTGAAAATATTCGTAGCATTAAAGAACTAGAAAATGAAGGTATCCAAACCTTAACTTTTACAGGCAATTTTCAAAGTGAATCATTACCCCAGCTTAATCAGTTAAACTCTTTAAAAATCAAGCTTAAAGAGCGCGAAAGTAAATGGATTATCGCTCCAGCTAATCCCGATGGAACAAGTGAAATTGATTTGAATGAATTGCGGTTGCAACCGAATACCAAAGTAGCTGGAATCAATTATGACTTTTATCGTAATCAACTGGCTTTTTCTCTACAGCCAAACCCCAAACTAAACCTAAAAACCAACCCGAATATATTAAAACTATATTTAGGTGAACAACCAATCAAAGTTATAGTAGAAGGTTACGAATTACCAGATTTAAATTTACAAAATCACTCAGATGATCAAACACCGTTAGAATTTATTTTAAACCCAAATAATAAAGAATTAAATTTAGAACTTCCACAAAACACCAATATTTATATTACCTTAGCTAAACTTTTCAAATATGAATCTGAACAATGGTTTAGAGGCAAGATAGAAACCAAAAATGTTCAATTTATAGATGTAGATAGAAATGGCAGTGACCTCAGAGATGACTTAGATGTTTCTACTATTGTAGAAGGCAAAATCCGCATGATAGGACAGGAACAAGAAATTAAACAAAATCAATTTCTTATGGGAGGAAATCCTGATGCTCCTCTAGATATTAAACTTATCCGCCATCTGCAAATTGTTCCTAAAAAGGGAATAGAAGCCCGTTTTTCTGGTATAACGAAACAGATTCAAATCGGTCTAGATCAAGATTTTCCAGTTTCCAGAATCCAGGGTAGCTGGTTAGATAGCGTTTTACCTCGTGATGCAATTATTGCGCTATTCTCTTTTGGAGCTGCTACAGTTGCTAATCTTCTATCTTGGTTATTTAGTAATGCTTCTAAATCAGCATCAAAACCATAGCTAAAAATCATCAGAAAATGTGACGCACAGAATAAGTATAATCTGAATAATGCCCACCACAAACAATACTGGTAAGCATTACCCGTCTTACTTTGCTATCTTATTAAAACTGCGGTACTCCCAAGGATTAACAAACCTAGAATCACCCCAAACGCCAAGCCGTTGTTGTCTCGCCTCAGCCTCCGCTTGTTGCACTAAGTTTCTACTGGGACATTTATTTAAATAAGGACGATACACCTTTGCTAAACCTTCTTGCACCAATACTTCTTGCACAAGAGTCCCATCTCTAAGGCGGACTTCTGCCACTCTTCTCCCATAACGATCGCTATCTGTAATATTCAAGTTAACGCGATCGCCTCCTTGTCTCACCAGTTCCCTCACCCGTTCTTGCGCTCTCACACCCCAAGTAAACTGATTGCGATCGCTGCTACGTCTACTTTGTTTTTCTCTATTAGAATGGGCTACTTCCGGCGCGTCAACACAAGCAAAGCGCACGGTGACATTTTGCCCATTGGTGTCTCTCACTACTAAAGTGTCGCCATCACTAACTCGCTCAACCACGTTTCCAGAGTTACCAATAAGGCGATCGCAGCCTATCAAACTTAAAAGGATGATACTTGCACAAAGCCAAAATTGTACCTGTTTAGTTAATTTCTCCATCCAAACTCACCAAACTACCTCTGAGGGATGATAGTAGCAAAATGAAAATATCTTTTTGTTAGGTGTTGACATACTGCCATAGACAATTAGCAAAGAGTTAGCTAGAGTTCCCTACCTGTATAAGTAGAAAGTTTTACTTAAGATCTAAATCTTCAAATACAACCTCGTTACTAATAACTGAATTTAACCGAATAGAAAAGGCAGAATAGTATAAGAAATGTAAACTTCCAACAGTCAGCGGGAATCTCTCATGAATTTCTTGACTTATGTCATGCATTTAGCAGGTTCGGGTGCTGTGGCTTATTACTCAGCTGCTCAGATCCGCGACTCTAAAACTCGCCCCAATGTTCTAGCGGGGTTTCAGTTGGCGGAATCTGGTTCTGTGCCGTTTTTATCTGCACTTAGCGATCGGGCTGCCGCAGAGGGCGATACATGGCTAGCAGAGAAACTAGCAAAACATGCATCCGATGAAACTAGGCATGGTCAAATTTTTGCCCACGCTCTAAAACAGCTAAATAAACAAGTTATTGATTTCAAGCGTCAACCTCAAACCACAACCGCAAGTAAATCACAACAGCAGCGTAGTCCATTCTTTGCAGCATTCTTTCAAGGTTACACCCCAGAACAGCTAAAACCGACTGTCATTGACTGGGATGTTTTTATGGCTAGCACTTACATTTTAGAGTTAGATGCCAGCAAAGACTTTACTCGCATGGCGAATGTGTTACCTGATGATGAGCCAACCGCTCGCAACCTCAAGTTAGGAATGTTAAGTGTTGCTCAAGATGAGACTGGTCATGCAGCTTATCTTTACGAAGCAATGATGCGGCGAATGTCTGCTACCCAAGTGCAAAAATTGGTGGATGAGTGGCGTACCCGCAAGGTAAATGCCTTATTGTCAATGGTTGGCGGTCTTCTCCAGCGCAACGGCGAAACCCGTTCTCTAGTTCAGGATGGTGTGCCTTCAGAAAACGAAAACGATTCTGAGTTGATAGTTGCTTAACTGGTGTACTGGTTACAAAACATACGAAAATTGGTAGAGACGTTGCAATGCAATGTCTCTACAATGGTGTAACTGGTTTGAATAAGGGTGGCGGGAATTACTGTTATAATTTAGCGATCGCCAATTGGATTGATTTCTCCAACAAATTTCAACAAATCCGCGATCGTAAATTTACTCAATTAAAAATCGCTATATTATTGTGTTTTCTACTTTTGAAACCGCTGTTCTCTCTGTGGTTGCTGGTTTTCGGTAGGTCGAAGTTTCTCAAATAAAGCAGGTGGTGTGGCTTGGCGAAAGGCTCCACAGTAATGCATGGTCATAACCGCTTTGAAAGCCCAATGGTCTGATGGCACATCGCTAAAGGGATTTGGTAAAGTCTGGGCTTGGTTTTGAACGCAAGCATTCACAACTTGATCTAATTTTACTGGAGTGTTGTTAGTGGATTCTTGAGCTCTAACAGGAGAAACTAAGCCACTAGTAGCTAAAATTATGACTGTAGCCAGAATTTTGCAGTTCATAAGTTGATATGTCTCAAGTTTGATTTTCTAGAGACGACAGTTTATCCTAATTTAGTTCCTAGGCTAGCTGCCCAGGAACTAGAATAATCTTGCTGAGATTAAGCGTTAGAAAACATTGCTAGCATTACTAAAAGTACAATTAATGAACTAATCCAAAGAGCTAACGATCCCCAACTTACAGAATCTTGTTGCACTCTCTGCCATAAATTGCTAACTAAGTTATTTCGTACTGCCATTTTATAACCTCCAATTTTTAGTAAGTTTGTCCAAGACTTGATTAATCAAGCCTGCACTAAGTAAAGTAAAGTTAATTTTTGAAGCTATAGGCTATTTGAGTCTAAAAACTCTCGTAGTAAGCTACACGCAGCGCGATCGCAAGCTTATTTCTTGTAGCCGCAACTTGATTTATTTCGACTCACACCCCAAAACCAAGCAACAAATGTTTAAATCAATGTCACAATGGAAAACGCGTTTCCATACACGCATTTTCTTGTTGAATACAAAACAGAAATTTACAAAAACATATTTGTTGATGTTTAACTTTATTTTCCCATGAGTAACTGTTTACACTCCTAAAGTTACCTGATTTTGAAAAGATTCTTAACGCTTAAATCAGTAAACAGTAAACAGTAAACAGTTATCAAGGCGGATGGTGGGGGATTTAAACCCGCCAGATAGCGCCTGCCAATAATCGGCTTTGGGTTATTAGTTTTCAGCTGTAAGTGAGCGCCCCCTTAGTGGTTCCCTTTAAACCCAATTATGTTTACTGTTTACCGTTTACTGTTTACTGTTATGGACGCTCTCGGTCATGTTAATAACGCTGTATACCAAAACTATTTAGAACAAGCAGCCGTTGAGCACTCAGAATATTTGGGCTTAACTTTGAATGTATACCAAGAATTAGGCGGCGTATTTGTCATGCGGCGGGTAGAAATTGATTATCTGCGCCCAGCCGTGGCGGGTGATACTCTAGAAGTCACTACCTGGTTGAAAGACATGCGTGGTACGCGTGCCCTCCGACGTTACGAAATTCGTAAACACAATCAACAGAATTTGTTAGTCACTGCTGAGGCATTGTGGGTTTGGGTAGATGCCAAAATAATGCGCCCGCGACCAATTCCCAATGTGATGTTAGACAAATTTTTGCAAATTCAACACTCAGATATTGGCAGATGAATGGAGGAGCAGGGGAATTTTAGATTTTAGATTTTGGATTGAACAATCTAAAATCCAAAATTGCAAATCCTTGCATTGAGGAGGTAGGGGGAACAGCACTTCTCTACGGGAGGCTGCGTGCCGCAGGCTTTACGGCTCCTTTCGGCTTTGCTACTTCGACTTCTCTGCAAGACGCTACGCGAACGCTCAGTGGACAAGGAGCAGGGAGACCAGGGGAAGAATAAATAACTCCTGTCTCCTGAATCCTGTACAGACGCGATTAATCGCGTCTCTCCTGATTGATTTTGCTGTCAAGCCTTTTAGTGTGTAAAGTTGATAAAGTAGTACCTAGTTCTTTGCATATAACTACAAATATGATGTTATGTATGCAAAATTTAAAGCACTAGGAACTGCAAATTAAGATTACGCGATAAAATTCAAGATTCTCAAGCCAAGATTATGGAGCAAAGTCAGCAAACACATCGCCACGCCGCCGCGAAAGATTTTTTTCAGTCACTCGATCAATTGGAGGATATTTTGCAAGAGAATCCGACTGAGGATGAAGAAACACCAGAATTGAATACTGATAGTGCCAATGATCCCGAACTATTGGAAAATTTGACAGAAATTGATCTAGCGGCTTTTGAGGACGCGGTTGCTGATATTGAACAATATCTAGAAGAAAAAACGAAATTAAAATAGAAGTAAAAAGTTACAATTTATTGCTTAGCAGTCATTTGCCGCTGGGCTTCATACAGCATTAAAGCGGCTGCGATCGCTACATTCAAAGACTCTACTCCTGGACTTAGGGGAATTTTTACTTGATTGTCTGCGATCGCTGCTAAATCTGCTGACAAACCAGCGCCTTCATTCCCCAGTAAAATCAAACTGGGTTTTTGCCAGTCTACTTCCCAATAAGTCAAAGTTGCACTGGGCATAGTTGCCACTACCTGCATTCCGGCTTGCTGACTCTGTTCGACTATAGATTTTAAATCTTCAGTTACCGCCGTTGCTAAACGAAACCACTGTCCAGCAGAAGCACGTAAAACTTTCGGGTTGTCTAAATCTACACTATCCTCACTCACCCATAACCCCGATGCTCCAGCCGCGGCTGCTGTGCGAATCATCGTACCCAAGTTACCTGGGTCTTGCACAGTTTCTAAAGCTAGCACTATACCATTAAATGGCACTTGAGTTTGGCGAGCATCCCGTTTTGCCGTTGCAACTACACCATCTGGTTGTATTGTTGTAGCGATCGCATCCAAAACTTCTTCACTAACAATTTCTGCGCGATCGCATCGGCTCAAAGCCTCTTCCCACAATGAGGGATGAGCTGCTTGCCAATCTGGGGTACAACATACAGCCACCAGGGGGTAATTCACCGCGCAAGCTTCTTCTAATAGGTGCGTCCCTTCTAGTAAAAATAACTGCTGTTTCTGCCGCTCTTTTGTAGAGTGCAGTTTGCGGATTTGTTTTACTAGGGAATTCTGTAAACTGGTTAACACTATTTTGAATTTTAGATCTGGGATTTTAGATTAATCCAAAATCGGCAATCTAAAATCTAAAATTGATATGCGGAACCCGGGACTTGAACCCGGAAGCCTTGCGGCACTAGAACCTGAATCTAGCGCGTCTGCCAATTCCGCCAGTTCCGCTGGCATTTGTTTTGATCGACAATTTCCTATTATTACTTAATTATTGACATTTGTCAAGAGCTATCTGGCGGGTTTAAATCGCCCATTATACGCCTTGATGACTGTTGACTGTTTACTGTTGACTGTTTACTGTTGACTGTTTCCAGGCTACTTTACACTGGAGTTAGGAGAATGTATCTTCAACTAACTCGGATGTCAAGGACTGAAGGGTTTAGCCATGCCTTCTCAGTATGGTGTAGAAAAACTTAGTTTAAATTCTGTCAGTTACTAACGGAGTTGATGGGAATGGGTAACTTTATTATTTTTGGTTTGATAGTCGTTTACCTCGGTGGCATTTGGAAGTTTTGGCGTGGGTTTGAGCGGACTAATTTTAGCTCAAGTTTGCCCAATCGCATTGGTTTATCTTTGTTATGGCCAGCTTTGTTTATTACTAATCAATCCTACCGTCGAAATTTTAGAAAGGCTTTGAAAGGCTAGAGATACTGTTGATTTAATAGGTTCGTAGTTAACGCTTTGGTGTTAACTACGAACAATATTTGTTTTTCTCGCAAATTTTTAGTTTTACAGAAGTTTTGCAAGAGCGATGCCTACGGCGGTAAACTACGCACTTTATCAATTACAAATTTTCCACGTCCGTGAGCAACACTCAGCTTTGGTAGATGCGATCGTATTTATTTATACGGTTTATCGAGACATTAGATTATATTCTTGCAAAAATGCGAATAAAGTAAAAAATGAACCACAGATGAACACTGATAAACACCGAATTAATTATCTGTGTTCATCTGTGTTTTTTTGCAAGGCTCCGCCTCTGGAATTCGCGGCAGAGCCTTATGGGGAGCATTTCCACTCTATGACTGGAAACGAGGTTTGAGAGATTTTAAATTCCCGATGAGGAATTACGAATTATTTTCTATTTGGTGAGGATATTGATGACTGCACCGGCTGCTGCACCATCAAGTAAATCACCGGCGGTATCTTCACGACCGCCTAGAACAGCACGAGTTGCGGCGCTAGCGCCTGCACCGACTGCGGCATCTTGACCTAAGCTACGTTTTTTGGGATTGCGTCTTAGCCCATTGGCTCCATTGACAGCAGCGCCAGCAGCACCACATTTGGCAGCATTGCGTAATACTGTGCCACGTCCTCTAATAGCTCCAGTTACCACACATGTACCAGCTCCAATGGCTGCATCTCTTAGTACTTGGTCATCGGCGGCAGCTGGTTTAACAGGAACTAATGTAACACCAGCTAAACTTGCAGCCATGATACCAGGTAAAAGCGCACGTTTTAGAATTCGATTCATGGTAGAACCCTCTTAAAAATTCAAACACTTGGAGAAAAATCGGAGTTGTTGCGATCGCAGATGATCTTATCTTATTTTTTATCTAGACAACAGCAACGATTTTTGTTTGATAGCACTCTTATAATGACACTAACAAAACTCCAATTGTATCTACTAAAGGCGTGAATTTGAGAATCTCTAGACTGATAAGTTTTGCTGATTAACGGGCTATTGATTTTTGACTTAAATAGCTTGAATCCACTCTTTGACAGAATATTCTGTCCAGATGCCATTTTTCCAATAAGGGTCATTTTCAATCAAATTACGGATGGTGGCTTCGTCTTCAGCTTCGTAAATTCCAAACACTTTGGTGACATCTTTGGTAGGGCCAATAGTAATTAGTACACCAGATTCTTTCTGTTTTGCTAATCCATCTAAATGAGCTTGACGGTAAGGGGTGCGCTTTTCCAAAACGTCTTCGCAATAAGTTCCCCAGAGGATATATTTAGTCATAATTTTTGTTGCTACTACTGGTTGAAAATATGTTGCGCTAAGAGTTTGAGCCGATCGCCTTTTAAAATTAGATTGTCAATTGCTGCCTTTATTTAAAGGTACGATAGATCAGGCTGAGCCTCAAGTAGAGTATTCCCAGGGGCCGCCTGGGAACTAGAAATTTCCTGAGTTCTAACTTCTCAAGTTAACGCCGAATTTTTCTACTAAAGCTTCGCGGACTTGATTGTGGACTGGTTCAACTTCAGCTTCGGTGAGGGTGCGATCGCTGGCTCGATAGATTAAGCGAAATGCCAAACTTCGTTGTCCTTGTGGTACATTTTCGCCGCGATATTCATCAAACAATTCCACTGACTCTAACAGGCCTTTCCCAGCGTTGCTAATTACTTTTTCAATTTCGGCAACCGAGACTTTGACTGTTGCAAAGAAGGCAATGTCGCGATCGCTAGCTGGATAGGTAGAATAAGGATGGAATGTCGGGATAAGGATTTCATCTTGCTCCATAGATTCCAAGAGCACGTCTACATCTAGCTGGAAAACGTAGACTGAATCTGGTAAGCCTTTTTCGCGCCGCACTTGGGGATGGAGTTGTCCAAAAATACCTAATCTGTTACCTCTTACCCAGAGTGAGGCGGTACATCCTGGATGCAAGCGTTCATCACGGCAATCGGGTTGATATTCTACTTGCAAACCAAGTTGCTGAAATACGCTTTCTAAAATGCCTTTGGCTTCAAACCAATTCAGCGGTTGCTCTCGACCACTTGTTGACCATTTACCAACGGTGCGATCGCCTCCGATGATAGCAGCGATCGCTTCTCCTTCTTGTAAGCCGTCTTCTTGCCAGAAAATTCGCCCAATTTCAAAGCCATTGAGAGAACCGTTACCCTGCTCTAAATTGTATTGAAAGGCATCAATCAACCCAGATATTAAATCGGTTCGTAGCGCTGAATATTCTACAAATAAAGGGTTACTCAATACTATCTGTCCGGTTTCCCCTGGCTTGACTAAAGAGTAGTGGATTAATTCTGTCAATCCTTCTGCCCGCAGGTGTGCGCGTAACTTGCGAATCAGTTCTTGATCTAAAGGCAGATAACCAGCTTCCGATTTGTCTGGTAGGGTGTCGCAAAACTTGTTATAGCCATAAAGACGGGCAATTTCTTCAATCAGGTCGATTTCGCGTTCTAAGTCACGGTAACGATAAGGCGGTACGGAAACTGACCAAGTACCTTCTCCTGAAGGAGTTAACTGACACCCCAGTGCAGTCAGGATGCGTTCAACGTCTTTTGTTTCGAGTTCTCCTGTGTCTTCTGCCAACTCGATTGGGCCGAGAATTTGATTAACTCTGTCTAAACGCAGTACAATAGAACGACTCCAGGTAGATGGATCGGGGCGGGTGTCGGCAATTTGTTGCTGAACAATCACGCCTTGAGCTAACTCGCTAATCAGCGTCAAGGCGCGGCGATTGGCTACTTCCAACTCAGCCCGGTTAACTCCTCGTTCGTATCTGCCAGAAGCCTCACTTCTTAACCCCACGCTCCGAGAAGAACGGCGAATTGCCACAGAATCAAACAACGCTGCTTCTAAAACTAGGCTTTGAGTACCTTCATGCACTTCCGTTTCTTCTCCGCCCATAACTCCCGCCAGTGCAACGGGTTTATCATTAGCGGTAATTAACAAATTTTGGGTTGTAAGGGTGCGGGTTTGTCCATCCAGAGTTTTGAGCGTATCCCCAGCTGTGGCGAACCGAACACCGATGGTTAGATTTTCACTACTAGCTACAGATTTTAGGCGATCGCGATCAAAGGCGTGTAGTGGTTGTCCCCATTCCAACAAAACATAATTAGTAATGTCCACTACATTATTAATTGGTCTTACTCCAGCCGCTCGCAAGCGTTGTTGCAACCAATCGGGAGATGGCGCAATTTTGATCTGTTCAATTACTGTACCAATATAGGCAGGGCAAGCTTGCGAATCGGCGATTTTTAAAGCTAAATTTCCAACACCTTCGGTAATCGATACCTCACCCGGTTCAAGAATGCTCAACTTTGCATCTGTCAAAGCTGCTACTTCTCGCGCTACACCTACCATACTCAGAGCATCAGCGCGATTAGCTGTGGCAGTTAGGTCTAAAATCACATCATCTAGACCCAACAATGGACGCACGTCGCTACCCAATGGCATTTCTTGAGGAAAAATATGAATTCCGTCTACATCAGTAGGTAAACCGAGTTCTTTTAAAGAACAAATCATACCCTGAGACTGGACGCCACGCAGTTTTGCAGGTTTAATTTTTAAGTCGATGTTCGGGAGGTAAGTCCCTGTAGTTGCTACTGCCACATAAATATCTGCCCGGACATTGGAAGCACCACAGACAATATTTAAAGTTTCATTTGCACCGATATCTACTTGGCAAACACTCAATTTATCAGCGTTGGGGTGGGGTTGACGCTCAAGCACTCTCCCCACAACAACGCCATTTGCCCAAGTGCGGCGGTCTTCAATATCTTCTACTTCAAACCCAGCCATTGTTAGGGTTTCAGCTAATTCTTCGTGGCTCAGTTTTATCTCTACTAGTTCTCGCAGCCAATTTAGAGAAATACGCATGGAGTGTGCTGGTTTTTGAAATCGTCTTTTGCTCTAATTTTAGGGTGTCAATTAGCGATCGATGGCTACTCATCCCGCAAGACATACCCTTCCACTTGAACAATCCTACTACGTTGAACTGACAGAATAATCTCTCTTCGCTATCTTTCTGTTGTGTTTTTGGCGTCTTGGCTGTAGGCTGCGGCTCCGTGTCTACATTAAAAAAACGACTTGTACCAATCATCTAATCAACGTAAACCTAGTATTCAACTAAATTTATGGGAATATGCTGACTGAAATTCTTAAAATCTTTGTCCGTTCTGGCGCTGTTGCTTGTAATCATAATCATCGTCGTATTCAATCGTGCCAAATAGTTCTAGAATTTTCAGTTGCTTTCGACGCTGACATACTCTCATAATGCTTCTTCAACAACGGCACGCTTAGTACTATCACCATCCAGTTCGAGGGATTCCTGAATTAAATTTCCGTCGATTTCTAGATTAATAACCATGTGGATATTATGACACAAACTAAATGTTCGCAAATAGCTAATTTTAAGTCAGATGCATGAACACTATTTTCAATAACTCTGCGCGAGTAAAAGGTTTAGTAAGATATCCAGATGCCCCAACCAATCTTGCTTTTACTTTATCTACGATTCCCTTGTTTCCTGTTACAAAAATAATGGGTATTTCTTTAAACAGCGAGTTATTCCGTATAATCTGGCACAACTCATATCCATCAATTCCTACCATGTTGAGATCCAACAAAATTAAGTCTGGTTTGTGCCGAATAATCGACATCACAGCTTTTAGTGGCTCATTAATCGTCACAACAGAAAAGTTTTCATTTTCTAAGAAACGGCTAATTTCTTTGAGAATTGTGGGGCTATCATCTACAGAAACAATTTTGTAGGTTTTTTTACTAGTTACAGTAGCAGCCGCTACTCTTTCAATAACAGGATTTATATTATTGGTTATTGTTAATTTCTGAAGGTTTTCTTTTAAAGATTCAGAAAATTGTGGTAATTGCTCAGTAGTTTTATTATCCTCAAAAATATTTGGGTAAGATTTACTATTAGTTGTACTTAGTTCTTCTGCAACATCAACTAATTTTTGATTAACTAATGTGATTAATTTAGAAGATTGTGTTAAATCTTCCAATGTATTTGGTAACTGATCAAATGGTGGATCTGGCTCATGTAAGATAATTCCTCCTTGAATGATGTAAGGGTATAAATTTTGAGCCAGTTCGATTTCATCTTGATTCATAATCACAGCAAGATGACGTAAGCTGAAACCCTTCATCCAGTTAGTTAAATTTGGCTGGAGGTCTGGTAAGTTTTGTTTAGAAGGTTTGCCAGTAATTAACAGATATGGACGTTGATAAGGAGAAGAAATTTGAGGCTCGAAAGACTTCCAACTCTTTAATCGTGCTTGACAGCGTTCTAAAATATTTTCTACATTCAATCTGCAAATGATTGGCATTCTATTAAGTGGTTCTGTTAATTCATAAGTGCCTTCTTTGATCAGTAAAAATGATTCAAGCACTTCTTTAACCAATTCTGGAATCAGTACTGCTGCTTGTGTAGAATGTAAATATTGTTGACTAATAAGCCATTGTATAGCTTGATATTCAGGAGGCTGATTTATAGAATTACTCTCATGCTCTACTACTTGACTATGTGTATCTGATTCAAACATCAGACGTAATTGAACACGAACTTCACTAGTAAGTGATGGAATTTGATGGCTGAGGCGACGCAAATGACGTTCTAGTCGATCAAAGGGTTCAACTGAATGGGTGGCATAGATTATTTTGCCTTCCTCTAAATAAACCCACCAAAAAACTGAGTTGCTAAATACTTGTAAACAAATACTCTCAGAACAATTAAATAACTGTTTTAACAAACTCTGAGGACGTAATTTAGTAAATGTACCTGAGTTATTCATATTTTTCGATTTTTTTGCGGATCAGCGACTAAATATTCGTAAATGGGAAATATCGGCTATGAAGTATTCTCTTCTTTTTAATATTTCTCTAGACACAAATTATTTTTTTAAATATGTATATATATTACAAATTATAATTTTCATAACTTTTTTGTTACATTTGGCACGTTTGACAACAAGTATGAAAATTTAAAAGTGGGCACAAACAAATGTAAATATTTGTCATGACTATTTTAGCGGGCGTCAGTTTAGTTGTAAGTTGCCCTCTCTACCGACAACTATTGGTTCAAGACCTTAACAATTATGTTTATTTACGCCCCAGTTACTTACTAAGCTATTTTGATGTAGAGTTCACACAGTTACGTGAGTATACTTTGAAGTCTAATGGTCTTAATTAGGATTAATTACTTTTATATAAAATGGAGGTTTTACTACATGAAATCTTTAAAAACTTATCTAGGAAAATTTACGTATTTATTGTATCCTAGTTATGAAGAGATAGAATTTTTGGTAGATCCACTACAACAGGTAATGTTAGCTCCTGATAAATTCTTTATTTATTAAACGTAGTCTAGTTGTGATTAAGAGTTCCTTTATGTAGAGATTCTTGTGAAAATATTCTGTTTAATAAAGATTAAAGTATCTACTGCCAAACATCATATCTGTAGTCGTGTCGGCATCAGAAACTATATACTTTGAGAACGAGGTCAATAAAGCTTTGGACTATAACATAACACAAAAAGTTATGCATGATACATTAAGACTTGATGAAGTTGTGGAGTTTGCGGAAAACCCAGAACCGCGTTGTCCGTGCGTGCTACTACTAGACACATCTGGCTCAATGCAAGGAGAGCCGATTGAGGCTTTAAATCAGGGCTTGCTGAGTCTGAAAGATGAATTAGTGAAAAATTCTTTGGCAGCAAGACGGGTAGAGGTAGCAATAGTTACCTTTGATAGCAATGTCAACGTAGTGCAAGATTTTGTGACTGCTGATCAATTCAATCCCCCCATTCTGACAGCACAAGGGTTGACTACGATGGGTTCGGGAATTCATAAAGCCTTGGACATAATTCAAGAGCGCAAATCTCAGTATCGTTCTAACGGGATTGCTTACTATCGTCCTTGGGTATTTATGATTACTGATGGTGAGCCACAAGGTGAGCAAGACAATGTGGTAGAGCAAGCGGCGCAGCGCCTACAAGGAGATGAAGCAAACAAACGTGTAGCTTTCTTCACTGTCGGTGTCGAAAACGCGAATATGACGCGCTTAAATCAAATTACTGTGCGTACTCCCCTAAAACTTAAAGGTTTAAACTTTATCGAGATGTTTGTCTGGCTGTCAGCTAGTATGTCAGCTGTTTCTCATTCACAGGTAGACGAACAGGTGGCACTACCACCAATTGGCTGGGGGGCTGTTTAATTAAAGGTGGCAGCTTGATGTTAACGACAGCGGGCTGTTGGAATAAAATTTATGAACACATCAAAACAGATTGCTCAATGGCGGGTAGTAGCTGCGTCTGTATGTGGTACAAGCCACTTAAAGAACAAGCAGTTGTGTCAAGATGCTCACCACTGGCAGATATTATCAGATAATGTTTTAGTAGTAGCGGCAGCAGATGGTGCAGGTTCAGCAAGCCAGGGGAAAGTGGGGGCGATGGTTGCTGTGGAAACAGCAATAGAAAACATTTCTATCAAACAAGTCAACCGGAAGTTCTTGACTGATGATACCAATGTGCGATCGCTCTTAACAGAGGCGATGGTAGCTGCCAAAAAAGCTGTGGAAGATGAGGCGGCTGCTTGTAATAAACAGCCTCAAGATTTAGCGACTACCTTAATTATTCTGGTTGCCACGCCAGAAGTTGTAGCTGTGGCACAGATAGGTGATGGTTTAGCCGTAGCCAAAGATAGCATGGGCAACCTCCTCGCACTTACCATGCCTGACAGCGGCGAATACATCAACGAAACCACTTTTTTGACTTCGGCCAGTGCTTTAGATACAGCGCAGATGAGATTATGGCGTGAAGACATAATCAATGTTGGTGTCCTTACCGACGGACTACAAATGCTGGCTTTGAATATGGTTGTTAGTGAACCTCATAAACCGTTCTTTTTTCCTCTGTTTGAGTTTGTAGCGAATTCTGAGGATAAGACAGTGGCAAAAGAACAGTTGGTAAGCTTTTTACGCTCAGAGCGGATTACGCAACGCACTGATGACGATTTAACACTCATTATTGCTGCATTGAGCAACTCATAAGCAATAGTTTAGTGTTTGGCATTTTAAACAACTCCCGTTAGCGGTAATTCACCATGCAGGTACTACGTTGTCTTCCTAAGCAAGAAATTCTCAACCTCAGTGTCAGTCTGGGGCGTGGCGGTGAAGCTTGTGTTTATGCACTGCCATCCGATAGCAATATGGTGGCAAAGATTTATCACAAGCCAACTGTTGCCCATGCTGACAAACTCCAAGCGATGCTTGCCAACCCGCCGGAAAACCCTACGGCTAGTTTAGGGCATATCTCCATCGCTTGGCCAGAAGTTTTATTGCGATCGGCAGATGGCAGCGGTGGCGTCATCGGCTTCTTAATGCCACGCATTCAGGGGATGCGTCCAATCATCGACTTTTACAACCCCAGAACCCGTCGCCAACACTGCCCTTTATTCAATTATCAGTACCTGCTCCGCACGGCTCGGAACCTAGCGGCAGCTTTCGCTGCTCTACACGCTAGTGGATATTGCGTTGGCGATGTGAATGAGTCAAATATCCTCGTCAGCGATACAGCACTCGTCACCTTGGTAGACACAGACTCTTTCCAAGTACGTGACCCAAACAACAATATTGTTTACCGTTGCTCAGTCGGCAAACCAGAGTTTACCCCACCAGAACTACAGAATAAAACTTTTGCTCAACATGATCGCGAAATTTCCCACGACTTATTTGGGTTAGCAGTGCTGGTATTCCAATTATTAATGGAAGGCACGCACCCATTTTCTGGCATCTTTCAAGGCGCTGTTGAGCCACCGCCCTATGAAGCACGTATTGCTGCTGGACATTTCACCTACAGTAAACAACGACGAGTACCCTACCTGCCTACCCCAATTGCACCCGCTTGGGAAATTCTCCATCCCAGCTTACAAGAATTATTTGTGCGTTGTTTTGAAGAAAGTCACAACAGCCCACACCTGCGCCCCAGCGCTCAAACCTGGCTATCGGCACTAGCTGAAGCCGAAGATAGCCTGATTAGCTGTACTGTAAATCCCCAGCATCGCTACAACAATCATCTGCAAAGCTGTCCTTGGTGTGAACGGACATCAAGATTAGGCGGACGTGACCCCTTTCCATCCCATCGAGCTATAGAAAGTAGAGAACATCTACAACCGCGAATAAAATCGAAAAGACGCTACAATCAAACTCCACGTTCACCACAGCCAGGCATACCAACGCACGCAGTTAATTATTGGCAGCCAATTACCCAAAGTGTTGCGCCTTATCAACCTTCCAGAAGACCAAAATTATACCCGATTATTTGTTGCTTGCTGGGTTTTGGTGTTTTGGGATATTTGGACGTAATGATTAAATTTACTCGTCCGTTTGTTTTCCAAAATGCTTATACTCAACAAACATTAAAGCCTCGTCCGACAATTAAAAAGAACAGTCTCAGCTTCGCAGATTATTATAAACAGGGTCATGCTGCTTACAAAGTGCGAGACTATGATCTAGCAATTGAAAACTTTAGTCAAGCAATAGAAAAAGATCCCAAAAATGCGAAAGCTCGCGTCAATCGTGGCAACGCCCGCTACAATTTGAAAGACTATGAAGGCGCGCGTACAGACTATAGCCAAGCACTGAAAATCAATCCTCAAGAAATTAAAGCTTTTGTGAATCGGGGTAATGCTCTCTATATGCTCGCTGAATATAGTAATGACCCTGACAAAGAGTATAACCTGGCGATCGCAGACTTTAATAATGCTCTACGCCTCGATAGTAATGAAGTAGAAGCTTTAATCAGGCGAGGTATTGTCCGCGCTCAAATTGCCAAATATAGCGGTGATTCTCAAAAAGGTTACAGAAAAGCCATAGCAGATTTTACCGAAGCAATAGACCTCAATTCCTCCAAAACAGAAGCTTACTTTCAGCGCGGTGTTGCTTATTATCAAATCGCCCAATATAGCAGCGATTACGCTCAAGAATACAAAGAAGCAATCGCCAACTTTAACCAAGCACTAAATCTCAATCCCAAGCTAGCAAAAGTGTATCTCAAACGAGGTATGGTTCGTTATGAACTTTCACAATATAGTGGCACTAAATCTAACCAAAATCGTACGCAAGCTATTGAGGATTTACAAACAGCTGCTAAAATCTCTCTTGAGCAGGACGATATGGATAATTACCAGCAAGCACTCAGCCATATGTGCGTAGTTGTAGAAAACAAATGTGATAGTTTATTCCAAAGCTCAAGTATGTTAGAAAAAGCTAACAACAAAAAGTAAATTTTGTTACTAGCAAATATTGGTTTTGATTGTTAAAAATCAGTCCTCATCAGGGTTAGCTCCAACTAACCCTGATTGTTTTTTAGGTAGATTTTGTATTTCAATTAATCTGAAATTTTCCGGTTTATAGATATTTATAAAGCTTTCACAGACAAAAGTTTTTAATTTATCATTCCTTCATAATTTTGAATAAAATATTCGTTAGATTATTTACGGAGAAAAATAAATTAGAAATCAATTTTTCTCTATCCAAGTGCATCCTCTTCATATCGTAAAAGTCAAATAATAATCTACCTGCAAATCTCCGAGGTAATTGCATGAAAGCGGTGATTTTGGCTGGAGGGCTTGGTACACGCCTCAGTGAAGAAACTAGTATCAAACCCAAGCCGATGGTTGAAATTGGTGGCAAACCAATTCTATGGCATATAATGAAAACTTACTCTGCCCACGGCATTAATGATTTCATTATTTGTTGCGGTTACAAAGGTTACATAATTAAGGAGTATTTTGCCAACTACTTCTTACACATGTCAGATGTTACCTTTGATTTGCGATTTAACCAGATGAATGTACATTTTGGTTATGCTGAACCCTGGCGAATCACCTTAGTGAATACGGGTGATAATACAATGACAGGTGGACGTTTAAAACGCATCAGCGAACATGTTGGTAATGACACTTTTTGCTTCACTTATGGTGATGGTGTGAGTGATGTAAATATCACAGAACTAATTAAATTTCATAAAGAACAAAATACCTTAGCAACACTCACCGCAGTTCAGCCAGCGGGACGTTTTGGTGCTATTTCTTTAGGAAATGAGCAAACTAAAATCACTAACTTTCGGGAAAAACCTGAAGGTGATGGTGCTTGGATTAATGGCGGTTATTTTGTCCTAGAACCAGAAGTAATTAACTTAATTGCTGATGATTCTACTATTTGGGAACAAGAGCCATTAGAGAAGCTAGCTGATATGGAACAGCTATCTGCTTTCAAGCATCACGGTTTTTGGCAACCGATGGATACTTTACGCGATAAAAACCATCTAGAGGAGCTATGGAAGAACAGTCAGGCTCCTTGGAAAGTATGGTAGATAATAATAAGTTTTATCTGCATAAAACACTTCAATACTCTGGCTTCAGGTGCGATAGTACTAATGTATGATTTTGCGATTATAGGCGGGGGAATAGTCGGACTTTCCACGGGATTAGCTTTAGGCAAGCGCTATGCCAATGCACGTATTTTAGTATTAGAAAAAGAAAGCCAATGGGCCTTTCACCAAACCGGTAATAATAGTGGAGTGATTCATTCTGGTATTTACTATAAGCCGGGGAGTTTTAAAGCTAAATTTTGTCGTGATGGTAGTCGCTCAATGGTAGAATTCTGCCAAGAGCATGGAATTGAGCATGAAGTTTGCGGGAAAGTAATTGTTGCCACAGAAGAACAAGAGCTACCACGCCTGGAAAAGCTTTACACGCGTGGCTTAGAAAATGGCATAGCAGTCCAGAGAATCAGCCCAGAGGAAGTCAAAGAAATTGAACCCCATGTAAAATGTGTGGGTGCAGTTCGGGTCTTCTCAACTGGGATTGTTAATTACAAGCAAGTTTGTTGGAAATACGCTGAGTTGATTCAACAGCAAGGGGGAGATTTACATCTCAATACAAAAGTTCTGAAAATCTCCCCAAGTGGTAAAAATCAGGTACTAGAAACAAACAACGGTAGCTTTGAAACGCGTTTTGTAATTAATTGTGCAGGATTGCATAGCGATCGCATTGCCAAATTAGGTCAAGTTGACCCTCAAGCGAAAATTGTACCATTCCGGGGAGAATATTACGAACTTATTCCAGAAAAACGCCATCTAGTCAAGACTCTAATTTACCCGGTTCCTAATCCAGATTTTCCCTTTTTGGGTGTTCATTTTACCCGGATGATTGATAGCAGCGTTCATGCAGGGCCAAATGCAGTGCTCAGCCTCAAGCGCGAAGGTTATCAAAAAACCGACTTTAACTTAGGGGATTTTCTGGAAGTCATAACCTATCCCGGTTTCTGGAAATTGGCAGCCAAACACGCCGATGAAGGCATTCAGGAAATCATTCGTTCCTTTAATAAAGCAGCCTTCGTCAGAAGCTTGCAAAAACTAATTCCAGAAGTTCAAGCAGAGGATTTAGTTCCCACCCATGCGGGAGTCCGTGCTCAGGCTTTGATGAACAATGGTTCTTTGGTGGATGACTTTTTGATTGTTCAAGGTCAAAACTCCATCCATGTTTGCAATGCTCCTTCTCCTGCTGCTACATCTTCCTTGGAAATTGGTCAAGCCATTGTGGCACAAATTCCTCAACCGTTGCATTTAGAGACTGTAGTAGCTTAAAAGATAGTTGCTTGTGCTTCTTGGGTGGATGCAAGTAGAATTAGGAATAAGCGATCGCAACTTCAAAATAACTCAGCTTTGAATCTCAACATCTACACTATCAGGAAATGCGTGAGCGATCGCTATTAATTTCTACTTGCAAAAGTAAGTGTATCCTCCAATTTTTTATCAGTTCTACAAAACCGTTTGCATTGACATATATATGTGAAACTTTCCGGTATTACTGATATATAAATGGAAAGTAGAAGTATTGGTATTATTAGCCTACAAAATTTCCACAAGAAGTTATACCAATTAAAGAAAGAATGTGACACATATACCATTGTAGAGACATTGCGTTGCAATGTCTCTATCGAGGAATTTGTTGTAATCATTAATTAAATTGGTATTACTAGAAAAAGCATCTTAATTGCAGATAACTGTTAGCGGAGTTGTGGGGTAACAAGCCATACATGATGCCACAATTTATCGCAGCAGTCATCAATAGAAACATTCCTCCTGACTCAATTGTGGTTGGTATACCCGCTAGAGTAATTGCTTAACGAAATGGAATTGAACTCATCAATACAGAGAATTTAACAACAATGAAAATATTAGTAACCGGAACAGAAGGCTATCTTGGCTCATTATTACCTGCTCTGTTAATCGAACGCGGACACGAAGTTCTCGGCATCGATACTGGTTTCTATAAAGTTGGTTGGCTATACAACGGTACTCAAGTGACAGCCAAAACCCTCAACAAAGATATCCGTGACATCACCCCGGAAGATTTGCAAGGCGTAGAAGCAATAGTTCATATGGCGGAACTCTCCAACGACCCCACCGGACAATTAGCACCCAACATCACTTACGAAATTAATCATCTAGGTTCAGTTCGCCTAGCTAACCTGGCTAAAGCCATAGGTGTGCGCCGCTTCATATATATGTCTTCGTGCAGTGTCTACGGTGTTGCTACCGAAGGTGATGTCACAGAAGCATCACCTATTAATCCTCAAACAGCCTACGCAGAATGCAAAACTCTAGTAGAGCGAGATGTCACACTACTAGCTGACGATGACTTCTCTCCTACTTTTATGCGGAATGCCACAGCCTTTGGTGCTTCTCCTCGGATGCGTTTTGATATTGTTTTAAACAACTTGGCAGGCTTGGCATGGACTACAAAACAAATCAAGATGACTAGTGATGGTACACCTTGGCGTCCATTAGTCCACGCATTGGATATTTGCAAAGCCATAGTTTGCGCCTTAGAAGCACCACGGGATATTGTACATAATCAAATCTTCAACGTGGGAGATACAGCCAACAATTATCGCGTCAAAGAAATCGCTGAGATTATCGCTGCTATTTTCCCAAATTGTAAATTGTCCTTTGGTGACAACGGTGCAGATAACCGCAGCTATCGAGTTTCCTTCGAGAAAATCAACACAATACTACCCGGATTTAAGTGCGATTGGAATGCTCAATCTGGGGCCGAGCAGTTATTTGATTTGTTCAATCAAATAGATATGGCTGAAGATACTTTCTTATTTAGAGGATTTACACGCTTAAAGCAGCTAGAGTATCTGATTCGGACTGAGCAAATTGACCAAGATTTTTTTTGGAAGAAAGCAGTTAAAGTAGCCTAGCGGCAGTAAACAAACAGATACAAATTTCCGAATCAACAAGATTTGATTCGGATTTCTCTCATCTACCAAGTTGTTTACCATCAATGAGATTTAGTTTATGAGAATTGCCCAATGTCGTTTTAGCTATCAACCTTTACACCATACCTTTGTTGATTTAGGAATGTCACCTTTAGCCAACGCTTATCTAGCAGCGGAACAGCTAAATAATGCCGAGAAATTTTATCCACTTCATGCTTATATCTCAGAAGATAATCTATTAGTTCAACTAGAACAGTTTGAAACTCCAGATCAAATTTTTAGCGACTATGCCTACTTCTCTTCCTACTCAGCAACTTGGTTAAAACATGCCAAGACTTACACCGATATGATAGTAGATAAGTTTGGCTTAAATCCTCAAACTCAAGTTATTGAAATTGCCAGCAACGACGGCTACCTACTGCAATATTTTGTAGAGAAGGGAATCCCAGTTTTAGGAATAGAACCAGCGGCAAATATAGCCAAGGTAGCTCAAGAAAAAGGTATTCCTAGTATAAACAAGTTTTTTGGAGTTGAAACCGCTAAAGAACTAGTTATACAAGGAAAACAAGCTGACCTTTTAGTAGGCAACAATGTCTTAGCTCATGTTCCAGATTTAAATGATTTTATCGCCGGGATGAAACTCCTTCTCAAGCCGAACGGTATCTTGACAATGGAGTTTCCTCACATTTTACAACTCATTCAACAAAATCAGTTTGACACTATTTATCACGAGCATTTTTCTTACTTTTCGTTTCTGACTGTAGAAAAAATTTTTGCAGCGCACAACTTAAAAATTTTTGATGTGGAGGAATTACCAACTCATGGCGGTTCTTTGAGAATTTACGTCAAACATGACTATGCTGATAATCCCATTATTAGCGAACGAGTTAGCCAAATCAAAGCAAAAGAAATTGCTGCTGGATTGCACCGGATAGAAACTTACATTACATTCGGAGAAAAAGTCAAACAGACAAAGCACAAGCTATTAAGTTTCATACTAACGGCTAAAGCCAAGGGTAAATCAATTGTTGGCTATGGTGCGCCTGCTAAAGGCAACACACTGCTTAATTACTGTGGTATTGGTAAAGATTTTATCGATTACACAGTAGACCGCAATCCCTACAAACAGGGATTATTTTTACCTGGAACTCATATTCCTATTTTTCATCCAGACACAATCCGCGAAACTAAACCAGATTATGTACTAATTTTACCTTGGAATCTCAAGGAGGAAATTATGGAACAAATGGCATTTATCAGTGAGTGGGGTGGACAGTTTGTAGTGCCAATTCCTGAAGTGCAAGTTTATTCATTACCTGTACGAAATCTGCTGTCCATAGTATCGTAATTCTCAAATAGAAGCAGTGTGAATTTTTACTTACACTGCTTCTTCAATTTAAATTCTTTCTAAAAGACTGTTTGGAAAATAACTAAAAAATATCATAATTTAGCACTATTAGTTTTAAATTTTTCCTGGCTGAGTGCATTAACAGATGAAATATTTTATGAACGTTGCTTTTCTATTGAAAATTGAAACATTACATCTGACGGTGCAGTATATCAAACAGTAGTATAGTAGGCTCTACAAAAACTGATTATTTCTTACCATGAATAAACTACTGACCATTGCTATTCCTACTTATAATCGTGCCGAATTACTTGATAAACAGTTAGCATGGCTGGCTCAAGCTATCAAGGGCTTTGAGTCTGAATGTGAAATTTTAGTTTCTGATAATTGTTCTACCGATAATACTCAGGATGTCATAAAAAAGTGGCAGATTCAACTTAGTTCGATCACATTTAAAGTAAACAAAAACTTTAAAAATTTAGGAGTAGTCAAAAATATTATTTATTGCTTAAGCTCTGCAACAACAAAATACGTTTGGACAATTGGTGATGATGACCCAATTCAGGAAAGAGCCGTTGGTTATGTCATCGACAAACTCAAGCAACACGAAGATTTATCATTATTATTTCTCAACTTTTCTGGACGGAATAAAATTACTGGTGAACCAGTACATCCACCAACTATAGTTGATAATCGTTGGTTTGATGTTGATAGCGAAGATGCTTGTGGTGATGGGAAAACAATATTTGAACATTGTTTTTCTAAAAGTGTTGGAGCCGTTATATTTTTGACTGCTACAGTGTACCGTACCGATTTAGTAAAACGCGCTTTACAAATTTGGCAAGATGCTGAGAATAACTGGATATCTTTGGCATATTTAGCTGGTTATTGTGCGGCTCATGGCAGTGTAATTGTGACTAAAGAGACTTATTTAGAATGTATTGTCGGTGTGAGTTATTGGCAGAAAGAACCGAAGTCTGCACTATTAATGCAATACAAACATATACCGGAAGTGATTTTAAAACTGGAGGAGAGTGGATATTCTAAACAATTTTGTAGACGAATGCTTTTGCAAAATGGTAGAGAAGTAAATTTAAAAGTCTTCTTAGGCGCTTTAAGAAGATGGCCTTTATCTGCTATTAAAATAGTTATTCCCTTCTTGGCTTTAGTTAGCTTGTCAGCATTTGATGTTATGGCTTTTAAAGAATTTAAAATATCCGAAGCTAGTGAACCATCTACTCAAGAAATGCGAGCTAATAATAAACGTTCTGGTACTAAATCGGTGTTAAAAACAAAGTGACCATACCATGCTTAACAACATTAAAGACAAAATAGCTTCACTGGAATCTGAGTTATTTCATAGATTAGCTCTTTTGAAACATGCTCCTAATTTGCCTGCATTGGAAGAAGGCGATCGCCAAATTCTTAATACTCTCAAAAAAGACGGTGCTTATGTTACAACACTTGCCGAATTAGGATTGAATTCTACCTCCGAACTGCTCAAAACTACTTACAATCAATTGTCTCAGATGGAAGAGTTAAATAACGAACATCTAGACAAAAAATGGCCGCAAATTTACACAGTTACAGATTTACCAGAAATCTCTGCCTGGGGAAGGGAGAAAAGACTACTCAACATCATCGAAAATTACATTGGTCTTCCTATTACTTTTCACGGTGTACATTTACGCAAAGATTTCAAAAGCCACAATCAGTTTGGTACGCTACTCTGGCATAGCGATGCAGAAGACCGCCGCATTATCAAAATCTTTATTTACTTAAATGATGTCGATAAAAAAACTGGGCCTTTTGAATACATTCCGCGTTCTTTAACCTCCTTATTTAGTTTGAATTATTGGCGAATTTACTACAAACTTTTGAAGTCAAGCTATTTAGGCATCAACGATGAAGAGGTAAAAGAAGTTATTCCCAAATCAGCTTGGAAATCATGTGTCGGCCCAGCAGGAACAGTGATTATTGTAGATACGAAAAATACTTTCCATCATGGAACAGTACGTACAGAAGACCGCTCAGCGTTATTTTTTTGTTATACAGCCAATCCCCCCGAACGCCCAGACCTTTGTACTCAATACTGGGATGATACTTATCCCAGTATTGAGTTAAAGCAACAAGTAGAAAACAGTCGATAGTGGATCAATTGTCAACTTTTTATTAATACTAACCCTTGTAATCTATGATATTCACCGAAACCGCACTCAAAGACGCATTCATCATTGATTTAGAAAAAAAGCCAGATCACCGTGGTTTTTTCGCACGGACTTTCTGCGCTCAAGAATTTGAAGCACACGGGTTAAAGCCAACAGTTGCTCAATGTAACCTATCTTTCAACTACAAAAAAGGCACTCTGCGGGGAATGCACTATCAAATACCAGCAGCAGAAACAAAATTAATTCGCTGTATTAAAGGTGCTATCTATGACGTCATTATTGATATGCGTCCTGAGTCGCCGACTTTTTTATCACATATTGGTGTAGAACTAACAGCAGATAACCACCGCGCCTTATATGTGCCAGAAATGTTCGCTCACGGCTATCAAGCACTTGCGGATGAGACTGAAGTTGTCTATCAAGTGGGTGAATTTTACATGCCTGGGTATGAGAAAGGTCTACGCTATGATGACCCATTTTTTAATATTGATTGGCCCCTAGATGTGACTGAAATTTCTGAGAAAGATTTAAATTGGCCTTTATTGAGAATGATGACTGTTGGGGGTACAAGTTCTAGATAGATATAGCTCTTAAATAGTTTGCGATCGCCCGTTTGTACGAGCTTCATTCTGCTTTAGTGGGGATTACAGCATATCTTAGATTGCTATATTTAATTGCCAATTAACAACTGAAAAACAGCTGCTAAATCCTCTTTGTGTAGTCGAAGAAAATTGGAAAATACCAAATGCCAAACAATACCATAACTCATCTTACTACCTCTATATCTTCTTTGATCAAAAAGGTAAACACTCGCATCAAGTACATCAAAACGTTGCAGGTTGTTTCCCTAAAACCAAACCAACCTTCTAAAGGAAATGTACTTCTTTCTTATCGGATTGAACCATTCTTATTAAAACCAGGTCAACCTGTTCCCAATGACCAAAGTTGGAATTGGGAGTGTCTGCTCATCGCGCAAACTTTTTTAGACCTTGGTTATAGCGTTGATGTTATACAATTTCACAATGATGAATTCGTTCCTCAAAAAGACTACGCATTTTTTATTGATCTACGCCATCGGCTAGAAGCACTTACACCATTACTCAATAAAGATTGCATCAAAATTTTCCACGTTGATATTGCTAATATGGTGTTTCGCAATGCAGCTGAATGTAACAGGCTTTTAGAACTACAACAGCGTAGAGGTATTACTTTACGTCCCCAGCGTTTTGAAACGCCTAACTTGGGAATTGAATATGCCGATTACGCTACTGTGTTAGGCAACGATTTCACAGTTAATACATTCAAATATGCCAACAAACCGATGTTTCGTATCCCTATTTCTTCGTCACACGTTTATCCCTGTCCTGACGGGAAAGACTTTGAGGCGATCAGAAAGCATTTTCTGTGGTTTGGTGGTAGTGCTTTAGTTCTCAAAGGATTAGACTTAGTTTTAGATGCTTTTGCTCAAATGCCAGAATACCATTTAACGGTTTGCGGCCCTGTCAGTAACGATAAAGAATTTGAAAAAGCATTTTATAAAGAGTTGTATGAAACACCAAACATTCACACTCATGGTTGGGTTGATGTTAGCAGTCCTGAGTTTTTAGAAATTACAAATAACTGTTTAGGACTTGTTTATCCATCCGTTTCTGAAGGACAGGCAGGAGCGGTAATCACCAGCTTACAAGCCGGGTTAATTCCGATTTTGACCTACGAATCTGGTGTAGATGTTCACGATTTTGGCGTGATTTTAAAGAATTATTCCCTTGAAGAAATTAAGGCAACAGTTAGAAAAATTGCCAATTTGCCTGGAGAAGACTTAAAACTAATGTCTTGTAAGGCATGGGAATATGCAAGAGAAAATCATACCAAAGAGAAGTTTGCTGAGGCTTACCGAAATGCTGTGGAGCAAATGATAGAACATAGGCAGAAAAACTAACAAGATTCCCGACTTCTTAGAGAAGTCGGGAATCTAAGCCGAATATAGAGAATTGGTATATCAACGAACAGTTCTATAAAGGAGTTTAGTTAATGATTATTATCGATCGCGCCTTACAAACCCGCGCAGCAGCAGGCAATCCCATCAAAGTAGGGATGATTGGTGCTGGCTTTATGGGTAGAGGAATTGCCAATCAGATAGTCAATTCAGTGCCGGGGATGGAGTTAGTTGCTATCTCTAACCGTAGAATTGACGCCGCCAAGCAAGCTTATTCAGAAGCGGGAATTGAAGACATTCAAGTTGTTGCTAGTGTCGGCGAACTAGAAGATGCGATCGCCTCTTCTAAGTATGCCGTCACAGAAGATGCCAACTTACTTTGCCGCGCCGAAGGAATCGAGGCCATAATCGAAGTTACGGGTGCTGTAGAGTTTGGTGCTCATATCGTGTTAGAAGCGATCGCTCATCGCAAACATGTGATTATGATGAATGCCGAACTCGATGGCACTATCGGCCCTATCCTCAAAGTGTATGCCGATAAAGCCGGGGTGATTCTCAGCGCTTGTGATGGCGATCAGCCAGGGGTGCAAATGAATCTTTACCGATTTGTGAAAAGCATTGGTTTAACTCCGCTATTGTGCGGTAACATTAAAGGACTTCAAGACCCCTATCGTAATCCCACCACCCAAGAAGCATTTGCTAAGCGTTGGGGTCAAAAACCCCACATGGTAGCTAGCTTTGCCGACGGAACAAAAATTTCCTTTGAGCAGGCGATCGTTGCCAATGCCACAGGGATGAAAGTCGCCAAACGGGGGATGCTGGGATATGACTTCAGCGGTTATGTTGAAGAAATGACCCATCTTTATGATGTTGAACAACTCAAACAACTAGGCGGTATCGTCGATTATGTAGTTGGAGCAAAACCCGGGCCAGGCGTGTATGTATTTGCCACCCACGATGACCCCAAGCAACGCCACTACCTCAATTTGTACAAACTAGGTGAAGGCCCCCTTTACAGCTTCTATACTCCCTATCACCTCTGTCATTTTGAAGTTCCACTATCTGTCGCGCGTGCTGTCCTGTTCCAAGATGCTGTTATGTCTCCATTGGCTGGCCCCCTTGTGGATGTTGTTACCACTGCCAAAATCGACCTAAAAGCAGGGGAAACCTTAGATGGCATCGGCTACTATATGACCTACGGACAATGTGAAAATTCCCACATCGTCCAAGAACAAAATCTTCTACCAATTGGTTTAGCTGAAGGATGTCGTTTAAAGCGAGATATTCTTCAGGATCAAGTCCTTACTTACGAAGATGTAGAATTGCCCAAAGGTAGACTCTGCGACCAACTACGAACTGAGCAAAACGCTTATTTTGCCCCAGAAAAAATTCTGGCAGCAGTAGGGTAGATTCTAGATTTTATAGATAGTAATAGCAATTTTTCATGTATGGTCATCAGAATAGTTAACTGTCTGCTCTCAAAATCAGAACAATATCAACATTCCTAGATACCAATATCATAAATAAATGGTGTATTACTATCTAATACCGATTCAATTAATGATTGCAACGAATCCTTTGGTAGAGACGTTGCATTGCAACATCTCTACTATCTGTCGCATTAGTTTTTTTCAATTGGTATAAATATTCTGGTATCGGCATAAATCAATTAGGAAGATTTTCTAGATACTGTGTAGATATCTCAAGCAATATTTAGAGGATATTTGAAAAGCTGCTCTTAATACATAAAGTTCTTGTATAACTTCTTAATCCTTATTTTTCAAGGATTTATACGGATATACAAATATTGTGTACTTCTCAAATATCCTCCTAAAGGTTAAGTAGAAAGGCTGAATTAAATGAGAGTTCGTAGTAACTAGCTCTAGCTCTTTAAAACCTTATGCAGAGCGATAAATCACTCACTACGAACGAAAGTTATACTACTGAACACTAAAGTTGTTGATAGTTTGCTGCTTAACTTTCAAAAAAGCTTTATTAGAACTTTAGGTAAGATTAATGAAAATTGCTCTAGTCCATGATTATTTAACCCAGCGCGGTGGGGCAGAGCGCGTGTTTGAATTGCTATGTAAACGCTACCCCGAAGCTGATATTTTTACATCTTTGTACGATCGCCAAAAAACTATTGATGTAGGTGAGCGTATAGTTAACACGACTTTTTTGCAAAAGATTCCAGGTGCAGCAAAGTATTTCAGGTTGATCGCTCCCCTATATTTCCCGGCTTTTCGGGCATTGAATCTGCAAGAGTACGATTTGATTATCAGCAGTAGTACCAGCTTCGCCAAAGCAGTACGAAAACGCTCAAATGCCCGCCACATTTGCTTTTGTCATAATGTTACCCGTTTCTTATGGGACACAGAAACTTATTTACGGGAATACGGAGACTATCGATACTTTGCTCCTTTAATTGAATACATCTTTCAATTGATGCGAAACGTAGACCTGACTTATGCTCAGGAACCTGACTTGTACATTGCTAATTCGAGCGTTGTCGCTCGGCGCATTCAAAGTATTTACGGTAAACCAGCAATTGTAATTAACTATCCAATTGATACTAGTAACTTTATTTTTTCGGATATAAAAGATGAATATTATCTGGCCTCAGCTAGAATGATCAGCTATAAACGTCTTGATATAATCATCGAAGCTTTTAATTGGTTAGGGTGGCGGTTATTAATATCAGGTGACGGGCCAGAACAAGAGCGGTTAAAGTCCAAAGCATTAGATAACATTGAATTCTTAGGACACGTAACTGATGGAACACGCAAAAACTTATTTTCTAAAGCTAAATCTATTATTGTTGCAGCTTTAGAAGACTATGGCTTAGTTCCAGTAGAAGCTAATGCTAGTGGAACACCAGTCATCGCTTATGGCGCAGGTGGAGTATTAGATACTCAAATACCTGGAGAAACAGGGGTCTTCTTTAAAAGACAGACACCCGAATCTTTGCAAGCTGCTTTACTAGAAGCAGGAAAAATCACTTGGAATTACGATCATATCCGTAATCATGCAGTGACAAATTTTTCTGAAAAAGCATTCTTTAGCAAAGTCGAGAAAATTATTGGTCAAACGCGTGGCGTGCATCAGTCATTCATTTGATTTGTTGAGTGTACCTCTACGGCGAAGCAAGCTACGCAAAGAGAAGTTTGAGCTGAAAAAGCCTCCGCTCAGAACTTCGGCAGGGTTACATTCGCATAGCGTCTCGAAGAGAAGAGAAGGATAATAAAAGTGATTCAAAATAGTCTAAATCCACATATAACTACAGTCCCCGAAAATGAACCAGGCTACGGACAATTATTTGCAATACTTGTACGGCGATTTCCCTGGTTTTTAGCAGTATTTATTAGTTCTATTGCTATTGCAGGTATAGTAACTTCTAGGACACATCCTACTTACAAAAGTTCGATGCAACTGCTAATAGAACCTAATTATCAAGGCAAAAAAGAAGGAGTTGGGCCAGAAAATCAGTTTACTGACTCTAATGTTGTCATCGATACGGCAACTCAGCTTAACTTGATGCAGAGTTCTGGACTTATCCAAAAAGCGGTTGATAAGGTTCAGTCTGACTATCCGAATATCACAACAGCTGAAATTAAAAGTTCTTTAGTCTTAAATCAATTAAGGACTAAAGAAGATAATGTAGCTACTAAAATATTTCAAGTTGAATATATTGATACAGATCCAGAGAAGACGCAAAAAGTTCTGAATGCAATTCGGCAAGTTTATTTAGAATACAACAAACAACAGCAGGATTCGCGTTTGCAGAAAGGTCTGCAAATTATCAGGGAACAGTTGAGTAAAGCCAGTGAAGAAGTAAACGCGTCTGAGGCAAACTTACAACGGTTTCGCAGAAACCAAAATTTAATCGATCCAGAGTCACAAGCCAGAGCGATTGAGACAGCTTTAAATACTATTGAGCAAGAGCGACAGGCAACTCGTTCTCAGTATCAAGAGGCTTTTGCACGTCAAAAATCTTTGGAAGAACAACTTAACCGTTCTCCACAAAACGCTCTAGTTTCTTCTCGTCTTAGTCAGTCTACTCGTTATCAAGGCTTACTGAACGAAATCCAAAAAACAGAACTGGCTTTAGCACAAGAACGCTTACGTTTCACTGATGAGACTCCGAGTGTACAAAAATTCAAAGAACAACTTCAAAGCCAGAAAATATTATTGCAACAAGAAGTAGGAAGGACTTTAGGCAAACAGCCTACAGGTGCATTCTCGGCTGGACAATCTCTTCTTGAACAAGGACAGCTCGGTGAAATTGACCTCAGCCTTGCTGGCCAGCTAGTAGAGACGCAGACAAATATAGTTGCTTTAAGTGCTCGCGATCAAACTTTGACACAGAAACAGAACGAACTGCGCTTGGAACTCAAGCGCTTTCCTCCTCTGTTGGCTTATTACAATCGCATGTTACCGCAATTACAATTTAGCCGTGAAAGGTTGGAGCAACTTTTAAGAGCAGAACAGCAATTGCGGCAAGAACTTTCCAAGGGTGGATTTAATTGGGAAGTTGTAGAAGATCCTCAAACAGGTACAAAGTTGGGCCCTAACCTCCAGCAAAATCTTCTGTTGGGTGCAGTGGTTGGGTTAATGTTAGGAGGTGTTGCTGCTTTTATTCGAGAAGCAGCTGATGATGCTGTTCATACCACTGCTGAGTTGGAGAAGCAGGTTGCTTTGCCGTTGTTGGGTACGACTCCCAAATTACCACCTGCTAAAACAAGAGAATCAATAATTAAGCTGCCTTTTGGCAAGCCAGAAGTTCTTGCTCCCTGGACAATTCAGGTGTTGCAATCCCCACCGCGTTGGGAATCGCTGGATCTAATTTACAAAAATATTGAACTTTTAAATTCTGTAACCAGCTTAAAGTCTTTGATGATCACTTCTGCTTTGCCTGATGAGGGTAAGTCAGCTTTAGCATTGGGTTTGGCAATGAGTGCTGCTCGTTTACACAAACGAGTACTGTTAATTGATGCCAATTTAAGAGATCCTAGTCTGCACAAACAGCTCAATCTTCCCAATGAACAGGGACTTTCAACTCTATTGGCGAGTGATGTCACTCTACCCAACCAGATTAGTATTCAGTCCTCAGGCTCAGCCTACATCGATATTTTGACCGCCGGCCCAACGCCTGCTGACTCAGCTAATCTCTTGAGTTCTCCTCGGATGATGCAATTGATGGCAACATTTGAGGAAAATTATGATTTGGTACTCATAGATGCTTCTCCAGTTCTCGGTTTGGTAGATGCCATGCTTACCGCATCATCTTGTCGTAGTGTAGTACTGGTGGCAAGCATTGGTGGCGTAACGCGAACCCAACTAACTCAAGCTACAACCATGCTGAGCAGGTTAAATCTAATTGGGGTTGTAGCAGATGGGGTATCAAACGCTGCTCATACTTATGTACCTTATGCAAAACAACAACGATTAGCCCTCAAACAAGCTGTGGAAAAATAGTAGATTATTTCCACATAACGTATATAGAGAGTTTTTAATTAGAGTGGATGCCTTTGGTGTCACACTCTGGCATATCTTGTAGATTGTGCGATCGCACTTGTTAGGATGCGATCGCACATATCGCAGTTTGCAACCGAATAGAATACAAAAGCAACACGTAGGGACATAATATATTGTGCCCCTACAATACCTTGTTTAAAAATCACTTAAATAAATTATTTGTAATTAATAAGCCTTTTAAATATGATACTTTAGTTGTATTGTTATTAACAAAAACCAATAATATTGATGAATTCTTTATATTTTTTAGAAAAATCAATGGCTAATTAAAGAGTCAATAAAGAATTCATTTGAGCGTTATTTATTCTTATAGATTCTTATATTCTAGAGATTAAAGCCTCTTACAAAAAACTAGGAAGCAAGAGTAAACTAGTTTGATTAGATCAATCTAAATGAGCAGATAAGCGTAATTAAATGTAGGTATGAAGCAATAGAGTAATCAGGTGAATTTCCTCTGTACTCCCCACCATTATTAATCCCAAGAGGAAATCCCTAGTCTCCCGTAAAGCTTTTCAGTTACATTTATTGTTATTTATCTGCTTAGTATCTCTTAAAACCAGAATCATTACGCAACATGTGTACTTGCCTAGAGTACAAGTAAAAATAGCACATTTTGCACACAATTATCTACAATTTTTCGGGGTGAAAAAGATTCAAACTGAGTCTTTAATCTTGATAGTCTTTGATAACACTTCAGCAATTCACTATTGTATAAATCCAAAGACATATGACAACTTCAATAATTCCAACTCTACAGAATTTTTATAATGTTACCAAGCAGCACAAAGTTAATCCCTCCTCACACTGCACGCTTCAGTGGCGGCGGGGTCAGCTGTTGGTGAAACCTGCTGGAGAAGTAAAACAACCATATTTACCCTCATTAGATAATGAGCAATTATTAGTAAATTGTTTAAAACATTCTCCAGTAAATTTGGTAAGTATAGATCCAAAACTCGGTGAGACTTTGCTGAGGTTTTGGGCAGATGCGTGTGAGCAAGCTCATAAGCCAATATTCCTACGCATCCGTCCTGGCAATCAACTGCCGAGAGGTAGCTATCCTTTGAACTCGTTACAGCGAATAATTGATTGGATTACTGCTCTAGTGTTACTGCTATTAGTGAGTCCAATTATGCTGATATTAGTTGTATTGATGCAATTTAATTCGCCAGAGTCACTTTTTTCTCGTGAGTGGCATGTTGGAGAACGAGGTAAACTTTTTCAAGCAATCAAGTTTTGCACAACTGCAAAGCATAAAATAACACCGTTAGGGCATTGGATGCGTAAGTATGATCTGGATAATCTGCCCCAATTATTGAATGTACTGCGCGGTGAAATGAGTTTGATAGGAACTCGTTGTTGGACTTTGGAAGAGGCAGTGCAGCTGAGTTTACAAGGAAAACGCCAGCTGAATAAACTATCAGAAATTACTGGTTCATGGGAAATAGATACACAGCCAAATCTATTGCATTTAGATAGCTCAACACTGTAACTTAATTACTCCAAAAGTTCATAGTTAGCACTAACTATAAGCGGTTCAAGTTTTTCTCACTCTTCTCAATTCTGCAAAAATAACTCTTAAGGCTGAGTGCGGTAATTGATTAGTTCATTTACCGCATTCTATATGCAAATATTTTTTGCATAGCATCTACAAATGTCTATTTGCTTCATGAAACTATTGTTGAAAATCCATGCATTTCCAATCTCGACCACTCCATAATTTATTCAAAGCTACTAGCTTTTGGCAGAACAACTATTTGATTTTGCGAGAGTTTAAGCACTTTCGTAATATTGCTATACTTGCCTTGGTATTTTCATTTTTAACCGCAACTTTTGAAGGTGTAAGCATTGGTTTTTTGCTCTCATTTTTGCAAAGTTTAACTAGTCCTGATGCCCAACCAATCAAGGTAGGAATAGATTGGTTTGATAATTTAATATTAGGAGCTAATACATCAGCAGTTAGCCGTTTATACAGAATATCTTTGCTAATTTTGTTGAGTACCTGGTTACGTGTAGGCTTCAATTATTTTGCACAAGTATATACTGAATTATCTCAACTCCATCTTGGCGATCGCTTGCGTAAGCAAATTTTTGAACAGTTACAATCATTGTCGCTAAGCTACTTTGCAAAAACTCGTTCTGGTGAACTGATTAACACAATTACCACAGAAATTGAACGGGTAAGACAAGGTTTTAGTGGGGCGGCATTTTTATTGAGCAAAGGGATGACAACCCTAGTTTACTTAATATCAATGTTTGTGCTTTCGTGGCAACTAACACTAATTGCAGTCTTGTTATTTACACTTTTAGGTGTTGGATTATCAACTCTAAATGCTAGAGTCAGAGAAACCAGCTTTGGCATGTCGGTAGCTAATGGTAACTTTACATCAACAGCCATAGAATTTATTAATGGTATTCGCACCGTTCATGCTTCTGGTACTCAAGAATTTGAGCGTCGGCGTTACTATAAAGCTAGCGATCGCGTAGTTAGTAGTTCAACTAAAGTTATATTAATCTGGACATTAGTCAGACCAATTGCTGAAGGAATAGCTACTACAGTATTGATTGGGATGATTATTTTAGCGTTCACCAACTTTGTTATCAATGGAACGCTGCAAGTAGCCTCTTTATTAACCTTTTTCTTTGTACTATTGCGCCTCGTTCCCTTCGTTCAAGATATTAATGGCACTAGAGCATTTCTCAGCACTCTTCAAGGGTCAGCAGACAATATTAAAAACCTCCTAAAAACCGACGATAAAATTTACTTTAAAAACGGCACAATTCAGTTTCAAGATTTAAAAAGGTCAATTAACTTAGTATCTGTTGATTTTGGCTATAGTGCCGATAATTTAGTACTTCATAATGTTACACTCACCATTGAACGGGGTAAAATGACAGCCCTAGTTGGAGCATCTGGTGCTGGGAAAACAACACTTGCTGATTTAATTCCTCGATTTTATGATGCCACAGAGGGAAATATTTATATCGATGAAGTTGATGTGCGGCAATTTGAAATCAACTCTCTACGTCATAAGATAGCTGTTGTTAGTCAAGACACATTTATTTTCAACACTTCTGTTCGGAATAATATTGCTTACGGCACACCAGGAGCAAGTGAAAGTGAAATTATAGAAGCTGCTCAACTAGCAAATGCACTGGAATTTGTTCTAGAAATGCCAGAAGGTTTTGACACACAACTAGGAGATAGAGGTGTGCGGTTATCTGGAGGGCAAAGACAGCGAATTGCAATTGCGCGTGCTTTACTGCGGAACCCAGAAATTTTGATTTTGGATGAAGCAACTAGTGCTTTAGATTCTGTATCTGAGCGCTTAATTCAAGACTCATTAGAAAAGCTATCTGTTGGGAGAACAGTAATTGCGATCGCTCACCGTCTTTCTACTATCGCTAAAGCAGACAAAGTTGTAGTGCTAGAACAGGGGCGGATTGTAGAACAAGGTAATTATCAAGAACTACTTGAGCTTCAAGGTAAGCTTTGGAAATATCACCAAATGCAGTATGAAATCAGTAAACAGTAAACAGTAAACAGTAAACAGTAAACAGTAAACAGTGGTCAGAAAAAAACTGATGACTGATAACTGATAACTGTTAAATCAAAACGGTTGTATACTCTGATAATTTATCATCTAAAGGGTTTTGCAAAACCAAAATATTACAGGTGTTACCTCTATCTTCGGTAGTTTGCTTCAATTTCAAGCAATTAAAGTTGCCAGATTGGCAGACTTTTTATTAATGACTTGGCCTAATCGTCCTGATGGAACTCCAGACGGATGTATTTCATGTAAAACCTCATAAACTTAGTCGAACACTATTTGCAAATCTTCGAGCAAGTTTGCTCAAATTCAACTTTTGCTAACTCAAAGTTATGAAAATTACTCTTACTTGCAATACAAGCTTAGGTACAGGAGGACAAGGAGTCTGCTTGGCAAATGCAGCCGCAGGTTTAAGTGAACTCGCAGATTTAACTGTATTTTGTGCCGGTTTGGAAATACCTCACACAGATTTTCCAATTTATCCCGTTGGTTATTCTCGCTGGAGTAGACGATTACTTGCTACTCCCTTACTGCGTCGTCGCAATGATTGGGCTGTACTACTAAGTGATTTATATTTTGATCAACAGGTAAGTAAAAAGTTAAAATCTCAGCCCTGTGATTTAATTATGGGGGTAGCAGGTCAAACTAATTTAGGCTTTAGGGTAGCCAAAGCAAAAGGTGCGATCGCTTGGCTTTATTGCCTTAATAATTACCTTCCATTCATGCAAGAACAAATTCAGCAAGAAATGCAGTTTCTTTCTGATTCTACTGTAGCAATGATGAATCCTATGATGCTGCAACGCTTTTTAGAAGAGTGTACGCAAGCTGATTTAATTATTGTACTTTCACAAATTGCAAAACAAACATTTATTGATACAGGATTTTCCGCAGAAAAAGTTGCTGTTCTTACTCCCTTTATTAATACTGAAAAATTTTATCCTGCTCCCAAAACTGACTCAACATTTCGTCCTCTTTATGTAGGCACAATTGAACCTCGCAAAGGAGTTCAATATTTAATCCCTGCTTTCTTACAAGCTAAAATTACTAATTCTGAACTATTATTAGTTGGTGGTACATCAACACGTATATTACGACTGTTAATAGATAAAATACTAAGTAAATACTCTAATATTAAGCAAGAATTTTGGAACTTCAATCACCAAGATCCTGTACAAGTATTTAGTCGTTGTTCAGTACTAGTTTTACCTTCCGTTGAAGATGGTTTCGGACTGGTTGTACTCGAAGCAATGGCTTGCGGTTTACCTGTAATTGTTACTTCTCATTGTGGTGCTGCTGATTTAGTTGAAGATGGCGTGAACGGATTTATCGTACCACCCAGAGATGAAAAAGCTATTGCTGAAAAGCTAAGTTTTTTAGCTGCTAATGAATCGATTCGCTCAGAAATGGGTAAAGCAGCTAGAACTACTGCTACTGCTTATAACCAAGCACTTTATAACCAACAGTTAAAACAAATATTTAGAACACAGGGATTACTCAACTGAAACATTCAATATAAGTTAATAATAGACTTCGGGCAAAAGTAAATTTTTGCCATTATTTGCATCTATATATGATGTAAATAAAATTTATCTAAGAGGTTTAATCTAGTTAAGCTTGAACATTATAGGTGAGTAAAAATGTCAAAGTTAATGAAAGAAAATAAGGAATATCAAAAAAAAATATCACAGGATATATTTGATGAAAAACTTATTTATCACTGTTCTGGCTTTGAAATAAATGGAAGCGGAGGAGCGGAAACTTATTTAACTTCTTTAATTAATCATCAACTGCCTGGTGTAAGCGATCGCGTTCTCAAATCTCTTCAGAATGTTGACCAAAGCCAGTTTAAATTGGTTCACATTCATAGTCCAGATTTGCTATTAGGGATTACAGGTAAATGTCCCGTAGTCTTCACTGTTCATAATCATTCAACCTACTGTCCTAGCGGCACAAAATATTTAGCAGGTCAGGGTGTAGTTTGCGAGCGAAATTTCTCATATTTAGGATGTACTTGGGGCAAAGTAGTAGATGGCTGTGGTAGCCGCAGACCTCAAAGAGCGGTTAAGGAATTCCTGCATTCTCAACAAGTGTTAAATATATTAAATAATCTAAAAATTACAGTTGTTGCTAATAGCAATTATGTCCGGGAACAGTTAATAAAGAATGGTGTGTCGTCTGAGAAAATTATTACTCTGCGTTGTGGAACTTCAGTACCCCCAATTGGCACAAAACCCCTAAGTTTAGAAATTCATCAAAATCATAGAATTCTTTTTGTTGGGCGGATTGTACCTGATAAAGGACTGGAATGGTTGCTAAAGACTTTAGTACATACAAATCCGCGAATTCATCTTGATATCGCAGGTGAAGGATGGGATAAGCTGCGATTAGAAAAATTAGCTAGTTCACTAGGATTGAATAATCGGATCACTTGGCACGGTTGGTGTGAGGCTGATAAATTAAATACACTTTATCAACAGTGTTTTGCAGTTATATTTCCTAGTGTTTGGCCTGAACCTGCTGGACTTGTAACTCTTGAAGCTTATGCTCGTTATCGACCTGTAATTGCCAGTGCAGTAGGAGGTATTCCAGAACACTTACGAGATAGAGAAACAGGTATTCTTGTGCCAGCTAATGATATTAAAAAGCTGGCTGATGCTATTACTGAATTGGACACAGATTATCAAAAAAGTCGCCAAATTGGCGAACAAGGTCATGCTTTTTTGATGAAAGAACTTACAATGGATGTTCATGTAAAACATCTCCAAGAAATTTATGAAAAAATCATATATGATTTTTCTATTTGAACTAGTTAAGCTACTAAAATAAATCAAGCCAATTTGGCTGCTTTGGGGGACGACTTTTACCGGACAAAATACAGAGTAAAAATATGTTATCGAATCAAGAATATCAACAGCCTTTAGTCAGTGTTATTATTCCAACCTATAATCGACCAGAGTATCTTAAGCTAGCGATCGCTAGTGCTGTTACACAAACTTATCAAAATATTGAAATTATTGTTTCTGATAATTGTAGTCGAGAAAATCCTCAAACTATTATTGAATCGTTTAATGATTCACGCATCAAATTTTGGCAACAGCCACAAAATGTTGGTATGTTCGCTAATCAACAACATGGCTTCAAAATGGCGCAAGGTAAATATGTTGCTAGTCTTCATGATGATGATATGTGGAATGAAGATTTTTTAGCAAAGCTTGTACCAATTCTAGAAAAAAATTCTGAATTAGTTCTTGCTTTTTGCGACCAATACATCATAGATGCACATAGCAAAATTAATGATATTGGAACTGAAGAAAATACACGTGCTTATAAACGAGATAAACTAACACAAGGTATTCATCAATCTTTCTTCAAGATTGGGCTAATAAATAAAAGTATAGCCACCGCTGCTGCTTGTGTGATTCGCAATAATGTTATTGATTGGGATAGTATTCCTCCAGAAGTTGGTGGGATGTGGGATTTATATTTAACTTATCTCTGCTGTATATCTGGGCGTGGAGCTTACTATTATCCAGAAAGACTAACGCAATATCGTGTTCATGAACAAACTGACACCATGCTTAGTGGTGGTCGAGATGTGCAAGCAAAAATTCGCAAAGCTAAAAGCGAAATGTTTTGCTACAAAGTATTTATGGAAGACACTCGTTTACAAGAATTTAAGACATACTTTCAACAACAATGGTTAGCTGCTAATACTACTTTAGGAATTGGTTTACTGCGAATTAATCAGACAACAGCAGCACGCCCTTATTTTTGGCAAGTGTTGAAACAAAAATTTAATTTGCGAACTATAGCAGCACTCACTCTCAGCTTTACTCCGCAACTATTGGTCAGTAAATTACTAGAAATATCAAAATAATCGAGTTAATTAAAATTAAGCTATTGGTAGAGGTGGGACGTGAAACTGTGTATTATTACCCATAAAGTTAAACGAGGTGATGGTCAAGGTCGAGTTAATTATGAAGTTGCCAAAGAAGCAATTAATCGCGGACATCACCTGACATTATTAGCAAGTGAAATTGCACCAGAACTAGAAAATGATAGCCAAGTTAATTGGATGGAAATTCCAGTTAATGGTTATCCAACTGAATTAATTCGTAATTTCATCTTTGCTAAAAAAAGCGCAGATTTGTTAAAAAAATCTCGTGGCATTGATTTAGTCAAAGTTAATGGGGCGATTAGTATGGCTGCCGCTGATGTGAATGCCGTACATTTTGTCCACAGTTCATGGTTGCGATCGCCTGTTCACATTTCCCGCAACCGCCGAGATTTATATGGTCTTTACCAGTGGCTATTTACCGCATTAAATGCCCGTTGGGAAAAACAGGCTTTTCAAACAGCGAAAGTTGTGATAGCCGTATCGGAAAAGGTCGCACAAGAATTAATCAACATTGGCGTTCCCCGTTCTCGCATTCGGGTAATAGTCAATGGAGTTGATTTACAAGAATTTGCTCCTGGCATAGCGTCTCGGCAAAAATTAGGACTCCCAGAGAATGTCACCTTGGCATTATTTGCCGGAGACATCCGCACACCCAGGAAAAACCTAGATACCGTGTTGCACGCCTTGGTAAAAGTTCCCGACTTACATCTAGTGGTGGTGGGTCACACTGAAGGTAGCCCCTTCCCACAGTTAGCAGTATCTCTGGGATTAAATGAACGCGTGCATTTTGTGGGATATCGACGTGATATCGCCGAAATTATGCGAGCAGTAGATTTATTCGTTTTTCCTTCCCGTTACGAAGCTTGCACGCTTGTATTGTTAGAAGCACTCGCCTCTGGATTGCCTGTAATTACTGCCACCGCAACGGGGGGTGCAGAATTAGTGACACCAGAATGTGGAGTCGTCCTGCCCGACTCAGACGATACCGATGCTTTAGCAACAGCACTGCTGTCCTTAGTGAGCGAACGCATTTTAATGCAACAGATGGGTCAAGCAGCTCGCTCTGTAGCAGAACAACATAGCTGGACTATTATGGCGCAAACTTATGTGGATCTATTCGAGGAGTTAAGCAATGCAGAACACCGTTCTCATCCCGACCTATCGCCGTCCTCTAGATCTCTGCCGTTGCCTTTCGGCGCTACAGGAGCAAACTAAACCAGCCGCTCAGGTGATAGTGGTTGTGCGTGATACGGATGCAGAAACATGGCAATTCCTTGATCAATACAAAGCGCACAACCTGCCATTGCATACTGTGAAGGTGACGCAACCGGGGGTAGTAGCAGCCCTCAACGCTGGGCTGGCAGTAGTAGAGGGCGATATTGTTTCGATTACTGATGATGATGCCGCACCCCGCCCAGATTGGTTAGAGCGAATCACCGCTCACTTTATCTGTGATAGTCGCATCGGCGGCGTAGGTGGGCGCGACTGGATACACCACGGTAGCAAACTAGAAGACGATTCTCGCCTAGTAGTCGGTCAGTTGCAGTGGTTTGGGCGCGTGATTGGCAACCATCACCTGGGAGTCGGAGAACCCCGCGAAGTCGATATTCTCAAGGGCGTAAATATGAGTTTTCGGACTCAGGCATACGGGAAATTGCGCTTTGATGAACGGATGCGAGGTACAGGGGCGCAGGTACACTTTGAAATGGCATTCACTCTGACTCTCAAGCGAGCTGGTTGGCAGATAATTTACGACCCCCAGGTAGCTGTAGATCACTATCCAGCCCAACGTTTTGATGAAGATCAGCGAAATAACTTTAATGAAATTGCCTTTATTAATTTAGTTCATAACGAAACTTTAGTTTTATTAGAACATCTGCCATTTATCCGCCGTACCGCCTTCTTGCTCTGGGCGATATTAGTTGGCACACGCGACAGTTTGGGCTTAATACAATGGCTCAGACTTCTACCCAGTCAAGGCCAGCTAGCAGGTAAAAAGTTGTTGGCATCCTGGCGTGGGCGTTGGCAAGCATATCAGCAATTCAAAGTTACGTAAGAACAGCGTGAACTTTGCGCCCCTCCGCGCTTTCCTTTGCGCCCCTCTGCGTTTAAAACTTTTCACTAAATAACCTGCATGGTGGAGATGTATAGTGATTTCCAAGCAGATACTTTTCAATAGTTTTTTAAAAGAAAACTTTTCTCCCAAAGAGCGATCGCCACAAGGTTGGATTGTCATCCTAGGCTTTCTATTCGTGACTGTCGCTTGCTATTTTGCCGGCGCTGCTGCTTTATTGCGCCTAATTTATCCGGTGACAGCTTTGCTTGTAGCCGTATTTTTATACTTGCGCCATCCCATTCTCTACATCGGGTTTACCTGGTGGATATGGTTTCTCACGCCCTTAGCTACCCGCTTAGTTGATTATCGAGTTGGCTGGGATCCCACCCGTCAGATGCTCATTGCACCCTACTTGGTGGTGTTTGTAACCATAGGAAGTTTCTTACGCCATCTTCCTGCTGCTTATCGCCAGGGTGGCTTACCTTTTATTTTGGGTTTTGTCGGCGTTTTCTATGGCTTTTTGGTTGGGCTAATTTACAACTCCCCGATTCCTGTAGCACGCGGACTTTTAGACTGGCTAAGTCCAATTATCTTTGCCTTTCACTTATTCACAAACTGGCGAGATTATCCCAGTTATCGCCAGAATATTCAGCGCACATTTCTTTGGTGCGTGTTGATTACAGGAGCTTATGGCATATATCAATTCGTGGTAGCTCCTGAGTGGGATCGCTACTGGCTGATAGAATCAAAACTATTTACCAGTTCTGGAAATCCTGTTCCTTTTGGGATGCGTGTGTGGAGCACGCTGCACTCAGTTGGGCCGTTTGGCTCTGTTATGCAAGCTGGGTTGTTATTGTTATTTACTAGTTCGGGAAAATTAATTTTTCCTGCCTCAGCTGTTGGCTACTTATCGTTTTTACTAGCGCAAGCACGTACTAACTGGGGCGGTTGGTTATTAGGCGTAATTATGATTATGGGTTCAGTTAAAGCTCATATTCAAATGCGCCTAATTACAATAATTCTAGTGATGGCAATGTGTGTTATCCCTTTAGCAACCATCGAACCACTTTCTACAGTTATTGGTAGTCGGTTAGAAACTTTTTATCATCTTCAAGAAGATGGCAGTTTTAAAGATAGATCAGGGAGTTATGACAGAAACCTTGGTCTAGCTCTTTCTAATGCTCTAGGTAGTGGTTTAGGAAATATCTGGAAGGTTAACGAAAAAACTGGTCAGATAGAAGTTGTGGTGATTGACAGTGGGATTTTAGATATGTTCTTCACCCTAGGCTGGTTTGGAGCCATACCTTATATGGGTGGATTAATTTTGATGCTTTTCAGCGTTAGTCAATATAGTGAAGCCCGTTTTGATAGTTTTGTCAGTGCTGCCCGTGCTATTGGGATTAGTGCTTCTACACAGCTGCTTATTGGTAGTGGCATGTTGAGTGTAGCAGGCATGATTCTTTGGGGCTTTTTAGCTATGACTATGGCGGCACATAAATACTATCAGCATCAAAATTCCCGACTTTTGTAATAAGTCGGGAATCTCAAAAATAAAATCTTACAACTTAAATAGGATTGATATAGATTATGAAAGTTATAGTTGTGATGCCACTAGCCGAGCAAAAAGGCGGCGGTGAAATGATGCTTTGGGACTTGATGCACCAAGGACGTAATGCTGGTGTTGAGTGGTTGGTGATATTTTTGGAAGATGGGCCGATGGTAGAACAGGTAAAGTCCCTCGGCATTGATACGCGAATTGTTAAAAGCGGCCGTCTGCGCCAAGTTCACCGTTTTATTGCCGCTGTTTTTCAGATAGCTGCGATCGCCCGCCGCGAAGGTGCAGATATGATTGTTAATTGGATGTGGATTACCCATATATCTGGGGGTTTAGCGGCGATGCTAGCGGGATTGCCCGCTGTGTGGTATCAACTAGAAGTACCTAGTGATAAAACTTGGCTAGTACGGCTTGCTACTTTAATACCAGCTCGTGCGATCGTCACCCTCTCCAAAGATGGCAAGCAAGCACAAGCGCAGATTTGGCCCCACAGACCAACACCCTTAGTCTATCCTGGTGTCGCCCTAGATAGATTCGAGCCTGCTGCTTTGCCTTCTGTCGAAGAAACACGCCACAAGTTAGGCTTACCATTGCACGGGCCGTTGATTGGAATTGTCGGGCGATTACAACGATGGAAGGGAATGCACGTATTGGTACAAGCAATGCCCCAAGTTTTGCAAAAATATCCCGATGCCCATTGTGTAGTTGTCGGCGGTAAGCACGATTTGGAACCAGATTATGAGGAATTTTTAAAAGCAGAAATAGCAACTTTAGGGTTGAAAGAGCGGGTGATTATGGCTGGGCTACAGCGTAACATCCCGGAATGGGTGCAGGCAATGGATGTATTTGTACATGCATCAGATAAAGAGCCGTTTGGGATTGTAATTATTGAAGCGATGGCGTTGGGCAAACCGATTATAGCTGGTAATGCTGGGGGCCCGACTGAGATTATTACTGACGGCGTTAATGGACTATTAACACCTTACGGTGATGCGGATAAATTAGCGATCGCCATTCTCCGCTATCTTGATGAGCAAGAATTTGCCCGAAATATCGGACTAGCAGCGCGACAACGTGCCTGCGATTTCTCGACGCAGCGTTATGCCGAAAACTTTATTAATACAATTCGCTCTGCAATACCAAGTGTTTCGTAGTGTCACAAACCAATAAAAATAATGTGACAGACAGAACATGTAGAGATGTTGCAATACAACGTCTCTACTTATCTATGGAGAGCTTCAATTTTTCAGCCAATAACTGAACATTCGGCTCTTTCAAAATGCCATGATGATCGCCAGGAATTTCATGGATCTCCAATCCTCCAGCCGCCAACTTAGTCCAACCCAGTCCCGGCTCAACTTCAACAACCTCAACATTAGTAATATCTCTATCAATAGCCTTGAACAGAGTTATACTGTCTGGGTAAACTTGCGGTACGTAGTTTATTGAATATTTTTTTACTCCTTGGTTGTATGCCTCTCGCCTAACTAGATATTCGAGATTTTTAATCCTGAAAAAGTCATTTTTTAAAGCAATTTTGCCATAAGAAATGCTCATCTTCCGCTTGAGTATTTCTAAGAAATAATTAGGGCCAATTTGTAAAAACTGATTAAAGTGATGCGAAAGCCTCTTGTATATTGGCATTGGCAATACTTTTTGTGCACCTGGTAGACAAGAATCAAATAAAGCTAATAAAGCTACCTGCTCACCTTGCGAAATCAATTGCTGAGCAACTTCAAATGCTATAACACCTCCAAAAGATAGACCTCCTAGACGATAAGGGCCTTTGGGTTGGAGAGTTTTTATTTCTTCAATATAGTGAGCGGCTAATTCCTCTATTCGATTTAAATAAACTGGTCTTCCTTGTCCATCCTCTGCTATCAATCCATAAACAGGTTGCTCTAAACCTAAATAAGAAATTAGAGGTTGATATAAGCTAACACCTTGACATAAGAATAAAGGTGGTTTGGAACCATTGGTTTGAATTGGTACTAAATAGGATAAGGATTTTGGCAATCCTGATTGGCACAGAATTCTAGCTAGTTGCTCAATAGTCGGATTTTGGAAAAACGTCGCTAAGGGTAAACTTTTCTTCAAGGCTTTCTCCACTTGTGCAACTAGACGCAACGCTAGCAGAGAGTTCCCTCCCAAATCAAAAAAGTTATCCCTGATGCCAATCGGCTGAATACCGAGAACTTTTTCCCAAATGTTTGCTAGTTGGAGTTCCACCTCATCGCGGGGAGCGACAATTGCTTCTGTTTCTTGTCTGGTTTGAGGGGGTTCTGGTAAAGAACGACGGTCTACTTTGCCGTTAGGATTCATTGGCAAAGCTTCCAACATCACAAAAGCTGAAGGAACCATATAGTCGGGCAATCTCTGTTTGAGAAAGTGCCGTAGTCTATCAATAGTGGCTGCCTGTTCGGAGTTGAGAACAACATAAGCTACTAGGCGCTTATCTCCAGGGACATCCTCTCGTACTGTCACCACGGATTGCTGAACTGCGGGGTGTTGAGAGAGTACTGCCTCCACTTCGCCTAATTCGACGCGGAAGCCTCGGATTTTTATTTGGGAGTCAAGGCGACCAATATACTCAATATTGCCATCACCAAGGTAACGAGCTAAGTCACCAGTCTTATACAGTCGCGCTCCTGGCTCTTGGCTAAAAGGGTTGAGAATAAATTTTTCTTTGGTCAAGTTAGGACGGTTAAGATAGCCGCGGGCAAGTCCAGCACCGCCGATATACAGTTCCCCAGATTCACCAACAGGCACAGGTTGTAAATCTGCATCTAGGATATAAATCTGTGTATTGGTAATGGGGCAACCAATAGGAGCAAGAATATAATTGTTGCCGCGCTGACATCTCCAAAAAGTA
>NZ_VJXY01000125.1 GCF_014831675.1 Komarekiella delphini-convector SJRDD-AB1 | reverse complement strand
TGGTATCTTGCGTTACTTGTGTGAAGATACTGCTGTCACTGACATACAAACACTCACCACTCCAGAAATCAGTTTTAACTACCTCGGACAATTTGACCAAGTCCAATTGCAAACTGGTTGGAAATTTGTTTCAAAATCTACTGGAGGCAACCATAGTTTAAGGCAGAATCGTGACTATTTATTAGATATTAATGCTCTGGTGGTAGAAGGCGAATTACAAATTGATTGGACTTACAGTAGTAATGTTCATGCTCAAGCCACAGTCGAGAATTTGGCACAGAGTTATATTCAGGCAATCAGGTCGATAATAGAACATTGTCAATTAGAAGAGAATAGAGGATACACACCATCAGATTTCCCTGATGCACAATTGAATCAAGTAGAAATTGATAAATTATTAGCTTCTATCAAAACTAAAAACGTTGATTCAATTTATAGGCTTTCTCCGACACAACAAGGAATATTATTCCATAGCCTTGATGCGCCTGAAAGTGGGGTATATCAAGAGCAAATCACCTTAAATTTGAAGGGTAATCTCAATGTTGCTGCTTTTGAATTAGCTTGGCAAAAAGTTGTAGATAGATATTCAGTTTTACGTACATTATTTGTTTGGGAAAATCGGACAACTCCATTACAAGTAGTACTTAAACAAGTTAATTTACCTTGGAGTAATCTCGATTGGCAAGGACTATCAACCACAGAGCAACAACAGCAATTATCAGAGTTGTTGCAAACACAAAGAAAACTTGGTTTTCAATTCAACCAAGCACCATTAATGGAGTGTACGTTAATTAAATTAAGTGACGATAGTTACAAATTCATTTGGAATCATCACCACCTTCTTATAGATGGATGGTGTTTATCGATTATCTTCAAAGATGTTTTAAGTTTCTATGAAGCTGAAGTTGCAGGGGAAATTTGTAATTTGTCAAAACCATTTCCCTACAGTGATTATATTGCTTGGTTGTACGAGCAAGATCATGTTGCTGCTCTTGACTTTTGGCAACAAACTTTGCAAGGTTTTAGCACTCCGACTCCCCTGAGAGTAAATAAGCTGAACTTTCAAATTCAGCAGCATCAATCATCGGATTATAAGAAACTTGAATTACGTTTGCCTCAGAGAGTGAATCTGAAGTTACAATATGTGGCACAACAGCACCGTGTAACTTTATCAACTATAGTACAAGCAGCTTGGGCATTACTATTAAGTCGTTATAGTGGCGAGAAAGATGTAGTATTTGGTGTGACTGTTGCTGGTCGTCCAGCCAATTTGTCTGGAGTGGAGGAGATGGTGGGATTATTTGTCAATACCTTACCGTTACGTCTCCAAATATCCCCCCAACAGCAACTAATATCTTGGCTGCAACAAATACAACAGTTAATGCTGGAATTACAGGAGCGCTCTTACACTCCACTGTTTGATATTCAAGCTAGGAGCGAAATAAGAGGAGGAACATCTTTATTTGAAAGTATTGTGGCATTTGAGAATTATCCAGTTGATAGTTCTTTATTGAATGAAGACTGTTCGCTACAGCTCAACCAGATGGAGGCTTTTGAACAAACTAACTATCCATTGACTTTAATTGCAGAACCTTGGAATGAGTTGTTAATTAAAATTCGTTACGATAGTACTCGTTTTGAATCAGATACGATTGGGCGGATGTTAGGACATTTGCAAACCATTTTCTGTGCAATTGTGGAAAATCCTTCACAGACGGTGGGTGAATTACCTTTGTTAACTCAAGCAGAACGTCATCAGTTGTTAGTGGAGTGGAATGATACTGCTACTGAATATCCCACTGATAAATGTATTCATCAGTTATTTGAGCAACAGGTAGAGAGAACACCGGATGCTGTAGCGGTGGTGTTTGATAGAGAGCAGTTGACCTATCAACAATTAAATCAAAGAGCTAACCAACTAGCGCATTACTTGCAAAGCCTTGGTGTGGGAGCAGAAGTGTTGGTGGGTATTTGCGTAGAACATTCAGTAGAGATGGTGGTGGGATTGTTAGGGATACTCAAGGCTGGTGGTGCTTATGTACCCCTTGACCCCAGTTATCCCCAAGAACGATTGAGTTATATGTTAGAGGATTCTAATGTAGAGGTGTTGCTTACCCAGAGATCATTGTTGGAATCCTTGCCACAAAATCAAGTACAGGTAGTTTGTTTAGATAAAGATTGGGTATCTATTAACCAATATACTCAGCAGAATCTTGATGATGTTGAAGTAACTTCTGATAATTTGGCTTATGTTATTTACACTTCTGGTTCTACTGGAAAGCCCAAAGGGGTTACTGTTCCTCACCAAGCGGTAAATCGCTTGGTAATTAATCCAAATTACATTAATTTACAACCAAAAGATGTAATTGCTTTTATCTCAAACTTTTCCTTTGATGCTGTCACTTTTGAGATTTGGGGAACATTGCTGCATGGAGCTAAGCTAATTTGGGTTTCTAAGGATATAGTTTTATCTCCCAAGGATTTTGCCAACTTTATCCAAGAGCAAAAAATTAGCGTCTTGTTTTTAACAACTGCCTTATTTAATCAGGTTGTAAATGTTGTACCGTCAGCTTTTCATTCGGTGCAACAATTGATGTTTGGAGGAGAAGCTGTCGATATTAAGTCGGTCAAAGAAGTTTTGAAAAATGGGTCACCAAAGCGACTGCTCCATGTTTATGGCCCGACAGAAAATACAACATTCACTACCTGGTACTTGGTACAGGATATTCCAGAAGACGCTACAACTATTCCTATCGGTCGCCCTATAAGTAACACCCAAACATACATCCTAGACGAGTACCTCCAACAAGTACCCATAGACGTACCTGGGGAACTGTACATTGGAGGTGATGGCTTAGCAAGAAGTTACCTAAATCGCCCAGAATTAACACAAGAAAAATTTATTCCCAACCCCTTCTCAGATTCAAAATCACAACGGCTTTACAAAACAGGCGACCTAGTTCGCTACTTAGGCGATGGTAATATCGAATTCCTAGGTCGCATTGACTATCAAGTAAAGATTCGTGGTTTTCGCATCGAATCCGAAGAAATCGAAGCAGTTCTTAAAACCCATCCCCAAGTCCAACAAGCTGTAGTTATTGTCAGAGAAGATATTCCTAGTAACAAACGCTTAGTCGCTTATGTGGTTTCTGAGCAAAAAAATCAATCCCAAGCAACAAATCCATTACAGTCATCACATATTGAGCAATGGCAACAAATGTATCACAATCTCTACAGTTCAGAGGTAGAGATCGAAGAATCCAGCTACAACACCGTAGGATGGGAAAGCAGCTATACAGGTAAGCAAATCCCTCAAGAACAGATGCGTCAATGGGCAGATTCTACAGTTGAGCAAATACTCAAATGGCAACCAGGACATGTGTTGGAGATAGGTTGTGGTACAGGGATGTTGTTGTTCCAGATTGCTCCTCATTGCTTGAGTTACTGTGGTACTGATTTTAGTGCACCAGCTTTAGGTTATGTTGAACAGCAAATCAAGCAGCTGGGAGATAGTTATTCACACGTAAGCCTAAGCCAGAAACTTGCTGATGATTTTACAGATATTGAAGAAGGTAGATTCGATGCTGTTATTCTTAACTCAATTGTGCAGTATTTCCCCAGCATCGATTACTTAGTAGAAGTTTTACAAGGTGCAGTAAAAACTTTGGCTAAAGGTGGTTTCATATTTATTGGTGATGTTCGCAACTTGTCATTATTAGAAACTTTTCATGCAGCAACTAAGTTTTATCGCGCTTCAGATTCGTTAACCATAGACCAATTGAGACAGCAGGTGAAAAATGGTGTGAATCAAGATGAAGAATTGGTAATTGATCCTGCCTTCTTTTTAGCTTTAAAGCAACATCTGCCGCAAATCAAACATGTTCAAATTCTGTTAAAACCTGGTGAGTACCATAATGAGCTAACTAAGTTCCGTTATCAGGTAGTTCTTCATGTTAACAAAGAAGTATCTTCCACAGTCATATCCGAATGGCTTGATTATCAAAATAATGGTTTAAATTTATCAGCGATCGCAGAAATTTTAGCAGATAAAAAGCCTCCAGCAATTGGTATTAAACATATACCGAATGCTCGTTTACAAGAAGACGTCACACTTGTTCAAGAGCTTTCTAAGTCAAACGGACGCAAAACTATAGGTCAATTGCGTAATACTTTACATCTCCAAAAACAAGTAGGGGTAGAGCCAGACGATTTGTGTAGTTTGAGCGATCGATTACCTTATGAGGTATATATTACTTGGTCTGGTGCTGGCGAAAATGGTTGCTACAATGCTATCTTCATACGCAATGAATCTCCATTTGACTCCCAGAAAATAATTCCTAACTTGGAGGTAACGTCAGAGGTTAAAGTCTGGAGTGTTTATGCCAACAATCCCTTAAAACGAGAATCAAATCGCGATCTGGTTGCAAAATTACCTATTTTTCTCAAACAGAAGCTACCAGAATACATGATTCCTACTGCTTTTGTGACTTTGGACAGTCTACCGTTAACACCAAATGGCAAAGTAGATAGAAAAGCACTAAGCGCACCTGATGGAACAATCACAAGAGTTCACGAATACGTAGCACCATGCACCCAAGTAGAACAAACTTTAGCCAACATTTGGCAAGAACTGCTGATCTTGGAAAAAATCAGTATCCACGACAACTTCTTTGAAATTGGTGGTGATTCTATTCTTAGTATTCAAGTAGTTTCTCGTGCGAAAAACTTAGGAATAGAAATCAGTATCAAACAAATATTCCAAAATCAAACTATTGCTAAATTAGCCAAAGTCGCTAATATAGTAGTTAATTTTGAATGTAAACAAGGTCTAGTTACTGGAGTTGCAAACCTAACGCCAATTCAGCACAGATTCTTGGTACAAAATTCTTCAGAAGCCCATCATTATAACCAATCAGTTTTATTAGAGATTCCCAAAAATATCAAAGCGGAATTCCTAAAGAAAGCTGTAGAGCAATTATTAGAACATCATGATGCTCTACGTTTACGATTCAGTTGCGTTACATCAGAATACA
>NZ_VJXY01000124.1 GCF_014831675.1 Komarekiella delphini-convector SJRDD-AB1 | reverse complement strand
AGCTAATCTCTATTGTTGAAAGGTTAGGGATTTGTTTTATTTATAGTTGTAGCAACTTGTAGGATTATCTATGTCATTTTCAAATCTTTTTTAGTTTTTATTAGTAAATAAGATGCGTTCGCCCTGACTGTCCTCCTTGAAATAACTCATCGCTCTCAAGCGTAGCGATGTAATGGATCGCAATTAGATTTGAATCTGTGCGATCACCTTTGTTTTTATTTCATTCTCAATATTCACTCGGTAGCATCAACACCTTCTGTGTCAGATATAGCGTGATTTCTGTCAACGGAAAATCAGTGTATGGAATTTTCTGGCGTAGTACCTCAATATCTGTGTCTTCTTCACATATCAGCACCCCTGACTCATTCTCCACCACTAAACGCCACACCTGAAATTCTTGCAGCCTAGGATTAGACTGAAGCCGATGCTGATAAGAGCCAATCGCATCCAGCAACCAGTAGCACTGGGTTGCTTGGGCTAAATATTTCACTTTCTCTGTGTAGCGGAGCATACCTAAAGAGCGCCTGTAAACGACTTCTGAACCTGTGTATCGTTCTAAGTCTGCAATCAATTCCTCGGCGGTTTTTGCAGCAGTATTTGTCATGGTTGCAATTCCTGTCTGTAACTTTCACTGTCACATTAGTGTAGCATAAGTAGTTTCTGTAGTTGATTACTCGCACTTCAAGAAATCATCGACCATCTCTTGCGCTTCCTCGTCCGTCATTTCGTCCTTAACCGAAGGAGCGATAAAACCATATCTCGTAGCTAGAGCATCTAAATCAATATCCGAGTCAAGAATGCGTCCCAGTTCAGAGACAACAAATTTTCCTATTTTTTGGTTATAGCTGAGTTTCATAATTTCATCTGTTTGGTTGAATAAAAACAGCGCTCTTGTCGAAACAAAAGCGCTCACTGATGACTAACGATTACGCTGTTACTAACTCCCGACTTTCCGACTCTGGCTCATACTCCACCAACCTCCGCCATTTTTCAACCGTTAGCGTCTCGAATGGTCGGTCTAACAAGTCCTCACAAGATACAGGTTGAAGCATCGACAACGACCACACCGCATCCATCGCAGAGTCACATGGGACTTTTTGTTGATGTTCTGACGAAGCCCGAATAACCCTCCATCTGCCGTCGGTGCAGCTTGCTTGACCAAGGTTCACTTCGTGGTGGTAGATACCATCGTCCAATACTTCAAAACCGTATTTTTCACACTCCTGGGCAATCTGAGCCATGATTTCGTTGCCCGTTGTAGCGACTCTTTCTTCTTGAACCTATCCCACTAATCCCCAAATATGATAACCTATTTCTGAATTGAGAAGGGTGTATCAAGCGATGGCAGGACGTTTCGAGGGGTTAAGCGATCTGGAATGGAAATTGTTTGAAGATATATTTCCTCCAGAACCAGAAAAATGTGGTAAAGGAATGCCTCATACACCTTACCGCTATCTGCTAAACAGTCTTTTATACATCTTGATTACTGGATGTCGATGGTGTGACATCCCAAAGGGAGATATATGGGCTTCAAAAAGCGCTTCGCACAGATGGTTAAAGCAATGGCGGGAGGATGGAACGTTTGAATATATACAGGCGCGTGTTCTTGCGATCGCTGATGAGAAAGGTTTGATAAATTGGGACTTTGGGGCTGTTGATGGCTCTTTTTCCTCCTGGAAAGGGAGGAAGTGAAGACGTTGCTTATGGCGGTAAGGGAAATGGAGTGTTAATTCATACACTTACAGAGGGAAATGGAATGCCTTTAGCTAACTGTACAACTCCAGCCAACGCAAATGAAACAGAGCAGGTATTACCACTGCTAGATCAAGTCAAACTTAAAACTTTAAAGCCTGGTAGACCGCGTAAGAGAGTGAAGGTGTTAGCGACTGATAAAGGTTACGATTCAAAGGATAAACGCGCTGCTTTATGCAAACGAGGAATTAGACCTCAAATCCCCAAACGAGTTTGGAAAACGAAGAAAAATAGAGGTAGACCAATCAAAATTTCTGTTCCCGGGTTTCAGCAGGAACGTTGTTTTGCCTGGTATCAACGTAAATATCGTCGTTTAGTCGTCCGATGGGAACGTCAAACAGTATATTTTGATTCCTTGATTGACCTTGCAACTATTCATATATGGATTCAAAGGATTTTATTAGTGGGATAAGTTCAATGAGAGCTTTGAGCTTCTTTAATGGGGCAATGGGGTTGGATTTAGGTTTAGAGCAGGAAGGTATACATATTGTTCTTGCATCAGAATATAGATAAGGATGTTCGACTGACAATTAAAACTAATAAACCAGATTGTCCACTTATTGGAGACATACGTAATTATAGTGCAGAGCAAATTTTAGAAATATCTGGTTTATCTAGTTTCGAGGATGTAGATTTAATTGTAGGTGGCCCACCTTGCCAAGCTTTTAGTACTGCTGGTAAACGCTCTAGCTTTAATGATGAGCGGGGAAACGTTTTTTTTACATTTATAAACTTAATTACTAAAATTCGTCCCAAGTATGCAGTTATAGAAAACGTTCGAGGGCTTCTTTCTGCTCCTCTTATTCACAGGCCTCACAATCACTAATATGCATAATGGTTAGCCTAGGTAGCTTTTATACAAAGCTACAAATGTACAGAGAGGAATTCCAGACTGAATATAGCAGTATCAGTATAATTACAATAATATTTCGCTTAAGCAAATCTAAAGTTTTTAGTTAAAAACTCGTTTTATCCTTATTCAGCCTTGCTTTCAGGATTCAATAGCAATTATTTATTTTTATAAAAAGTACTTTTACAGTTTTACTCTGTGAACATTTTAAGTTGTCATTTAACCGCACATTAAAACAACCCTTACACTAAAATTGGATATCTGCAATACTCGAAAGCTCATATAAAAACTCATATAAAAGCTTATGTTAAACTGAATTTTATAAATGCCACTAGAAATTTTTACTGAGAACTTTAAAGTTGGCATTATGTACTTTTAGTAATTCTGTAAATTGTTGAACAGCTACACTTGACGAATACCTTAAAATAAAATCTCTGATGGAAACGAAGCACCACAAAACCTTCATAAAAGATTATTCCACTGCGCCTGCCCACAGTGCTTGTAAATGGTCAAGTGAAGCGATGCCTTCGGCAACGGCAACGTCTTCTCTTCAAGACGCTGTGAGAACGATGAGCGCAATTCGTTCAAAAACGCGACCTCTGCGTATGGAAAAACTGAAGCTGGCAGGAATGCTGGGGGAAAACCTGATTTTGGGTTTCTTGCGGAGTGTTGGGATGATCCGGCTTTGCAGATTGTGATTAAGAAGTTGCTGGCGAAGTTTCCGCAGTGGAGTATGGTATGTGTGGATGGGGCGCTGATGAAGTGGGAAGAGTAAAGATAAAACTGTGAGAAAATTAACCTAGTAATTCATGTCAAATTTTGAATTGATCAAAGTCAATTTTATGAAAAAGAACCATGTTTTCCTGACCTTAGCCTTATTGATTGGTACTGCTGCACCACAAAAAGCTCTAGCAGATGAGGTTTGGACAACGGAAGAATATAAAGTGGTTTATCAAGAAGATCGCAATAAAACTGCCGTGTGGCGCTATGGTCGTGATGGAGTAATCTTCATTGATGGTTTAGCAGGAGTGTTTAATGACCGAGGTTCATACAATGGTTATTGGGTACAAAAGTCTTCATCGGTACGTTGCGATACCTATAGAGAAGGGGTAGATGGTAAACCTACTTATCATTGGGGCAGATTTCAAGTTACTTTCATTGATCCAAAATTCCCCTCCCGTTGGAAAGCTAATATTAGCCTTTGCGATCGCGATCCTATGATGACTTTAAATGGTACACCTGTTACACAGTAATCACCAAGCTAAAACATCTACAACTATGTAGTTGCTCTCTGAGTAACTCTAAGCACTTACGGCAGATAAGACAGCCAAATAAATTTGTCTATTCGCTTATATCCCCTGTATGAATCCGGGGGTTTTACTACAGCAAGCTGTTAGCCTCTTGTACCCTATGCCCTATTTTCAGAATTATTTTGCTGGTCTGAGCTTACCTATATAGAATGATAACTATTATCATAAAAGCTAGATTGTCTCGTAAGCAATGCAATTTACAACCACTGTTCCTGAAACAATTAACCTGGCTATTGTTCGCGCGGAACTTCATGCTCTGACCTTGACTACCCATCTGCTGCAAAAACGGTAGTCTATCAGGGGTAAACTATCGGTATTTGACCCCAGTGGCAGGTGGATGAGTCGCTAGAAAGAGCAATTTGCGGCTTTGGAAATTCCGCATTTGCGTTCTCCCGCAGTTCATTATCCAGACCCAAACCCCTTCACTTTACGAAAATTTGCTTTTCATTTTTGTGCAACTACAGCATTTAACCACACGTGTATATTTATTTGATACTGCCAGTTAGCTGACATAGACCATTAGTTAGTAATGCTCAGTTAATCTCAAAGATCGAATTAGCAATGATCGCTAATTGGGAGCGGTTCCGGCAATCGAGGCGATTTAGCAAATGCGTTACATGAGTCTTCACAGTACCTTCAGCAACTACTAACTGTTCAGCGATTTCTCGATTTGTGGCTCCTTTGCCAATAAACTGCAAAACCTGCTGCTCTCGCTTCGTCAGCGTCTCAAATTCTGGCGAAGCGTTAGGTTTAGCGATACCCAAAGGATTCTTCATCAGTTTTTCTAACAACCCCGGAGCCAACTGAGCATAACCCTGGCACGCCAGCCGAATTGCTTGCACTAACTCGTCTGCGGGCATATCTTTCAAGAGGTAGCCTTTCGCACCTGCCCGGATCGACTCGACAATATACTGGTCATCGTCAAACGTGCTGAGTACCAGCACTTTCACATTAGGAAATCGTTCGCAGATTATTCGTGTTGCAGCTCTCCCATCCATTAATGGCATTCGCACATCCATTAGCACCAAATTAGGCTGGAGGGCTGCGACTTGCTCTATCGCCATCTCGCCATTGCTGGCAATCCCCACTACCTGCAAATCTGGTTGTAACTCCAGCATTGTTTTCAGCCCTTGGCAAATCAGGCTTTGATCATCCACAATTAACAGACTAATCATAAATCAACTAGCTAGACGACACTTCTGGCACGGTAGTTGTTAGAGGTATTTCCACCTGAATTCGACA
>NZ_VJXY01000123.1 GCF_014831675.1 Komarekiella delphini-convector SJRDD-AB1 | reverse complement strand
TGAACCACGAGTCCGTAAACGCCGCCCAAAAGCTTACCCCTTAATGACCAAACCCCGGCATGAGTTACGCAAGCAATTGCAAACAGCTTAAACCACAAGTGTTTCGGCTTTTCTTAGTGCCATTCGGAAGGATATGAAAAGGCATTTGATGAAGTAGGGGATAGTTTCCGATTCTAGGAGGTAATGGTGGAAGTGAAGCTTTCTTATGTTGGCTATAGTGTGTGCGGTATAGGGCTATCGATGTTTATGGGATATCTATCAGTTGCCAGTCCCATTAGTCGCTTTGTGTTGTGGATTATTGGGATGGTCTGCATTTGCTGCATAGCTTTGGGTTTGTTCAACTTTGCAGGGCTTGTTGGTAAAGGGTATAGCTTCAATCGTAAGACATTCACGATTGGGTTAATCCCTGGAGTAATCTTTGCATTCATATTTCTGATGTTGGTTAGTGCAGGAGTTTCTTTGGGGGTGCGTTAAATGACGTTTGAATTAGAGAGAATAACATCAAGTCCTGTAATCAATGCAGAGCGAACTATTCTTTGTTCTTTGGGAGTATCAACGCTAATGTGCCTATCTGCTCCCTTTTTCTTAAACACTGACAAAGTGACAACCGGGATACTGCTTGGTGCTGGAACTGTGACTGCTGGTTTATTTGGAGTATCTGCCCAAATTAGTGAAAGCAAACAAAAGGTTTATCGTGCTTTAGAAGAGGCTGACTTAAAATCCTTGAAACAAACTTTGCAAGGAGAAGCAGCTTACGATTATGTAACCACAGCAATTGGGGCAAAGCGGCGTGTAGCAGATTTTGTAAATCGTCTACCTGTGCAAGAACGTCCTCGCTGGATTGCTGAGTATGGTTTACAAGGATTAGTAACGCTACCAGAACCACCAGCACGACAGTTGCCGCCCCGTCCTGGTATTCCCAATCCCGATATTGCTGACATTGATGAAGAGTCGGTACAGTCGGTAATCAACCCTGGTGCATTACAGGTTTTACAAACGTTTGCTGCCAATTATCCTGAATACATTCGTTTAGATGCTGCTTGGCTAGATGAATTGTGTGATGCAGCATCCAATCAGGATATGACCAAACGCAGTAACCATCATTTTTATTTGTCAGGGGGAACTCAATCAGGTAAATCCACTCTAGCAGGTATCATTATTAACAAGATTGCTGCCAAGTCTCAAGCTCCAGCAATTGTACTTGGTAGCGATCCCAAGGATGAAGTGACACGCTGGCTATGCAAGTTTACCCGCAAATTTGATGGCATGGCGGCATTATCTGGCTGGAGAACTTTTGCTACAGACCAGATTGACAAACAAAAAGCCAGAGTAGCTAAAGTTGGTGGTGATTGTCAGGGAGTCCCGGAATTATTTCTTGCCCAGGATGAAGTTGACAGTGTTTACGGTGGTGGCAAAGGACTTCCAGGAATGGTTGATGCTGACACTGCCAAAGACCTGCAAGGATTCTGGAACTACGTCATCAAGTTTACTGCTGGACTTAAAGGGCACGGGATATTCATGGGCCAGTCTCCTTTGTCTGGGGAAACAGGATTTAGTCGTCCATCCCTGAAAAATGTTTGTTTTATTGCAACAGGGCAAACATCCTCTTATATCCTTGAGCATCCCCAAGACTTTGTAAATGTCAACAAAGAGATTTTGGAGATGTTACGGCAAGCTTGCGAACTCTTGGATAAAGCTGGTGTGCGGTATGCCTTAGTAATTCCAACTCGCGGTAATCCTTTTGTAGCTTTGATTCCTGAATTTGACATCAAGGGAATGGAGCAAAAGCAGAACAAGATTGATTCTGGTAATACCACATCTACACAAAGTAACCCACCACAGAATATTGATTGGTATGAAGAAATTAGGAAATGGGCAACAGAGTTAGGCAGAAAACCTCAATATCAAGAGATTAAGCAGAAGTGGCAAGAGCTCACGGGGCAAGAATTAAACGAAAAAGGTGTGACTCTACTGCAAGAACTTCTTGGCTACCCAGAGGATTAGACTGGGATGCTCGATATGGCAACATCAAAAAGTACAAGAAGCAAGTAGCAATCGCACAAAAAAACTCACAGTAAATGTGTCGTTTGTTTAACTAGTTCGAGTGAAGAGATTCATCATGCTTACTACGGTAATGATGTTATTGGACAATCAATATTTCCGACATGCAATCGTTGTCATAGGGAAAATTGCCATAGTCCGACTAACTGGGTTAAAAGCCGTAGCGATCCAGTGTGAGGGAATCGTAATACAGACGAGTTTATCACAAGATTACGACTGGGATATCAATTACTTTATGGAGGTATTATTTGGTGATTAAGCTATTAATCAATTGTTTGCCTGATTCAGTTCTTGATTCTGTTAATGCTCTTTCATTAGCGGAGTTAGACAGACGAAAATTAATCATCTGGGCAGAAGATGTACCAGTAAGGGAAGCAGAAGATGAACACTTGGCATTTAATTTGGCTTCTCATTTTACTGAATTAACACCTGAGAATATGCCAGAGATTTTGAAAGCAATTGCTGAAATCTATACAAAATATGGTGATTGTTTGGCCTTCACCTATTTGATGGAATTATCGGCTGAATACTTTGGATTAATTGAAGAGGTAGAAAATGTACAACGATGATGATGACTTGAGTTTTGAAGAACAACTACAACTAACAGAATCACAAATAAGGCGACGGCATCAGCAACGAATTTTCATGCGAAGAAATGCTGAACTGTTACAACAAGAATTAGAGCTAGAAGCAGAATTACTTGAAGAAAATCCTGAACTTAACCAAGTAATTCATGAATTAAATACGCTAGAAATTCAGACTGGTCAGCAAGGATTAAAGGATGCTATTCAGGGTGAATCATCGCCCAAACATCGAAATGTGTGGGATAGTTTCTTTCCAGGATTGAAATAGGGTTAAAGGTCACACTAAAGGAGAATTAAAATTATGTCTGAACTCTCAGTTTTTGTATTCGAGTCTCAAAAAGTCCGGTTCGTTGGAACAGCAGACAAGCCTGAGTGGGTCGCTGCGGATGTGTGTGCAATTCTTGAAATCAAAAATGTCAGTGATGCGTTAACTTCTTTCGATGAAGACGAAAGGGGTATCGCTAATGTCTATACCCCTGGTGATGACAATCCTAAAGGACAGGAAATGCTTACTGTGACTGAAGCTGGGCTTTATCGCCTGATCTTTAAGTCCCGTAAACCAGTTGCAAAGCGTTTTCAAAGATGGGTTTTTCACCAGGTTCTTCCTTCCCTGCGCCGTACTGGCAAGTACGAAATACCCAATCCAAGTCAACAACAGAATACCAAACCCACCCTTGATGAACTCGTAAACTTTGGACAAAAGGTACTTGCTGACACAAGGCTTAGTCCAGAACTACAGACAATCACTATCCTTCGAGGTGTACAGGCGTTGTGTCCCGAAATTGCTCCGATGGCAAAGGAATTAGTCGGCGCGATTCAAGAAGTATCAGCAACTCCCGACAGACACTTGCCTCCAACTGAGCTTGGCAAAATTTACGCTGAACGTAACGGACTACCTAAACCCGTTAATCCAGTAGTCGTGAATCGGGTTTTGGAACAAGCTGGTTTACAACGCAAGGAAGTTCTAATTAAAACCGATACTACAGGTAAACAGAAGCGGAAAAACATTTGGCATTTGACGAATGAAGGCAAGCAATGGGGCACTGTAGTTTTCGATAAAGCTCGTACTCACGACAAAACTGTAGAGCATGTCCGGTGGTTGCCAGATGTTTTAGAGGTAATTGACCTGGACGTGGTAATTTGAAATGAGCTTACTGTTTTATAGGTTAAATCTTTGATTGGGTTTAACCTCTTTTTCCTCCAATCAATTAAAGAAAGTCCGCGTTTGCGGACTTATGCGGGTATGACCGTATCACCTTAGTCAGTGATAATCATGTAAATACAAAATGCATTTACATGACATATTTATTTTTGTAAACTTATTTCCCAAATACAAGCTTTTTCAGCAATCTGTTAAACATAATTGCTGGAATTGTATCTGGAAATATAACTACATAAAAAAGTCCGCAATAGCAGACTGTGTTTGGTAGAGTATTCTGCCGGGTCTACGACTCAGAACTTTCATCTAAGTTGTAGAATATATTTATTTTTAATGATTCTACCTGAAAAAGCAAGCTTTTCGGCTTAGATAATTAGACATAATTCATGAGATTATATCTGCTAAAGAACGAAAACTTAAACTCTAATCAGGAGAAACAATGGATACCTTAAAAGATTTCAATCACTTTGATGAGAGAGAGTACTTGGTCATTCAGACCTACCCGCGTGATCTAAGGTTGAGAATCACCAAACGAAGTTTTGATTACAAATCGGCTAAGATCTGCGAAAGTATTGAAAATCTGGCTCACGACTATACATTTTTCGCCTTAAGAATTTCCCACGACTCCAAACTGTGGACAGTAGATTTCGAGGGCAACCCTGAAAGTCTTTCTCTGGAGCAAGATTGGAAGATTGCTGAAAAATACTTCCAGCCCTGTTGCGCTAATGTTGAATGTGGGCTAAATGTCTGCCAATGCAGCTATCCTTACTTTTCGACAATAAGAACTGATATTAGTAGTGACGGAGAATATAACAGTCACTTACGACTTGAGACTTGTTTAGTAGATGACAATTCAAGACAAATAGACCACTGCCCAAATTGTAATTGTGCGTTAATCGTGGAATTTGATGAGGATGAGGATGAGGATGAGTTAAATGATGAAGAATCAACACCAATAGCTTGCATTGGTTGCCAGAATTATCACGGGCAGTACTATGGTGGTAATATGCTAGTCTGCGGCATACACGCGCGAGGATGGGATGGCGAGAACTGCCCGGATTATCAACAATAGTATGTTTGCTCCCACAAGCGTGGACAGTTGGACTATAGCGGTAGTGTAACTTCGTTATCTGCACAAATCCCTTTAACAGCGCCGCTTTTTATGACTAATATCAGGTTGATAAACATCAACTTTGATTTGAACTATAACTAAAAAGCTCATCGTTATTTCATGACAACCTCTTAGATGTGAATGGCACTAAGAAAAGCCGAAACACTTGTGGTTTAAGCTGTTTGCAATTGCTTGCGTAACTCATGCCGGGGTTTGGTCATTAAGGGGTAAGCTTTTGGGCGGCGTTTACGGACTCGTGGTTCACT
>NZ_VJXY01000122.1 GCF_014831675.1 Komarekiella delphini-convector SJRDD-AB1 | reverse complement strand
GAACCATGAAAAGATTATAGTTTGAAAGCCATGATAGAGCAAGTGGCATGCGTCAATTAAAATAATTAACTAAGCTGAAGTTAAAAAAGAGCAGCTATTGAGCGAAAAAGCAAACCCTTCAAAACGGAGAGTTTGATCCTGGCTCAGGATGAACGCTGGCGGTATGCTTAACACATGCAAGTCGAACGCACCTTTCGGGGTGAGTGGCGGACGGGTGAGTAACGCGTGAGAATCTGGCTTCAGGTCTGGGACAACCACTGGAAACGGTGGCTAATACCGGATGTGCCGAGAGGTGAAAGATTAATTGCCTGAAGATGAGCTCGCGTCTGATTAGCTAGTAGGTGTGGTAAGAGCGCACCTAGGCGACGATCAGTAGCTGGTCTGAGAGGATGATCAGCCACACTGGGACTGAGACACGGCCCAGACTCCTACGGGAGGCAGCAGTGGGGAATTTTCCGCAATGGGCGAAAGCCTGACGGAGCAATACCGCGTGAGGGAGGAAGGCTCTTGGGTCGTAAACCTCTTTTCTCAGGGAAGAACACAATGACGGTACCTGAGGAATAAGCATCGGCTAACTCCGTGCCAGCAGCCGCGGTAATACGGAGGATGCAAGCGTTATCCGGAATGATTGGGCGTAAAGCGTCCGCAGGTGGCTGTGTAAGTCTGCTGTTAAAGAGTGAGGCTCAACCTCATAAGAGCAGTGGAAACTACACGGCTAGAGTGCGTTCGGGGCAGAGGGAATTCCTGGTGTAGCGGTGAAATGCGTAGAGATCAGGAAGAACACCGGTGGCGAAAGCGCTCTGCTAGGCCGCAACTGACACTGAGGGACGAAAGCTAGGGGAGCGAATGGGATTAGATACCCCAGTAGTCCTAGCCGTAAACGATGGATACTAGGCGTGGCTTGTATCGACCCGAGCCGTGCCGTAGCTAACGCGTTAAGTATCCCGCCTGGGGAGTACGCACGCAAGTGTGAAACTCAAAGGAATTGACGGGGGCCCGCACAAGCGGTGGAGTATGTGGTTTAATTCGATGCAACGCGAAGAACCTTACCAAGACTTGACATGTCGCGAATCCTCTTGAAAGGGAGGAGTGCCTTCGGGAGCGCGAACACAGGTGGTGCATGGCTGTCGTCAGCTCGTGTCGTGAGATGTTGGGTTAAGTCCCGCAACGAGCGCAACCCTCGTTTTTAGTTGCCAGCACTTCGGGTGGGCACTCTAGAGAGACTGCCGGTGACAAACCGGAGGAAGGTGGGGATGACGTCAAGTCAGCATGCCCCTTACGTCTTGGGCTACACACGTACTACAATGCTACGGACAGAGGGCAGCAAAACAGCGATGTCAAGCTAATCCCGTAAACCGTGGCTCAGTTCAGATCGCAGGCTGCAACTCGCCTGCGTGAAGGAGGAATCGCTAGTAATTGCAGGTCAGCATACTGCAGTGAATTCGTTCCCGGGCCTTGTACACACCGCCCGTCACACCATGGAAGCTGGTCACGCCCGAAGTCATTACCCCAACTTTTCGGAGAGGGGGATGCCTAAGGCAGGACTGGTGACTGGGGTGAAGTCGTAACAAGGTAGCCGTACCGGAAGGTGTGGCTGGATCACCTCCTTTATAGGGAGACCTACACCCCTCAAAACTCGAAAGCAAAGTGCAAATAGAGATTGAGATGGTCAAACCGAGGTCGGTCGCAGACATTTGCTCAAAGCTTTCAAACTATGATTTGGTTCATACATTTATCAGATAATATGGGCTATTAGCTCAGGTGGTTAGAGCGCACCCCTGATAAGGGTGAGGTCCCTGGTTCGAGTCCAGGATGGCCCACCTGAAACCAGTGAGCAGTAAACAGTAAACAGTGGTCAGAAAAACCTGATAGCTGTTAATTGTTGACTGATAACTGAATGATGGGGGTTTAGCTCAGTTGGTAGAGCGCCTGCTTTGCAAGCAGGATGTCAGCGGTTCGAGTCCGCTAACCTCCACCTGTGTTGAAAAGCAAAAACAATGGAAAAGTTCAACTCAGCAACATGGCGTCAGAGCGTCAGACTGCTGGGAGAAAGTCCAGCCAGAACCTTGAAAACTGCATAAGTAACGCGAAAATTGTAGGTAGTCAAGAGTCATCAGTCAAGAGTCATTGGTGAAAACCTAAAGATAAAAGACGAAAGACAATTGACTTGATACAGACACCAAATGTTTGAGTGGTCAAGCTAATAAGGGCTAACGGTGGATACCTAGGCACACAGAGGCGACGAAGGACGTGGTTACCGACGATATGCTCCGGGGAGTTGGAAGCAAACATTGAGCCGGAGATTTCCGAATGGGGCAACCCTAAATACTACCTGCTGAATATATAGGCAGGAAAGAGCCAACCCAGCGAACTGAAACATCTTAGTAGCTGGAGGAAGAGAAATCAATCAAGAGATTCCCTAAGTAGTGGTGAGCGAACGGGGAAAAGCCTAAACCAAAGGGTTTACCTTTTGGGGTAGTGGGACAGCGAGATCGAATCTGGAGGTTAGACGAAGCAGCTAAATACTGTACCAAAGAAGGTGAAAGTCCTGTAGTCGAAAACTGACCAGATAGTAGCTGAATCCCGAGTAGCATGGGGCACGAGGAATCCCATGTGAATCAGCGAGGACCACCTCGTAAGGCTAAATACTACTGTGTGACCGATAGTGAACCAGTACCGCGAGGGAAAGGTGAAAAGAACCCCGGAAGGGGAGTGAAATAGAACATGAAACCGTTAGCTTACAAGCAGTGGGAGGACGATTCAACGTCTGACCGCGTGCCTGTTGAAGAATGAGCCGGCGACTTATAGGCACTGGTAGGTTAAGGCGAGAATGCCGGAGCCAAAGCGAAAGCGAGTCTGAACAGGGCGATAATCAGTGTTTATAGACCCGAACCCTGGTGATCTAACCATGGCCAGGATGAAGCTTGGGTAACACCAAGTGGAGGTCCGCACCGACCGATGTTGAAAAATCGGCGGATGAGTTGTGGTTAGGGGTGAAATGCCAATCGAACCAGGAGCTAGCTGGTTCTCCCCGAAATGTGTTGAGGCGCAGCGGTAACGATTATATCTGGGGGGTAAAGCACTGTTTCGGTGCGGGCTGGGAGACCGGTACCAAATCGAGACAAACTCTGAATACCCAGAGCACACGTTGCCAGTGAGACGGTGGGGGATAAGCTTCATCGTCAAGAGGGAAACAGCCCAGACCACCAGCTAAGGTCCCCAAATCATCGCTAAGTGATAAAGGAGGTGAGAGTGCTAAGACAACTAGGAGGTTTGCCTAGAAGCAGCCACCCTTGAAAGAGTGCGTAATAGCTCACTAGTCAAGCGCTCTTGCGCCGAAAATGAACGGGGCTAAGCGATGTACCGAAGCTGTGGGATTAGTCTATCGATTAATCGGTAGGGGAGCGTTCCGTCGTAGGTAGAAGCAGTAGCGGCAAGCAGCTGTGGACGAAACGGAAGTGAGAATGTCGGCTTGAGTAGCGCAAACATTGGTGAGAATCCAATGCCCCGAAACCCTAAGGGTTCCTCCGCCAGGTTCGTCCCCGGAGGGTTAGTCAGGTCCTAAGGCGAGGCCGAACGGCGTAGTCGATGGACAACGGGTTAACATTCCCGTACTGACTTAGAGTTGTGCAGAGGGACGGAGAAGGTGAATGTCAGCCGGATATTGGTTCCCGGTTCAAGCGTCAAGATGTTGAGAGACGGCGAAAACGTCTTGAGTTGAGGCGTGAGTACGACCTACTACGGTGGGGAAGTGGCATAATCTAGCTTCCAAGAAAAGCTCTAAACACGTTAACTCTAAGTTACCTGTACCCGAAACCGACACAGGTAGGGAGGTTGAGAATACCAAGGGGCGCGAGATAACTCTCTCTAAGGAACTCGGCAAAATGGCCCCGTAACTTCGGAAGAAGGGGTGCCCACTGTAACAGGTGGGTCGCAGTGAAGAGATCCAGGCGACTGTTTACCAAAAACACAGGTCTCCGCAAAGTCGAATGACGCAGTATGGGGGCTGACGCCTGCCCAGTGCCGGAAGGTTAAGGAAGTCGGTCAGGGGGAAACCTTGAAGCTGGCGACCGAAGCCCCGGTGAACGGCGGCCGTAACTATAACGGTCCTAAGGTAGCGAAATTCCTTGTCGGGTAAGTTCCGACCCGCACGAAAGGCGTAACGATCTGGATGGTGTCTCAGAGAGAGACTCGGCGAAATAGGAATGTCTGTGAAGATACGGACTACCTGCACCTGGACAGAAAGACCCTATGAAGCTTTACTGTAGCCTGGAATTGTGTCCGGGCTTGGCTTGCGCAGGATAGGTGGGAGGCGTTGAAGTATTCCTTGTGGGGAATATGGAGCCAACGGTGAGATACCACTCTGGCGAAGCTAGGATTCTAACCCACTCCCATTATCTGGGAGGGGAACAGTTTCAGGTGGGCAGTTTGACTGGGGCGGTCGCCTCCTAAAAGGTAACGGAGGCGCGCAAAGGTTCCCTCAGCACGCTTGGAAACCGTGCGGCGAGTGTAAAGGCATAAAGGGAGCTTGACTGCAAGAGTGACATCTCGAGCAGGTACGAAAGTAGGCCTTAGTGATCCGACGGCGCAGAGTGGAATGGCCGTCGCTCAACGGATAAAAGTTACTCTAGGGATAACAGGCTGATCTCCCCCAAGAGTCCACATCGACGGGGAGGTTTGGCACCTCGATGTCGGCTCATCGCAACCTGGGGCGGAAGTACGTCCCAAGGGTTGGGCTGTTCGCCCATTAAAGCGGTACGTGAGCTGGGTTCAGAACGTCGTGAGACAGTTCGGTCCATATCCGGTGCAGGCGTAAGAGCATTGAGAGGAGCCTTCCTTAGTACGAGAGGACCGGGAAGGACGCACCGCTGGTGTACCAGTTATCGTGCCAACGGTAAACGCTGGGTAGCCAAGTGCGGAGCGGATAACCGCTGAAAGCATCTAAGTGGGAAGCCCACCTCAAGATGAGTGCTCTCACTACTAAAAGTAGGTAAGGTCACGGGCAGAACACCCGTTGATAGGCGGTAGGTGGAAGTGCAGTAATGTATGTAGCCGAGCCGTGCTAACAGACCGAGGGCTTGACCTCATCACAATACTATTGGTTGTTGAATTCGCGTTACTTGGCAGTCTTCAGGGTTTTGTTACCCAACAGTTTTTCCTGGTGTCTATTGCGCGGTGGAACCACGCTGAACCCTTCCCGAACTCAGAGGTGAAACGCTGCTGCGGCCACGATAGTTTAGGGGTTGCCCTACGCAAAAATAGCTCGATGCCAGGTT
>NZ_VJXY01000037.1 GCF_014831675.1 Komarekiella delphini-convector SJRDD-AB1 | reverse complement strand
GACGGGGGGGGCAGAGGGGCAGAGGGGCAGGGGGGCAGGGGGGGAGTGGGAGAATAATTACTCCTGACTCCTGAATCCTGTACAGACGCAATTAATCGCGTCTCTCCTGATTGAATTTGCTGTAAATAGTTTTCAGCCGTTGTAAATTCTAGATCTGGGAAGAAAGGCGACTTTTGCCAGCGTTGGGCGGTTTCTAGCATATCACGGGTAGGGCCGCCGCCGTGGTCGCCGATGCCAGGGAGCCAGAGCGATTCTGGTAAACCTGTTTGGGTTTGCCATTCAAGAGCGTATGATGCCATTTTAACTGGGTCAATACCTTCACCGATGAGTGCAGACATCAAACTAAATATTTCACTACCATCAGGCGATCGCCACCAAAAAGCACCATAATCAAACTTGGTAGTATCATTCCATCGCAACTTTTGCGTTACAAAATACTCAATACCCGCATTAGCAAAAAACTGCGGTAAAGTTGCACAAAAACCAAAAGTATCTGGAACCCAGACAACAGTCGAAAGCCGACCAAATTTTTCTTGGATGTAGCGCTGACCATATAGTAGTTGACGAGCGATCGATTCACCAGCAATTAAGTTGAGTTCCGGTTCCACCCACAAACCACCTACAACTTCCCAACGTCCAGCGGCTACCGCCTCTTGAATTGCCTTAAACAAATCCGGGCGATGTTCTTCAATCCAAGCATAAAGCGCTGGAGTCGAATGACAGAAAATTAACTCAGGAAAATCTTCTTGCAATTTCAGAACCGATTCAAAAGTGCTTTGTGCTGCATTCCAAGTTTCATTTACAGGCCAGAGCCATGCTAAATCTAAATGAGCATGACCTAATAAATAAATTTTAGATTTTAGATTTTGCGAAAAGTTGTAAGGAGGGTTTCCCTCCGTAGCAAACTTTTCAAGACGGATTTTGAATTGAGTCAAGTTTTGACGAACAGATAACAAAAATTTCTCCCACACTTCCTCTGCGTCCTCTGTGCCTCTGCGGTTTGTTACCTCCTCTACCGCCGCCGCCAACTCATTCAACCTCTCCGGCGCAAACTTTTCTAAATAAAGTTGTACTACCGCCAATTCATCAGCCACAAAACCCGGATCAGGATTATTATCATCAGTAGATTCATATACAAGGAGCGATCGCACTAAAGCACCATCACAATGTCCCGGACTCTCTAACCGCAAAGCAACAGTAAATTCTTCTCCTGGCGTCACATCCCGACTGAGAAGCACTCTGGGTGAGCAATCAAATAAATCGCCCTCCAGCGCTAACTCTCCATTTACATAAATTTTGGCAGAATCGGCCCACCAAACTAGCGCCAGCCGCAAAGATAACCCCGCTAAAGGATAACCCTGTAAATCTTGGGGAACCACCAATCTTTGCACCAGCCACAGCACTTTTTTCCCACCTGTCCAAGCAACATGTCCTTTAATATTTAATGAGGCAAGTTGCCAAACAGATAAATCAGATGTGGCAACATCAGTAATAACTTGGTCATGTTCCTGGTATAGCCAGCTAGACTGAACATTAACTTGGCAACAAGAGCGCAGTTTCTCTATTGCTTCCAAGATAAATTTAGTATGAGATTGAGAGACAGAAAGGGTCATATTTTCGCTAAGATGAGGGCACTTACGATAATTAACAGTTTGTCGTTTTTATTGTTTGGCGGGAGTCTCATAATTAAACAAGACTTAAACTAACAAATCACCACCATGTCTTCTGGTTCTTCTGGTCATTATCAAAGCAGACTATTTAACTTTGTTCACCAGCAATCTCGGCGGGTGACACAACAGTGGGAAAACACCTTTCGGCATTTGCAAGTTGCCACTAAGTGGGGTGTAGAGACACTAATTTACTCAGTATATCTACTGTTTCAGTCATCTGAATCAAATGGGAAAACACTACAAACTAAAGAACCACAAACTAGCCTAAAGTTACAACCAAATGATACTGTACCAGCAGAAACACACTTAACTGTTGATACCCCCATTCATCAGGTATTAGGGACAATTCAAAATCTATCATCTCAAGAGGTTACGGCTACCTCAACTACACATTTAAACCCCTTGGCATTTTTGGGGACTTTGTGGGGGAAAGCTATTCATCATAACTCTACAACTAATACTAATTCTCCTCAATCTTTAACTATTTCAGATAATCCAGCAGGGAGTCTTAACCCCTCACAGTCAAAGAATGCTCTCCAGCATAATCTTCTAGTCGTGCGGGGAATTGCTACAAATTTGCTGAATCGCAATTTGGTACTCGTTACCGCCGAGAATGAAATTCTAGATATTTTGACATCCCAACAGCAGGCAAAATTAGAAGAAAAAATTATTAGCGAAGTTGCTAATTACTGGTATTGTTGGCGGTTGACTAAAGTCAGAAAAGAAAATGTTTTATTACCAGAAATTAACCGTTTACTAGCTAAGCTGACTGGTAAAAGTACAAGCAAAATTCAGTGTATTCTTGAAGGGACATCGGAAGATTTAAATTTAATTAATAAGAGTAAATTGCTCGCTTTTATAGATGCATCTGTTGCTAACTTGGAAACGAAGGCTGTAGTACCTGTGCAACAACGGAGCCTGGAAATTATCCAAGTTGTCCAAATACAGTTAAATACATTTCTTTATGGTAAAGAGCGGTTAGCTACTAGAGGAGAAATTGCAGTAAATGCTGATAGTTTGGAAACTCATACGCTGAATTTTCAGGCTTTAATTGAGGCAGCACTCAATTACTTTTTTGGTGTTGGAGCAGGTAAAAAACTTGAGTCAAGCGGTAATCAGAGACAATTACAACGCAAAAGATTGCCTGATCGTAGTTTCAATATACCTAAAAGTCCCCAGTTACATAACCAGGATGTACAAACAGATCCTTGGCTGAATTTGAGTGATTTATTTGGTGAGTCTAAAACAGCTGTTAACAAGCCAGTTGCAGTACCCCAAAGACTAAATCCTGTACTAGCTTCAAGTGTATTACCAGAGATGTCTGTGCCTAAGAAAGTTGCGCGGTCAAAAGCCAAATCTGAGTTGGTGCAAAAGAAGAAAATCACCCGTAATCTCACCTCAATTCAAAAAACATCTGGCAAAATTATCTCTGCAAAACAAAATCAAGACAGAATTTCTCAATCTAAAAGCGATAGTCCTAGAGGAGACGTTTTTCAGCGGCTTCGTCAAAGTACCCAAATGGAAGCTAAGCCAGATTGGATAGAAACTACAGCAACGTTAATGGGCTATGAGAAGCACCCCTTAGAGCAGCTTTTAGAATGGCTTGACAGTTTTATGCTCTGGCTAGAAGAAATATTTGTCAACATTTTTCATGTATTACAAAAGCTGTGGCGAGGTAAATAAGCTGGTAAATATTGTTTAATAACCTATAATGTATATTCACAATTTTCCAATTCAAGGAAATAGAAAAGGAAAATTTTGATTATCTATAGTGTTATTAGTGGTTTAATGAAGTGAAAATTCTTGTTTACTGTAAATACTTCAATTTCAAAAATCCCTTAGATAAACCAAAAATTGAAACATTTGCGGTGAATTTACCTCAAATTCCTAGGGTAGGTGAAACGATTGTGGTCGAAAGAATTTCACCCCAGAAGCAGTTTGTGATTATTTTTGAGTACATTGTAACAGCAGTACAGTTTAATGCATCTAGAGAATTAGCTGATTCAGTAGATGCTCAAGTAAATGCATTTTTAAATCACTGTTGGGAGGGAACTTCAAATTTTAAAGTTACGAACTTTTTGGAGAAGTAATGTTTTACCAAAGCATGTGATTGAGAAAATAACGAAATAGCTTAGTTCCTGTTGGTTCTTGATAGTCTTTTGGCAACAGAGTAAGCATTGCGTTTTGCAAAGCGTCTAAAGCTGTTTCAACTTCCTGTCGTTTCGGTCTGGTAGTTTGAGAAAAGCGTAGTGGTTCACCTACCCGAATAGTTAACTCCTTTCCTAAATAAAGGTCATGAGTTCCGATCAGCGCTAAAGGCACGATCGCCACACCCGTTCGTAGGGCGTAAATTACCGTTCCTCGCTTCAGGGGAAGATGTAAGTTCCCTTCAGTATTTCCTAATCGTCCTTCGGGAAACAGAACCATCCCATCCCCACGAGTCAAGATTGATACAACAATGCGGTCTATCTGTCGTAGTGTGTGTATATCTTCCCCTGTAGTCACAGTTTGTTCAATTGCTGTAGCCAGATCTACAAGGTCTTGTCGTCCTGATTTAGCCGCTGCGATGACGGCGAGTTCTTCTTTCCACACTCGTTCTAAAGGAATGACACCCCCCGCAAATTTGAGAACGAAGCGCTTCCACCACTTGTTATAGAGCGTACGGGCATCACCTAGGATGTAATAGTAAGGTTGGGTAGGGAGTTCAGCCAGTAGCAGCAACGGATCGATGTGGTGGAGATGGTTGACTGCCAAGATTGCAGGTTCTTTAGGTATTCTTTCAAGGTGTTCAACTTGCACTCGAAAAAATGAATGGATAAGCGATCGCATCACAAAGCGACGCAACCAAGGCTTAGCTCGATGTTCTTGATGCCCTTGTTTAATAGCTTCCAACCCATTTAGAGTTTCGTCAATCGTCTGGCGAATAGCGCAATCGCTAGCTGCAGCGACACCTTCTTGTACCCGCTTGATGCTTGCGGCAGTTAAGGGCGGTAAGGTTTCTGATTGTGTTATGCTTTCCTGCTGATGGTTGGATGTTAAATTGGCTGCTTTTTGAACCCCATGAATTTGGGAAGTTACCTCATCAGCTAGGTCTTCTGGAACAGATTCACTAGAGGAACTTTTGATAAAACCCTCCTTGAATTCATAAATAAATCATAGTTCTTGATGCCATATTATTAATCAAGCTACGGTTGTGTAGAAGCAATAGAACTGTCTTCTTTAACTCAAATTATCTGTAATTCCTCCCATAGCTGGAGGTTATTTTACCTACAATATACCTTGATAGGCTAATAGCTTGCTGGGAAAAAACGTAAAAAATTCACTTTTATGATTGACCACAGTGCTCTGGTAGCGTTTCGTAAAGAAGGCACATTCAAAAGTATCGGTGGGCTTGACCTATATTACCAAAGCTGGCATCCAGAGGGTAAGGCGAGGGGAGTATTAGCCATTGTACATGGACTTGGAGGACACGGCGGACGGTACAGTAACATCGTTCAACATCTTATACCTTTCAAATATGCTGTCTACAGCTTGGACTTGCGCGGTCATGGACGCTCACCTGGTCAGCGAGGCTATATCAAAGCTTGGAGTGAATTTCGGGAAGACCTGCGAGGGTTTCTACAGTTGATTCAAATTCAGCAGCCAGAGTGCCCAATTTTTATTTTGGGTCATAGCTTAGGTGCAGTAATTGTCTTAGATTATGTTTTGCGCTACCCCAAAGATGTATCTAAATTGCGAGGTGCGATCGCCTTAGCGCCAACTTTAGGTAAAGTTGGAGTTTCACCTGTGCGTGTGCTCATAGGAAAAATGTTATCAAGGGTGTGGCCGGGTTTTTCCCTCAATACGGGTATTGATATAACTGCTGCTTCACGGGATGAGCAGATTTTAGCTGCCTATGCTCAAGATACTCTCCGACATACCCGTGCTACGGCTCGTCTGGCTACAGAATTCTTTGCAACAGTTGACTGGATTAATGCTCATGCCACTGATTGGCAATTACCCTTATTAATTCTCCACGGAGGAGCGGATAGAGTAGCTTTACCTGCGGGAAGCGACATTTTTTATCAGCGGTTAACCTGTCCAGATAAACTGCGAATCGAGTATCCCGGAGCCTATCACGAGATTCAAAGTGACTTGAATTACCAGGAAGTGCTGGCTGATTTGGAGGATTGGTTAGAGCAACACCTACCAACTGAGACAGTACAGTTAGGACGGTAAAGCACTGAATTTAATCCCAGTTTTTAGCAGTCTACTTATGCAAATAATTTATGGGCGCTACCTGCGGTAAGGGCTTTTTTCAACGTCAACCTCAATGAGGATATCGATACTATTGGCGCAATTAGCTATCATTCCAGTTAATTTTAGGTTGGGTAAAAAATCATGAAATCCAAATTCCCAAACCGTTTAATTAGGTATATTTTAATAGTGCGATCGCCTTTTTTGTAGTGTCCCATAGAGAAGTTATCGCGCTTACTATCATTAAGAGGCAGGTTGCCAATTTAAATGGAGATTCAGTTATTTACATTATCCGAAAAATAGATTGCTGAGGACTGAGAGTTTTTTCCAACCAAAATAGGCCCTCCCTTAACTCCTCCACGAGTAAGAGTACAAATTTTATAAAAGTTTTCACAGTCAAAGATTGCCAGAACTAGCTCTTTCCCTGTTTGATAAGAAGATGGTAAAGGTTTCCCTACCTCGCACTCTATATCTGTTCCTTTGTCATGCCAGCGTAACTTCCAAATCCGCTTCTCAGTTATTGGTGCTTGGACAGATTTAGCAATAGCACCATACACCTGCTCCGCCTTAACATCGTCCTTAGCTGCTGGAACAAAAAACTTCATAGGCTTTGGTTGTAAATAAGATAAATTTCACTAGCCCCAGCGTAACGTAATTACCAAGGTAATTTACTACCATCCCACGAGAAAAAGTAACCGCTATCACCTTCTTGAAGTTGTTCAATGACAGCTAGTAATTGGGTAACAGTACGCTCGACTGAGAATAATTTTTCCGCAGGTACATTTCCCTGAAACGGACGGGAAAGGCGTGTATCCGTTGTACCAGGATGTAATGTTATGACCCATGTTTTAGGACAGCTTCTTTTATACTCAATTGCTGCCGTTCGCATAAACATGTTGAGTGCAGCTTTAGAGGCGCGATAGCCATACCATCCACCAAGTTGGTTATCGTCAATACTGCCCAGTTTAGCAGAAATACTAGCAAAGACGCTGCGTTCTGAACTTACCGCAGCGCCTTCACTATTACGAAATAAGGGTAATAGATGTTTAGCAAGTAGGACAGCACCAATACTATTGATTTGGAAATAACGCAATAAATTTTCTGAATTGAGCTGTCTTAAGCTTTTTTCGGGTTGCAAATTGCCCTCATGTAGAAATCCTACACAATTGACTACCAAATGCAATTTTTTAATTTGGGTACGTATTTTTTGAATAGCTTCAACAATTTGCAACTCATCAGTAATATCCATCGATAAACAAATTAATCGCTCAGAATGTTCGCTTGCAAGAGCCATTAACTCAGAAGCGGATTCAAGTTGACGATAGGTTGCATAAATTTTGTCAATTCTATCATCTTGTAGCAATTTTTTCACAAAACCCAAACCAATGCCTCGGCTAGCACCCACAATTAATGCATTAGCATTTTTAATTTCGTCAATAAAAGACATATAAATATTACAATATTAAGTTATGAAAATATTTCGTATTTTTAATGACAGACAAAAGTTTATTTACCAATACAAAATCTGCTAAAAATTCTTTCAAGTATTGATTCTGTAACTTCCTCACCTGTGATTTCTCCTAATGCTTGAATTGCACCACGTAAGTCAATTGTCCAAAAATCAAGAGGTAATTGTTCAGTAATTGTTGTTTGTACCTGTTTCAAAGAAATTTTAGCTTGAGTTAATGCCGCAGCTTGCCTTTGGTTAATTGCTAAATCCATATCAGCTGCTTGGACTTTTCCAGATTGAACTATTTCTAAAATTGCTGTTTCTAAAGTATCAATACCTTGATTTTGTGATGCTGCTGTGGTAACAACTTGATTAATTATGTTGGGATATTTCAAATATGTGATCGTTTTCGTCTCTACAAGGTCGATTTTATTGATCACGAGAATTAATGGACGGTGGTGTACTTGTTCGTAAATTTCTTGATCGCCTTGTGTCCAACCATCTGAAGCGTCGATGGTCAGCAGCACTAAATCGGCTGCACTTGCGGCACGACGCGATCGCTCAACGCCAATTTTTTCTACTTGGTCTATTGTTTCCCGAATGCCAGCTGTATCTAGTACTTGCACGGGAATTCCCCCAACCACTAGCTGGGATTCTACAACATCGCGGGTTGTACCAGGTAAATCGGTGACAATGGCGCGATCGCTCTGGCTCCAAGCATTCAACAAGCTCGATTTGCCGACATTTGGACGCCCAACAATTGCGACTTTTAAACCTGCGCGTAGTAGTTCGCCTTTATCTTTGGTTGCCAGTAGGCTGGTAATTTCTGCGGCAATTTTTTCGATTTCTGATATGATTGCTTTATCATCCAGCAGGGGTAGATCTTCCTCAAAATCTATCCGAGCTTCGATTTCTGCCAAAATATCCAAACAGTTGGCGCGTAACTGCCGGATCGGATGAGCTAATTTTCCTTGTAAACCAGCTAAGGCTGTTTGAGCCGCTTGAGGCGATCGCGCCCCCACTAAATCAGCAATACTTTCAGCTTGCGTCAAATCCAATCGCCCATTTAAAAAAGCGCGAAGAGTGAATTCCCCCGGTTGGGCTAGTCTTGCTCCTTGTTCCAAACACAACTGTAAAACCTGTTGCACTGCCATAATTCCCCCGTGGCAATGGAATTCCACCACATCTTCACGAGTGTAAGAACGGGGTGCTTTCATAATCAGCAACAAGGCTTCATCTATCAATTGTTGCGTCTGGGGATGGCGGATATAACCGTAGACAATCCGGTGAGTTTCCCAAATTTGCCGCCCAGGTGTGTGAAAAAGAGTTTGGGCGATGGTCATTGCTTGAGAACCAGATACCCGCACAATGCCAACACTACCCTGTTGGGGAACAACAGCAGTAGCGATCGCGGCAATAGTTCCAGTATTGGCAAATTCTGACATGAGCACCCTTTTCAGCAAAACATTGCATACATTATGGTTAGCGTAGCAGGACTGGAATAAACCTTACATAAAAGGTACTTTTGCATGAAGTGAGAAAAGATTTAAAGGGATTAAATTTCCTTTTTCCGAATGCCGTCAGAAGTCTAATTTTCAAGGACTTTTATTTAAATGGTAAATACCTAGACCAATAGGATGGCAAATGACAAGGTAAAATTTATCTTGAGGGTAGAAAAGCCCTAAGTAGAGAGGAATTCACTGTGGAGCAGAAAATTAACTGCGCTGAAGCCTGTATTAACGGGTGTGTTTTAGGGGATAAATGCCCCAATGTTGAATTTAAAGAGGCAACTGCAAAATTCGTCAAAGAGACTTCTTTAGACGAAATGCTGCAAATAGCTGAAGAACGTCTGCGGAAAAAAATCACGGAACCGCCAAAATGGGTTTTTCCTGAAGATCCATAGTATTAGCATCAACAGGTAAAACCAAGATATCGCAGAGGCTAAACTGTATCTGGATCTATACTTAATTCTCGCAGTTTAGCCGCCAAGCGATCGCTGCGTTGTTTTTCTTGTTCAGCCCGTTGTTTTTCTTGTTCAGCCCGTTGTTTTTCTTGTTCAGCCCTTTGTTTTTCTTGTTCAGCCCGTTGCATTTGCTGTTGTGCAACTTCTTCCGGTTTCGGAACTAGTTCTCCTTCAGGAGTAAAAAAGCGCAAATTTTCTTGATAAACACCCAAATATAACTCTAGCTGCTGGCTCCACAACCAACCTTGAGGATTCGGTTCTATTGGTTGATACTTACCAGCTAATAAAACAAACCCAGCAAATTCTAAATTATTAGGATCGAACCAAAAATATTCTGGTGTGCGAAAGGTATCTTGGTAGATTTGTTTTTTCAAGCCTTTGTCAGTTGCCGCTGTGGAATCTGATAGCAGTTCTACAATGACATTGGGATACTTACCATCTTCTTCCCAGACAACCCAACTTTTACGAGGTTGATGTTCAGTCCCCAGCACTACAAAAAAATCTGGGCCTCGGAAATATTCTGATTTCCGCTGGCGTGGACTGTAGTAAATTGTAATATTGCCAGATGCATAAAAGTCATGACGATTTCGCCACAACCACTCAAGGCATTGAATGAGCAACGTCATTTGTAGCCGATGTAAGTCACTTTCCAAAGGCGGTTCGTCACTGTATAAATCCCCTGGGGGAAATATAACATCTTCTGGGGTTTCTAAATCTTGAGCGACAGACATGGCAGCAAATATGTCTCAGTAGCTATTAGTTTAGCTTAACAGTGAGGAATGTAGACGCTAACTACAAGAACCGTTCGATGATGATCTCGTCCACATACGTTCCTTTGATTTTGGCGTGTTTTTTCGCCGTCCCAACTACATTGAAACCACGTCGGAGATAACTAGCTAAGGCGTCTGAGTTATCGGCGCGAACATAGGTAAATATCTTTTCATATCCCTTGCTGCAAGCGCTCTTAAATGTAGCCTCAGACAAACTTTTACCAATGCCTTGTCTTCGATATGAGAGATCAACAAATGTTGCAATGATTCCCACATGGTCAAATGCATGTGTGTAGGTTGCAAATGGTTCGAGAGTTTGAAATCCAACCACCTGTTGATCTGAAGAATTTACAGCGACGTGAAACACTCCACGTTGGGGAAAATTCAAAATATATTCTAGTTCGGCATCGACTGTGAGCGGCGTATCAAACGCCGTGTACACACCGATTTCAATAATCGGGTTCAGAATGCCAACAATTGCCGCAGCATCATTCGGTTGTGCTTCTCGAACCAGCAATTTCATGTCCAGTTGTCTCTTAAAGGTGAGTGGTTTTGCTAACAGTTACAATTACAATATTTGAGGAGTTTTAAGAAAAGTTTGAATAATAACTTTAGCCTTGATTCTATATATCCAACCCAATCACCGTTAGCTCAGGCGGATGTTCAACAGCGAACTGGTAATATACTTCTCGTCGTTCCTGTGGTGGAAGAGTTAACTCCCATTCTAAAATCCCCATTTCACCTAATTGAATTTGTGGGTTGCTGCGGATGAGGCGCACCTTAATTTGCTCGGTGCGGCTAATTGGTAATTGTTCAGTTAGTTTGAGATTTGTTTCTTGGTTGAGCAAGTTCGTAATTACCAACCGATAACCATAAGTAGTGCGGCGCTGGTTGCTGATTAGTCTTTTGTCTACCTGACGCTCAACTAAGTCGCGCTCTATTTTCAAACCTTCATCAATCCCCAAGTTAAGTTTAAACTCTTGTCCTGGTGCAATATTCTCTAAATTAGTTGTGCCGACAAAGACATTATCGCGGAAAATATTCGCTTTGCCTGGTAACAGAGTCGCACCGTTGGGGCTATTTTTCACATTAGCTTGCAGATAAGCAAAGCTTACCAAGCGTGGCATTGCAACATAATCGAAGCTACAAGGGTAGTCATCGTTGAAAATTGTAGTTTTGTGGGGTGTGCCATCACTGGGAATGTTACCGCCACCATTAAGTTTAAAAGTAACTACACTGCCTTCTTTGGAGATTTCCGCTACAACAGTTTCGGCTGAAATAAGACTAGTTTCTGGTGCAAATTCATCTTCTTCTTCACTTCCTTCACCAGCAGGAGCAGCCTGAGCTGCTATGGTAGGTAACGCTGGACGGACAGTATATCGTCGTCGTACTATTTGTTGGGTTGGAGTAGCGATGTACCAGGGTTCAAGTTTGGGTGGAAGTGTACCTAAGCCTGGTTTAGCTGTAGAAAGAGTGAGAGCTACGCCAATCCAATCTTCGCCACTGCTTTGGATAACTTCTGCAAGGTAACTCAGATGTACGATATTGCTAGTAGTACTGAAGCGCAAGTCATAAAGAGGAGTCCAACTAGCGCGATTTACTACATAGGAAAGTTCAAGCTCAAACTCGCCTTCACCCGCAACTTCAACCGCCACAACCAAGTTAAAACTTTCTTTAGGATGGGGCGTTTGAATTTTTTGCAACGAGGTACGGAGTGCTTGCAACTGTTTGTCTAATTCTTGCTGTTGGGTTTTGCACTCCCCAGATGCGATCGCATACTCGCTATACTGGCTTCCAAGAAAGTTCAAGAAATCCAAAGTCTCGCTGAGGCTGAGATTTTTTCGTGCCAAACTCTGTGAAAAGCTTTCCTCTGTCTTTTCACGTAAGCCTTCGATAAAATTAGACTGTAATACTAAAGCGTCTACTTGAGCTTGCAGATGACGTTTTTCTGCTTCTACTTGCTGAATTTGCCTTGTTAACTGTGCCACTCGCTCTGCTACAGGTTCGGTAGTATAAATGCGATCGCTGCTTACTCCTAGCAAACGCACTTCCACTGTACCCGTACCGCTAACTCTCACAGACTCAGTTTCTAGAGTCACTGGCAACGAGGTTATGACTAATTCCCGTTCAAGTCCTGTTAAAGATACTACACTCTGTCGTGTAACTAGAGCTTTGTCAGTATACACTGTAACCGCTACAATCTGGCTTTGTATTACTTTGCGCCAAGAAAGTATTTCCGGGTTAACCACTGCCAGTTTTTCCCAATTTTTAATGGTTCTGCTGGTTAATTGTCAATGTTTCTTGGCCTAACCGTCAACCCCTGCGGGGAATTCAAAATTAAAAATTAAAAATCTGAAATTTTTAATTTTTAATTTATTTATCTCCCCTCGATCTCAACTAATGCAAGCTAAATGCATATCAGCTTGGTTCATACGTGAGTTTTCTCGACAGCATCACCAGTAGTTGTAGTGTTTAATGCTACAATTTTTTTCGCTGCATCTAGTAGATATTCATAATAGGCACGAGCAACGATAGATAACTGTTTACCGCTTGAGTAAACCATGAACCAATTTCGCTTAATAGGAAAATACTGTACATCTAAAATACATAACTCTGCCGTGTCTGGCATTAAAGTATGGCGAGATAAAACAGATATTCCTAAACCACCTGCGATCGCTTGTTTAATTGCTTCATTACTTCCCAATTCCAACTTAACTTTCACTGTAATTCCATGTTCATCAAAGAGGGTTTGGACGGCACGACGAGTTCCTGAGCCGGGTTCCCGCATAATAAAAGGTTCATTAGACAGACGTTGTATGGGAATATTTCTTTCCTTAGCTAGTGGATGACTAATTGGTGCAAAAACCACCAGAGGATTTTCTAAAAATGGCTCAAAATTCACATCTAAATTTTCTGGAACTTGACTCATAATATACAAGTCGTCCAAATTACTACTCATCCGTTCTAAAATTCTTTCGTGATTTGTTACTTGCAGTGAGATATCAATTCCTGGGTAAAGTTGGCAAAAAGGCCCTAATAAACGTGGTATAAAATATTTTGCTGTCGTAATCACAGCCAAGCGTAATTGTCCCTGTTTTAGCCCTTTTAAATCTGCTACTTTCATTTCAAACTGGGCTATGGTGTCAAAAATCTGTCTACAAGTAGCAAATAATTCTCGTCCTGCCTCAGTCAAATACAAACGCTTCCCCACTTGCTCAAATAGTGGCAACCCTACCGATTTTGTAAGTTGCTTGATCTGCATGGAGACGGTAGGTTGGGTGAGAAACAATTCCTCAGCTGCACGAGTAAAGCTACTGTGCCGTGCCGCCGCCTCAAACACCTTCAACTGGTGCAGCGTCGCTTGGTTCAAGAGAGATTCTCCTCTAATAGCTAATAGCAATTTGTAGATATAAAACTAGTATTACTGAACACTTGCAATTGATACAGCGTTGCTCATACGAAGTTATGAGTTTTTGTATAGATAAAACTCTATTAGTGCTATTAAAAGAAAGGTATTTGACTTATGGACTTGAGAAGTTATTATCAGATCAACAAACAAAGCGTAAGATGCCTTCCAGTTAAAGATGAATGTTGAATATTGAATGAGGATTGCTTACAATTCATGATTCATAATTCATCATTCATCATTCCATAATTCTTCTTGAATTTTTGCAGGTAGCTGAGCTAAATCTGGCAAACCTACCATCTCTCTTTCGCCAACTTGCTCTTTAATATTGATGGGCAACTTTAACGGTTGACGTTCTTCTATCCAGCAACTTGCCAGTGGCAAGGTTTGCTCCATATCATCCAGTGGTCGAGGAATTACCATCACCGCATTTAACTCCCCAATGCGTTCTGCCTCGTACATCCCTGCTTCTACTGCTACTGCAACATTTGCTACGGAGCCACGAATAATGGCTGTACATAAACCTGCACCTATTTTTTCATAGGCTGCCAAATGGACATCAGCAGCTTTTAGCATGGCATCACACGCGCCTACCATCGCCGGAAATCCCCGCGTTTCTACTAAACCGATTGCTTGATGACTCAAACGGCTATAATTGCCCTCTCGCATTAATTGAGTGAGGCGGTTGGTAATTGGCAGAACTACCTCTAAGTTGGGATAAGGCCGGGGAATTACCAAGCTAGAGACTAACTGGCCAAACTGTTCCGCAGTTTGAACACCAGATTCTACAGCAAGCCGCACATCAGCAATTCCACCCCGGACGATCGCAGTACAATGACCGCCACCTATTTTTTCATACCCAACTAGGTGAACTCCAGATGACTTTAGCATCATATCCGCTGTGCCAACTATCGCTGGAAAGCTTTGGGTAGAAACTAAACCCAAAGCAGTGTCCTCGAAGGTTTCATGACTACGCCCTGCCTGGATGCTATTCATAGACCGTTGATTAAATGTTTCCATGTGAACTCTCTAAGATACTCACAAAGCCGACAACTTACAATTAACACTTACTCTGACTAATCGTCATTTGGGTCGCTCAAGGATTGTCTATGTTCGTAGGCTTCAGGTATTGGCGCATAAGGTTCAACTGACTAATCGTCATTTGGGTCGCTCAAGGATTGTCTATGGGGAAACAATGTGGTCAACAGTCTTTGTATACTCCCTTGCCCATAAATTTGAGTCCCGAAACTTTCAGGGGATGCTGTGGTTGGCTGACTGGTTTCTGAATCATTCGTCACTGAACTTTTAGTTGGCGAAACCTGCTCAGAGTTGTCACTAAGTGGTGTAGATGCTTGAGCGGCTGAGCGCATAGAGTCTGCACTATTATTAGGTTCCTCGATGGGAGGAGGCTGACTTTGAGGAGTAACGGAAGATTTAAAAAAGGAAATCGACTTGTGTTTGAAATCCACAAAAGCCGACGCTGAGAGGTTAGTTGAGGAAACTACTACATCCTCGCCTCCGCCTAAGTTATTATCCTCTTCCTTTGGCTGTACTGTACTTGTAGAAACGGGGTTAGTTGTAGATGATTCTAGTTGTTTTATTTCACTAATTTGGCGACTGGTATCTCCCAAGATTGAACCAGGTGCAATTACTTGTCCAGGTTCAACTGAATAATTGAAAATTGTTGTTGCTGAACCAATGCAAGCATTTGCTCCAATGTTACCCTTGCCAACCATCAAAAAACCAGCTCCCAGGTTTGCTCCTGCTTCCACCTCTATAATTCCTTCATGGACATGGAGAATTGATCCCATTCCAATACAGACTCCTGGGCCGATGATAATCTTGCTGTTTATAGCTGCTTGGAGTATCACTCCAGGTGCCAATACCGCGCTTGGATGAATAGTCACCTCGCCACTAATATAAGAATCAAATTTGTCGCTGAGGCGCAGTGGCGGCACAGACATGGGAATTATCACCTCGGAAGTCGGAAAAATTGTGAGTTGTAGTGGTGAGTAATGAAGTGCTAAGTAAATTCTACTTCACAAGGAAAAGTTAGCTTTTGATGCTAGCGTCAGTGTTCTAACTTGAAAGTCTAAACTCATTACTCAGCACTTTCAACTCAACACTGCTATGGACGTTGGATAATTGTCTCCAATACTCGACGCTTAGCTTTAGGGTCAATACCAATTAAGCGTACATATTCTCCTTGGTATTCGGCGAGGTGTCCTTCTATTGCTGCGATCGCTTCTCTTTCAGAGGAAGCTTGAATTTGACCAGTACTAGTCCAAGAACCTGTACGGAACCGCCTTTGGTCTACGTGCTCAACACTAATTTTATACCCACTAGCTAATAGCTGCCGTAGTTGTTCTACAACTTCAGAACTTAAGCGAGTATTCGTAGCGGTTGCTGTTGCAGATGGCGCACTAGCGAATGATTTTTGACTCTGGCCACCAGAAGGGCTAGCTTGCCCATTGGGCCGTTGAATGATACTTTCTAACACCCGCCGTTTGGCTTTGGTGTCAATGCCAATTAAACGCACGTACTCGCCTTGATGATTGGATATACAGTCTTCCAAGGCGGCGATGACTTCATTTGTCGAATTTGAGTTAATTGGTTCACAACTTTGCCATGAACCAGTGCGGAATCGCCGCTCATCTACGTGTTCTGTGCCAATTTTGTAACCACTTGCTAAAAGCTGGCGGATTTGCTCTACGGTTTCGCTACCAACTTTGCCACTGCCAGAGCCGTTACCATTGCTGTAGCTACCATTGCTGTAGCTACCATTGCCCTGACTAGCAGGAGCTTTAAAGCTGGCAGTGGCTTGCACTGTGCCATCTGGGCGTTGGATGATGGTTTCTAATACGCGCCGTTTACCTTTGGGGTCAATACCAAACAAACGGACATACTCACCACTATGGTCTCTCAGACAGGTTTCTAATGCAGCGATCGCTTCACCGACTGACCTAGGTTCAATCGGCTTACAACTTGTCCAACAACCCGTGCGGAACCGTCTTTGATCTACATGTTCCGAGCCAATCTTATACCCTTGCTCTAGCAGATAGCGCACCTGCTCTATGATTTCTGCACCCAAGCTATTGCTCGACACTTTACTACTCCTTTCCAACTCTAAGACAGTAATACCATTACTTGTATAAGATTTAGCCATTTCATCCCGAATGGGTGCTATGCATTTGCTATCCGCAGCACAGCGATAACCAGCTCGCAATGCCTGATTAATCCCAACTACATGATGGGCAAATTCTTGATCTGGATCTTGCACATCTGGCAAGCGGTCAGCTTGCTGCTGGTTAGTAATTATCGCTCCAGAAGGTACATACTTACCTGGGGGAATTTCTACGTCTTGGATCAAAGCGTGCATCATTACGATACAACCCGCACCCACTCTGGCATTAAACACCGTAGAGCGAAAGCCAATGAAAGAATTATCTCCAACATAAGCTGGGCCGTGAATTAGAGCCATGTGGGTAATGGAGGCATTTTTGCCAATCCATACCGAGTATTTGTTTTGGTCATCGCCAATTACTCGACCTTGCTCTAACCCATGAATTACCACACCATCTTGAACATTAGTGTTTTCACCAAGATAAAAAGGTGTGCCTTCATCCGCTCTAATCGTAGTCCCTGGAGCAACGATTACGTTTGCACCTATCCGTACATCCCCAATAATATTGGAGAATGAATGTACAAAGGCAGTTTCATGGATTTGGGCTTCAGCTAAATTCCTTGACCACGGGGTTGGGGGTGCCGCCGTGCTGCGGACTGCCATCGCAAGATTCCTCCTCTATGTCATTTGTCACTCGTCAGTTGTCATTTGTCATTTGTCTTTAGCTAATAACTTGTGGGTAACGCTCCTCACGTTGCTACTGCTGCATACACCTACTCTTAAGCAAGCTACAAAACAGCGTTGACCACACTAAAAAGAAGACATCTAGTCACCTGAGTTGTTACCTTCTTTCTCTAAAAGTTCTGTTCTGCGGCTTTCATCGTACCCTGCGGGAAGCTGCAGAAGCGTCTACAGAATTATCTCCGTAATGCTATCACCGCACTAGTTCACCAATGACTAATGACTAATGACTACCTATACTGGTCTTTTTTGCTGTAAATCAGGCGATCTTCAACGTGAATAGTATCTATTATCGCTACCACTACTGCATCTAATGGACGCTGCTCATTACCAAGAACCTGACGAGCGGCACTGCCACGACTGACAAGTACCCACTCATCAACTCCTGCACCAACAGTATCTGCTGCTACTTCGTATTTTGGCAGGATGTTTCCATCTTCATCTACTAATTGCAACAACAGTAGTTTGACGCCTCTAAGACTTGGATCTTTTTGCGTGCTAACTACTGTGCCACGAACTTTAGCAACTTGCATTACAGATTACGGTCTTCTACCGAAAGGACGAATTGCGTTAACGTTTTCGCGGAATTGCTCTACATCTTCGGTATAACGAATTGGCAGGACGTATTCTAAGTTTTCGTGAGGACGAGCAATAATGTGGGTAGACAGAACTTGTCCGCCGTTGACTCGTTTCACTGATTCAACTCCAGCTCCTACTGAAGCTTGTACTTCCGAAACATCTCCTCTGACGATCACTGTAACCCGACCGCTACCAATTTTTTCGTAGCCTACTAAGGTAACGCGAGCAGCTTTCACCATCGCATCAGCAGCTTCCACTACCGCTGGAAAGCCTAGCGTTTCAACCATTCCCACTGCGATTGACATTAGTTCTCATCCTTGATTAAAGTTTTTAGACCTGGAAAAAAGTAACTCTCAACAAGGCAGAGAGTATTAATTACTTTGTTTAACCAGTTTTTAAGTACGGAACTGTTCCACAGCTTCCGTGTAACGAATCGGCAAGACGTATTCCAGGTTCTCGTGGGGACGAGCAATGATATGAGTAGATAAAACTTCACCACCATTTACTCTTCTTGCCGCTTCAACCCCAGCTGCAACTGAGGCTTGCACTTCGGATACATCTCCCCGCACAATTACGGTGACGCGAGCGCTACCAATTTTTTCGTACCCTACCAAAGTTACACGTGCGGCTTTCACCATCGCATCAGCAGCTTCCACTACTGCCGGAAAGCCCTTAGTTTCAATCATTCCAACTGCAATTGGCATCGCAGAACTCCTACAAAATTAATCCAATCAGTACTGTGGTTTGAAAATTGTGACGAGGAAGCTCATCTTGAGCTACAAAAACGCTTCCAAATTAAGCATAGGAAAGCTTGGCGTTCTTGGCAATATAAATTAGTATAATAGTTTATAATAAAAAAGTTTTAAAAAACTTAACAAAAGTTTATGGCGGGGTTCTGCTTAATTGGAGTTAAACAATTCCTAGAGCAGTCGCATATGCTTTATAATTTCTTTATTACATTTACAAAATGACATTCATAACCAAGACTATTCCTGTCTGTCGAGGGACGATTAGGGGCTGTGTACCATGCTATCTCTGTCTTTCCTCAGTTTTCCTATTTGAACAAGGACTTCGTGAAAAATGCATAATTTTTTTAAATATATCGTATAAAGTTCTCTGCTAAAAGTAGAAATATAAATTTACAAATGGAGATGATGTAACAAAGTGAAATGCTTTTAAGTATGTAAATTTATATTCAATTAAACCTTAATAAGGTAAGTCCAAGTAAAAATACTCATTCAATTTTAGGTTAAAAATAGTTAATAAAACATGGATTTTGATCAAGTTATTTTTTTAGTAAAGGATGCTTTAAAATCTGTTTTAAAAAAAACCAAAACTGAGTCGTCAAAGGAAATTTAAATGAATCAATTTCTCTTCTTAACAAGTTGGTGGGTGCCTTTTTATAGCTTGATAGGTGCACTTTTAACATTGCCGTGGGGAATGGGGATAATTCAGCGTACAGGGCCAAGACCTGCGGTATATTTCAACTTGTTGACGACCGTTTTGGCTTTTGCTCATAGCCTACTGGTATTTACAAATATCTGGGACAGAGAACCAGAAAACTTAGTTATTAGCTGGTTTAAAGCAGCGGACTTAGATTTATCCTTTTCCTTGGAACTCTCGCCAGTCAGTATTGGAGCAATTGTTTTAATTACGGGGTTAAGTCTGTTAGCGCAAGTTTATGCCCTAGGTTACATGGAAAAGGACTGGTCATTAGCGCGTTTTTTTGCACTGTTCGGGTTTTTTGAAGCAGCGCTAAGTGGTTTAGCAATTAGTGACTCTTTGTTTGTCAGCTATTGCCTTTTGGAAGTTCTGACGCTTTCGACTTATTTACTGGTAGGATTTTGGTATGCTCAACCGCTAGTGGTAACTGCGGCGCGGGATGCGTTTTTAACCAAACGGGTGGGAGATTTGTTGTTGCTGATGGGTGTGGTGACACTTTCCACCTTAGCAGGCAGTTTGAACTTTTCTGATTTATATGAGTGGGCGCAAACAGCTAACTTAAGCCCAATGACATCGACATTACTGGGGTTAACACTGATTGCGGGGCCTGCGGGTAAATGTGCTCAATTTCCTTTGCACTTGTGGTTAGATGAAGCGATGGAAGGGCCTAATCCCGCTTCAGTAATGCGGAATTCGCTGGTAGTAGCTGGCGGTGCTTATATGCTATATAAAATGCAACCATTGTTAGTACTATCGCCAGTGGCATTGAATGCCTTGGTGGTCATGGGTACAGTGACAGCAATTGGTGCAACATTAGTATCCATAGCGCAAATTGATATTAAGCGATCGCTATCTCATTCCACCAGTGCATATATGGGTTTAGTGTTTCTAGCGGTAGGATTACAGCAGGGGGGTGTAGCCCTAATGTTGTTGTTAACTCATGCGATCGCCAAGGCCCTACTATTCATGAGTTCAGGCTCAGTAATATACACTACTAGCACTCAAGACTTAACAGAAATGGGCGGCTTGTGGTCACGGATGCCAGCCACCACAACAGCTTTTGTTGTAGGTTCAGCGGGGATGGTAACACTGCTACCATTGGGAAGCTTTTGGGCAATGCTAGCATGGGCTGATGGTTTTGTGAATATTAGCCCTTGGGTGATTGGGGTTTTAATACTAGTCAATGGTTTGACAGCATTGAACTTGACCAGAGTATTTAGATTAGTCTTCTGGGGTAAACCGCAACAGAAAACCCGTCGTACTCCAGAAGTTGGTTGGCAAATGGCATTACCAATGGTGTCTTTGACGATTGTGACTCTGCTACTACCCCTAATGCTACAGCAATGGTACTTGTTACCCGATTGGGAAAGTATTAATTGGTATGTAGTGTTAGTGTTGTTTTCTTCTACCGTGGTGGGCGTAGGTATAGGGGCTACAGTTTATCTGCACAAAGCCTGGTCAAGATCTAGGATACTGGCATGGAGATTTGTGCAAGACTTATTAGGTTATGATTTTTACATTGATCGCGTTTATCGATTGACAGTAGTGACTGTAGTAACACTGCTTTCTAAGATTTCAGCTTGGAGCGATCGCTATTTAGTTGACGGTCTAGTAAACTTGGTTGGTTTTGCAACAATTCTCAGTGGGCAAGGTTTAAAATACAGCATTTCTGGTCAATCCCAGGGGTATATGTTGACTATCCTAGCGGTCGTCAGCGTCCTGGGTTTTTTCATGAGCTGGTCATTGGGTTTATTAGATAAATTGCCCTTTTGATAGTGTGGAATTGGGAGACAGGAGACAAGAGACAGGAGATAGGAGTAATGTATTTTGCTTTCCCTGCTCCCCTGCTCCCCTGCTCCCCCTACTCCCCCTACTCCTCCCTCTCTCTACCTATTTCTGCTTATGCTTAGCGCTTTGATTTTGCTGCCGTTGTTAGGTGCGGCTTTAATTGGTTTCTGGCCCTCTGACATCAGTGGGAAATTCGTTCGTAGGTTAGCTTTAGTCGTTGCCAGCATCACTTTTTTATGGACAGTTGTAATAGCAACTCAGTTTCATCCAGGGGAGGTCACTCAACAGTTTGCCGAGTCTCTGCCCTGGATTGAGGTCTTAGGCTTGAATTATAATTTGGGAGTAGATGGCTTATCTTTACCGTTGCTGGTTTTGAATGGACTATTAACTTGTATTGCAATCTACAGCAGTGATGAATCTCTTCAACGTCCTAAATTTTATTACTCTTTAATACTACTGTTAAGTGTTGGAGTGACTGGAGCTTTTCTAGCACAGGATTTACTGCTATTTTTCCTGTTTTACGAACTGGAACTAATACCGCTATATCTGTTGATAGCCATTTGGGGTGGTGCAAAGCGGGGTTATGCCGCTACAAAATTTCTGATTTACACTGCCGTTTCTGGAATCCTGATTTTAGCAAGTTTCCTCGGCATAGTTTGGCTGAGTGGTGGTTCTAACTTTGCATTAGCAACTTTGAATACTAAGACTCTACCTTTAGCCACACAGCTTTTACTGCTAGGGGGGATTTTAGTGGGTTTTGGGATTAAGATTCCTTTAGTTCCCTTCCATACTTGGTTGCCAGATGCTCACGTTGAAGCTTCCACACCGATTTCTGTACTGTTGGCTGGGGTGCTGTTGAAGTTGGGAACTTATGGCTTACTGCGATTTGGCATGAACTTGTTGCCAGAAGCTTGGACTTATCTGGCTCCTTGGTTAGCAACTTGGGCGGTGGTAAGTGTACTATACGGTGCATCCTGTGCGATCGCTCAAACCGACATGAAAAAAATGGTGGCATATAGTTCCATTGGACATATGGGCTACGTGCTTTTAGCCGCGGCATCTGGTACACCTTTAAGTGTATTGGGCACTGTCATGCAAATGATTAGCCACGGCTTGATTTCTGCAATGCTGTTTTTGTTGGTGGGGGTTGTGTATAAAAAAGCTGGCAGCCGAGATTTAGAAGTCGTCCGGGGGCTACTGAACCCAGAAAGAGGATTGCCAGTAATTGGTAGCTTAATGATTGTGGGAGTCATGGCCAGTGCTGGGATACCAGGAATGGTAGGATTTATTTCGGAATTCATTGTTTTTCGAGGTAGTTTCCCCGTTTTTCCAGTGCAAACTCTACTGTGCATGATTGGTACTGGTTTAACTGCGGTTTATTTCTTACTTCTTCTCAATCGCGCCTTTTTTGGGCGCTTGTCTGCACAAGTTACCAACTTACCACGAGTGTATTGGAGCGATCGCGCCCCAGCTCTAGTTTTAGCTGTACTAATTGTAATTTTCGGTATCCAACCAGCTTGGTTATCACGCTGGACTGAACCAACAATTACAGCAATGGTAAGTACACAAAACGTAGTGGCAACAGTGTCCTTGGATAAAGCAATCAGGGCTGGAGACTAGGGACTTTTAACAGTAATCAGTAAACAGTAAACAGTTCTCAGTCAAGATAATTGTGTTTAAAGAAAACCACTATATCGGCGATCACCTCTAACTGAAAACTAATAACTGAAAGTCAATTAGTGGCAGGCGCTATCTGGCGTTTATCTACCCCTGACCAAACGCCGTGATAAGTGTTTACTGTTTACTGTTCACTGATTTAACGATACCCCAATCCCTATTATTTTTGGAGAACTGGCAATGGTAAATATTAAAAAAAAACCTGCTAATAATCCCCTAGCTGAGTATATTGAGCGGTTACAAAAAGGGGAAGCATTAGTTCCTGATAGTCCAGAAAATGTACTGGAAGTAGTTGGTATTCTTAAAAGCTATGGCATAGTTTTAGATGCCTATTCAAAAAATCTTATTTATATAGCTGAACATCAATTTTTAGTATTTTTTCCATTTTTTAAATATTTTAATGGAGAATTTTCTTTCAAAAAACTACTCCGCCACTGGTGGCATGACCGCATTAATTTCGAGTATGCTGAGTATTGCCTGAAATCAATGCTGTGGCACGGTGGCGGTGGACTAGATACATATTTAGATACACCAGAATTTCAACAGAGAGCGCAAGCTGTTATCGACGCTAAGTTTAAAAATAATCCCTTAATTCTGGGCATTAACCAATTGTTTCCAGACTTCCTAACAGAACAGTTACGTGTCTCTGCTTACTATACTGGGTTAGGTCAGTTCTGGCGAGTTATGGCTGATATTTTCCTTACTTTATCAGACTATTACGACCAAGGAAAAATAAAGTCAATTCCCGACGTTGTAGACCACATTAAAGCAGGGTTGGTAGCAAGTGCATCAAAGCCAATTACCTATGCTGTCAAAGTTAAGGATAAAGATTATGAAATCATTCCCAAAAGTGTTGGTTTAACCTTTTTAGCAGATACAGCAATACCTTATGTAGAAGCGATTTTCTTTCGGGGAACTCCCTTCCACGGCACAGTTTCATACAATGCCCAAGCATATCAAATTTCTCCAGATCAAAGCCGATTTCAGTATGGTGCATTGTATGCCGATCCTTTGCCTATTGGCAGTGCGGGTATTCCTCCCACATTGCTGATGCAGGATATGCGTCACTATCTTCCAGAATATTTGCACGAAATTTACCGTCGCAGTCTTCGGGGTGAAGATGATTTGCGGGTAAAAATTTGTATGAGTTTCCAAAAATCGATGTTTTGTGTGACAACAGCGACGATTTTAGGACTAATGCCTCATCCTATGGATACCAAAAATCCATCTGAGCAAAATACGAATCGAGTTTATTTAGAAAAGTGGATGGCTCGATTTGTGACTTCGCGCTTGAAGGAAGTTAACGATATAAATAGTAATGGATGATAAGATTAGGAGTTAAGAGCTAGGAACTCAAAACTCCTTTCTTTAAACGATAGTTACTTCCCCAGTATCAAGATCGTAACGTCCCCCGACAATTTTCAGTGTACCTGCCTGCATTAGTTGACCTAAAAGCGCTGAATTTTCCTGCAATCTTTCAACTTGATATTGAACATTTGCTACTACTGCATTTTCAACCGGATCACCCGGTTTGTCTTTTACCTTAGCCATTGCTGGTTTAATAGCCTTGACAAAAGTGCCAATTTCACCAGGGAGTGACTCACCTTTTACTGATGCTGTGACTGCACCACATCTTTCATGACCTAGCACCATAATTAGGGGAGTGTTTAATAATACTGCGGCATATTCAATGCTACCAAGTGCTTCTGGTATCACGATATTCCCAGCTATGCGAATGTCGAACAAATCACCAATTCCTTGGTCAAATAAAATTTCCGCAGATACCCGCGAATCAGCACAACTAAGTATAGTTGCAAATGGATGCTGCACTTGGGCAACTTCTTGCAAACGTGCTTGGGTTTGATGGGGATACTCACGCTTTTGCTGCACAAACCGCTGATTTCCATCCAGCAATCTTTTGAGTGCTGCATCAGGACTAACAGGCTCAGTATCTTGTGCAACCGCAGCGAGAGCAGGTTGAGTATACCAAGGCACACTACTTATGGTAGTAGCTGCGATGCCTTCGGCGGGCATAGCCATTGCAACTCCACTAAAACCTACTAACTTTAAAAGTTCGCGCCTACCAATAAATCCATTAATTCGACTCATAAATATTTTCCTGCAAGGTGAACTATCGCTTCAGCGATACATCATCAAAGAGACGCAACACACCGCACAGATCTAATCTCTATCGCATCAGAAAGATAACATGTACCTCCAAACTTGTTAAGGATAGGTCTGATGATTTCCAAAACAGGTTTGGCTTGATCTGGTAGGCAAAAAGCTATTATATAAACATTATCAAGCTCTGTAGTTTCTCCATGCGGACTTCTGCCTGCAACATTCCGAATTATGGTATGTCCATGCACACCTGCTTTATCTAAGCCGTCTAATATTTTTGCTAGTTCAACGGCATTGGCGATAATTTCTATTCTTTTTACTGAGTGCATAATCTCATCTCCACAGCAAATTTATGCCGTACAAGTATAAAGGTATACCAATAATGATATTGAAGGGAAACGTGAGCGCTAAAGCGCTAGTTACGTACAAACTAGGATTAGCTTCAGGAAGTGTTAACCTCATAGCAGCTGGAACCGCTATGTAAGAGGCACTAGCACACAAAACTGAAAATAACAGCGCATTTCCCTGCGGCATCCCGATTAGTTTTGCTAAAAGTATCCCGATTGTTGCATTTAAAATCGGAATCAAAATAGAAAAAGAGATCAAAAACGAACCTGTTTTACCAAGATCTTTGATTTTTCCAGCAGCTACCAGTCCCATATCTAGCAAAAAGAAGGTTAGGACTCCGTAAAATATTTCTTGGGTAAAAGGTGCTTCCAACTTCCAGCCTTTCTCGCCTGATAGCACACCGATAATCAGGCTGCCAACCAAGAGAAAAACAGAACTATTAAGGAAAGCTTCTTTGAGAACTTCTGGCCAAGAAAAGTCACCATCTTTATCGATATCAAATATTTTTACTAAAACCAATCCTACAATGATGGCTGGGGATTCCATTAGGGCTAGAGCTGCTACCATGTAGCCACTAAAACTAATGCCAAGTTCACTGAGAAATGATCCAGCAGTGATAAAGGTGACTGCACTGATGGAACCATAGGTTGCGGCGATCGCTGCTGCATTGTATAAATCAAGTCTGATTCTCAAAATGAAGAATGTGTATATTGGCACAAGTGTAGCCATCATGATGGCTGCAAATAGCGTCAATACAACTTCTTGACTAACTCCACTTTTGACAAGTTCAGCACCTCCCTTGAATCCAATAGCAAGTAGAAGATAAAGAGAGAAGAGTTTAGGCAAAGGTTGAGGAATCTCCAGATCCGACTTTAAAATAACAGCTGACATTCCGAGAAAGAAGAAAAGAACTGGTGGGCTTAGGATGTTAGACATTATTAGGCTTGCATTCATCCCCACCTCTCCTTATATTTGCGTAAACAGAAGCAAAAATTTTGATCATTATATAGTCACTATGTGCTAGCTATAAACAGGTATGCTAACTAGTTGAACAACCTTACGTCGGCACTCAAATAAGCATAAGCAACTATGCCTTTTGGATGACTATGATGCATAGTTTATCAGAATGAGGAGAGCCTTCATAACTTTTTAACTTAGGCTGCTTAGTAGAGACGTAGCACTGTTACGTCTCTACATTGATTTTTACCAGATGTCTAATGATTAAATTAATCGCACCCGAACGAATTATAGAAACTTCACGGCTGTTACTTGAGCCGCTTGTCCCAGCTCATGCCTCGGTTATCTACGAGCAACTTCTAGATAAAAGACTTTACCAGTTTATTCCACAGTCACCGCCCATATCGTTACAGACTGTGGAAAGTCGATACCTTGCTTTATCCTCAAGGCTTTCACCAGACGGACAAGAGGGTTGGTTAAACTGGGTAATCCGTTTTCGAGAGTCCGGGGTGTATATTGGGACATTACAAGCAACAGTACATGCTAACTGTACAGCAGCAATTGCTTATACGATTTTCCCACTGTTTTGGCGACAGGGCTATGCAAAAGAGGGATGTTCACGTGTGCTTGAACACCTTTTTGAGGAATATAGAGTAAGTTTTGTTACAGTGGATATAGACACACGTAACATCGCGTCCATTCGCCTTGTCGAGGCGCTTGGGATGAAGCGGACTTTTACACGAACAAATGCCGACTTTTTCAAAGGATCTGTTAACGATGAGTATCGATATGAGGCGGTGTCGCCTTTTACTCCACTCTCTGGTTCGGTAGTTGAATGATAGTCGTCATATTTTAACGTTTCGGCATAATTCCTGTAAGTAGAGTTGCAACCCAAGTAGAAAGAAGTACGCCAGGAAAAAATATGATCATCGGCAGAAACCACAACCAATCAATTTGGTAAAAGGCTAGGCTGGCAATTGATACGATTACCGTGCTAATACCTAAAGTTGCCAAAATAATTGTGTAAATTGCCATTGCCCTTCTCGTCCAACCTTGCTCACAGTTAAACGTCGCCGCTATTGGAATCATTAACAAGCCGCATACGCTTGCACTAATTAAGGCACTGAGATTCTTGGTGCAAAACCATAAAATACAGGATGCGATCGCACTTAAAAAACAAGCACCCCACCAATTAGATTGTTGGATTTCCTCTGGTGAAAGTGCCAAGCGTCCTAATCTATCAAACCGCAACATTAGGGTAAATAACGGATCAGCGATCCAGCTAAAGATGACGAACAGCAAATAAGCGATCGCCACCACCGCTACCAAAGGTGTCAAACCAGCATTGGTAAAACTGGCAAGCAACATCCGCATGGAAAAAAATAAGCCAATAGTGAATACCCAACGCGTGCGATGATTTAGCCGACTACCCCACAAGAAATAGCGCAGCATCAACCGATAAATGGGGTTTTTTGCTTTTAGTGCTTCGACAACTCCTTGACGTGCCCATTCTAAATTGGGGTTGAGGTGTAATGCTTCACGAAAATATTCCAAAGCTTTCTGTTGACTACCACTACCACCGTGGGACAGCAAAATCCAACCACTACTAGCGTAAGAAGCAGCATCTTGGGGAGAAGTGGCGATCGCTCCTTTAACTGCGGCGATCGCTTCTTTTCCCCGTCCTAATTGCGACAGTGACAAGGCCCGGTAATTCAAACACTCTACATCTTCCGGGTCTAATGATAACCCTTTAGTTGCTGCTTTCAGACTTGCTTGCCACTGCTTTTGCTGATAATGACATCGTGCCAGCAAAGCGAAGTGAGAAGCTTGATAGGGGTTGAGCTGAATTGCTTCTTGAATTGCTTTTTGGGCAGCTGCAAGTTGCTGACGTTCGCAGAGAATATATCCCAATATATAGTGAGGAAATGGCGAATCGGGAGCGATTGCGATCGCAACTTCTACTTCTAGTGTTGCCTCCTGATATCGCTGCTGACAACTCAAACACAACCCCAAAACCGCATGAATTCCCGCATCATTTGGAGACTCGGCTACAGCTTGTCGCAGTTCCTCCTCCGCCATCTGATAGCGGGATTGCTCTAATAACAGCTTTGCCCGCTCAAAGTGTACAACACCCATTACATTTTTAAATATTTCAAAATATCATCGTATAAACCGCCCTCATTCGCATACAGCGCATAGTTGCGAGCTGTGGCGAACCACTCTTTAGTAGAAGATTTAACGTTCGCTGCTGCCGAAATTAAATCCCTCGTCACCAGCGGCTTAGGAAAGCCGATTTTCATCGCTTCTTGCAGTTTTTTTTCCACTGCTAAATCGATCACAGCTTTTAAGTCAGCCCCGGAAAAATGCTCTGTCTTTTTGCTAACTTGCTCATAATCAATTTTATCTACAGGTTTACCACGACAGAGCAACTGTAAAATAGCTGCCCTAGCAGAAGCATCTGGTGGTGGGATAAAGAGAATGCGATCAAAGCGTCCTGGACGCCGAAATGCTGCATCTAAATGCCAAGGCGCATTAGTAGCCGCCAAAATCAACACCCCTTCATTAGAACTCTTGACTCCATCCAGTTCTGAGAGAAACTGGTTAATCACCATGCGGCTAGAACTTTGACGCAAATCGGTACGGTTGGCAGCTAGAGCATCGACCTCATCGAAAAATACTACACAAGGCTGATTTTCTCGCGCTTCTTCAAAAATGGCGTGCAAATTCCGCTCACTATTGCCTAACCACATATCTAGGACATCATTAATGCCAACAGAGATAAAGTTCGAGTTAATCTCGCCAGCAGTTGCACGGGCTAGATAAGTTTTGCCACAACCGGGAGGGCCATACATCAAAATACCGCCGCCGATCGCTTTACCATAAGCTTTGTAAAGTTCTTGTTGCGTCAGCGGATAAATAATCTTGAGGCGAATTTCATCTTTAACCGTCTCCATCCCTCCGACATCTTGGAAAGAAATCTGCGGACGTTCCAGCTTTTCATCATCAAGAGCGAGGTTATCAAAATTAGCCGCGCGGACTTTGCCCTCCACTACATCTTTAGTATGGCTGTCCTCTCCAATACCCAAGAGTTCCGCAAAATCTGGATCAGCAATAGATGCATCAAGAGCGATCGCACTGCGATACTGACTCACCGCTTGCTGTACTGCTCCTGAATTTAGCAACAAACGAGCATGGAGTAAGTAAGCCAGTGCTGGACATTTAGAGTGTTTGAGCAGTTCCTCCACAATCACCAAAGACTGATTGTGCTTTCCTTGTTGGTAAAAAGCCCTTGCTAAACCCAGTTTCAACTGTGGTTCGTCCCGCGCCAACAGCATTGCTTGCCGGTACTCTTTCTCCGCATCCTCCAATTGTCCAAGACTGAGAAGCGTATCTGCCAGATGTTGCCTGAGAGGTACATTATCAGGAGAAAACTTCAACGCCTCGCGCAGTGCCCGTACCGTATCATAGCTATTGGTCATATTGATTTAGTAATTTAACTTTCAATTAAAGTAATTGCTAAAAAGAGGTAATGATCATCATAGCCTCGGCTTTTCGGTTTTATGGAGAAGAAGGGACGGAATGTGCTAGTGTACAGCAGTGACTCTGAAATATGGAGTCCTAGTACCATCATGCGTGTTACTACTGCTAATTATTTTGAGTAACTTTAAATTGCTGCATAAGACGAGTGAATTTTAGCAGCACTCGCAAAAATATTACAAATATACATCTATAGAGATTATGCTTCCGGTTCAACACCCAGCGATGTCTAATGACAAGCCCTAGGGGTGAATCCTGCGGATACGCTACGCAAGCGCCGTTCCTTTATGCCGGGGAACCCGTCCACCGTACTGCCTCACCGCTATGCAACGCAGTGTTTTTGGCAGGAAGGGCGATCGCTCTCTAGTTCTTTAAATATTCTCTACCCATAGAAGATTAGTGGCGTAAGTACTGGTTTTCAGCGCATTGTAAAACTTTTCGTCTGCTGTTACCATCTGGCATTTTTGCGTAATGGCAAGGGCTAAGTACAAGCTGTCATACACCGCCCGATCTGTCTGAAGCGCAATATCTAAGGCAAGTGGCATCAAGGGCTGAGATAAATACACCTCTACTGGAACCGCATTTAAATCAGCTAAAGTTTGCTTTGCATTTTCAGCCGTGTCTTCACCGCGGCGCGTTCGTTTCCACAAGACGTTTATCACCTCTGGGAAGAAAAAATTCGGTACTAAAAAAGTATGACCACTTGCTAGTAAACGCCGAGCTGCATCAAAGTGGATTTCAAGCACAAACAACTTTATAGCAATACTTGCATCTACAACATACTGACTTACTGTTCTCTATCCTCGCGGATGAGTTCAGTACTATCACTGAAAGTTTTTCCTGTATACCTTACCTGAGCGCGTGTTACTGCTTCTCTAGCTTTTTCCATATTGCCGCCAGTGTGATAGTGCGTCGCTGTTTCAGCTGCTTGTCGTAAAATATGTTTCAATTCTTCTTGCAAAGATCTACCGTGTTGTTTAGCTAGAGTTTCTAACTTTTTTAGAATAATGGGGTCTAAATTATCAACTAAGATTTGAGCCATAATTTTTATATTTCATTCCTTCGTATGCTTGTTTTTTAGCCACCTCTTTTTGAGATTTTAATTTAGTTTAATAGGCGATCGCATATCAAGCTTTAGAAGTTAAATAATGAAGCATTTTGTAGCGGTTCATCAGATGTAAAATGATGTCTGACGACACGCTCCGCGTCTATGCACCTCACATTTAAGCCAAAGACCTAGGCTTCTGGTTCAACGCCGAGCGATCGCAATTGCGCTGTTAAGCGATCAGCTCTTTGGCGTTCTTGTTTTGCCCTTTGATGTTCTTGTTCTGCTCGTTGATGTTCTTGTTCTGCCCGTTGATGTTCCTGTTCGGCTCTTTCATCGCCAGTCAACAATAAATTACCTTGCAAATCCCACCAGCGCAACCAGGGTAATTCCACATTTTGATAAACTCCTGGCCAAATGCCTAACTCAACTCCCATAGGTGCGATCAGATAATGTCCGTGCTCATTTGCTGGTAACAACTGATATTGTCCACCAATGAATTCGTATACTTCTACGCTAGCTTTTTTGACTTCATAAATCCCGTAGAAAGCAGGACGAATCACCTGCTCATAAATCCAAAATTTACCCTTCCACGGGGTTTTGTCTCTTTCCTCATTCCCATCACCAGAAACGAATTCTAAGACAATCAACGGGGCAATATACTCTCGCCAATATACATAAGACCTCCGCGTTTGTCCATTTAGCAAGGGTGGTACATTCGGTACAAAAAACCAATCTGGTGCTTCTGCTCCTTTTTCCGGGGGATCGGTCAAGCGCCAGTAAATGCCTAAGTCCTGACCAATACAATATTGACCATCGAGATGTAATTGTTTGAGAACGGGTGTAATCGAGTCAGTCAGTAAGATACTTTGGGGATGCTCTTGCCAGTTTTTCACAAACGTGCCATTGGAATCTGGTAGCTGCGTATGGTCAGGAAAAGGAGTGAGATCGGTGGGTGGATTGGTTGCAGAGGTCATAAGGCCACCTTTGCACTGGATAAGGGTTGTTTTTTAGTTTAGCAATACAGTGAGAAGATAAGGGCGATGTTTGACGACAAGCCACTGCGCGTCAAAGCTAGGCTCAGGCTCCCCAGACTTTATTGTGTGAAAATTGGTGTAAGTATTTCGGGAGTTGCAGATGTGGCTTGGGGAACTGGAGATAAATTGCAAGGTGGAAAATACACTGTTGAAAGAGAGTTAGGAAGGGGACGGTTTGGCATCACCTATTTGGTAAGAAAGAGTAACAATGATCGCCAAGTTGTTAAGACCTTAAATGATGACTTGCTCAAGTCCCTTAGCCAATCAGAACGCGGACGACTGGAGACGATGTTTTGGCAGGAGGCGGTAAAACTTACTAGGTGTAAGCATCAGCATATTGTGCAGGTTGCTGAACCTTTTAAGGAAGGAGAGCATTGGTGTCTAGTAATGGAGTATGTTGATGGGGTGAGTTTGGCTGATCGCCGCCAACCAATACTTTCTGAACAAGAAGCATTACGTTACATTCAGCAAATTGGTGAAGCGCTGAAATCTGAATCAGACGCAACAGCAATCATTACCAATATATTCCACAAATGCCTTTAGCTAAGAAACTGTGGGAAATTCGTCAGCAAGCGATCGCCTCTGGAATAAAATTACTTAACGAAGCAGAAATTGAACAAGAGCTTGCTGAACGTCGGGGCGGATACCGTGAATCGTAAGAAGACTTACATCGACTCTGGGGTTCTGCTCACTGCTTTTGGGGGTATTCACTCAATCAGCATTCGAGCCAACAGCATTCTCAATGACGAAAATCGGGAATTTGTATCGAGCCAATTTGTCAAGTTAGAAGTACTACCCAAAGCAATTTATCACCAACAGCAAGACGAAACAGACTTTTACGAACCCTTCTTCAGCGCTGTTAGCTATTGGGCAACAGACTCGGAGTAAATTACACAAGATGCTTATCAAATTGCCTGTATCTACGGTTTAGCCGCTATGGATGCACTTCATGTTGCTGCCGCCCTCTGGCTCAAAGCCGATGAACTAATTATCACTGAAAAGTCAACTAAACCCATGCACCGAGTTACGATTATCCAGATTATCTCTATCTAGCTTGAGATCATAACGCTTTTCCACGGCATAAAGATGTGTTCGCGGATTATGCTTCTGGTTCAACGCCGAGTGATCGCTCTTTCGCCCATTAAGCGCATTAAAAAACGGGTGGCGCAATTGTTGGGAATGTCTTCTTTAACTCTTGTGACAAAGATTCCAAAAACATCATGTCATTGGTAATGTCTGAGACTTCATCTTCATTTAAATACTCTGTCTTTAATTGCTTTTGATAAGCTTCAATCCTATATTCTAGCGCCTCAACAATAAACCGAATTGCTTTAAGAGAAAAATTCACGTTCAATAACTCCTCTCGAAGAAGTCGCATTTCCCATACGGTACAAATCAACAGGGGTTTTTCTCATACCAATCAGCCAATCTAGGCTTCTGGTTCAACACCGAGCGATCGCAATTGTGCAGTTAGGCGATCAGCTCGTTGGCGTTCTTGTTCTGCTCTTTCCTCTCCAGTCAACAACAAATTACCTTGCAAATCCCACCAGCGCAGCCAGGGTAATTCCATATTCTGATATTCTCCCTGCCATATACCTAATTCAACACCTAAAGGATGTATGGGATAATGCCCGCGTTCATTTGCTGCTAATAACTGATATTGTCCACCAATTAATTCATAGACTTCCACGCTGGCTTTACTCACTTCATAAATGCCATAAAAAGCCGGATGAATCACTTGCTCATAAATCCAAAATTTCCCCTTCCAAGGAGTTTTGTCTCTTTCTTCAATACCATCCCCAGAGACAAATTCTAAAGCAATCAGCGGTGCAATAAACTCTCGCCACAGTACATAAGACCTTCGTGTTTGTCCATCCAGCAAAGGCGGTACATTCCCAACATAAAACCAATCCGGTGCTTCTGCGCCTTTTTCTGGTGGGTCAGTCATGCGCCAGTAGATACCACTATCTTGACCAATACAGTATTGCCCATCGGGGTGACGTTTTTGCAATATTGGTTTAATCGAGTCTGTTAGTAGAATGCTTTGCGGATGTTCCTGGAAGTTTTTCACGAATGTACCGTCTGATTCCGGTAGCTGCGTATGATCTGGGAAAGGAGTGAGATCGGTGGGTGGATTGATTGCAGAGGTCATAAGATTACCTTTGCAGGAGTAAGGGTTGTTTTCTAGTTTAGCTTTTGAAAGGTGGGAGAGGGGCGATCGCCCTCTCCCCAATCAGATCAAAAATGAGTTGGCGTAGACCATCGTAGGCATAGTTCACCTAATTTAGATTGATACCATTTGATTAACTGGCGCAACTCCAGCTAAATCTAAAATTGGCGCAATCAAATCTTCTCGCTTCACCGCCATCATGTGGACACCTTGACACAATTGTCGTGCTATTTGTACTTGCTCGGCGGCAATTTGCATGCCTTCTTCCAGCGGATCTTTTGCCTGTGCCAATCTATCAATAATGTGCTCTGGTATATTTACACCCGGAACGCACCTATTAATAAACTGGGCATTTTTTGCAGATTTCAACAGAAAAATTCCAGCCAAAATCGGTTTTTTATAACCAGCTGCAATTTTATCCATGAACTTTTCTAGTCGCTCGAAATCTGTGATCAATTGACTTTGGAAAAACTGCGCTCCGGCTTCGATTTTGCGTTCAAATCGACTTTGTAAACCTGACCAACTGGCACATTGCGGATCTACTGCTGCACCAGCAAATAATTCCAGTGCTCCATCAGTTAGAGGTTTTTCGTTGCAATCAATACCCTGATTCATCTTCCGAATCAGTTGTAGTAATCGTACAGCTTCTAAGTCGAAGACGGCTTTGGCATCCGGGTGATCGCCTGCTTTTACTGGGTCGCCAGTCAAGGCTAGGATGTTATAGACACCTAAAGCATGAGCGCCCATTAGGTCAGCTTGCAGACCAATGCGGTTGCGATCGCGGCAGGCAATCTGACAAATCGGCTCGATCCCGTTTTGTAATAAAATTGCCGAAGCTATCAATGAAGACATCCGTAGCACTGCGCGGCTACCATCGGTAATATTGACGGCATGAACCCTCCCCTTAAGGGTCGCCGCCATTGATATCATGTGCTCTGGATTACCACCTTTTGGCGGTGCAACCTCGGCAGTAATCAGGAATTTGCCTTCTTTCGCAGCTGTTTGGAAGGCAGTCAAATAAGTTGGTTTTTGCGTATCAAGCATAACATTGAGTATTTCTGACTCTGGATACACCCATAACATATAGCACCAGAAAGTGAAACCTCACAGAGGCACAGAATAACCTAAAGCAGCTTTCACTTGTGCCAGAGTTTGGTTAGCAATCGCCTGGGCTTTTTGCCGTCCATCACGCAACACAGACTCTAGATAGCCTTTGTCCTCTGTTATTGCTTGATATTTTTCTTGTATTGGTTTCAGGGATTCAATGAGCGTGTCTGTCAACAATGGCTTGAATTGTCCCCAGCCCATATCCTGGCATTGGGCTGCTACCTCTTCCTTGGCTTTACCAGAAAGCAACATATACAGTGTTAACAAGTTATTACACTCTGGGCGCTCTGGGTCATCAAAAGTTAGACCACGAATTGGATCAGTTTTACATCGTTTAATTTTGTATTGAATTTGGTCTGGTGGATCAAGTAAATTAATCCGGCTTAAGTCAGAAGGATCGGACTTTGACATTTTGCGCGTACCATCCGCCAAACTCATCACCCTTGCCCCTTCCTTACGGATCAAAGGATCTGGTAACTTCAACACTGGCTGATCTGGTTTGCCAAATTGATGATTAAACCGAGCTGCAATATCCCGTGTCAATTCCAAGTGTTGCTTTTGGTCTTCACCTACTGGTACTTTATCGGCTTGGTAAAGCAAAATATCAGCGGCCATCAGCACAGGGTAGTCTAACAAACCGACATTTACATTTTCTCCCTGTTTGACAGCCTTTTCCTTAAACTGGATCATGTCTTCAAGCCAGTTTAGAGGGGTAATACAGTTGAGCAACCAGGTGAGTTCACTGTGGGCGGAAACGTGGGATTGCACAAAAATGGTGGAATGATCTAAATCAAGACCACAAGCTAGATAAAGCGCAACGAGGGTGTAGGTATCGGATGCCAAGCGTGTTGAGTCGTATGGCACTTGTGGGACTGTAATCGCGTGTAAATCAGCTACGAAAAGATAATTTTCGTATTCGCTCTGGCCTTCTACCCAGTTGCGAATAGCTCCCAAATAGTTACCTAAATGATAATTGCCCGTTGGTTGAACTCCAGAAAGAACACGCTGCTTGCCCATAAATTTCAACTTTAGTTATCTTAAATCCGCGCTATGTAAAGTGGCGATGTCTGGCGACAAGTCACCTCTGTACGAGATACTCCCGAAGTTCTAATTGGAGGAAACTCCGTTCAGACTTCTCTCCACGTAACTTGCTTCTTTGCAAGAGGAAGCGCCTACGCAAAACTCATTTAATTTTGACATTTTCTAGGGCAACTCGCTGTTTAGTTTGGGAGGCAGGAAACTGGCAGGTTTACACTCCACAAATCCGCCATTAGAAATCTCCAGAAATTAATTATGTATTACCCAAAATCGTTGTCGAGACGTAACAGTGCTACGTCTCTACATCTTGAGATGTCTATTGAGTTTAATTACAGTAGCGGTAATACTGCTAAGTAATTAGGAATTTAGATTTGCTGCGATCGCAATATCCGTATAGAAACTGAGGAAGACTAGGATTAGTGTAATTTAGCAATCATCTCTGCAATGATTATCCAGCGACAGAATTCCGCTAATTGATTCAAAAAGGAGTAGCGTTAGGTAAAAGGGTAATTTTTTTACCTCCAAAAAAAGTGCGATAATTAGCGCACATTTAGGTTTACAGTAATGAAATTTATTGGCATTGACTTAGGGTGGAAATCCCAGCCAAGTGGACTATGCTGCTTAGAATGGACAGATAAACAACTGCAACTACTAGATCTAGATCGTAAAGAAGCTATTGCAGATATCCTCAGATGGCTCGATACATGCGTACAACCAGAGGAACCAGCCATTATTGCTGTAGATGCACCTACCCTTATCCCCAACGCTACCGGGAGCCGCCTCCCAGACAAACTCAGCCACAAGCACTTTGGCAAATATCACGCGGGATGTTACCCAGCTAATCAGAATTTAGCCTTTGCAGAACGCACTGTTAACTTTGGCTTAGAATTAGAATCTCGTGGTTTTATACATGCACCAATTATCGAAGTGCAAAAACTTGGCAGATATCAAATAGAAGTATTTCCTCATCCCGCTATAGTTAATTTATTCGGCTTAGAACGCATCCTCAAATATAAAAAAGGACGCCTAGGTGAGCGTCGCTTAGAATTAATCAAACTCTACAATTACATTTTTAATATCCTACCCACCCTCGAACCTTTTTTATGCCTTAGCAGTTTGATTCTTCCTGAAATTCCTACTAATGGTGCTGCTTTCAAAGCTGTTGAAGACAAACTAGATAGTCTGATCTGCGCTTATGTAGCAGCACACTGGTGGTATTGGGGAGAGCAACGTAACTTAGTATTAGGTGATCGCACCACTGGTTACATTGTCATCCCCAAATCAGTGCTGAGTTCCGAGTAATGAGTACTGAGAGTTAAATAACAACTCAGCACTTAGCCCTCTTACTCTGCCCAAGCAATTAACCTTGGTTCATAAGGATTAGCTAAGTGTTGATTTTTCGGCAATACACGCAAAGACAAGCCTTGCAAACCAGAGGTGGTATAAATGATATCAGCCGTGTAAATGCTTAATCCTTGTGTATCCTCTCCTTGATAATCCATGACCACGGGTAGGGCATTAACAATGTCACCATTGGCATCGATCGCACCCTGATATAGTTCCACCTGCACATCATTATTCGTTAAAGTTGCCAAGTCAACCTTAGCTTTGACGCCAACAGTTTGATTAACTTCAATCTCCGAAGCTGCTGATACGTCAATATCTTTGATTTTGATGTTGAACCAGTGTTCGCCCAATTTTGCTTTCCAAGCAGCTAGTTCTTTAGCCGGGGCATAGTTATCAACGGTCAAGGTATGATAGCGATCGCTGGCTGGGAAATAAGCCCGCCCAGCATATTCTCCTACCATCCGCGCTGTATTAAAGAAGGGACAATTCAACCGAATTGCATCCTTCATTTTAGCTACCCACGGACGAGGTAAGCCATCACTATCCCGATGCTCATAAAATAGCGGTACAACTTCCTTTTCCAGCAATTCGTAGAGAGCATTTGCTTCTACTTCATCCTGGTAATTGGGATCGTCGTAATTCTCTCCGTGACCAATCGCCCAACCCGTGCGGACGTAATCAGCTTCATCCCACCAACCATCTAGTACACTTAAATTCGGCAATCCGTTCATTGCTGCTTTCATCCCACTGGTACCAGAGGCTTCCCGTGGACGACGTGGTGTGTTTAACCAGATATCACAACCTGCTACCATCAACCGGGAGATGTGAATATCGTAATTGGGAACAAACACCACTTGTTTTTCTAAGTGTTGTTCGTGGATGAAGTGATTGATGTCGCGGATAAGTTCTTTCCCTGGAATATCCTTGGGGTGTGCCTTACCGGCGATCACAAATTGTACTTTTCGGTCTTTGTTGCCTAGTAAAAGCCGCTTGATGCGTTCCAAATCGCGCATCCACAGGGTAGCACGTTTGTAAGTGGCAAAGCGACGGGCAAAACCAATAGTTAAAACGTAAGGATCTAAAACTTCTTGTGCTTGAACGATTTCTGAGGCAGAAGCACCGCGATCGCGCAAATGCTTGACCAAATGCTCCCGCACGTACAAAATCATGTCTAGTCGGCAGCGTTCGTGATTCCGCCACAACTCTTCATCAGGAATAGCTTCCATTCGATCCCACAATGGGCTATCTGGTGGTGCTGATGACCAATTTGGCCCTAAATAGCGATCATACAACTCTTGAGTTGATTTGGCGACACAACTACGAGCATGTACACCGTTGGTAATTGCGGCAATTGGCACTTCCTCTACTGGCACTTTCTGCCATAAGCCCTGAAACATTTGCCGCGACACTACACCATGTAGCTGCGCTACACCGTTAGAAAATGTCGCCATTTTCAGAGCCAGTACCGCCATACTGAAAGGCCCAGATAAATCACCTGTATTCTCACGCCCCAACCCTAAAAATTGCTCTTTGGGTAAGTCAAAGATGTCTGCATAGTACCCCAGGTAGTACAGCATCTTATCGGGAGCAAACAAGTCAATTCCAGCTGGTACTGGCGTGTGGGTGGTAAAGATATTACTGGAAGCCACCACTTGTTTAGCTTGAGCATAACTCAACCCCTCTTCTTGGATCAGGAGGCGGATACGCTCCAGAGCGGAGAAGGCCGCGTGACCTTCATTCATGTGGTAGGCGGTGACTTTCAGCCCCAAAGCTTTGAGCATTTGCACACCACCGATCCCCAGCATGATTTCCTGATGGATACGCATGTCAATGTCGCCACCATACAGTTGATCTGTGATGTCGTGGTCGTAAGCTTTGTTGGGTTCAATGTTAGTATCCATCAGATATAGCGGCACAGTTCCCACCTGTACGCGCCAAACTCTGGCATATACCTTACGTCCTGGATAATCTACTGCAATCCGCAATTCTGAACCATCGGGATTGCGCTCCAGATGTAGGGGCATATTATAGAAATCGTTAATTGGATAACGTTCCTGTTGCCAACCATCGGCATTTAAATACTGAGCAAAGTAGCCTTGCTGGTACAGTAAACCTACACCAACTAACGGTAGCCCCAAATCACTGGCTGATTTGAGGTGATCCCCTGCCAGAACGCCCAAACCTCCAGAATAAACGGGCAAACAATCTACAAGTCCAAATTCAGCCGAAAAATATGCGTAGCATTCTTTTGGCGTCTGTCCTCGTTGTTTCTGATACCAGGTGCGCTCTTGCAAATAATCTTCTAACTGACGGTCAGCTCGATCCATTTGCGCGAGGAAGCCTTCATCTTCGACAACTTCCAAAAGCCTTGCTTGAGAGATAGTACCCAGCATTAACACTGGGTTATGACGGCTAGACTCCCATAGATCGGGGTCTAAGCGGCGAAATAAATCTTTAGTTTCAACGTTCCAATCCCAGTGCAAGTTATATGCCAGCCGCCGCAGCGGTTCGAGTCGCGGCGGAAGTGAAGGGGATACGTTAAATGTACGAATTGGCTGCATAGGTTGGCAAAACTCCAAGTTTAGCTAAGGTTATTGTTTACTGTCTTTACCCAATGTTGCCAATTCTTTATACTGTGTTTGTGAGGATATTATGACTTTGTTAAGCATTGAGAATTATTCTTCTCCTCGTTGCTATAGTTTACACCAAGGGTGTTTATAGTTCTATGCGTTACCCTCAGCTATATGCTTTTTATATTTAAATTTAATAATTTGGTAACATTTAACACTCAAATAAATCTTTATATTTATTTGAGATTTATATTGGCAATTGCTAGTGGAGAGATACCTAGCTCAAAAGCTCAATAGAATTTTATTTGAAGTTGATAGCAGTCGATTGCTACTTCAGTCAAAAGTTAAATTTTTAATTATTTTTTAAGAAAATTATATTTGATTAAATAAAGGTATTAGAGAAGAAGCTTATGGGACTAGCTTTTTCAATACAGCTAAAAAACCCAAAAAATTTCTCGAATTTTGGGATTTTCACCTGAGTGCCTTAATGGTTAAAAAATTAACTTTTTAACCACTAAGACTCAATACACTAAGAAAAATACATTGTATTGTGAAACGGCTAGTATTCAAAGCTCAATCTTACTTCAGTAAAATAGCTTATTTATGTAATCTTTTATGCACCTAATGAAGGTTGATCTTTGCTATTTTTTGGCATAGTCAGAGCCATAGCTGCTGCACCAGCAATCTCTGCTGCTATTTGATAAGCAAGTCTGAGATTTGATGAAGCGTTTTTACCTTTAGAAGAGAGAGAAGGTTTTTTTCGACGCGACTCTTGTTTAACATCACCTGTAACAACGGCTCGCTGCAAGATGATCCAGGCATCTAGGTCTTCTGAATCATAATTAGTTTGAATAAGCACTCGCATCTGGTCTTCGGCTACAACGCTTAGATAGCCTGTAGTTAGAGCTTCTTGTACAATTTCTTTAATTAAAACCATAATTTAAACCAAGTTTGTGAGTTGAAACCGATACCTAGATTTGAGTATTTTTTATTTTGTAGACTTCTCTTGGAAGTTAAGATGTGTCTAAGTTTCCTCTAAATAAAATCTATAATGGGCAGTGCCAAGCACACATCACCCGCTTGGCTCATCCGATCGGGTGATTTACAAATTGTCAAATATGCATAATAAGAAAGCGAAAACTTTTACCTTTTTGGCTTTTTGATAATAAAGATGTGAAAAGTATCGTAAATATCATTTTGAGTGTAACGTGGAATCAGTGAATTGCTTGCATAAACAGCACTAAAAATATAGACAAAACAAGCTATGAAACCGCTCTATCTAAATAGCTTTCACTTTTATTTTTTTCATCGACTTATGGCATGAGATTTTAGTAAACTATACGTAAGTACTGACTGTATCAGGTTGTAACTTGGTCAGCGATCGCCTTGATTGGCTCACAATTACTGGTTTTATACAAATTTATCTGAGTTTTCGCGTTTCTACATCAATTAATAAAGTTAAACCAATAGTATCTGTATCTGATTAGACAATAATTAAGTTAGAAGATAGAATATTTCAATGTTTTTATTTGTAAATATAAAATTATTTTATGATTGCGATCGCCAGAGTTAAAAATTTATTTAACTATTGTTTTTTATACATAAGCAATATTGAAATCAACTTAAATTTTTAAGATTGCTCCATTAAAAATAAAATGTGTTATCGTTAAAAACAACTTGTTATTAAAAGCCATTCATGTAATTACAAGCGTGATTTGGTTAGTTTGTAAATCATCAGTGTGCAACATGATTGGAGCAGCATACTCTAGAAATTCGTTGCAAGAAAGCCGTCATAGCAGTCGGGGAAGCGCTTACTTGTTTGCACCGATGGTTAACTTTAATGTGATGGCTGAAGTGGGAGATAATCCACCTTAATTTAGTTTTTATTTCGGCAAAAACACCTATAAAAATCCAACAATAGTTACATTGTGATGCTAGACAGTAATTTTCTTTGGTCTTTGAAATAGTCTAGATAGATGTACTGTTGTTGAAAAATAGCTTGTTGAACTGAGTTGTTTTAAAAGACTAAAACAACCTAATAGAAAGTACTATCAAGGCGAATAATTTTATAGGTAGTTGTATAATAAGCTTTTCAAATTTTACGGAAAAGCGAAACAATAGCTTGTCTCAATCAAAAATTTTCCCATTTGAAAATTTAATAGTCCAAGGTTTGTCCTTGCAATCTACTAATATTGCTTTGTTAATTTTGTCTGGTCATTAAGAAACAATATTGTTGCGTACCTTGCTATAAAAATACTGGTACGAGAGTTTCTGGCACTTCTAGGCAATTATGCATACTAATTGAGAAATTAAACAACATTGAAGTAGAGAATTTCTCATCTAGTCAAACCTTGACTTATTGGTTTTCTAAATGTTTAGAAAACCATCTAAATATATTGGGATTTTTTGTAACTGCTAACCAAAGTTATAGGTTAAAAATACTAAGACAAATAGTATTAGCAGAAAAGCTATTGATAGAAAAATTGTTCAATACTGCCAGCAGAAATTTATTGAGAGTATGTAGCCATGAACCACAAGAACAATTCCTCAAAATGGCAACGCCTGCAAGAAGTTTTAGTCACCACTTTGTTAGGAGAGATTCCTAGTATTGCTCTAGGAGCAAAGTTACGCAATTTGGGATATCGTAGTATTTTTGCTCAGGTAGGTAGCCCTGTTTATATTCAAAATGGCGTAGAGTTTATGGGAACTTCTTGTATTGAAATCGGCAATGGTGTATATATTTTCAAAGGTGTAAGGGTAGATGGAAAAGGACACCAAAATAATAAAGTTATTCTGGGAAATGGAGTAGCGATCGAGCGGAATGTTGATATAGGGTGTTTGGAAGACACTTGTATACACATTGATGATGACACCTTCATCGGGCCAGACGTTTGTATTGAGGGGCCAGGAGACATTAAAATTGGTAAGCACTGTATGATTGCTGCCCACTCAGGAATATATGCCAATAATCACAATTTTGCAGATCCAATAGAGCCTATTAAATACCAAGGTGTTACTCGCAAAGGAATTGTGATTGAGGATGACTGTTGGCTAGGGCACGGAGTAACAGTATTAGATGGCGTTACTATCGGCAAGGGTAGTGTTATTGGTGCTGGAGCAGTTGTTAATAAAGATATTCCTCCCTTCTCTGTAGCTGTAGGTTTACCTGCGAAAGTTATCAAAAGCCGAATTAGTAAAGATATGGCAAAACTCCAGGCTGAGAAATCGTAGACTTACAAAGGTTTTCAAGAGAGTAGACGACAGTAAATACTTCTTTGCTTGTAGGGTGGGCATTGTAATGCCCACCCTACTATATGAAAATTGGGCACAGAATATTAAATGTGTTATGTTCTAGCAGCGATGTCTGAAACACAAGCTGCTTTATGTCTAGACTGGGAAACCTCTATCGTCATTTAACGTCACAAGAGTCACTAGTCCACAACTTCTTTGTTAAAGGCATCTACAAGTTAGACAACCCACGCACAGCGCCCAAACAAAAGCCAAGCACACACTAAAACCCTATGGGTTACTGCAAGATAGTTACCCAAGCTTACTCTTGAGCGAAGTGAAGGGTTCTCCTCTCATCGGAGTCCTCCAAAAAAGGGACAAGATTTGGGTAATATAAAGGAGCTATCTTTTCTGCATTGCAGAAATTGAGAGAAAGCTTCTTTTTGACACCCTTGGGGATATTTCTATGGTGACTTTAAAAATCGCTGTTTATATTGTTGTTGCCTTGTTTGTGGCTATTTTCGTCTTCGGATTTTTGTCGAACGATCCAGCTCGTAACCCAGGCCGCCGGGATGCAGAGTAAAAAAACGACAAATAATCCGCGACTGCCGACTGAAGGCGGAAGCTCCTAGACGCCACACTTACTTGCTATTCCTACTCCACAAGTTCTCTTTGGGAGTGTGAGAAGGGATTAGCCCAAAACTAGACGTCACTTATTATTATTTGGGCGTCTAAAACTCTCAAAGGCAAGAGCAATACAGTGGCTCAGGAATCCTCCAAAGTTTGGAGCAGCTTTTGCCGCTCCAACTTCTTTGCACAATGCAGTATCCTCCTTCGGATAGCTTGTTGCAGGTAGGCAGAAGGCGAAAGTTGGAAGGCAAAGTCTGTATATTTATCCTTCCGGTGGCCACTTGGCTGTTTGTTAGCTCGATTATGTTCAAGTATGCTTCATCCAGTTCTGCCGCCCGATCCGCCTCTCCTCCTCGAACCTTTACAACCTGCAAATCCCATATCATCTGCTAGTAAGGCAAAGTTTCCCTCAGTTGGAGAAGCTGAGGCTGGGACGCAGGGAAACAAAGACAAATCTAAGCAGCAAAAGGATTTGCCTCATTTAGCACCTGCGAGCAACACGGGAAGTTATCGGCTGCCAACTCCCATCAATGCAACTCAAGATGACTCGGTAGTTGCCGAAATCCTATCTGCACCCAATACCCCAGAAACTTTTCCGCCAGAATTTTCCCCGCTCAGTACCTCTGAGAGTGCTGCACTTTTGGGAAAACCACTGACAGTTGGTTATCCTATGCAGGAGGTTAAAGCTTCTGATTCTCATGAAGACAGTAGCCCAGATGCGCCGCCAATTGCGCCAATCATCACCAACAGCAAGAAGTCATATCAGCCAGAAGCGCAAGTCTTAGTTGAAAAATTAACTCAATCCAAACAGCATGATGTTGCTAGACAACAGTCTGCCAGAAAAATCACTCTCTCTGGAACTGCTGTCGATAATACACCGAGTTCTCAAGTAGTCAAAAATACTGTAGAATTCAAGTCTCGCAACCCGACCAACCAGCCTTCAAAGCCCATTACCATAGAATTCAATTCGCAAATACCACAAACGCAAACGCCAACTCCTGTAAAGCCGGATGACAATACCAATCAGCTACAAAATCAACCACCTGGTACATCAGCACCTACTAACATACCAGTACAAAGAGTTGTAGAAGTAACATCAGATCGGCAGGAGTATGACGAGCAACGACGAATTATTACAGCCGAGGGTAATGTGGTGGTGCGATTTGATGGGGCAGTTGTGGATGCCGATCGCCTGCAAGTCAATTTGGACAACTTAATTGCCGTGGGCGAAGGCAATGTAGCCTTGACAAGGGGCGATCAAGTGCTGCGGGGACAACGCTTTACCTATAACTTTATTCAAGATAGTGGGGAGCTGTATAATGGCGCGGGCGAGATTTACGTACCCACAGCGCAAACAGATTTTGCTTTCTCTGGCACAGATATAACTGCGGGTGGAGTTCCAAGGCGTCCGCCGAGCGATCGCATTAGAGCCAATCAACCCCTTTCAGGTGTGAGCAGTCCTGGAGGAATTGATTTTGTGTTAGGTGGTCAGCCAGACGCTAGGAACGTCCCACCACCAAAAGCCGGGGGTGTAGTAAATCGGCTGCGGTTTGAAGCTCAACAAATTGATTTCTACCCGCGAGGCTGGCAAGCTAGGGATGTGCGGATCACCAATGACCCCTTTTCACCTCCAGAGCTAGAGATCCGCGCAGATAAAGTTACTGCAACAAGAGAAGCGCCTTTAGTAGACCGGATCACCACGCAGCGGCAACGTTTAGTATTTGACCAAAATCTTACCGTACCTATCCCAGTAGATCAGCAGACCCTCGACCGTCGGGAACGGGAAGTTACCCCCGCAATCGTTTCTCCTGGCTTTGATGGAGATAAGCGGGGTGGTTTGTTTCTTGAGCGTGGTTTTTCACTAATCAATACAGATCAAGCAAGCTTGACTATTACGCCTCAATTTTTTGTGCAAAAACTTGTACAAGAAGGGACTGGTGACTTAGCCGCGCTTTTGGGTGCGAAAACAAAACTGAATGCTGTTTTGAGTCCAACAGCTATACTTCAGGGTTCTGGGGAATTAACTAGTTTTGACTTGAATAAGGTGGACGAGAACTTACGGGCAAGTTTGCGATTGCGCCAGACATTAGGCGCTCCCAATCCCCATATATTAAATTTAGAATATAGTTACCGCGATCGCCTCTACAATGGCACTTTAGGTTTTCAAACAGTCCAGAGTAGTCTTGGCGGCGTGATCGCCTCTCCAATAATTCCTTTAGGTAACAGCGGTATCAACCTCAGTTACCAAGGAGGCGCTCAGTACATTGAAGCCAACACCGATCGCCTCGACTTGCTAGAACCAGACCGGGAAAATGATCGCATTTCCCTAGGTCGTGTACAAGCCAGTGTTAGTCTCAATAGTGGCCTGCTACTGTGGCAGGGAAAACCATTAGCACCAACTGCTACGGAGGGATTACGATACACAGCCACTCCCGTTGTTCCTTACTTGCAAGCAGTTGCGGGTGTCACGGGCACAAGTAGTTATTATACCAATGGCGATAACCAAAGTACCCTCATTGGTACAATTGGCTTGGTAGGGCAAATTGGTCATTTCTCTCGACCGTACTTAGACTATACTGCCTTTAATATCAGTTATTCCCAAGGTTTCAACAATGGATTATCGCCCTTTTTGTTTGATCGCTCTGTTGATAACCAAGTGCTAAGCGCTGGCATCTCGCAGCAAATTTATGGGCCATTTCGCTTAGGGTTTCAGACATCAGTTAACTTAGATACAGGTAGAGAGAGCAGTACTGACTACTTTTTAGAATATAGCCGCCGCACCTATGGCATTACTTTACGATACAATCCGGTGCTGGAATTAGGCGGTTTCAGCATCCGCATTAGTGACTTTAACTGGAGTGGGGGCACAGATCCATTTTCTGAAGTTAGGCCAGTTGTGGGTGGTGTGCGACAGGATAATTAATATGGGTTGGGGGTGCAAAAGACAGAACATGTAGAGACGTTGCAATGCAACGTCTCTACCAAAGGATTTGTTGCAATCATTAATTGAATTGGTATTAGTTTTCCATTCGCTAGGGCTTAAGTTGACACGTATGAGCGCTGTCTCACCGCCCTTTTGGTATCTAGGGCAGCCACCGCCCAAATTTTTTTCTGTGGTTAGTTTTATCTTGGTCGTCCCAATGTCGTAATGTAAATAACAGCCTCATCAGTAGGAATACCCAAAACTTCATTTACTTGGTCATCAAAGAAGCCACCGATACCACTGACGCCAAGATTTAGGCGCGTTGCAGCTAAATTTAGCCGTTGCCCTAAATGACCAGCATCCATATGTAAATAACGGTAAACGCGATCGCCGTACTGAGCGATCGCGGATTTCAGGTCAGATGTATGGAATAGTACTGCTGCTGCATCTCGTCCTAATTCTTGCCCCAAGCAGAGAAAATGCAATTCCCGTCGGAAGTTTTTAAACCGAATTTGTCGCAATTCTTGCGCTTTAGGAGCGTAGTAATAGCATCCCGCCTCCAGTCCTTTCACCCCGCAGACAGCAATAAATGTCTCTATTAAATTGAGGTCAAAGTAATCTGGAGAAGTATCTAAACTTTGGTCAATATAATTTTGTGGCTGGTAGGTAAAATCAAGTAAAGACTTCAGTTCATCAAAGGTTAAATCATCACCATTGTAAGCGCGGGTAGAACGTCGCTTGTACATGTTAATTTCCAGTTCTGACAGCTTTTCTCCCCAATACATGGGTGTGGTGACGGTGGGAATTTTGAGACAGAAAGGAAAATTATATTTATCCTCTAAAGATTTTTCTTGTTTGACCGTTGGTAAATTGAGCTTACCCGTTATTCCGGATTCGATCTGGGTATGCTGATGAAAGTATGTCAGTAATTCACCATCAGGGATTGACGGATAATTAGTTTGGGTGGCAGAAGGTAAAGCAGTACATCCCAGTGGTAGATTTTGTTTGATATCTAACAAGTCTGCCAGAGGTAGAACAGCGATCGCTCCTTCCTGTTGCGGATCTACATAAAGCAGATCATTTACTGATTCATCGACAAAGCCGCCGATTAAATGGGGCCGATAGTCAGTAATCGCGCCAGCTAACTCGATATTACCCAACAGATGTCCTGTATCTAGAAAAATCCGACGGTATGCCCTATCTTCATAGCGCCAAGCTGAACGATAGAAAACCGCAGTCACAATAATTGCTAATTGAGTATTTTCTAATGCAGGATGCCAGAAACAGGCTGCCTGTAGAGTTTGCCATACATCACTTTCCCAATAATGCATCAGGGAATGAGTCCGACACTGGTAATTATACAGCCCAGGTGGTAATAACGGTGTTCCACGGGAAACTACATACACCTCGGCAGGGTATAACCCGCCTGCACTCGGAGCAGCTCGTAAATACACCGCACTTCCCATAGAAGGCATTCTTGCTGTTAGTCCATAACTACGAAACAGCAATTGTGATAATCTTTGCCACCATTGAGCATCTTGGTTATTAGTAAATGCCTTTGGTTTTTCTTGAATATAAGGTTTGAGGTCAAAAGTAGAGCCAATTTTGTACTCTTTAAAAGGTACTGGCTGCTTAGCCCAGTCTAACCTCTGGTTTTTAGAGGCAAGAGTCTCAGGATCATATTTAGTACGTTCGTGGTAATACTGAGCAATTGATTGATGTGTTTCTGGCATATTAATTTCAATATCCTTGGGATGTCCTTTTTTTTGATCTTGGCATTCATTAGCCTTATTATTTCGTGTCAATTAGTACAATCGTCAAACTATGAAATTGGTGATAAGTAACGAATGAACTGGGAATTGGGGAACTCGGGGCCCCCTCTGGGGATAAGGGGCAATGGGGATTGGGGAAGAAAATAACTAAATTACTGTTGACTGAGGATTGGGGAGAAAATAACTAAATTACTATTGACTGTTAACTGTTGACTGTTGACTGTTGACTGTTGACTGTTTACTGTTAACTGTTGACTGTTGACTGTTGACTGTTGACTCGTATTCAGCAAGAGAGTTTTTTCGCAGTACCATAAGCGCAAAGCTATATATCTACGAGTGGACTTGCAATGATGCCTGTACGTCAAACTTTATCAAAACCTGATATCCAATTTTCTTATTTAGAGTGGAATCAAGGTCAAGAACCTTTACTACTGTTGCATGGTTTAGCTGACCATGCCCTAGTGTGGTCTAGTTTGGGAGATTACCTGGCGGCAGATTACCACATAGTTGCGCCGGATATGCGCGGTCATGGTGAAAGTAGTAAGCCAATAAAAGATTATAGTTTTGAGAGTGCGATCGCAGATCTCGAAGCCCTAATGGATCATTTGGGATGGTCTTTTGCTCATATTGTCAGTCACTCATGGACAGGTAAATTAGCTGCTATCTGGGCAAGGAAAAATCCAGAACGTTTGCGGAGTATGATTCTGGTCGATCCGATTTTCATTTGGAAGATGCCTAGCTTTCTGAAGGTAACTTTTCCGATGTTGTATCGCTTCTTGCCTTTTCTTAAAAGCATGGGCCCTTTTGCCAGTCAAGAGGAAGCAAAACAACAAGCGCAGCAGTTAAAGCAATATCAAGGATGGAGTCCTTTACAGCAGCAAGTTTTACTTGCAGGAATAGAACGAAAACCCGATGGTAGTTGGGGTAGCAAGTTTACTTTTGCTGCCCGCGATGGAATTTTTGAGGAAGTCATGCAAGTGCCTGGTTTTACAATTCCCCTTAACACTCCTGCTCTCTTCGTGCAGCCAGAACACGGTCTAAACCGCCAATCTTGGCAACTCCAACCCTATAAAACCTATCTAAAAAATTTACGCCTCTGCCAAGTTCCTGGTAATCATTGGCCATTTTTGACGCAACCAGAAGCATTTAACCGGACTGTAGCGGCTTTCTTAGTAGAACAAAGTTGAGAAAAATCTCATTATTATTTGGACGGGATTACTGAACGGGAACAGAAGAATGAAGATGAGCGATGTCTAACGACGCTATATGTCTACGCTCTCCTTCAAGTACGGATAAGCCAGTCATGAGCCTTTGTATCAATCCCGTTTGCCCTAAACCAAATCACCAAGATAATGATCAAAACCGCTTTTGTTTAAGTTGTGGTTCCCAGCTGGAATTATTAGGGCGCTATCGGGTAATGCGCCTGTTAAGTGACAAAACAGGTTTTAGTAAAGTTTATCAGGCATACGAACAAGATACGCCTAAAATCCTCAAGGTACTCAAGGAGGAACTATCAGGCAAGGCTGAAGCAGTAGAACTATTTCAACAAGAGGTAACTGTGCTAGGAAAAATGAATCATCCCGGCATTCCTAACATGGATAGTTACTTCCAGTATCAAACCCGAAATGGTTTGGTGTTGCACTGCATTGCAATGGAAAAAATTGACGGGCTTAACTTAGAACAGTGGCTCAAGCAACAGCAGTCTATTTCCCAAAAACAAGCTATAGCCTGGTTAAAACAGTTACTAAAAATTTTAGATTCAGTCCATAGCCAGCAGTATTTGCATCGAGATATTAAGCCATCCAATATCATAATTCGTCCTCTTACCAAAGAAAGTTTGGGGGAACTCGTATTAATAGACTTTGGTACTGCCAGAGAAATGGCTAAATCCTGCCCAACTCAACTTAGCAACTGCAAAGGTATGACAGCAATTATGTCATCTGGGTACAGCGCCCCAGAACAAATGAGCGGTCAAGCTGTGCCACAATCAGATTTCTTTGCTTTGGGACGCACCTTTGTGTTCTTACTTACGGGATACCATCCCTTGGATATGTATGATATTCACTACAATTTGTTGCACTGGCAAAATCACGCTATAAACATCTCACCTTTGCTTTTGAATTTAATAGATTGGCTAATGACGCTGGAGATAGGAAACCGTCCTGCCAATGCCGAAGAGATTTTGCAGCGCCTAGAAGAAATTGAAGAACAATTAATAGAAATAAATGTTGAAATTGTGAATATAGAAGAGAGTCTTAAGACTGAAAATTTGACTTTGATAAGTACTAACAAAACTTCACTGCCCCAACATAATCAACTGGATAAAGTGCCATTAGCTTCAATTTTTACAGCGCTTCTAGTAACTTTAGGATTAGTTAGTATAATGGCTTTGACACTGTGGCACACTAAGTTAACCTCAGATCCCAATTATGGTCAATCTCCAACAATAAAAGGTAAGATTGATTATTTCCCTTATGAAAAAGGTAGGGATAGTCAGGGAAGAGTTGCCGAATTTAATATAGTTGTTTTATCAGTAGAATATAGATGGCTTTTAGGCAGCACTTTTCAAGTTAAATATAATGATCAAATTATTAGCCTGGAACTTTTAAACTTGAATATAGAACAAGAAGAAATACAGAAAATCATGAAAAAGCCTAGTGAAATTATCTCTGTAGGTACAGCTTCTTGTAAAGGTGATGTAGGAGTTGAACAACGTATAGCTTTAGAACGTTCCCGACAAATACAATTTTTAGCAAAAAAACTATTTAGTAATACACCAAGTATCAAAGGCTATCGCTTATTAAATTTGGGTCAATTTCAGCGGAGTAATTGTCAAGCCAGCCAGGATTTAACTGCCTATCAGCGAAGTATTATAATTATTGGTGTCAAACAAAAGTCAGCAGATGTAATTCTGGATGAAGCACTACGAAATAGGTTAGAAGAGAAGCCTTTTGCTGATTTTAGGTTAGAAGATTATTCTTTGGGTTCAGCAGAAAGGTTTAAAACAGTACCAAGTAATTTATAGCTTTAGTTTCGTAAAGAAAGTAGTAGACACACATCGTTCCCCAAGCGATCACCTCTTTAGCTATAAACTACTAAAGTGGTCATCACTTCTCTATGGCAAAAGCAGCAGACATTAGTACCAAGCGATTAATCAGCCTCGCGCCCGAAAATTGGGCAGTGAAGAATTAAAACTGAATTTCTGATTTAATTTTTAATTTTTCACGCTCCCATCCCAGAATACCGTTTCAATCCTGCACGCCACAGTAAGCGATTCGCACCTAAAAATACTAATATCCAACCTACCATTGACCAAAATCCCCGTGCTACATCTACGGGTAGTCCCACCAAAAGACTTGCAGGAAAATCAATCAAATAGGGAAAAGGCGTAAACAGCACTATTGCCCGCACCGATTCTGGAAAGACATTCAAAGGCGCAATAATTCCAGACAAAAATATATAAAACAAAAACCAAAAATTTTCTAAAGCGCTAGCTCGTTCTGTCCAAAAGGCGAATATGGCTAAGGTGTGTTGAATAAGAAACCGCAAAACAAAAGCTAGCGCCACCGCCAATATAAACAGTAAAAACTTCCCCAAACTTGGTAGCCAAAAAGCTTGAGGATATAGTAAAAAAAATAACGTAATTAGTAACAACACAAATGGTATTCGGGCCAATCTTTCGGAAAGATGAGACGCCACGTGATGCCACACAGGATCTATTGGTTGTAACAATTTGGGTGAAAGCTTACCTTCTATTACTTCCCTTTCAAAATCCCAAATTACCCAAGCAACTGTAATTTGCCTAACAACGAAAACTGTAAGAAAGTAACGAGCAAAATCTACAGGTGTTAAACCGAACTCTCCGCCTTGTGCCGCTTGTATCCAAATACCCATGAAGATAATTGGCAAAGATCCAGCCAAAACCCATAAAATCAGTTCTGCTCGATACTCAACCATATAGGCATAGTATACTGACAAGAAAGTTAAGATGTTCTTAATTATGCGTTTCATTTGTTATAAGTATTTTTGAGGACATAATTGTTTCATCGTTAACCTAGTATAAAATATTAAAACTCTCTAACTCTCATGAGAATGTTGTTAGGTATCCAGATCCCGACTTCTCAAAGAAGTCTGGGATCTAACTTTTCACGACTCCCTTCTTCACTTAGGTCGATCGCTATTTCTTCGGAGGTTTTTTTCTGTCAATGAAACACTGCCAATACCTTGGAGAATACCACGACCAATTAAACCTAAACCTCGTCCTATTATTTGAGTGAGAATAAAGACAATACCACTGCCTAAAAAACTTACCAGCGATCGCAAACGAGGTGCGATCGCATCCCTAAATTCTAGAATCAGTGTCACCACTAAAGGAATACCTGAAAGTTGTGCTAACTCCTTATTTCGAGGAGCATAAACTGAAGTTTCGGCAATACCACGAGGTGCAATGACAAATAGAGCATAGCGGCTTTCAAAAATTGCTTTTGGCTCATTTATATAACTGTTTAAACGATATTTCCATGACAATTCATTTCTAAAACGTTCAATCTCCCGTGTTGATATCAATTGGCGACAATAAAAACTTTGCTTAATCGCTTCTACATCTGCTAATGAATTCAGTAGTGGCTGCAATACGCCATTCGCTACCTGAATCAACAAATTCTCTAAAATCATTAAGGCTTGGGATTTGGCTTCAGCGCTAAATGGTGCATAAGAAGCATTATCAATGCGTAGTTCTGTTTGAAATAGTAGATAAGCAAACAATTCAACAACTAACGGGATTTTATTAAGAATATCCGTTTGGACAATCTCTGTATTTTGCAACAAGTATTTTACAATCTCTATATCCTCATTGCCTACTCGCACCCGCGAAAATTTTCCAAAAAAATCTGTAATTGCGGCTTGCCATAAATCGCTTAATAAGGTACTTTTCACCTCATATAATTGATTAATTTCAATTTGAGAAACGCGCAAGTCATCCAATTGTTCAGCTAATTTTTGCAGAATCAGATAAAGTAATTCTCGTTTTTTATCTTCGCGTAAAATCTCAATTTCCAAAGGCACAACTGTAACATTTTGTAAAGGAAACTGGAGTTTGGTAACGCAAGATGAAAATAAAGCAGATTGTAGTGCTCTTGGGCTAAGTAGAGATGGTATTTGCTCTGAGCTAGCAATTGCACTACTTAGAGAAATCGAAGGCGACGCATCTGGGATAAATTGCCCCTGTTGTTCTTGTCGCTTTTGTTGTGATGACAATAACTTATTGAGCAACCAACGAGATGCCAGCAGTTCTCGTCGTTGTCCAGCCAGAATTGCTCTATCTAGTAGTGGTAGTCCAGGGACTTGTAATTGTGCTGTTACTGCCGCTAGGGTGGCATCAATGTGACCAATTCCTGACAAACGCAAATTATTTCGGATCTTAGCGAAGGGGAGAGATGAGTTCTGAGTTCTAAGTTTTGAATTTTGTGAATTTACACTTCCACTATCTACAAACCAATAGGAACCACCAGATGCTACTTCTCGCATAGCGACAACTAACTCAGAAAAAGGTATGCCTTTGGCACAGTAGCCATTCACACCAATAGCCTTCGCAGCCAACAGTATTCCTTGTTCTTGAACAGAACTAAAAAGCAAAATTGGCAGGTTGGGGTATAAAGCTCTCAGTTGCCGACAGAACTGCAAACCTAGCTGCTGACTGGTGGTACGACCATTACCTAATTCTAAAACTACCAAATTTACTTGCTTAGGGTCTTGTTTGGCGATTTCTGCTAGAATCTGCAAGGCAGAGGTATCAGTTTCTACCTCGGCTATCACTTGCAAGTCAGGAATTGTGTCCAAAGCTGCCCGCAGTCCTAGACGGAAGATCGGGTCTTGGTCGATTAGCAATAATTTCAGAGGGCGATCGCTCATAGTCTGCTCAAATAAAACTGTTTTTTGCTAGTCAGAAAACAGCTTTGATACTAAACTTAGTCCTCCCCATTGTTACCTGTTTTTGCAACCTGAATAAATGGATCATAATTGCCATAGGCAGCCATTCCACGTGTAATTAAATGAACTTGAGTATTCGGCATTGGTTGGCAGAACGCTACATCGAAATTAGTCAAATTAGAGGATTTTCAGCAGGACAATTGGCAGGGATCGCCTACCGTATTGTTCAGGATATGGAGGTCAAAAGTCTTATGCCTTTTGATCTTTGTCCTCTGGTAGAGGTCTTAGAATTGCCCTTGGATGCTTGGGAAGATATCAGCGTCATTGCCCAGTTGACAGAAAGCCTGTTACGTAATCTCAGCCAAAAAAAACCTTTAAAACGTAATGAAGGCACATGGTTAGCATTTCAAATTGCCTATCTCCAGGCTTTGCGAGTAGTTCTAGATCAGGAAAAAAGTTTGCAAAAACCCTGGTTAAACCGAGCAATCCCCTTATTGTCGGATAAGGAGAGAAGTCCGCTCGCCGGACGCCGGCGAGCGTCGGAACTTCCCTACGGGACGCTACGCGAACGGAAGACAAGGGGGCAAGGATTTAGCATTAACTCTCCACCTCTTCCTATAAAACCCCTCCAAGATGCTCAATTGCTGGGATTGCTGAAAACTCTTAGCCCAGGTAAATTGACTGATACTCAAGCTGAACAAGCACTGTCTTCAGTTGCAGACTCATTACTGGTGCAACAAATGAACAATGCTGTTATTGCTTGGTTGGTCGCCAATGGTGCGGAGGAACCCGAAGCTAAACTGATAACCCAGCGTTTAGTCAACTCACTTGCTGGTCACTTACTGGTGGTTGTTAGCGAGAATGCCGCCTCTTTAGCACAACTGCAAAAATTTGTCCAGTTGGGAATTTCTTCTCCCAACTCCATCATCCCAGGAGCATCTTCTGGCTCTACAGTGGGGGAAAAAATTGACTTGTACCGGGAATATTACCGAGCAAGTTTGCTTCAAAGCCTTAGTAATCCATTACTCATAGAATCCTTTGCACTTAAGGATATTTATGTACCGCCCACAGGTTTGCCAGTGGAGGAAAATAATTCTGAGCAAGATAAAAAAATTACTAAGCCAGTCGATTTAAAGGCATGGGCACAGCAACAGCTAGCTGATTTAGAAACTATTGCCGTAATTGAGTCGGAACCTGATTATGGAAAAACCAGTTTTTGCCAAATTTGGGCGGCACAGGTGGCACGGGAACTTTATCCTACATGGATGCCCGTATTAATTAGTCTGCGGGATGTAACATACGGTGATTTAGCTCAAACTCTGAATTCTGCTTTTCCTTTTAATTTAGATACAAACCTTGCAACTTGGTTGGAGCAAGACAGTCCTAAGTGTCTGTTGCTGCTGGATGGCCTGGATGAATTGCCTGCTTCTAGTCAGGGCATAAGAGCAAAGGCGATTTTTATCGAGCAGTTACTAAACTTACAGTCTCAGCGCCGACACAAGATTGTGTTGACGAGTCGGTCAACGACATTGCAAGAAATCTTCCCTAGACTGTCACTGCCATTGAAGCGAATTACCATTCAGCCGTTGGAGGTAGACGAACTCAAACAATGGTTTCAGCAGTGGGCAATAGTACAATCTTTGCCTATCGCTCAAAACTTCTTTACCTTTTTAAAACAGGCAGGATTATTTGCTAGTCCATCAAAGTTCCCAGAAATATCTACTCTTCTGCGTCAACCCCTGATGCTGCATTTGCTCGGCATTTTGCACCGTGATGGACTATTAGATGAAGAACTATTACAAGCTGGTAAAACTAACGCCGCGCTGCTATGGGAAATTAACCATCGCTTGAGTCGATGGTTGTTGGGTTATCCACTAACTGGCGGTATTAAGACGATGCTACTGCGCTCAGGGTCAGATCATATCCACAGGACTCCAGAAGCGATCGCTAATTTACTCGCTGGTCGTCATCCCCAAGATTTACTAGAGCAGATGCGAGCGATCGCTCTTAAAATTCTACACTCGCAACGCCATCAAATCAATTTAACTGGTAAATTTCATACCTTACCAAGGTTTTACTTTAAAACTCAAGATTTCAAATCCTCACGCAGAGGCGCGGAGGCGCAGAGTTATTTAATTGAGTTTTCACATATCAAGTTAGGAGAATATCTTTGTGCTGAGGCTCTTGCTGCTGAGTTAGAGATGTTAACTCAGCGTCAAGAAGATGCTTACGGTACGTTCACTTTCGTTCTTGATTCTCCCAGTAGTGTGGCTCAGCACCTTTATAATTTACTCGGTTACGGCATCCTCAGCGAGGAAGTTGAAGAACTCGCCTTAGAGGGGTTGCGACGAGGTCAAAACCACCAATTTTTGTTTGAAGTTTTGTTTCAACGTCTTTTGCTTTTCTGGCGTGCCTACTGTCAAGGCCGTTGGTTAGATGAGGGTATAGCGCACAAAGCTTTGACTTATTTTCACGCACTGCAAAACCCTGTTAATGTCGAGCAGGTAAATGCTGCGGTGGGACTAAATGTATTTTTATTGCTTTGTGCTTGTTACCGAGAAGTAAAAGTCCCCTTTTGGCCTTGCGGCAATCCAGCCATTTTGACAGAATTCAACCCAGAAGCGTTGAGCCTGTTGATTGCTAGGACAGATGTTTTACACAAGAATGCCTTCGCAACCCGAATGCGCTCAAAGTCTTTAGCTGGACTCAACCTATCGGGAGCCTCTTTGTTGCAAGTTATGTTAACTCAGGTAAATCTTGAGCAGGCAAACTTATCCAATGCGGAATTAATCGGGGCAAATTTGACTGGAGCAAACTTGAAACAAGCAAATCTCGCGGGTGCAAACCTAGAAAGAGCAAACCTTGCAGGTGCAAACCTCCAACAAGCAAATCTCGTAGGCGCAAATTTGCAACAGGCAAACCTCATGGGGGTAAATCTTAATTCAGCCAATCTCACCCATGCCTGTTTATTTGATGCTATTCTCACTGAAGCTGACAAAGAATTTGCCACCACCAATGGTGCTCTATTCTCCAAAGAGCAGTTTCAAAAACTAAAATATATGCGTAGTTTACCGCCGCAGTCATCGCAGCAGTCCCTCTTAAACATTTATAAAACCACGGCAAAAATAGATTTTAAATGGGACAAGCCCCCTAATATCGGAATAATTGAAAGCTCAGAAGGAATGATTTTGCCAGTAGATTTATATGATGATGATGCCGACGATGAAACGGTTTTTAGCACTAATCCCATTGATGATAGTGATGGATATTAGTCAACAGTCAACAGTCAACAGTCAACAGTCAACAATAATTTAGTTATTTTCTCCCCAGTTCCCAGTCCTTAACTTTCTTGTACATTGCGAGAGCCGTAAAAGTTAATACTGTAATCAGTAATCCGCACTCCTGTTTGTTCTTCAATTTTGCGGATAAAATCTTCTGGCAGTTCTACATGCACATCGAGAATTTGATTTGTATCCAAGCAGTGGACATGACTATGAGAGTCACTGATATTGCCGTATAAACGCCCGTCGCAGCGTTCAATAGACTCAATGATGCCTTGACTGGATAATGCTTCTAAATTTTGATATACAGAGGTGTGACCGATCTCTTTACCTTGTTGGTTCAAGCGATCATAAATCTCTCTAGCAGAAAGATGTTCATTTGCTTGCCAAAGTAATTCTAGAATAAAACGACGCTGGCGGCTGACGCGCATACCTAGTATTTGACACCGCTCAAGAGCATCTTCTAAGGAACGAATTGGTTTTGTAGAAATTGCTTGTTTTTGCATATTACAGTTTGTTAACTGTTGGGAAAATTTTTGTGTTTCAATTTTGAATGTTTATTTTATATACGCAAGAATATTGAACACCAACTTTTCACCTGTACTTGCGTTTCTGCTTATAATGCTGCGGAGGTCACAAGTTGGGGCGATAATTCTTTTTGCTTCTTGGCGTTGCCTTGTTACACCCTAATCTAAAACAAACTCATTACAACTTTAGCTTAAAATTGTTGTTAATGTCCACCTGAATGCAGGCGTTGCCCTTGTTAAAGCTGGCAAATTTTGTGTTAATCATTTAGTAAAACTTCTTTTAGAACGCAAGATCAGATTCAAAAATTACTTCGTTTACCGTGTGCTTAGTAAGTTGAAATACGTGGTCAAAAGCATAACTACTTACTTGTATAATCAGAACTTTCAGTAATATTTATCTTAATTTTGCGTTGCAGAAAATGTAGCATCAATCGCTGAAAGCTGCTACTGTGGATTCTCGATCATCCTATTAAGCATAAAGAAAGTAGCTGCTGACTCTATGACAATTGCGATCGCAATCAATAATAACTCCATTAACAATCTAGATTTGTCGCCTGCACAAACTGTGATTGACCAACTGCTGCAAGAGGGAGCCGCATCCCATGAACAGCAGCTACGCTTTGACATAAAATACGATTTGGAACCTGGCGATCCACGTGAACTCTCAGAAATTCCAGAAGTGCGGCTGTGGTTTGTTCGCCTAGATGCCAAATATCCCTGGTTGCCATTTTTACTGGATTGGAAAGCTGGGGAATTCGCTCGTTATGCCGCCATGCTTGTACCACACCAGTTTAGTTCCCAAGAAGGCATTCAATACAATCCTGAAGCATTGGAAATCTTTTTGATGCACAAAATCTTTATTTTAGGTGATTGGCTCAAACAGCAAGGTATTCCCAGTCTATCGCGGCTGAAATCTATGGCGCAAATGCTGGGTTATGAATTAGATGATGCTTTATTTGAAATATTTTAAAAATTATTGATAAAAATGAGTAAGAGCAAAAATGGGTTAACTGTTAACTAGATGAAAACAGACACGATAATTTTACATAATTAAAGGTATGGTTTACCAATAATTTGTAATTTATTATGCTCAGGGAAATTGATAAAAATCTTTGGGTTGCTGAACAACCATTGAAGTATTTTGGGCTTAGCGTTGGCACAAGAATGACAGTTATCCGCCTTACAAATGGTGAACTAGTCGTTATCTCTCCCATCCAAATTGATGAGGCAACTATCCAGCAACTTAATCAAATTGGAGATGTTACCCACATTATTGCTCCAAATCTCTATCATTACCTATTCACATCTAACTTTAAAACTTATTACCCCAAGGCTACGCTCTGGGCTGCACCTGGTCTGAAGTCAAAAATACCTGAACTTCCCATTGATCAAGTGATTAAAGAAAATAAAAACAGTTTTTTAAATGAAATTCAATATTTATTCTTTGATGGTTTTAGAACTTTTGGTTTGAGTGGGCCTGATTTACTAAATGAATGTGTATTCTTTCATATACAAAGTCGTACCTTGGTATTAACAGACACAGCTTATCATTTTGATGAAAGTTTTCCGCTGATTACGCAATTAGCAGCTAGGGTAATTGGAGGATACAAAACCCTTAGCCCATCATTGTTAGAGAAATTTTCTACAAGAGAAAAAGATAAGGTAAAACAATCCGTAACAAAGATACTTGCTTGGGACTTTGAACGAGTCATTGTAGCTCACGGTAGCATCATTGAGAACAATGGTAAGCAGAGATTTAGAGAAGGGTACGAGTGGTTTTTGGATTTATCCTTGAATACCACAGTCTAACTTATCAAAACATTGCTAAAAATAGCTTAAAAGTGCATCCTCTAGTTAGTACTCGAACCCTATGCCTACTTTTTTGATGCACTTACTTGACTACGCTGGTTTTTTTGGGGTATGAATTTTTCTCTGTCACAAGCTGTTTGAAACTTTTTGAAAAACTGCTAGTTTAGCCACCCCAGATTTTCTCCAAAATTGTATTGGGTGCAATGTCTGCTATTTTGCCCGTAGGAGATTTAATGGCAAGGAATTTATCACTTTTTGGCAATACCTTCGCTGGCTCTGTCGAACCAAATAAGGCAATGGTATAAGTTTGTGTTGCTACGCTCAGATGCAATGGCGCACTATCAGTACATAACATCAAACTTGCTCCGGGAATTATGGCAGTTAACTTGCCGATATCATCTGGGGAAGTCACCTTAATATCTGGAGAGTACTGCACAAGCGATCGCACAAACTGCTCGTTATCAGGTTCTTTAATTACCACCACAGGCAGATCTGGTTGCTTGTGTTGTAAGTCTTGAATAATCTGCTGCCAATTCTCAACAGGATAAACATTATCCAGACCTTTAGCCTGAGATAACTGGCTAGAACCGACATGAATCAAGATATAGCCTGTTTCTTGTACCCCTAAACGTTTCTGTTCTTTTTGTGCCCATTCAATATCTGGTTTCAGTACACTTACCGTTAACTCTGGTACAGGAGTTTTGATACCCAATGGTTGCAGCAAATCATGGTATGTTGCCGCCGTATACTGAGATGTTTTAAACGGTACAGAGCTGGTAAGAAAAACCGATCCTTTGCCTTGATAGCCAATACGTGTGGGAATTCCCGTTAACCAGAGTAAAAGACCAACTAACCAGCTTTGTCCAACAGCAATAGCAACATCGTACTCGCGATCGCGAATCGCGCCCACTAGGTTGCTCCAATCTGCCAGACTGTTACGGTCTTTGTAATCAAAGGTTACTACCTCGTTAACTGACTTGCTCACCCGGTAGGCAGCCTTTGACCGGGGTTCCACAACGACATCTATCTGAGCGTCGGGGTAATAGCGCTTTAGGTCATCTAAAGTCGGAAAGAAGAGAATTTGGTCGCCAATTCCGCCAGGGACAAGAGCTACTACTCGCATAATATTTATTGATGCTTACTCGCTCCTTATTTTAGGGGAAAATATATAGCTTAAAGATTGAGGAATTCTGTGTATTTACTAATTCCCGCAGCTGGAATCGGAAAAAGAATGGGGAGTAACCGCAATAAACTCCTGCTCACAGTGCGATCGCAGCCAATTATTGCTTGGACTCTCAAAGCAGCAGTTGCAGCAAGTAAAATCAGTTGGATAGGAATTATTTCTCAACCAACTGACTGGCCAGACTTCAAGGTAATTCTCGCTGACCTAAAGCTGACTAAACCAGTGGAACTGATTCAAGGAGGCTCCACCCGCCAAGAATCAGTTTATAACGGCTTGCAGGCGCTACCAGCAGATGCAAAACAAGTATTGATTCACGATGGAGCTAGATGTCTTGTTACGCCAGATTTATTCAACTCTTGCGCTCAAGCCATTTGCCAATGTCCCGGTTTGATTGCTGCTGTGCCGGTCAAAGATACGATTAAAGTTGTCGATGACAATGGCATCATTCAGAGTACACCAGACCGACGGCAACTTTGGGCGGCACAAACTCCCCAAGGATTTGATGTCAAATTATTAAAACAGTGCCACGCCGAAGGTGTTCGTTTGGGTTGGGAAGTAACTGACGATGCTGCTTTATTTGAAAGGTGTGGCATTGCAGTCCAAATTGTCCAGGGAGAGGAGACAAATTTGAAAGTGACTACTCCCCAAGATTTAGCGATCGCAGAATTTATCCTTAGAAGCAAAGGTTTCTGACTTATTTGACATTTTTGGATAAATAGGATATAATCCCACACACTTGAAACTCGTCTTTTGTCAGGTGTCAATTGCAAATGACTAACGACTAAATGATTACTGCCACAGCGACGAAGATAGAAGCGATTCTCTATTTAAAGGGTAAGCCCTTGTCGCTCGGCGAAATCGCCGAGTATGCCGCGTGCGATCGCGCGACAGTTGAAGAAGGCATGATTGAACTAATAGACAACTATGCCCGCCGAGATAGCGCCCTAGAAGTAGTAGAAACCCCAAATGGTTACAGTTTGCAACTGCGGTCTGACTTTCACGACTTAGTGCAAACGCTGATCCCAGTCGAATTGGGCTTAGGGGCATTGCGGACTTTAGCAGCGATCGCCCTCAATAGTCCCATACTTCAAAGCGACTTGATTAACCTGCGCGGCTCAGGAGTATATCAACACGTCCCGGAACTCGTCGAACTCGGTTTTGTGAGGAAACGCCGAGACAGCGATTCTCGCTCCTACTCACTTCAAGTAACCTCAAAATTTCATCAGTATTTCCAAATCGAGCAACTCCCGCAAATATTCTCCACCAGCCAGAAAGAACAGCAACTAGAACTAGAACTAGAGCTAGAAGCAAAAGCAGAATAAAAAGAGTGGGGAAGATGAGAAGGTCAAGAGTCAACGGTCAAAAGTCAATAACTATCTCTCCTCTGCTCCCCCTGCTCCCCCTGCTTCCCCTGCTTCCTCATCTCCTCTTCTAGACTTAGTACCCGTGGTGAATGCGCTACCCTTGTACTATGGTTTAGAGTAGAATTAGCAACTAAGCTAAAAAAAACTGCCAATGGTGTTTAATCCTGACTTTCTGAATGACAACTCTGAGGAACACCCCAATCAACTTCTGAACGACCACTCTGAGGACTACCCCAATCAGTTGCTCAAATATTTACAGCATCAGTCTCCTGATGTTTTAGCCCGCGTAGCTCAATCTGTAAGCCCCGAAATTAAACAAATTATTTCGCAAAATGTCCAAGGGCTAGTGGGAATGCTTCCCGCAGAAAATTTCAATGTGCAAATTACAACAGATCGGGAGAACCTAGCTGGGCTTCTAGCATCGGCGATGATGACGGGGTATTTCCTGCGCCAGATGGAACAAAGGATGCAGTTGGAGCATTTGTCTAACAATCAATAGTTAACAGTCAAAAATCTTTGATTTATTGGACTATTGACTGTAAGCATAAACTCTTAATTACTTTTTGGGATAAGCCCCTGACTGCACTTTGAAGGTTTGAATTTTTCCACTGCGGTTGACTTCGATCGCCAGGATATCTCCGACTGAACTAGACTCGACCAACTTCTGTACTTGGGCTGAGGTTTTGACTGCTTTACCGTTAACTTTTTGAATAATATCTCCTGGGAGCAGTCCGCCTCGCTTGGCTGGAGAGTCGTCTAAAACTCCTTTAATCGCAATTCCAGCATCCTGCTGAATGTTGAGCTGATTTTCTTGATTAATTTGCTGTTTTTTGGTTGGAGAAAGGTCTGCCATTTCAATACCCAAAAAAGGATGTTCTACACGTCCTTTGGTAAAAAGTTCGCTAGCAATGCGGGCAGCGGTTTCAATTGGGATAGCAAAACCAAGTCCTTGAGCATCAGCGCGGATAGCAGTATTAACGCCAATCACTTCTCCTTGGGCGTTTAATAAGGGCCCACCAGAATTACCAGGGTTAATTGCAGCATCAGTTTGGATAAAGCTAACTCGCTTATCTGGAACACCAACTTGAGCGCTAGTGCGATCTGTAGCGCTAATGATGCCAATGGTAACAGTATTATCTAAACCTAAGGGATTGCCAATTGCGATCGCCCACTGTCCTGGTATCAAATTTTGCGAATTGCCTAGCCTCACTGTCGGCAAATCATTCGCTCTGATCTTCACAACTGCCACATCTGTTACAGCATCGACTCCTGCCACTCTACCCTCAAAAGTGCGACCATCTTTGAGGGTGACTTGTACTGTATCTGTGTCTGCCACCACATGAGCGTTGGTCAGTAATTCCCCATTTGCGCTCAAAATAAATCCTGAGCCTGTACCGCGTTCAATTCGTTCTTGGGGAATTGGTTGCTCATCCTCTCCAAAGAATCGGCGCAAGAGGGGATTTTTTAAAGCGTCAGAGATGGGATTTGCCACTTTACGGGTGGCATTAATCCGCACCACTGCCGGCCCTACTCTTTGCACTGCCGTAGCAATAAAATTTACATTATCGCCTCCAGCAGTTCCCATCGAGCCGTTGACTGGATTAGGAACTACATACTCTGGAGGCGAAGCCATTGTGACATTTTTCAGCCGCCGAAACAAGTTATTTTGCGGTAGCAGATAGCGGCTGCCAAACAAACCTGCACCGCTGCCAATCGTCAGTAAAGATAGATAAATAGCTAGTTGCTTTAAGGATAAATTCATAACTATTACGCTTAAGGACAGCAATGCAGTTGCTAATTTCTAAGTGTAGTCAAGCAAACGGCAAGTGGACAGGTTAATTTACATAAGAATTGACAGGATTTTGGATGAAGCATTGGGGATCACAAATTATGGTTGGGGGAGAGGCTTGAGGTGATAGGACAATGCCTTGTGGTTAAGGGGGAAGGGGAAAAGGGGAAAGGCTGAAATTTATCCCTTACCCTTTAACTCTTAACCTTTTCCCCCTCTCAAGAGTCTTCAATCCCCAATCTCCCAGATCTTAAATTCCCCATCTAAAATCTAAAGTTAACGCCCTTTTGACGTACATACATGACTTTACCCTATCGTCAACTATTTCTCTGTAGCTTAGTCAGCGCTTTGGGGCTAGCATCCATACTACCAGGCTTGAACAGCGCCGACGCTGCTGTAGGGGATTGCCCAACTCCAGCCTTATCTCGCTTCCAACGCCATAAAGTTGCTCGTGGCGAAACTTTGGAGAGCATAGCTCAGCGCTATAATCTCGTTCCTACAACTATTATCGGCATGAATCCAGCTTTGCAAAATGGTGCTGTTGCTGTTGGTAGCATACTTCAGATTCCTCCCTACAATGGCATTGTTGTTGAAGTACCTCGTGGTCAAACTTGGCGACAAGTGGCAACAAGGTACAAAGTTCGTGCTGATACATTGTTTGAGGTGAATGGCTGCCAAAAAGACCCCAGAATTGTATTTGTTCCAGGGATAAATTGGTCGCCGAATGGTTCTATAACTAAGTCTCCCTCGCCTACTAACACAGGAACGCAAAACCGTGTCCCACTAGCTGGTTATCCCTTAGCACAAGTGACAACTGTAGTATTACCTTATGGCTGGCAAATTAATCCTGCTACAGGTGAAGTTTTCTTCCATAGCGGCATTGATTTGTTAGCAACAGTGGGTACTTCTGTAGAAGCGATCGCTCCTGGAACTGTAGCCTTTGCTAATGACCAAGGTACTTACGGTAAATTGGTCATCATTAATCACAGTGGTGGACTCCAAAGCCGCTACGCCCAGCTTGACAGTATCAAAGTTACTGTTGGTCAGCAAGTCAAAAAAGGAGATTTAGTAGGAACAGTAGGAACTACTGGAAAACCAACTGCCAATCAGCCCCATCTCCATTTTGAAGTACGTTCTAGCTCATCTCTGGGCTGGGTAGCAGAAGATCCAAAGGGTTATTTGAAGAAATGAGGTTTGTTTTAAAACGCATAAGCGTTTCGCCTTCCCGTAGGGTAGGAATGCAGGGGTAAGCACAAAGGAGCGCAAAGAAAATCTTTGTATTCCTGTGGGTTAAAAAAATAATGAGATAGGTTCGGTAGCTTTTATTATGTGCATTCCTGCCTCTGCAAACCTTTTAAATGCCGCATCTGCCTGTTCTGTGTAGTCTACAACACCGGGAACGACAACAGGAGAAGTGCAATCTTCTAACAGATAGATTTTTTGAGCAAGGGTAGCATCTATCTGTTTAATTTCTGTTAATAAATCCTCGATTGTCCAAGCAACGCAATGACTTTTAGCTTGACCGCCAATAATTACGGCATCAAATTCTAAAAGTTGTTTAATCAGACCTATGTTCTTTTGAGCAAGTGGACGTTGCTCAAAATCCTCCAACACCTCTGGACGTAAAATGGAATAGTTTTCTGTTAATGGACTCTCTCCTTTGATTTCAAATTGCGTCTGACTTTGACGAGCAATACAGTGGAAAAATATTGCTTCTTCCACAGATGAAACTAAAGCATGACCAATACCACCCAACATAGAATGATAAGGCCAAACAATGAGAGGATATTTACCATCTTTACTTAGTTGCTTAACGTAGTGGTAAGCATGTTTTTCTAGTAATTCATAATCTCCATTAGTAATACTATTAGCAACTGCTGGATTAACTTTCCATATACCTTTTTCAATGTCTATGGGAGTAATACTAGTAGCTGCTGGAATGGGATGTTCTCCAGCGGCGTTAACCCAAAAAATAGGATGGAAAATTTGCGTTGCTGTGTGGGTATCGAGTGTGGGTACAATAGTTGTAATTTTCCCCAAGTTATGATAGATAAATTCACATAATCGCCGATTATCATTTACCGCCCCAGTCCCAGATTTACCTCCTACAAATAATTCAAATCCAGGAATGCAGAAGGTGTTTTGCACATCAATTAGAAGTAAACAAATGCGGGTTTTGTCAAAAGATGACGGTTGGATGTCGTTTTGTTTCGTCCATGCTTCAGCTTCCGCTGCTCGTTCTTGGTAAGGTACGCGCCAAACTTCACCCACTTTTTCGGGGTTAAAGTGTTGAGGAATGGATAGTTGGGTTGTTATTTGGGTGTTCATATAAAATCTGTACTTAATTTTCTAATTATTAGGCTTGCCTTAATTAAAAATAATGGGGAATTTAGTAAACATCATCGTGGAAATCTAAAGTTAGTAACAAAATTTCTTCCTCTCCTGATTCAGGATTTGTAACAAATTTAAATAAAAGTCGGACTCCAAACCAAATTTTTCACTCGTCCAACTCCGCCATCAAATCTGCAACTGAACCTCGCCAGACATTACCCTGAACATAATCACGCTCTGCTTGGGCGATTTCTGTTAATAAGTCATCCCGTCGCTGTTGTTTGAGACACTTTTGGATAATATCTACAAGAATAACCTGAGCTTCTGGATCTAATGCTTCCACCGCTTCTATAGCTTTCTGGAATGTCGATGTTTTTTCTAGCATAAATGTTAAACAATTTAATGATAAGTTTAATTTAGCTGGTGATGAGTGCGATCGCCTCTAATCCTCTTCGCATATGCACATATTTATAATAGTAGATTGGTATTATTTTAATATAGATTTAGCATCATCTAAACTTTCCAACATCGCCAACCGTTCATCAAGCCAATCATCGTTAAACCATCCATAAGGTAAAACATCACCAACTGCATTTGTACTAATTCCCATTACCCAAATATGTGCAGCTTTAATAAATATAGGAATTGATGCCAGTTCAGACTGATTCAGTTTACGAATGGCTTGATAACCTTCTACAAAACTGTTTCTGATAGTAAGATTTATCTTCATTCTTAGTGCTACGTGTAAAAACTTTGCAATGTCAAAAGCACGCCAACCATAACCGCATTGATCAAAATCAAATAATGTTGGTTTGTTGTTATTTGTAAAATGAGTATTACCTGAATGCACATCACCAATGCAAATTCCATACTCTGGTGCTGAAAAAGATAGGTTTATTACTGTAAGTTGGTTTTTAATTCTGTCGATTTGTTGCTGAAGTAAATCCATCTCCTTTTTTCGGTTTTGGTATAGAGGTGTAATTGATACTATTGACCAATCAAGTAAGTATTCGTTATTTAATGTGGGACGACTGAAACTACTTTTAAAAATATCTAGTGTTTGATGAATTTCTGCCAGTACCTTGCCCAAAATATAACTTTGTTTAGTATCCAGCTTGTCATTAACTGCGTGTCCAGGTGCATAGGAAAATATAGCCACATAACGTTTACCCTCCGGTGCAGCGATTTCTGTGGTAAAACCGCCGTCAATTCTAGCAATAGGATAAGCAACTGGCTGCTTTTGCTCATGCAGAAATGCTAGTAATTCCAGTTCAAAATCAATATCTTGCTTATTTCTCCAACCACGCCGATAAACTCGCAGAATATACTTTTTTTCCTCAGCTTCCACCAAATACGTATCATTTAGCCCTCGCTTGATTAACTTGCAGCTATGAGGTTTGTTAATTGGATACTTGTAAAGTACAGTGGCAATCAAAGCTGCACCGCTAGGAATTGAATGAATTACAGGTATGAAAGGCGAACTCATAGAATTATCAGCACTGCTAATAGTATTTATAACTCAGTAGTCAAGCCATAACTTCTCTGCGAGACTAAGGCGTAGCTTGCTTCCCCGTAAGAGTACGATAAGCTTCTCTTTTCTACGAGAGGCTGCGCCAAGGGGGTTTCCCAACATAAGTAAGCTAACGCAACCCACGCCACTCAGTTAAAACAACTTTAAAGTTACATATCTTTGAGAGATCAGAAAAACTTGTCAATCTGTTGGTTGTCTCTCATTTAGTATCATTCTCCCTTTTTTTTCTACATTAATCGTCCAAAAAAGCCCTACCTGTGGCAATCTGGGAAACAGAGATTTATCAAATCAGATATTTTAGCTACAGCAAATTTACTCAATCAGGTTATGCAAACTCTGCCCACAGTAAATACTTCAAATACCACATCAAGTCAATCCACTTTTGACACAACTATCAAGCGGCGTAAAACCCGTCCTGTAAAGGTGGGAGATGTCACCATTGGAGGTGGCTACCCCGTTGTGGTGCAGTCGATGATCAATGAAGACACTCTTGATATTGATGGTTCCGTGGCTGGTATTCGTCGTCTGCACGAAATTGGCTGCGAAATTGTCCGCGTCACAGTGCCGAGTATGGCTCACGCAAAAGCGCTGGGAGAAATTAAACAAAAATTAATTAAAACTTACCGAGACGTGCCAATTGTGGCTGATGTACATCACAATGGCCTGAAAATCGCTGTGGAAGTCGCCAAACACATAGAGAAAGTGCGAATTAATCCGGGTTTGTATGTGTTTGAAAAACCAAATATTAATAGAACCGAGTATACTAAAGCCGAATTTGACGAGATTGGCGAAAAAATCCGTGAAACCTTAGAACCTCTGGTAGTTTCTTTACGTGACCAAGGTAAATCTATGCGAATTGGAGTAAATCACGGTTCCCTCGCAGAAAGAATGCTATTTACCTACGGTGACACGCCAGAGGGAATGGTGGAATCTGCCATAGAATTCATTCGCATCTGTGAATCTTTGGACTTCCGTAACTTAGTAATTTCTATGAAAGCCTCGCGAGTACCCGTGATGGTAGCCGCCTACCGCCTAATAGCCAAACGCATGGATGACTTGGGGATGGATTATCCGCTGCATTTGGGTGTCACCGAAGCAGGTGATGGTGAATATGGGCGAATTAAATCTACAGCTGGTATTGCCACATTACTTGCTGATGGTATTGGTGATACAATTCGCGTGTCGCTCACAGAACCACCGGAAAAAGAAATTCCCGTTTGCTACAGCATTCTGCAAGCTTTAGGATTGCGGAAGACAATGGTGGAGTATGTAGCCTGTCCTTCTTGTGGACGTACTCTATTTAACCTTGAAGAAGTACTACACAAAGTCAGGGAAGCTACTAAACATTTGACAGGGTTAGACATAGCGGTTATGGGCTGTATTGTCAACGGCCCAGGAGAAATGGCGGATGCTGACTACGGCTACGTGGGTAAGACACCGGGTTATATTTCTTTGTATCGTGGCAGAGAAGAAATTAAAAAAGTCCCAGAAGACAAAGGTGTAGAGGAATTAATCAACCTAATTAAGGCAGATGAACGCTGGGTAGAACCGTAAAAGGATTGGGGACTGGGGGCTGGGGACTGGTGATTGGGGATAAGGAAAAAAGAATAATTGCTTTGTCTTTCGCTGCTCCAGCTTCTTCACTTCCTCCTTGTCTCTTTTCAAGAGTCCCATGCCCAATCCCTATAAATTTTGTAGTGGCAACTATTAAGGTAGCCTGATTGTCAAGCAATTTGTTTAAATTAAGAACACATGCTTAGTCTGTACAGTTTACCCTGTGTTAGATTGAGCATACTGACTATAAATTTTCCCTCTGACACAGCTGTCATTATGGTGATTACAAAAAGTAGGCTTGTTTTGGGTGCTACGGCAGTGACACTCTCCACAATTGCTGTTACTAGTCTTGGCATTCACTCGCGAGGTCAGGCTTTATTTAAAGAAAGTCCTAAGGCGTTGGTGGATGATGTATGGCAAATTATATACCGAAATTACGTAGACGGCACTTTTAATCAGGTAGATTGGCAGGCTGTTCGTAAAGAATACTTGGGCAAGTCCTACAGTAATCAGCAGGAAGCTTATAAGTCCATCCGGGAAATGCTCAAAAAGCTAGAAGACCCATATACCCGGTTTATGGATCCGCAAGAATTCAAGAATATGCAAGTTGATACCTCTGGAGAACTGACAGGGATTGGTATCACAATTTCTCAGGATGAAAAAACAAAGCAGTTGGTTGTAATTGCGCCAATTGAGGATACGCCAGCTTTTAAAGCTGGGATTTTGTCCAAGGATGTCATCCTCAGCATCAATGGCAAAAGTACTAAGGGAATGGATACTAACCAAGCGGTATCACTGATTCGAGGTGAAGCCGGAACGCAAGTTAGCTTGATGATTCAGCGTAATGGTCAAACAAGACAGTTTGACATTAAACGGGCGCGGATTGAAATTCATCCGGTACGCTACTCCCAAAAGCAAACTCCAGCAGGCAACATTGGCTACATTCGCCTGAATCAGTTTAGCGCTAATGCTGGCAAAGAAATGCAGGACGCCATCAAAGATTTAGAAGCAAAACAGGTATCTGCATATATTCTAGATTTACGTGGTAATCCAGGTGGTTTGCTATTCTCTAGTGTAGAAATTGCTCGAATGTGGCTGGATAAAGGTACAATTGTTTCTACTATTGACCGTCAGGGTGAACAAGAGCGCGAAGAGGCCAACGGCAGAGCTTTGACGAATAGACCAATGGTGGTGCTGGTGGATAAAGGTTCAGCCAGTGCTAGCGAAATTCTCTCAGGAGCGTTGCAAGATAATAAGCGTGCCACTGTGGTAGGAACTCAAACCTTTGGTAAGGGCTTGGTACAATCAGTACGTCCCCTGGAAGATGGTTCAGGATTGGCGGTAACAATTGCTAAGTACCACACTCCTAGTGGTAAAGATATTAACAAACATGGTGTTGATCCAGATGTCAAGGTGGATTTAACCGATGCCCAACGACAGGACTTATGGCTTAATGAACGTGACAAAATCGGTACATTAGCAGATCCTCAGTTTGCTAAAGCAGTGGAAATATTACGTAAAAAAACTGCTGTTAGGAACACCACCACGCCAGTAAACAATTAAATATTACAAATTAAGCATTGTGAATTTATTGGGGTTGGCACTTGCCAGCCCTAATTAATCCAACGCGACGGGCGATCGCTTCCTCTTGCGAAGCCAAAGGCCCCCACTGTTCTATAATCTCTGGATTATCGTCCTCAATTTGGTCGCTGGGGAGAATTTCGCAATTTCCATTAGGACGCTTGACAATATACCAAGTTTGTGTATTTTCTATCATAATATTAACAACTAAGTTTAAATCTTACCTGTTATTTTACGCTGCGATCGCCATGTCTAATTCCTTGCTGTCTGACACTGGCTCATACTCCAGCAGCCGTTCCCACTAAATAAAGACCCGCAAAATCTAGAGAAGCTCAGGATTTACTTTCCAAGTCGAACGTTTCAATTAGAGTATCACCGATGTAGTCAATAGTCATTTGTCATTTGGGTTTACAAAAGACAAATGACAAATGACAAAAGACAACCCTAATGGTGTATCAACTCCGAGCGATACCTTCTTCACGTGCTGCGCGTTGCACAGCCGCAGCTACAGCGGTGACGACACGCTCATCAAAGACTGAAGGAATAATGTGTTCGCGAGTCAAGTCTGAAGGCTTGACTAAGGAAGCGATCGCACTTGCTGCTTCTAGATACATTGTGGTGGTAATCGTCTGTGCCCGACAATCTAAAGCGCCACGGAATACCCCAGGAAAAGCTAGGACGTTATTGATTTGATTGGGGTAATCGCTGCGACCAGTAGCCATGACAGCTACAATTTTGCTGACTAATTCTGGCTGAATTTCGGGAATGGGATTTGCCATTGCAAAAACAATTGGGTCTTTCGCCATCGATTGCACCATTTCTAATGTCAAAACGCCTGGTACACTGACGCCGATAAATACATCTGCTCCTTGCATTGCACCCGCCAGAGTTCCCTGAGCTTTCACCGCAAATTCGCGCTTTTCCTCTGTTAGGTCAGTGCGACTGGTTGAGATAATCCCTTTAGAGTCGCACATCCAGATTTTTTCTGCTCCAGCCTTGCGGAGTAACCGAGCGATCGCCACCCCAGCCGCCCCAGCACCATTAATCACAATGCGGATTTCTGCCATTGACTTATGCACCAATTTCAGAGCATTAAATAATGCTGCTAAGGTGACAATCGCCGTACCGTGCTGGTCATCGTGAAAAACGGGAATGTCTAATTCTTGCCGCAATCTCTGTTCAATTTCAAAGCAGCGAGGAGCAGCAATATCCTCTAAATTCACACCGCCAAAAACTGGAGCGAGATTCTTGACTGTCTGGACAATCTCATCTGTATTTTGAGTGGCGAGACAAATGGGAAAAGCATCAAGCCCAGCAAATTCTTTGAATAACATCGCTTTACCTTCCATGACTGGTAAAGCCGCAGCAGGGCCAAGATTGCCCAATCCTAAAACAGCGCTGCCATCGGTAACAATAGCTACGGTATTTTGCTTAATAGTTAAGTTGTAAACTTCTTCAGGGTCTTGAGCGATCGCAGTACAAATCCGACCGACTCCCGGTGTGTAAGCCATTGCTAAATCGGAAACACTTCTTAGGGGAATTCTACTAGCAATGCTGATTTTGCCACCGCGATGCAAATTAAAGGTGCGATCGTAGACACTTAGTAACTTAATATCTGGCAATGCTTTCACTGCTTGCACAATCGTCTCAGCGTGCTCGGTACTAGCAGCATCAACAGTAAGATCGCGGGTAGACTCGTTACGAGTTTGCTCAATTAAATCAATTTGACCAAGATTACCACCAGTAGTGGCGATCGCCTGCGTTACCGACGCCAACATCCCTACACGGTTGGGAATCTGCAAGCGGAGTGTCAAACTAAAACTAGAATTAGGAGTTAGGTCTGCCATGTTGATTTTGGATTTTAAGTTTTAGATCTTACTATTGAATTGATTGGTAAAAATCTAGACTAAAGCTAAAATATAGTGTTTTTTTTAGTAAATTTTAAACTCTTAGGGTGCGTTCACGCAGCTTAACGCACCTTTGCCAATTAGTAAAACTTTACACAAAACATTTTTAGCTTAGCAAAATCAAGAGATAACTCTTGTACAGAGCTAAAAACAAAAGCGATGGAGTGCTTATAGTTTGTGATGGTTTGTATACATTCTCAGTTGCTTGTAGTGGGCATTGCAATGCCCATCCTATTGTGGTTTATTCTTATGAAACCCGCTTTAAGTTACAAATAAAAATCACTAGTTGCCTACTGTAAGATAAGTATAATTAGACATAAAATAAAATCCTAGTTCGTAAGTGAGATTCATCGCTCAAAACAAGGATTATCAGGACTAAAGTCCTTACTACAAACTTTAATTTATTTGCACCTAGCTACTTAGAAGTATTTTGCTTCATAATTACTACTCTACAATTGACTTTAAATTCTCTTATGTTGAACTAATCAAAGTCTTTTGTACTCTTCCATGAGATACTCCACCTATGTATGTTAGACGTTAAATTTTGGTCAACCTCATAGGCTAACTAATATTGTTCACAGCGCTATTTGCGTGACTGCAAAGCCATCTTGACTTTGAGCAAAATCGCTCTTATCAAACTCAAGAAATTGCAAGCTAAAGAACTGATGGAGAAATGCCAAGATGCAGAGGTGGTTCAGCCGCACAATTCATCGATTGAGTGGAACAACGGTTAAACTCATTCTCTTAATGGGTGCATTTCTCGTGCTTTGGGGAATGCTTGCGCCCGTCAGTACCATCGTCTGGTGGCTGAATCAAACTGCCGAGAGTTTAGGATTGGAAAACGAGCAAGAAAAACCGGATGTCTTGCGTCAAGCTTCTATTAATGCTCCAACCTCGAAGATTGATTGCTATATCGTTTTTCTTCCAGGGGTGGGAAATTTCTCACCGGATGAGATTACGCAGGGCGAAAGGTATTTTATTGATCAGCTTGCTACACGGCATCCTAACTGTGTCGCGGTGCGAGATGTGTTTCCTTACTCGGTGGTGAATCAAGACCTCGGCAGTCAAAAGTTTTTAGCTCCGCTGTGGCAAGCCGCTAAAGAAAGCGACGGATTATTCGGAAATGTTTTGATTCAAGTGCGTAATCTGTGGCGGTTTGCCATTTCAGCCGACGATCGCTACGGCCCGGTTTATAACTTAAGCATTGCTCGCACAATTATAGACCGCATGAATGCCGCGCATCCCATTGCTCCCTTTGATCAACCGATTAACTTAATTTTGCTCAGTACGAGTGGTGGAACTCAAGTTGCGTTGGGTACAACGGCTCACCTGCGGGAATGGATTAACGCTCGCTTAACGGTAGTATCAATCGGTGGCACATTTGAGGGCAGAGCGGGATTTGATGATGCAAATCACGTTTATCATTTGTACGGCGATCGAGACTGGGTGACAACGCTCGCTCGCGTGGTTTTTCCTGCACGGTGGAATTGGGTGGTTGGCTCTCCCGTTAATCAAGCTAGACAGCAAGAACGCTATACCGTTTGCAATGTGGGTTCTCAAGAACACTCTGGAGCCGAAGGGTATTTTGGGAATGCCATTGCATTCAACAACACCTCTTATCTAAGGCAGACCCTAGAGCAGGCTGATCAGTTGCCGATCTGGTCAATTGATCAGCCACTCACTTCTAGCTGTCCCTCTCAAAAAGGTTTCCTTAAAAAGTGATAAGCTGTTATGCATTTAAATTGCACATTACCTCGACATTAAGGTTGACTGTTAACCGTTAACTGTCAACAGTTAACAACTACAAAGAGTAGTTATGCAATTTAGACGCGCATTAGCCTACAACGTTTGAACTACAAGAAAGAAGAAATCAGTTGATTTAGCTAAGACTTGAGACTTAACCGTGAATCGCTGGTGCTTGCAAAGCTACAGGTATCGCCTCACCCGCAGCCAAATCCAGCGGAAAGTTGTGAGCATTGCGCTCGTGCATCACTTCTATACCCAGGTTGGCGCGGTTTAGGATATCTGCCCATGTATTGACTACATGACCTTCGGAGTCAAGTATTGAGTTGTTGAAGTTGAACCCGTTGAGGTTGAACGCCATCGTACTGATACCCAATGACGTGAGCCAGATACCAACTACCGGCCAAGCAGCTAAGAAAAAGTGTAAGGAACGCGAGTTGTTAAAGCTGGCATATTGCCAGATTAACCGCCCAAAGTAACCATGAGCCGCTACGATGCTATAGGTTTCTTGTTCTTGACCAAACTTGTACCCGTAGTTTTGAGATTCACTTTCAGTCGTCTCCCTCACTAGAGAGGAAGTTACCAAGGAACCGTGCATAGCACAGAACAGCGCACCACCGAACACCGCAGCTACACCCAGTTGATGGAATGGGTGCATAAGGATGTTGTGCTCGGCTTGAAACACGAACATGAAGTTAAAAGTACCGCTAATGCCCAGAGGCATCCCATCAGAAAAGCTACCTTGACCAATTGGATAAATCAAGAAAACAGAAGTTGCAGCAGCTACAGGAGCCGAGTAGGCAACGCAAATCCAGGGACGCATCCCCAGACGGTAGCTTAACTCCCATTGACGACCCAGCCAGCAGAAGATACCAATGAGAAAGTGCAAAACAATGAGTTGATAAGGCCCGCCGTTGTAAAGCCATTCATCCATTGAAGCAGCTTCCCAAATTGGGTAGAAATGCAAACCAATGGCGTTAGATGTGGGTACAACAGCACCAGTGATAATGTTGTTGCCGTATAACAAAGAACCAGAAACAGGCTCTCGAATCCCGTCAATATCGACGGGAGGAGCAGCAATAAAGGCAATGATGAAACAGATGGTAGCGGTTAACAGGGTAGGAATCATTAAAACCCCAAACCAGCCGATATAAAGCCGATTATCGGTGCTAGTAATCCATTGACAGAACCGATCCCACAGGTTCCCGCTTTCGCTTCTTCCTAGAGTTGTGGTCATGGCTATGTTGTTTATAAGTTGCTGACAATAAATGTTCCCAATTCTGAGAAATTGAGAGTTAAGCTGTTTTCAAAAAGTTTCGTGAAATACCTTCTCCCTAATCGCCGGAAATCTTTTAAATGACCTCACACCAAATGACTAACTTCCCCAGGGAGACTGTGTGAAAAAGGGGAAAATTTTCCGGCTCCTAATATCACGTTTTACATGAATTTGTTAGATATTTCAATTTGTTTTTATTAAGTTTTACTAAGCCAAAGATTGAACAAACTCAGCGTATTCTATTGAATTCAACCCTTGGTGGAGCACTGCTAAAACTTCCGTCATATCTATTGTAATTAGTGAGGTAAAAGCCAACTACAAACTTGGAAATACCCGGCTCTTAGCAAGGAACTGAAGTTCCTTGCTAAGAGCAAAAGTCATCTGAAGATGACTAAAATATCCCCAAAAATCTTTAGTCTACTTTAGTAGACTTTCGCTATTAGCTAGAGAATTTATTCTCTGGCGGGTGAGGAGGCAATACGGTTCGGTTAAGATCCCCCCGCCTGCGGCGACCCCCTTAAAAAGGGGGTAAAAGAGGATTATAAGCCCCGCTTGGAAAGGGGGGTTGGGGGATCTCTAGGGCAAAATATCGCTAGTAAAGCTATTTTTAGCTGAAGTTGACACCAATGGGCAATGCCGTGCGTCTACTACGAGAAATCTATATGTATCAAGATTTTCGTGAATTGGTATTACGCAAAATTATGAAAAAAGCCAGAATAGAATTAGGGTAAAGTATACACAACAAACTTTGCTGGCAATTTTCTAAGCTCGTCCTGCTAGGTGTGCAACTAGCAATGCCAGTTGAACTGGCTCGACGGGTTTAGCAATGTGCATTTGAAATCCAGCCTTGATCGCCAGTTGTCGTTGTGCCTCACTCGCATAGGCAGTCAACGCGACGGCTGGAATTTGCCCTCCGGCTTGTGCACTGAGCGATCGCACTTGCTGGATCAGCCAGTAGCCGTCTTCTTCTGGCATTCCAATATCGCAAATCAGCACGTTGTACCGATTGGGAGCTTGATTGAGAGCGGATAGAGCAAGTCTTGCGGATGCCACGGTCAGCACTTGTGCCCCATAATTTTCTAGCACAGACTTGTATAGCTCACAGGTATCGATTTCATCATCGACGGCTAAGACACGCAAGCCTGACAAAGAGGGCACAGCCTGACTTAAATCATTCATAGAGGCTGCAAATGCAGTCGGTTCTAAATCGCTCGACGATGTCAATTGGGGCAGATCTCGCAACGGCAACTTGACGGTAAACGTCGCCCCTTGTCCCTCACCCGGACTCTGTGCCCCAATTGTGCCACCATGCAGTTCAACTAGATGCCGCACGATGGACAGCCCCAGCCCCAGACCTGCTTTCGCTTTAGTGGTGCTGGAATCTCCTTGGCGAAATCGATCAAAAATGTACGGCAATAAATCCGCTGAAATACCTTGTCCTGTATCGGTGATTCGGATTTGAGCCTGTCTTTGGACAGATTCGAGTGTAATTTCAATCCGTCCGTTCAATGGGGTGAACTTAATGGCGTTCGATAGCAAGTTCCATAGAACTTGCTGTAAGCGATCAGCATCGCCGACCATTGTTACAGAATTTAACGATGAAACGATTTGAATATTTTTTGCTTCTGCTGATAATTGAATAATGTCAATTGCAGCTTGCACACTTAAGCGCAAGTCGAGCGGACGGATGTTAAGCCGAAGCTTGCCGTTCATAATCCGAGAGATATCCAGGATATCTTCAATCAGTTGATTTTGTGCCTTGGCACTCCGTTCGATCGCTTCTAAGGCCTGAGTCACTTTCTCTTCATTGAGGGTGCGGGTGCGGAGCAGTTTTGACCAGCCCAGCATCGTGTTTAAGGGATTACGGAGTTCATGGGAGAGGTTCGAGAGGAATTCATCTTTGGCTCGGTTGGCAGTTTCCGCTAACTGGCGAGCTGATTGCTCTTGTATCAATAGTTGTCGTTTAGCTTCAAGCTGCTGGTGCTCGGTAATGTCTTCAATCGACAGCAAAATCATCGCAGCGTTGTCTTCTTGTCGCAGCTTGCAAGCATTGATCAGCATTGTTTTTTGTCCAATGCGCTCAAACACATGCTCGATCTCAAAATTATGAAGCTGACCATCATTCACCAGGATTTCTTCTAAAAGCGATCGCAGTTGGGGGAGATTCCACTGTTTATTGCCTAACTCAAAGAAAGATAATTGAGAGGTTTCAGCAAGAGAAACCTGAAATGTTTCGTAGAAAGATTGATTGGCGGTATTCACCCGCATCTCGGTATTTAGCACAACTAGAGGGATTTGCACCGTTTCAACGATCGCTTCTGCATAGTTGCGAGCTAACTCTAACTGGGCGGCATGACCTTTGAGTGCATCAATATCAAGGAAAACCATTGTCACCCCATCAATTTGGTTTTCTGTAGTGCGATAAGGACGAATGCGGAGAGCATACCAATAGCCTGCTTGCGTTTGCACTTCCTCTTCTTTGGTGTTGAGCGTTTCCAGCACCTCCAAAATTATCGATTCTAAGTTGGGAACGTCAAAATTGGTACGGAGGTCGCTAAAAGGTCGCCCGACATCGGTGGGAATGAATTTGAAGAGGCGCTGTGCTGCGGGTGTAAAGCGGCGAATTCTCAAATCATTGGTCAGCATGAGAATCGGCACACTGATGCTGTCAACAAAATTGTTTAAGTCGCTGTTGTCTCGGTTTTGTTGCAGATTGCGGCTGCGAAGTTCGTCGTTAGTTGTGGAGAGTTCTTCATTGGTCGCTTGAATCTCTTCTTTAGCCGTTTGGAGTTCTTCATTGGTGCTTTGTAACTCCTCGTTGCTTGATAGGATTTCTTCGTTCGCCACTCGCAGGCTTTGGTTGAGGTGATTTTGTCCCTGAATCACCGCTTGTAGATGCGCTTGAGCCGAAAGTTCTCTTTGGGTCGCGGCTGCTAGTGCTTGACGTAGCTGGATAATTTCACGCTCTAAGTCTTCCGGTCTCTGGCGTTCAGCTGTGGTGGAAGTAAGGGGAGTGAGGGTCGGCGAAACCGCTTCAAAAATCACCAGAAAATAGAGCGCGTTAGCGTTTGCGATCGCAGGATGGAATGGAATCACTTCCAGATTCAGGAGAATTGAGCGCTCACCGGATTCAATCTGAATTTGTTCTTGTCGGATCGAAATGTTTTGGGTCTGAGCTGAATGGCACTAAGAAAAGCTCTAAGCTATGCTCCATAATGATTACAGGCATTTATGCGATTAATGAGTCAAGGAGTAGCAGCGATCGCGATTTTTTGTAGGTGTCGTGAATATAGGTGCTGTGAAAT
>NZ_VJXY01000121.1 GCF_014831675.1 Komarekiella delphini-convector SJRDD-AB1 | reverse complement strand
CAAATGCTTTACAAAAATCATCTACATGGCAAAACAAAGCATCTAAACTAAACATAGGGCAGGTTGCTGGATTTAACGCTATTTTCAGCTTACTACCTGTCCCTTTCCTTATCCCGAACTCAGGTTAATTTAAGTGGTCAAGCATCTCGGCGGGGACTGGATATCCATTTTCCGCGTTATTTGTATCAAAATGAACTTGACCGCCAGGATTTTCAAGCCGCATTATTGGCACTGCTGATGCAAGTACCTCTGAATGTTGATGTCAAAGAGCTAATGCAGCATTGGCTTTATTTTTATGAGCGTTCCATTGGTTGTGTTGGGGTACTCAAAGACTGGCTCATCCGGGCTGTGGCAGCAGCATTGCATGATGGTCACGATACTCTGAGTTTAGAACGACTGCATGAACATACCCTCACACTAGCCCAATGTGAACGTATGGCTTTGGATACCACTGAGGGGGAGCAAAAACTCTCTTACATGGAAAGTCGCCGTGAACATTTGTGGCATTTGCTACAGATAGGCATGGGTTCGACCTCTGTACCAAAAGCTGCGGTGGATTTATCTAAGAAGGATAATGATGTAGTTGCATCGCCCCCAAAATCTGACAAACCACCGTCTTTAGCGAAACGAACTCGTAAAAAACCTGTCAGGGAGAGCGATGATGAAACGATTTCTACAACACCAGATGAAACGTCTATAGAGCCAGCACCTAAGAAAAAACAAACTCGTAAGAAAACAAAACTTGCTGATTCTTCAATTAGTGAAGCACCACTAAAGACAAATATTATCGGCACTCCCACATTAGAAGAGAAGACACTAGATGAAAAAGCAACTCAACAGGAAATACCTAAAACCCCTAAAAAGTCTTCGGGGCGTGTTGGGCAACGCAAACCCAAACGAGATACTGTAGGACTTGAGTGAACATCAAAAAATTCAGTAGTAAACAGTTTTTATCCAGGACTTCAGTTTTTCAATAATCTTCGCATTGGTATTCAAGGAAATTATTAATTAATGAGTTTATCTACTTTACCTATAGAATTTGAATTAGCAGCCGCCAAAATCTTATCTGCTCATTATCTACAGTCTCGCTTTAAATTGACAGCAGAAATTGAAAAAGGGCTTTTAGTAATTGATTTTCAAGGCTATTATACCGAAACTTTCGATCCGAAAAACCGTCCTTATACTAATCCTATCAGTGAAGTTTATCGAAATAAAAAGGTTGATTTTCGGCTATTTTGGGGGAGTGAACATCTAGCATTATCGGGCTGGTGGAGAAATGCTATTCTATCGCTTGAGTACACTCCTATACGACAAGAATGGATGAACGAAGACGGTGAACAAATTTATCGTCCCTATCCAGATGGTGATAAATTCGAGGCAATTGCAGCTTCTTTATACCCAATCTTACAACGGCATTTTCCAATTTGAAGATTACGTTTAAAAAGAAAAGCAGAGTTAAAATGTTACTTACTAAAATTTATTAAAATATCTTTCATACTTAGCAACAATTTACTGAAGAAAACAACTAAAATCAGTCAAAATTAATACTAATTTGATTTGAAAAAAATTATTCACTAATTGTCGGTAGAGATAGACTTCCGTAAGCCTTAGGCGAATTAAAATGAACAGCATTCCCACCCTGAGGAAAGTGTTTCCAGGCTAAATAATGGCGGATTACTTGATGAATATCGTAAGCGTAGCGAGCTACTTCTGGAATATTTTCATCTCTGATTCCAGAGTTTGATTGTTTTGATGTAACTTTGATAATGGAGTTGAGTGATTTTAAGGTATCAACTAATTCTTGATATTGCTCATCTGGCAAGTCAGAAAATAACAAAGCTACTTCTTCAAGTTGTCCCATGTAAATTCGAGATATAAGTTCGCAAGCTTTTGAAATTACGTTTAATTGTTCATCATTAAGTTCTAGATTTACCATGTTTGTCCTTCTCTATGATAAAGTTTTTAACACCTTTAGAAATAGACTTGTTAACAATTTTGAGTTTTTATCTCCTTAAAACTAAACTATTTGGTTTGCTTTTGATGACAGCTTTGTTAGATGTTCCCCAACGAACTTGAATCGAGGCACTCTAATATATTCATATCTTTTATATACCTCGACGTTCTAAGTATTCAGTCAGTTCTGAATTCTTTAGTTCCTTTAAGAACCCAGTTAATGCAAATGGACATTTACAACTTAGTACTGTTTCTATAGAATCAGCATTTAACTGATATTCTTGACAGAGAATATCAAATATATCTTCAGTTGTTAATTCTAGATTTTTATCTAATTCCCAAAGTCTTATTTCTATTGCAATTGCCAGCTTCATACATGAGCAATATATCAATAATTGTTATCTAATTTTAGATTTCACTCTCGCGCGTAAACTTTTTAAACACTTTTGTTGAACACCTACTACTGCTCAAACCAGTTTAAGTTAGGATTTGCCTCATGTTTTCGTCGGTCAGCCTCAGCACAAGCTCTACCATAAATTTCATCCCAACCACGAAGAAAATCTTTTTCATGAGATTCTAAATCCCCATACGGTACAGCCATTTCTCGTTCTAAAGCTTGTAATAATTCTTCAAAAGTCTGAAAATATCCAGGTTCGATTGAGATTGCTTCAAAGAAACTCAACCAATTATTTTTAAATTCTTGACGCAATAGTTGCAATGCTTCAACATTCATCTTCTTCAAAGATGGAGTCAGTGACAATCTCGCCATTTTTAACTCTTGAATAAATGCCTCAATATGCTGTTTTGCTTTTTTGTATTCAGGTGCTTGCTCCTCTAGCTGCAACGATGCCAAGTAGCGAGCGCAAACTTGTTGATAATCTTCAACGGTCGGTACAACTGGTGATAACGCAGTTTCTACACGTTCTATTAGTTCAGTCGCCTCATTGATGTCTGGGTTTATCTTACCCAAAAATTTTTGACGGTAAACGGCACTCAGCCTTTCTACAACAGGTTTGATACCAAGAGCAATCCTGACGTGGGTGGTTGAGTAAGGAGCTTTGTGTCCACGCCCACCTTTGGCTATTGGATCAGTCATAAACTTTTTAACAGCTTACATTCACTATAATATAAACTTGTTAACATCTTTTGGAATAAACTTGTTAACCATTTTTAATTTTCCTAGGGATTGAAACTAAACTGTTTAGTTTGCCCCTGGTATCAGCTACGCTATATCTACCCGTATTTACAAGCGCACCTGCGGAATATGGGGTATTACGCCAAAGAAGTTATTTTTCTACTTTGAAGCTGATTTTTAAAGCATAAAATGGTTAATGTTTTTTGAAGCATATCGTGAGCTAAAAGTTTATTTTATAATTCAAATCACAGCAATTCGAGCTTCCAGTTCTTTGGGTGAAAAAGGTTTCGTTATGTAGTCATCAGCACCGAGTTTTAGTGTGATTTGAACTAAAAATTGAGATTTTAACTCATGATATACTTCAGAAATGAGTATCCAGTTTATAGTTCACTTTTAATATTCGAGTTTTTTTACTAATAATGATTATCGTGTATGGGATAAAAAGACTGTTAAGAGCGACTTTTGTATCAAGCTTTCGGCTTGATTATCATTATTATTCAGCTACGATTTGAGGTTAGCGATCGCCTAACAACAGAGCGAACGCTTGGACAATGAAATATTTGATTTTTACTCAGATATCTACTTAAACAAAATTTTGAACCATAACATGGGCATTTGAACCATATTTTGAATTGAAAGTTTAAGTTAGAGCAATTTTTGCAGGGATTTTTTGTGCAAGTTTTGTCCAATTGTGTTTTTTCAACTCATTCTCTAGTTATGATTCAGAATTTCAACTCTCACTCATAATTTGATTCAAAGTTTTAATTTGTGATTAGCGCGAAAGCCTGAATTTCCGTTAACTCTTTTCTAATTTATGGATCAAAATTTTTCTCATATTATGATTCAAAGCATATTTAGCCCAGTGATTCGGTCTGCTACATCTGCCAATGCTGTTAGCATAATAATTGGTACGTCTGATTGTTTCCGTAATTCTTGACAGACACCGTAGCCATCCAGCTTTGGCATCATTACATCTAGAACTATTAAATCAGGGGTCAACAAGCGAAAAGCTGACAAAGCCTCTTCACCATCACTAGCTGTAACTACACTGTAGCCAATCATCTCAAGACGCGTCTGTAAAATCCTGCGGATGCTGGCTTCGTCATCAACTACTAGGATTGTGCCTTTATCACCTGATAAGTTTCTCAACGCTGTTCCTCCACAGCGAGAACTCTCAACCATCCATTATCTGCTTATTAAGAGTCAAAAACGCAAAACAATCTTGACCTACAGTCATGATGAAGAAGCGATCGCTTAATACTTGCATCTGTGCAACAGATTATGCTGGGGCATCTACCCGAAAACAGATTTGTACACAATTAATAAATTCTTACAATTAGGGATTCGTATTTTCCATAAATTTGGTGTATCTTGTTAATTCCGTGCAAATTATTTATACCTAACTTCTCCCAAATTTACTCATCCAAATTTTGAGCCAATGCCTTTGAAGGAACAGCACATGAAAACTTCTAATGATACAGATACTAAGAAGATCATCAAAAAATCTGAAAAGCTCACCCTCAGACAAATGAAGGCAATCGAAGAAGCCGAAGACCAACTTCTTCAAGCTGATAACATCAACTTTTCAAAACCTGCGCTTGAAGAACTACCAGTAATCATTCCAGACTCAAGAGAACCTGACTATATTCCATTGCTGGACAATCCTCCAGTACAGTCTGTTGGTAACTCTGGCTGGCAGGTTTCTGACCGGAAAGCGGGATATCCGCGTGGATGATTTCTGTGGGTGATTCAGTATTTAAACAACCTGATGCACTTCGCAAAGTATTTCGTAGAGAAGGCGGGGGAAGCGATCGCTAAAAAATTACACCCCTATCTTGAAATAGTGGCAATTGAATTACTTGGGCTTGTTTGGCATTATCCAAATTGGATAAGGAAATGCCCAGTAACCTGATACTGCGATTCTCCAGGTCAATTGATAAAAACAGTGTTTTGGCTATCTCAAAAATTGTATCTAATTCACTGATTGGAGCAATGGTTGTTTTACTGTGCGTTATCTGGCGATAGTCAGAGAATTTGACCTTCAATGTTAATGTACGGCCTCGCGTTTCGTGCTGCTCCAACCGTTGCTCGACAAAAGAGGCAATCTGTTCGAGTTCAAGCAACATCTGACCGACATCGCTTAAGTCCTGTGCAAATGAGGTTTCTGCACCAATCGACTTCCGAACTCGATTTGACTCAACTGGGCGGTCATCTTCCGCTCTGGCAATTTTATAGTAAT
>NZ_VJXY01000120.1 GCF_014831675.1 Komarekiella delphini-convector SJRDD-AB1 | reverse complement strand
CTGGTTCACCGCCTTGGGTGTGAGCACAATGGCGTTCAACTTGAACGGTTTCAACTTCAACCAATCAATCATTGATTCTCAAGGTCGTGTGATTGGTACTTGGGCTGATGTCATCAACCGCGCTAACTTGGGTATGGAAGTGATGCACGAGCGCAATGCTCACAACTTCCCTCTGGATTTGGCTGCTCTTGATTCTGCTCCTGTTGCTCTTAGCGCTCCTGCTATCAACGGTTAATCATTGAACATGACGCGATGAATCGCGTCTCTACAACCAAAAGCGCTCTCCAACAATGGGGGGCGCTTTTTTTGATGGTATTGGTCAAGCGATCGCGCGAGTCTGATCGCGTATACTTACCTTGATTTAAGCAAAAAAGCCTGTGATTTTAGTAGCCGGCGCAATCTCTCGGGTAGTGATGTAAGCTTCATAATTTGCTTGGCTTTGCCACTGCACATAATTAATGACACGAAAACCATCAAAGCTACGATGAACTACGCTAGCAATATATCCAGGCTGTTGCTTGAGAATGTTCTGGGTATACAACAATAAACTATCAATTAATAACCATTGTTGATCAGGTTGGGTAACAAAAATATCCAGTTCTGCTAGAACTGGATTGTCTTTATAAAGAGTAACCATTTAATTATTCTCCTCAGTCGGCTCGGTAAACACGACATCATAGAGATGAAATTCGTTTTCAGCTAAACCTACCCAGTAACCAGAGCCAGTTGACTCAAACCCAGGCGATCGCAAAATATTATTGAATGCTTCTTGACTAATCCACTGCCCATAATTAATAGTCATTAAGCCATCTAAAGAGCGATGAAAATTAGCAGAAACTAGTCCTGTATTATTTTCAAACGCTTTTACAATATATTCTTTCTCTAATTCCACTAAACGAGGCTGATTTTCTGGTGTTGTTCGGAATTCTGCAAAGTGAGTAAGGAAGCCACCCTTAATGATTTTAGGTGGGACATGCCCCTCTGAAATTGATTGAGAAGCCACAATCTCAAATACATGGGACTCGACTGGAAAGGCTGAGAGTTTAGCAGTTAATGCTTTACCAGGGACACTATTTACAAATGCCTCATAGTCTGCTTGATTGTGCCATTGCTCATAAGTAGCAACGCGTAATCCATCTTGACTTTTGTGGATACTAAAAGAGATGAAACCTGATTGTTGTTTTAAGGCTTCAACTGAGGTAATCAAAATGTTAATAATTTCAGCTTGATTTTCAGATGTAGAAAAATAGAGCGCGATCGCCGTAGCAACGTTGTTGTTGATAGAGATTGCAGGCATAACAATTCTGATTGTTCCAAGACTTAATTTATACGGCTCAACTCAAAATATGAAATCTTGGTAACTGCGGTATATCTCTTTTTTGCACTTTTAGTAGAATATTGCTATTTTCTGCCAAATTGTTTTGGCGTCACTCCAGTAATACGCTTGAAGTGTTTGCCAAATTGACTTTGGCTGGCAAAACCAACTTGCACAGCCACATTTGCAATGTTATGCTGACCCTGCATTAATAATTCTTGAGCACGTTCAATGCGGCATTTAATTAAATACTGGTAGGGAGAGTAGCCTATAGACTGTTTGAATAGTCGGGCAAAGTAATATTGACTCATGCCAAGTTCTGTAGCGATCGCTGCTAATGACACATCTTCTGCTAGATGATATTGAATATAGTCGATTGCCTGTTGTAGTTTATGGTTAGGTAACTGACCAGAGTAAGCTGGAATTTTTTGCTTTTGTGTCGAGTAGCGTCGTAATAAATGAACCGCTAATGCATTTACCATTGACTCGGCATAGAGGCGATCGCTCAATCCATCTGTTTCTAGTTCTGCTTTGAGTGTCAAACCAATTTGTTGGATTAAGGGATCATGAATTTTCAACTGTGGCACAATTTGCACGAGGTCTTCATCAACAGATTCATGCACAGTATAGGTAAATAGTTTTGGTTCCAAACGAAGTAGCAAGAATTTCGCATCAGTATCCCAAGATAACTTGCGATGGAGATAGGGAGGCGAAATCATGATGTCGCCTTCAGCGAGATAATCACTGCTACGTTTTCCGTCTATAGTCCGTTCTAGTAAAATAGGTTGCCCTAGATGAATGCTTAGTAGGTAGTTAGGTAGACAACACTCAGACGAATTATTCCCAGGCTGATTGTGTTGTTCCACTCGCAGAATGTCAGAAGCAATACCATGACTCCACAAAATTGGCGATCGCGGCACATTTAATACAACATTTCTCCTAGTATCTAGACTCATGTGGATTTTTCCTACACTTGTGTCATCCTCAAATTTACTATCAGAGGAAGTTCCCATAAAACTTCGTCTCAAAATTCAAAATTGGTATGACTTTTGAATTCTGCTGTAATAACCAATCCAAAATCCTGCAAGAATGTCATCATAGTTAAGGTAAAAACATTCTGGAGACAAGGCAACGGTTTACGCACGTCCTTTATCACGGTTAATTGAACAGTTGCAACGGCTACCAGGAGTCGGCCCTAAAACCGCTCAGCGATTGGCTTTGCATATTTTAAAGCGACCAGAAGCAGAAGTAGAGGCTTTGGCGCAAGCCCTAATTGAGGCAAAAAAACAGATAGGCTTGTGTTCTGTCTGCTTTCACTTATCTGCTGAACCAGTGTGTGAAATCTGCCGCAATGCTAACCGTGACGATAAAACTATTTGTGTTGTAGCAGATCCTCGCGATGTAATTGCGCTAGAAAAAACCCGCGAGTATAAAGGCAAGTATCACGTTTTGGGTGGGGTGATTTCTCCGATAGATGGGATTGGCCCAGAACAATTGACTATCCAAGCTTTAGTGCGGCGGGTGAGTCAGCAACAACCTCAAGAAGTGATTATGGCAATTAGTCCAAGTGTCGAAGGCGAGACAACGACACTGTATCTTGGTCAGCTACTCAAACCATTTACCAAGGTGACGCGGATTGCTTTTGGTTTACCTGTAGGTGGAGATTTGGAGTACGCCGACGAGGTGACATTAGCCAGAGCCTTAGAAGGTCGCCGGGAGTTAGATTAGTGAACAGTAAACAGTAAACAGTAAACAGTAAACAGTCAAGATAATGGGTTTTAAGGGGAACCACTAGACCTCTTGCAAAAGTCCGAAAATTATGAGTGTCATTCTGACCAGAACGTAGTGGAGGGTAATCCTACGGAGAAGCAAGCTACGCCTTGGTTCCGTAGGAAAGAATCTCACTCCTATGTTTCGCTCCGCTCAACATGACAATTTAAGCATTTATGCAAGAGGTCTACTAAAGAGATGAGTATTGACAACTGAAAACTAATAACCCAAAGCCAATTAATAGCAAGCGCTATCAGCCAAGTTTAAATCCCCAACTGTTTACTGTTTACTGTTTACTGTTTACTGTTTCAGATGTCGCACCTCGACAACAGTATGCACATTGCCGCGAGGCGTGAAATCTGTTTTTACAGTGACTTCTAAAGGGTCACATGCTGCAACAAAATCATCAATAATTTGATTGGCGGATTCTTCGTGAGAAATGTAGCGATCGCGGTAACTGTTAATATAAAGCTTTAGCGCTTTCAATTCCACCACCCGCTCATTAGGAACATAGGTAATGTAAATCGTGGCGAAGTCAGGATAGCCAGAAAACGGACATTTACAGGTAAATTCCGGCAAAGTAATATTAATATCGTATCGTCTTCCCACTCGCGGATTAGGAAATGTAATTAGTTTTCCTTCCGCAATCTCGCGTTCGCCATACTTGATTTCTGGGCTTGGCTGGGATACAGTTTCGGGTAAATAGTCGTTAGTCATTTGTTATTTGTCATTAGTCATTTGTTAACAGCCAAGAGTCAAGAATTTTCCCCTTATCCTCCCCTGTTCCCCCTGCTCCTCTTCCCCTCATCTACTCCTTCTCCCAATCTGGACAATTTTTATCATCCCATCCATGAGGATGCATGGCGCAGACTAACAAGTTACCACCATACACATGACCGTGATAATTACTACAACCTATGCAGGCAGAATTTTGTTCTAATGTAGGCTCAACTGAATAAGGAAAACCTTGGTCTGCATCTGCCATGAGGTCTCCTATTTCTCCATAAACTTCCAAAATTGGTTCAGCCAGATCTTGTAAATACTGGTCAACTTCAGTGGCAATCGTGGTGTGTACTTGTTCAGTAAATTCTTCGGTTAACTCAAAAAGGGTGTCTACCATTTCACCCATTCCTAGAAAGAAGTGCTCTACTTCTTCAGCTACCGTTTCTATAATTTCCATCAAATCTTTTTGCCATTGTTCCATAACCTTGATGCCCTTCCTGGCTATAAATAGAATACCCAGTGCTACCTGGCTTGAAGCACTAAAGTACATTCTAGGCAATGTAAATATATCAACTTTCTGTGTGTGATGCCATGCCAAAGTGCCGATAACTACTGACGCCCAATGTAAAAATTGCTTTTTACTGATCTCTTTGTAAGCGTTTTAATTCATCTTGCATTTCTATCACTTGCCGACGCAATTCATCAACATTATCGGTATCGGCTGATGCTTCTTTAACAGTTGGTTCTTCATCTTCCTCTAAAATTTCGATGCGGCGAGGTTCAGAAGGAGCTGTTTTGTCAGGGGTTGCATCAGATGTTGAGGTCTGTTGAGCTTGCTTCATCATATCCTCGACGAAGCGGCGGGCTTCTTCTGTGTTCATTTCGCCCTTTGCCACCATTTCATCTGCCAGTTTTTGGACTTGCGATCGCAGTTCCGCTAGTTTTCCTCCTGCCTTCTCACCCGCATAAGAAGCCAACCCAACACCGAGGTAAAAAGCTTTTTGAACAATATCTCCAAAACCAGGCATTGCTGCTGAACACTCCTAAAATAGGGCGACCCGGAGACTACGCCTACCACAAGCATCCCGTATTGCTGCTACCTTCCGGTTCTGACAAAGTTTGGGCGTTGAAGTCGCATAGATCCAGGTCTACTAAAAGCATAACACCAAAATTCCGTAAGTGTGTCTTACTCGGCTACAATTTTCCATTCGTAAAGCTGATAATCAACGCAGCCGTTCTGCACCAATGGATCAAGAGCTACAATTGCTTCTGCTTCATCCCTTGAGGCTGCCTCAAACAGCAACATACCCCCTCTGTGTTCTGCCCAATAGCCCGTTCGTGCTTTGTGTCCTTTAGCAATTAAGTCCTGAACATAAGCTTTATGAGCCGGTACGTATTGGTCAAAGGTGGGTTTATCGACTTTACCTTCTTCAATCTTCACGAAAGTGGGCATCTGCTTATAACCTGTCGAATTTAGCTATCGTAATATAGTCGTAATATGCCATTGAGTACTGAGTAATGTTAACGGATAGCTATAGCTATGGTTTAGCCCGTGCTGAGTCTTGAGTGCTGAGTCCTGAGTAATGAGTTCTGAGTCAAGAATTCAGTATTTATTCTCCCCCTCCTCCCCCTGCCCCCCCTGCTCCCCCTGCTCCCCTC
>NZ_VJXY01000119.1 GCF_014831675.1 Komarekiella delphini-convector SJRDD-AB1 | reverse complement strand
TACTTTTTGGAGATGTCAGCGCGGCAACAATTATATTCTTGCTCCTATTGGTTGCCCCATTACCAATACACAGATTTATATCCTAGATGCAGATTTACAACCTGTGCCTGTTGGTGAATCTGGGGAATTGTATATTGGTGGTGCTGGACTTGCTCGCGGATACCTCAAACGTCCTGAATTAACTAGAGAAAAATTTATTCTCAACCCTTTTAGCTCTAAAGTTGGAGCACGCCTTTACAAAACTGGCGACTTAGCACGTTACTTGAGCGACGGTAATATCGAGTTCCTTGGTCGTATTGACCACCAAGTGAAAATACGAGGCTTCAGGATTGAGTTAGGAGAAATTGAAGCCATACTAGGTCAACATCCAGATGTGTACCAGACAGTAGTTATTGCCCACGAAAATTTTCCTGGCGACCAACGATTAATTGCATACTTTGTCTCTCATCAACAGATCCCTACAAACGATGAACTGCGTCGCTTCCTCAAGCAGAAGCTACCAGACTACATGATACCTTCTTCGTTTGTGATCCTAGACTTCTTACCTCTTACCTCCAACGGCAAAGTAGACCGAGGCGGTCTACCTGCACCGAAGCAAATTAGACAAGAAGCTCTAGCCACCAAAGTAACTGCTCAGGATGAGTTAGAACTGCGATTAACAGAAATTTGGGAAAAAATTTTGGGTATCCAACCCATCGGCGTGAATGAGAACTACTTTGATTTGGGAGGGCATTCCTTACTGGCGGTACACTTGTTCACAGAAATTGAGAAGACTTTGGGCGAAAATTTGCCTTTATCTATCTTGTACCAAGCACCAACAATTGAGCAACTTGCTAACACAATTCGTCAATCAAGAACGTTAGCATCTTGGTTTTCTCTTGTGGCGATTCAACCTAATGGCTACAAGCCACCGCTGTTTTTAATCCATGCCGTTTTTGGAGATGTTCTTTCTTACAAAGATTTAGCACATCATCTCGGTTCTGATCAACCAGTTTATGGGTTACAAGCTCAAGGTTTGGATGGGAAACAAGTTCCCTACACTAGAATCGAAGACATGGCATCTCACTATATCAAAGAGATACAAACCCTTCAGCCCAATGGCCCTTATTTTCTAGGAGGCTACTCCTTTGGAGGTGTAGTCGCCTTTGAGATGGCACAACAACTCTATAAGCAAGGTCAAAAAATAGGTTTTTTAACTCTATTTCATAGCTCTGCTCCGGCTTCTATCAAACAATTGTCATTCTTTAAGGAAATAGTTATTCATTTGCAGAGTTTGTCCCAAAAAGGATTTACCTATTTTCGTGAAAAAAGTTTTAACAAGTGGTTCCAAAACAATTTCATAAGGAGGTTCCAAAATAAGTTCATAAAGATTAGCTACAAATTTCACCTAGCTCTTGGGCTTCCCTTTCCTCGCATCCACCGTAATCTATACATTAGAGAAGTCAATATACGGGCTTTAAAAGAATATATTCCGTCAGTTTATCCAGGACAAGTGACCTTTATGGAGATCGATGAGCAGATGGAAAAAACAGAAAGTTTAAGCTCTAAACTTGCTCCACAATTAGGCTGGAGTAATTTGGTAGCTGAATTGGATATTCACTACATTCCTGGTAATCACGACTCCATACTCAAAGAGCCAAACGTACAAATTCTGTCTGCAAAATTGAAAGCTTGTTTAGACAGGGCAAACGCATTCATAAAAGATTAATAGGTTGTTTTAAAAGTAAAAGAGATGGTAAAAAACTCTCTCAGTATAAGCTGTAAATAGATAATAGACAGCACCGAGAGAGTAACATGAGTAAAGCATACCCCAGTAACCTGACCCGCGCCCAATATGAATTTTTGAGTGAGATGATTCCAGAAGCAAAACCAGGTGGTCGCAAGCGTGAAGTCGATACGTAGTTATTAGACCTCTTGCAAAAGTCGCTCAGGCAAATTCGGTGTGCCTTATTGCGACTAAAGGTATGTTAATAAGCAAAACTCAATTTTGAAACTGGCTCTGTGACTGGGTTTTAAACACCTGAATCCTTACAAAATAACGACCGTTATCAAAAAGATCCACTTTTTAACTTACCGGATAATATAACCCCGTATTTTTGTTAAATTCCCACCCCATGCCCGATTTATCCTTGCCCTTACACCATGCCACAAAAAGCGGTGAGTGCAGCTTAATTCGCTGCTCGCGTACAGTTTCTACACTGACACCAAGTCTTGAAGCTAAACTTTCTTCTGTTAGCGGTTGGATTCTCTGAGTAGACCGTTGATAAGATGAATTGTTGTACGATTTCTTGGTTTGCTTGAGTTGGTTGTTGAGATAATCTTGAATTTTAAGAATCGCTTCGGCCAATTGTTTGATTCGAGCTGCCATGCCCGAAACTTTTTGTTCTAAATCAGCGAGATTAGGGATTGCTCCAGTTTCGTTGCTATTAGATTCACTTAACAACTGTGACTCCAGCTTATCAAGTCGTTCGCAAATATCCAATATCGTTTGATTCGTGGCGTTGGCGCTATTATTATTGCTAGCAAACAAGTACTCCTCAACCCTTGCCTTAATCTTAGAGTCCAGGCGTTTATCTAAATCATTGCTGACAATTTTATCAAGATCATCTGGAGAACCATTCAGGTAGCGTTTGATAAATTGGGTGAGCGTGGTTGTTGCCGTCGTGCCTTCAGAATTGCAACGGGCAATAAACTGCTCCCACATCTTTTGCTCACAGTTAAAAGATGCCAGTTTCTTGTTTTTCCCTGTTTGGCTCATATTTGGGTTATATCTAGGTAAACCGAGGCTGTCCGCGACTGAGTAAGCGCCAAGACTGGAAGATAGTTACCTAGACAGTACCATGATTAGCGCGTTACTCCTTGCCTAACCCCGCATCAATCATAAGAGCCAGTGATTCTGCATTAAATCTTGTCAGCGATTCCGCCAGTTGTTGAAAATGGCGGTAGTGTTGGTAAGCATAATCATCAGGCTCAAGTCCGAGAAGTTCACAGAATCGCAAATAATCTGTCTGCCAGTTAAATTCTGCGATAGCCGAAGGCTTAAGCTTCGCTTATCGCAGTTGCAAATCTTTCTGCCAGTTTTCTTGATTCTTTACTCGCTGTTGTGGATTTACCGTTATAGTTGTAAGTGCTGCCAGATTCCATTATTTTGTTACCGCATCAAATTTATAGTAGCTTTGTATTATTAGAATTTTACCTCTGACAGGTTTGACCATTAGCAAAAAAGACAAGGGTATAGAAATGGTATATAAACCAGCACAGAAACTAGATCTAATCAGTACAGATTTACCAGTCAGGAAAATAAAGCTTAGTCATGGTGATTTTTGGTAGTCCCGCGTAAACTAAAAAATACTACTTTGAGCGAGTGGTACTCTAAGATGAAGCGAGACAGGCACGGCAAAGCTAAGATTCTCAACCATGAGGAAATACAACTACTCTTCACTGATGGCTTGAAAACAACTCGTGACCGCACTATCTTTGCTACTGCATTATTCACTGCCGCAAGAATTAACGAAGTCGTCACTCTGCTCACTGCTGATATATATGATACAAGAGGCCAAGTGCGATCGCACCTGACGATTCGCAAGTCTAACACTAAGGGGAAACTTGCAACCCGTAGCATTCCCATCATTGAAAATTTGCAAAGTCTGCTGATAGATTACTACCCTCAATCTGGAGAAATGTATTTGTTTCCCGGAAGACATGGGCGCGGACATATCATCTCAGATTCCGCAGCAAGAATACTTAGAAAAGCTTGTGCTAATGTTGGGATAGAAGGGGTAAGTACCCATAGTTTTAGAAGAACAGCATTAACCTCTATGAGCGATCACCAAATTCCGTTGCGAGTCATCGCGGAGGTGTCAGGACACTGTAATTTGTCGGGGCTTCACACGTACCTGGAAGTTCATCTGCTACAAGTGTTGGGGGCAGTGTCGTCCTTAGCGATATTATCTCCAAAAAGTAATGTCGGATTAATGATTTATCCCGACCTCCCTTTGTCAAACGCGGGAGCATCCAACATATAAGTCAGGAGAAATTGTCTCCTGTGGGCTGCTGTTCTGTGACTATACTTGTATTTATAGTTTCCCTAGCACCAGTGTTATTGACCGACTACAAGCGAAACTACCCTATTTAATATTTGAAGCAGAGTGAGTTGAAATGCACTCATTGAGCGACAATAAAAATCAGACACTATAAAACCAGACGAAACTTAACTTGTGTCTGATTATAATGAGAGTATAAGAATGACTCTCTCTGTTGTCCACGTAAACAAGTACCGTAAGGTGATCGCTTCTCTTGGGGCAGTGCAAGCAGAGGCGAAGTTGATTAGCTTGTGGTTGGATGGGAAAGCGGATTCATCTGTCCAGGCATATCGGCGCTATATTAGGCGATTCTTAGATTTCCTAGACAAACCCCTTAAGAAAGTAACCTATGAAGATTTGGTGGAATACAGTACACAATTTCAGGGACAAGCCGACAGTACCCGGCGCATTTACATTGCCGCAGTCAAAAGCCTGATCAGTTTCGCTCATAAAATTGGGTATATCCCTTTTAATGTAGGCATGGCAATAAAACTGGGAGAAATACCAGATATCATCAACGAACGTTATCTCGACGAAGCAGACATCAAATTAATGGTACGGGCCGCTCAAAAACATATAGAACTTGCGAAAACCCCCAGGCGACAGTACACAGCTAAAAGAAATTTACTGATAATTAAGCTGTTGTACCAAGCAGGGCTACGGGCAAACGAAATTTGTCAGTTAACTTGGGCAGATTTGACTTCTAGAAATGACAGTGGTCAAGTGTATGTGCGAAAAGCTAAGGGCAGCAAAAACCGTACCATCCTCATCAAGCCGAAGTTATGGACTGAACTAATGGAGTTCAAGTCAGATGCTAGTGGCACAGATGCAGTTTTCTCCAGCCAAAAGGGTGGACACTTGGAGCGCCAAAACTTACACCCAATCGTGAAGGCGATCGCAGCCGTTGCTGGACTAAGTGATAAAGTATCAGCTCACTGGTTGCGTCATGCCCACGGGTCACACGCCATCGAGAGGGGAACCAACCCTGTATTGGTAAAAGATACTTTGGGTCACTCCAATCTGGCAATTACTGATCGATACCTCAAAGCCAGACCCAACGACAGCAGCGCGTTAAACTTGATGGATCTTTGAGATTAAAACAGATCGTTTAATAAACTCCCACGGAAAAGCGATCGCTCACCTCATCCCCACAATGCCTGGTTCCCAATTACTCCCCAAACAAAAGCAGGTTGTAGACAAGTATCTCGCTACCAATGCACCCACACCACTGCTCATCGAAAGAGTTGGGGGACGCACCGAACCGAAGTACAAGCCTGGGCATTTACCCTGTAACACGAATGGCACTAAGAAAAGCTCTAAGCTATGCTCCATAATGATTACAGGCATTTATGCGATTAATGAGTCAAGGAGTAGCAGCGATCGCGATTTTTTGTAGGTGTCGTGAATATAGGTGCTGTGAA
>NZ_VJXY01000003.1 GCF_014831675.1 Komarekiella delphini-convector SJRDD-AB1 | reverse complement strand
TACGGCATGGCTTCTCTACTTTGAGGCTGCGCCAACGCTTAGAGCGAGTCTTGTCTGCGACACGCTGCGCGAACGAGCGTCGGCAACCTCCGCCTTGGGGTGGCTCCCCATGAGCGACTGGCGTGGGCTAGGGGGAATCTAGGTTTCAGCTTTCAGTGCGTAAGTCCTAAGCTTGATATTGGAGTAGCTGAACTCTGTTGTCATGCGAGCAACTGACCCTGACGCTCCTGATGTTGCTGCTTCTCTACCAGAGGCTCCGTCAACGCTAACGCCATCTTCACACTCTTGCACGACCTGTTTGGTCATTAAATAATAATCGCCAAATTTTTCATAGCTGTCTTCAAATTTCAGGACACTGCTGACTTCATTAGTTTTCGAGTTACGGAAAATCGCATCGTAACGACTTGCAATGTAGCCACAATCGGTATTGAAGCTTTCGTAGGTATTAATTACAAAAGCCATGCGACCCATAACCCGACTGACTTGGCAAATTTCTTTGCCGCGAATTTTATAATTAGAACCCATCGAGTCACCCTTGACTAGAACTTGCACCGCACCAGTTTCATCTGTCTCACCCAAGGTAAACTTATGCTGGCTATGAGACTGCTCAAAACTGGAGCGTTTGCGATGAGTGACTATATCCCGTAATTGGGTATAGATACCTTCTTGCACTTGTTCATCTGCAATACCGATAACTTCTACACTCAGGTCGCGGTTAATACGAATTTTACCTGTATAAACTTCTGAACCCTGCACTAGTTGCACATCTGCACAATAACCAGGAAAGTTTTCGTCCCAAGTGTAACGACTTTCGTAAGCGGTTTTGAACAAAGCGCTTGCTGTTATTGGATCTGTCATATAACCACTTTGACTTCACTTTTATCAGTTTAGTTTAAAGTCTGGAGTGCAAAGTTTACTGTCTGATAGATGTAATTAATGGCTTTTATATTATTGGACTAAATAATATAATCACGTACAATTCAAGTTATCCTCACCAGATGAAACCATTACTGGTTGTTAATATAAGGTGCTACTTTGCGTCTTTGCGTGAGCTAAACGCCGTATCGAGAGCGATAAAATAAAAGCAAATTAATAAAAGGCAGTATTTATGGCAACCCAGGTTAGTGAGGCCAAATCCTCAACCGAACTGGTAATCTCTTGGGAACCATTGCCCGATGATTTTCAGTTAGAGGATGACCCAGTGGAAAATACAGGTCAGCCAATCTTGGCTGGTGCTTTGCGCGAAAGCCTAGAAATAAGTGGTTTCATCCAACCCCAGATGTTAATAGCCTCAAATTTTGGTCTTTGTGCAACACTCAACGGACAGTTTATTGCTAAAGCTCCCGATTGGGTTTATGTTCCTTGTGTAAATCAGATTTTAGCTGAACGCAAAAGCTACACACCCAACTTAGAAGGAGATATTCCTGCCGTTGTGATGGAATTTCTATCCGACACCGAAGGTGGAGAATATTCGGTAAAGCGAACTTATCCACCGGGAAAATGGTTTTTTTACGAGCATATTTTGCAGGTTCCCATCTACATAATTTTTGAGCCAAATGGTGGTTTGCTAGAGTTTTATCAACTCGAAAATAGACGCTACGAACTCAAGCAACCTGATGAAAATGGTCGTCATTGGATTGCTTCGATGGGTTTATTTTTGGGAACTTGGCAAGGAACAAAAGAAACTCGAACAGGCTACTGGTTGCGGTGGTGGGATGAAGCAGGTAATTTGTTGCTGTGGGCAGTGGAACAGATTGAACAAGAACGCCAACGCGCCGAACAAGAACGCCAACGCGCTGAACAAGAACGCCAACGCGCTGAACAAGAACGCCAGCAAAAAGAACGGCTAATTGCCTATTTACAATCTCAAGGTATCGACCCCAATAATTTGCCCACAGATGAAACACCTACTAAATTACAATGACATCGGGTATGGAGCACCTCGTTTCTCGAAAACGCTGATGTCAATAGCTATACCGTATCCACCAGTAAGTGTAAGCAAGCTGGAAGTATGCGGCAACTAGGACAAAAGAAGCGTCAAAAATCTTCAAGCAACTTCGCTGTTAACAGGTTAGAGGATGTAGAAACCTCTAGCTTATGTGAAGCTAGCTAGAGGTAGTTCATATAATTCAAGAGTTACAAGAATTGGGTTTGAAAATTAAGTTGGTATTGATAGATAGTCTGTCTATAATGCCTTTATTTTTTTGCTCAAAATTCTAAGACACACAATCTGAGTTGCTGTCACTAGATGAAACAATTACTGGTTGTTGATACAGTGGCACTGTAAACGTAACTGTGGAGCCAAGTCCTTCGCCCAAGCTGTAAAAATGTACTTCACCGCCCATAGCCTCTACTAGCTTTTGAGATATTGCTAGTCCTAAACCAGTACCACCATATTGACGAGTGCGGGAGCCATCTACTTGAGAGAACAACTGAAACAGTTTATCTTGCTGATCTAGGGAAACACCAATGCCCGTGTCTGCCACTCGCACTCTTACCATACCGGGGAATTGCTGATCTTGAAATTTTGCCTTCTTAAGTACTAAATCAGCGCTGACGGTGACACCACCTTCATGAGTGAATTTAATAGCATTGTTTACCAAATTGAGCATGACTTGTAGCAACCGTTGATAGTTGCTTTGGACGATGATTTCATCAGAGGTCGCAGGCATTTGCATCCGAAAGCTGAGGTTTTTCATTTCCGCTTGAGGACGCATGATATTTTTAACATCATTGAATAGCTCATCCAGTTTGACTGGAGCATAAGGTAGCTCCATTTTGCCTGCTTCAATTTTGGCAATATCCAAGATGTCATTAATGATATTTAGCAGGTGTATGGATAAGTTATGAGCTTCTGCTAAAAACTGATTTTGTTCTTCTGGGTCGTCTGCCATCCCCTCTAAAATCAGCTTTAAAAATCCAATCATGCCGTTGAGAGGAGTGCGAATTTCATGCGATACATTAGCCAGAAACTCACTTTTGAGGCGGGAGGCTTCTTCGGCTTTTTGACGTGCTGCTTCTAATTCTTTGTATAAAGTAGCATGAGCGATCGCTGTTCCCAACTGATCCGCTGCTTCTTTTGCTAGTTCAAGTTCCGATTCTGTCAACGGGTAGCATTCATTTGGTAGATTCAAGGCCACAAATCCATTCGCTTGATCTTGATAACAAGTCGCAACTACCAAAATTTTCTGCTGCTGAAACTCTGTATATCCAGACACCTCCATCACAACTGGTTCTAAGGTTGTCAATGCCTGAGCAAAGGCAGGCTCACAAGCTAAATCTATTTCTGAGCCAAGTATTGATTTGAGATCTGACTGGTGATACTCTGCAACCACCTGTACTTTTGAGCTAGAAGACTGGTAGGGACAGATAATGCAACGCTCTAGCCGCAGCGCTTTCCCCAAACTGTCAACTGTTTGCTGCCAAATAATGTCTAAATCCAATGTCCCCCGGATATTTCTGGTAATTTGATTTACCTGTTTCCGGTGTTGCTGTGAACGTAAAGTCAACTTTAGCTGTGTGGGCGTTTTAGATACCACTTTTAGCTCTTTTTTGTTGACTTTAGTTTGTAGTAACCGTCCCATCACTAAAACTGTAGTGGCAGCGCTTCCCAATCTCGGCATAATAGGACTAATTGCCAACTCCAACTCAAACAGCTCTTGGCGGTAGCTAAACCAACACTGAAACCTTTCTGGCACTAAATTTGTCAAAATTCGGTGCAACCTTTCAAAATAAGTAACCTTATCCACAGGAGCAAAAGTTTCACCCTCGTTTAGCTCGTCAACTATTTTGTCAGAATTTAATCCCAGGAGTTCGCTTTGCTGCCAATAAAAGGTCAGATAGCGCCCTGCCCCATCTTGCACATACACCAACTCGGCTCCCAAAGTTGGTAATGAGCCATCAATCTTACTGGTAATAGATTCCAGATTGGGGGAAAACAAATTAGGCAATTGGGATTTGGCAGTAATAGTCATTAATCGAGTTGGATAGTCAAACGGCATCCTACCGTAGTATTACTAAAGCTGTTTAAATTTTGGCATAAATTTTTACAGCTTTTGCATTTTTGATTGGGTATTTCTTGGCGTTTTGGAATCTAAATTGACAAATTTTACTTTTTCTTTATCTTTTACTGACAGATGATTTTATATGTCAATCGTTCCATTCACCTCGAGGCGGAATAGGTGTACGTACTGGGGTGCGCGTCAGTTCATCATCTCTGGGTATTTCACCTCGCAACCACTGACGGATCGCCACCTCAATTACTTTACTAGGGTCGTTGGTGAGATGCTGAATTTGCTCTAGTAACTCGGAGTCCAGGCGGACAGCAATTTCTACCTTATCGACTTGTCTTCCCGCTTCGGTAGCTTTTTCTTGCATATTCATGGGCTTTATATACTCTGAATCTGTTTTGTCCAAAGCTTTGTAAAGCAGTTATATTCACAATTTTGGTTGGTTCACTGAAAAACTTTAAAGGGTACGGTTACATAGTTCCCAAAAATAGTACTAAAGTAACAGCTTTAAGTTTTGAGTGGCAATTTTCATATAACTCGCTAGACAATAGCTCTCTAGAAGTTTTGTCGGAAAATCAGTAGTTCCGGGCAATTACGGGTTGCAATTGCCTATGATCCCTACATGATCCCTACATGTACTTATTTATATTTATTGTACGCTCCTGGCTGATGAATACTAGCAGCCATAAATAGACTTTCATAATATTCTTAAAAGTCCCCCTATTTATATCTAAAGATAAAGATGGGGTGAAGGGAGAGATGGGAGAATGGGGGAGCAGGGGAGGCAGAGGGAGCAGGGGGAGCAAGGGAGAGAATAATTAATGACAAATGACCCTTGACTGTTGACTTAGCACTAAAAGCTAGCAGCGTCTTGGCTAAGAAAGCATTAAAATACATGAAGTAAATTGCTTTTTTAACCTTGGTTGCTGCTAAAGCAAAGATAGTATATGACTGACGTTCCCGCAGTTCGCATTCGCAATTTTTGTATTATTGCTCACATCGACCACGGGAAATCAACCCTCGCCGATCGCTTGCTACAAGCTACTGGCACTGTTGACGAGCGGCAGATGAAGGAACAGTTTCTCGACAATATGGATTTGGAACGGGAGCGCGGCATTACAATTAAGCTGCAAGCTGCCCGGATGAACTACACAGCAAAAGATGGTCAACAGTATGTGCTGAACTTGATTGATACTCCGGGACACGTAGACTTTTCTTATGAGGTGTCCCGCTCTCTCGCCGCTTGCGAAGGGGCGCTGTTGGTAGTAGATGCTTCCCAAGGGGTAGAAGCGCAAACTTTGGCAAATGTGTATTTAGCGCTTGAGCATAATCTGGAAATTATCCCGGTTTTAAATAAAATCGACTTACCTGGGGCAGAACCAGAGCGGGTAATTAGCGAAATTGAAGAAATTATCGGCCTAGATTGCAGCGGTGCAATTCTCGCCTCTGCTAAAGAAGGAATTGGTATTGATGAGATTTTAGAAGCAATTGTTGAGCGGGTTCCATCACCAGCCAACACGGTAAATGAACGTTTACGGGCGTTAATTTTTGATAGCTATTACGACAGCTACCGGGGAGTAATTGTGTATTTCCGGGTGATGGATGGCACTCTGAAAAAAGGCGATCGCGTCCATTTGATGGTATCTGGTAAAGAATACGAAATTGACGAGTTAGGTGTTCTCTCTCCTACCCAAAAGCAAGTTGAAGAACTGCACGCCGGGGAAGTAGGCTATTTGGGAGCGGCGATTAAAGCTGTAGCTGATGCACGGGTGGGAGACACTATTACCCTAGCTAAAGCCAAAGCAGCGGAACCTTTACCTGGTTACACAGAAGCGAACCCGATGGTTTTCTGTGGAATGTTCCCCATTGATGCTGATCAATTTGAAGATTTGCGAGAAGCTTTAGAAAAGCTCAGTCTCAACGATGCGGCGCTACATTATGAACCAGAAACTTCGAGCGCGATGGGATTTGGCTTCCGTTGTGGGTTTTTGGGCTTGCTGCACATGGAAATTGTCCAAGAACGCTTGGAGCGCGAGTATGACTTAGATTTGATCATTACAGCCCCCTCGGTGGTTTATAAAGTGACAACCTTGAAGGGTGAGGAACTGTACATTGATAATCCTAGCCACTTACCCTCTCCTAACGATCGCGAAAAAATCGAAGAACCCTACGTCCAAGTAGAAATGATTACGCCGGAAACTTACGTTGGCACTTTGATGGAGTTGTCGCAAAACCGACGTGGGATTTTCAAAGATATGAAATATCTCACTAAAGGACGAACTACACTCACTTACGAGCTTCCTTTGGCGGAAGTGGTGACAGACTTTTTTGACCAGATGAAATCGCGATCGCGCGGTTACGCTAGCATGGAATATCACCTCATCGGCTACCGGGAAAATCCTCTGGTGAAGTTGGATATCATGATCAACGGTGATCCTGTAGATTCCTTGGCGATGATTGTTCACCGGGATAAAGCTTACAACGTCGGGCGTTCAATGGCCGAAAAACTCAAAGAATTGATTCCCCGCCACCAATTTAAAGTACCAATTCAGGCATCAATTGGAAGTAAAGTTATTGCCAGCGAACACATCCCCGCCTTGCGAAAAGACGTGCTTGCCAAGTGTTACGGTGGTGATATTAGCCGCAAGAAGAAACTATTGCAGAAGCAAGCAAAAGGTAAAAAGCGGATGAAATCTGTGGGAACGGTGGATGTACCCCAGGAGGCTTTTATGGCAGTACTACGCTTGGATCAAAACTAGTTTCAAGGCAGGTATTGCCTACTATCAAGTTATGGGGAATCTTAGAAGGGTAAACTTTCCGATTCCCCTTCATAACATTTCTAAGTTAACAGCCGTCTTTTTGAGGCTGTATTTTTTATTTAGGTGAATAAAAGATGAATTTATAGTTGAGATGTTTCATGAGGTCTTTGCTGATTTGGGTAGTCTTGATAACCTTTGATCAGCTTTATCAAACAACTGTTAAAAAATTTAAACATTTTAGTAAATATACTCACAGTAATTGCCAGACTTGTATTTTTAGATAAATGTAGTTTTTTAGATATTTGTAAAGCATCAGGGAGTCTAGTCAATGAAGATACTGGTACTAAGTTGGGAGTTTCCACCAAGAATAGTTGGGGGAATTGCGCGTCATGTGGCAGAGTTATACCCGGAATTGGTAAAGCTAGGACATGAAGTCCACCTAATTACGGCGGAATTTGGGCACGCATCGATGTATGAGGTAGTTGAAGGAGTACACGTACATCGAGTACCAGTGCCTTATAGTAACGACTTTTTCCACTGGGTAGTAAACCTGAACCAGAGCATGGGGGATCACGGTGGTAAGTTGATTCTGGAGGAAGGAACCTTTGATTTAATTCATGCTCATGATTGGTTGGTGGGAGATGCGGCGATCGCTCTTAAGCATAATTTTAAAATCCCCTTAATTGCCACAATTCACGCTACTGAATACGGTCGCTATAACGGTATTCATACAGACACCCAACGCTATATTAGCGGCAAAGAAAATTTGCTGGCTTACAACGCTTGGCGAATTATCGTTTGTAGCGATTACATGCGACAGGAAGTAGAACGAGCGCTACACAGCCCTTGGGATAAAATCGATGTTATTTTTAACGGTATTCGCCCAGAAAAGAAAAAGCATCACGAAGATTTTCATGCTCTGGATTTTCGTCGCCAATTTGCTACAGATGATGAAAAAATTGTTTACTACCTAGGTCGCATGACCTACGAAAAGGGTGTACCTATATTACTAAATGCGGCTCCCAAGATACTTCGAGAAATGGGAGGTAACGTTAAATTTGTGATTGTTGGTGGTGGCAATACTGACCATCTCAAGCGCCAAGCCTGGGATTTGGGAATTTGGCATCATTGCTATTTTACAGGTTTTCTCTCGGATGAATACTTAGATAAATTTCAAACCATCGCTGACTGTGCTGTATTTCCTAGTCTTTATGAACCCTTTGGGATTGTAGCTTTGGAAAGCTTTGCTTCTCGTGTACCAGTGGTAGTTTCTGATACTGGTGGTTTTCCTGAAGTGGTACAACACACTAAAACGGGTATTGTGACCTGGGTGAACAATCCCGATTCCCTAGCTTGGGGAATTTTAGAGGTGTTGAAAAATCCAGGTTATCGACAATGGCTAATTGATAATGCTTATGAGGATTTAGAGCGACGCTTTAGCTGGACGAAATTAGCCAAGCAAACAGAGAGTGTTTTTGAGCGAGTTGTGCAAGAGCGATCGCAAATTCTTTGGTAAAAGTCAATTTTTTATAAATTAAACCACAGATGAACACAGATGAACACCGATGAATTATCTGTGTTCATTTTTCGCTTATTCACATTTTTACAATAAGTCTAGGAAATGAAGTGAAGAAATATCAACTTTATTGGAATTTGCATAAATCCTTAATCAACCTGCGATAAATCTACAGCAGGCACTACTTCAGTAAACAGTGAACAACTGATAACTGATTTAATTTTTTCAGCAGAGTAAATTTAGAGGTTGTTTGAAAAGTGGTTGGCTGTATCTTTGCACTTGTTGATCCCCCCTAACCCCTCTTTTCAAGGGGGGAATTTGATTCAAAGTCCCCCTTTTTAAGGGGAGCCACTGTGTTGGGGAGACAGCGCCGTGGGCGGGTTTCCCGACTTGAGGCGACTGTCGTCGGGTTTCCCGACTTGTAGCAAGTGGCGTGGATTTAGGGGGATCTCAAAATATTTGATACATCACTAAGGACTTTTCAAACATCCTCTTAGCCTGGTTATAGATGTTATTTCAATTACATCATCAGTAAAACTAGTAAAAAATTCAATTAATCAAGGATGTCCGTATGAAACTGCTACCTTTGGATAAACTAGGGGCTAGAGAAGCCAATGGTATTGTTGATTTTGGCATATTTCTTCCTTGGGTTTCAAAAAATGATGGTAATCGGTTATGGGTTAAAGTAATCCATGAAAAAGACCAATTTTTGCAAGATATTCAACCTCTACAATTTGAATTAGAACACTCTATCGATCCAGAGTATGGTGATTATTGGTCAACTCGGATAAATATCAATAATCAAGCAAAGCCAATCTCTAAATCTGCATGGGGAGAACCAGGTAGATATGTTTATCGCTATTTTTTACAAAATCCCAATAAGGGAGAAATTGATTGGATTATTGACCCTTTTGCTAGAGAGTTTGGTGTAGGTAAATTATCCGCTTTTACATTAGGTTATCAACCATACGAGTGGAGCCAGCAAGAAAATGCCTGGAAAACTCCAAATTTAAAAGATATTGTTCTGTACGAATTAATGATTGATGAATTCGGCGGCAATATTGATGGAACAATTGAAAAGTTCAGTTATCTAGCAGATTTGGGAGTTAACTGTCTAGAAATCATGCCGCTTTCCAATGTGGCTTTAACAGTAGATTGGGGCTTTTTACCGCTAGGCTACTTTGGAGTAGATGAACGATTTGGTAAAAGAAGAGATTTACAAAAGTTGATTGATGCTGCACATCAACATAACATTGCTGTAATTGTAGATGCTGTTTATGGTCACACAGGTGATGATTTTCCTTACTCTTATGTTTATAAAAAATTAGGGTATCGGGATAACCCTTTTATGGGAACTTTTGCTAAAGATTATTTTGGTGAAAGTACAGACTATAATCGCAAGTTTACCCAAGATTTTTTCTATACAGTTAACTATCACTGGTTAGATGTTTATCACGTTGATGGATTTCGTTATGACTGTGTACCCAATTATTGGGATGGTTCTACGGGAGTTGGTTACGCTAACTTAGTTTTTAACACTTACAAAACAGTCAAAGAAAAGAGAGAAGCTGGTGAGTATTGGCAGAGATTTTTTAATAATGACACGATCAATTTGATTCAGTGTGCTGAACAATTAGAAGGGCCAAAGGAGATTTTGGAACAAACTTATACCAACTCTACTTGGCAAAATGAAACTTTAGGTGCAGCCAAAAGTGTAGCGTATGGAAATCGGGGGGATTTAGCTAACCTTGGTTTTAAGTTGGGTTTAGATGGTTATCCCACAGAGATTACAAACAACGGTGACAAAATTGCCAAGACTGCACTGCAATATATAGAAAATCATGACCACTCGCGTTTTGTTTGTAACTTTGGGGCGATCGCACGCGATAATGATTTATTACAAGAAGGTAATCGAGGACTGTGGTATAAAGTTCAGCCTTACCTCATTAGTATTTTTACTGCAAAAGGTATTCCCATGCTATGGCAAGGTCAAGAATTTGGTGAAAACTATTACCTCCCAGAACAAGGTTTTGGGCGCGTGATGTTGCTTCGACCTGTGCGATGGGATTATTTTTACGATGCTATTGGTAACAGCGTCATTGCCTTAGTACGGAAGCTGATTAAACTGCGTAAACAGCGATCGCTGTTTACAGAAGGCAATCATTTCTTTTACAACAATTATGAGCGTTATCACTCAAAAAATGTCTTGCTATTCTCTCGTCAACACGCTAACCAATTTAGCCTAGTCGCGCTTAATTTTGGCGAAACCGATCAGAGTGTACCCTTTTGGTTTCCCATTGCTGGCGATTATCAAGAAGAACTTCACGGTGAGAATAACTTAATCGGCGTTCCCAGTTATTCGGAATATTGGTTAAATATTCCTAAAAACTATGGAAGAATTTGGACGGTGACAATCAACACCTAAGTTAGGTAAGCATGAATCAATTAAAGTTAGTAGTTGGCGCTCTAGCACTAAAGAGCTAACTACAAGCAAAGAATAAATGATTACTCTGGATTTTTTGGCGTTAAAAAACAGTACAAGCCCTGTACGCTGGAAATTTCACCCTTTCTGATGCGAGAGTTAGCAGTAATTGCAGTTTGCACCAGAAGTTTAGTATGACGACAAAGGCATTCCCAAATATCGCAAGGTACTTGAAAAGTGCAGGAATCAAGTTGTTGGAGATGGGAAGCTTCCTTATAAGCGGTTTTATCGCAAGCTGGAAACGCTACTTCCTAGGCGACACTGTTGAAGTTCGCCCCGCCTTCGATGTCTGTCCCACCTTAGCTGGCCCTGTCCTGAGCTTAGGTGGGGGTGGCCCCGATGTCGATGACGCCATTCAGTGGATGATTAACCAAGTTAGAGGAGGTAATAAATCCGCCACTAAAGTTAATGTTGTCGTTATTCGCACTTATGGTAATCACGATTACAATCGGCTAATTTATGCCATGAAAGGCGTGAACTCTGTGGAGACTCTTGTTGTTAGCAACAGACAAGAAGCAAACAGAGCTGAGATTGTTGAGAAAGTTAGAAAAGCTGATGTGATTTTCTTTGCTGGCGGCGACCAATGTCAATACATTCGCAACTGGAAAAACACCAAGCTGGAGACTGCCATCAAGTCAGTTTACGCTAGGGGAGGTGGTATTGGTGGTACTAGTGCCGGTGCGATGATCCAAAGTGATTACGTCTACGATGCTTGTGCTTCTTCTGAAAAAGGCATTGAAACCAGAGATGCACTCGAAGATCCCTACCGGGATATTACTTTTAGTTACAACTTTTTCAACTGGAGGAATTTTAAAGCAACCATCGTAGATACGCATTTTGACAGGCGCGAAAGAATGGGTCGAATTATGGCCTTTATTGCTCGTCAAATTAAAGACGGCGTATCCAGAAGCGTTTTAGGTATAGCAGTCAGCGAGAGTACCTCGGTTGTTGTGGATAAAAACGGTCTAGCGAATGTCATCGGTAGAGGTGCAGTATACTTTGTACTTGGCGATCATCTGCCTGAAGTATGCGAACCCCGAACTCCTTTGACCTTTTCCAACTACAAAATTTGGAAACTTCGCAGTGGCGACACCTTCAACCTCAAATACAGACCGACATCTGGCTATTATCTCAGAAGCGTTAAAAGGGGAAGGATTGACTCAAATCCATATTGAGTGATGGGTCAAGAGTCAAGAGTAGAGACGCGATTAATCGCGTCTGTACAAGGGTCATTGGTCAATTGTAATTTTTCTTCCTCTGCTCCCCCCACTCCTCTACACCAGGGTTGCTTGTTTGCGTAAACTTTGAATAGTAGCGATCGCATGTTTAGCTACAATATCGATCTCTTCTTGTGTATTAAACCGTCCAATGCCAAATCGCACTGAGGCATAAGCTAGCTGTTCTGAGTGTCCCAGTGCTGTGAGAACATGAGAGGGTGCAGTGGTTGCCGACGAGCAAGCAGAACCAGAAGACACCGCCATCACTGGCTGCAATCCTAGCAAAAGTGCGGCTCCATCCACCCCCTCAACACTGATATTTAAGTTTCCCGCTAGTCGCTTTTGAGGATGTCCGTTAAAGTGAATTCCTTCCAACTGCGAAAGCGTCTCCCACAGTCTTTGTCTGAGTTCAGTGAGGCGTTGGTTTTCTGTCGCTTGTTCAGCCAAAGCTATTTCTACAGCTTTACCAAAGCCGACAATTTGCGGTGTATACAAAGTACCAGAACGCATCCCCCGTTCATGTCCACCACCATGCTGCTGGGGAGCAAGTTGTACTCTGGGGTTGCGCCTGCGGACGTATAGCGCTCCGATGCCTTTTGGCCCATATACTTTATGTGCAGTTAGCGACATCAAGTCAATTTTCATTGCTTGCACATCTAAAGGAATTTTACCAATAGCTTGGGCTGCATCGGTGTGAAATAGGATTTTGCGATCGCCTCCGGCGGGGCGTAGCCCATCGCGGCACATTTCCCCAATTTCTGCTAAAGGCTGCAAAACGCCAATTTCGTTATTTGCAGCCATCACCGATACCAAAATTGTTTCAGGACGGAAAGCTTTTGCTAATTCAGTTAAATCAATCAGTCCATCTTTTTGAACTGGGAGAATAGTAATTTCAAAACCGAGGCTTTTTAAATAATTACAAGGGTCAATAACTGCACTATGTTCACTAGCAACAGTAATAATATGCTGTCCTTTTTTAAAATAGGCTTCTGCAACACCTTTGATAGCCAAATTATTAGCTTCGGTAGCGCCACTAGTGAAAACAATTTCCTCTGGTGTGGCGTTGATTGCTGCTGCCAAAATTTCCCGCGTTTGTTTAACCGCTGCTTCTGCTTCCCAACCGTAAACATGACTAATACTGGATGGGTTGCCAAAGTGTTCTGTAAAATAAGGTAGCATTGTTGCCAGTACTCGTTCATCCACTGGTGTGGTTGCGTGGCAATCGAGGTATATAGGGTGAATAGACATAAATGAATTAACTTAATATCTGACTCAGTTTTTTTAAGATACTTAAAACCTTGTACAATTCATTTTCTCGTCTTGACAAAGTTAATTTATCAGACAAAGCATACTCAGGCTTATCTTGCTTTATTAATTTAATAAATTGAAAATCTTCTCCATTAGTTACTAATCCAAACATCGGTTTTGCTGGATGAGGATTTGCAAGCATATAGGCGAGTGCTTGGGGTATAGCTTCTAAAAGAGAAAAACTAGCCCTTTTAGATTCAATGATTAAAAGCCACAATTGTTCTTGAATAACTAAAACATCAATACGCCCTCTGATAATTTCATCCTCATCCTCTAAAGCAATTTCTATAGATTCTTCAGTACCGATCAAAAACGGCTCATCATAAAATCCTGCCAAATCTAATAAAGGTGACAATACTACCATTTTTACTGCATTTTCTAAGATTGGTGGGCGTTTAACCAATCTGAGGAAATTAGCTTTAACTCTGTCTAAATATTGCTTTTCTAAATCCGCGATTTCTGGGAGAGTGCCAAACCATTCTGGAAAAAAATCTTCAGCCTCAACTTGTTGCAAGCCAAATCTTTCTTCGAGATAGGCAAGTCCGATATTCTGTGCTTGGATAAATTGAATCATAGTTTATCAAAAAATACAGTATGATTTCCCATCTGGAGTCGAATTCATTAGCCTAATGTTTCTAGGCTATTTTGGTTAGGACATAAATTAACTCAAAACCTGACCTAAATTTTTTAATATATCTAAAACTTTATATAATTCATTTTCGCGTCTATATAAAGTGAATCTGTCAGATAAACCATATATTGGTTGCTCTTGTTTTATTAATTTCATAAATTGGAAATCTTCCCCATTCATTACCAACGAATATGCAGGATAATCAGGTTTAGGATTTGCCAACATATAAGTTAGTGCTTGGGGAATTGCCTTAGCTAAAGAAAAGCTAGATCTTTTCGATTCAATAACTAGCAACCATAATTGATTTTGAAGAATTAGCACATCAATCTTGCCTTTAATAACTTCTTTAGTTTCTTCGGGCTTTTCTTCATTATAAATGATAATTTCTTCACTAATTTCTATAGTTTCTTCTGTAGCGATGTGAAAAGGATAACGATAAAAACCAGCTAAATCTAGCAAGGGAGACAATACTACTAATTTTACTGCCTCTTCTAAAAGAGGAGCACTTTCAAGGACGCTAAGATAGTTAATTTTAACTCTGTCTAAGTATTGTTTTTCTAATTCGGAAATTGTAGGTAAGTAATCAAACCACTCTGTAAAAAATTGCTCATTTTCAGACTTGTGTAGAGCAAATTTTTCCTTGAAGTAGTTAAGAGTAACATTTTGGGCTTGGATGACTTGAATCATGTTGATTTAAACTTGCGATAAGTCTAATTTCTTACTTCGATGATAGCGCTGACAGTTTCTAAATCCATAGAGCGTAATAATAATAAGACACTTAGAGGCGATTATCTCTTCATCTAGTTACGTTTGCATGGCTCACTTGGGACTTGATGTGGCTGCTAATTCCTGCAATTTAGTTAAAACTGCTTGAGCATGACCTTTGGTTTTAACGTTTGGCCAAGCATAGGCAATAATCCTATCAGGTGAAATCAGGAAAGTTGACCTAGCAACACCCATATATTCTTTCCCCATAAACTTTTTTAATCGCCAAGCACCATAAGCTTCTATTAGATGATGTTCTGGGTCACTTAAAAGAGTGATTGACAAATTATGTTTGTTAATAAATTTGCAATGAGCCTTACCTGAATCTGGGCTAACGCCTAAGATTTTCGCTCCTAGTTGGCTGAAGTCTTGATACAATTCGGTAAAATCTTTTGCTTCAGTGGTACAACCAGGAGTGTCATCTTTAGGGTAGAAATAAAGGACAACCCACTGTCCGCTAAAATCAGCCAAACTGACTAGATTATCGTTTTGATCAGAAATGGAGAAATCTGGCGCTGGTTGTCCGGTTTGGGGAATGTTGCTCATGGTAGGAGTTTGAAAGATTGCGTAGGCGTAGCCCGTTAGACATCGCTTTCAAATTTTACCTAGATTAGGCGATTGCACGTTACCATTACTTCTATTTCATCGCTAGAATACTTAAATTTTTTCACGAACCGCCTTCGCGCAGCGTCTCGTAGAGAAGGACGCAAAGAACGCAAAGGAAGAGAACAAGGAGAAGTCAGTAATTTTGTAGCTCAGAATAGCGTAGGCGTAGCCCATCGTAGACATCGCTTTCAAATTTTACCGAGATTAGGTGATCGCGTGTCACTACTGATAGCGATTACTTTAAAAGTTTACCCAACTTAGGCACTGATACATATTAAATAATTTAATATCATGTTAAGTTAGGTAGATAAATAGTGAATAATACACTATTTAAGCAATTTTTATTCATAACTCAAGGTTTAAATGAAAAGGTATGAATACTTGTTTCAAAGGTGGGTAAATTTTGTTTAAACTCACTAGATTTGCAAATAAAACCTACACTCCATAATGTAGAAGTAGTTTTGCTTTTTAATAAATAAATTATTTCTGTTGATCTATTATTTATTTGTAGGATCATTCTTCCTGTTTCATATTCATCATTTTGCATCATCTTCATATCTACTAAAAACAATTTTCTGTTTATAGTTGACAATGCTTTGTATGACTCTTGTAAGTGAACTTTTAATGTAGTATTGGCAGGTATTTGTTCTTGAAAAACCATTGCCAATTGACCTGATGTGGGATTAACCGCTAAGATAGATGCAGTAGACAGTGCTTGTTTACCGTATTGAACAAACTTTTCCATATTCGGATCTCGACTTCTTGAATAGTCAAGACTGTTGTCAAATATTTGGTTTAGTTCTCCTTTAATCCAACTTTCAGGCAACCATAATTCTGCGTCACCGCCCTCAAACTTTTTCCAACCGTATGGAATTTCTGGAGATGTATTTTTATCAGAAATCGAAGGGTCTTGATTTGTCGAACCAGAATTTATTTTGTCGGGACTATTTGCATATTCATCTGAATTACTTGCTTGTAGCTCAGTTGGTGTTGAAGTCACAACTGGCTGACTTGGATGAGAATCAAATAACTTATAAATACCCCGACTACCGAATTTAATTAAAAAAAGTATAGCGAAAGCAATTACTCCACCTGTAAATTGGGCGGTCTTGCTAGAGAATATATTAGTTTCAGTTGTTGAAGATTGAATTTGAGTAGTCGCTGACGTTTTAAGTTGCCTACTTTGTTTAGGCTTTTCTATTTCTGTAGGTGGTAATTGTGATGCTGAGAAAAAAGGCGAATATGGCTGTACAGTTGAATTAATTTCTGATAAACACCTCAAAATCATTTGGGCATTTTGAGGACGCTTGCCAGGAAATGCTTCCATTAAGTAATCAATCAAACCAGCTACTTGCTTAGAAATTTGCGAGTTATTGTCTCGCCACATTAACTTACCAGTTCGCGGATCTTCAGAAAATTCATCAGGAGATTTACCAGTGAGTAAATAAACAAATGTGCAACCAAGGGCAAAAAAATCTGATTGAGGTACAGCCTTCCCATTGACTTGTTCCAATGGTGTATAACCTGGTGAAATAATCCCTGTTATATTCTGCCCTGCTGCTTTCTGATGATAGGTTCGTGTAACTTCTCTTGCTGTACCAAAGTCTATTAAAGCCAGGTTTCCATCGGCTTTGAGCATAATATTTGGTGGCTTGATATCTCGATGGAAAAAATTCTGCTGATGCACTTCATGCAAAATATTTGCCAACTGGGTTAGCCATAAAAGCGCTAGCTGTTCATCAATGGGGCGATTACCTCGTTGTTCCATATACTGGTGCAAATCCAACCCCTCGATTTTCTCCATTACCAAGCAATGTAGTGGCGATTGGCTATTTTTGGGCAAGTATGTAAAATACCCATCTCCTTTTGGAATCCCTGGATGATTCAGGTGGCTTAATACTTGTGCTTCTTGCTGAAAAAGCGATACAGCCTTAGCATCATCTAGTATGAGAACTTTTAAAACTTTGAGGGTGTTGCTGTGGTTGATTTCAAATGTCTTGGCAAAACCACCAGCCCCCAACAGGCGAATCACTCGATACCGTCCTTCCAATAGTAATTCTGACTCACAGGTTTGACAAAACAGGATATTGTCAGGATTGTGTGGTTTTGGGCAGTGAGGATTAATGCAGAAAGTCATAGTGTTTTTTGCAACACAGTTTGTCCAGTTAGTCTAGCCTTACTGAGATATTTACGTCACCAGTAAAAATTAGGACAATGGGCATCACACCCGTTCATCTTATTTGTGATCAGAAAAATTCTCTGTCTAGGTTGATTTTGCTGCGTCTATAGCTTCGCCGTAATACCAAAAAACCTGCTCATAGCAGGCTTGATTTTTAGATTTGTGATATTTCTAATCTGCGATCGCTCATCAAATATTAATACTGTTGGGAATGCGAGAGGGTAGAAGATATGGATACTCAATCCCGGTATCTGCTACACGTAGCTGATTGCGTGTCTTGATTTTGCTTTCAATTTCCACTAATTCATTTTGGAATTGTTTGAGGATCTGGCGATCGCCTTGATCAACAAATCGAATTAGCTCGGAACTACCCAGTTGTCCCCAATAAATCCCACTCAAGGAAAAAGTTAATTGCATCTGTCCCAAATCTTGCTTTGTTGAGGGTAGTAATTCTTCGAGAGTGGCTGGTGCGTCTGGTCGGCTGTAAAGTGCTAGAGGAGCATTAGGTACATAAGTAACATAATCAAATTGGCTGAAGTTCACTGCTGCGTGCTGAGGGCCACAGGTAAAGATGATTAAAGTAGCAATGTCTATGAGTTGTTGCAGGCTGGTAATTTCGCCAAACCCAGGCATCCGGGGATAGGAGGGTAATTCTTGAGGTTCCAGTCCAGCTGCAAGCACCCATTCTTTAGGTAGCCAGTCCGGTGCTTGGGGAAACTCTGATTTAGGACGAGAGTCTAAAGGTGCTCCTAGTTCTGCCGCCCAGGCTCTTAAATAAGGGTCTTGCTGAACTGCCTGGTCGCTTGGATAGTAACGTTGTAAATAGCGAGTAGTATAGTTGGCGATCGCTTCCCACAGCAATAAGGCATCATCTCGGTAAGGAAATTCTGAGATAAATTCAGGTTCGATTCCCCGGCGTTTGATGTCATTTAACAGGGAGTATTCCGCAAAAGAGCGTTGGCGATAAGCCCGGTTAATCAACCCCAAAGATGCCTCTCTTGTGGGAGCCATTAACTTGCCGATAGCGCCTTCCTCACCAAGCAAGACTGTATTACCCCGCGTATTAATTGCTAGTAAAAACTGAAAATGGGGATACAGTAACCGATATACGGGATGGTTACTAGGCAACTGTCGAGGAGTAGCGATCGCAAATGCTTCCATTGCTAGATGGGTGTAGCAAAGGTGGGTAAGTAGTTCGTGATATGTAACATCGGCTGTTTGCACGTAGAGTTTTGCCCGCGTCCAGTCGTCTGCATTCTCACCGCTGATTGCAGGAGTCACAACTTTACCTTTTTCCACCTGGATTAGTACTGGTTCTAACCCTTGCTCAGAGCGGTAAAATAACGCTACAGGACTCCCCACATACCGTCCTAGTTGTAAATCTGTGACTTTCAGGTCTTGTAATAGGGGATAGTCGGTAACAAACAAACGATTTTCGACTGCTGACTGTATTAGATCGATTGTCCTACCATCTGCTAATTGATAAGGCTGAGTTGCCCAAGCTTGCAAAATTGGTTGTTCAGCTGATTGAACTCGACGGATCACATTTGGGTTTTGCCCAGCCAATCGTTGACGAGCAAATTCGCGATCGCTTAAACCTCCATCTCGTTGATAAATGTGGTTAGCTACTGGGTAAGGTCGCCCGCTGTTTTCTAAAGCTTGAAAAAATTGCGATCGTTGCTGCTCATTCTTAGCTGTTACAGAAATATAACTCTGTGTATCTACTGCCTCAGCTGCTTTAGTTGCCGCCGTAAGTCTCTGTCCCATTGTCCGCCGTTCTCGAACAAAGCTGACATTGAATTGTTCATTTGGCGGCAGATTGAAATTAAACCATCCCGATTGAAAAATCTCTAAATCTACCAACAAAATTGAGAGTCGCAACCAGTTTTCATCTAAAGATTCGATTGCATTTTCCAACTCTTTTAATAGCAGGCTCCAGGGTTGCGATAGCTGTCCCTGATTTAGCTGATTTTTACGCAGTTTTGTCAAAATATAGCGCAACACGCCATCTTCCCCAGCATAGGGAAAAATCCGTGCAGGCCCCTTCTGATCCAAACCAGTTGGATCGTAACGATAATGACCTTGTTGCTCAGTAGTATTTACATGGAACACCATAATCTGCTCCTGTTGCAATGGTAATAAATGTAAGCTGAATAATCAAACCGCAAAGGAACCCCAGTAGAATTGTGTGCCTTCGTGAAGTGTAGACACTCCAAGCCTACGCTTCTATATAATTAGCGATCATAACTATTTAAGTTGCTGCTATTGTCCTATAAAAATTTAAGTAACAAATCACAAAACATGCTACGTAAATTTGCTAATCGTAATGAGTTAATAGCCTATCTCCGTCAAGAATTCCCAGATGCAGCAGAACGCGATGAGCATATCAGCGAAACTGTGGGGGGACGCAAAGCTGCTGAGCAAGCACTACAAAAAGTAGACTCAGCCAACTATGGTAAAACAAGAAACTTATTAGCAGGTGCGGTGACGCGACTTTCGCCTTATATTCGCTATGGAGTTTTGAGCTTGCGAGAAATTCGGGATTATGTACTTGAGCATGTTCAGCATCCAGATGATGCCACTAAATTAATCAACGAATTGGGCTGGCGCGACTACTGGCAAAGGTTATATATCAAGCTAGGCAATGGCATCTGGGAAGACCAAGAGGAATACAAAACTGGTTACACCGCAGCAGATTACACAGCAGAATTACCACAAGATATTAAAGAAGGCACTACAGGGCGAGTTTGCATCGACAGCTTTAGTCGTGATTTGCAAGAAACTGGCTACTTACATAATCACATGCGGATGTGGCTAGCTGCTTACATGATCCATTGGCGGCGCATTCGTTGGCAAGCAGGAGCTAAGTGGTTTCTTGAACACCTTTTAGATGGTGATCCAGCGAGTAATAATATGTCATGGCAGTGGGTTGCCAGCACTTTTAGTCAAAAACCGTATTTTTTCAACCGTGAGAACTTAGAACGCTACAGTCAAGGCGTTTATTGTCGCCAGTGTCCTCTTTACGGTCATTGTGACTTTGAAGCTAGCTATGAAGAATTAGAACAGCGACTTTTTCCCAATGGGGAATTTTTTAAACAACCCAACAGCCAAAGTTGGCAACGTGGGAAGAAAGGTAAAAGGTAAAATACCAAGTTAAAAAATCTTCTCGTCCGGTAAAGCTTTAATCAGGATAACGCTTTGAGGTGTGGAAAACTCGAAGAATTTCTACTGACTCCTCTTTGACTCGATAAATTACAATGTAACTTATGCCAGGGATTACAAGCTCCCTTGTACCTTCTACACGTCCAGTCCGCCCCATAAAGGGATAAGTCTCCAGTTGACTTGCAGCAATTTGAATCTTCAAAATTAATTCCTGTGCTGCCTCTGGATTATCTTTCGGTATATACTTATGTGCTTGTTCCAAATTACGGATTGCACGACGCAGCCACTTAATCTGCATTGGTTAGCTTTGCAAAAGTTGCTTTTACTTCCTCATCGCTGGCAAAGTCTCCTGCATCGGCTTCTGCAATTCCTCTTTTGATCTCCTGAATTTGCCACTGGTACATCTCTAAATAAGCGGCTACAGCTTCATTGAGGACGTAACTGCGATCGCGATTTATCCCTGCTGCGATCGCATCAAGTGCAAGCTTCTGATCACTATCTATGCGAAAAGTAATGTTTTCTTTGCTCATCGTCTTGTTAACTCCTATTATCTTGCATAATATAACATTGCATTATGCTGTTATATTATGCAATGCAACCTTAGAGACTAATTCAAAATCTAATGAATAAACCAATTGTTTGGGTACATGGAGACTGCTTAAGTCCCTACAACCCCGCGCTACAAAAATATCCTGACGCCCCAGCCATTTGGGTTTGGGATGATGCTTTGATAGAAGAATGGCAACTGAGCCTTAAACGCCTCACATTTATCTATGAATGCTTGCTAGAGTTGCCTATTGTTATCCGTCGTGGCAATGTAGCACAAGAGATTTTAGCCTTTGCTAAGGAACATGATGCCAACTTAGTTGTGACAGCAACAAGTCCCAGCCCTAGATTTAATGATATCTGCAATGAAATTACACCTTCTTTAGCCGTAGAAGTATTAGAGGTAGAACCATTTTTTGAGTACGACGGCTACATCGACTTAAAGCGGTTCTCGCGTTATTGGAAAGTGGCTCAAAAGTACGTTTTTGAATAATCTGCTTAACAATAAACTTATTGCAAAAATCCATTTTATAAACTATGACATACGTACTGTACAAAATAATCATGTTGTGTATCCACGTAAATACCTTGTTTCAGGTTTTAATTAATCATTTTTTGATGGTAAATAGACCCACTATGTAGGGGCACAGCATTGCTGTGCCCCTACGAGAGATATGGTTTTTCTAATATCTATATTTCGTCTTTCATGTCAATGCGTAAATCATATAAACATAAAACCATGTTTATCGGTAGTTTTAAATAATCAACCAAGATTATTGCTAGAGGTTTAATGTTATTCTCCCATCTACATAGATTTTTAACTACTGCTCATAGTAACAAACGCACATCTACATCAGTTTTATTGTGGTTAACTCTAAGTCTAGGATTTGCATTATTTTACGGCATCTTAGGACTACAAAAAGCCTTCAAAAGTGAGTATGTAGCTCAAGATGATGCCCGTGAATATGTATTTTGGATGCAGCGGTTTATCAATCCAGAATTATTACCCAATGATTTGATTGCAGATTACTTTAAATCGATTACACCATTGGGATTTGCTGCTGTTTACCAACTGATAGCTAGTTTAGGCATTAATCCTCTTTTACTAAGTAAAATTTTGCCTATTATCTTAGGATTGATTGTTACTATTTATTGTTTTTGGCTATGTCTCGAAATTTTTCCAGTGCCAACTGCTGGATTTATCAGTGCTTTGTTACTCAATCAAAGTCTTTGGTTCAAGACTGACTTGGTTTCTGCCACACCTAAGTCTTTTGTATATCCGTTGTTGTTGGCATTTTTGTACTATCTTCTACGCGAATCTTGGCTAATTATCTGTCTAATTATTGTGCTGGAAGGACTTTTCTATCCTCCACTGCTATTGATTTGTTTAGGAATTTTGCTCATTAGGTTGCACAGGAACTATTTTTTGCTTGCAGCCCTCCTAGGACTGGGATTTCTAGTAATGTTACCTTATGCGATCGCCTCCTCTGAGTTTGGCCCAGTTGTCACTGCTTCTCAAGCCAAGATAATGCCAGAATTTTGGAGAGAAGGACGACATCCGTTTTTTGACAATAATCCTGGGAAATTTTGGCTAATTGGCCAACATAGTGGCATACTACCACCGTTGATGCCTCCCTTGATTTGGATAGGGTTATTGTTGCCTGTGGTGCTACGACATTCGTCCCGCTTGCTGTTAGTCAATCTAATCAAGAGTAAAATCAACATACTGCCGCAAATTATCATAGTATCCTTGACTTTGTTTTTTGCTGCCCATGCCTTCTTGTTAAAGTTGTTTTTTCCCACCCGCTATACAATTCATACACTGCGAATTGTGATGGCTATTGCTGCTGGTATTACTTTAACTGTGATGTTGGATAAGTTTTTTCATGCTGAGCAACAAAAACGCAGATTATGGCGACTCGGATTAACAGCTACTTTAGCAGTTACACTCCTTTTTTATCCTAATTTCTCAGGACGATTTCCCACAACAGATTATAGGCAATCTGGAGAATTAGCCTTATATCAATTTCTTCAGCAGCAACCCAAAGACAGTCTGATCGCCACATTATCCGACGAAGCAGATAATATCCCGACTTTTGCCCAAAGGTCTATTTTAGTGGGTAGAGAATATGCACTACCATTCCACCTCGGCTACTACTCCCAGATTCGCCAACGTACCATTGATTTGATTCGTGCTCAATACAGTCAGGAATTAACCGCAGCAAAAGAGCTAATTTCAAAATACGGTGTAAATTTCTGGCTGTTGGAAAGTACAGCTTTTAAACCTGAGTACTTGACCGAAAAAACCTGGCTGAAAAGTTTTCAACCAGCGTTTGCAGAAGCTTTAAGCAGTTTGAAGCGGGAGACTACCCCAGCATTAGCAAGGTTGACAAAACAGTGTTCGGTTTTAGAAACTGAGCGTTTTACTTTGTTAAAAGCAGACTGTATTGTGAATTCACTTTAGTAAAAAAAAGTAAATATTTACCAAAGTAATTAATGGATTTGTTGCTAAATCAGCCAACAGTCATAGTCGGTGATCCTGGAGAAAGCACTTTTACTGCAAAGATGATGATTGAGTAGCAGACATTGCCTAAATAGTTGCAAAATAAATGCAGTTCGTCATAATTACTACTTAGAAATGCCGACTACACTTGCTGACACACAAAACTTACTTTCTGACCTCATCGCCCGCTACTCATCCCGTGTAGATTATCTGATGATTCGCCTCGAAGAAGCAGAAGGGACTGATATCTTGTTGCGTGGCGACAAGGTAGAAACTCTCAGTGAAGGTATCTCAATAGGTGGACATATTCGCGCTTGTTATAAGGGTGGGTGGGGGTTTAGCGGCTTTAACCAGCTTTCGACAATTAAAGACCGGATTGAAGAAGCGATCGCAGCTGCGCGGATGGTTGGTGATGAAGAGACTTTACTCGCTCCCATTGACCCAGTGCAAGCAGTATGCATACTGCCTCTCATCGGTACTGATCCCCGAAAAGTTCCACTTTGGCAGAAAAAACAATTGTGCGATCGCTACACTGACTTGCTCAAAAGCGTTGACCCCCACATTACCACTACCTCAGTGCGCTATGGTGACAGCGCCCAAAGAATTATTCTCGCCACCTCAGAAGGTACTCTAATTGAGCAATCGTGGGTAGATATGGAAATGCGTTTTGCCGCCACCGCCAGAAACGGCGAAACCGTACAAACTGGAAGAGAAACTACTGGCTCTCGCAAAGCTTACGAAGATTTAATTAATTTGGATGAACAAGTCAAAAGTGCTGCTCAAAGGGCTGTTGCTGCCTTATCTCTGCCATCGGTAAAAGGCAACACCTACACTGTAGTGATTGACCCAATTCTCACAGGTTTGTTTGTCCACGAAGCCTTTGGACATCTTTCTGAGGCTGATATGGCTTACGAAAACCCAGATATACTGGAAGTCATGACCATTGGACGGCGGTTTGGCCCGGAAGAACTACAAATTTTTGATGGTGCAGCTCCAGAGGGACATCGTGGTAGTTACTTTTATGACGACGAAGGCACACCCGCTACCACTACCCAACTGATTAAAGATGGGGTTTTAGTCGGACGTTTACACTCCCGTGAAACCGCTGGCAAATTGGAGGAAGCACCTACTGGTAATGCACGTTGTCTTAATTATCACTTTACACCCATTGTTCGGATGACAAATACCTGGATTGAACGGGGTAAAACGCCAGTTGCAGACTTATTCACTGATATTAGAGAGGGAGTATATGCCCGTAACTGGCTGGGTGGTATGACAAATGGGGAAATGTTCACTTTTAGCGCTGGGGAAGCCTGGATGATTAGAAACGGCAAAATTGCTGAACCTGTGCGCGATGTGACGCTTTCGGGTAATGTTTTCCAAACCTTGGCAGATATTGAGGCTATGGGTGATGACTTTTACTGGGATGAATCCGGCGGTTGTGGCAAAGGAGGACAAAACGGCTTACCTGTAGGTTGTGGTGGCCCGAGTCTCCGAATTCGAGATGTTGTAGTTGGAGGAGAAATATAGCAATTACGCTGCTTCATTTGAACTAAGTAGCTTATAGAGTGGGCATTGCAATGCCCACTCTACTTTGGTCTATGCTTATGAAACTCGCTGTAAGATAGCAAAATTCTGATCGATTTGGGACAGACACATCTCATCTTCCTTGCTAGTAGAATAGTTGGTTCAGTTTTATAACTCAACCAATACTTGCTTTAGTAAAGCCATCCACATATCTGGTGGATCACAATAGTAATCAATTTCCTCTACTTGATATTTATAAGATTTAGAACCGCGTTGCAAAATAATGTAGTCATTAGGTTTGATACCTTTTCCCTGTCCGGTCATGTATCCTCCGAGTTCTCCATTAATTGCCTCGAATACGTAGTCGCTTCCCCAAACGAATTGGCTATAATCGTGTACTCTATTCTTCTGTTTTAATTCAATTACTGGCGAGGTCGTCAGGACTAACTTATTTATAAAATTAAAGCCTACATTCATACCTGTTCTGATAAAAGACATACGTGAGTTCTCCCAAAGAAGATATCTACAACAAAGAATTCTGTCCCGTAGGTGAATCTCAATCCCTTTCAATCACCAATCCAGAATCGAACAGGTGGAAATTTTAGTCAGGAATCAACTGCATTATTAGGCAATAAAGCCAATGCATCACCCGATGTTTAATAAATGCCTGCACCCATAAGCAACACCATAGGGATTTAAAGCCATTCCTTTGGAACGCTCTACAGGACTAATTTTAAAAGCAGTAATAGAAATAAAAAATTAAATCTTCTTAAGACTTAATTCTTAATTCTTATTTTTAATTTATACCGATTTTCATTTTAAGCTCAAGAAACATTCCATGTCACTAATGATGCCACTTATACTTTGAATGGTCAATTTTTGATATTATTATTTAATACTTGATAGCCTTCAATCCAAAGCATTCTGTCAGACATATTGCCTCTTAAAGTGCTAGAGATGATAACGTCAATTTCTGCGGTAATCACTTAATAATCAGCGATACCTTCTGTACTGTCTACCGTAAAAATACTAACTTCTTAAACAAGATCTGCGTCAGATATAAATCTTTTTAAATAGGAAAATCTCATAAATCTACTTGTTAAAAATGTTTGTTGACTGTAGAGACGTTGCAATGCAACGTCTCTACAAAATAATCGGGTTTTTCGCTAATTTGCTTTGAGAGCGACATCTACTTGTTTTAGCAGTGCTTCTAAGGTAAAAGAGTTGTCCAAAACGATATCTGCACGAGCAACTTTTTCTTCTAAAGATAATTGGCTGTGAATACGGGCTTTTGCTTGTTCTGTATTTAAATGGTTGCGTTGGATTAATCTTTGTAGTTGTTGCTCTTGTGAACAACGTACTACCCAAATTTCTGTAACCAAATTAGTCATCTCAGCTTCAAATAGCAGAGGTACTACTAACACTAGTGTTGGTAAAGGAGATTGGGTAATAGCTTTGAGAAAGCGATCGCGCACGTAAGGATGAATCAATTCCTCTACCCAGTTGCGCTCATCTTGACGATTAAAGATAATTTCGCCCAACTTTTGGCGGTTGAGGCTACCATCTGGTAGTAAAATTTGTTCGCCATAACGTTGGGCGATCGCGTCAAGAATAGGCGAACCTGTAGATACTGCGTCTCTAGCATAGATATCTGCATCCAAAATCGGCAAATCATAAGCACTAGCCAAATAATTGGCAACAGTAGTTTTACCAGTTGCAATACCTCCAGTTAAGCCGATGATGCGTTTTGTCATTTGTCATTTGTTGGGTCAATAATAAACAATTTTTATTTAGTTGCCCATTTTATCAGTGCTTGAGTTAACCCATCTAAAGTATATTCTTCAGCTTCTACATCCACGCGACCTAATAAAGTATGGCAAGTTTCAGAGGTTTGGGGGCCGATAGAAGCAATACAAACTCTGTTTAAATATGCCACTACAGATGATTGATTGCCATCAGAGTTTTGTGAGAATTTACTGGCTGTTAGTTGACAGAAAAATTGTACAGTTTTGGAACTGGCAAAAGTAATTACATCGAGCGCATGATTTTGGATTGCTAACTCTGCCGCAGGTGGCATACTACTAGGACAGCGTGATTGATATGCGGCAATTTCTATCACCTCTGCGCCCTTAGCAGTTAATTCCTTAACTAAAATTTCTCTCCCACCACTTTCAACTCTAGGAAATAAAACCTTTTTACCAGACAGTTGCTCTGGGAAGTTTTCTACTAAAGAATCGGCGACAAAGTTGGGGGGAATAAAATCTGGTTGGATACAGCGTTGTTTGAGTCGTTGGGCTGTTTTCTCACCAACAACGGCAATTTTGACACCAGTCAAAGCACGAGCATCTTTACCCTGTGTAGTTAGCCTTTCAAAAAAGTAGTCTATGCCATTAGTTGAAGTGAGAATTAGCCAGTTGAAATCAGATAAATGAGCGATCGCATGATCCAACGCTTCCCAACTAGAAGGCGGGCCAATTTCTAAAGCAGGCATTTCAATTACTTTTGCGCCTGATGCGGTGAGGCGATCGCTAAATTGACTTGATTGTCCGACTGAACGTGTTACCAGAATGGTTTTGCCAGCAAGAGGGAGATTAGTTGACATAGCTAGAAGTGCAGGAGTACTTTCGTCTAAACATATCTTCTCAGGTTGTAAGTACTTGCGTAGCCCGACAACTTCGCCAATCACAATTACTACTGGGGAGAGTGATAATCCCGTAGTTTGTTCCAGAATATTATTGAGTTGGGCTGTCCAAATTTGTTGATTGGGAGTTCCTGCCCAACGGATGATAGCAATGGGTGTGTGAGGCGATCGCCCATACTCTACCAATTGATTTATAATCTCCGGCAGATGTTGCCCTCCCATCAAAATTACCAATGTATCTAAGCGTGACAGCGCCTCCCAGTCTAAAGCATCTGGTTCATGGGCTGTAAACACTGCAAAACAGCGACTTAAAACCGGATCTGTCAGGGGAATTCCTGCTAGCAACGGAGCTGCAAGGGCCGAAGAAATTCCTGGTACTACTTCAAAATCACAACCAGATGCCTTCAACGCCTCTATTTCGGAAGTACAGCGCCCAAAAATAAACGGATCACCTGACTTGAGCCGTACAACTTGTTTTCCTTGCTGACAGTACTTTACTAGTAACTTGTTAATTTCAGCTTGCGATGTGCTGGGTTTACCACCGCGTTTGCCAACATCCAACTTCAGACAATCAGGTGATACGCACTGTAATAATTGGGTATCTACTAGGGCATCGTAGACCAATACCTGAGCAATAGCTAAGAGTTGATTAGCTTTTACTGTCAGGTACGCTACATCTCCAAGCCCAGCACCAACAAGGTAAACTTTGCCCTTTTCTTGAATCATGGTTGAAATTTGTTAGGAGTCAAGAGTAGAGACGCGATTAATCGCGTCTGTACAAGAGTCAAGAGTAGAGACGCGATTAATCGCGTCTGTACAAGGGTCAGTATTTATTCCGCTTGTATTCCCCAGTCCCCATTTAATTTGTTTGATTATTAATCTTTGGGAACAGTTCATCAACTTGCTCAACCATCTCCTTGTTTCCCTGAGCTTGGAATAACTGCCTAGCTTTTTTAAGGTTGACGATCGCTTCATCTACCTGTTGTTCTCTTCCTAGAGTAATTCCCAAATTATAGTAAGCGAGTGCAAAGTCTGGTTCAAGGCTAATGGCTTTTTTGTAATGTGCGATCGCTTCTTGTGGCTTGCCTTGATCATCGATAGCATTTCCTAAGCCTGTATAAGCTTCTGCATGTTTTGGCTTGAGGCGAATCACTTCTGTATACTGGGCAACTGTCTCTGTCAGCTTGCCTTGTGCATAGAAAACGCTGGCTAAATTATAGTGAGCGTCTACATAGTTGGCATCGAAGCTAATGGCTTTTTGATACTGGGCGATCGCTTCGTCTAGTTTGCCTTGAGCGTAAAAAGCGTTTCCCAAAGCGTTATAACCGATTGGATTTTTTGGTTCGAGGCGAATGGCTTCTGTATATTCGGCCATTGCTTCTGTTTGCTTACCTTGTGCATACAAAGCGTTCCCTAAGTTGTAGTGAGCGTTTGCATATTTGGGATCGAGGCTAATGGATTTTTTGTACTGAGCGATCGCTTCTGTTAGTTTGCCTTGAGCGTAAAAAGCGTTTCCTAAACGTGTGTAAGTTGGTGCGTAAGTGGGTTCGAGGCGTAAAACTTCTGTATATTCGGCAATCGCTTCTGTTAACTTCCCTTGCTCATACAAAGCGTTACCCAAGTTATAGTGAGCTTTTGCATATTTGGGATCAAGACTCAAGGTTTTTTTATAGGCAGCGATCGCTGGTTCTAATTGATTTAGCCTTGCCAAAGTTAAACCCAAATTAAAATACGCTCCAGGGGCTTTGGGATTGAGGTTAATGGCTTTTTTGTAATGTGCGATCGCTTCTTGTGGCTTGCCTTGATCGTCGAGAGTATTGCCCAAAGCAGTATAAGCTTCTGAAAAGTTGGGTTCTAGTTCAATTGCTTTCCTAAAAGCCGCCTCTGCTCCTTTTAAATCTCCTTGTTTGTAGAGATTGATTCCTTGCTCGAAATTAGCAATTGCGTTTTTGTTTTCAGAGGCGATCGCCTGAGACAAGTCTTGGACTTTTGATAACCCAACGCTAACATCTCTACCAAAGGCAGTATTCGCCTCTATCAAACATAAGCCGATAATAGCCGCAGCCAGCAGATTTTTTGTTTTTAGCATTTTTACTAAAACACCTACATTTGGTTTACATGCTTAGTTTTTCTAAGCTTGCTTTCATATAATCTTCAATTTCTCCAAACGCGATTTCGTAACTAGATACTAAGAATATCACACTGATTTTTTTAAGTAGCTAGGCATAAATAAATTAAAACTTGTAGTGAGTTAGCGCGGTCTTCTCTACGAGACGCTACGCGAAGGGGGTTTCCCCCATGAGCGACTAACAAACCCAAAGGGTAAGGACTTTAGTCCTAATAATCCTTGTTTTGAGCGATAAATCGCTCATTACGAACTTGACGCCTTTATTAACTGCTAATTCTTTATTCCTAGAAATCGGGCTTCCATAAAATCCGATTTCTAGAAGGTAGATTGCTTAACTAGAATGTTAATCAGTGACGAGTTTAGTGGGACACACTCTACAATTCACTTGACTTAGCACTGATTCTATCTAACAGATTACTAATTCTCTCAGCTTTTTCAGGTTGACGCTGTTTTTGCAATAAATCTTTAGCTTGTAGCAGATTAATTTTAGCTTCTTCTTTCTGTTCTTGCTGCATTAAAACATTCGCTAGACGCAAATAGGCATCAGCATTTTTAGGACTACGGCGAATCACTTCCCGGAATAATTCCGTTGCTTCTTGTACTTGGCCTTGCTGATTTAAAACATCTCCCAAAAGCAAACGTACCACATCATTGCTAGAGTTTAGCGAAATAACCTTGCGAAAGGCTGCTTCTGCACCTTGGTAATCTTCTGCTTGATAAAGATTGACTCCTTTTTGAAAAAAGTCAGAAATAATTAAGGTTTTCCAAGCGAAATATCCCAGAATTGTCAGACTCAATATAACGACTATCGCAGCGATAAGAGAACTGGTTGAAAAGTTTTCTAGCATTGTCTTAAGCCAAAAGACAGGCAATAGGAAAAATCAGATATTCCATAAAAAAGAGTTTCCAAATGAATTGATAGAATTGCGCGATCGCACCTTTATCTTGCAAGTCTACCCCCATACTCCGTAACCACATCAAAACCAGCAGTACTAAATGAGTAATTACCAGGAATATTGGATTAACCGCAGGTACATTTAGTACACCAACTAAAATCATCCCTAAATAACAGAAAGTTATCACCCAAAGAGCGAGATTAAACACAGCTTGGGAACCGAGTTGAATAGTAAAAGTAGAGATATTGTAGAGGCGATCGCCTTCCATATCTGGTATATCTTTAAAGATAGCGATCGCAAACGTAAACACCAAAATAAAAACCGTCAGCACCCACACCACAAGTGGAATTGATTGACCTTGTTTCAACACCCAACTATAGTGCAAATACAACCCTAAATTAACAATCGTTCCGCGCACAGAAAAAATACATAATGCTGCCCAAAAAGGAAACTGTTTTAAGCGAATTGGTGGCAAAGAATAAGCAGTACCAATTGCCAAACTAATAGCCACCATCCCCAACAAAAAAGGCCCAGTCAGCCACGCCACAACTAACGCCAAAATACCAGCAAAAGCAACAATTAATTGCCCAGTCTGGCGCGAAAACTCCCCAGATGCTAGTGGTAAATGAGGCTTATTAATCTTGTCAATTTCAACATCTTCTAATTGATTCAGCCCCACAATGTAAACATTGCCACACAAACAAGCAATCCACGCGCCCAAAACCCGACTTACTGGAATCCCAGAAAACCCAGTCGAGGATACAGCAATGGCAATTAAATATAAACCCAATACACTCAGACTCGTACCAATAATCGTGTGCGGGCGGGAAAACTTCCAAAAAGCATAAAGCCAATGGAAAGATGATTGAACAGATTTGCGTAGGAGAAGGCTGTTTTTAGAACTCTGGCTCATGAGTAGCTTAGCTTCAGTATTCCGGCTGACTGTTAATCATTGTCACAGAATTTTGTCATTAATCAGAGTAGAGATCTTGCATTGCAACGTCTCTACATGTTCTGTCACTTGTGTGATCGCCTTTACCAGTGGGAATCATAACAAACAGATTTACCAGAGTAAATATCCAATGGCTTACCAAAATATCACCGCCTCCCTTTCTCCAGCAGATATCCAAGAAATCAAAGCAGCCTTTGCGACTATCCAAGCAAAGTTGCCTTTTCTCGTAACCCTGAGTGCAGAAGAACGACGTAACTTATTTAAGATGGGCGATAAAAGACTAGCTTTTGTCAACACTAGCCTGATTGCTGCCCAATCTAACCGAGACATTTTACCAGCCAGTTTTGATTTAGATGAGTTTGTGCGGGATTATCAACTAGCCGCTAACCTCACCGAACTGTTGATTGGACTGCGACAACTGACAGAACAAGTAGATGATACCTTAATGGCAGTCGGTAGCGAAGCTATGGGCAGCAGTTTGACAGTTTATGATTACGTCAAGACAGCTGCTAAGAAAACTCCAGGGTTAAAAACTATTGCTGAACAGTTAGGCGAGAGGTTTAAAGCTATTAAAAGTAAACCTGCTAAAGCTGCTGTCGATTCTTAAAGGATTTTTTAAAAGCCTTTAGTGATGTAGCAAATACTTTGAGATCCCCCTAAATCCCCCTTAAGAAGGGGGACTTTGATTCTAGTTCCCCCCTTAAAAAAGGCTACGGTGTACACACAAGTCTTTGAGAGTGGCCTCACAAGCTTTTGATCCCCCCAACCCCCCTTAAAAAGGGGGGCAAAAACTTCTCAAAGTCCTCCTTTTTAAGGAGGATTTAGGAGGATCTACACGATTTTGGTTTGGTAGAGAGATGTGTGTACACCGTAGCTTAAAAAAGGGGGGTTAGGGGGGATCAAAACGTTAACTGAACCCCATTGCCTTAAAAAAGCTGACTTTGACTCCGGTTCCCCCCTTTTTAAGGGGGGTTAGGGGGGATCAAAACGTTAACTGAACCCCTATTGCCTTAAAAAAGCTGACTTTGACTCCGGTTCCCCCCTTTTTAAGGGGGGTTAGGGGGGATCAAAACGTTAACTGAACCCTATTGCCTTAAAAAAGCTGACTTTGACTCCGGTTCCCCCCTTTTTAAGGGGGGTTAGGGGGGATCTCGAATGACTATGCACCTTAACCGAGCAGTATTGGGTAGGGGGTATAAACACTAGAAAATATGACAAACAAACTCAATAGCAGCAATCACCATTTACCTTACAATCCAAAGCTTGTAGAAAGAGCGAAAGAACTTCGTAAAAATATGACCCCAGCAGAAAAAAAGCTGTGGTATGAATATTTGAGAAATTTTCAATTTCGGGTTTTAAGACAACGACCGATTAATCATTTCATAGTTGATTTCTACTGTCCTACTTTAAAAACAGTGATTGAAGTTGATGGGGATAGCCATTTTACAGATGAAGCTCAAGATTACGATCTAGAGAGAACAAATATTTTGGAAGGCTATGGTTTAAAGATTATTAGGTTTACAAATAGTCAAGTTTTAAATCACTTTGATAGTGTGTGTGAGCAGATACAGCGTTTGATCCCCCCTAGCACCCCTTAAAAAAGGGGGGAACCGGAATTAAAGTCTCCCTTCTTAAGGGGTATTTAGGGGGATCTCAAAAAACAGGGAAAACTTCTTAAAGTCCCCCTTCTTAAGGGGGATTTAGGGGGATCTCCAATGACTATGCACCTTAACCGAATCATATTGAGAGTCTCCCGATTTGCAAAACGAGATGTATCATTTTGGTCAATGAACCTCAAAGCATCATCGATGAACCTCAAAGCTTCGCCGATGAACCTCAAAGCTTCGCCGATGAACCTCAAAGCATCATCGATAAACCTCAAAGCATCATCGCTGAACCTCAAAGCATCATCGATAAACCTCAAAGCATCGCCGATGAACCTCAAAGCATCGCCGATGAACCTCAGAACTTCGTCTATGAACCTCAGAGCTTCGTCGATGAACCTTTAATACTCGCCCACGGATATTAAAGGCTTTCAATCAGGAATTAGGAATTGCAAGGTTGTTATTATACTCATAATCGCGTCTAATCTGCCACCTTGCTCCAAACATGGTAACAACTCTCCACCACCGCAGCAAGCCTTCCCCCCTTATCTTTTATGCTTTAGCTTTCATCCTTTCTTTCCTCCTTTGTCTGCCTTGGGTTAACGCTAAAGAAACCCCCAAACCCAAACCCCAAGATTGGCAGATTAACGGTATAGTAGCAGCCCTAGACGACAGCTACGACCAAGTGAAGAAATATGCTTTTGACAAATTAGCTGCATATGAGCTAAAAGACTTGAAAACCGTGGTTAAGAAACCGGAGGATATAGCACAGAAAGTTGCCAAAATCCTCAAGGATGAAAAGGTTGACTCAGATGTTCGTGGCAGTGCGGCAGTGGCATTGAGCAAGTTCGGGCAGGCAACGGCACAATACATTCCTGAAATCCTCAAATTCCTCAAGGATGAAAAGGTTGCCTCAGGTGTTCGTGGCAGTGCAGCAGAGGCATTGAGCAACTTCGAGCAGGCGGTGGCACAATACATCCCTGACATCGCCAACATCTTCAAGGATGAAAAGGTTGACTCATATGTTCGTGGCAGTGCGGCAGAGGTATTGAGCAACTTCGAGCAGGCGGTGGCACAATACATCCCTGACATCGCCAACATCTTCAAGGATGAAAAGGTTGACTCATATGTTCGTGGCAGTGCGGCAGTGGTATTGAGCAACTTCGGGCAGGTGGCGGCTCAATACATCCCTGACATCGCCAACATCTTCAAGGATGAAAAGGTTAACTCATATGTTCGTGGCAGTGCGGCAGTGGCATTGAGCAAGTTCGGGCAGGCGGCGGCACAATACATCCCTGACATCGCCAACATCCTCAAAGATGAAAAGGTTGGCTCAAATGCTCGTAATGGTGCGGCAGTGGCATTGAGCAACTTCGGGCAGGCGGCGGCTCAATACATCCCTGAAATCCTCAAATTCCTCAAGGATGAAAAGGTTGACTCAGGAGCTCGTGGCAATGCGGCATTGGCATTGAGTAACTTCGGGCAGGCAGCGGCTCAATACATCCCTGAAATCGTCAAATTCCTCAAAAATGAAAAGGTTGACTCAGGAGTTCGTGGCAGTGCGGCAGTGGCATTGAGCAAGTTCGGGCAGGCGGCGGCTCAATACATCCCTGACATCGCCAACATCTTCAAGGATGAAAAGGTTGACTCAGATGTTCGTGGCAGTGCGGCAGTGGCATTGAGCAAGTTCGGGCAGGCGGCGGCTCAATACATCCCTGAAATCGCCAACATCCTCAAAAATGAAAAGGTTGACTCAGGAGTTCGTCGCAGTGCGGCAGAAGCATTGAGCAACTTTGGGCAGGCGGCGGCTCAATACATCCCTGAAATCCTCAAAATCCTCAAAGATGAAAAGCTTAACTCATATGTTCGTGGCAGTGCGGCAGAGGCATTAGCGAATATTAAAAAACTGGAGTTAAAGGAGGTTGTTGTAATTCTGAATAATGTTTATGAGCCTGGTAATTCAGAATACTTAAATTTGCGTTTTTTAACCTATTTCCTGGGCGGTGGCACTGAGGAAGTGAAAACTTTATTGAAATGGCTCGGCTCTCCTCAAGTACCTCCTGACAAACTCTCACACGATGAAGGCATCAAAACCCTCAACCTATTTCTGCAAACTTGGAATAATAGCCAAGGACTAGAACGCTTACGCAACGACTTAGCCAAGCAAATTTCCGAAGTCGCCGCTAACAAAAATGTCTCTTGGAAATGGCAAGATATTAATTTACTGCAAAGCCATTACAGCAACCTTAAAAAAGTCTACCCCACCGATGCGAATGCGGTGCAGTCAGTAATTAATCATCTGGAATATTGGCAGTGGTTCTTCAAAGCCAGAATCACCATCCTCATTCATGCTGCCTTTTGGCTTGCCCTCATCTTCGCCTATCCCAAATTTCCCCAAGTCCAAGCCATCTTCTTCTGGAACCCTTGGGTACGTCGGATTCTCGGCGTCGGCTATGTCGGCTTTCTCCTCACCTGGTTTCCCCCCTTCCGCCGCAAATTATTTGAACCCTTCAAACCTTCCCTATTAGCCGATGCCGGGTTAGATAATTTTTCTGACCAATCATACTTCCCAGAATCTAAAGTCAAAGTTCCCACTTCAGGAGACATCCAGCCAATTACCGCAGCCTTACCCAGTATTCAAGGACAAATTATCTTAGAAGGAGATTCCGGCTTAGGCAAGTCGATGTTTCTCCGCCATCTGTTGAAAAATCAAGAGCGCATTGTCGTTTATCTCCCCGCCCAAAAATGTCATAAAGGCGTAATTGAAGCCATCCAAGACAAGCTACACGGCCAAGCCCAAGATGCCGACTTCCTAAAAAACCTGATTTACAGTGGTGCGATAGATATCTGCATCGACGGACTCAACGAAGTCACCGCCGAAACACGGGCTAAAATCTGCCAGTTTGTCGAAAGCTATTTCCGGGGCAACATTATTATGACTACCCAGCCCCTAGAGTGGACACCACCTTCAACAGCCAAGATATATAAATTGCAGCCCCTTGAGCAACAACAAATTCAAGAGTTTTTGATTTCCCGTCAGCCGCGACTCCCCCAAGATGCCAAAATTCAAGGTGCTGATTACGCCAAAGCCTGCACCGATTATTTAACAGAAGTCTTCCAACAACAACAAGCCAAAGAAGAGTTAGATGCTATCCGCCGAATTCTTTCCAATCCAATGGATCTAACAGTGGTAGCGCTGATGTTATCACAAGGCAAACACCCTAACTTATTTCGCCTGCAAGAACAGCAATACAATTTAATGGCGGCAGAATACCTCAAAGAATGGAATCAAGAATTTCCCTTAAAGAAATTCTCAGCCGCCGTCTACGAAATGCGACTCGAAGACAAACAAGCCTTACCCGCCGATGAATTTTACCAAGTTGCCATGTCTTTGGAAGACGAAAAATACAAGATGGTAGTTAGTCGTCAGTGGCAAGATGAAAAAGGCGAAGCCAAGAAAGAATGGTACTTCCGCCACGATAAAATCATGGATTTCTTTTTGGTGCAAAACTTTCTCGGCGAAACCGATGCAGCGGAAGGACTATTAGTTGATAGAATGGGCGATCCGCGTTTTCGTGGTGTTTATTTCTTGCTAGCAACTTTGCTTCCTTTAGATGCAGCCAAAGAACTGCGGGAGAAATTGATTCAATATGCTGCTGACACTAAAGACAATACGGTAAGTAATACGTTCGTGCAATTGTTGCGGACAAGATAATTCGTAATTTTAAGGAACAATAGGCGATAATCCTTATACCGATTCAATTAATGATTGCAACAAATTTTTTGGTAGAGACGTTGCATTGCAACGTCTCTACATGGTCTATCTGTCACATTCTTTTTTTAAATTGGTATTAGAGCAATCCAAAATCTAAGAGGATGTTTGTAAAGTCCAAGATGGTATAAAAATGTCATTCTGAGTGGAGCAAAGCGTAAAGAAGAATCTAGGTTTTTGACCACATATTGAGATGTTTCATTCCGCTACGCTGCATACCCTACGGGATCTTGCTACAACATGACAGACAAAGATCCTTTTAAAACATCCTCTAAAATCCGTCTTGGAAAGTCTGCTCAAGTCGGCAGAGCCGCCCACGCAAGCAACTTTCCGCAAAATCTAAAATTGAATGACGCACAGCCTTAATTTCAGCCATGATGTCATCGTCTGTAATGTCATCAACGGGGGGTTGGGCATAAAGTTCTTGAATTAAAGCCGTTAAATCTGAACGTAAACCCACTTTAATCAAGGCTCTAGCAACCTGTACCCGCTCCTCTGGTTGCAACTGTTGCACAGCCGTGATGAGTTGTTCCAGGGTGATCGGAATCGATACCATGTCAGTTGCCGTCATTGAGTTTCTTAAATTGTAGTGCGATCGCACTGCCTCAGTACAGCGCGGTCTTCTCCTTCCTTTACATAAATTTTTAAGGTAGTTTGTTGTTTTTGTGGCTCGCAACAGCTACGCGGAGATTACCTTGATGTTCTGACAAAAGCCGATCGCCATCGTCTTTTTCCAAACCAGTCCAGTGCATCAATAGAGCTAGCTTGACCCACTTACCACTACGTTCTAATAAAAAACCAGCAGCTTCACGACTTAAACCTGTGAGGTCTTGCAAAATTTGCAAAGCGCGATCGCGTAATTTTTGATTTGTGACGGCTACATCCACCATCCGATTGCCGTAAACTTTGCCTAGCTTAACCATCACTCCGGTGGATAGGATATTTAAAGCTAGCTTAGTAACTGTGCCAGCTTTCAGACGAGTTGAACCAGCTATTACTTCTGGGCCTGTCAACAGGCGAATGTCAACATCAGCGTCAAACCTTACTTGCTCAGCAGGAACACAAGCGATAAAAATAGTAGTGGCTCCCCGCTGACGAGCGGCGTTGAGCGCACCGTGAACAAATGGCGTTGTCCCACCAGCGGTAATACCGACTACTACATCTAACTGGGTAATGTGTCGTTGAGCGATCGCAGCCTCACCATCTTGAGCACGATCTTCTAAATCCTCGGAACTACGTACCAGCGCCCCAGCACCACCGGCAATAATCCCTTGTACTAACTCAGGGGGTGTACAAAAAGTAGGTGGACACTCAGCAGCATCTAACACACCTAATCTTCCACTTGTCCCCGCGCCAACATAAAACAGGCGTCCTCCGTGGCGCAAACGCTCTGCGGTGCGCTCAATCGCTTCAGCCAATTGAGTTTTCGCCGCTGCGACTGCTGCAACGGCCTTTTGGTCTTCACTATTAAATAGCTCTACCAATTCCACAGAGCTGAGTTGGTCTAAATTAAGACTATTAGGATTTACTTGCTCAGTTAACAGATACCCTCGAACAGGTATAACATCGTTATTTACGTTAGATTTCTCTGAATTATTCATAGTTTGAGCATTAGAGCTAGAAAGCTTGGTACTTGCTATAAACTTTTAATTTATTTGCGTTATAGCTTGCCGTGATATATGTAGAAATTATTTCCACATCCATAGGATAGCTTGAACTGAGAATTAGACGATCATTTTGAGAAAAAGACGATGATATTTTAAAATTATTCAATTTGCAGAGAGTGGCGATCGCATCAGTTCTCTAGTAGAAATAATAGCTGTTCAATGGAATGCACAGGAGCAAAAATGGAAGTGGACAATTTAAATTTGTATGTTTTATTACGGCAAGGTTATGTTATCCGAATTATCTCAGCACGAAGGGCAAATAGATATGAACGAAAACGATTTGAACAATATCTCACGTACTAATTGGGAAGCTCTGGAAGCGATGTCAGATGAGGATATTGACTATTCTAATATCCCGCCGTTAACAGATGAATTTTTTGAGAAGGCCACCTTGAGAGTGCCAGCCACTCAAGCACGGAACCTAATTCAACTCGATTCAGATGTGATGGCTTGGTTTCAAGCCCAAGATGTCGAATACAAAACCCTCATCAATTCAGTCTTGCGTCAACACATCAACAACATCCGTGAGAGGTTAAGGTAATTCCACTAATGTTTGGGCAACGGCTTCTGTTGGATCATCGTAACGCATTACTTTACCGCGCATTGGATAAAGATTTGTTTTTGGTTGGCTAGGCGCTACTTCTTGAAGTTGTGGAGTTTTAGCTGATAGAATAATCACCTCCACAGCATCCCCCGCATGAAAAGGTAAGCCCCGTAGCATCAAAGTTCATCTTCAGTTAAAACAGCTTCTATTTTGTGAGCTTCCATCTTACTACTCCTAAGAGGTTGTTTGAAAAGTAGTTACCTGTGATTTTAGGCACTTGTTGCTCCCCCCTAACCCCCCTTAAAAAGGGGGGAACCGGAATCAAAGTCCCCCTATTTAAGGGGGATTTAGAGGGATCTAGAACTTTTGATACCGACAAAAGGACTTTTCAAACATCCTCTGAAGTAGAAATATCCTCATGCCACTGTTACTCTACCTTTAAAGCATTAAGGAAATAGAGCAATGTTAAAAGTTTTTGCCGATCGCGGTGGTACATTCACAGATATTGTTGCCGTTACTGATAATCAGACAATTATAGAAGGACTTTCAAGACATCCTGAACGTTTTTTAATTGTTCCTTTGCCTAAAGGGCAATGGATTATTGTCTATAAATTACTGTCAGAAAATCCTGAAAAATATCAAGATGCAGCTATTCAAGGTATTCGGGATATCATGGGTTTATCAGGTAATGAACCTATTCCTGGTGAAGCTATAGAAGTAGTAAAAATGGGAACAACAGTAGCAACAAATGCACTGTTAGAAAGGAAAGGCGATCGCCTGGTACTTCTCATTACTAAAGGCTTTAAAGATGCCCTGCGAATTGGCTATCAAAATCGTCCTAATATCTTTGCTCGTCATATCGTTTTACCAACGATGTTGTATGAGCAGGTAATTGAGGTTGATGAACGCTATGATACCCACGGAAATGAATTAACTCCTGTAAATGTTGAACAAGTCAACAATAACTTACAAGCAGTTTATAATACCGGAATTCGCAGTTGTGCTATTGTTTTTATGCACAGCGATCGCTATCCCAATCACGAGCAAGAAGTTAACAAAATCGCTAAAGAAATTGGCTTTACACAAATTTCTGTATCCCATCAAGTTAGTCCTTTAATGAAGTTGGTTAGTCGAGGAGATACAACAGTCGTAGATGCTTATTTAACTCCTATTTTGCGTCGCTATGTCAACAAAGTATCTAGTCAGATACCTAAAGTTAAATTAATGTTCATGAAGTCTGATGGGGGTTTAGTTGTAGCGGAGCAATTTCAAGGAAAAGATAGTATTTTAAGTGGGCCGGCTGGAGGCATTGTTGGCGCAGTTCAAACTAGTAAAAGAGCAGGTTTTGAGTTAGTAATTACCTTTGATATGGGTGGAACAAGTACAGATGTCGCCCATTTTAAAGGAGAGTATGAACGACAATTAGATTCGGAAATTGCCGGGGCTAGAATGCGAGTTCCTGTATTAGCGATTAATACTATTGCTGCTGGCGGTGGTTCAATTTTATTTTTTGATGGTTCTAGTTATCGTGTCGGGCCGGAATCTGCTGGATCAAATCCTGGGCCTGCTTGTTACCGACGTAGTGGGCCGTTAGCGGTTACTGATGCTAATGTCATGTTAGGTAAAATCCACCCGCAATATTTTCCATCTGTCTTTGGAATTGATGGTGATTTACTTTTAGATAAAGATATTGTTATTGAAAAATTTACACAATTAGCTCAAGACATTGAAGCTGTTACAGGAAACACTCGTACCCCTGAACAAGTAGCCGCTGGATTTATTGCGATCGCAGTGGAAAATATGGCAAATGCGATTAAAAAAATTAGTCTACAACGGGGTTATGATGTCAGTCAATATGTACTTTGTTGTTTTGGCGGAGCAGGCGGACAAGTTGCTTGTTTAATTGCCGATACTTTAGGAATGAAAAAGATATTTCTTCACCCTTATGCTGGGGTTCTTTCTGCTTACGGCATGGGATTAGCTGATGTCAGAGCAATTAGAGAATTAGGCGTAGAAAAGCCTTTAACTCAAGCATTAATTCTTCAATTACAGCAGTTAATGAAATCTTTAGAAATCTCAGCTAGAAGTGAATGGAGTGAAGCAAACAATGAAGAAATAGTCAGAAAATTAAATTTAAAATATGAGGGAACTAACTCGATATTGACTATTAATTTTGCCGATGATATGGCAGAGATGCAATTAAAATTTGAGACTGAACATAAATCTCGTTATGGTTTCATTCAAGTAGAGAAAATATTAATTGTTGAATCTGTCTCAGTAGAAGTAATTCAAAAGATGGATACTCCCGAAGAACCCTTAATTAATCGTATCCGTCCAATAGATGAAGTTCCTAGTTCTGTTGAGATAGTAAAGATGTTTACTACTGACCAGTGGTATGATACTCCTGTTTATCGGCGCGAAGATTTACAACTAAAAGATAGTATTAATGGGCCTGCGATCGTTGTAGAGAAAATTAGTACTATTGTGGTTGAACCTAACTGGGAAGCAAGATTAACTGAATGCAATCATTTAGTTTTACAGCGTAAAGATTGATTAATTGCTTTGCGAGATAATTATCAATGTTAGTTATTTTGTAATAAACCCCAATAGAAATTAAATGTCACCTTACCTTTATCCAGTCATTGAAACTGCACAAATAGAAACTACATTCTTAGAATTGGCGCAACAATGGCGACGTGAGACAGGAATGCTCTCGGTTACCTCCAAAATAGCAATGCACTCTGCTATCAAAGAATAATCGGGATGGGACAACCTGTTGTACCTTTGATTATGCGCGAACTTGAGCGCGAACCAGATCATTGGTTTTGGGCTTCAAATGCAATTACGGGAGCAAACCCTATCAAACCAGAACAGCGTGGTAGACTCAAGCAAATGGCTCAAGCTTGGATCGAATGGGGAAAAGTGAATGGATATAGATGGTAGGTTGGAAGTTCAAGTTCTTAAGTAACAGAACTATATGTTGAGTTGACCTTAGAAAACTCAACATCAGCATTTTTTAAGTTATTTCTACTTATCGTCATCTTTGTATTCACAACTTGCCTTCTCGCATCCCAACCAGAAAAGTAATACTTTTTCTACATCTACTAGTTGTTCGTGTGTCAAGCTTCTCAATTTCTGTAGCAGTTTTGCATGAGGAATTGTAATAATGTTCTGTACATCAAATGCTCCTGGTCGAAGAAAATTTACTTTGATTTCTACCTCGAATCTTGAACCCCGTAAACTAGTTGTGTGAGGAATCAGAGTCGCTAATGCACGATCTTACTCCATAGCAGGAATGCTGATAACCAAGCATGGTCTAACTTTTGCTACATAACCCAAATCGACAAGCCAAACTTCTCCGCGTTTTGACCTATTCATAAGCAGATTCTTGCTTGTCTAATTCTAAAAAAATTTCTTCAGCATTCAAGATTAAATCATCATGTGACAATGGCGGCAACTCTAAGTAAGTAACGCGTTTCAAAATTTCCAAAACAATTTCTAGTCTTTCTGGTTCAGTCAGACTATCAAAAGTACTTAGAAGTTCTTGTACTGATGCAGTCATAACTACTTTCCTCAGATATTGTGACAGCATTGATATACATTTTAATATTGTAACTGGTATTAGGTTGTGAATACCATACGCGGAGATGATAAACGAAGTTTATTGCAAGACACACAATGGTAGGTAACATTTGTAATAGTCTATATGATTTGCTAAATATGCTTCTTAATAAAACATAAGGAACTAAGAATGTATACAACATCTCAACCAGATCCAGTCCGGTTAGAAATATTCAAAAACCTTTATCAATTTATTGCTGAGCAAATGGGGATTGTTCTGCAAAATACGGCAACATCAGTGAATATAAAAGAAAGGCTAGATTTCTCTTGCGCTATTTTTGACTCTTCTGGATTATTAGTTGCTAATGCTCCTCACATTCCTGTACATTTAGGCTCAATGAGCGAAAGTGTCCGCAGTTTAATTAATGATAAAAGCGATACTCTAAAACCGGGAAATGTGTATCTATCCAACAATCCTTATAATGGAGGGACACATCTTCCTGATGTAACGGCAATTACTCCGGTTTTTGGCGAAGATGAAAAGCAAATTATTTTCTATGTTGCTTCTCGTGGACACCAAGCTGATATCGGCGGAATTACTCCCGGTTCAATGCCTCCCCACAGTACTACAGTAGAAGAAGAAGGAATTCTTTTTGATAATTTTCTCTTGGTTGAAGGGGGAAATTTTCGAGAAACTGCACTCAAACAGCACCTCTCAAATCATCCTTGTCCTGCTCGGAACCCTGATCAAAACATCGCAGATTTCAAAGCACAAATTGCTGCTAATGAGAGGGGAGTTCAAGAACTTCATAAAATGGTTTATCAGTATAGGCTTGAGACTGTCCAAGCTTACATGAAATTTGTGCAAGCTAATGCTGAAGAGTCAGTCAGAAGGGCTATCAATCTTCTGAGGAACGGTTCATTTAGATATGAAATGGATAACGGGGCAAAAATCCAAGTTACAGTGACAATTGACCAAGAAAATCGCAGGGCTATCATTGATTTTACTGGAACATCTGGGCAACTAAATAGTAACTTTAATGCTCCTAAAGCTGTAACTCAAGCAGCAGTCTTATATGTCTTTCGTACTTTGGTTGATGATAATATCCCTCTCAATGCCGGGTGTCTTAACCCTCTAGAAATTATTATTCCGGTTGGCTGTATGCTAAACCCAATTTATCCAGCAGCAGTAGTAGCGGGTAATGTAGAGACTTCTCAAACTATTGTCGATGCTTTATATGGTGCTTTAGGTGTGATGGCGGCTTCTCAGGGAACGATGAATAATTTTACCTTTGGTAATGACCGTTATCAATATTATGAAACCATTTGTGGTGGCTCTGGCGCAGGGATTGATTTTGATGGGACTGATGGTGTCCATTCCCACATGACTAACTCTCGCTTGACTGACCCAGAAGTTTTAGAATCGCGTTATCCTGTACTTCTAGAAAGCTTTGGTCTTCGTCCCGATAGCGGGGGTAAAGGAAAACATTCCGGCGGTAATGGGATTATCCGCCGCATCCGGTTTCTAGAACCGATGACAGCTAATATTCTCTCTAGTCATCGGGTTGTTCCTCCGTTCGGCTTAAATGGTGGAGATGCTGGACTTGTGGGACGCAACTGGATACAACGTCAGAATGGAACCCAAGAGAATTTAGACAGCACAGCAACAGTGGAGATGGAATCTGGGGATGTTTTTGTAATAGAAACCCCTGGGGGAGGAGGATTTGGTCAAGTCTCTTGAGTTTTGAAGAATAGAGATTTGATTTACTTGGCAGTTAATTTGTTGCTTAATGCTGACACCTGAATCTCTTGGACTCTCCTGGAGAAAGATGCTTAACTACCTGAATTTTGCGACAATTAACTTGATAGAAGCTGTTACGGAGGTGTAGGAATGACAGATAGCGGTGTGAGAATCGTCTCCCTGATTCCCGGTGGAACAGAGATTTTAGCGGCACTGGGATTAGTTGATAATATTGTGGGGCGATCGCACGAATGTGACTACCCTCCAGAAATCCAAAATCGCCCCATTTGTACTCAAGCACGCTTAGATAGTAATGCCTCTAGCAGCGAAATTCACAATGACGTAAATGATTTATTGCAATCTGCTCTCAGCATCTATCAAATCAAAACAGATGTTTTAGAGCAATTGCAGCCTACACACATTGTTACTCAAGACCAATGTGATGTCTGTGCTGTCAGTTTACACGATGTTGAAAAAGCAGTCGCTACACTTGTCCACAGTAAACCCCAAATTATCTCATTACAACCCAATATTCTTGAAGATATTTGGGCTGATATTGAGCGAGTAGGTAACGCCTTCGAGGTAGACTCGGTTAAAGTTCTAGAAAATTTAGAAGCTCGTGTCAAAATTTGCGAGCAAAAAATCCAAGGTCTTGGTTTAAATGAACTTCCCAAAGTCGCCTGCATCGAGTGGACTGACCCTTTAATGGTGGCTGCGAATTGGATTCCCGAATTAGTCAATTTAGCAGGAGGCCAGTCCCTATTTTGCGTTACAGGACAGCCTTCCCCGACTTTGCCATGGGAAACTCTGTTAGCAAGCAATCCAGATGTGATTGTTTTTATGCCTTGCGGTTTTGATTTAAATCGCACTCGTCAAGAAGCCAATTTGTTAACTCAGCGTTCGGATTGGGAAAAACTGCACGCTGCTCAATCTGGTAGGGTTTATATTACGGATGGCAATGCCTACTTTAACCGTCCAGGGCCGCGAATAGTAGATTCCCTAGAAATTTTGGCAGAGATTTTGCATCCTGAAATTTTTCAATATGGTTACAAAGGAACTGCTTGGGAACCTTTGTGAGGAGTGAGGAGTGAGGAGTGAGGAGTGAAGAATGCTGAGTGCTGAGTCAAGAGTCATTTGTCATTGGTCATAATTATTCTCTCCCCCTGCTCCCCTGCCCCTCTGCCCCTCTGCCCCCCCCGTCCCGCGTTGAGGGTTCCTGCCGTAGACCTCTGCCCCTCTGCCTCCTAGCTCCTATTTTTATTTAGCCATTCAATCAGTGGTCTTAAGGTTCCGGGTAATGCTGCCTCACTGACCATTACTGTGTGCTGCCTACCATTGTCTTCCACTGTCAATTTATATTGAAAGCGATCGCTCTGGGGGTTAGGGGAAGTAATTCGTTCAGGTAACTTAAATAAATCAGCAGCCTCTACTAGTCGAGGTAATTCCTGAGCTTCGTTTGGCGGGAGAGTGGCTGTATCAAAGGTTGTTTTCTTGCTAATCCCAGCAAAGCCGCCTGTGCGTTCAAACGAGATCCGCATTTTTTTTTGCTCTCCGTTGTGCTTTTTATGGGAAGAAATACAAAAACTGGGAGGTGATACTGATCATCTCCCAGTTTAACCTATGAGTAATGAGTGCTGAGTAATGAGTGCTGAGTAATGAGTGGAGGAGGTAGTTTAAGGTTCTGAGATAGATGAATCTGTTTTCAAGACAGCCGAAATGGTTTTTGAGACAGCCGAAATGGCTTTTGAGACAGCCGAAATGGCTTTTGAGACAGCCGAAATGGCTTTTGAGATAGCCGAAATGGCTTTTGAGACAGCCGAAATGGCTTTTGAGACAGCCGAAATGGCTTTTGAGACAACCGAAATGGCTTTTGAGACAACCGAAATGGCTTTTGAGACAACCGAAATGGCTTTTGAGACAGCCGAATGAGTATCTACACTCTCCCCTGTTCCTCCTACCTCCTGTCTCCCACCTCCCACCTCCTGTCTCCTACCTCCTACCTCCTACCCTACAAAACTCCTACCTGTTTCCAAGCATTTTGCACAGCTTTCTGCTCAATACAGCCATTACCGTAGAGTTCTCCAGCGACTTTGATAGTTATGTTGGCGGCTTTTTTAAAATCTGCTTTGGCACGCAAGCGATCGCGTAAACTTATGTACCATATTGTGCCAGCTTTTTCCCAAGCGTAACCGCCAATCTCAACAGCAGCTAAATAAAAGGCATAGTTGGGAATACCTGAGTTGATATGTACTCCAGCGTTATCTTCCTCACCAGTGTACTTGTCTTTCATGTACGCGGGTTGCGGATCTTTACCCAGCACAGCGTCATCATAGGCTGTTCCAGGTGCTTTCAATGACCGGATGCCAACACCTTTGACAGTTGGCATCAAAAGATTTTCACCGATAAGCCAGTCTGCTTCTTGTGCTGTCTGATTTTTTGCCTTCTGCTTTACCAGGGAACCAAAGACATCAGAAAATGACTCATTCAATGCCCCCGGTTCGCCATAATACAGTAGACCTGCTTCGTGCTGAGTTATACCATGAGCTAACTCATGCCCAATCACATCAATGCATTTAGTGAAGCGTTGGAATATTTGTTGGTCGCCATCACCATAAACCATCTGGTCGCCATTCCAAAAGGCGTTGTCATAATTGACACCATAATGCACAGTAGAATCTAAACGCAGACCCTTATCATCAATAGAATTACGCTCAAATAACTCATAAAACATGTCATAAGTAGCACCAGCAGCATCGTAAGCTTCATTTACAGCTTCATCAGTGCTAGGAGGATCTCCCTCGCCACGCACTAGAGTACCAGGGAGTTCCTGACCATTTTTAGCATCGTAGATGGTGCGGCGTTTTTCACCGGTAGAGGGCGCAAACGATATATTACCTACTATGTTTCGTCGTCCGCGAACCTGTGCCGATACATTTAATGTTTGAAAAGCCCAACTACGCTGCTGAGGAGTGCCATTTACAGCGACATTCTCCAGCATGTGCGGCGGGACGATACAACAAATCGGGCATCTAGAGTAGAGTGGATGCTCACAGTTAAGCTTAGCTGATTTCTTTTTTCGAGTCATCCAAGATATTCTCCTTTTAAAACTAAGTGATAGCAAGTAAATTCAACAATATTGTTGAAAAATGGATACAAACCAATATTTTTTGGTTAAAGGGGAAAGCGAAAAGGGGAAATGTTTGAATTCACCTTTCCCCTTTACCCTTTTCCCAAACCACAAAGGAGGTCTGAGCGCTTATCAGGGAAAGTATGAGGATACCAATGGCGTATCCCTGCTTTGTCTTCTTGCAGTTTTTTCTACTTTGTATTTTCGGACAGGGTTATAGGGAATGGACAGTACCCTCACGGGTTACTTTAAATCTGGAAACATTGCATAAAAACATCAGTCAAGCTTAAATAACGCAAGTTTCAATCAAAATCCTTACGTTAGGCAGCAAGACTTCTTTCACAGACCCAATGGGTTTATATAATAGTTCTTGTCTAGGAAAATTGTGTAAATTATTACATTTTATTGCTGCTGGGGAATGGAAAATTTAAAATACGGGTATCTCTAATTTCTACAGCCAGCCCCCAAATACAGCCAAACCGTAATACTTCCAAGGTACTGCTATCGTCTTAAACCCAGATGTGCTCAACATTTGCAAATGAGCATCCAAGGTAGCTAGCTGATCTTGACTCGAATAACCTTGTGTAGTAACAGTGCTACGTTTAGCGTTAACTTCTGCCAAATTAGTGCCCTGTTGCTTTGCCCAATCCTCTCGCGCTGCTTTGTAAATTTCTGTTAAGAGGGGTGATTCAGGCAAGATAGGATCTGCATTCCAAAAACAACCACCTTGACTTAGGCTGGTAGCAATTCGTTGAAATAACTTTAACTTCATCTCGTCTTGGAGATGGTGAATTGCTAAAGATGATACACAGGCATCAAATTTGCGATCAATCTGCAATCCTTCTGGATTGTTTGCCCACTCGCCAAAGTCTGCTTGAATTCCAGTCCATTGTTTTTGATATCCTGCTGCTGTGATTTTGTTTTGAGCAAATTCCAGCATTCGGGGTGAGTAATCTAAAGCAATTATTTGAGCATCTGGCCAACGGTTGAGTATCTTTAGACTGAGTTCGCCTGTACCACAGCCTAATTCTAAAATGCGGCTATTTGTGGTATGCAGACACCGTGTAATTACCTCCAGCATCTCGTCGTATCGGGGTAAGAGTTGCCGAATACCAATATCAAAATCAGCAGTGTTGGCAAATACTTCACCGGGAAATGGCTGTTGCATAAGAATTTACAGCGTTAGACACATCATCAATCTTAATGATGCCTCATTATTGATGTACTCATTTACTCAAATCTGAGTACACAATGTTATGATTCGTATTGCTTTATGTTATGATTTGTATTGTTGTTCTAATTTACTGACTAGTACATTATCTGCTGGTTCAAGCTGAAATAGCCTTAGTTTAGAACAATAAAGCCAATAAGACCGTTCTTTAAATCTTTTTTCCATGCAATCTCTCCTTAAAATGGAGTTGTACCAAGTTTTACCATTAGCAACTCTGAATAGATCTAAATTCTGAGTTTTCATAAGTTCCTGACGTTAGTATTTTTAATACTGAGCAGTAACTTGACTGAAAAAACTGAAATTGTACTGTTATTCGGAGTCAAACAGACTGTAGCAAGTTTAACGATATAAGGTTCGAGACTAATGCTAAAAAACAGCGAACTGAAGGTGAATCAGGGCTGTAATCTTAAATGGAAGCCTGGTGTAGATCAACAATCCGAACAGTTTTTTATGATACAAGTTTTGCAGAGCCGAACAGTGGCGGAGCCATTGTAGATGAAATAATGAAATTAATCTAAATTTAGGTTAATTTCTTAGGTCAATAATCCTGGAAGGGTGCAAGTGTCTATGGCAAGATATTGCTAATAGGATTAGTTGACTAGTTGTCAGGCGATCGCGAATGAGCGGTTAAATCAAAGAATTTACCTAGAGAAAGTGGTGTTATTTAGTAACATCGCTTGCCAATAATATAAGTGAGCTTTTTTAAAAAAAGCTTATTTTAAGATGCCTTTAATCTAGAGGAATAAAGAGCATCCTTCGTTATTGGGCTGCATTATGGTAAATCTGAATTGTCTTGAATTCTCATAATTTCAGTTGTATTAAGGTCAACAGCAATGAATAATGTCCAAGCGTCGTTTGAAGCAACAGAATCTTCGTTTCATGTAGAAGGTTACGAAAAAATTGAGTTTAGTCTTGTTTATGTGAACGGTGCATTCGATATCGATAACAGGGAAATTGCCGACAGCTATGAGAAATTCGGACGCTGTTTGACTGTGATTGATGCCAATGTAAATAGACTATATGGAACACAGATCAAGTCATATTTTAGACACTATGGCATTGATCTCACTGTATTGCCCATCACCATTACTGAGCCAGCTAAAACCCTTGCAACCTTTGAAAAAATTGTTGATGCTTTTTCTGATTTTGGCTTAATTCGTAAAGAACCAGTTTTAGTTGTGGGTGGTGGTTTAATCACTGATGTAGCTGGGTTTGCTTGCGCGGCTTACCGTCGTAAGAGTAACTACATTCGCGTTCCGACTACACTGATTGGCTTAATTGATGCAGGTGTGGCGATTAAGGTAGCAGTTAATCATCGCAAGTTGAAAAATCGCTTGGGAGCGTATCATGCTCCTTTGAAAGTTATTCTTGATTTCTCCTTTTTGAAAACCTTACCAACGGCTCAAGTTCGCAATGGGATGGCGGAGTTAGTCAAGATTGCTGTAGTATCTAATTCTGAAGTCTTTGATCTGCTGGATGAATATGGCGAAGAACTGCTGTACACTCACTTTGGACATGTGAACAGCACTAACGAACTCAAAGCGATCGCTCATAAAGTCAACTACGAAGCAATCAAAACCATGCTGGAGTTAGAAACTCCTAACTTGCATGAATTAGACCTCGATCGCGTCATTGCCTACGGTCACACTTGGAGTCCTACTTTAGAATTAGCGCCGATGGTTCCTCTATATCATGGTCATGCCGTCAATATAGACATGGCTTTCTCTGCAACCATTGCCGCTAAACGTGGTTATATCACAACAGGAGAACGCGATCGCATCCTCAGCTTGATGAGTCGTATCGGTTTATCAATCGATCATCCTTTATTAGATGGCGATTTGCTGTGGTATGCCACCCAGTCTATCAGCTTGACACGAGATGGCAAACAACGCGCAGCCATGCCGCGACCAATTGGTGAGTGCTTCTTTGTCAACGACCTCACCCGCGAAGAACTAGATGCAGCCTTAGCTGAACACAAACGTCTGTGTGCTACATACCCGCGTGGTGGTGACGGGATTGATGCTTACATTGAAACCCAAGAAGAATCCAAACTCTTGGGAGTCTGAAGACATGACTAGCATTTTAAAACCAGACACCGCAAGACCCATAACGCCACATAGTATTCTCGTAGCGCAGCTACAAAATACCCTGCGAATTGCTGAGAAAAGCAATGTTTCCTTAGAGATATTGACTTCTCTACGACAGGGGTTGCAATTAGCGGCAGGTTTAGACCCCTACCTAGATGATTGCACCACCCCAGAATCGGCTGCATTGACAGCACTAGCGCAGAAGACTAGCAAAGAAGACTGGAGCAAACGCTTCAGCGATGGTGAAACAGTGCGTCAATTAGAGCAAGAAATGCTCTCAGGACATCTTGAGGGACAAACACTGAAGATGTTTGTGCATATGACCAAGGCTAAGCGCATCCTAGAAGTGGGAATGTTCACAGGATATTCAGCCTTAGCGATGGCGGAGGCGTTACCAAGTGATGGAAAACTCATTGCTTGCGAAGTAGATCCTTATGTCGCCGAATTTGCTCAAGCTTGCTTTGGTGAGTCTACCCACGGTAAAAAGATTATTGTAGAGGTAGCACCTGCCTTACAGACACTCCACAAGCTGGCAACTCAAAAAGAATCATTTGATTTGATTTTCATTGATGCCGATAAAAAGGAGTATGTAGAGTACTTCCAGATCATTTTGGATACTCACTTACTTGCTCCTGATGGGTTAATCTGCGTAGATAATACTTTGTTGCAAGGACAAGTTTACCTACCAGCTGAACAACGTACTGTTAATGGTGAGGCGATCGCTCAGTTTAACCGCGTTGTCGCTACAGATACCCGTGTAGAGCAAGTTCTCTTACCCGTACGAGATGGTATAACCCTGATTAGACGCGTGGCGTAATTGTGACTAAGAACTAGCAACACGCGGTAGTGGCGTGACAAGGCTAAATTGTTGCAAAAAAAATGTAGGTTGGGTTTCCTTACGTCAACCCAACACCCTTACCGATGTTGGGTTGAGCAACGCGAAACCCAACCTACATCTGGCAACACGCGGTAGGGACACGATAATGTTCATTGGTGTCAACTTAACGTGAAATCCATATCCCACAAGGAACTGAAGTTCCTTGCTCATAGCAAAAGTCATCTAAAGATGACTATAATATTGCCCAAAATCCTGAGTCTACTTTAGTAGACTTTCGCTATTAGCCAGAGAATTCATTCTCTCTTGGGTGAGGAGGCTAACAGTAAAGCTATTTTTAGCTGAAGTTGACACCAATGGATAATGTTGTGTCCCTACGAAAGATTCGTATTTTGCACGAAGGAAAAACTTATGACACAATCAATTCCCTTATCTTTGCCTCAACCCACAACGCCATCAACGGTTGTGAAAGCAAAGACAGTAGCTTTATTCAAAACTCTTGGGACTTTAACACTATTGCTGATTGCTTTGCCGCTCAATGCTGTTGTAGTGTTGGTATCGTTGCTGTGGGGAATTGTGCGTAACCCGTTCAGGAAACAAGCAGCCGTAGCTGCTCACCCTCAGAATATCTTAGTCAGCGGCGCTAAGATGACCAAAGCATTGCAACTTGCTCGCTCCTTTCACGCAGCAGGACACAGAGTTATTTTAATTGAAGGTCACAAATACTGGTTATCTGGGCATAGATTCTCAAATGCGGTGAGTCGTTTTTATACAGTACCAGCACCGCAAGACGATCCAGAAGGCTATACCAAGGCTTTGTTGGAAATCGTCAAAAAGGAGAAAATTGATGTTTATGTACCCGTATGCAGCCCTGTAGCTAGTTACTACGACTCGTTGGCAAAGCCTGTACTATCAGAATACTGTGAAGTTTTCCACTTCGATGCAGATATAACTGCAATGTTGGATGATAAATTTGCCTTTACCGATCAGGCGCGATCGCTTGGTTTATCTGTCCCTAAATCTTTTAAAATCACAGATCCAGAACAAATTATTAACTTCGATTTTAGTCAAGAAACCCGCAAATATATTCTTAAAAGTATTTCCTACGACTCTGTTCGCCGTTTGAACTTAACCAAACTTCCCTGTGACACCCCAGAAGAAACAGCAGCGTTTGTGAGGAGTTTACCCATCAGCCCAGAAAAACCCTGGATTATGCAAGAGTTTATTCCTGGTAAAGAATTATGCACCCATAGTACAGTGCGGGATGGAGAATTAAGATTACATTGCTGCTCAAACTCTTCTGCATTTCAAATCAATTATGAAAATGTCGAAAATCCCCAAATCCGTGAATGGGTACAACACTTCGTCAAAAGTTTGAGACTAACTGGACAAGTGTCTTTTGACTTTATCCAAGCTGAAGACGGTACAGCTTACGCCATTGAATGTAACCCCCGCACCCATTCGGCGATCACAATGTTCTACAATCACCCTGGTGTTGCCGAAGCCTATCTTGGCAAAACTCCCCTAGCTGCACCTCTAGAACCTCTTGCAGATAGCAAGCCTACTTACTGGCTATATCACGAAATCTGGCGACTAACTGGTATTCGCTCTGGGAAGCAATTGCAAACATGGTTAAATAACTTGGTAAGAGGCACAGATGCCATCTATCGCATGGATGATCCTATACCATTTTTAACTTTGCACCATTGGCAAATTACTTTACTTCTGCTACAAAATCTGCAAAAACTCAAAGGCTGGGTAAAGATAGACTTCAACATTGGCAAACTAGTTGAATTAGGCGGCGATTGAGTAATTCGTAATATCTCGTTTCTAGAACATCGATTCAGTAATCGCAAAAACCCGATTTATTTTTGGTAAAAAGACCAATTCTCGTTGACTGTAGAGACATTGCATTGCAACGTCTCTACAAAGAATCGGTTTTTTAGCCCCTATCTTGAATATCAATTTTGCAATGCTTTTTGATTACTCCCCAATGTTTCATTGATAGCAGTTATTAATAAATCATTTAGAGGGATTCCCGCTGCTTTTGCCATAGAGGAAATCACGCTTTTGGGGGCAAAAGAACAATACAATCCGGCTTCTAAGAACCAAGGTTGTCCCTCTGGGTCGATGCGGAAATCAAATAAACTGTAGTGGCGACAACCTAAAGCCTGATGACACTTTTTAGCCACTTGCTGAACCTTTTGGGTAATTGGGTCGTTAGGGTCTACAATCCAAGACTTAATATTATCTTTAGCGGCAAAACACAAGTCGCCATCGGCCGTTTGTTGGAGTTTATCAACATAGTTGCGGATGGGTTTCTCGTGGGGATCTACCAGATATTCTTCAAGGGGTAAACCGATTAATTCCCCGTCTTTGACAATGATGCCGCATCTGACTTCTCGACCGAGTTCGATGAATTCTTCTACGATAATCTCATCTGCATACTCAAATGCTTTCTTCAAAGCAGCGTCATAGTCAGCAGCCTCTTTGACTAAAGTCACCCCTAAAGAGTTATCTGAACTTACGGGTTTGATGACAACTGGAGGTGTAATTGTCGGAATGTCTCCTTGGCGGAGCAGTTCGCCATGAGGCACTTTCACCCCTACTGCTTCAACAATTGCTTTGGTTCTGGCTTTGTGGGCCGTTACTGCCATGATATCTGGAGTATTGCCTATGTAAGGGATCTTAAGCAGATCGAATAGGGCGCGGTACTGAGTCATTCCGGGAATACAAAACATCTGTGGTAACACGATGTCAATATTTTGTGCCGTTAGAAACTGTATGGCATCAAACAAAGGAATCGGTTTAGTCAGAGCAATATCTTCTTGGCTGAGGGAGTAAGGAAATCGCCAGTGGCGATCAGGTGTGATGTATGCAATCTGAAAGTCATAACGCGATCGATCTGCTGTTGCTGCTAAACAGTCTTGAGCGTAAAGGCGTGATAAATCACAGTAAAATTCGTTGTGTGCAGACCCAACTAAATGAAGGATATGAAGTAGTGGCATGATTTATCTTTTTAGCGACTGTTATAACTGGAGTTTAGTGGTTTATGAAGTTGTAGTACAGCACTACCTATGAGAATGGCACTGGTCTATTAACAGGAGACAGGAGACAGGAGTCATTTGTCATTGGTCATTTGTCACTTGTACTGAGCGTTCGCGTAGCGTCTCGTAGAGAAGCCGTAAAGCCTGCGGCATAGCTAAGCTTAGGGCGCAGCCTCTCGTAGAGAAGTATTTGTCTGTCATTAATTATTCTCTCCCCCTGCCCCTCTGCCCCCCCCTGCCCCTCTGCCCCCCACTCCCCAATCTAAAATCACCGCCGATTCTCCAGGGCTGCAACAAGTTCAAACTCGAAAGAACCTACTAAACGGTTATCAATATAGACTTCTATCTTATATTTACCAAGCGGATCACCTGGTGCGATCGTCCAAAAATTTTCAATCACGCCATCTGTAGCTGACTGTATGCGTTTCGTTGTCGCTGTAGTCCCGTCTTTCGAGATTGAGAAATTTTCACCATCATCTGTACCCCATGTTTCTGGGGGTTTTGGTAAACGCAGGACTTCGCGCCATCTAACTTCACTCTGGTAGTCTTGAAGTTCAATTCGCCACCCATAGGCGTTTCCCTCTTGAAGTGGCACTCTATTTGTAGGGATAAAGTTAGCTTGACCGCTGGGGTCAACTTTCTTTAAGCCGAATTCAGCTTTGCTAACAGTAATCTGTTTCCCATTCGTTGACTGAGAAAATATTGTGGTTTTTTCCGCTAAAACAGAAGTAGCATTAATCGGCTCAGCAGCTTTGACTCCAGATATTAGACAAGCAGAAGCCAGCACAAATATAACAGCCCAAATTCTCATTAGTATAATTTTCCTATCAACATTTGGTACTTATTCAAGTAATTTGACACGTTTTCCGGGTCAAGATCACTTACGATTGGACACAGACAAAATTGTTTTTACTTGAAAATTCCAAAAATCTCAAGCTGGCAGTTAGATTTTTAACACAAGGTAGACAAGGTAAAAATAAGTTTCTCGCATAAGAAACTCCATTTGACTATGAAAACTGCGATAGCGGGTAGTAGGTGTGGGTGATGGATATGCATCCATTCCTAAGTCTCGCGCCATCAACACGGCTCGTTTCATGTGCAATGGGTCACTAACAATAAGAAACTTGGTTAATTGATTATCAGACCCTACTTTTAGAGCGTTTTTAAGATTCTGGGAAGTTGTTCGAGATTGAGTTTCGATCAGAATATTAGCTGCTTTAACTCTTTGAGCGATCGCATAATTTTTACCAACTATGGCTTCGGCTGGTTCATTGCGATCGCCAACTCCACCTGTAAAAATGATGGTACTAACATCACCGTTTTTATATAAATTAATGGCGTGGTTAATTCGTTCTCTAAACACAGGAGATGGTTCTTCTCCCCACACTGCTGCTCCTAGAACAATAGCCGCTTCTGCTTTATTATTAATATTGCTGCTGTACAAATAAATACTCAACGCTGTAGATATAAAAGCCAGCATTAGAGCAGACATCAAAGCCAACAAAACTAGAATTAACCGTCGTTTTTGAATTTTATAATTGGGCATTGCTGAATAAAGGTCTGCCAAATAATCAAATATAGACCATTGTAGAGACGTTGTATTGCAACGTCTCTTGATTATTTCCCACGTTTATGTAAACTTATCAAAGTCATAAAAACATTATGCACTGAACATAAATAGTAACAAATTAGACCTACTAAAAAATAGTACTCAGTCTTGTAACGTTTTTATAGGAGCCTGAAAAATTGGTGAAAAAAGCAATTAAACTAGGCTTTGCCATTACAGTTTCCGTAATTACCTGGGTTGGCGTAGCGGTGAAAGTAGACGCTGCTAAAGTAAATCTGGAGGGTAATAGTGCTAAGAGTATTGAAGATTTGCAGATTGGGAATAAACAATATAATGTGAATTTTATTAACGATTCAGCTTTAAATTTGTTTGACCCAGCCAAACCCACTAGTACACCGTTGTTGGATGATACTGATGCCTTAGCGGCGACAAATGCAATCACTAATTTATTGAATAGCCAAACCTCAGTACCTCTTTTTGCTGAGGGAAAAAATGCCTTTTTCGTGCCCATTGGCCCATTTGATTCAGTTACGATCGCATTTGGTTCATTTTATAGTCTAGGTAGATGGGATTTAGATGAGCGATCGCAAGCAGGTTTTCCACAGCCAATTATGTCCGAAATTAGTTTAAATTACGCCACTTTTACAAAAGTCGCTCCTGTCAAAGTTCCAGAACCCTCTGAAATTCTAGGTAGTCTAACGGCTCTTGGACTGATGATTGCAATGAAAAGAAAAATGGCATCTTCTCAAAAAACGAAAGTGAAATAGGTTAGCCAATTTTTAGACTTTTCACTACAGATGATTTATCTTTAAGCTCATCCCACCCCGCCAAGGGAATGGGATAACACGAAAGACTGTTAACTGTTGACTGTTGACTGTTAACTGATAAGGGCTTTTGCTAAACAGCGATAGTTGTCATCAATGTGTAAATTACTCGAATGAGAAAGCATTGAGGCATATCGAGAAAACCATAAGCCTTTTTGCTTGCTGAATCTACTGAAATGAGTGCGTGATATACCGAAATGAGAAAGCAATATGCCTTTTTGCTTGCTGAATCTACCGAAATGAGAAAGCATTTAGGCAAAATGAGAAAGCAATATGCCTTTTTGCTTGCTGAATCTACTGAAATGAGTGCGTGATCTACTGAAATGAGAAAGCATTGAGGCAAAATGAGAAAGCAATATGCCTTTTTGCTTATTAAATTTGACTATTTAGTTAATAATTACTTCTAGCAAAGTCCAGAAATAGCCATCCGGTGCAACGAAGGAGAAACTCATCTCGCCAAACTCATTGCTAACAATGGTTGTAAGCTTTTGGATAGAACTTGCTTTGATGCGATCGCAATATTCCTGTAATCCTTGTACACGATAAGTATATAGGCACATTCCCAAACTACCTGGTTGGGCTGCCTCAAAGCGCGATTCTAAATTAATATAATCTGGGAACCGAATCACATAAAGTCTGCCACTGCGTGCAGCCATCAGGTCAGACTTGGAAGAACGCGGGTCATCAAAGGTAGTGACAATAAACTTTTCACCAGGATTGAGGTCAAAAATATCTCGACCTGCTGCTGAAGATTCATAGCTAGTTTCGACATCATCACGCACACGCAGCAACCCCAAAACTTCTTCGTAAAATTTCAAGGTTTCTTTGCTGTCATCTTGAGTGATTATTCCCATGTGGGTAAATTGACTAGTCTTGAAAGCTGCATTAGAGTTGATTTGTCCATAATGCGGTAGTGTATAGCCAAATCTTTGAAATAAAACTTGTCGAGCTAAGGGTTGCAGCAGTAGCATTTCTCGTACCCCAACCGCCTGCTCGACAAAAGGACGGCTTTTCCTTTCTTTGTTGTAAATAACTTCCCAGTGAGAATTGGTATACCTGATAGGCCAACCTGCGGCTTTCGCATCCTCCGCATGATTTAAAATATTTAACACATCGGCAGTTAAAGTAGTTGCCCAGCGGTTTCCTTTAACTTTCATCGACTCTGTTCCCAACCCTTGATGCGTGGGGTTTTGCCAAACCATCAGTCGAATCAAACCATGATCCGCATTTTGATGATAAAGGCGAATTGAGCGTAGAGACGAATTCACCCCATATAATTGATAGGCTACATCTGCGGTTAGTTCACCCACTTGACCAATGCGATAACCAAATTGCTCCCAATACTGAATAGCAGAAATTGGCTCTGGGATGCCAATACATACTTCATAGATACCTTCAATTGTAGTCATAATGAGTGCTGAATTATGAGTTTTGAGTTATAACAGTTGCGAAGTTAATAAGTGTAATAAATTGTTGGCAAAAATATTAGGATTTCTCTAGAAATTAGGGTATTGTTTCACCTTTGTGTCTTAGAGGTTGTTTGAAAAGTGTTTGGCTGTATCTTTGCACTTATTGATCCCCCCTAACCCCCCTTTTCAAGGGGGGAAACCGGAATTAAAGTCCCCCTTTTTAAGGGGGATTCAGGGGGATCTAGAACGTTTTACTACCAACAAGAGGACTTTTCAAACATCCTCTTAGTGTCTTAGAGAAGGACTTTTCAAATATCCTCTTAGTGGTTAAAAAACTGAATTTTGAAACACAAAGGCACTAAGAAAAATATATTACACCTTGAAGGGCTAGTTCTATAGAATTCAACAGGAGTTATTATTAGCTATGACACAGCGACTAACTCAAGAGCAATTAACACAAATAGTAACTGAAGTAGAAGGGTTGCAAATACGTCAGGATGCGGAACTTGACCTACAGCAGGTTAGGGAAATTTTACAAGAGTTGAATTTACCGCCAGAGTTACTCGATGAAGCGCTCATCCAGTTACGTCGCCGGCAAGCATTAGAGGTGCAGCAACGAAGGAATCGATGGATTTTTTCTGGAGTGGTTGGATCTTTATTGGTGGCGATCGCCTGTACAATATTTTTCATCCAGCAGCAAAACTCTGTACTCTCGCGTGTTTCTGCTCAACAAGACCGCCTCACCCTCGCAGATAATAGCAGCGGACTAGATACTATCTCTCGCCAAAACAATCCAGAAGTTTTTTACCGTGTGACTTTAAAGGATGCACCCTTGGGTAAAAAGCTAGCTCTTTCCTGTAATTGGATTGACCCCAGCGGTCAAATTGTCAAGCAAAATCGCTATCAAACCCGTGAGATTAATACGTCTGTCTGGGATACTTACTGTCGCTATCCTATTAGCTCTACTGCAACCGTTGGTAATTGGCAGGTGCAGATGTTTTTAAATGGTCGTCAGATTAGTGATGAAACCTTTGAAGTTAAGTAGAAGGACTTAATAAAGGGGAGGGGGAAAGGGGAAAGGGAAAATGAATAATAATATCCCACATCACTTTATTGGGTATTGGGGTTACGGCGCTCAACGTGAGTTGGAAACGCTGCTAACTAGTGTAGAGATGCACGCAACTACGCCGATAAACCAGTTATCTCAACAGGAGAATTGTCTTCACCCCATTTGGAATGTTGCTTATGTTGGACTTGGTAAAAATTCTTTACCATTACAAAATCAAATTGCTGCTATCTCGGCATCAGGAATATTTACTGCACCCGATGCTTGGGTGAGTTTACAAGCAAACAACTGCCTAATTTTGGGAAGAGAACCTTTCGGAAAAGTGCCTTTGTATTGGACTCAGCAAGGACAGGTTATTTGGTTTGCATCTCAACTACAGTTACTCTTACAGATTTTAAAACAGCCAGAAGTCAGTATTCCTGGGTTGTATGGCTATAGTTGTTTTTCTTATGTCCCAACTCCCTTAACCCCAGTTGCTCAAGTTTTTGCAGTTCCGACGGGGACTGAACTGGTTTGGCACAATGAGCAATCAAGTGTGCTTCCAAAACCTCAATCTAAGAAAATCCACTCGTGGTGGGAAGCCTCAGAACAGTTAACGGAAGAAGCCGCAGCAACCCAGCTGCAAACCCTCCTCCAAGACTCGATTCAACAACAAATTGCCGATTTAAAGGATGAGCCTGTTGGGGTGTTTCTGTCTGGCGGACTTGATTCTTCAGTAGTGGCGGCGCTGCTGGTGCAAGCTGGGGTGAAAGTCCGCGCTTACACTCTAGATTTTGGTTCAGTAGGACTTCCAGAATATCCTTATGCTGAACAAGTTGCTCAGTTTCTCAAAATTCCTCTGGTAAAAGTTGAGGTGACTCCACGCTCTATCAAAAATGCCTTAATTCCGACTGTGCGATCGCTAGATTTGCCATTTGGAGATGGGGTAAGTGTTCCATTGTATCTTTTGGCGCAGAGAGCTAGTCAAGAAACTCAGGTAATTTTTAATGGCGAAGGTGGCGATCAGTTATTTGGTGGTTGGACGAATAAGCCTTTGATTGCCGCAGGTGTTTATCAGACGGAACTTAAAGAGGAAAATTTTATCCAGCAGTATTTACGCACCTTTCATCGGCTTTGGGGATATGAAGCTGAAGTTTTTCAGCCGGAAGTATATGCACAGATCAAAAACTTGCATCCTCAAGACTGGCTTTTAGAGGCTCTTGATCCAACTTTGTGTAAATCTTTACTGCATCGCCTCCGCCGTGCCAATTTGATGCTCAAAGGCGCACAGAATATCCACCCTCGTGCTACTTCTCTAGGATTTGCTCATGGATTGTTGGTGCGATCGCCTTTTTGTTACCTACCTTTAGCCGAGTGGACGTTCAGTTTATCTGGAGAACTCTGCTTGCAAGGAGCTTGTGAGAAATATATCCTCAAACGGGCGGTGGAAAATTGGCTACCACCGGAAATTGTCTGGCGGCAAAAACGCGGTATGGGAGTTCCCTTAACATTGTGGTGTTTAAATGAATTGTGGCATCAAGTTGGCATCTGGCTAAATCCGGGTATACTTAGTGCGGAAAATCGCTTTTCTCCTCACATAGCAGCGCAAATCGTCGAAGGTAAACTGGGAGGAGCTATCCAAGGTCGTCGCATTGGTGAGATTCTTTGGTTACTTATGATGTGGCAACTTTGGCGATCGCATGTCTTAGGTGAAGAACTAGGCAAAAAATCCTGGGATCATCCGTTTTGGTTGCCTAGTAGGTTATGGAGAAACTACCGAATAATTCGTAATTCGTAATTCGTAATTCGTAATTGATGGACAGAGTAACTAATTTAAATGATTCAACTCACAATTTTTCTACTCCCCCATTTTGTTGGGAACTTGCTCAGGAGTTGTTGATTACCTACGGTTCTCCGCTGTATGTTTATGAGGGCGATCGCTTACGTCATACTATTGAGCACATTACGAAGGCTGTAAGTTATCCCCGTACTCAATTTCGTTTTGCCAGTGTTACTAATGGCAATATTGCGCTGTTAAAAATTTTTCGCTCATCTGGGTGGGGACTTCACGCTAATACACCAGGAGATATTTACTTGGGGTTGCAAGCAGGTTTTGACGCTAGTGAGATTGTTTATAGCGGGAGTAATTTGAATCGAACTGAGATGAAACAAGTTCTTGATTGGGGAGTGACAACTCTTAATCTTGATAGTCTTGCTCAGTTGCAGTTGTGTTGTGGGGTTTTTTTGGATCACGCAGAGAGAAGTCGGAGCGGCGGCTTCCGCCGATCTGAGCTTCGGTGGACGCAAAGGCGCAGAGAGAGATATATTCGGCTGGGTTTACGGCTTAATTTGCCGGAAGTTACGGGAGATAGCCGAATTGGTGTGCGTCCAGAGGAGTTTTGTGATGCGATCGCTTTAACTCGTAAGGCTGGACTGAAACTGAGTGGATTACACTTCTATCGGGGTACTGGAACTAATGCCACAGCAGCTTTTACGCAGGTGATTGATACGGTGCTAGCTACAGCACAACAGTTACCAGATTGGGAATATTTGGATTTTGGTGGTGGTTTTGGCTATCCGTATCATCATGGGGGTGCAGCTTTTGATTGGGAACTGTTTGGGACTGAGTTGACTGATAGAATTACTCGTTTGGGGAGGGAAATTGACTTAGTGATTGAACCGGGACGAGCTGCGATCGCTGGATGTGCTATTTTGCTTGCTCAAGTTGTTTCTGTAAAATGGCAAGCACAGAAGCAAATTCTTGGAGTTGATACCACGGTTGCTAATCTCTCAGTTCCTTCGGTGCATGGTGGCTATCGAGAAATCGTCTGTTGGAAGAAAACAGATAAAATTTACACAACTGATATCTGTGGTAACACTACCTATTCACGAGATTATTTAGGGAAAAATTGCCAACTACCAGCGCTAGAAGTTGGTGACATCATTGCCATTTTAGATGTGGGTGCTTATGGTTATGCCATGTCGTCTCACTTTTTACATCGCCCCAAACCTGCGGAAGTTTTGCTAGAAAATGGCACACACCGATTGATTCGTCAGCGTGAGGATTACAGTGTTTTACTAACAAATCAAGTGCTTGATAACTGAAAATTCAACAATCATTATGAAGTGTATTAACTGCGGAACTGATAATAATCTCAAAGACCGGACGGCTAACCAAGGTCGCTGTACAAAATGCCAACATCCGTTTGTATTTGAACCGACCAGCATGGGTAATGTTAAGATTACTGATCCTATGTTTGCGAAGGCTATAGCTGATATCTCTACAAATAACACTTTGTTTTTCACTCCTAAGCAACTTTATTACTTATTAGACAATCGGATAAAATTCAAAACTGCTTCAATATTTGGTTATATATTTATTTATGTACTTTTTAATATTTTTATATCACTATTAATAGGTGAATTTACATTGGCATTACTAGGATCTTATTCATCGCTAATAATATCGCTTATAGTTAATATATGTTTTATATACTATTTTTATACAAAATCTAAATCAAGTAAAATAAACATAAAATATCGCCAAAAATATGCTAAAAGCTTACAAATAATAGGATGTATAATTCTTGCTATTGGAATTTATAATAGTTTGCTCACTTTTAACTCATTCAGTCTATTTCTCATTGTCGTTATTATGGGGATGCTATCGATATACTTGGGAACTAGACAGCTAAGTAGAAGTGGATTGCTAACACAAGAATTTTTATTTTCTCAATCTCAATTTCAAGATTGGCTAAAGCGCTGGCAAGAAATCAATAATTCCAATCTCAAACTTCTACCTGCTCCTCGTGCTGAAAATACGCTAACAAAAGTTAATCCTGATGTGACTGCTTATAGTTTTGATAGATTAATCGTTTGTGATAGTGCTGTCATTGCTCAATTATTAATTGCTAACAATTTTCACTTTGAAAATAATTGTGCAATTCTCGGCATTAATGGATATCCTCAAAGTATTTTTGACACGACAATGCAAATGCTGCGCCGCAATCCCGATTTACAAGTTTATGCTTTACATGATTGCAGTCCTCAAGGAATCGGTTTAGTTCACCGTCTTCGTACTAGTCCTAAATGGTTTAAAGATAGTGATGTTGTTGTTATTGATATAGGATTAACACCACGTCAGATTATTGCTACTAAGCGCGGCATGTTTATTCAATCCTCTCCAGATTCGGCACAAGCAGCTAAAGAATTAGCCGGAGAAATTCGTCAGGGTTTATCTACGGAAGAAATAGAATTTTTGGAATTGGGAAAGTTTGTAGAATTAGAATCTTTTACTCCGCAAAAACTGATTCAAGTTTTGCAACGGGGTATTGCTGGTAGTAGCAATTTACAAGGTGATGACAGCAATTTAATTTTAGTCGGTGATCCAGGCAATGATATGTATGCTGTTCAAAGTTTTGGTTAATCTCCTCATTTCTGATTTACTTGTAACCAAATTTCTAAACTTACTAATAACCAAAGTTTAACGCCATAACGACCCCAAATATCCCCTCGATAGTCTAACCAGTCGCGTAGCAATGACTGATTGATATATGGTGCGATCGCACTCTTTTTATTTAACAATAATTTTCTAGCTTCTCGCTGCCAATATTTGCGAAATCCTAGTTGCACAGGAACCATCATGCCACTTTTAGGACGATGAATAATCGCATCTGGTAAGATATCTAAAACCGCTTGTTTGAGTACTGCTTTTTCTTCTACTCCAGAAAGTTTGTATTCTGGGGGAATTTGCATACTCAAGTCAACCACTCGCTGATCGAAAAGAGGCGATCGCCCGTGTAAACCAGCTGCTTGAGTTAAGTTATTAACTTTGGTGAGGATTTGGTCAGATCCCTTAAACTTGATATTCAGTGCCATTAACCGATTTAAGTAATTGTCATCAGAATTTAAATCAGCAGAAAATATCGATGGTTCTGTTTTTACAGATGTCCAAATTTCCGGTTTTAGAAGTTGCGGCAAATCTAATGCACACTTCTGAAAAGCAATTAGATATGCTTGCAGTGAATCTTGATTGATGACACCATATAAGTTATTAATCAGCATCGGTTGATTCTTAGGCCCGCCGAAACATGGATCACCACCTTCACCATTGAGAATAACCTGTACATCCTCTCGCGCCATTCTTCCCACGAGCAAGTTTGGCACTGTTAACGGATCACCGATGGGATCATCAAGATAGCCCATTGTCTCTGGCAAGCGTTCCCACATATCTTTGAAGGTAATTTCGAGAATGTGGTGTTGAGTTTGGCAATGTTGTGCAACCAAACTAGAAAACTCTAACTCATTGGGGCATTCCGAACCAAAATGAATTGAGTAGGTGTGAACTGGTGCATGATGAAACTTTGCAGCTAAAGCGGTGATGCTGCTAGAGTCTAAACCCCCTGATAGCAAAACACCAACGGCTTGTTGTGGTAAATATTCCTGAACAACCTGATCAAGTAGGGAGCGGAGGCGATCGCCATGCCACACTAAAAATTGATCCGCGTGTGTAATTTGCTGTTGTAGTTGCCAATAAGTATGAATTTTCTCTGAAGGCATTTCTAAAACTGTTCCTGGACGCACTTCCCGCACTTGTTTCCAAAGCGTGCGTTCTCCCGGTACAAAGGCGCAACAGAGATAATCTCGCAACGCCACCAAATCCAATTCAGCTGAGCGATAAGGTGTGAGCGATCGCAATTTCGGCGCAATCGAGCGAACTGAACCGATGGTAGTGTAGTAGAGGGTACGGCTACCAATGCGATCGCGTCCTAGCCACAATATTTGCTGTTGACGATCCCAAACCACTAACCCAAACATCCCCACCAACAGCTTTAGACATTCAAAACCCCATTTTTCCCAAAGTTGAGCAATCAACTGGCGATCAGTTCCTAAAAAGCTATTCGGCTCGACTCCCAATCTTTGCAGCAACTCCACCCGGTTACTTAACCATACATCTCCAACTATCACGAATTGCTCTGTGGGACTGAGTGCAAATTGCTCTGTGGTGAGTGAAGAATTAATTGCGAATTGGTCATCTCGCCACACTACATCTGCTGTGAGGGTATCTAATCTTCCCCAAACTACACGCCAACTAGGAATTACCTCAATAGATGAAAGGGTATTAGGAGTCTTGAAAACATTAAATAGCATAGTAATTCGCTCTGGGGCTACGCCCCGTTCCTGTTGGAGGAGTGCAAGATCTGAGATTTAATCTGATTTTCGGCAGTTGCAACGATCTACAAAATACTAGGTAACGGCAGAACCAGCAGCATAATCAAGTTACTTGCCCAGAACAGGATCGACAACCACAGCAAACCACTCATCATCGTATGATTCAAGCGGCTCAGTTGAGTGGTTATCCTGATCAGTTTTTGACCCTGCCAGAGTTGCCAAAGCCGAAACGCGGTGTAGAGTATTCCAATCGGCACAACTAAACTAGGGAACCAAATACTACTGAAAACTTGCTCACTCACAATCTGAATAATTAGAACTAACAGATAAAAACCCAGGATATTACGAGGTTCAGGGCGATTAATCCAAATTAAGAATGCAATTCCTGGAAGAAGTAGCCCAATTGCGATCGCCAGCCAGATCCAAACCTGGATGAATTTGACCTCAGTATCGCTATAATCAATTACTCGCTTTATTGGCAATACTCCAGCCGAAGTTAGCCAGCCAATGAGTAAAACGATTAGGGTAACAAGGGAAACAAACGAGAATGTCGTTTTCCAGGTCAGTGGTGCGTTAGCTGATTTCATAACTCCCTGATAATCCAACTCATTACCCGTCTGAGCTTACCGTACGGCATGTATTTCACACGTAACGCACCCCAAATTTACGCAAAACTCTGCGTTACTCCGCGTTTCCTTTGCGTTTTAGGTGTCAGTAGCTCAAGATTCCTCAAACAGGCGATCGCCCTTATGCAACCGATGCGCGATTTGATAGGTTTGCCCTTGCGATCGCATTGTCGGCGCGTGTGCTGCCAAATACCGAGAAGCCGCAATCAGTACGTGAATACCAGCAGCAGTTTCACCCAGTAAGGAATATTGCCGGAAAGCTGCTTCCATTTCCTGAATCACATGAAAATCTCGGTTTTCTCGCAACATCAATTTACCCAACATTGCCATCAACTTTTCCGAAGAACCGCCACTGTACAAATAATGAGCCACCAATTTACCTGTTTCATTTACCTGTTGCTGACGATCCAACAAATCTGGTAATTGCTTCAGCAATTCTTCGGGATTTTCAGCGGCGTCTTTTGCTTCTGGGAGTCGTGCTGGTGGAACATTTAAAAAGCGGTTGAGATAAACGCTCATGGCGGCATCAAACACACCCCGCAGTAGTTCCAATGAAGGAACTCGTCGGATGCCTTGATGCACTGCATTGGCGAAGGTAAACGGATGGTGTGCTGAATTCCAGTCTCCAAAGTCGTTGTTAGTGTGGAAGCGAGCAACGCGGAGGGCTGCTGTGTAAGTTACTACACCCGCTAATTGTTCTTCAGTACAACCTGCTTGTAGGGCATTAAGCAGAGAGTTTGCGATCGCTTGTGGGTCTTCCCCTAATAAAATAGGAACTAATTCATCCCGGCCTGACCACTTTCCTTGTTGCGATCGTCCTGTTTCCAAAGCTGCGGGTAACTGTTCAAAAGTAGACTCCAGAATTGTCACCAAATCTACAGGGTAGCGCCAGGAATTAGACTCCTCCATGCGGGCAGCACTTGCCAAACCAGACACTAGACTTGCCAAAACTGACTCTGCCCCTTCCCAACCAATAGCGTCAAGTGCTTCTAGCGCTTTGTTGATGAAGTCAAGAGTATGACCGACATCAATGTAGCGGTGGTCTGTGGCAGCTGTGAATAACATATCTGCAATTTGCGCTGAATTTGCCCCTGCCCGAATTGCAGATACCAGACACCTCTGTGCGGCTTCACTATCTCGCACCTCAACAAACTGGCAAAACCAACTTTTGAGAGTATTTAAATCAACATTGGAATTAGGCAATGGGTGAACCACAAAGTGAGGCGGTGCACCTGCGCTATCGTTGGCTACTGCTGAAAGTCCTTGGAAAAGGGCGCGGGGTCTATCTTCTACATCTAGATAGGGCAGCAAATTCATCATGCAAGTGTGGATGGTTAAGCCAGAACTCCACCCTGCTTTGTTGTAACGAGTGCCAAATTCCAATCCCATCTGGAATGGTTTAGTGGGATCTGCTCCCATATCTAGTAAAGCGATCGTTGATTTAGCAATAACTAACGAGATACTCTGTTCTAAGCCATCTTGAAGACGCTGATAGTGATGAGCATGGAGATCAATCGGGGGAGCTAAATTTACCCAAACTTCGCCATCCCGGATTTCTACAGGAAAGGAAGGCACATCATCTGCCCAAGAGTCGAAAGTTCCACCACTAGCGAGGTCGAAGCGGGCATAATGCCAGGGACAGGTAACAATGCCATCTTTGCATGTGCTGCCGTGGAGGGGAAAACCCATGTGAGGGCAACGGTTATCAATTGCATAGACTTGATTATCTGAGTAAAACAAAGCAATAGTATGTTTTTCACTCTTGACTAACAAACTACCTTTTGCCTGAACATCTGCAAGTTTAGCAACACAGACATAGTGGTCTATTTGGGTTGGGGCTTCAAATATTTGAGTCATTTAAGCTTTATGAAAAAGTGAGAGAAAAACTTTGGTGTTGCTGAATTGAAGTATGAAATTCCAAAATTAAGTCTTTAAAACTCTTATAAAAAGGCGTCGGGAAAACCCTTTCCTTCTCGGTAGCTGATGAAAGACGCCTTTTTAGGCCGTTGACAGTCAACAGTCTTTCGTGTTATCCCATCCCCTTTTATGGGTGGGATGAGCTTAATTTTGCGTCTATATGCGAAACAAAACTCATATTCTTAATCAGCAATGCCAAAACTTCTATCTCCACTCTGACGAAATTTTAACCAGTTGAGCAGATGTCACATCCTAATTTTTGTTAAGGGGTTATTGAATTACTTTTTTTGGTTAGACCAAATAGGGAGCTGATTAACTTTCTGTAGCGTTAATTGAACGTAGGTGGTTTTGCTCGTTCCTACAAATGCTTGACCAAAATAGCCTTCTGCTCCATCGTGAGCGTGAGGGCCGCTGACTTGAACAGTGTAACGCCCTTCACGAAGGGCTTGGTTAAAGGGAGAGCCAACCGTCAAAGGCCAACGCGAGGCAAACAGTAAGCGGGTAATGTCCTCGACCCAATCTCGACTACCTTGGAGGTGATACATCTGGTCAACCGCCTCAAAACCAGTATTACCATCGAAGCTACCTCCAACAGAAACTACAAAAAGCTTTGCATTAAGCCGCTGCTCAAGGTAGGAAACTGCTCCAAGTGCAACTTGTGCTCCACCGCTGGTGCTAATTAAAACTAGCTTGAGAGGTTGGTTGTGAGATGGCGGCATGGGATGTGCAGCATTCATGCGATCAATGATTGCATTAGCAATACCCAGATTATAGATAGAACCGTAGCGTTCATCCGCAGAAATGGCAAATCGCCAAAGATTACGAATTTTAATCAGAATATCTGCATTGGAGAACCAACCGTCTGCATCCTTGGCAGCACGCCACAAGGGAGCCAGTAATCTTTGCCCTCCCAGACTCTCGTTAGCAGCAGAATAAGGGAACACATCCAAAACCGCTACACAGTTGGGATGAAGTTCTATTAGATGTTTGAGAAAAAATTCCTCGCCGGGAGTCTGCTCATTGGCAGAGAAATCTCCTACTCCTGGTAGATAAATAACGTAGCAATCAATTTTTGTAGATTTGATAGTCTTAGTACGACTTCCTACAGCGTACCGCTTGGTGTTTACTCCAGATGCTAACTTGCGGTTTTGATTCCTGTTCAACCCCAAACTATCGGCACTTTGACTCAGCCACCACACTAATGTTCCCACAGGTGATAGCGTTCCCCAAACAAGAAGTAATATTCCTGCTAACAATAGCAGCTTTAAGGTTTCACCTCGTAGCCATACTAGTAGCCGCTCAATAAATTTAAGCATTGCAGCTTATTAAGTGTATTTTCAATTAGCAAACTCTTATTAAAGAAAGATTAAAATGTCACCTATAGTGTGTTTTATATAAACTAAATTCTCGCACTTATTTTTATCCATCGTGAGCGATAAGCAAGTTCGCATCAGTAACAAAAAAGCAAAGCTGGGAGTTTGTAGGACGCTTAAAAACGCCTTAACACTTAATTCCAGCCTATATAAAAATACTCGTAATAAACGAAAAAGTCGTCAAATAGCTTTAACTATCGTAATTTTGGCAGCCTTTTCTCACGCTTTGGGAAGTGCCGTGATTTTGTTAATTAATCGTGCTACACCCCCTGTACTACTAATAGCGCTTTTGATTGATGCCCTAAGTATTGTAGCAGGTTACTATTTGTGGACGTTCTCGATTTGGAAAATTGGGCAGTGGTTGAAGCCAATAGATCCTACTTATGGAGATTTACTTAATCCCATTGGTTTTGCCTATGCCCCACAAGTGCTAAATTTCTTAACTCTAATTCCTTTACTGGGACGACCGATAGAGTTGATACTATCAGTATGGAGTTTGCTGGCGGTAATTGTAGCAGTCCGCCAAGGTTTAGATATTAAAACTCGTCAAGCCGCGTTCATTTGTTTAATAGGTTGGCCTCTGATTCAGATTGCAATTGGTTTTGTACAAGTTTTGCAGCAAAGATTAATAAACTACCCATCTTAATCCGAAGCTGGTACAGTGTGAGCTATTAGTAGCCCTAAAATCTCTGTTTTGCTGGTTGTGCGATCGCATGAGTTGCTCTTTTCCTCTTGATATTTGTAAAGACCAATAGCTGGCGTTAGCAGCAAAAATATAAATTAGTTTGCCTTTGAATTCGGCAAAGGTTTTAGTTACTGTGTTGGGATGGCCGATAAGACACTGGGGATATTTCTAGGAGATTGCTGTCACCGTAATTTGGAGAATTTCTGGCGCTATGGCGTTCACTGCATCAATGCCATAATTCATGAAGAAATCTACCATACCTCTCATCAACAATTGAGTACCACTGTAAACTTAAGGTTCACCCATTTTAGTAGTGATATCTAAACCGTGGTCTTTGTCAGTAACAGTGGCAATAGTCTGATCAAATCCGTCGTGTTTAGCTTGTACTATGCAGTTTGTACCAAATGTAACTTTATCCAGTCAAGAACTAGTAGTTAACGCTTGGTTCTCATTGCTACAAGTAGCCATGATGCTGCTACTAATGCAGACAGAACTGTATTGAATAAAATGGCGGCGGCTAAGGCGATGAATTGCTGTTGATAAGAGTGGTAACAGATTCATAAAACAATAAAATGCTTTCTCCTATCTGCTGTTTTAGCTGATTCTAAATGTACATTCTAGAATCAACTTTTGATTCACTAGTGAATAGGGCTGAATTTCTAAAGCGCGTTGAAAAGCTTGGATAGCTTTACCATAATCTCCTAGCGCCGCATAACACAAGCCCATGCCGTGAAGCGCACCAAAATGTATGGAATTTAACTGCACAGCTTTCTGACAATCCAAGAGGGATTTTCGATAATTAGCAATGCTGTAATAGAGAAAAGCCCGTCTATTCCAGGCTTCGGCAAAATCGGGCTGGTCTTTAATTAGCTCTGTCAGAGTCGCTTCAGCTTCAGTAATCTCCCCTGCATCTAGTAATTTTTGACTGTGGTCGATCCGTTCTAGCCCATATATTCCCTTTTGCTGAAACCAGATCCGCCAAAGTTTTCTGGTTGCCTGCTCGCGGACTATGACATCGGGGTTTTTCAACTCTTCAAGTAAGGAATTAATAGATAAAGAATCCATGAATTTCAAGTTGGGTGATTTATCTTTACTATCAACTTTCTCACAAAATATATCTCATAAGTCATTTTTAAAGTCATCTTTAAATTCTCTTGCAACAATTGCTAATAATGTAATTGATGTGCTATTTTTTATATTTACCAATATTATTAATACTTGACTCAGTATTTAAGGTTATAACTGACTCGTTACTAAGATACCAAAACTTTAAAAATAAAAAGTGACTATAGATAGTTGACAAATACTTAGTGACAAATAGTTCATACAAACATAGTAAAAAACAAATGATTATGCCAAAACAAAACAGCGTTTCCAGGCATATTGTTCTCACTTCTCATCCTAGTAGCTTTGGCCCCAAACCGATCGCAATTAATTGGGGAGCAGCCGACCCCATACAACGCGGCCCAATTATTGCAACGCTGACTAAACAGGCACATCGTAACGTAATTGGCACTCACTCTGGCAGTTATGCTGTTTATCGTGCTTTAGCAGTAGCTAGCGGCGCTTTGCAGTCGGATCACCGAGCGGATTTAACGAATACATCCCCGGTAGAGCGGATCGGCCCCTATCCTAGCTGGGCTGATCCTGATAAGATCGTCTCTATTGACCCATTTGGAGCCATAGCATCTGAGGTATTTGCATCCTATTGCCAACAGGGCTATGACATCCGTCCAACGATCGCCATCACTCAAGCTCACATCAATATGCCCGAACTGCAACATGCCGTAGATAAGGGGCGCTTACAGGTGGATGGCAAAATTATGAAGCCAGGTGGTGATTTGGTAGTCACTAAAGCTGCAATTGAACCTGTTTGGTATTTACCAGGAATCGCTAAACGCTTTGGGATCACAGAAGCAGATTTGCGTCGCGCTTTATTTGAGCAAACTGGGGGGATGTTTCCAGAACTGGTAACGCGATCAGATTTGGAAGTCTTTTTGCCACCAATTGGGGGCGTTACAGTCTATATCATCGGTGATCTTGCTGCGATCGCCGATCCCAATAAACCCCTAGCCGTGCGCGTACATGATGAATGCAACGGTTCTGACGTATTTGGCTCGGATATTTGCACCTGTCGCCCTTATCTGGTACATGGAATTGAAGTGTGCGTACAAACGGCACAGGAAGGCGGTGTCGGTGTAATTGTCTATTGTCGCAAGGAAGGCCGGGCTTTAGGAGAGGTGACGAAATTCCTAGTTTACAACGCCCGGAAGCGTCAAGAAGGAGGCGATCGCGCTGATGCTTACTTTGCTCGTACAGAATGTGTAGCGGGAGTAGAAGATATGCGCTTCCAAGAACTAATGCCAGATGTGTTGCATTGGCTGGGTATTACCCGCATTGACCGCATGGTGTCGATGAGTAATATGAAGTATAACGCCATAACTGAAGCGGGAATTGAAATTGTAGAACGAATTCCAATCCCAGAGGATTTGATTCCCCAAGATGCACGGGTAGAAATTGAGGCGAAGAAAGCTGCTGGATATTACACGACAGGGGAGGTATTGGATACTGGTGGTTTAGCTGAAGTGAAGGGGCGAGACTTGGTAGATTGAGGAGCGGGGGGCAGGGGGGCAAGGGGAGCAGGGGGAGAGAATAATAAATGACAAATGACAAATGACCCTTGACTCTTGACCTTTTTTTAATTTTTAATTTTTAATTTTTAATTGGAGCGAAGCGAGTTTTTATTGGGGTCAAGAGTTGTAAAGTGGAAATACAAACCGCAGAGGCGCAGAGAGAATTGATTGCATATCTTCGTTCGCCAGATGCGATTCGGGGGCGTTGTAAGCAACTGTTTACACTGGTAAATGCGGGAGAGTCGCGGCATTTTAGTTGTGATTTAACGCAGTTGGGACGGGTAGCAGATTATGTGATTGAGGTAATGCGCTGCGAATACCCTGATTTACAAATTCCGTTTCATAGTCGTTGGCGACATTTTGAGGCTGGGAATGTGCCGCGATTAGCCCAGTTGGATAGTCAGTTAGCAGAACTAACGCCTCTGGCTAAAGCTGCTGCTAAGTTTGATTTGGCAATTGTCAGTGTATTGTTAGATGCAGGTGCGGGAAATAATTGGTATTATTATGAGCCGGAAACTGGGTTAAGTTTGGGGCGATCGGAAGGGTTAGCTGTAGCCAGTTTTTGGATGTTTTGTCAAGGGGCTTTTTCTCGTGAGAAGTTATTGCAAGTGGATGCTCAAAGATTACAAGCATTCACAGAAGCGGAACTAGCAACTGGGTTTCAGGTAAATGCAGAAAACCCGCTGGTGGGAATTTCTGGGCGGTGGAAATTATTACAAAAATTAGGTCAAGTTTTACTCTCTTCACCCCATTTGTTTGGCAATGACAACCCTCGTCCAGGGAATTTAGTAAATTATCTTTTAGATCAATCTCAAAACGGGCAGTTAGCAGCTACAACTGTTTTCAATGCTGTTCTGGAAGGACTGAGTGATATCTGGCCTGGAAGATTAGAAGTTGCTGGGGTTAATCTCGGTGATGTTTGGCAACATCCAGAGGTTGCAGATGATGGTTTAGTTCCCTTTCACAAACTGTCCCAATGGCTAACATATTCTTTGTTGGAACCACTACAGGAACTCGGTTTGGCAATTACTGGTTTAGATATCCTCACTGGACTACCAGAGTATCGCAATGGGGGATTATGTCTTGACTTGGGACTAATCAGTGTCAAACATTCAGATATTTTGCGTTTATCCCACTCGGTAGCGTCAGAAGTTATAGTTGAATGGCGTGCCATCACCGTGATTTTACTGGATCTAATCGCTGCTACAGTACGCGAAAAGTTGGGTCTGAGTACCACAGAACTACCACTAGTTAAAATTCTGCAAGGGGGAACCTGGACAGCAGGGCGCAAAATTGCAGCTGAACTCAGAACGGATGGTCAATCCCCTATCCAAATCGAAAGTGATGGCACTGTATTCTAACTGTCATTAGTCGTTTGTCATTTGATAACTACTAATGACAAACGACAAATAACTAAAATATGCACAATCAAGTAACGCTAATTGAACATCCATTGATTCAGCACAAACTCACGCTGATGCGTAGAGATGAAACCAGCACGACAAAATTTCGTACTCTCCTCAAAGAAATTAGTCTGCTGTTGGCTTACGAAGTAACGCGGGATTTACCACTGAAATATGAACAGATTAAAACACCACTAGCCCCGATGGATGCGCCAGTGCTTGCCACTGATAAAAAGTTGGTGCTAGTTTCGGTGATGCGTGCAGGACAAGGAATTTTGGATGGGATGCTGGAGTTGATTCCATCAGCACGGGTAGGACATATTGGTCTATACCGCGATCCGAAAACTCTGATTCCTGTTGAGTATTATTTCAAAGTTCCTCACGATGTTGACAAACGGGATATGTTCGTGGTAGACCCGATGTTGGCAACTGGTAATTCAGCTGTAGCCGCTGTAGAACGGCTCAAATCAACTAATCCCTTATCAATTAAGTTTGTCTGCTTGCTCGCTGCACCAGAAGGTATTGAGCATTTCTGTAAGATGCACCCAGATGTGCCCTTATATACGGCTGCTATTGATAACCATTTGGATGAACACGGCTACATTATTCCCGGTTTAGGAGATGCAGGCGATCGCTTGTTTGGTACAAAATAAACTGACAGGAGTATAGAGAATAAACTGATTTTTCCTTTCGTCTTCCTGCTGACTGACGAGGGATATACTCGTTGAGTAAATCAAAAGACAAATAACAAATTATTGATTCAATTATTTCAAAGCCAAAGACTATCAGCGAAGTAACTAACCTGACATACAGGCATCATTAAATCTTTAAGGTCTTGAGTAAAATCTATAGCGAATACATTGCATTGAAACGCAAACTTAATATTCAATAGTAATAATATCCTCAAACCATTCTACTAGACATTAGAAGATTCAAAACTCCTATTTCACTACTAAAAACTGGAATTTTGCATTGTAATCGATAATGATACAACCTACTATTGGACAACTAGAAAGAGAAATATCACAGCAGATCAGAAATTTATATCATGAAAAACTGGGTCAACGTCCTAGTCAAATCATTTGCCATTTTTTTGATACTGAAATCGTAATTTCTTTAGAAAACTCTGTAACCCAAGCTGAGAAAACTCTGTTGAATGGAGGTTATGATAGCCTAGCTGAACAAATTCGATTATATTTAGACAAAATAATTAAACCACAATTAAAAGCTTTGATTGAGCAAATTATTAGTCAACCTGTGATCGACCTGATGACAAACACAAATTTGGCAACAGGTCGTACTGGAATTATTATAATCTTAAATCAGTTGCCTGAAGTTCGTAATCCTGAATCTATTCCTAAGTCGAATGTAAGAAACTTATCTGACTGAGATTACGGCGAATAACCACTTCTAATTGATTAAAATTATAGGGTTTGGTAATGCAATCATCAGAGCCGACGATCATCTTACAAGGGTACTCTTGTACCCTTACTAAGGGTTTCACTGCAATGATTGGAATAGTAGCAGTTTTTGGAGTGTGTTTGAGGTAATTAATAACTTGGTTTGCACTCAAATCAGACAGCATCATATCTAGCAGAATTAAATCTGGTTGATAATTTTGTGCCAATATTACAGCCCTCACCCCTTGTTTGGTACAAATGCATGAAAAATCTAATATTCCTAGGTGAGAATTAAGCAGTTCTAAATCATGTAGATTTTTTTCTACAACCAAAATTAAAGGCTGTCCATTCATAGATTAGTCGCTGTCCAAAAAAGGCTAAGCATCAAGACTTTACCCATTAGGAAATACCCAAGAGTTTTATTTTGGTAAGTATTTAGGCGGATATCCGAGGCTTTTTCAGCCGGCTAACTACGGCTTGAAATTAATAGGCTCGTGTGTAACTCACTAGGTTGTCCGTCTGCGCTGAACTTCAAGGAAGAACATAACAAGCTAGTAATAACATCAAGCAAATAGTAGCATAGTAGACGCGTAAATCTGCGAATATTGACTAACGACGATCGCAATTTCTTGAAAAATAGGCAACACTTAAGACCGTTGGGGTTGTGAATTTACCCGCTAATTCCACTAATAGCAAAATTGCGATCGCATAGGGTAGCATCACTAGAAATTGATCAGGGATATTTACACCTAGGTTTATATTAGTATGCCACCTACCAAAAATTAAAGCAGCGATCGCAATAAATCCTTTGTTTTAACGCTCAATTTTTTAAACCCAAAGAAACCTTTGCGCTACTTTGCGTTTTTAATCTCATCTCTCTTTCCAGCGCGACTTAAACAAGCTGCCAATAGCGCCAAAAGTATGTGAATCCAAGTAGGTAATTCTTTACACACATAACCCAATCAAAGCAAATTGTGGAGAAGTGGGGTTAACTGCGAGCAATATTACACCTCTCCATGATTTATCACTTCTTATGGGCAAAACAACGTCTCACGCGTGTCTCGTCCTGTAGTAGGATTAGTGCCTTGGGCAAACTGGCACAACTTTTTTTGCTCATCCTGACGTAGCAGCACATCGGTAAAATCTGCTCCCTCAATCATCGCACCATCAAACTTGGCGTTAGCAGCAAATGCACCCTCTAACACCGCATTTGTCAAATTTGCTTTGATTAGGCGAGCCGAGTCTAGAGTAGCATTTGTCAGATCAGCTGCTTCTAAATTTGCCGACTCCAAATTTGCGGCAAAGAAACTGACACCGCGTAAATTGGTGTGACTGAAGTTGCTCTGGCGGAGATTAGCTTTGGTAAAGCTAGAGTCTGTTAAATCACGTCCTGAGAAATCAGCCTCAACCAAAATTTCTTTATTATATTCAAGTGCCAAAGCTGTTGGAGTAAAACCCACATACGCTGTGATGCCAACTATTGCCCAAAGCAATAAACTGAGTATACTTGCCCAAATCCGATAGTCTGTTTTACTCATCATCCCCGACAAACGGGATGAACCAAGCATATTACTCGCTATGCGATCGCTTAACCTAGAATTCATTGAATTCATGCTATTTTTAGTCAATGGCGAACCTTCCTCCATCTCATTATCCTGACATTGGTCAATTAGGAGAAGACCTAGTAGATCAATGGTTGCAATCTACAGGTTGGATGATTCTCCACCGTCGCTTTTCTTGCCGCTGGGGAGAAATCGACATAATAGCCCAATATCAGGGGAAAGCAGGGGGAGCAAAGAGGCAAGAGGGGGATAAGGGAGAGAATTCCTCACTCATTACTCAAGACTCTATCTTAATATTTGTAGAAGTTAAAACCCGCAGTTCAGGCAATTGGGATGCTGGGGGAAGAAGCGCAATCACCCCACAAAAGCAAGCAAAACTTTGGCGTACAGCTGAAATATTTTTAGCTCAGTATCCTGAAAAAGCAGATTACCCTTGCCGATTCGATGTTGCTATTGTCTACTGTCAGCAAATTTCAAAAAATCTGACTGGGGTTACAGTCATTCAAGAAGCTCTAGCTACTTCATCAGTAGCCGGATACAAGTTGAAGCTGCAAGAATACATTCCAGCAGCTTTCGACTCTTCAATTGATGATGGTTAACAGGTAATAGATAAAATATTGCAATGACCAACTACCTCTGGGTGACGCTTGTAACTTCGCTACTGCTGACGAATATCCCTAGGGGGATAAGCTACACCTAGCTACCTTATCGCAGCCAGGAATTGCTAACGCCAGTAGATCATGGTAGAAGGCTAATGCTGGACTCACTACACCAACTCACCATGATCCAATAATTTTGTAGCGGCATTACTTGCAAACAGGATCACGCCAAGGTTTCTGGACAGTAGCCCAAACCTCGGACAAACTGTTGCCGAAAAGCCTCAATTTCCTCTCTTTCTGGATTACCGTGAGAAACTATCGCTACTTGATAGCGACGCATCACATCTACAGGGCACTGTCCCGCTTCCAAACTCCAAAGTGCCATTTGTACTCTCATTGGCGGCTCATAGCTAATTCCTAATTCATTTAGAAAAGCGCGAAAGTCGCCATCTTCTTGAGGTGAGACTTGACCCTTGAGTTTGATCCTAACCACCCAGCCATCAATCTGATGAATTACGGTGACGAATAAAACTGGTGTCTGGGGTCTAGCGTGCAGGTGTTGAACGACCCTCAGAGTTAAACTGGCATTTGCCAGGTAATACAAGTATTCCATGTTTGTTGGTGCTTGGGATCAAAGCCAATCCTACATTTCTATAATCCTAAATAGATGCCTGTTCCCGGTAGGGTAAATGTCCCCGTTTTTAGATGGGGAGGTTTACCCAATTTTCATATTGGTGTTTCCGTGTCACCTAATAGTACCAATCTTATAACCCAGTGGAGAAATTGAGCGATGATGCCTTAAAGTTCCTTTATGAAGGAAAGCCCAAACCAGCTTTTTTAAGGCAGTATAAAAGGGACTGGGTACTAGGGATTTAGGACTGGGGAAGAAATCCGTCCTTACCTCGGCTGGGGTTTTTATCAAATCTTCCTAATCTTTAATCTTCGGTTCTGAGTTTCCAATTTCTAATAAATTTAAATGGAGCAACAATTAACACAAGCCAATTTTAGTGACACCCAGAATCAGCGGCCAAAAGACGTTGAATTAGATTGTTCGGTAGCTGGGTATGACTACGAATTACCTCCAGAACTCATTGCCCAAAACCCAGTAATTCCTAGAGATAGCTCGCGGTTATTGGTAGTGAATTCTCGTAGTACAGGTGAAAAAACAGCACCCATACATCATATTTTCCGTGATTTACCCGAACTCCTGCAAGCTGGTGATTTATTAGTAATGAATAATACTAGAGTCATTCCAGCGCGGCTGTATGGTCGTAAATCTACTGGTGCTGAAATTGAGGTCTTGCTGTTAGAGGAGCAGCAGTATAACTGTTGGTTAGCCTTAGTTAAACCAGGAAAACGCTTCAAACGGGGAGCAAAGGTTATCTTTGAAGCAAGGGAATTAGGGATTAGTGACTGGGAAGATTCCTACCCAGTCCCCAGTCCCCAGCTAACGGCTACGGTTTTGGAAACAGACGCGGCGACTGGGGGGCGTCTATTGCAATTTGATGTACCAGAGGGAAAGTCTGTAGTGCAGCTTTTGGACGTATTTGGTGAAGTACCTTTGCCGCCTTATATTACTGGCTCGGAAGCTGTTGATGAGCAGTATCAGACAGTTTATGCCAAAGAGCCAGGAGCGATCGCAGCTCCGACGGCAGGACTTCACTTTACTCCAGAATTATTGCAAAAGTTGCGCGATCGCGGAATTAATCAAGCTTTTGTGACGCTACACGTTGGTGTTGGTACATTTCGCCCGGTGGAAGTGGAGGATGTAACTACCCACCAGATGCATGAAGAATGGATTGAAGTTCCCGCAGCTACAGTAGAGCAAATCCGTGCTACTAAAGCCGCTGGCGGTCGAATTATTGCTGTAGGTACAACGGCAGTACGCGCCTTGGAAGGAGCAGCTAAATCTGGCGATTTACAACCCTTTTGTGGGAAAACAGACCTGTTTATTTACCCTGGCTACCAATGGCGAGTCGTGGATGGTTTAATTACCAACTTTCACTTACCGCGTTCCAGTTTACTGATGCTAGTGAGTGCTTTAATTGGTAGACAAAGGTTGTTGAATATATACAATGAAGCGATCGCTTGCGGGTATCGCTTTTATTCCTTTGGCGATGCTATGCTCATTTTGCCAGAGGGGACTGGCGTTTCTGAGTAGTTATCAGTAGATGATTTTAGGTTGGGTGGTAGCAGCTTTGCAGATGATAAAAGCTGCGCAACCATCTCAGCCCGAGATGAGACCTCAAGCTTGCGAAACATCCGTTTTAAGGCTTGTTTAACAGAATTTTCTTGAATCCACAAGGCTGTACCGATTTCAGCATTTGTTAGCCCTTGTGCTACCAGTTCTGCAATTTGAATTTCGCGCGGCGTTAAACGACTAATATTTAGAGGATTGAATCCTACTGAGCGTTTTGCCAGCCAAGTTGACAGATGTAGGCAAAGGGCACTTAGGTCAGCTAGATGCTGAGTATTAAAAGCAGGGGCTTCTCGAATGCGGGTAAAACCGATTGCACCCACAAGGCGGCCGTTATTAACTATCGGCCCAGCCATCACATGCCCATGATCAGAGCGGGGACAAATCACTTGCCATACTCCAGCTGGTAACAACAGTTCTTCATGGACGGGAGCATGATGCTCAACTAAATAGCGCAAGACTGGATTATATTCTATCGATAATGCTAGTTGAAACATCCTCTGAGCTTTTGTTTCAGGAGGAAACAACTGATCAAAGAAAAATAGTGCCCGGCGGTAAGTAACAAAATACTCACCTATTTTTACCATGACATGATGTTGGAGCTCGTGTTGATCACGAGCATGAGCGATCGCCTGAAATAAAGACTGTAAAGAGTTCACCGTCATAGTTCAGCAAAGTGTACTCTATCGAGGACTAGGCTTAGGCAAGGAGTCAATCTTAATCTAGCTTCATCGCCATTGTAGTTTGAATTCCTTGAGAGTAAGACGCTTATGTTTAGTTACGTACATCCTGAAGTAATAGTTGATACACAATGGATTGCTGACCATTTAAGTGACCCCAAGGTACGCTTGGTTGAGGGAGATTTAAGTTCTCAGCTATATAATGTGGGACATATTCCTGGCGCAGTTTTCTGGAACTTGTTTACCGACATTATGCGTCCTGATGGTCAGATTAATTTTGATACAGATGTCTGGGAACGATTGCTAGAGCGTTCCGGTATTGCGAACGATACCACTGTGATTGTATATGGTGATCTGCCTGCTACTGGAGCATGGATCTTCTGGTTGTTGAAAGTCTTGGGTCATCAAGATGTGCGCGTCCTTAACGGTGGTCGTCGGAAATGGATCGCCGAAGGACGCCCACTAACAACGGAACAGCCAATTGTGACACCGACTCAGTATCGAGTGCAGAACCCCGATGCAAGCCTGCGAGCACCACATAAAGATGTACTAGAATCTATTAAACGGACGGATCGTGTATTAGTGGATGTGCGATCGCCTCAAGAGTATAGTGGCGAATGGTTTTACAACAAACCCCCCGAAGCAACCGAACGCACAGGACACATCCCAAGTGCGACGCATGTTTATTATGAACTCGCTTTGAACGATGATGGAACCTTCAAACCAATTAATGAATTGCAGGCACTTTATGGGGGCAAGGATATCACAGCAGATAAGGAAGTGATCACCTACTGCGCTGTTGGAGCACGTTCAGGACATACCTGGTTTGTCTTGAAGTATTTATTGGGCTATCCGCATGTACGGAACTACGACGGTTCATGGAATGAATGGAGCCAACTCCCTGATACACCCATTGAAAAATAATCATCGCTTTGCTCTTTTCAAGCTAGCATCGCATTGAATCTAAGTACGCTTTGCATAAATTCGTAACTTTTTTAAACGCAGAGGAACACGGAGTAAGCGCAGCGAAAAGTTCTGTAGGAGGGTTAGCCCGACCTAGGAAACTTTTCAAGACAGAGGAACGCAGAGTATTTTCAAAGTTAGTTCGCTACGAATTAATGAAATGTTGTACTAAGTAAGGAATTTGGAATTTTCTCATTCACGGTGGGTACTCTGACTTATAAGGAGCTAACAATAAGTAAAGGGCTGCCATTCATGTCTAAAAAATATCCATTTTCTCAGTGGTTACATATATTTTCCCAGGTGACACTGCTTTACTCTTCGGCATTTTTGCTCTTAGCTGCACCGACAACTATTAATTTCCCACAAAGCAAGCTGCTGGCCGAAACTGCGATTTCTCAGGATCTTCAAGCGGCTAGCTTTTACCAACAGGGAGTCACGCGTTATAATCGCAAAGATTTACAGGGTGCAGAATATGCCTTTCGTCAAGCGTTGCAGCATGACTCCAATCTAGGGCCAGCCAGGAATTATTTGGGTAATATCTTCATGCAGCAAAATCGCCTGGATGTAGCCGTACAAGAGTATGCAGAGGCGATTAAGATTAATCCCAATTTTAGTGAGGCTTATTACAACTTAGGGTTTGCGTTGCACCAACAAGGAGATAAAGAAGCAGCAATTACTGTGTACAAACAGGCCCTTGTAATCGATCCCACAATGAAAGCAGCCCAATATAACCTAGGTTTAGCACTGTATGAACAAGGACAGCTACAAGAAGCGATCGCCGCATACCAGCAAGCAACTAAACTAGATACTGACAATGCTAATGCTTACTTTAACTTAGCGATCGCCTTGCAAGACCAAGGTCAAATAGAACCTGCGATCGTTGCTTATCGGCAAACTTTGCAGCTAGATCCGAAAAATGCTATGGCCTATAGCAACTTGGGAAGTTTGATGGCAATTCATGGTCAAGCCTCTGAGGCTATTGCCGTTTATCTGCAAGCTATTCGCCAAAATCCTAAGAATGCCTCAGCTTACTATAACTTGGGAGTAACTTTATACAATCAGGGTGATATCAAAAAAGCCAGTGCAGCTTTGAAACGCGCCCGCAAAGAGTATCGTGAGCAAGCAAATCTTGAGCAAGTTGAAAAAATTGAGCAGCTAATGCAGCAAATTGCTCAGAAGGAAAAGCAACAGCAACCTCAAGTTAGTCAAACCGCTACTACCAGTACTAGTAATTTGCTAGCACCTGGACAAGAAATGCTAAATCAACCAGAAACGTCAGTTAATTCTCATCATTCGCCAGTCTTCGTTGAACAACAGCCTACTTCAACAATTCCCAGTCCATAAACAATTCGCAATAGGCTACGCCCAGCTGCACTAATTTTAGTAGGATAAAAATTTTAGAGTTAGAAATGAAAATTAATTTCTAACTCTTGATTTTTTTAAATCGGTAAGCGATTAATATCTTTGTTGCAGCCAATAACTACCATTGCAGAACCGCGCTCTAAACGCTTGGTGGGGTCAGGATTGATTTGAAATTTCCCATCCTGACTTACCGCCAGCAAATTCAAACCATAACGGTTACGAAGTTGAAGTTCGGTGATCGTTTTGCCATGAAATTCATCAGGTACGATCACTTCTACAATACTGTTATCTGGGTCGAGGTCAAACCGATCTATAATTGATGGTTTGGTAAGTGTACGTGCTAGGGCACAACCCGCCTCATACTCAGGAAAAACAACATGATCTGCTCCTACTCGATGCAATAGCTTACGGTGAACTTCACTAGAAGCTTTGGCAACTACGTGAGGTACACCCCCCTCTTTCACATTGAGTGTGGTTATAATACTTTCTTGAACGTAGTTACCAATTGCTACAATTACCGTATCAAATTCCAAAACTCCAGCTTCTCTAAGTGCAGCTGGTTCGGTTGAGTCTAATTGCAAAGCATGACCAACTATTTCTTCAGTTAAGGCTTCTGAAACTCGTTTTTCATCAATATCTGTTGCCAACACTTGATAGCCAAAATTGTGAAGTGTTGAACAAACAGAGCGACCAAAACGACCTAACCCAATCACAGCAAATTGGTGGTTATCTTTACGTAAACTGCGAAAAAAACCTAATGATGAAAGATGCACAGTTGTTATCCTTGTGATTGCTCCCTAATCTAGGGCAAAAAGCGGTTATACCGCATAAATAAAAAATCCTATTTTTTGTCTGGAGATGTATATTTTATCAGTTTAATTATTAGTTGTTGGTCATTTGTCATCTGTCATTTGTCATTAATTATTCTCTCCTTTGCCCCTCTGCCCCCCCTTCCCGCGTTGGGGGTTCCTACCGTAGACCTCCGCCCCTCTGCCCCTCTGCTTCCCCTGCTTTCCTTACTTTTTTCATCTCCTTTTTTCCTCTAAACTATCCTACGAGTAAGTTTTCTTCAGGATAGTGAATTCTAGTAGGTTTAGGATCTCCTAATACCGCTGACATAAGTAGTAAAACACCCACTCTTCCAATATACATTGTAACAATTAAGATCAACTTTGCGGCTGTGGAAACACTACCTGTGATTCCTGTAGATAATCCCACAGTGGCAAAGGCTGATACTACTTCAAAGAGAATTTGAATAAAATCTAATTTGGGATCTGTAAGTGCAATTAAAATTGTAGACAAAATTACGGTTGCGACTGAACCAACCAATACACCAACAGCTTTCAAAATTAAAGATATTGCTATCTTGCGTTCATACAATAAAACTTCTTCTTTACCTTGAAGAATCGTTTTTGTACAACTGGTTAACACTCTCAGCGTTGTTGTTTTCATACCACCTCCTGTACCGCCTGGGCTTGCACCAATAAACATCAGTGCTATGGTAATAAATAAACCAGCAGTGGTCATTTTGCTGATATCAATGGTGTTAAATCCAGCAGTTCTGGGAGTAACCGATTGAAACCATGCTAATAATAACTGGTCACGAAAATTGAGCAAACCAAAAGTTTCAGGATTTCTGATCTCTATACATAAAAAAGCTAATATACCTAGCAATATCAATATAATTGTTGTACTGATAGCAACTTTAAAATCTAGAGAAAATACTTGAGCTCGAGTTTTTTGTGACAGGCGATCGCGCAACCAAATATACATTTCAAAAATTACCTGATAACCAATTCCCCCAAAGATAATCAATAATGTGACAGTGAAAACTACTAACACATTTGACTGATAACCAATTAAGCTATCTTTGAAAAGACTAAAACCAGCATTATTCCAAGAATTAACACTATGAAAAATTGCGAACCAAAGTCCTTTATCCCATCCATATCTGGGTACAAAAGCTGGTAAAAGTAAAAATATTCCAGTAATTTCAAAAATCAGTGTTGTAGCAATGATGGAGCGGATAACTTGAGCACTACCACTCATTCCTGGTCGGTCTAAAGATTGTTGAATAGCTATTTTTTGTCGCAAGTCAAACTTGCGTCCAATCAGCAAAATCAGAAAGGTGGTGCTTGTCATGTAGCCCAAACCACCAATCTGAACCAACAGCATGATAAACAACTCACCCCAAAAAGAAAAATAAGTACCAGGGTCAACTACTGATAAACCAGTAACACAAACTGCGGATGTAGAGGTGAACAGCGCCACAATTGGGTCATTCCAAGTACCATTGCTAGTTGAAAAAGGCATCATCAGTAGGATAGTGCCTATAGTGATGACAGCCAGAAATCCTAAGCAAACTGTGCGAGCAACAGTCATAAGCAATTCAAAATTCAAAAAAAATGAAAAACTCAATCATGGCAGGCATCTCGGCAACATAAAGTAGATAAGTTGAAGCAAGAGCAGCTTAATTAAGCTAGCATCTACAAATTTTTCCAGGAAATATAAGTCGGGGTTAACCCTCCCTGGAAACAAAAACACCTTAATTTATTAAAAACATACATGGTAGCCTACCAATATATTTTTTTTTGAATTCTGCTTCTTCTCAACACTGCTTTTTACATGAGTGCAACACTTTACCAGCAAATTCAGCAATTTTACGACGCTTCCTCTGGTCTGTGGGAACAGATTTGGGGCGAACACATGCATCACGGCTATTACGGGTCAGATGGCAATGAGAACAAAGACCGCCGTCAGGCTCAAATTGATTTAATTGAAGAACTGCTCAAGTGGGCAGGGGTACAAACAGCGGAAAATATCCTAGATGTGGGTTGTGGTATTGGCGGCAGTTCTTTATACCTGGCAGAAAAGTTTAATGCTCAGGCTACAGGTATTACACTGAGTCCGGTGCAAGCCGCGAGAGCCACAGAACGCGCTCTAGAGGCTGGTTTGATGAGAACACAATTCCAGGTGGCAAATGCTCAAGCCATGCCCTTTGCTGACAATTCTTTTGACTTGGTTTGGTCGTTAGAAAGTGGTGAACACATGCCAGATAAAACCAAGTTTATGGAGGAGTGCTACCGGGTGTTAAAACCTGGCGGGATTTTTATTATGGTGACTTGGTGTCATCGACCGACTAATGAATCACCGTTGACAGCCGATGAACAAAAGCATTTAGAAGATATTTATCGGGTGTATTGTTTACCTTATGTGATTTCTTTGCCAGAGTATGAGGCGATCGCACGTCAACTTCCATTAAACAATATCCGCACCGCTGACTGGTCAAAAGCTGTTGCCCCATTCTGGAATGTAGTGATTGATTCCGCCTTCACTCCCCAAGCGCTTTGGGGCTTACTAAATGCTGGTTGGACTACCATCCAAGGAGCCTTATCCCTGGGGTTAATGCGTCGCGGTTATCAACGCGGGTTAATTCGGTTTGGCTTGGTGTCTGGTATTAAGTGAACTACATAAACCATCTTACATTGCCAAAACATTGAGCAAGATATGACTCTTGTTCATTAACAGCTCTCCTTTTTGGTGAGATCACTTGGCGGTATCGGCTTGCGTCCCGCCAAAGTGGCTGACCCGGTGGTCAGATCCCCAACTTCTTTAAGAAGTCGGGGATCTAATAGCCCAGCAAAATTAATGAAACAGACCACCAGCTAGACACGCGAATAACGCAGATGAAGCCTTAGCAGCCGTAGCCAACGCATCCATGCTTTGGAAGGTTGCTCAAAAAATGTAAAAATATCACCGAAACCTAGGTTAGTTTTTTGATGGTGTAGCCAGTGTCTCTCAGGAGTTGTGATGAATAGAAGTTGGCACAAAATAGTTACAAGCTTTGGAGTTTGCCAACCCAAGACTATTATGTGTCTCCACCATACGTGAAACTGACCAAACAATAGTCCAGCGATAACGCCAATTGGAGAGAAAGACCACAGAACTACTGACACAAGCAAATATGGCAGTGCACCCAAAATACCATCTAAAAGAACCTGGGTATTGAACGTTAAAATAGCATAGTGGCGGAAGTCCTTCTTCCAGGAGTGGTGCGTTTTTAGGTGGAGGCTACCAAAAACATGCTCAGGTATGTGATAAATAAAAGTAGAAAGGAAATCGCCAAGAAATAGTAATAGCCAAGCAACAGCGATAGCCTCAAGCATTTGTACTCCTCAACAGTAAAAAAACTCCACAAAGAAAATGATTTAAATGTCATACTGAAGGCGATCGCGCGTATGTTGTCCAACCTGGTTTGAAAGACCAAGTTGCAACCGAACAAAGTTTGCTGAACTTCTCTCTGGGTTTTGTGCGTCTACGCCTCACTCAGTTCTGCTCAGAATCTATGTATGCAGGGAAGTTGCAGTTTCATTGTCTCTGCAAGAAACCCAATCCCCTTGTGGGCGGGGAAGTTGATGAATCTACGCTCCTTAATTGCAGTGAACTGCAACTTTTGATAGATTTCAATCTGGGTTTCGGTAGGTTGATGGAATTGATACATCTAAATCCCGACAAAATTACTGTACTTTACCGTTGTCACCTCACAATCTTCTTACCAAGGCATACGGCATTAGCAAAGGTTGAGTTAATATTTGTACAAATTTGGGTTAAGCTTTTTTGCTAAACAGAAATGTGGGTTAAATAATGCTATTAAAACTAACCTAATACTTTTTGGTTAAGAGGGAAAGGGAAAAAGACACATGTTTGAATTTAACCCTTACCCTTTACCCATTTTACCCATGTTCCCGCAGCGTAGAAACTGCCGTGCAAGGGTTGTACCAATACAAAAGTGTCAACTTTAACGGCGGAGTTCCCGCAGTACAGATCCCAAGATGGCAATCCCTTCGACAATCTTCTCAGTTGGCTGAAAGCTAAAAGCCAGCCTGATGGCATCATCTCCTTGGCCATTGGCATAACAGCGAGTACCTGGTAAGAAGGTGACGCCGTGTTCACTGGCAGCAGTCAGGAGTGTATTGGCACTGATATCTGGTGGTAATTTACACCAAACAAAGAAGCCACCATCGGGGCGCAAGGCAACCACATCACTAGGAAACTCGTGAGCGATCGCCTCTAACATCAGATTACATTTATGCTGGTAACAGGCGATTAGATCCTGGATATGATTATCTAGTTTGCCCGTAGCGCAGTAATGGGCAACCACATGGCTAACAAACGGCCCAACAGGCCCCTCGCTTTTGAACATTGCCAGCCGCTCAATGATTGCCGGATCGCCACAAGCCCAGCCCAGACGTATACCGGGAGCGATAGTTTTTGAGAAGGTACTCACGTATAACACCCACCCCTCATCATTGAGAGTCGCTATGGGAGGTAGAACCTCTCCTCGAAAGCGCAAATCAGTGTAGGCTTCATCTTCCACTACTAGGACGCCATACTCTGCTGCCAGGGCTACCAACTTTTTGCGCCGAAACAGCGGCATAGTAACGCCTGTAGGATTGTGAAAGGTCGGGATGGTGTAAATAAATCGGGGTCGGATGCCCTGTTTTTTCAAATCAATTAAAGTTGCTTCCAGCACATCCACATCCATCCCTAACTCATCGACAGGAATAGTAATTAAGTGTGCGCCAGCGTTGGCAAATTTGTTAACCACCCCCAAAAAGGTTGGCCCTTCAACAATTACCACATCACCAGGCTCGACAAACACATCTGGTAGCAAACCGAGGATTTGACTGGAACCATAGCCGATGATCACGCGATCGCGATCGGCAGCGATCCCCCTAGCTCGCAAGCGGAGGATGATCTGCTCATACAGTTGATCTGAGGGTGGGCCATAGTTGAGGGCAGTCGGGGCCTCTTGTGCCAGCACAGTCGCACTTGCAGCAGCTAAGTCAGTGTGAGGAAAGAGAATTGGGTCAGCTAAACCATAGGCAAAGCTAACGGTGATAATTTTGGTTAACTCTGTACCGTAGGTTGGTGGTGTCAGGTTTCTAGCTCGTTCGGCAAACAAATCAGCAATTCGGTAACTAGGAGTAGAAGTCATAGGAGCGAGTTATGTTCTAGTTTGACGCGGATATCTGCAATTAAGCTGTTGCACTTTTTTCTGTGTACCTCTGCGCTTAAGCAAGCTACGCGCAGCTTCGACCATAGGATGAAGGTCGTCAATATTTAAGAGTTACTTTTATGGGTTAATAATTATGACTTAGGCTTATTCGTTTAAAAAGCTGATTGGTGGCAAAGAACATCAATAGCTATCTTTAACCAGTTAATGTAAGTGTGTTCTCTTTGGATTACCAACTCTAGTACGAGCCTTTGCATAATCTGCTCACGACTTGCAAACTGATCACCGAGCACAGGTAACTCAATATTTTCACATGTGGCTAGCTTTTCACTGCGTGCCTCTAGCTGCTGTTCTAGCAATTTAATAATGGCCTCATTTGGTAACTGTGCTGCAAAAAATAACTGAACAAGCAGAGGTTCTCGTACTGTTGGTAAGGGCTGAGGGCATTGAAGCCATCGGATTAATTCGGCTTTTCCTGCTTCAGTCATACTATAGACTTTACGATTGGGGCGATCGTGTTGAATCTTGACGGTACAAGTAATCCAATCCTGCTCAACTAGTTTATCGAGAGTTCTGTAAATCTGTGCCTGGTCAGCAGTCCACAAGTGAGCAATACATTGATCAAAGCAACTTGTTTTTAGGTCGTAACCTGTCATTTCTTCTTGCTGAAGCAGACCTAGAATTGTGTGTGCTAAAGACATAGGCGGTTTTCCGAAACTAAAGTAGTAGAAATTACATCTGTCATTTCTGATATGGTCTAATGTTAATATATGAGTAATCATATATAGGAACTATATAACAAAGTCATTTTAAGTGCTAAGTTCTGAGAAAGCCTTTTTAGACCGTTGACAGTCAACAGTCAACATGAAATCCCATCTCCTTTTAGGGGTGAGATGAGCTTAAATTTTTGCTTGATGAAAAAAGCTTATTTGGCGAAGATAAGAAATATGTGGGAGATGTTGCTGTTGACACAAGACGGTGAGAAAGCGATGGTTGCAAATCCATCAAATGCAAAATCACCATTAGATGTGCTGCTCATCGCTGGCTTACCACTCAACGAACCAATTATTCGCTACGGTCTATTTGTGATGAATACCGAAGCCGAAATTATTCCAGCCTTTGCAGGCTATCGTAACGGGAGGATAAGTTCCATTGACTTCTAACATACTTTTACAACGAATACATCAACATCAACATCTACGTGATTTGCGAAACAAATTCCTCCGCCTTCACAAGGTGTTGCTTGAGACAGAACGCATTGCCTACGAACAAGTTCAGGGACGAGTATCGAGTAGAGAACTTCTGCAACTGGTGATCAATCACGAACAATTTGCTTGGCTACATCGCATTTCTGAGCTTGTTGTACAAATTGATGAGATGCTCGAAGCAGATGAACCAGTATCAGCGGAAAATGTCGAAAATTTGATTGCCGATGCCCGCCAGCTGATTGTACCGTCAGAGGTTGGCAATGTGTTTGCAAGAAAATACTATGCGGCTCTCCAGCGTGAACCCGATGTTATCTTGGCACACGCAGATGTATCAGGATTTCTTGCATCCAAGTAAATTAGGCAAAATCAAGAAAGCGCACCGTGAGACATCTTACGGTGCATTTTTAACAGTCAACAGTCAACAGTAAACAGTAATAGTCAACAGTCAAGATAATTGGGTTTAAGGGGAACCACTATATCAGCGATCGCAAACAAGCTGAAAACTAATAACCCAAAGCCAGCGCCAGGAGCTATCTGGCGGGTTTAAATCCCCCACCATCCCCTTGATAACTGTTTACTGTTTACTGTTTACTGATTTAATAATCTACCCCTCGCTTAAGTTCTACGCCTTGATTGGCGTAGTGCTTGTGGCAATAGACCTCAGAGTGAATGCTAGCTAAGTCGAAGTATGCGGGTTGATTTTGGCAGCGACCGGTGATGATGATTTCGGTGTCGCGGGGTTTGCGGAGCAAAGCTTGAACAATGGGTTCAACGGGGAGTAGTTCCAAGTCAACGGTGGGATTGAGTTCATCGAGGATGATAGTTTTGTATAATCCAGAGGCGATCGCAACTTTGGCGATTTCCCAACCGCGTTCGGCTTCTACATAGTCTAATTCTTGCCGCGAATTGCGCCAGACGATCGCATCTCCACCGCAGCGCTGATGATCCACCACTTCAGGATAAGATTGCTGCAAAGCGGCGATCGCGGCATCTTCTGTATAACCACTACCACCTTTGAGCCACTGCATAATCAATACACGGGTAGATCCTGGATGATTAATCCCCCTACCAATTGCCTGTAAAGCTTTACCCAAAGCACTGGTAGACTTGCCTTTACCAGCACCAGTATAAATTTCAATCCCCTCAAGTAAGAGGGCTTTTGCTGTTGGGTGGTGTTGGGGTTTCATTTCTGAGTGGAGATCTGCAATATCGAGCAACTGTTGCGGCGCGGCGCGTCCAGTGGCGATAATTTCTAATTCTTGGGGTTTGGATTTTAATGTCCGCACCACCTCATCTACTGGAAGCAAACCCAAATCCAGCACCGGGTTAATTTCATCTAAGACTACAACTGAATATAAACCGCTGGCGATCGCACCTTTAGCAACATCCCAACCCCGCGCCGCTTCAGATCGGTCAAAAGAGGTAATTTCTTCTGGGCCAAAAAATTCGGCACGACCTGTGCGAACCTGATCAATTAAATGGGGAAAACCGCGCTGTAAAGCTGCGATCGCGCCATCTTCGTCGTAATCACGTTCTGGCCCTTTCAAAAACCGAAGTAATAAAACGCGATTGGAATAGCTAGGTGTATTTATCCCCAAGCCGATCGAGCGTAAAACCACCCCTAAAGCTGCTTGGGATTTACCTTTCCCTACACCATCGTAGACGTGAATTTGACCAGTGAGCCGTTCAGGACGCACTTGCGCCGTGCGAATACCGATGCCGTTCCTTGTCATCTCTCGAAAAGCTGTAACGTGGAAGTCTTTCATCTTACCTAACGTTATGCACTCTCAGGTAGGGATAAGTTCATCCCACTCCTAAAAGGGGATGGGATAACACGAAAGACTGTTGACGGTTGATGGTTGACGGTTGACAGTTGACGGTTAACTGTTAACTGTCAACTGTCAACGACCTAAAAAGGATTATTATTGGTCATTTATACTACAAAATACAAATAACAGTCTTGACGCAAAATGTGCAATTTGTACGCACATCAGCTGATCACAGTTATACTCTCTAAAGTTAACCATTCCCTTTGACCCTTTATGCTGGAAAACTTGACACTTCCTACAATTTTTCCTATTGGTGCAATTCTGTTTGACTTTTTATTTATACTGATGGCTATTCCCATCGAAGCTTATGTTTTTAACAATCGGCTAAAATTTGATAAAAAGACTAGTACTTTTTATGCCATTTCTGTAAATTTATTTTCGAGCGTACTTGGTTGGTTTATATTTTTTGTATCTGAGCCAATATTACCAATACAGTTTAAATCTGAACTAATTAATTATGTCTTTTTTAATAACTTTAAATCAGCTAGTGCCCAAACTTTACTAATACTAACTGCTTTTATAATTTTCTTTGCTACTTTTTTAATGAAGTTTTTCTTGTTAAGATTTTTACTCCTATCATTAACTGAAACACCTTGGAAAAGAGAAGAGGAAACTCAAACATCTCCACGAAGGAAATGGCGTCGTTTAAGCAGTGCTAAATTGCAAAGTACAAATTTGGCTACCACTACATTAATAGCCAATTCACTGAGCTATAGTGCTATTACTATTGTTTTATTTATTAGTTCAAGGCAGTAGAATTTTCATTGTTTTGGTTAGAGGATAAACAGTGATTACTTAATTAGTATAGAGAGGTAAATTATGAACGTATTGTTTAAAGATGCATTTGGAGTATTTAAATTTATTGAAGGGCTTTACGCAGGAGTTAAAAAGGTATTAGTTCCACCTAAAGCTTATTCCTGGCAAACATTTATTTACTTGAGTGTTTTTTCTTGGGTGCTATCATATTTTGCTACGGGTTATATAAGAGATATAATTGCATTTTGTGGTTGGTTATTTTTAATTTCTGGTACAGCTTGGTATACCACTGAAGACCCGTTAAGGGTTCCTGGTACTTTTATGCCAGTCGGAGCAGTAATTACCGGATTCTTAGTTAGTGTTTTTGCCTTTGGAGATCAAGAGGATGTAATTACACCAAGAACAATTGTTCTTTGGCCAACAATTTCAGCACTAATTACAGCAATTCCAGAATTTATTGAAGGAACTGATACTGACGCTAAAGCTCAGATTCCTAAACCGGAAGACCGCCAAAGAATCCTAATTTTAGTTGCCAGTTGTATGTTGCTCAGTTGTTGGATTCAATTTTACTTTGTGATGGATAATTGGTTACGAGAATATCCCAGTTTGCAGGCAGATAATTTTAAGCGTAGTAACTTTGTTGTGAGAACACAAGGCCCAGAAAAAATCCCACAAAACGGTGTTGTAATTCTAGAAAAACTTCAACCACTAATAGAAGAACAAATAGCTGAAAGACCTTGGTCAGAAGTCGAGAGATGGTTGTTAGATGCAAAGCTACAGGTAGGCAATGCAGGTAAACAAGTAATTGCAAATAACTTAGCAGAATATGAAGAGAAAAATCTGTGGCGTGTTGAACCGCGTGTAGCCAATATTAAGTCTGGGTATATATTAGATTTACTAAGTATTTGGACAGGCCCTAGTTCTAATCCACGCGGCTATTACCTCAAAAAATCTTGTCGAGTCGAACCAGTTGCAGCAACCAATGGAACTGGGGATAATATCACAGTTGCAGAAATTGAATGCGATCGCGTCAATAAATTTATTGCAGGGCCACCGCCTCCACAGCAGTGAGAAGCAGGGAGCAGGGGGCAGGGGGAAAAATAACTTTTGACTCTTGTACAGACGCGATTAATCGCGTCTCTTGACTAATGACAAATGACAAATGACTATGAACTTAAGCAGAATTTTTGTACTAGCAAAGAATGTGTTTCAGGAAGTGGTACGCGATCGCATCCTATATATTATCGGTTTTTATGCAGTAATAATTGCGATCGCTTTCCGCGTACTCCCTGAATTTGCGGCAACGACTGAAGATAAAATGTTTTTAGACTTCGGAATGGCGGCGATAAGTGCAATTTGTTTAATTGTTGTGATATTTATAGGTACGGGGTTGGTTAACAAAGAAATTGAAAAACGCACTGTTTTGATGTTAATTGCAAAACCTATCAGTCGTAGTGAAATTATTATTGGCAAATATTTAGGCTTATCCGCAGTGCTAGCCGTACTAATCGCTGCGATGACAACAATTTATCTGGGATTTTTGCAATTTGGTAATATTGATAAACCGACGGTGAGTATTCTGATTGCTGCAATTTTCCTATTTTTACAGTTGTCTTTAATCGGTGCTGTAGCTATTGCCTTGGGTGTTTTTACTGACTCACTATTAGCAACTGCTTTAACATTCGCCGTTTATTTAATAGGGAATATTACCCAAGATTTAGTACAATTAGGTCGTCTTAGTCGCAATCCAGGTATGGAACGCCTCACACAAGGTTTGTATCTCATTTTGCCTGATTTATCACGATTAGACTTGAAAAATGACGCCGTTTATGGTTTGCAAGCACTACCCGATACAATTGCATTGATTACTAGCGCTGGCTATGGCTTATTGTACAGTGTCATGCTCTTGGCGATCGCTATTTTCGTCTTTTCACAACGTGAGTTTTAATTATTTGTCATTTGTCATCGTCATAATTATTCTCTCCTCCGCCCCTCCGCCCCTCCGCCCCGCGTTGGGGGTTCCTGCCGTAGACCTCCGCCCCTCTGCTCCCCAATCCCCAATCCCCAGCCCCCACTTTCAATAAACCAATATCTGAGGTTGCTCAATTGTGCCATCAGGCATGATGGTATCCCGAAACTTTGCATAAATCAGGTTGGTTTCCCAAAGGTTGGCTTCACTTAAGTTTGCTTTGGTTAAGTTTGCCCATGTGAGGTCTGCACCATTTAAATTAGCTTCGGTTAAATTAGCTTCTAGTAATATTGCTCCACATAACTTTGCTCCTGCGAGATTTGCTCTGACTAAATTAGCTTCAATCAGGGATGCTTCAATTAATATGGCTTTGCTCAAGTCTGCTTCACTCAAATCCGCACCACACAAAGAAGTACCCCAAAGTTTACTACCTGTAAATTTCACTCGCCATAAGAAAGTTCCACACAAATTTGCTTGTGTTAAGTCAGCATTTATCAAATTAGCTTCACACAAAGAAGCTTCATTCAAATTAGCTTCACGCAAATTAGCTTCCATTAAATTTGCATTACTTAAATTTGCACGAGTTAGAACACAGCCACATAGGTCTGCACCATGCAAATCTGCTCCTATAAAGTTAACACCACTTAAATCAACTGCTCTCAGGTCGATTCCACTCAAGTCACATCCACTTAAATCCCGTTGATCAAAACATTTATTTGTAATTTGACTTAATATAAATTCCTGCTGGTCAGCATAATTTCTCATGGCATTCACCTCAGGGTGTAATTTATTTTAAAGACTGTTTTTGCAAGCTACCGTATATTGAGAGTACACCCCAAAGTAAACGAACTAAGCAAATAATCGCTAATAAATTCCAGAAAAATCACTAAAAACTTGAAAATACGCCCTTACAGTGATTATTCAAACAAAAAATGCTGACATAGGTCACGAAATATTGATAAAAGGGATGAAAGATTAGAAATTGGGAATGAGCTAATATTTATCCAGTAAATTGTTCCCAGTACTTAGTTCTCAATCCTTAGTCCCCAGTTCCCTTTATAGTAGTATTTTTTTACTAAGTATTTGTAAAATCATTTACTTAGCAAGAGTAACAATAATCTTAAATAGTTTTAAATTATCAACGTTTTTATTAAACCCCTATCTCTAGGAGGATTTATTTGCTTCCCAAATTGAATTACAAGAAAACGGGGTTTTTTTTATGCAAAAATATACAGTATTCCTGTGAAAAACCTGCTAGCTAACTACTTTCTAAGTGAGTCAGCTTAAATTTATTGGACAATTATTGGACAAAAAACTTCCGTCTAGTTCTTTGAAGCTAACAAGATGCAAGATCAGGAAAAGTTAGATTATCAGCTGACTGATGAGCAGCTAAAGAATCCGTCACATAGCAACAGACAACTGTATTACTCGGCGATCGCTACTGCCGAACAAGGGATGCTGTTTCAGCTTGCTGATGGTAGCATACAAGCATGTAATACCAGCGCCGAGCGTATTTTGGGAATCACGTCCGAGCAGATACAGGGATGGACTTTCCTCAATTCCTCTTGGCAAGCTATTCATGAAGACGGATCGCCTTTGAGTGCGGAAACTCACCCAGCTATAGTTGCTTGGAATACAGGCAAGCCCTGTTTAAACTTTGTTATGGGTTTGTATAAACCAAAAGGTGAGTTAATTTGGCTGTTGATGAACTCGCAGCCCTTATTCATGGCTGATGAAACCGCACCCTACGCGATTGTTTCAACCTTTAGTGATATCACGCGCGAGAAACGGATAGACGAAACAGACAGATTAATGCAGATGGTAGCGATAGATATAGATATCACTGAGTGCAATAGGTTAGAAGCAGCATTACAGGAGAGTGAGGAACGATTTCGTCAAATAGCAGATGCGTATTCTACCCTGATTTGGATGTCTGGCGTTGATCAACTCTGTTACTACTTCAATAAGCCTTGGCTGGAATTTACAGGGCGGACGATGGAGCAAGAAATTGGTCATGGTTGGACACAAGGAGTGCATCCTGATGATTTACAATGCTGTTTAGAAACTTATGCCAATGCGTTTGATGTCCGTGAAGATTTTAGAATGGAGTATCGGCTCAAACGCTTTGATGGGCAATATCGTTGGGTTTTAGATATAGGAGCACCACGCTTCACTTTAGAGAATGATTTTCTTGGTTATATTGGCTTATGTATTGATATTACCGATCGCAAACAAGCAGAAGTAGAACAGGAAAAAATGCTAGTGCGATCGCAGCAATACGCCAGCCAATTACATGGGTTGACTGAGGCAGCATTAAAGATTAATTCCACACTCTCTATCGAAGAAGTCATCCGCTTAATTACGGAGCAGGCGCGTGCTATTATCGGCGCACATCAATCAGTTACCAGTATGACGATTGAGAGTAGTTGGGCACAATCGATCAGTTCGATTTCACTCTCAAATAAATACGCTGCATGGCGAGATTATCGTGAAAAGCCTGATGGTACAGGGATTTATGCCTGCGTCTGCCATACGAATCGTCCTATGCGGATGACTCAAGCCGAACTGGAACTTCATCCTAGGTGGCTGGGGTTTGGCAAAGAAGCCGAAAAACATCCCCCGATGCGTGGGTGGTTAGCTGCACCGCTAATTGGACGTGATGGTCGTAATATTGGATTAATTCAGTTATCTGATAAATACGAGGGTGAGTTTACCGAAGAAGACGAAGCCATTATTGTACAGTTAGCCCAAATGGCATCGATCGCAATTGAAAACACCCGGTTGTATGCAGCCGAACAGCAGGCGCGGACTCAAGCTGAAGAGGCGAACGGCATCAAAGATGAGTTTCTAGCTGTACTTTCTCATGAGTTGCGATCGCCACTGAACCCGATTTTGGGTTGGTCTAAGCTACTCCAAAGTCGTAGATTTGACGCCGCAAAGACAGCAGCCGCCTTAGCAACAATTGAGCGAAATGCCAAGTTACAGGCGCAACTGATTGAAGACTTACTGGATGTCTCGCGCATTCTCCAGGGCAAACTGACGTTAAATGTTGGCAAGGTAAACCTAGTATCAACTGTTTCGGCTGCACTGGAGACAGTACGTTTAGCGGCGGAAGCAAAATCCATCAATATGAAATTGTTGCTCGTTCCTGAAGATGATCAGATTCATCCTACATTCTTAGTAATGGGTGATTCTAATCGTTTGCAACAAGTTATCTGGAATTTACTTTCCAACGCCGTCAAGTTTACCTCCCCAGGCGGGCGAGTAGAAGTTAGGCTAGAGCATGTTGACTCTTGTGCTCAAATCCAAGTCATTGATACTGGTAAGGGGATTGACCCTAACTTTTTACCTTATGTATTTGATTATTTTCGCCAAGCAGATAGCGCTACTACCAGAAAATTTGGTGGACTGGGACTAGGGCTTGCGATTGTCCAACAGATAGTAGAATTACACGGTGGTACAGTCTTAGCAGCAAGTGCTGGCGAAGGACAGGGAGCAATATTTACAGTTAATTTACCACTCTGGCATACAAACGCAATCGCCAGCGAAAGCCAACAAGAGGACGAAGTAAACTCCAACTTGGGCAATCTTCAGGGATTTAGAATACTGGTTGTTGATGATGACACCGACTCGCGGGACTTTATCAGCTTCGTCCTGTCAGAGGAAGGGGCAGAAGTGATCGCGGTGTCATCGGCGATAAAGGCATTGCAAGCGTTAGCACAGTCCAAGCCAGATATTCTATTGAGCGATATTGGGATGCCCGACATGGACGGCTATATGCTGATTCGCCAACTTAGAACCTGGCTACCAGAACAGGGGGGACAGATACCAGCGATCGCTCTCACTGCCTATGCTGGAGAGTATAATCAACAACAGGCAATTTCCGCAGGTTTTCAGATGCACGTTACGAAACCAGCAGAACCTTCTGAGTTAGTTACAGCTGTTGTTAGACTTGCTGATAAAAAAGTTTAGATATTGTCTTTTCGTCCTAATCTAGGGTGAATTTCTAGAAGTAACAGAGCGTTGCAAATTAGCTAGAGCGCGGTTGTAATTTAAAATAGCTGCGACTCGATTACCTTCTGCTCTTGTCAGGTCGTTTTCAGCAGCAATCACCTCTGTTTGAGTGCCTACACCAGCTTGAAACCTCAGTCTAGCTAGATTCAGAGATTCTCTAGCTTGATTTAAAGCTAGAGAAGAAGTCTGCACATTATCCCGATTGGCTTGCAACTGAGAATAGAACTGTTCTACATCAAAGCGAATTTGGTCACGCTGATTAGCAAATTGATTTTCAGCGATCGCAATATTAGCTCTCGATTGAGCCGCACGCGCTCTTGCTGCTCCTCCATCGAACAAATTTTGATTTGCTTGAACTCCCACTGAGTAGCCATCAGTAACGCCGACACCATCGTCAAAACGATCTAGCAGGCTATAACTACTAGCCAAACTAATTTGCGGCCCCAGAGATGAAAGTGCTTGTCGTCGCTGTTGCTCGCTAATATTACGTTGTGCCAAAAACTGTTGTAGTTCTGGACGGTTTTGAAAAGCTTGGATGATAGTTTGTTCTACTGTTGGTTGCCAAAGACCCGCTAATTGTACGGGGTCTGCTGCACTGATATTCACTGACTGCGCCAAACTTAACCGAGTTGCTAATCGACGACGGGCAATTTCCTGCTGGGAGAGAGAATTAGTTAGAGTTTGTTGGGCATTTGCTAAATTTACTTGAGCTTGCAGCACATCAAATCGCGTACCCACTCCAGCTTGCTCTCTAGCTTGAGTATCCCGTAAACTAGCCTGGGCATTTTCCACAGCAGATCGATTAATTCGTACTTGTTCATCTGCTTGTTGCAAATCATAATATTCAGTTGTGACATTCAGCCGAATTTCCAAAGACCTGTTCTCAACATCTAACTCATCTAACCGTAGCTGTTCTTCAGCTGCTCGGATTCTAGCTTGCCGACTACCAGAGGTATAGAGGTCATAATTCAGTTGTGCTGAACCATTAAAAGATGTACTGGATGAAGATGTACTACCAGCAGGTGGACTTGTAATCAGATTATTACCACTGTTGGTAATACCGCTATTAACACCAAGAGTAGGAAACAAAGCAGCTTGAGACTCGCGTAGCGCCGAGCGACTGCGTTCTAATTCTAACAGGGCTACTTGTAGCTCTCGATTGTTGCGTCGTGCTAGTTCCAAAGCTTGCGCTAAGCTAATTGGCACAGTGGCCTGAATCGTTACTTCTTTTGACTTAGTGGGAAACTGTAGAAGATTAGGATTGGGATTGAGGGAATTGGGAACTTGTACAGAACCACTACCCGTGACGCTTGGGGATTTCTGAGTTTGTGGGGGAGTTGTTGCATCTGCACTTCTAGCTAAAGTTGGGATGAGAAAAGCGATCGCCACGGTAATCCAGGTAGAATGCACAAAGAATAAAATAAAATTCATATCTTTTGATGCGGTAATTAATTTTATTTCTCTACAACTTTGAGGATGCGATCAAAAATTACCCCTCTGATTTTAATTTACAGAATCAGTTGACAATCATACCATCTTGTACTCGAATAATTCTTTTAGTTTGGGCTGCGATGTCTGGTTCATGAGTAACAATCACAATCGTGATGCCTTGCTGATTAAGTTCCGTCAGTAAACTCATCACCTCGTGGGAAGTCTCAGTGTCTAAAGCTCCCGTTGGTTCATCTGCCAAGACTAATGCAGGGCGGTTGACCAAAGCGCGAGCAATAGCTACCCGTTGTTGTTGTCCGCCAGAGAGTTGACTAGGACGGTTAGAAATCCGTTCCCCTAAACCTACTCGTTCCAAAGCTTCCAATGCCCTTTCACGGCGTTTTGGCTTTGGTAAATTGGCGTAAACCATTGGTAACATAACATTTTCCAGCGCTGTTGCCCGTGCCAATAAATTAAATTGTTGGAAAACAAAACCTATTCTTTGGTTACGAATATACGCTAATTCATCATCATCAAAAGTAGTTAGGTTTCTGCCTTCAAAAATATAGTGTCCAGTAGTGGGACGATCTAGACATCCCACAATATTCATCAACGTAGATTTACCTGAACCTGACGCACCCATAATAGACACATATTCCCCTTCCTCAATGGAGAGTTGAATTCCCTTGAGTATTGGAACGGTGACTTCTCCTAAGTAATAAGTTTTGGTAATAGATTCCAGCCAAATCATTGTTGTCATAATTGAGTGCTGATTGAGACTATGTATTTATGTCACGCAGAGCCGCGGAGGCACAGAGAAAAAGAGTTTGAGAAACTGAATTTTTGAATTTTATACTTTGATTCAGCAACGCAAATTTCTTGTTACTCTCTGCGTCTCTGTCTTGAAAAGTTCAGAACGCTATGCGGGTCTTACTGCCCAACCGTTCTAAAAGAACGGTTGCCTTGTATCCTCTGGACACAAGGGAGAGGCGCAAGGCTTTGCGCCTCTCAGCAGTGAACAGACCATCGCCGGAAGTCGGCGCTCCGACTTTTCGCTGCGCCTCTGCGTGAACTTTAAAATTTTTATTTTTAGATATTCATGTTAGAGGTTTATTACTCAGTACTGCTAAGCTTAATCGCTGCGTAAAGCGGTAATGGGGTCTAATTTGGCGGCGTTCCGTGCTGGAATTACCCCAGCAATTAAGCCAACAGTCAACGAGAGTCCAAATCCGACAATGACTGACCACAAAGAAATAACAAACGGAAATTTGAAAATAGTTGCAGCAGCAAAAGCAATTAAAATGCCACTTCCCATACCAATTCCTCCTCCAGCAATTGAAATTACGATCGCTTCAGCTAAAAATTGGTTGAGAATTGCTGAATTGGTAGCTCCTACTGCTTTGCGAATGCCGATTTCCCGCGTCCGTTCCACAACGGAAACCAGCATGATATTGGCAATCCCAATACCGCCGACGACTAGAGAGATACCAGCGATCGCTACTACCATGACTGTAAATAAACCCACAACATTAGTAAAAGTGCTAACAATATCTGCTTGGTTAGTCAGGCGAAAATCATCAGCTTGTGGTGGATAAATGTTGTGACGCAGGCGTAAGAGATTGGTGACTTGAAACTGAGCAGCTTCTAACTGTTCTTGATTGGCACTTTTGACTAAAATACCAGTTACAGAAACGCCCACCAGAGCATTATTACCAACCAGTCTCTTCGACATACTAGTTAGAGGAATAAAGATTTGATCATCCCGATCCATCGGGCCCTGAGAACCTTTAGGTTCCATCACCCCAATCACTTCGTAAGCTTCTCCCTGAATCCGAATTTTCTCGCCGATGACATTACCACCCTGTCCAAAAAGTGTGCTTTGGACTGTAGGGCCAAGAATGGCAAACTGTGCGGCAGTATCTAGTTCTTCTTGAGTAAAAAATCTTCCCTGTTGAGGGTGAGTATTTCTCACTTCTGGGTAATTCAAATCTGTGCCATAAATGATTGTTGATGTGTTTTGTCCTGCATAAACAACTTGGGCGCTGCGTTGGAGATAAGCAGAAACCAGCTGAGCAGATGGCGCTTGTGTGGCGATCGCTTTCGCATCCTCCCAAGTTAAGGTACTGCTAGAACCTATCCCTTGGCGGACATTTCCACTTCTGGCCGCACCAGCCAAAATTTGCAACACATCTGTCCCCAAAGCTTGTATTTGTTGCTCAACTCCCTTTTGCACACCCTGACCGACAGAGGTAATGGCAATGACTGAGGAAATCCCAATAATCACACCCAGCATAGTTAATCCTGTGCGTAATTTGTTACTCCACAAAGTCTCTGCTGCCATTGTCAATATTTCCAGCAACGGCACTGTGCGGGTATTTTTAACTTTGTAAAAGCCCTTAAACATATTTGTTGTATTAAAAAAATAACTTTAACTAATCGCGGCGTTAGCAAAGTACAAGCGTCGCAGAGTATTGAGAGAAGATAGGAGTCATTTGTCATTTGTCATTAATTATTCTCTCCTCTGCCCCCCTGCTCCCCCTGCTCCCCCTGCTCCCCCTTACGGAGAACCACCACGTTGAGAACGACCACCACCTGATGAACGGCCACCTCCTCCTAAACCAGGAAAAACCCCTCCTCGTGGTGTTGATTGTGGTCGTGACCCTGGTGGAAAGCTGAGCAACACTCTTTCGTTTCCTTGCAATCCAGATTTAACTTCAGTAAAGTTATTCGCGGTAACACCAGTTTCAATGCGAGTGAATACAGGTCTGTTATTCTGTCCTGCCACAAATACACCTGTGGCATTTTCTTGGCGCACCACTGAGGCTGTTGGCACTACTAGGACATTTTCCGATTGACCGACTTGAAAATCTGCTGCTACATTCATTCCAGACCGCAATATCCTTTGTGGATCTGAAAGTGATACTCTAATTTCAAAACTGGTAACGTTTTGCTCTACTACAGATTGGGCAGCAATTTGGCTGACTTTACCTTCAAAGATTTTTCCTGGATAGGCATCCGCTTTAATCTTGACTTTTTGACCAAGGCTGATTTTAGAAATATTTGTTTCGGCTAAGTTGGCTACAACTTCATTTGTCGAAGCTAGAGACAAGATTGAAGAAGAAGTGGCAGAAGATACGTCACTACTAGCAGTCGTGGGAGTCACGAAAGCGCCTGGATCAGCATACTTCTTTGTCACCACACCCTCAAAGGGTGCGCGAATAATTGTGTCATTGATTTGGGATTGGATATTTTGCAGTGAGCCGCGGGCAGAAGTTACTTGAGCACGTGCGGCATCAATATCTTCTTGGCGCGTTCCGGCTTTTAGGAGTGCCAAAGCTTGCTGTCTCTGGTTTACCACAGCTCGTGCTTGCCCAATATCTTCTGGACGTGACCCGGCTTTTTGCAAAGCCAGTGCTTGCTGTGCTTCATTTACCTGGGCTTGAGCACTATCACGATCTGCACGGGTTTGATTGAGAGTCTGAAGGGAAATTCCTCCGGCATTATAAAGTTGCTGATTGCGACGGAAATCATCTTCGGTTTTACGAAGGGTAGCTTGAGCGCTTTGTAAGCGAGCCTGGGCTTGGGCAATATCTTGAGAACGATTACCTGCTTGTACCTTTTGCAGATTTGCCTGGGCTTCGTCCAGTTGTGCCTGTGATTGGGCAATATCTTGAGGGCGATTGCCTGCTTGTGCTTTTTGCAAATTCGCCTGGGCTTGTGCCAATTGACCTTGAGCAGAGGTGAGTTGTCCTCGCAGATTGGAATCATCCATGTAAGCGACAATCTGTCCTTGTTTGACGGTATCTCCTTCCTTAACTAAAAGTGTTTTCAGGATGCCTGAATTTTTCGGGCTGAGGTTAATTGACCGCTCAGGCTTCACTGTTCCGTTTGCTGAAACCGTGATTGTTAAGCTCTGCCTTTCTACAGGCTGTGTCAGTACCCGGCGTCTGGCTTCTTGGCGGGGAAGCACAGCTATCTGGTAATAAACTGCATAGCCAATTCCACCCAAAAGGCAAAGAGCGATTAGCCAAGACAACCAACGATTCTTTTTGCCTTTTTTCACTTGTGGAATCAAAGGCGATGAATCTACAGCAGGTGATGTATCAATTTTCATATCCATATTTTTAGTCTAGAAGGAACGGCTACCAAGTTTGTTCATAACAGCTAGAACTATAAACTGGCAGCCTTATACTTGTTATTTTTTTCAGTTTTTAATGTCTTAAAGGTTTATTTGAACTACCACCCCATTAGGAAGTCTAAAGTGACCATCACGCACTCTAACTAATCTCCTTGCAGGAACAATTTCCTGAGTAGGAAGAAGAATATCCCCATTAGGAAGTCTGTAGTAACCTTGATTACGCAGTCTGACTATCCTTCTTGCAGGAACAATTTGCCCATTGGGATATCTGATGTCACCATTGCGAAGCCTAACTATTCTTGAACTGGGTTCATTGTTGCGGTTCCAATCACGTCTGTTTATAGGAGTTCGATTCCTATAGTTGCGTCTGCCGTCGCGATCCCAATTTTGCTCGCGTTCACCAACAACGTAGACTTTTGTCTGAGCATTTGCAGGCATAGACAAGATAGTTGGAACAATGATTAAGGCAGCAGCTAAGACTAAGGATGCACGGTTTCGTTTCAACATAGAATTGACTCCTTATTTGCACTAAAGTTTTATTATGCTGAAGTTTTGATTAAGTAATCTTCCTATTTAATAGACTCCTCGTATAAATTCATACAATATAATTATCTATTAAAAAGTCAAAACCTATGTATGACCAAAGTCACTAGTACTTACCAACTTGTATATGACCAAAGTCACCAATTTTCCTCAAGCGATATTCACAGAATAATCTACGTTGTGTTTTGCAATCTTTGATTAACTTGATGATGATTAGTTAATGCGATCGCTCTACTCAGTTTTATAAGCAAAAAAATCAAAATTTAGCTAAAGCATATTGCCAAAATAATTCAGACAAATCTATCTAAAAATAGGTTTTAGAAGTATTAATCGGGTATCCCAACAAAGATGCTATGCATAGCTTGCTTCCCCATAAAAGTACAAAACACATAACTCCTGTAGAGACGCGATTAATCGCGTCTCTACTCAGCACGGGCTAAACCATAGCTATCCGCGCTTCAGCACTCAGCAAGCCAGTCTCAAAATAGTGGGCTTTTCCTCCAGAAGTTATAAAATTTTGATGCCGTCAACAGCGGAGATCGTTTAAGCTAACTGAAAGATTCTTTGATTTGTGGCTAAGAGGCGGTAGTGTGCCCAAACATGTTAGTTTGATTTCTCTTCTGGTTGTCTGTAGTTTGTGGAGTATGCCAAGAGCAGCTCACGCACAGGCACTCATCCCTCATACACTGCAACTTGATGCAGCGAAGTTGGAGAAGCAGGGGTTGAGTCTAGCCCAGGAGGCGGCTCAACTGGCTCAGTTTCAACAGGTTGAGTTAGCTATGCCGCGAGCACGGCTGGCCACTCAATTGGCTCCTAAGAATGATAAAGTATGGTTGCTGTTAGGTGGATTGCAATTGCAAACCAAAGAGTTTGATAGTGCGATCGCAACTCTGAAAAAGGCACAATCTCTCAACCCCAAAAATCCTGACATTCTGTTTGCTTTAGGTTCAGTTAGTTTTCAACAGAAAAATTACCAGGCGGCGGTTGATAATTACCAAGCGGGTTTGAAGTTAAAACCCAACGATCCAGAAGGGTTATTTGATTTAGGTAATGCTTACTATTTGTTGGGTCGATTGCCTGATGCGATCACTCAGTATAATAAAGCCGTCTCACAAGATAAAAAATTCTGGCCGGCAATTAACAACATTGGTTTAATCAATTACGAGCAAGGCGATACCCAAGCAGCGATTAAGCAATGGCAATCTGCTGTTACGCTTGATAAGCAAGCCGCAGAACCTTTATTGGCATTGGCAGTGGCACTGTATACTAAAGGCGATGCCTCCGGCGAGCTACGCTTACGCCAACAAGGACTAACTTTAGGAGAAGCTGCACTGCGTATAGATCAGCGCTATGCTAATTTAGATTTTCTTAAAGAAAATCTCTGGGGTCAACGTCTACTTTCTGATACGAAAAAATTTCTAGAATTACCCCGTATTCAAGCAGCCTTACAGCAACGGGAAAACTCATCAACCCCAAGGCTTCAGCCTACTCAATAGGAGAGATACAAGTCAGGAGTTATGAGTTAAACATTTCAACTCATAACTCAGTCAGAAGTTTGAGCGGCTTCCACCGCCCAAATCTTCGGTACTCACAACTTTTCTATTAATACTTGCCTAATACCACCTTTTCATAGTACATATATACTGATAAAGAGAGGAAATAGTCACCTAAAAGATTTACAGGGGGATTATTCCTGAAATAAGTCGTTAATTCTCAGTGGTCGTCTTTGGGTAGAAGTGCGGTGATTTGGTCAACAAACTGTTGATGGTCAACAACTGGCTTAGAAATGTAGCCATCAGCACCGCTTTGTTTGAGGAAGTTCTCGCGATCGCCTTCCATAGCGTGCGCCGTAACCAAAATAACAGGTAAATTTGCTGTTTTTGGATCGGATTTCAACATTTGTGTAATCTTGATCCCATCTACAGACTTACCCTGGTAAACACTTCTGGACAGAGAAACATCCATCAAAATTAGGTCGGCTTCTCCTGATTGGGCAATTTTTATTACTTCTTCAACATTTTCTGTGTGTTTCACATCCAAGCCACCACGCTTGGACAAAATCTTGGAAAAAACGCGAGCATTAATTAGATCGTCTTCGACAATCAAAACGGTTTTCATGAGAATTTTATTTATATAGGTGAGGGGGATTCAAGAATTTCCGAAGTTCTAAGCAGAGGCTTCTATACTCAGACTTATCTGAAAATCACCGAACTTCTGTTAGCCCTACAGCCCTTTGGGCATCCTACGGCAGGGGTTGGCAAAGCTATTACCGTCCGTCGGCGCATCCTACAGGTTCGCGTAGCGTTCCGCAGGACAAGCTACAGAGTTCTCGGAAACTGCTGCTCCGATTTATTTCAAAATCAAACAACACAATCATGGAAATTATCCTAGTTACTGACTATGTGCAATCTTTAAGCAAGAGCAGATTACCACTTGATCAAAACACTTATTTGCCTCCTTTTTAATAGTGAATTTGCATCCCCGTCATCAAGGATAATACTACTGCTTTTTATCATTTGACTATCAAGATTGTTTTAGGAATCTCATTTCATCCGTTATGCTGTGTTTGCTACAGTGTTCAGTTGCAGCGGTTTTTGTGTAGTTAAAATTCAGGGAAAAAACTCATGGCAAAACAGTTAAACCTTCTCCCTACGGGACAGGTCATTACAACAGCCCTGCATACCGAGATGCAACGGTCTTACTTAGAATATGCCATGAGTGTGATTGTTGGGCGGGCGTTACCAGACGTACGTGATGGCTTAAAGCCAGTTCACCGCCGCATTTTGTATGCGATGCACGAACTTGGTTTGACACCAGATAGACCATATCGGAAATGTGCCCGTGTAGTGGGAGATGTGCTTGGTAAGTATCACCCCCACGGCGACCAAGCAGTTTATGATGCCTTAGTCAGGCTAGTGCAGGAATTTTCTAGCCGCTATCCTTTGCTGGCAGGACATGGTAACTTTGGCAGTGTCGATAATGACCCACCAGCGGCGATGCGCTATACAGAGACGCGCCTTTCACCCATTAGCCATGAGGGAATGCTGGCGGAAATTGGGGAAGAAACTGTAGAATTTATTGGCAACTTCGATAATTCCCAACAAGAACCGACAGTTTTACCTGCTCAGTTGCCATACCTTTTGCTCAATGGTTGCACTGGTATTGCTGTAGGGATGGCAACGAATATCCCACCGCACAACTTGGGGGAAATAGTCGATGGCTTAATTGCCTTAATTGACCAGCCGGATTTGTCAGATGAAAAGTTGTTCGAGCTAATTCCAGGGCCAGATTTTCCCACTGGCGGAGAAATTATCAGTGAGGTGGGAATTCGTGAGGCATATACCACAGGGAAAGGTGGAATTGTGTTGCGGGGAGTCGCCAACTTGGAGGAAATTCCAGCCACTAGGGGAAGCAAGCGGCGGACAGCAATTATCATTACAGAATTGCCTTATCAAGTAAATAAAGCAGGCTGGATTGAGAAAGTCGCGGACTTGGTAAATCAAGGACGCTTGCAAGGAATTTCTGATCTCCGGGATGAAAGCGATCGCGAAGGTATGCGGGTAGTAATTGAACTCAAACGCGATGTCAATCCTCAAGAAGTTCTCCAGCATTTGTATCACCAGACCGCTTTGCAAATAAATTTTGGGGCGATTCTCTTAGCTTTGGTGAATGGACAACCACGCCAGTTAAGCTTGCGGCAAATGTTGCAGGAGTTTTTGATTTTCCGAGAGCAGACGCTTAACCGCCGCTACAGTTACGAGTTAGGTAAAGCAGAAAGTCGGTTGCATGTAGTGGAAGGTTTGCTGAAAGCGCTGTCTCACCTGGATCAGGTAATTGAAATTTTACGGCAAGCTGCCGACGGCAGTACGGCAAAAATTAACCTTTGTAGCCGACTAGATTTGAGTGAGGTACAAGGAGATGCAATTCTGGCTATGCCATTGCGCCGCCTCACAAGTTTAGAACAGCAAAACTTGCAACAAGAATTTGAGCAACTCAGCGAGCAAATTGAGTTGTTGCGCCGATTACTAAACGATCGCCGAGAATTACTCAAAGTACTGAAAAAAGACTTGCGATCGCTCAAGCGCAAATACAGCGATTCCCGGCGTACGAAAATATTAGAGGAGAACAGGAGCAGAGGGGCAGAGGAGCAAAGCAGAGGAGCAGAAGGGCAAAAAACTACTAAAGGAGCCGAAGCGGAGCCGGAACTCCAATTTGCAGAGCCTCCAGAAGAGGCAGTTTTAGAGTTTACCCAACGAGGGTATGTACGCCGCACTCCACCGTCAGCTAAAAAGCCGAAAGCAGAAAACGGTCTGCACGATAATGACTTTATTATCCAAAGCGAGTTGACCCAGACAGACAAAGAGTTGTTAATACTAACCAGTGGTGGCAAAGTCTATCCTGTCAAAGTGGGAGAAATTCCCCTAACAACTGGACGTTCTCCCAGAGGAAGACCATTGATCACCATGCTTAGTACTACTGCTCAAGGTGCTCAAGAAGCAGTGATCAACCGCTTTTTGCTGCCGGAAAATCTTGAAACTAAACAGATGATTTTCCTAACAAAACAGGGACGAATTAAGCGCCTATCTCTTGGGGAATTTACTAACTTGACTCGTCGCGGCATTACAATTTTGAAGCTCAAAGAAGATGATGAATTGTTATTTGCCCAATTCACTAATACAAAGGAAAATTTAATTTTAGCCAGTTCCGGTGGACGCTTGTTGAAGTTCGCGGTGAATGATGAACAGTTGCCCATTATGGGTCGGACTGCAATGGGTTTACAAGCATTACGGCTACGGAAAAATGAGCAAATGGTTGGCTGTGTAACCGTGGGTGGGGAAGATCAATTATTACTGGTTACTCAAGAAGGATACGCCAAGCGCATCCCTGCGAGTCAGCTAAAACGGGCTAATCGTGGTGATTTAGGCACACAAGGGCTAAAATTTACCAGCAAAACTGATAACTTAGCTGGTATGGTAATGGCGATCGCTTCCGGTGAGGTAGCACTACTAACGAATAAAGAGCGAGTAGTGCGGATACCCGTGGAAACAGTGCCGATCTTAGGTAGAGATGTTAAGGGTGAAAGCATCCTCCAACTCAACCGCGATGAAAAAGTGATTACTGTTGTCGAAGTGCGCTCATAACAAGAGTTATGTTCAACTTACGACAAGCCAACTTGCAGGATTTAGAGGCACTTGTTGATTTGCGCCTTGAACTCCTGCGCGAAGTTGGAGACATTAAAGGTGATACTGACACAGCAACGTTAGCACAAGCAACTCGAAAGTATCTTGCACAAAAAATGCCCCAAGGTGAGTTTTTGGCTTGGGTGGCTGATATGGATAATCAAATTGTTGCCACTAGCGGCTTGGTATTTTTTCAAAGACCTCCGCATAACGGTAATCTATCAGGCTTAGAAGCCTACGTCATGAACGTTTATACGGTTCCTGCATGGCGTGGTCGAGGAATTGCTATAGCACTGCTAAAAGAAATTAACAGCTTTGTCAAAGCAACTGAGGCAAAACGCATATGGCTTCACGCTACCCAAGATGGTAAGCGTATCTACGAGAAGCTTAATTTTGCTTCAACGACAAACGAGATGGAGATTGTCTGGTACTAATCTATGGTACTAATCTAAGTGTTTTTGAATCTAGGCATTTTCATTAAATGCTAAAAATTTTAAACTAGAGCGGGTTGCATAAGAATAGACCACAGTAGCCTGGGCATTGCAATGCACACCCTCAAGCTAAAATAGTTGATAAATACTCTCAATAAACTGATACTATTGATGATAGCGAAAGTCGGTGTGATCTTGATATAACTTCAGCAAATCCACCTGAAGGCTGATGTTTAAAATAGATTGCTCAATTAAATGTCTTTATGTCAAGTTATAGCAACAAAAGTATAAAAAACTTGTTGCAATTAGAAAATTTATTGTTATATTAGTTTACAGAAAGCAATAAACCTTAGCAAATTTAATTTGGAGCGTCTATTATGACAAATGCAACTACAACAAAAGTTACCACTCCTGTAATTGAAGATCGCAACGCTTGGCGTTGGGGTTTTACCCCACAAGCAGAAGTTTGGAACGGTCGTTTGGCAATGATCGGCTTTTTAGCAGCTGCTTTGATTGAGCTTTTCTCTGGCCAAGGCTTCTTACATTTTTGGGGCATCCTATAGGTTTTAAAATATCAAGATGACCTATAAATAAAAAAACCTGGAGTGCTTATTCACTACCAGGTTTTTTATTGTTTGTCCTTTGTTATCTGTCCTTGGTTATTTGTCTAAAGCAAATGACTAATGACTAATGACTAATAACTACCGAATATATTCCTTAAGAACACTGTTACGATTCGGATGGCGTAACTTGCGAAGTGCCTTCGCCTCAATTTGACGAATTCGTTCACGAGTGACGTTGAAAATCTGTCCAATTTCCTCAAGAGTTTTCATCCGGCCATCATCCAAACCGTAGCGGAGTCTGAGAACATCACGTTCGCGGGGGCTGAGGCTATCGAGGACTTTTTCAAGATCTTCGCGCAGAAGATTTTTGGAGACTTGATCTTCTGGTGTCTCACCATCAGATTCAATAAAATCGCCCAATCGAGAATCTTCTTCTTTCCCAATGGGCGTTTCTAATGAAATAGGTAACTGAGCGGACTTAGCAATAAACCGCAACTTCTCAATGGTCATTTCCATGCGAGTGGCTATTTCTTCTTCAGTCGGTTTGCGACCCATTTCTTGAGATAGTAGCTTGGTAGTTTTCTTAATCCGAGAAATGGTTTCGTAAAGGTGAACCGGAAGGCGAATAGTGCGGGATTGGTCTGCGATCGCCCTGGTAATTGCTTGACGAATCCACCATGTAGCGTAGGTAGAAAACTTATAACCTTTCTCGTGGTCAAACTTTTCAGCAGCGCGAATCAAACCAAGACTACCTTCTTGAATTAAATCTTGGAACGACAAGCCACGATTCATATACTTCTTAGCAATTGAAACCACAAGGCGCAGGTTCGATTGCACCATCTTATCTTTCGCCCTGCGACCAACATGCAGACGATAACGAAAAGCTGGCAATGGCAATTGTACCGCTTCTGCCCATTCACTATCTTTAGGATCGCGCTCCAACTGCTCGCAAAGCCGTTCCCGCACCCTCTCTAATTCAAGTAAATCGGCTATTTTCCGCGCCAATTCAATTTCTTCATCTGCCCGCAACAGCCGAATTCTACCAATTTCTTGCAAGTAAAGCCGAATCGAATCTTCGGTATAGTGCTTTTTCTTGCTTTGTGTCCGACGACGCGATTTAGCGGCTTTTCCAGACTTTGCGTCGTCCTCATCAGACTGAGGCTCTAAAAACTCATCAATTTCGCCATCATCCGTGATCAGCAAGTCCTCTTCATCTTCGATTAAGAGTTCTTCTAACTCGAGCTCAGGCTGATTTATTATTTCTAGGTCAGGCTGATATATGCTTTCGAGTACGTTGTTAGCCTGGTTCATGCCGCGTTCCTCATGCTCCTTGCAGAATCAATTACTCAAGATGTGTTTACTGCTCTTTTAATCGAGCTGGTTGCTAACCGAAAATAGAATTTTTAGCTGATTTGCCAGAATTATTTTCGGAACTTTTACACCTCCGGGAGGAGGGGTTTTTCACTTTATTTTAAGCTACTGCTGAAGGTGACTGGTTCACCTTAGTCAATATTGTATGTATTGCTCTCGCACACACATCCTAACTGACTAGTCAAAAAAAAGCCTTGATCAAAAAATTTGCCACTTCATACAAACGTATTAAGACTGATGGCAGATTTCCCTATAAAGACTGTTCCGATTGTAGCCTGTTTCACAGAAATTGCACTCTCTTTGTGTGTTAATCATGAAGTCATTAAGCAAAGTAAAGCCCCTTTTACCAAAAAGATATTAAAAAGAGTAGGTATATCCTTAAATTTTTTCTCAACCTTTTCGGAATTGTGGTGGCATTTTCATTACATTAATAAAGTATCTACACTTGGTCTAGGCAATCTCAGGTTTTATATAATACCTGAATTACTTAGAATCAGCGCATTTTATGTTAACTCAGAAGAGAAGCATTAATGCACACATTTTTACGTTTCCTTCATAAATCACTCAGTCTGTAGAGTAAAGTGTTGCTCTCCCTTGAGCGAGATCTCATAAGGGTGGTAGTGCAAGTGCCAACCTTTTGCCAATTACCTTAACTGAGGAGTTGAGGCTGCGGCATAATATGCCATTGGGCAGATCAATTTAGATTTAACTAATTTGGTCTTATCCCCAGGTTAGCGCACTGCTGAGATTTCAGCCCTATGAAACTTGACAAACTCTTATTATTGTATCCAACGATATTTTAATCAATTCAGAAGCGATTTGACATTAGAGATCATCGATATTTACTTACTTAAGGCAAAAGTACATTGGATACATGCAACATAATAGCTATTGCCACAGGTATGAGAAGATATTAGCAAGTTTTCAGCTTGATGTTATCTGCTTCTATCTGCGATCGCTTTTGAGTATAGGATGATTAGGTTTTAACTTGAGGGCAATTTTTTTGCGTAGTTAAGTTGTAAGCTTTAATACTTTTAATCCAGTAAGTTGTTGTCATCTGATGATGATAAATTTTTGAGTTACTTATTAACTGTTACTTGGTAAATGAGATATAGCTTTGTTTTTCAAGCATAACAAATGCGTTTCTAGCTAATGCGCGACATTAATTACAAAGTCAGCACAAGGACTTGTTACTTACTTAACTTTTGCTGGAATTAATGTATCTGTTGGTATCAATAAATTACATTAATTTTTTATAACCTTGACAAAAGTTGAATCTTATGCAATATCTCTTACTAAGAAATATAAATTTTTTGTAATTAATATTTATCTAATTTATTTGAATAGACCACATCTAACCAGACAATATATTGCATTGGTGTCAACTTAAGCCGAAATCCTTTTAAAATCTTGTTTCCGGGTTATACCTGGAAATGCTTGTCATTGCAGTACCGCAAATTCTTCAGCAGGCGAGGTTTCCCAAGAGGTATTCCCAGTTTCAAACTGGGAACAAAACCATCTCTCAAAGCTTTCTCGCTTAGTAGCTTTTGATAAAAACTACCTTGGTGTTGGGGTAGCCTTTAGACTTGCAGGAAAATTGGGTGGCAGAATTACCTTATCAACTACGTGGACAACACCGTTGCTAGCTGGGATGTCTGGCTGAGTCACTCTAGCATCGTTGACTGTGACTGTGTTGTTAGCAGGATTAACCGTTATTTTAACAGGAGTACCCTCGACTGTTTTGACTTGTCCAGATGTCAATTGCTTAGAGGTAATTCGCCCAGGTATAACGTGATAAGCCAGAAGCCTGATTAATTGTTGTTTGTTTGCTGGTTGTAAGAGATTGTCTAGAGTACCTTTTGGTAAAGCAGCGAAAGCAGCGTCAGTAGGCGCGAATACTGTGTTGGGCCCTTGTGCAGCCAATTGTTCAGTTAAGCCTGCGGCTTGCACTGCTCGTGTGAGGGTTTGAAACTGTCCTTGATTAGCTGCTGATTTTGCCAGTTCTGCGAAATTTTGAGTGGTTGTTGCACCAGTAGGAGTTGGCGTAACTGGAGAAATGGTGACTGTCGGAGTTGGCGTAACCGGAGGAATGGTGGTTATCGGAGTTGGTGTAACTGGAGGAACGGTTGTTGTTGGTGTTTCCGCTACAGGCTGAGCACAGGCAGACAGAGTAACAAGACTACCTACACTAATAATATTGAACAATGCTTTTACTACTATGCCTTTGCTCGCTTTCATAACTATGCCTACAATCGAGTTAAATAGAGAATTATTAACAATAATTAACGAATTTCTCGATATAGTCACTCATCTAGCGACATAGTTTTGGAAAATAAAAAATATCTACACAAAAGCTTGGCTATTTCGCTAGTTTATCATCTATTAAAAGAGGTAGGTTTGAGCTATGAAATTTTATATTGAAGTATGTTGAGTATAAAAAAGTAATACTTAATAGGTTTTCACCCATTAAGCATTACTAAGCTCACAGAGCATCAAAGTATTGACCAAATAATTAGTAATTTGTAATTGAAGTGTAGAGCAACTAAATTTATTGATGCAAAAGAGGAAACTCTTTCCAGATTCAAGCTACCAATCGTCTTCTATGGAGTAGTAATTACGTTAGCGCAGCGGGACGTAGCCCATTAATAGCTTACTTCTCATGCCTAGACGAGTATTACTAATTACAAATTATTTTGACAAGAAATTGATATTTAAATATCTAAATCTGTGAAGTTGAGTTTAGAACCATAGGTTTCGATGAATTCACGTCTTGGTGCTACACGATCGCCCATTAAAATTGTAAAAATGCGATCTGCTTCGGCTGCATCCTCAATTTCTACTTGCTTAAGGGTGCGGGTTTCTGGGTTCATTGTAGTTTCCCAGAGTTGTTGTGGCATCATTTCACCCAAGCCTTTGAAGCGTTGAATGTTGTAGTTAGCGTTGGCAGGTAGTGTGGCGAGGTGCTGTTGCAGTTCGCGATCACTATAACAATACTGTGGCATACTGCGTCCGCGTTCTACTTTAAATAGTGGTGGACAAGCAATATATATGAAACCTTGTTCAATGAGCGATCGCTGATACCGATAGAAGAAAGTTAATAGTAGTGTACGGATGTGTGCCCCGTCTACGTCAGCATCAGTCATGATGACTATGCGATGATAGCGTAGCTGGGTAGAGTCGAATTCATCGCCTTTGACACCCAAACCAAGTGCTGTAATTAACGCTTGAACTTCGTTATTTTTGTAGATTTTGGCGTCGTCGGTTTTCTCGATGTTGAGGATTTTACCACGTAGGGGTAGGATAGCTTGAGTGCGACGATCGCGTCCTTGTTTGGCACTCCCACCTGCTGAGTCGCCTTCTACAATATAGATTTCGGACTCGCTAGGATCGCGAGAACTGCAATCTGCCAATTTACCTGGCAATGGCGAGGATTCCAGTACGGATTTACGCCGTACTAACTCCCGTGCGTGGCGAGCTGCTTCTGCGGCTTTAAAAGCTTGGATAGCTTTATCTAAAATTGAGTCTGCTATGGCAGGGTGAAATTCTAGATATTCGGTAAGGACTTCTCCTACTAAAGAATCAACAATACCCCGCACTTCGGTATTACCGAGTTTGGTCTTAGTTTGTCCTTCAAATTCGGGATCGGGGACTTTGACGGAAATAACAGCAGTCAGACCTTCACGGACGTGTTCACCACTGAGGTTGGGTTCATTGTCTTTTATTTTATTGCGTTTGCGAGCGATCGCATTTAATGTTCGAGTTAGAACCGCTTTCAATCCTTCTAGGTGCGTACCACCGTCAACCGTGCGAATATTGTTGGCAAAGCCTAGCACATTATCCGTATAAGCATCAGTACACCACTGCAAAGATACTTCTACTTGTACGTTATTGCGTTCCCCTTGCACATAGATGATTTCTTCATGCAACGGCTGCTTCTCGCGGTTCATGTAAGCGATATATTCTTTAATGCCACCCTTGTATTCGTAAGTTTCAACCTTGGGTGTATCGCTTTTTAGCAGTTCCAGACGGTTGTCGGTAAAGGTAATTTTGACACCTGCATTCAAATACGCCAACTCTCGTAGGCGACCTGATAAAGTAATGTAATCAAACTCAATGCTATTAGTAAAGATTTGGGTATCTGGCTTGAAGGTGACAGAAGTTCCGGTTCTAGCCTCTTTGTAGGGCTTAACTTGCAGATCCGTAACTGGGACACCCCGTTCATAGCGCTGGGTATGAATCTTTTTATCTCGCCAAACTGTAACTTCCACTACCTCAGAGAGGGCGTTAACAACAGAAATCCCAACCCCGTGCAATCCTCCAGAAACCTTGTAGCCACCACCGCCAAACTTCCCCCCGGCGTGGAGTACCGTCATTACCGTTTCTAAAGCCGATTTCCCTGTTCGCGAGTGAGTATCGATAGGAATACCCCGACCATCATCTGTTACAGATACGGAACCATCAGCGTTGATCTCTACCTCTATATGAGTGCAGTAACCCGCTAAAGCTTCATCAATTGAATTGTCCACCACCTCGTAAACTAAATGGTGGAGTCCTCGCGGCCCCGTGGTACCGATGTACATCCCTGGTCGTTTACGGACGGCTTCCAGACCTTCCAGAACTTGAATCTGATCGGCACTGTAACTGCTCGTCATGAAAATTCTCCTGATGCGTGGGGTTGAACTCGCCAAAAGGCAAACAAAAGTTAAAACACTCCAAAATTGTAGCACAAAAGCCCTCGTGGCGACTGTAGGGCAATTTAAAGAGAAGTTTGTCTGGGGGTTGCAGTCTAGTGTAGAGATAGCTGGGAGAGCAGAGTAGCACAGGAGCAGGGGAGCAGGGGGAGCAGGGGGAGCAGGGGGAGCAAGGGGAGAATAAATACTGCCTCTTGATGGGCTAAACCATAGCTACCCGCGCTTCAGCATTGTTAACTCTTGACCTTGACTAATGACCAATAACTAATGACTAAATTAATTGTAATTTGTGGGGCGACGGCAACAGGGAAGTCAGGGTTGGCTTTGGCTTTGGCTTTGCGGTTGGGTTCTATCATCCTCAGTGCAGATTCTCGTCAAGTTTACCGCGAGTTTAATATTGGTACGGCTAAACCAACTTTGACTGAACAAAAATTAGTGCCGCACTACTTAATAGATATCTGCGATCCGACAAATACAATGACGGTAGCAGACTACCAGGAACAAGCACAAGCTTTAATTAATTTTCCGCCTCATCTCCCCCGAAGTTTGCTTGGAGGGAAACCCTCCTGGCAACTTCTCCCCCTGCTTCCCCTCTCTCCCCCTCTGTTATTGGTTGGTGGTACTGGTTTGTATATACGTTCCATCGTTCAAGGGATGAAAATTCCTAGGGTTGCACCACAAACAGAATTGCGATCGCAACTCGAATCTTTAGGTCAACCTCAACTCTATGCGATGTTACAACAAGTTGACTCAGTTGCGGCACAAAAAATTCATCTTAATGATTCAGTGCGGACTTTAAGAGCATTGGAGGTATATTATGTGACTGGGCGTCCGATTTCAGAACAGCAAGGAGAAAATCCACCGAATTATCCGATTTTGCAAATTGGCTTAGATTGCGATGTACAAAGGTTAGGCGATTATATTAAACACCGTACTGAGCAAATGGTAGCAAACGGGTTGGTTGATGAAGTAAAGTATCTTTGTCAAAAATATGGCGCTGATTTGTCTTTGTTAAATACTTTAGGATATCAAGAAATCAAGCAATATTTAGCTGGGGATATTTCTTTAGAGGAAGCGATAGAATTAACCATTTTACATACGCGACAATTTGCCAAGCGACAGCGCACTTGGTTTAAAGCATATTCACAAATTGAGTGGTTTAATGCAGATGATCCTAATTTATTAGAGAAAGTTTGGCAGCGAATAAATGAGTTTATTCGTTGTACAAGTATGTGATGTTTTTTGTGCTCACGCAAAGACACAAAAAACTTTGCGCCTTTGTATGACTATCCTAGAGAGTGTCAGGATCTACGCCCATCGCTCGCAACCTTTCTGCTAGTAGTTGGGCACGTTGTTCAGCTTGTTGAGCGCGTTCATCTCCAGTCGGTAGAACATTTTCGTCCTGGTAGCACCAGCGTAACCAAACATCCTGTCTACCTTCAAATTCACCTTGCCATAAAGTTACACCTAAACCAACTTGTTCTAGCCAAGTTTCTGAAGTTTCAAAATAACGCATTCCTCTTAATTCATAAACGCGTATCACTTGCTCTCCTAGTTGCTGATTAGGGTCATATACGATGTAGTAACTAGCCCGCATTTGTTCATAAATTTTTTGTTTTTTTCCCAGTTCATCACCTTCTTTATTAGAGACAATTTCGATAACAACTTCTGGAGGTTTACCAAAACGCCAAACCATATAACAACGATTTTGCTTCTCCCACCAATTTTGAGGTAATTGGACATCTAAGCTCAGAAAGACATCAGGTACAATAGGGGGTTGAAGGTCTGTATAGTAAACACCTACATTAGCTTCCGCTAAAAAAGTCTGTTGCTGTATAGAACTGTAAAGAGAACCAACCAAGAGACGTTGTTGTTTGGCAGATGCGAAATTATCCACAGGTGTATCATCTTCAGTGATTAACTGGTTGGCATCTGGCACATAGTAATCATCATTATTGATTAGAAGTTGCTCAACCATAACTTTATCCACTATTTGAAAGCGTTATTTCTAGATTAGTTTATTAGGGATGGGAGGGTGTATTGATTCAATATTTTATACTGAAAAATTGTGAGGAGTAGTCATCAATGGAATCTGTTTCAGAACTTGTGAACCTTTCTAGGCTACTAAATGATTTCAGACAATACTGGTTTGTAGCGGGTGGATGGGCGATAGACCTTTTTATAGGAGATATAACCAGGGTACACAAAGATATAGAAATCGCAATATTTAGGAAAGACCAGAGCAGCCTGCGAGAATATTTATTTGGCTGGGAATTTACTAAAGTTGTTAATGGAAAAATGGAGCCTTGGAATGAAGACGAATGGCTAGAGTTACCAATACATGAAATTCATGCTCATACTAAAAATACCTTATTCTCGGAACTAGAGATTCTCTTGGATGAGTCTTCACAAAGCGAGTGGAGGTTTCGCAGAAATCTTAATATTGCACGTCCATTATCAATGATTCGGTTACGTTCTGATATTGATGTACCGTTCCTTGCTCCGGAAATTGTACTCTTATACAAAGCCAAGAATCCCAGGTCTAAAGACGAAGATGATTTTTATCGTGTATGCAGGTTACTTGATGAAGAACGTCAAGTTTGGCTTAAGCAAGCAATAACAGTGTGTCACCCCGGACACTATTGGCTTAGAGAACTTCACGCTAGTTGAAGATGAGTGCGATTGCTATCTCAGCCTATGAAATCTGTGTTCTTACTCCCACATCCTTTGAACTGGATATGCATCAAAGACTGCATCTATACTTAACACTAGTACCCGTTTCTGGGGTGGTTGGGGTTGAGAATATTTTTGTGCTAAAAATTCCACAAAATCTAGCACCTGTTTTTGCTGTTCGGGTGCTAGGGTTTGCAGCTTTGCAATTAATTTTGAGGTAGTATCTAGAACTTGGGAAGTTATCTCACCCTCTCCTATTGAATGTCTTACTCTATGTTACTTTCAGCTGCACAATTAACAGAATATTGGGTTTTACCATCATTGAACACACTTGTTAAGAGACATCACACCTTCGGTACTAAAATCATGCGATCGCTCTTTACTCACTCTTAACTGCTATTTTTGCAACAATAGTAGTTACAGCCGTCCAACAAAGCCTGCAATACGCCATGACAGACGCAGCAGTTAGTATTTCTCCCGCCGATATCGAAACTCTTGAGCAGTTTTACACCTATAGAGAGCGAACCAAAGTTTTAGAGTTTCTGGATAAACATCCCTTTCTGGTTCCGGTGCTGCTGGAAGCACCAAAGAAAATTCGCCACTACTTCCCTAACTCCCAGCTATTTCTAGAAGTCTTTATTGATCCAGAAAGTATTAATTGGGTGCAGTTGATACTATCTATTTTGATGAAGCTTGATCCCTATGAAGCGGTTGCACGGCTTAATAAGCTGGACTGGGATTGGGGTCTACATAACTCCTATGATGTACGGAGTAACTTTTTTACTAGTTTAGAATATTCAGATGAGTTTTGATTGGTCAGAGTATTTAACGGCGTAGGGCCGTCTTTCATCACCTAGCGAGAAGGAATGGGTTTTCCCGACGCCTTTTGATAAATTTCCCGGTTTATGATGAGTTTTGATTGGTCAGAGTATTTAACGGCGTAGGGCCGTCTTTCATCACCTAGCGAGAAGGAATGGGTTTTCCCGACGCCTTTTGATAAATTTCCCGGTTTATCTGGCATTACAATAATAGCTTTAGATTTATCTGAGGAAGTAATTTCAATTTTAAGTAACCTGTAAACATCTACCTTGAACTTTAAGAAATTATGCTTATCCAAGATAAAAAACAACGTAATTGGCAACCTATCATCAAACAATTCGAGGCTGTACTTGGCAAAAATGGTGTGGTACAACGTCGTGAGGAACTTATTACTTATGAATGCGATGGTTTAACCGCTTATCGTCAACGTCCCGCTGTGGTTGTGTTACCTAGAACTACAGAACAAGTTGCCGCTGCGGTGAAGATATGTAATCAATACTCTATCCCCTTCATCGCACGCGGCTCTGGTACTGGTCTATCTGGTGGTGCTCTACCGTTGGAAGATTCTGTTTTGATTGTCACTTCATTAATGCGGCAAATCCTCAGCGTTGATTTAGAAAATCAGCGGACAGTCGTGCAACCAGGGGTGATTAACAGTTGGGTAACACAAGCTGTGAGTGGTGCTGGTTTTTACTATGCTCCTGACCCCTCCAGCCAAATTATCTGCTCCATTGGAGGTAACATTGCTGAAAATTCTGGTGGAGTGCATTGCCTTAAATATGGTGTCACCACTAACCACGTTTTGGGATTAAAAATTGTCACACCTGAAGGAGAAATTATCGATTTGGGGGGGCAAATCCCGGAAATGCCTGGTTATGATTTAACAGGTGTCTTTGTTGGCTCGGAAGGTACTTTAGGCATCGCTACAGAAATTACTTTGCGAATTCTTAAAAGTGCAGAATCTATTTGCGTACTCTTGGCAGATTTTACCAGCGTTGAAGCTGCTGGAGCAGCTGTTTCCGACATCATTAGCGCCGGGATTATTCCTGGTGGGATGGAAATGATGGATAACTTTAGCATCAATGCGGTTGAAGATGTTGTCGCAACTAATTGTTATCCCCGTGATGCTACTGCTATTTTGTTAATAGAAATTGATGGATTGGAAGTTGAAGTTTCAGGAAATAAACAGCGAGTTATCGAAATTTGTAAAAATAATGGTGCTCGTAATGTTACTACTGCTAGTGACCCAGAAACCAGATTGAAATTGTGGAAAGGACGCAAAGCAGCTTTTGCGGCAGCTGGACATTTAAGTCCAGATTATTATGTTCAAGATGGTGTGATTCCTCGGACTCAGTTGCCTTATGTTCTGGAAGAGATTGAGATATTAAGCCAAAAATATGGTTATCGCGTTGCTAATGTATTTCACGCTGGAGATGGCAATCTTCATCCGCTGATTCTTTATGATAATTCTGTGTCTGGAGCATTAGAGCAAGTAGAAGAATTAGGGGGAGAAATTCTCAAACTTTGTGTAAAAGTTGGTGGCAGTATTTCTGGTGAACATGGTATTGGTGCAGATAAAAAGTGCTATATGCCTGATATGTTTAGCAAAGCTGATTTAGAAACTATGCAGTGGGTACGACAAGTGTTTAATCCTCAAGGCTTAGCAAATCCTGAGAAGATATTTCCGACACCACGTACTTGTGGTGAAGCAGCAAATGCATCAAGTATCAAGCAGTTTGAAGGCGTAGACAAATTTTAATTTTCCGCCAAGAGACAAAGACGGACTGATAGCTTAAAAGCCTGCTTTTTACAGGCTTATTTTGCCTTTGGATGTACGCAATTGTTGCGTTTCTACGGCTATTAGTAATATTTGGAATTGGAAGGAGTGAACAGATTTTAACTCCATACCAAAGTATAAAGGTATAAAGTCTTAATTTAGTCTTTGTCACCTTGCTGTAAAATCAGCATCCCTTTACATAATCCGGAGGATTATAACTTTATTTTGTAGTTATATGTATTCCGATCGCACTAGGTCGCACTTACAGATGAATCGGGTTGCTCGCCGTTGGTTTTATCACTTGCTATGTTTGGGATTAGTAGTCAGTTTAACAGTATTTTCATTCTCTTCACACCCGGTTTACTCGCAAAAAAGAACTGTAACTACAGAAATCCGCGGCGTTTGGCTCACTAATGTTGCTAGTGGGGTACTATTTGTACCTTGGGGTCTTAACCGCGCTTTAAATCAACTTTCGGAACTCAACTTTAATACAGTTTATCCTGTAGTTTGGAACCGAGGATATACTTTTTACAAAAGTGCTGTAGCCAAAAGTATTACAGGTTCAGATACTCAACCTTTCCTCAAGTTTATGCACGGTGGACGTGACACTTTAACAACGCTGGTGAAACTTTCTAAAACAAAAGATTTGAGTATTATTCCCTGGTTTGAATATGGGTTAATGACACCACATAATTCACAATTGGCAAAGCGTTATCCCGATTGGTTGACAATTGGTCAAGAAGGGATAAACTCTATTCAAGGAAATTTACCAGAAGAAATTGACAACGGCTTAATAACCAAGCAAGCTTGGCTAAATCCCCTACATCCAGAAGTTCAAAAGTTTATCCAATCATTAATTGTGGAAGTGGTGAAAAATTACGATGTAGATGGTATTCAACTTGATGATCATTTTGGAATGCCAGTACAGTTCGGTTATGATACCTTTACTGTTGATCTCTACCAGCAAGAACATCAAGGCAAAAGTCCCCCAAGCAACCCTTTTAACTCAGAATGGATGCGTTGGCGAGCAGACAAAATTACTGATTTCATGGCAGAAATTTATCAAGCTGTAAAAGCAGTTAAACCTAATGCCAAAATATCTTTGTCTCCCAACTATCAAGCTTTTGCTTACAAATATTATTTGCAAGATTGGGAAAGTTGGATAAAAAAAGGTTTAGTTAATGAGTTGATTTTACAGGTATATCGAAATGATCAAAGCAGTTTTATCGCTCAACTCAAACAACCTGCGGTAGAATTTGCTCGTAGTCAAATTCCTGTAGGAATCGGGATCTCAACGGGAACACCGCGTAATCCTGTAGAAATCGCACAAATTAGAAAACAGGTTCAAGCAGTACGCGATCGCAATTTTAACGGCGTCTCTTTTTTCTATTGGGAAAGTTTATGGGGTTATATTACACCTGAATCACCGCAACAGCGACGCAAAGTTTTTCTTAAAATGTTTGATGCCAAAGCTGTCAGACCTTCATTAGAACTAGAGAGAGTTTGATGCCATTAGCACCTGGAGATACAAGATTTAGCTTTGCATTGCTGTGGACTTTCGCTACTTTTGGTGGTTTTTTACTGAGTTTGTTGTTAATTGAAGTTGGCGAGAAGCCAGATATTGGAGTGGTAGAGGCTGCTATCGGCGGATTTGCTGTCGCACTTCCTCAAGGCTGTCTGCTTAAACAACCTACATCCTGTATCCGGTGGATTTTGTCAAGTGTTTTGGGTTGGGCTGTGATCACTGCTACTGGTCTTGGTGGTATGGGATGGATTGCACCTAGCACTCAGCTTCTACCCCTGAGACTCCTGCATGGGATAATTTATGGGACAATTGGCGGCTTTGGAATTGGACTAGCACAATGGTTGGCAATTCCCCAACCATTTCCTTGGGCGTGGCGATGGATATTCGTTAGTTCTGCAAGTTGGGCGGTTGCTTTACCTTTAGGTTCTTTTGTCGGGAGCGTCTTACGTCACCTGACGCAGTTATTCCTAGGCGAAGTTATGGGATTAGCTATCACCTGGTTTGTAGTTGGTATCCTCACAGGAATTGATGCTCACAAATTGCGATCGTGAGTTGTTATCCCACCTCGGAATTAATTCCGAGATATTAATAATTATGAAATTTTATGAAGTTAATGATAAACTATGTTTGATCATCTGCAACAATCTGAAGATATTATTAACAAAAAGTTTTTTCGGTAATTTTGCGCTAGCCTGCAAATGTATTTTCGCCTTCAAAAAGCAGGATTTGTTAAGCTGACTCCTTTTAGCTTCCCTAGATTTCTGATAAGAAGTAGAGAAAGATCCAACTTTTAATGAGCAACGGCTGACAATTCTTGGCTTCAGGCGCTAAGGAGTATTTTCTACAAGCATAATTACATGTGAGCGCCTAGAAGAGTCAGTAATACCAGACAGGGACTCTCGCATGACTATAAATCCAGCTGAATCAACTCTAGAGTTGACACAACAATCATCACCTCAGATTCTTTTCGGCACAGAAGTAAATGACAAAACAAGTAGTGAGCAGTTTCTACTGAGCATGTACGATTCTGTGCAAGCATCCATATTTGTAGTGGATGTTCTAGAGGATGGGGATTTTCGGTACGTAGCACTCAATCCCACCCATGAGCGATGGCTAGGCATCCGCTCAGAGGAGCTTCGAGGCAAGAAACCAGAGGATATTCTCTCTCCAGTTGATGCTGTTAGGGTGCGTCAGCATTACGTTGACTGTGTGCGCTTCGGCAAAACCATTTCCTACGAACAATGCTTGCAATTCCAAGGAATTCCCACTTGGTGGAGCACGACATTGACCCCGTTGCGGGATGCCAATTCTAGGATTTATCGACTGATTGGCACTAGTAGTAATATCACTCCAGCTAAGCAAGCAGAACAAGCGGGAGGACTGCAAGCCGAGCGGGATCAACTACTAGAAGCGATCGCCGGACGGATTCACCAATCTGTAGAATTAGAGACAATTCTCCATCAGACAACAAAAGAAGTCAGGCAGTTTATAGAGAGCGATCGCGTACTAATTTATCGCCTAGAATCTGATGGTAGTGGGGTGATTATTGCAGAATCAACGGTAGTTGCAACTGGTTCATTGTTGGGAAAAACTATTACCGATCCCTGCTTGAGTGGTAAAAATCGAGAACACTATAACCGGGGTTGCATTCAAGTTGTTGAGGATATCTATGCAGCAGGACTGCATCCTTGCCAAATAGACTTACTCGCCTCTTTACAGGTTAGAGCTAATTTGGTTGTACCAATTTTCTTAGAGCAAAATATCTGGGGGCTATTTATTGCTCAGCATTGTCGTGAAACACATCAATGGCAGCAAACAGAAATTGACCTACTTAAGCAGCTAGCAACCCAAATCGGCATTGCTGTTCATCAGGCAAAACTTCATCAACAGATTAAGGATTTCAAAGCACAGCTGGAGTTGCACAAGCAAAAGCATATAGCTCAGTTGCAACAGGTGCAGGACTTTGAAGCCCTGGTGCGACGCATGACAGAACAAATCCGCGATAGTCTGGATGAAAGTCAGATTTTGCACACAGTTACTCAAGAATTGGCGCAGTTGCTAAACCTTGACCGTTGCCAAATCGAACTTTACGACACTAGCCACACGCTGGTAACTATTGCCTACGAATACACCACTACCTTACCTCAGTGCCAGGGATTGACTCGACAGATTGCAGACTCGCCTGAAGTCTATCAATCGTTGTTGCAAAAACAACCCTTACAATTTTTGGAAATTCTTCCTGGATGGCAACCAAAGTTAGTTGTAAGCGCACAGATGGCTTGTCCGATTTTCGATACTCAAGGGATTTTAGGAAATATTTGGCTAATCAGACCAACCCAAGAAGCGTTTGAGGAATTTGAAATTGGGTTAGTGCAGCAAGTAGCAAATGAATGCGCGATCGCTATTCGCCAAGCCCAGCTTTACGAGAAAAATCAGGCACAGGTGAGAGAATTAGAAAAACGCGATCGCCTCAAAAACGAATTTCTCAGAACCTTGTCCCAAGAACTGCGGACACCAATAACTAGCATCAGTCTCGCAGCCCAAACCCTCGAAAGTGTCCTCACACCTGAAGAAATCTCAGATATAGAGATAGTTCCTCAGCTTTTGCAAATTCTACATAACGAGTGCGGACGAGAAAGTAAGTTAATTAACGATCTGCTCACACTCACATATTTAGAAGCCGAACCCGAACCCCCAACTTTAATTGCTATTGACTTACAAAGTTGGCTTCACCCCATTATTGAATCTTTTCGTGACCTGACAATCTGCCAGCGACAGCATTTAAACCTAAATTTTGAAACTGCACTTCTGCCTTTAGAGACAGATATTACCGACTTAGAGCGAATTGTCAGCGAATTGTTAAACCATGCTTGCAAATACACCCCAGCAGACGAATCAATCACCGTGTCTGCTTACCAGACAAAGGAAACAGTGGAGTTTAGTATCAGTAATTCTGGAGTAGAGATTACAACTGATGAACTTTCGCGTATTTTCGAGCCGTTCTATCACCTTTCTAAAAATGATCCCTGGAAATATAGTGGTACTGGACTGGAACTAGCATTAGTACAGAAAATGGTCAGGCATTTAGGCGGCGTCATTGATGTAGAGAGTACAGATGGTCAAACTACCTTCACTGTTAAATTCCCTAGAGCAATTTCACCAGAACAGTGTTGAGAGTGATGTTAGCAGGGGGGCTAAACGCTCCGCTACCGCTAACAAGACTATGTACTCAGGATTCGGACAGCACTACTGAACGTCTATTTGAGTGGTTTACAGGTGATTGATTGCTCAATGACTAGCGAATACGCCAGAAATGTGCTAGTCTCATCTTTGGTGTGGGTGACTAGCTCAACGGTAGAGCAGTAGACTCTTAATCTATTGGTTGCGGGTTCAAATCCCTCGTCACCCACTTTTTAAGTATTTTCAAAGTTTATCGGTTAATAATTTGTGGTTTTGAGCTTGAAGCTTACATCTGCATCAATACTATATTTAGCTTCAACACTTCCACGCACAAATAGCCAGCGGATTTACTTTTAAACAAGTTAGGTAAAAATTACAAGCTAAATCCAGTTCTTCCAGTACTTAGTAGCATTGATCCGCTGCATACGATGCGATCGCTGGATATGGTACTAAATATATATTTCACTCTGGGGTGAAGTTTTAGGCTAGCCAATCTTTTATAATCAGAAACCAAAGTTTCTCAGCCGCAACCACGTTTGTTTTCTAACATTCACCCTTCCTAGATTGCGTAGACTGGCTTTGTTCGCATAACCTCGATTTCAGCCGTTTGGCTTATCTAGTCAACTACAAATACTCATTTTGTCAGTTTGTCTATTTATGCTATGTCTGGTAAATAAAATAAATAGCCTACATGGTTGGCTGTTATTCTACACTTGACACAAAGCATTGTGAGTGCTAAACGTCTGCCAGAAACCATTGCCCATGTCAGAATTACCCGCCAATCTTGGCAACACGGCTTCCTTGAGGGCGAAGTGAGTGCAGGTGACTTTGAGTGGCATTTCCAATGGCATTTCCGCCGGGGAGAACTTTCTGTTAAGCCTTCCCAAGGCCGTGCCTTAATTAAAGAACCCCTCGGTCGCTTCTTGGAGAAACAAGATTACCAGCTAGAGCCTGGAGGAGACTATGCTTTTACTATTCGGGCTGAGCTTTAGTATTAACTATTAACTGATTCAGTTAGGCGATTTAAGTATCTTTCGATCAAGAGAATGGCAACAATGTCGTCTATTGGGCGTGGTGGCTGTCGCATACTCTGCGGCAATAGCTTTGTTAGTCCTTTGGGCGGGTACATCTGCCAATAGCGATCGCGTGCTTCTAAAGTTGTATAGCGCTCATCTACTAAAATAATATTTAGCGGTTCGGCTAATTCCTGATATATTCGCTGTTTCCACTGCTTAGCTGTGGTTTGGTCGCCCATAACCATCAAGGAAATGGGAAACTTTTGACGCAGTGTCTCAATGGTAGCGATCGCTTCTTTTGCGAGCACAACTTGGTGATAGTGGAGTTGCCGATCAAGTCCCATCACAGCTAAACCACACTTATCTCGACCTGGATCAAAGCCCAAGATGACTGGTTGTGTTGGCGAAAATTCACGGAAAGTCATATAAAATTTAGCTGAGATCCTAACTAATAATAGTGTGTAAACATTTTTAATATCACGCTGAATTTTGAATTTTTTAAGTACTAAAAATAACTTGACCGTTAACTATTGCCACTAGTTTTACTCTTAACGGCCCGGCTGTATAAGTATTCGCTGCTGCGATCGCTTTGATTTCCAAGGGTTGCTGGTATTGCCCCAGCTGAGAAACAAAGCGCAAGAAAGTACCTTCTATTTGCACACTTTCTACAATTCCGGCATTACGCGCCCGAAATTGAGAAGCAGAAATCAACAAATCTAGCCGCTGCCTCAGTTGATAAGATGTCATGGTTTTAGGATCGGCAGTAGTTGTAGCTAATATCTCGCCTTCCGAAAAGACCAGTTGATTGCGCGCAGTATCGGCAAAAAATTCTATCTGCTTTTCTCCCCTAACATAGTTGCCAGCGGAGAAAAGTCGCATTACATATTCCCGACCATCCTGAATTTGCTTGCTTAATTGCTCTACTCTCTCCTCGGTAACACGCAGTAGCTCTACATTTCCAGGATTTGCACCAGGCTCACTTAATTCGAGGTTAGCATTTTGATTAGCTTCTTGTAAAAGTCGGATTACAGCCTCACGGGCTGCGGTGGCTTGATTAACGCGAATCACGGCAGCCGCAAGAACTTGACCGCGAACTAGAGCCAGCTTACCCAGACGCAGATCACGGTAGGACTGATAATATTTTTCTAGCCTAGCGACTTCTTCTTCTAGATAGTCTTGTTGTTTTTCTAATTCTCGAAGGCGAGATTCTCGTTTGGCAATAACTTGCTCTCGCGCTGCAACTTCTAAATTGCGTTTTTGAATCAGTCGATCCAGTTGGATAATTTTTTGATCCCGCTGTGCAATAGCTTCCTGACGATTAGCAAGTTCGCGATCGCGTTTTTGAATAGCTGTTTTGGCTTCGTCAATCGCTTTTTTAGCTTCGGCGTATAGTCGTTGCCTTTCTGCTTTAAGTTGTTCAACCGCCGCTTGCAGTTCTTTTCTTTGGTTGTAAAGGCTTTGCAGTTCAGCTATGGCTTGTTTATATTGATTTACCACTTGACCCAGCTGACTTTGAGTACCTTGGAGTTGAGCTTGGGTCTTAGCCTGTTGGCTAATGGTACGGTTCAGTTGCGCTTGCGTTTCCCTTTGCTTGGCGTTTGCCGCTTGCAAGGATTTATTAATTGCCTGTAAGTCTTGCTGTGCTTTGGCTTGTTCAATTTTTGCTTGGTTTAGCTCAGTCTCTACCTGGCTTTTTTGGGTTTCTGCGGTTTTTAGCTGTTCCCGTTTTTGTCTCAGGTCTGTTTGAATATCCTCTAGCTGAAAGACTCCTTTACGCAATCCGTCATCAATCGCAAACAAAATTCCTAAAGTCGATGCCGAAATTAAACCGCCCGTAAAAATAGTTACCAGTACAGCAGTGTTTTTCGGGCGTAGGTTAAATAGTGAGAGGCGTGCCTTGCCAACTCGTGTGCCAATGCGATCGCCCACGGTTGCAATTACGCCTCCCACAATTAAAATCGCTGCAATGAGGATGTACCCGGTGGTCATCTTCAGCTACCAAAACGCTTCCAGATACAGCCTACTACTTTCAATCATTTTCTGTGGGGGAGCCAAAATTGGCAATAGCTGAAGTTACTCAATTTTTAGATTTACCTCCGATTGTGGGTGTTATTTCTAAAAACCCAACATGCACCACATATATCCCCCAATTGCTTTTAAGTAAATTGCCTACTTAACGTAACAGGTTTATGCACAGTAATCTTCTTCTTGTGGATAGAAATCATCTTTTTCTCACGCAAATCTCCCAGTAACCTAGTGACGGTAACGCGAGTAGAACCAATTGCCTCAGCGATCGCCTGATGAGATAGTTTTAGATCAATTGTGATCCCATCTGCACAAGGAACACCAAAATCACGACAAAGAATTAATAAAAAACTCACCAACCTAGAACCCATATCTCGGTGAGCAAGAGTTTCAATCATCATCTCTGTCTGTAAAATCCGCGAAGAAAGACCTCGCAGCATTAACATTGATAATTCTGGATTTTCCTTGAGTGCTTGCTCAACTTGTTCAATTGGCGCCGACAACAATTCTACAGGGGTAAATGCAACTGCATGGTAAAACCTATCTGACTTATTTCCCGTCAGCAATGACAACACACCAAAAACACTATTTTCCCGCAGCAGTGCTACCGTTATTTCTTCTCCTGCCTCGTATACCCTGGAAAGTTTCACAGCACCCTTGAGAAGAAAATAAACTCGTTCGGCAGGATCGCCGGGAAAAAAGATCGTTTTGTTGCGTTCAAACGTTTCCACAACTGGCGGAAACGCCCCGGTCGCCATCTGACGAAATACATTTGCTAGGGCTTTATCTTGTGTCACGATCATCTCCCTTCCCCTACCCAATGCCGGAAAAACAAAAACCAATTACCTAAGAATACACCTGAAAAATCAATAAAGCACCGTCAACCTTTCTGTACTTTCCTATACTCCAACTTATTGCTTCATAACTCTTTGTTTATAATGATACATAATAGTTGAACGTTTGAGCTAGTAATTGTTGATAACTAGTTACATCTAGATGTATTAAAAAGGTTTTTTGAAGAACAATTTAAGATATCTTGAGAATATCTTAAGAAATAAACAAGAATTTTCTGGCTGCAAAAACTCTTTTCAATATTCGTTTTTACAAATAGAGTACAAAACAAAGACAAAGTAGCCTCAGATTCTAGTATGCTCCTAGTGATTGATCGCATTCACAATTTTTATGCTTAATCTAACTGGAAAAAATGCCCTTGTTACAGGTATTGCCAATAACCGCTCGATCGCTTGGGGTATTGCCCAACAATTACACAAAGCAGGAGCCAACCTGGGTATTACTTACCTGCCAGATGAACGCGGCAAAATGGAGAAAAAAGTTGCAGAATTAGTAGAACCCCTCAACCCCAGCTTATTTCTTCCATGTAATGTCCAAAATGACGAACAGATTCAGTCTACTTTTGAGACAATCCGTGATCAATGGGGTAAGTTAGACATCCTCATCCACTGTCTTGCTTTTGCCAGCAAAGACGATTTAACCGGAGATTTTAGTCAAACCTCTCGTTCTGGCTTCAACACAGCTTTAGAAATCAGCACCTACTCACTTGTGCAACTAAGTGGCGCAGCTAAACCGTTGATGACACAAGGAGGTAGTATCGTCACCCTCACATATTTGGGTGGTGTCAGAGCAGTCCCCAACTACAACGTCATGGGAGTTGCTAAAGCAGGGTTGGAGGCAAGTGTGCGTTACCTGGCATCTGAACTTGGTTCACACAATATCCGCGTCAATGCCATCTCTGCCGGCCCTATCCGCACTTTGGCATCTTCAGCAGTTGGCGGCATTTTAGATATGATTCATCATGTAGAGCAAGTAGCTCCCCTACGACGCACTGTAACTCAGCTAGAAGTGGGTAATGCTGCGGCTTTTTTATGTAGCGATTTGTCCAGCGGAATCACCGGACAAGTCCTTTATGTAGATGCAGGATATGAAATTATGGGAATGTAGGATAATTGGGTACTGGGGATTGGGGATTGGGTATTGGGGATTGGGCATTGAGTATTAGTAAAGTTATTCCCTAGTCCCTAGTCCCTAGTCCCCAGTCCCCAGTCCCTAGTCCCCTAGTCCCTAGCACCCATTAACTATGCAAATCAGCGAACGCCAAATTAATTCCTTAAACTACGACCAGTCAACCAGAGCTTCTCGGATTGCCACTGTTCATCGCACCACTGGCGAAACCAATGTGCAAGTTACCGTCAACTTAGATGGTACAGGAACATGCAAAGCAGCAACAGGTGTTCCATTCTTGGATCACATGTTGCATCAAATTGCCTCTCACGGACTAATGGACTTGGATGTCCAAGCCAAGGGAGACTGGGAAATTGATGACCACCACACAAATGAAGATGTGGGCATTACCTTGGGACAAGCTTTAAACCAAGCACTAGGCGACAGAAAAGGTATTGTCCGCTTCGGTAATTTCCTCGCACCCCTAGATGAAGCTTTAGTTCAAGTAGCGCTAGACTTTTCCGGTCGCCCTCATCTCAGCTATGGCTTGCAAATTCCTACCCAGCGTGTGGGAACCTATGATACTCAACTCACACGTGAATTTTTTGTAGCGCTGGTGAACCATAGCCAAATGACACTGCACATTCGGCAATTGGATGGCATTAATTCCCATCACATCATTGAAGCGACTTTTAAAGCATTTGCAAGAGCAATGCGGATAGCTGTAGAAATCGATCCCCGTCGTGCTGGTACGATTCCTAGTTCCAAAGGCGTCTTATGAGAAGAGATAGGAGTTATAAGGCAGGGGAAGCAGGGGAAGAATAAATAACTCCTGACAAATGACAAATGACTTTTGACCCTTGACTCCTGTTTCTCTTTCTCTAAAACTAGTTATAATTACTTAGCAGCAGTCATGCTTATAGTGTTAATTAACTACTCAGTTTGCAATAATTGACAGACTAGGCAGTGATGGTTATTATCAAGCCTACTGAGTAACTTGTAATTAATACCAAGTAGGTAATTAAAACGAGATGAAGTCTGTTGCAGACGACGCTGATTCTCAACTGAATATTAAAGATACTCCGCCAGTAGTTCTAACTTCTGAGTTAAGAAAAGTCTATCGTACTGGCTTTTGGCTGAATCAAAAAGTTATATCCCTCAAAAGCTGTTCTTTAAAAGTTTACAAAGGGGAAACCTTTGGGTTGCTAGGGCCAAATGGTGCTGGTAAAACCACTCTTTTAAAACTGTTGCTGGGTATTATTCGTCCCACCTCTGGACAAGGATTATTGTTGGGTAAGTCTCTAGGCGATCGCAGCATTAAGCAACACATCGGCTACCTACCAGAAAATCCATATTTATATGACTATCTCACAGGCTGGGAATTTTTACAGCTAGCAGCTGGGTTATTCCAAATTCCCATAAAAGTGCAACGCCAGCGGATTCCTCAACTACTGGAGTTAGTAGGTTTATCTCAAGCCGATGCTCGTAAAAAGCAGATTCGCCGCTATTCTAAGGGAATGTTACAGCGTGTCGGTATGGCGCAGGCGCTAATTAACGAGCCAAAATTGGTTTTTTTAGATGAACCAATGTCTGGACTTGATCCGGTGGGACGCTTTCAAATGCGGGAAATTATCCTGGCGCTAAAAGCCGATGGTAAAACAATTTTTTTTAACAGCCACATTCTCAGTGAAGTGGAGCAAATCTGCGATCGCATTGCTATCCTTGCTCAAGGTGAATTAATTTGCTCTGGTTCCCTCAATGAACTTTTAGGCGTGACAAACACATATCACGTCAAAGGTAAAGGTGGTGATTGGGAAATTCTCAAAAAATGGATACCCAGTCTGGTATTCAAGCCCGATGGTTCTTGGCAAGGTACACTACAAGACAATTACTATGATTTTCTTGCCAGTCTTCGTCTAATGGAGGGACAAATTATTTCGATGAAATTGTCTCGTCACTCCTTAGAAGAATTTTTTATCCAACAGATCCAAAAATAAAATAGCTTACTTAATACCAAACTATCCAAGTATATATTGTTTCAAAAACTAAGTAACGTATGGAAAAAGGCTTGCGACAAAGCTTTTTCTAGATATTTTCATTACAAATTACCTGAGTATACTCCTACTCTAAGGAAGCGGGGCTTAGACCATTACTTAGCTTGCTTCTCGCCTTCTCTAGGAGGCGCTACGCGAATGGCGAGTCTTAGGAATTACTATAACTAGTCTTGTTGTCAAATAATTTTATGTTTTAAAATACAGGTTGTTAAATTTATACTTACTTATTTCGCATGTAAATTTAATTAATGGTGTTGATAATAATTTTGCCGATAATAACTATCCACAGCGTATTTGAAATCACCGTCAATTTGCCAGAATATTGATTTAGCTTAGAAGTTTTTGTTTACAGGTATATGGTTACACAATAGACAGTTTGTTATCTAAACTAAATTTATTTGCGTAAGTCCTATATTCCTTGAAAATTGCTATATTTAAGCTAGTTGAACTTTAAGTTAACTTCACTAAAAATTCAAATTTAATCGATAACTTTACTCCGGAAAATTACACTTTTCTAGGAAAATAAGAGTGTCGGGGAACTTGAATAATTAAGTATAGTCAAGATAAAAATGTTTAGACAGTACTTTACCAATCGTAGTCTCAGAGTCTCAGGTAAATATGCTTAACACAGGTTTGTTGAAATTCCTCACCCAACCAGCTGCGGGTGTGGCCTTGTTAGCGACTGTCAATGTCGCTGTGCCATCTGCCAGCCTAGCTCAGGGACAACCAGTATTACCCACTACGCAAATAACACCACTTACGCAAATAACACCAATAACACCCACTAGACAAACATCACCTACTACACAAACATCACCTAGTGTACCAATAGATACTAATTACTCATTAGGAGGCGGCGATCGCATCCGTGTAAATGTATTTGAAGTCCCTGAGTATACAGGTGAATATCAAATTCCTCCAGGTGGAGCGATTAACCTACCTTTAATTGGTAGTGTATCTGTTTTGGGGCTAACAACCGAACAAGCTTCCGATGAAATCGCCAGAAGATACTCTCGCTTTCTCAAACGTCCTCTGATTTCAATCAACTTACTATCGCCTCGTCCCATAAATGTTTTTGTTGCCGGAGAGGTAACACGTCCAGGGGCTTATACTCTCAGTCTAAGCGGAGGTGCAGGGGACAATCCAGGCGTACAATATCCAACTGTTTTAGCTGCACTCACCACAGCACAGGGGACACTTGGTAGTGCGGATATGACTCAAGTGCAGTTACGGCGCAAAGTAGGACGTGGGCCAGAGCAAGTAGTCACGCTCAATTTGGAAGAACTCGTCCAAACAGGTAGGTTAACGCAGGATATTACCTTGCGGGATGGAGACACTATAGTCGTGCCAACAGCAACCACATTTGACTTGGCAAGAGCACGCAATTTATCTGCCGCTAACTTTGCCGCCAGCCCAAACACACCGCGCACAGTCGCCATCGTAGGGGAAGTCAACCGTCCTGGCTCGTATCTGGTGACTACAGGTAGCACGGAAGGAGGGAACGCCACTACTACAGGCACTAGTCAGCCAACTGGTAGCGGACAGCCAACCATAACGCGAGCAATTCAACTAGCTGGAGGAATTACGCCACAAGCAAATGTTCGTAGTATTATCCTCCGTCGGCCCACAAGAAGCGGCTCAGAACAAACTTTAGATATCAACCTTTGGCAACTCTTGGAGAGTGGTGATATCAATCAAGATTTAATTGTGCAAGACGGAGATACGATTTTTATTCCTACAGCAACCGAGATTAACCCAGCAGAAGCTACTCAGTTAGCTACTACTACTTTGTCTCCTGGACGCATTCAAGTTGGTGTGGTAGGTGAAGTTAAAAGACCTGGAGCTGTAGATATTCAGCCTAATAGCTCTTTAAATCAAGCACTACTCGCAGCGGGCGGATTCAATGATGCTAGAGCTAGCAGGGGTACTGTAGATTTGGTCAGGCTTAACCCCAATGGTTCTGTGACTAAACGTCAAGTAAAAGTGGATTTCTCCCAAGGAATTAATGAGGAAACTAATCCTATACTCCGCAATAATGACGTTGTGCTGGTTAGCCGCTCTGGCATAGCCAAGACTAGTGATACCTTAAGCACCATATCAGGGCCTCTAGGCACAATCATAAATGTTCTGAGGTTTTTCGTTGGTTTTTAGATAGGTTTATAAACTGGGGGCGCTGATCAACCCTCCTCGTCCCCAGATTTTTCTAAAAGAGTATCAAATTAATTATCACTAGATTAAAATTTGTATTTTCTACCCCAATTTTTGCCAATATTTTAAGCCTTATTGCTTATTTACAAACCATCTATAACGTTATTTGTCACCGATTAGGAATAAAAATATCAGTAATCTTGAATTCTATCTGCGGAATCAAAATTACTCAATAGCTAAAACCAAAGGTGCAGAAGAATTTTTATCTCCTTCTTCGGATTCAAAAACTCCTACTAAAGTAATAACCTGGTCATTAGGAAACCTAACAACAAGTTGCAACTCACCTCCCAATGCTTCTATGTATTTCCGTAAAGTAGAAAGCATTCAGTCAGTGCGCTGTTCAATTCGAGAAACATTTCCTTGATCAATTTGAAGGCATTGAGCTATTTGGGCTTGAGTTAACTTGAGTGATTGTCTGAGTTCCTGTCTGGTCATTTCCTCAGCTATAAGCTCTGCTGATCGCGCCTCAATTTTCTTTTGGCGATCAAGTGGTAATTTATTGACTTTTTCTTTTAAAGTTTTCGCTATAGTTAACTCACCTTTCCTGTTATTGCGATTGGTTTAAATGTGTTTTAAACCTGGCATCAGCCTTTTTTATGAGGTGCTTGTAGAAACGATGTTGACCCACACCAGATTCATCACCAGCCACTAATAAGATCGCCTTGCGTCTGAGATCGAATAATATTATGCGCTCAAATACATATTTTCTAGAGTAGATTCAAGGTAGCATGTAAAACCAGCATTTAATTGCATCGTTGCCAACCCTCTCTACAAGACGCTACGCGAATACAGAGGTCGTGCAATTTCAACCAGCCTCGCCACAGTATCTAGATACCAATTGGAGTATTATGTCGATGTTCCAAGTGACTATCTGAACAAGCGATGCTTGGGTTGGGCTACGTCTATGCAACCAAGCGCCCAACTCACTGTTTTTATTTATTGGAAGTCCTAAGTAAAATTTATGACAAGAGTACTCCTTGCCAGTGTGTAATCAAGGTGCTTTAATAGCGATCGCATTGCGCCATAATGTCCTGAATGTATAAGACGTACAAGATGCATAGCGACTTGTTATCAGACATCGCTGCTAGTGTTCATAAAATCACAGACTCAAAACATTAGACTGAAAGGTAAGACAAGGTAGTACCATGTCCTTTACACTAAATTCTCCCAAAAGCTGAACAGGAGCATATATGGAGCCAATCATTGCTATAGTCTTAGCGCTTATAGGTTATGCCTTAGGTTCTGCAAAACTGATTAATCAAGGTAATGAAGCCTTAGTTGAACGCTTGGGGCGCTATCATCGCAAACTTAAGTCTGGGCTGAACTTTATTGTTCCCTTGATCGATCAGGTTGTGATGGAGGATACCACACGAGAACAAATTTTAGATATCAAACCTCAGAACGTAATCACCAGAGATAATATCTATTTAGAAGTTGATGCTGTTCTCTTCTGGCGCATCAGAGATATTGAGAAAAGCTTTTATGCAATTGACGATCTTCAAGGAGCACTGACACAACTGGCAGCAACTACGCTCCGGGAAATTATAGCTCAGAACACCGTAGAGGAAACCAACATCTCCAGGTCTGAGATGGACAGAGCCATCCTAGACCAGTTGAATCGGATAACGGCAGATTGGGGAGTTGAGATTATCCGCTTAGATATTCAAAGTATTACACCGCCTGAGAGTGTACGGAAGTCAATGGAAGAACAGCGAGCAGCTGAAATTAAAAGCCGCGCTGTCATACTAGAAGCCGAAGGCGAAAGACAAGCCGCCATTAAGAAAGCAGAAGGAACTATGACTTCAGTGCAAATAATTGCTCAAGCCTTACGTTCCAATCCTGAAAGTAAGGATATTCTGCGGTATCTTGTAGCTCAAGATTACGTAGATGCCAGCCAAAAACTGGGTGAGAGCAACAATGCCAAAATTGTCTTTGTAGACCCAGCCAACTCAACTGAAATGTTTCAGGAATTAATTGCCGAATCGGTAACTCAAGAAGGTCATATCAAAAACTCCGAAAATGGTACAACCTAATATTCACCCTGCGCTGCGTGGCGGAACAGTGCATCAGCTACCAGCGATACATCGCGCATTTCTTGAACATCATGAACTCGGAGGATATCAGCGCCATTAAAGATCGCAGCACAACATGCTGCTGCCGTTCCCCAAACTCGTGCTTTTGGATCTGGTTGATTTAAAATACGACCAATGAAGCTTTTACGGGATGCTCCTACCAAGATAGGGCAGTTGAGTGGTTTAAGCGATCGCAACCGCCGAAAAATTTCTAAATTTTGCTGATAATTCTTAGCAAAACCAATACCAGGATCAATAATAATTTTCTCCTGGTCAATGCCCGCAGCAGTTGCAGCCGTAATTTGATTTGCCAAAAAACTATAAATCTCTCCCAGTAAATCTTGATAGTCAGTATGTTGTTGCATCGTTTGCGGGTTTCCCCTGATGTGCATTAAAATAATCGGCGCACCTAAATTTGCTACTGTAGGCAACATTTCTGAGTCAAACGTGCCACCAGAAATATCATTAACTATATCTGCTCCAGCTTCCACAGCAGCCTTGGCAACAGATGCCCTAGTTGTATCTACAGAAATCGGTGTTGAAATCTCTGTTCGTAGCACTTGTAACACCGATAGTACCCGGTCAAGTTCCTCTGCAAGAGTTATTTGCCTTGCTCCTGGTCGAGTTGATTGACCACCCACATCTACAATGTCAGCACCAGCGGCTACCAAGGCTTGCGCCTGCGCTAAAGCGGCAGAGGTAGTATTAAACTCACCGCCATCACTAAAACTATCAGGCGTCACATTCAAAATACCCATCAAATAAGTCCGCTGTCCCCAGTCGAAACAGCGTCCCCGAATTATCAACTTGCTTGACATAATTCACACTACTAGTTACCAGGCTCAGCCTGGTAACACCCTTACAGGAGGCTCCGCCTCTTTTTGCTCAAAAGTGAGGCAGAGTCTCATTGTATGCCTTCCCTGACAGAGCCAGGGAACAAGAAAACCAGAAAATAGCACATGAGCTTACTGATAATTCACAATCCGGGCGAAACTCGCAGGTTCTAAACTTGCTCCTCCCACCAAGACACCATCAATTTCTGGTTGAGCCATGATCTCATCAATATTATTCGGCTTGACTGAGCCTCCGTATTGAATTGATACATTAGGATTACTTAACTGGCTACGAATTAAGCCAATCACCCGATTTGCCTCCGTTGATTCACAAGTGTCACCAGTGCCGATCGCCCAAATCGGTTCGTAGGCAATTATCAAATTCTCCTGATCAACATCTACTAAATCTTTGTCCAATTGAGCGATAATCAGCGATTCAGTTTCTCCCGCATCTCGTTGTTGTTTAGTTTCGCCAACACAGAGAATCGGAGTTAAACCATGCTTTTGGGCCGCTTTGAGACGCAGATTCACAGTCGCGTCCGTTTCACCAAAGTATTGTCGGCGTTCGCTATGACCAACAATTACAAAGCGCACACCAATTTCTGTCAGCATGGGTGCAGAAATTTCACCCGTGTAGGCTCCATATTCTTCCCAGTGAACATTTTGCGCCCCCAACTGTATACGGCTACCATGCAAATACTTAGACAAACTGTTTAAGTCAGTGAAAGGAGGGCACAATAACACTTCTCGCGCTTCGGGCGTTTCCTCCAAGTTGGGCAAAAATCCTCGTAAAAAGTCCTCGGATTCTGCCTGGGTTTTGAACATTTTCCAGTTACCGGCAATAACTATTTTCCGCACAGTTGATTTAGTCAAGATCCTAACGCTACTAGATGCATTTTTCAGTTTATGACTTTTTGGGAGCAGTCAACAGTCAACAGTCAACAGTCAACAGTCAACAGTCAACAGTCAACAGTCAACAGTCAACAGTCAACAGTCAACAGTCAACAGTTAACAGTCAACAGTTAGGAAACAGCAGTTATTATTCTTCCCCAGATCCTCGGTCACTCGTAAAGCCTGCGGCATAGCTACGCTTAGGGCGCAGCCTCAAAGTAGAGAAGTGCTACTCCCCTGCTCCCTCACTCCACGGCTCTCCGCAATACCTTGCTAAAAATAACTACCATAAAAGATGGGGCTAATATAAATACCCAATTTCAATAAATTGATATGACTTCCACATTGCCTCTGCCCGATCCTCACCACAGCAATTCAGCCAATACTGACGCAAATCCTCTCAACTGGGAGGAAGAACTTGATAGTGCCATTTTTAGTTTTGAAGACATTCAAACAGAACTCAACTATAAACAGGCACAAACGGCGCTGCGAAATTTAGTAAGCACTCTCGACCTGACTGCTCAGGAAAAAAAAGGGTTGGAGGCGGAAATTGCTGATTTGGAAACCATGTTGGGGAAGTTAGACCGCATGGTGGTGCAGATTGCTGCTTTTGGTATGGTAGGACGCGGTAAGTCTTCCCTACTTAATGCCTTGGTTGGGCAAACGGTGTTTGAAACTGGCCCACTGCACGGTGTTACTCGTGCTGCACAACGAGTTAATTGGAGTATTAGTGAAGAAGCTGTTGGAGAAACTGAGCACGCCTTGCGAGTCACTTTACCTGGAATAGGTCAATCACAAGTGGAATTAATTGACACTCCTGGGTTAGACGAGGTGGATGGTGCAACCCGTGCTGCATTAGCTGAACAGGTGGCAAAACAGGCGGATCTAATTCTGTTTGTGATTGCTGGTGATATGACGAAGATAGAACATGAAGCCCTTTGCCAGTTGCGGGAAGCTGGTAAACCGATCATCCTAGTGTTTAACAAAGTAGACCAGTATCCAGAAGCAGACCGGATGGTAATTTACCACAAAATCCGGGATGAAAGGGTGCGGGAGTTGCTCACGCCTCTAGAAATTGTCATGGCTGCTGCATCGCCATTGGTGAAGACGGCGATTCTTCGCCCCGATGGTACTAGGGGTTTGCAATTACGTACAGGTAATGCTCAAGTCGAAGAACTGAAGCTGAAAATCTTGGAGATTCTGCACCGTGAAGGCAAAGCTCTAGTTGCCCTTAACACCATGCTTTATGCTGATAACGTGAATGAGCAGTTGGTGCAGCGAAAACTGATGATTCGAGAGCAGAATGCTAATCAGTTAATTTGGAAAGCTGTCATGACCAAGGCAGTAGCGATCGCACTTAATCCCGTAACTGTTGTAGATATTCTTAGTAGTGTAGTAATTGATATTGCGCTAATTTTGGGCTTATCTAAACTCTATGGCATCCCCATGAATGAAAGCGGTGCTGTACAACTACTCCAAAAAATCGCCCTGAGTATGGGCGGTATCGGTGCTAGTGAACTGCTGGCGAATTTGGGCTTGAGTGGACTGAAAACTTTGCTTGGTATCTCTGCACCAGTCACCGGGGGCGCTTCGTTAGGCCCCTATGTAACCGTGGCACTAACGCAAGCAAGTGTAGCTGGTGTTTCTTCTTATGGCATTGGACAAGTTACTAAAGCTTATTTAGCTAATGGGGCAACTTGGGGGCCTGATGGGCCCAAAGCAGTCATCAGTCGGATTTTGGCAACCCTTGATGAGACTTCTATTCTCAACCGGATCAAGGATGAATTGCAGTTGAAGCTAAAAATAAAAAGGTAAAAAATGTGGGATTAGCAATTAGAGATTACCTCAGTTACCATTACCCATTATGCTTATAAATTGGGGTAAGGCACATATGAAATTATCCCTAATAACAGCGACATATATAAAGATCCCAGGCTTTTAAATTTAAACAGTGAATTAAGTTAAAAGTTAAAATCTGCATTCTCAAACAGTAGTGCGATCGCCCTCTTTAGTAAGTTTCCTTGAGGAACAAAACTCAACATTGATGACGGACTCTTAACGCAATACTCGGAACTTGGTGCTCTGAACTCGGAACTTGGTGCTCTGAACTCGGAACTTGATGCTCTGAACTCGGAACTTGATGCTCTGAACTCGGAACTTGATGCTCTGAACTCGGAACTTGGTGCTCTGAACTCGGAACTTGATGCTCTGAACTCGGAACTTGGTGCTCTGAACTCGGAACTTGGTGCTCTGAACTCGGAACTTGGTGCTCTGAACTCGGAACTTGATGCTCTGAACTCGGAACTTGATGCTCTGAACTCAGAATGTCAAGTTCTAAACTCAAACTCCGAGTTCAGAGCTAAAAATTTTAAACCCTAAAGCAGAATTGCCCAGATATTTTCTGAACTCATGATGATTGCAATTGCACTTTTTGAGATTGAAGGCTAAATCTGCGCCTTAAATATTGACTTTTAGCTTCTACCTTTGAAAGAATTTAGCCATTCTTGAACTTGTTCTCGTGCAATATCGCGACCGCCTAAACCAAAAGCTAGGGCCGTAGCTACAGCGATCGCACCTAGCAGAAGTCCAAAAGCCAAATTCACAATATCACTAGCAATCCCAATTTGTTGTAATGCCATTGCTGAGACTAGGGCAATAATGGCAATCCGTGCTACCTGACCCAAAATTCGGGCTTGGGGATTACCGGAACTGGTAATGATGTTAAAAGCCAAATTTGCTAAGAATAAACCAATGCCAAACACCACTAGTCCGGCTAAGATGCGCCCAAATATAATCAAAATGCCAGTTACCAGTGCTGTCAGCGCTGGAATATTCAAGATATTCACTGCTGCCACAGTTGCAAACAGCATAATACCGACTAAAACGACGATGCCAGCAATTTCCGATGGCGTACGGGTTGGTAGCGTAGGAGGTACTTCTCCCTCTGTGGAGTATACTGTTCGTCTGGCAGGCGTTGGCAAACCTAAGATAGAGAAAATATTGTTAAATCCTAGACTTGTCAGGATACTAGTGACTAAATCAGCTACAAATCGCCCTAGGAAATAAGCAATAATCACAATTGCCAAAGCTGTAAAGATTGCAGGTAGGGCATTGAGAATCTGTTGCAGCATTGCGATCGCCGGCACAGATATCGCATCAATTCTTAAAGCATTTAGCGCCGCGATTGCTACAGGAATCAAAATCAACACATAGACAATTGTGCCAATAATCGTCGATAGAGATTGCACGCCCGCAGCTGATGAAAGTCCAAATCGGCTACCTAAATGGTCAATTCCCGTTGTTGCTAATAAATTTGTCACAATCCGCCGCACCACGTTAGCTAGAAACCAGCCAACTGCTGCAATTAGGGTTGCAGCTAAAATATTCGGCAGAATTGAGAAAATCTGTGTAATTAGAGATTGTACTGGTTGTAGCGCCTGCTGTAGCCCTAGAGTATCAAGTATGGGGATGAGAAACAGTAAAAAGATGAACCAGTACAGAGCATTGCCAATTGTCTCACTCAAAGACAACTGATTAAGGCTGAGTGTATCGTTTTGTGTTTCTTGATTCAAACGTTCATCTATTCTTAACGCCCGTAGTGCGCTGACTGTCAGCAGCTTGACGACAGTAGCTAACACCCAAGCCACACCGAACCAGATTGCCGCACCTACCAACTTGGGCAAGAAGCCAACAAGTTGATCAAGAACATTATTTAAAGGTCGAGAAGCTACCTCTAGCTGTAGTGTCTGTAAAACGGCTACAACCGTTAACAGAATAATTATCCAAAAAACTAAGCCGGAGATTAGTTTCTCCACTTGGGGAAGTTGCCCACGATCCCCACGTCCTGTAATCCCCGCAGCAATGCGGTTATCTATATCAGTGCGATTGAGGATTCCCCGCGTCACCGCCGCAGCGATCGCCGCAATCAGCCAGCCAACCAACAAAATCGCTACTGCTGCCAGCAAACGGGGTAAAAACGCAACTATCTGCTGGAAAGTTCCTTGTACATAATCGATTCCTTGAGTAACTCCTGGTTGATTTAGTTGCAGGTTTGGCGATTGTGCCAAAAAGTGCTGCACCTTTGTGGATAAACTAACTCCTATCACCTGGGTTATTCCTTGCCAAGTTGCATTCATAGTTTTCTGGAATTAAGGTCAATAATTCGCCGCAAACCCCTGAGATGCTTCTAGAGTGGATTGCTCTAAACAATCTCCCATCTCCGTAAGTTCACTAGTGTTTTGCCTATCAATTTACCTTACCAGTAAAAATAAACATATATGGCATTGATATCAAGAGTAATTTTTGACTTTGTAACAAACAAGAGCAGCAGGTTTGAGAGCTATCCAACATTACTCAGGTTTAGGCTTGATTAGAGCTAAACAAGTTTATTAAGACATCCCTCAACAGAGAGATGAAAAACGATACGAGTGACACCTACTAATTTTTTTGCACCACAGCTTGCTGTTGCGTTTATGTAATACACTGACAACGCTCAATTTTGCGTTACTCTAATTGCAGGAACATCATCAAAGATGTAAAATGTCCCAGGTTTTAGCACAATCAATTGAAATTAATGCTACAGCTACGGTCGTGGAGCGCTGTATTACCGATCTAGCACTCATGCACCGCTGGCTCAATCCTGTTTTACGTTGCGAGCCTGTGGGCGGAGTCTGGAGTACTGATGTAGGTAGTCAAAGTCGTTTTGTAATTCAAATTCCTCTAGTTAAACCCACCCTAAACAGCGTTGTCGTGGAGCGGAAACCGGGTTTAGTAGTTTGGGAATTTCAGGGATTTTTTCAAGGGCGCGATCGCTGGGAATGTCAACCAGTAGCCAAGGGAACGCGTCTATTTAACCGCTTTGAGTTTGAGATTCCCAATCCTCTAGTGAGTTGGGGTTTCAACACCTTTGCTGTGTCTTGGACAAAAGAAGATATGCAAGCGCAACTGCGCCGCCTCAAACGAGTCGCAGAAGAAGTACAAATTGGTTAGGAGTCAACAGTCAACAGTCAACAGTCAACAGTCAACAGTCAACAGTCAACAGTCAACAGTCAACAGTCAACAGTCAACAGTCAACAGTCAACAGCAGTTATTATTCTTCCCCTGCTCCCCCTGCTCCTCTGCCCCCCTGCCCCCCCTGCTCCCTTAACCGTCTTTACCTAACTTAGCAAGTAACTGCCGAATCACAGATGCATCTTCGGCATCAGGAATCTTGGCTAGATAACTTTGTAAGTCATCTACAGCTTGGGAATAATGACCGAGTTGATAGTAAAGAAGACCGCGATCGCGCATCTCCAAACTCACGCCAGGAAACAGCAACAAAATTCGTTCAACTGCTGCTAGCGTTTTTTCTAACTCTTGCTGTCGCAGGTAAATATATTTGAGATTTGTTAGCATCCGTGCCAAAAAGTGCCGATGACTAACTGCTGCTAAAAATTCTGGTTGTAGTGTGACGGGTTGCTGATAAATTTCAGACAGCTTTTCCTGACAATCTTGTGCAAATATTATTTCACCGCCATTGAAGGCATCAACGAAAATCTCTATATCTGGAATATCTGGGCGGATCAGGAAATGTCCTGGCATCCCTACACCCACCATCGAAAAGTCAATTCTGCGGGCGACTTCTAGATAAACCAACGCCAAAGTAATGGGAATGCCCAGTCGTCGGTCGATCACATCATTCAAAAAGCTATTACGCGGGTCAGAGTAGTATTTTTCATTACCAGCAAATCCCAAGTCATTGTAGAGATACTGATTAATAGTTTGAATTATCCGTAGAGGATATCGTGAGGAAGGCAAGCGTTCTTGTAGTTCCACTGCCATTGTATCGAGAGCGTTGATGTATTCCTCTGGATCTAGGTTGGGATATTCTTCCTGTGCGATATACAAAGCAGCTTTCGCCAGGTCAATATGCTCGTCAGGCTGCTGAATTTCCTGGTAAAAATATTGTCGTGCTGACGAGAAACTCATAAGTAATTACTCGGTGATATATACGGATGAAGCGGGTCAACTGACACCGATTTTCTCTAACTCTCTTTATTGTAGAGATATTCAGAGAATTTGGAAATGTAATTTGTACAGAGGTTTCAGGTTTTTTTTAATTACTAATTACTAGTTATCTATATCTGCAAAAACAATTGAAATATTATTTTAGTACAATTACGTACACAAGTGTAAGTAAAAACATAGAGTATTTATAACTTTTTATAAAGCTCAAACTAATATTAGAGCCTAAATACTATAGAAGATAAATTATGAATATTATTTGATCTCAGTTTAAATATTAAAGCTACTTAAAATAGCGTATAAATTCTAATAAAATAAAAATTTAAATATTAATTTATAGAAATGTATGAACTAGGAAAACATAGTTAAAAACCTAGCGAAAATCAAAAGGCGAAAGCAAAATTAAAAGCTGAGTTTATTCTCAGTATTAATGATATCTGCGATCACAGCGATAGTTCAACCTCTCGCTGTAAAAAAAGCTTTATAAAAAGGCATCGAGAAAACCCATTCCTTCTCGGTAGGTGATGAAAGACGCTCCGACGCCGTTGACAGTTAACAGTCAACAGTTAACGTGAAATCCCATCCGCTTTTAGGGGTGGGATGAGCTTAGCAATTTTACACCCAATATCTTTAAGCACTTAGAGGTATTTCCAACAGTAATCACACGTTTTTGGAGAAAAGAGTTTCATGAATATTTCAAAAATGACAAAAAAGCATCATTTGCCATCTTTGGACATCATTTCATCATTTATTGTTTTGAGAATAGCGATGGGAGGTCAGCAAGCACAAGCTGGTAGTCTTTTTAGCGATCGGACAACGTTTCAAAACAATCTGGATACTTTTATTACTGATGACTTTTTGTTGGAAACACAAGCAGCAAGAGAAAGCTTAAGCCACAGTGTAGGCTAAAAACCTTAACCATTCTATAACAGCCGTGTTAGCGATCGCCTAACACGGCTATTTTCGGTTTTAAGTCTCCCCCAGCCATTTGAGAATTTAACCTAATATTTCAAATATCTTCCCCAAAGCAGCTGGTCAGCAGGCTAAGCTTTTCATGATGAGGGTTACAGCCAAAGTAGGCAAGCTCTTTTTTAAGGAATTACTAAGGGAGTTATGTCCCCCTCCGGTGCTAGAGTGAAAGATGACATTGCTTAATCATTATGTCTTCTTCGACCTTATCTGAAATATAGCTTCAATCATTAGGCGCAGCATGGTCACAACCGCAGAAAAAACAAACATTGGTTACATTACCCAAATCATTGGTCCAGTTGTAGACGTTAAATTTCCCGGCGGGAAATTGCCGCAAATCTACAACGCATTGACCATCAAAGGCACTAACGAAGCTGGACAAGAAATCAACCTGACCGTTGAAGTACAGCAATTGCTGGGCGACAACCAGGTGCGGGCTGTTGCTATGAGCACCACCGATGGTTTAGTGCGTGGTCTGGAAGTTGTCGATACTGGTGCTCCCATCAGGGTGCCAGTTGGTAAAGCGACCTTGGGTCGAATTTTCAACGTCCTTGGCGAACCCGTAGATAATCAGGGGCCTGTAAATGCTGAGGCAACCTTACCCATCCACCGTTCTGCTCCCAAATTCACTGAACTGGAAACTAAACCTTCCGTGTTTGAGACTGGGATTAAAGTTGTTGACCTCCTGACTCCCTATCGACGTGGCGGTAAGATTGGTCTGTTCGGCGGTGCTGGTGTCGGTAAAACCGTGATCATGATGGAGTTAATTAACAACATCGCTACTCAGCACGGTGGAGTATCTGTATTTGCTGGCGTGGGTGAACGCACTCGCGAAGGCAATGACCTCTACAACGAAATGATGGAATCTGGGGTTATCAATAAAGACAACCTCAACGAGTCAAAGATTGCTCTAGTCTATGGTCAAATGAACGAGCCACCCGGAGCTAGAATGCGGGTTGGTCTTTCTGGATTGACAGTAGCAGAGTACTTCCGAGATGTTAACAAGCAAGATGTGCTGTTGTTTATTGACAACATCTTCCGGTTCGTACAAGCAGGTTCGGAAGTGTCTGCGTTGCTGGGACGGATGCCCTCAGCGGTAGGATATCAGCCGACATTGGGAACAGACGTGGGTGAACTGCAAGAGCGGATTACCTCCACCACAGAGGGTTCAATTACCTCCATTCAAGCAGTATACGTACCTGCGGATGACCTCACCGACCCCGCACCTGCTACCACCTTCGCCCACTTAGACGGAACGACAGTACTGTCTCGCGGTTTGGCATCTAAGGGAATTTATCCAGCTGTGGATCCCCTCGGTTCGACTTCCACCATGTTACAGCCCAGTATTGTCGGTGACGAACACTACAATACTGCCCGGGCCGTACAATCTACTCTACAACGTTATAAAGAACTCCAAGACATTATCGCCATCTTGGGTCTAGATGAATTGTCTGAAGAAGACCGTTTAGTCGTGGCACGGGCGCGGAAGGTTGAGCGTTTCTTGTCTCAGCCATTCTTTGTGGCAGAAGTGTTTACTGGCTCTCCTGGTAAGTATGTGAAGTTGGAAGATACTATCAAAGGGTTCCAGAAAATTCTATCTGGTGAGTTGGATGACCTGCCAGAGCAGGCTTTCTACTTGGTTGGCGATATTAACGAAGCGATCGCTAAAGCCGAAAAAATCAAAGGTTAGTCATTAGTCATCAGTCATTAGTGAGCCAGCGCGGTCTTCTCCCAAAGGGAGAGGCTAGCGCCAAGGGGGTTTCCACGCCACTCCCCACAACGGAGGGAACCTCCGCAAGGGGGTGGCTCCCCATGAGCGACTGGCGAACCCGTAAGGGTCATTAGTTCAAGTGCTAATGGCTAATGGCAAATTGCAAAAGACAAAGGACAAAGGACAAAAGACAAATGACATTAACCGTCCGTGTAATTTCCCCAGATAAAACGGTGTGGGACGCCACAGCTGAAGAAGTAGTTTTGCCCAGCACTACTGGTCAGTTAGGTATCTTGACTGGACACGCACCACTTTTGACCGCCCTAGATACGGGTGTGATGCGAGTACGTGCCGCTAAAAATCAGAATTGGCAAGCGATCGCCCTTTTGGGTGGCTTTGCCGAAGTCGAAGAAAATGAAGTGACAATTCTGGTTAACGGTGCTGAACGAGGTGACAAAATTAACCTTGAGGAAGCCCGCACTGCTTACAACCAAGCAGAAGCCCGTCTAAATCAAGTGACAGCAGATGATCGTCAAGCACAAATCCAGGCAACCCAAGCCTTAAAACGTGCCCGCGCTCGGTTTCAAGCCGCTGGTGGTATGGTCTAATTTGACTTTCTATCTCGCTTATTAGGTTGGGTAATACCCAACCTAATAAAATATTTATTAATTTTTTTAAAATTACGCCAAGTTTAAGAAATCGAAGCCAGCCTTAGTTAAGTTAACACTTAACTAAAAGGTATCTGTGCCACAGGTAACGCCACAAAAACTTACCGGGCTGGTGTGGAAGCTCTGGGGTAACAAGATTTACAGCAATGCAACTGATGCAGATTATAGGCGATCGCAATGTACGCTTGATTCCAGATGTCTTAGTTGGTAGCAACAGCAGAAATAACGGCTTAGTAGATAGGCTACTGTCAATGATTTTATGGAATCAAACTGGTAAACATAGTGAGCTAACACCAACGCCTTTACATCCACAACCAGTAACCAAAACACAACTCACCGCAGATAATGTTATTCCACCGATAGTTGTTAACTTTCCTATGGATAAGTGACATTAAGGTCAAATGATTTAATTATTCGGCATTTCTTAAAGTAAGCACAGCAGTTTTTGATAACTTGCACACTAAATTTAGGTAAAATATAATGCCATTGTTGCGGCAGTTCTCATGACTTCATCTGCGTCTTTTGACACATTAGAGTCTCTCCAGGCGGATATCGCTGAATTAATTGATCATTTACCGACCTTAAAACATCAGCAATTTATCAAACAGGCATTGGCTACAATAGTCCGTCTGGCTGATAGTGAAATTGATCGTCTCGACTGGAAGATCTTATCAGCAGCTTTAGCAGACATGGAGCGCGGTTTCCAGCTATTTCATGCCTACCGACATGTTCGCAAAGTCACGATTTTTGGTTCTGCTCGCCTAGCTACAGATACACCAGAGTACCACATGGCGCTTGAGTTTGCTCAAGCTGTTTCTCGATTGGGATTTATGGTCATGACAGGCGGTGGCGGTGGCATTATGCAAGCTGGTCATGAAGGTGCTGGACGAGAAAATTCCTTTGGCTTAAATATTCAGTTGCCCTTTGAACAGCAAGCAAACCCATTTATTGAGGGCGATCCCAAGTTAATTAACTTCAAGTATTTCTTTACGCGCAAGCTGTTTCTTCTCAAAGAAAGTGATGCTGTCGCTTTGTTTCCTGGAGGCTTTGGTACGCAAGACGAAGCTTTTGAGTGCATGACACTGAGTCAGACTGGTAAATTTGGCCCAGTACCTCTAGTTTTAATTGATCATCCTGGTGGTGATTACTGGCGGTCTTGGAGCGAATACATTGATAAGCAGTTAGTGCAAAACGGTCTTGTGAGTCCCGAAGACCCCAGCCTTTATACAGTGACAGACAATCTAGATGTGGCTTGCGATGCCATTACCGGTTTTTATCAGGTTTATCATTCCTGTCGCTACGTAGGTGATAGTTTAGTCATCCGCCTTAAGACAGATTTATCTGATGCTCTTGTAGAGCAACTAAATGCTGATTTTAGCGACATTATTCTTAAAGGACGGATTGAAAAAAGTCAGGCGTTACCTCAAGAAGCACAAGATGAAACTGTTGGACTACCCCGCCTCATCTTGTACTTCAATCAACGCGACTTAGGACGCTTGTATCAAATGATTGCAGCTATTAACCAGATAGGTACTCCTTCAGCAGAAGATGCGGCACATCCAGAAAGGAAGTAGGTGTCAAGGGTGGATTTTGCCACCCTGGCATTTCTTCTTAAACTTGCCACCTTGGCATTTTCTTTTCCTAGAAGAGGTTTATCATGAGAGCCAATTCCCAGGTTTTTCGGGTTTATAAAAACATGAAGTTCAATTTTCTTTATAAAATTTATTCCTAACTCTAAATTTATTTTTGAAACCAATTGCTAGCACTACTTTAGTTAGAAATTTTCTCTTTTCTTGTGCCTAGAGTTATCAGCCATAGCCATTCTAGGATTGTAAAATGCCAAACAAAAGCAATATCATTTGTATTTTTGGATAAGAAAAATACTATTTGTAATGACTCAATGCTGATTACCTGTAAAAAGCTTGTATATTAGCACAGGAAACAACTTACTACATTTTAATAGGGGAATAAAACATGCTTGTGGAATTGCTGGGTTCAGGTTTAGCATCACTCTGGCTGGAAATGGCTGGTGTACAAATTAAGCCTTTTGATGCCTTAGATGCATTGGCTTGGCAAAGTAGCCCTGGCTTAGTTCTTGCCCCTGATCCAAATCCAACTGGGGCTACTACAGTCCAACAATATCTCAAGGGACTAATAACATCGAAATTAGTAGTACAAAATCTGACGGGAAGTCAGGGAATTTGGATGCAGTCCGGGCCGATGCTGATGGCCAATCACCAAGGTACGACACCTCTGCCTGCTGCCTCCTTAACTAAGATTGCCACTTCACTAGTTGCTTTAAAAACTTGGGGGCCAGATCACCAATTTGAGACTTTGGTAAGTGCTACAGGGCCAGTGGTAAATGGGGTTTTAAAAGGCGATTTGGTAATTGCTGGCGGTGGCGATCCGATGTTTGTCTGGGAAGAAGCGATCGCCCTTGGTAATACTCTCAATAAAATGGGGATCAAGCAAGTAAAAGGGAATTTGGTAATTACTGGCAATTTCGCCATGAATTTCCAACGTCATCCGTTAATGGCAGGTCAATTCCTCAAGCAAGCGATGAATCATAAGACTTGGACTCGCCCCGCTAATTACATACACTCAATCATGCCCAAGGGTACACCCAAGCCTCAAGTCGTAATTGCAGGTAGTGTCAAATTTGAGCCACAATTAAACCCTCAACAAACCTTGCTACTACGTCACCACTCTCTACCCTTGCAGCAACTTATCAAGGAGATGAATGTTTTTAGTAACAATGAAATGGCAGAGATGCTAGCAGAGTCAGTGGGAGGAGCAACTGTAGTAGAATCAACAGCAGCAAACCTTGCTAGAGTGCCGCAGTCAGAAATTCAGTTAATCAATGGTTCCGGCTTGGGGCCAGAAAATCGGATCTCCCCAAGAGCTGCCTGTGCGATGTTGATGACGCTACAACGAGAAGCAGTCGCCCATAAGCTGACTTTAGCTGATTTATTTCCTGTGTCTGGATTCGATCACCGAGGCACAATGCATTCCAGACACATCCCTGCTGCCACTGTGATCAAAACTGGTACTCTCCGAGATGTTAGTGCTTTAGCTGGAGTTATGCCTACACGCGATCGCGGTTTGGTTTGGTTCGCTATTATCAACCGTGGCACAAATGTGTCAGCTTTCCGTACAGGACAAGACAACCTGTTGCAACGTCTGGTAAAACAGTTGCAAGTAGCTCCTTCTGTTCCTGCTGCTCTCACACCCCACTCAGCTATCAATTCTCTACCTCAACTGGGTGCAGGCGATCGGAATGACATTTTGTTTAGAAGTTAGTCATTTGTCATTTGTTAATTTAAAATGACTTTTGGCTGTTAGTTATTGAGGCTTTGCTTTTTCCTGCGGAATAATCTCCGTTACCACTCTGTTGCCAGAACTACCACCTTTTACCACCATGTTTTCGGTTTGCAGATTACCGACGGCTGTTTCACCTGTAAAATTTAATGGTGGATCAACTTGCCGATAAACTACATTTCCTTGAGCTTCAATTAACTTATTATCTAAATACCAAGTTAGCGTATTAGATTTTAGAGCTTGGCGACGCTGCCCAACGGCATTGACGTTACCTGTTAAATAAACCGTTTTTTGTGGTATTTTCATTTCGCCTTGATTGGCGGTTACTGTAACTTTTTCAGTTTGGTGGTAGACACGCACTGGTGAATTTGTATTGACAGTTTCGGCATTCATATTCCAGATCATAGAGTTACTAGCTATTTGTATTGGGGGTTCTAGTAATTCCATCTGGGCATTTTGTTTGACAGTAGCAATTTTAGTTTTTAAGTTAACTTCGGCAGAATTTCCCCTGCCACGGTCAGTAATTTGATTATTTTTGTAGCGGTCAATTTGTATAGGGCGATCGCCAATTAATTTCTCCTCTTTAATCTGCCAGATCAAATGCTCGGTTCTTATTTGCATTTGGGGATCAGCTGAATTTGCAACTACCCCTCCAGAAAATTCCATGCGTTGTTCGCGGGTTTTGACTCGTGCTTCCTGCGCTACTGCTTGGAGTTGTTTATGAGTGCCATTTAGCTGATTACGGACAATTAATAAATCTTCTTTGGGCCGCCATTCTAATTCATTACCTCGCAACACAATCCCATTGCGAGGATCTGTGGCAAGTATTTTACCTTTAAGAAATAACTGTTTCCCATCCTGTTCAATATCTGCTATATCTGCCTTGACTTGGTAAACTACTTTGCCATCTTGGTAAAGTTCACCATACGGACTTTCGGCCTGACCAATTTGTTTTTCTTGAGTGTATTTTGCCTGCTTGGCTCTGACTTTCCAAACTGGTCTTCCTACCTCATCTGCCTGTTCTAAAGTCACATCAAAGAAAGTTAAATTGCTGTCCCGCTCAGATGTACCTGAATCAGTCGATTTGGAGGCTATGGGGGATTTTCCCCCGCAGCCAACTAACCCAATTATCAAAAAGGTTAAAAAAATAAAAAAGGAGGGACGCAAGCGAGGAGTATACGAGTGGAGGAGTAAAGGAAGTGAGTGAAAAATTTTTCTGATCTCTCCCTTTGTGTTTCTCCTTCTCCCCTGTTGTTCTCCTCCTCTTGTCTCCCCCTTCTCTTGTCTTCCCCTCTGATTAAATTGATGCTTCATTATTCTTGAATTTCTAGGTGTCCATCACTCGCTCTTGGGTCTTCCAAAAAACCCATACTAGATAACGGTCGATATGGATAGCTTTGGCGAGGAGTTTTTTGGATATCTTCTTTGATGGCTTCTAAATCAATATAGCGATCGCTAACATTAATTAAGCTATCGCTAGTCATCGAACGCAAACTCACTACCTCTACCCGCACACCACGATAGCTGACCGAATTCACCGCGTATGCCAAGTCTCCATCACCACTCACTAATACGGCGGTATCATAAGAATCGACTAATGCCATCATATCTACTGCTATTTCTACATCCAGGTTAGCTTTTTTGGAGCCATCTGGTAGCTGCACTAAATCTTTAGCGATGACTCGATAGCCATTACGACGCATCCACAGCAAAAACCCTTGCTGCTTCTCGTTTGTCCGGTCAACCCCAGTGTAGAAAAAAGCTCGTAGTAGTCTAGAACCTCCAGTTAATCGACATAACAGCTTCGTGTAATCGATTTCAATCCCTAGTTGCAGTGCTGCATAAAATAGATTTGAGCCATCAATAAATATAGCGACCCGACCCCGATTTTCCAAAACTTGTTCTGGCGTAAATATTGAGTCGTTTTCCAAATTATTCAACATTGTTGTCATACCTCAGTTTTATCCCTGTTATTTTTGATACAAATTACCAACTTTTACATGCGAGCTAGAGCGGCTTATGATAATCTTCAGGGGCTAACTTCAGTTAAGCCCCGATAAATTTTTTGACAGAATTTAGTAGAGATTCAACAAAATTGGAGTTTGATAAGGTTTAATCGTTTTTTGGGGGTTCTATGCGTTTAAAAATGGGTTGGGGTGTACCCAACTGTTGTTTACTGGATAGTATCCCCCATGTTGCGTGAATGGCAAAAGGAACAGTAATTGAACTTTGTATTTGATCGTTAAAATCTATTCCAAAACCCAGCTGCTGATAAATATCGCTACTGATGTTGGGAATAATGGGGGATAGGAGATAAGCTGCTAGTCTAACTGATTCTAGAACTGCATAGAGTACTTTTTCTAATGCTTGTTGCTGTCCTTGCTTATATAATGACCAAGGAGCTTGTTCATCAATAAACTTATTGCTGGCTTGCACCAGTAGCAGGATAGCCTCACAGGCTTGATTGAAAGCTAGCGCCCCATAGGCTTGTTTTACCTGTTCCCCTAGACGTAAACCGATCGCTTTCAAAGGGTTCTCATCAGCAATAGCTTCATTGGCAATTGATGGTACATTGCCAGCACAGTATTTCTTCACCATGTTCAAGGTGCGATTGAGCAAATTGCCTAAATCATTTGCCAAATCTGCATTCAGAACATTAATGAATCTAACTTCATTAAAATCTCCATCTTTGCCAAATTCGATTTCCTTAAGGAAGTAATAACGAACGGCGTCACTACCATAGCGCTGAACTAGATCTACGGGATCAAGGGTATTGCCCATAGTTTTCCCCATCTTCTGACCATCTTTGGTCAAAAAGCCATGCCCAAAAACTCGCTCTGGCAAGGGTAAGCCAGCTGACAACAGCATTGCTGGCCAGTAAACTGCATGGAAACGCAGGATATCTTTACCAATTAGATGCAGGTTGATTGGCCACCATGTCTCTAAAGCATTTGCTAAAGTCGGCTCTGCATCTGGTTCAAGCAATCCAGTTACATAACCCAGCAGCGCATCAAACCAAACATAAAGAGTGTGCTTGGAATCAACTGGTACTGGAAAACCCCAATCTAGATTTACCCGCGAAATTGAAAAGTCTTGCAACCCTTGGCTTACAAAGCTCAAAACTTCATTTCGCCGACTCTCTGGTTGGATAAAATCCGGTTTAGATTGGTAGAACTCTTCGAGTTGAGTTTGATATTTAGATAAGCTGAAGAAGTAGTTTTGCTCGTCTCGCCACTCAACTTCCTTATTAGTATGAATTGGGCAACGCCGTCCCTCTAACAGTTCCCGTTCTTCCTTAAATTCTTCGCAAGATACACAATACCAGCCTTGTTGTTGTCCCTGGTAGATGTCACCAGCTTCCCAAACTCGCCCGAAGAATTCTTTAACAATCGCTTCATGACGAGTCGCGGTAGTCCGACTAAAGCGATCGTATTGAATGTTCAACAACTGCCATAAGCTGACAAAGCTGGGCACAATTTCATCACAAAATTCTTGAGGCGGTAGCCCTTTACTTTCAGCGGCTCGTTGAATTTTCTGCCCATGCTCATCTGTACCTGTAATCAGTAGTACCTGATGCCCCAGCAGCCTTTGAAACCGTGCTACTACATCTGCTGCCATTGTTGGATAAGCACTGCCAATGTGAGGCACATCGTTTACATAATATAACGGTGTTGTTAGTGCAAATGTCTTTTTTGTTTTATCCACTAGATTCATGCAGAATAAAAAACAACTTATTAATTAAAACGTTTTATATCTTACTTTTATCGGCAAAACCACGTAATTATATAACAATACTGCCTTTTTTTCAAATAACACCTTGATATTAGCAAGTTTCTAGATTTAACGATTGTTTGATCATAGATATAAATCCAGCTTATCTATCACCTACAAGACAGAAATTAGATAAAAATAATGCTTTTCAATGCTTTTTATTACACACAAATGTGATTATGAATACATAAGCTAGAACTCGGAAAATATCGTTTGCTTTGCAGTTCGGACATTTCTATCTTAAGGCGGTCGTGGCAGTAGTAAAGAAATGTAAAAATTAGGTTAAGATAAACTGCAATATTTTTCAGTAAAATATATTGATTAGGTATGAGTCGAAATAGCCCCCTGGATATTTCTCGCGCTTTCCTGGCGGCGCTCTCAACACAAATGTTTCGTTATTATGAGGATCGCATTCCCCAGGATGCAAGCGTGTTGGTAGTCAGCAATCACCGCAGCTTTATGGATGCACTGGTTTTGATGGAGGCGTTATCGAGTCCGATTCGCTTTGCTTGCCATCACTACATGGGACAAGTGCCAATAATGCGGGAGATTGTTACCGGACAATTAGGGTGTTTTCCCTTAGAAGAAACTCATAACCGCCAGCAAAGCTTTTTTGTGCAATCACAGACGTTGTTGCGCTCTAAGCAGATGGTAGGAGTATTTCCAGAAGGAACCGAACCAATGGTGAAATTTACTCAGCCAAACATGGTGGGTGAATTTCAACGGGGATTTGCCCATTTGGCATTACGAGCTGATGTGCGGGATTTAGCAATTTTGCCGATCGCGATCGCCTCGTTAGATGAGGTAAACACTTCTGGCTTTCCCTTACGGCTTTTGAGTTTATTTGACCCTTCAGAACCTTTATTTAATCAGTCTGGTTGGCATCCTCTAGTACTCTATCGTCGGGTAGCCGTGCTCATTGGTCATCCTTATTGGATTACGCCTCAACATCAAAAAAAATATCACGGTAAACAAGCCAGAACAGTTGTGGCTGAACTAACAGAACACTGTCATGGCGAAATTAGCAACTTACTACGTCAAGGCTGTTATTAGGGCGTTTCAGACTGTTTATGTGTCAATTAGCCCTTCTACATCTGCATAGCTAAATATAAGACAAGGAGTAATCAACTTATTGACCAAAAATTAATATATTCTGCAACGTCAGATTTTTAAATTAGCTTGTACCTATTCCCGATAAGTTAATTGCTATGTTGCATAATCTAAGTTTAACTATCGCTAGTAACTTCAGCTACTTTAAACGGGGTTTATACTCTCCACGCTATGATTTTATGAGAGTTTTGATTACACTGTCGCGCTGCAAATTGCGTATCAATCCAAACCGATAAAGTATAGGTTTTAACAGAACAAATTTGCTCAAACTAGGAAATTCAATTTAAATTTTACAATGCCAGAAGTTGAGTTAAGCCCTTGTTTCCTTACTCCTAAACGAATACAACCAGAGTATCCACTGTTTGTATATTTGCCAGGAATGGATGGAACAGGTCAACTATTGCGATCGCAAACCGCAGGATTAGAAGTTGGCTTTGATGTCCGCTGTTTGGCACTCCCACGCAAAGACCTGACCACCTGGGATGTACTAACTAAGAATGTATTGAACTTGATCCATGCAGAATTAGAAAAAAGCTCCCAGAGGTCAGTTTACCTGTGTGGTGAATCCTTTGGTGGTTGTTTGGCAATGAAAGTGGCAATCCAAACGCCGCAGTTATTTAAGCGAATTATTATAATTAACCCGGCTTCTGCCTTTGGGCTGCGCCCTTGGTTGAATTCGGCATCTCAACTAACTTCCTTTGTACCAGAATCACTTTATGATATTGGGGCATTGGGGTTATTACCTTTTTTAGCATCTTTGCCACGCATCTCCAGAAGCGATCGCCATGAACTACTAAAAACTATGCGTTCTGTCCCGCCTGCAACGGTGCTGTGGCGATTGTCTTTAGTACGCGAGTTTAATGTGGATGAAAAGCAGTTACGTCGCCTGACTCAACCAACGTTGCTAATTGCTGGTGCTAGTGATCGACTTTTGCCTTCTGTAAGTGAAGTGAAGCGGATAGCCAATATTTTACCCAATGCTAAAACGATGGTACTTCCTGATAGCGGACACGCCTGCTTACTGGAAAAAGATATTAATCTCTATGAGATTCTCAAAAGCCAAAACTTTTTAGAAAGTAAGTCTCAAACAGTTAAATCATCCGTATAAAATAAATTCTTTATTGGCAATTCAAAATGAAAAAACCGGAATTTGCAAGCATTCTGACTACCGAATGGATGCAGATTCTATGTTAAACAGCTTACACTTTAATTAATATTGCCAACACATCTCATGAGCCAAAAAATTGTAAAACTCCAAATTCCTTTTGAATCCTTAGTAAATGCGATCGCTTCACTAGGACTTTAAGAAAAACGCAGATTGTGGCAAATGCTGAATGAGCAGATTACACAAGCAGAAGAAGATTTACTAGAATCAGACCCTTATAATTGGGGACACGAAGGACAGCCAAAAGGCAAGCCAGTAGAGTAGTATATCCCCGGAGTTGGGCTAGCAGTTATCGGCGGTAAGGATGCTCCAGCCTGATTTACTTGCAATGTGGCGATGTGGTCATAGTAACTTTACTCAACCATATTCCCAGAGGACGAGAGCAACAAGGAACTAGACCTGTTGTAGTGGTTGGCTTACCTTGGGGAGAAGTCCGCTATCCAATGCTAATGATTAGACCTTTGACTACCCAAACAGGTTCATGGGCGAGCAATAATCCCAGTTGATATCCACGTCTGGAAGCTGGTGCTGGTGGGTTATCTCAGCCTTCCATAGGACTGCTGGATCAAGTCAGGGAGTTAGACACGCACCGAATATTGGCGTATCTAGGAACACTGACCTCTGAGCAATATGCTCCAATTGTTGAGGGACTAATACAGTTGTTAATACCAGAGAATTATTGATTTTGAGTAGGCTGAAAATACCAAATAGCAATATTATCTGCTCAACATTATTCACCTTTTATTTAACAAATTGTACTTGTTGGGAGATGTCAAGCCCCTTAAACTTTCGCTATAACCTGAATAGAAAGACTTTCAGGACGGTGCTGAGCAATGACAGACAAACCCCAACAACAAACAAAGGTGAACCAATCAGTTAATTCACCCACAAAATCTTTAGAAGTAGAAATCAATAATAAACCATCAGCACAAGAGGAGCCGTCTGTATTCGAGTCTTTTGTCAAAAATGTCGCCCAAGTTGTCAATATAGCAATTGAAGTGGGACAAGCAGCGACGAAACAAACACACAACTTAATTGAGCAAACAACTCAAACCACCGGAAATGTAGTGAATCGCCTCAGCGAAAATTGGCTGATTAGAAAACTATCTGGAGTATTAAATCTTAATTGGCTGATTGGTGCTACTGATGTTGTGGATTTGGAGAAAGCAGAAGTTGCGGTGAATAAATTAAAGCAACAATATCCCAATGAATCACCCAGTCAGATTTCCCACCGAATTATGGTGGAAAAAGCAACTCAAGCAGGCGGAATTGGACTAGCAACTAGTATTTTGCCAGGAGTTGCAGTAGCATTCCTAGCAATTGATTTAGCAGCAACAACAAAATTGCAGTCAGAAATGCTTTATCAGATTGCATCTGCTTATGGCTTAAATTTAAAAGACCCGGCTCGCAAGGGTGAAGTTTTAGCAATTTTTGGTCTAGCGTTGGGTGGTGGTCGTCTTTTGAAAGCTGCGGGTTTAGGTTTGCTGCGAAATGTACCTTTTGCTGGTGCAGCGATCGCCGCTAGCTCAAATGCAACGATGATCTATTCATTGGGGTATGCTGCTTGTCGGTTTTATGAAACGAAGCTGGATGAATCAACTTCCCTCAACTCTCCACAAACATTGGCAAATTTAAAAGCAGAGAGCGAAAAGTATCTAGAAAAAGCGATCGCTCAAGAGGCAATCATGGATCAAATCTTAGTTCACATGATCCTGGCGAGTCATCCAGAAAAAACTTGGTCAGAAATTTTACCAGAGTTAAAAGCGCTGAACTTGAGTTCTGCCTCTTTGGATGCCATAGCGCAAAATATTAAGTCACCCCAGCCTTTAGATACCTTAATTAGTCAACTCAACCGTGATTTTGCCATACCTTTACTGGCGCAGTGCAAAAAAATTGCCCAACTTGACAATCAGACTACACCAGTTGAGCAACAAGTGATTGATGCGATCGCTGCTAAATTTAATCTTAGAAATGAGGAATAGAGAATGTGCGATCGCCTAAGGCGGGGCGTAGCCCATCGCTTTGATGATTGCGTGAATTACTGAAATAATGGCGTTTACGAATTACTTTGACTCCAATCTTCAATTTCTAAGCCTTCAATTTTCTCGAAATCTCTGTGATTATTAGTCACAATAACCAAATTGTTAGTAATAGCAATTCCTGCTATTAGAATATCGATATCGTCTACTGGTGTCCCCTTCTTTCTTAACTTGGCATACATATCACCAGAAATTGTTGTAGATTCTGTAGTTAGAGGCAAAACTGTATTATATGAGACAAATTATAAAAAAGATGTTAGTTGTTTCTGTGCGTCACGGTGCTTCAATCCGCTAACTATTTCGTAATAGGTGATGATACTAATATTGATTTTGCCATATTCTTTAACATACGCATTAAAATTTTCAATCATCAGGGATTGATTGCGGAAAAATAAGGATAAAATGTTGGTATCAACCAAGGCTGGTTTCATCGCTTCTTCTTCGCAAAAAATCCTGCTGGCGACGTGTGATTATTTCTTCGTTTAAGTCAGCCAATGTTTCATCTGACATATCATACCAACAACCACCAAACTGCATTATTCGTTCTGCTGTACCTTTAGATGCTTCCACACCAACTCTAAAATAATAAATAAAATTATATAATTCTTCCAGCTTTTCTTCAGGAATGAGATTTATTTCTTTCAAGAGTTTTGTACGTAGATTTGATGGTTCCATATAACAAATTTTTTTTAGTAATTATCTGATAAGTTAATTATATTTGATAGTTCGTATTGTAGGCATAACAGCTTATGATTGCGTGAATTACTCAAATGAGTTATAAAATAAGGGCATCGAGAAAGCAATCTGCCTTTTTACTTGCGGAAAACACCAAAATAAATACGCGATGTACTGAAATTAGAAAGTAAACCCCAGTTTGAGAAAGTAACATGTGTTTTTGCTTGCGAAATTTACTGAAATGAGAAAGCATTTAAGCATTTTGAGTAAACAAACCGCGTTTTGAGAAAGCATTTAAGCATTTTGAGTAAGTATTTGATGAAATGATAAAGCAATATGCCATTTTGCTGATTAAAATTGATTTTATGTGTTTTTTGATGAAGTAATGAGGAAAGGCGATCACCACAGTATATGAAGAAAATTTCTGAAGCGATCGCCAAAGATCCCTTGCCACAGATTCCCGACTTCTTTAAGAAGTCGGGAATCTAAATAATCGAAGGAAAGCCTTAGATGTTAAAGTTTACAAGTCTCGACGCGAGAGAAGAACCCCCCTTAAACCTGACCAACCCCACAACCAACAGACCCCACCATCAGGTAGATGTCCCTCTGGTGCTGAGGTATTAAAGCTTACTTCTTCCGGGTAGTTTATCCAACTTCCTTGCACTTTCCATCCCACGCGATCGCAAAACCTATCTTCAGCTTCTTCATGATATTTACCATCTGCCTTGCCACCAACGCTGAGATAAATTTTCTTTTGAACGCTGAAGCCAAAGCGCCCGTTGCTGTATTTCACCCAAAGTTGGTCAATGGTGCGTAAATCAGTAGAGGGAAAATTTTTGATGGATTCGCGATCAAGACAACGTTCCTTTTCTCTGCCAGATGCTTGGAACATAACAGTGAAAGTTTCCGTATCCGCTTCTTGCCACTTACCTGCTGCTAGCAAATCCCGCAATCGCCTGTAGTTTACTCCCTTCTCAGAACTGAGGTCATCGGCTTGAACTTCTGTGATCGGCTTTTCCTGTGTAATTCCCCACACTAGATGATCTAGTGCTTCATTATCATCTAACCCATTGCTAAAACTTACCCAATTCAGTTGTTTAAGAAAGTCCAAATTATGTGGAATTTCTTTAACTCCTGGTAGCAAGACGGGAATTACAGGGATATCTGCTTCCACAAGTTTGCCGATAAGCGATCGCAATTCCATTACCTGCCATTTTCCCAATCCTTGCGGCCCGATATAGTTGCTAGTATATTCACTGAATAGCAGCTCAATAGCAGAGATGCTGTCTGCAATATCTACATATAGATTGCGGTAAATTCCAGCAAAAAAGCAACTAAAGTATCTTACTTCTTATGGGATGGGCGTCTGGCCCGTCTTATTAACTCGGCAGGCATGATGTCCACCCCACAAGATTAGATAATTTATTAGTTGGAGTTCTCGAAAACTGGGTAATAATCCCCAATGCCCCATTCCCTCTGCAAGCATGAAGCAAGAATTTTGAGCAATACTGGTACAAGAAGGAATACTTACACAAAATCCAAAAATGGCAATTCAACCTAGTGATACGCCTTTGCTAGAGTGGGCAGGCGATAGTTTGGCAATTGGATTATTTGAAGATGCAGTAGAGTTAACTGGTGAACTGGCAACTTTAAATGACAAACTTGGCGGGATTTTAAAAGAACTAATTGCCGAAGAGGAATTTACAGCAAAAGCTAACAGCACCATTTTCACCCGCGTAGGTGCTGGTAGCCCAGTTCGTAAAGTGATTCTAGTAGGTTTAGGAAAACCAGAAGCACTAAAATTAGACACCCTGCGACGCGCTGCTGCGGCTGTAGCCAGAGTAGCCAAAAAGCAAAAAAGCAAAACTTTGGGGTTTAGTTTTCCATTATGGAACAACGATCCCGCAGCAACCGCCCAAGCGATCGCAGAAGGTGTGCAACTGGCACTTTACCAAGATATTCGCTTTAAGTCAGAGCCAGAAGATAAAGGGCCACAAGTCGAAACCGTAGATTTACTAGGATTCGGTGGACAAGAAGCAGCCATTAGCCGTGCCAATCAAATCGTATCAGGAGTAATCTTGGCACGGCAGTTGGTAGCAGCCCCAGCCAACGCAGTTACACCAATTACTTTGGCAGAAACAGCCCAAGCGATCGCCAAAGATCACGGTTTGCAAGTAGAAATTCTGGAACGAGAAGACTGTGAAAAATTGGGTATGGGTGCTTTTTTGGGCGTTGCTCAAGCTTCTGAATTGCCACCTAAATTTATTCATCTGACTTATAAGCCAGAAGGTACACCCAAACGCAAACTAGCAATTATTGGTAAAGGTCTAACCTTCGACTCTGGCGGACTCAATATCAAAGGTGCTGGTAGCGGCATCGAAACCATGAAAATTGATATGGGTGGAGCTGCTGCTACCTTCGGCGCAGCAAAAGCAATTGCCCAGATCAAGCCAGATGTTGAAGTTCACTTTATCTCAGCGGCAACAGAGAACATGATTAGTGGTCGCGCTATGCACCCTGGAGACGTTCTCACAGCATCTAATGGCAAAACAATAGAAGTGAATAATACCGACGCTGAAGGACGTTTGACCCTAGCAGATGCCTTAGTGTATACCGAGAAACTGGGATTAGATGCGATCGTTGATTTAGCCACCTTGACTGGTGCAAACGTCATAGCTCTAGGTGATGACATAGCTGGTTTGTTCACTCCCAATGATGCCGTGGCTGCTGAACTGGAAAAAGCTGCTGAAACATCAGGAGAAAAGATTTGGCGGATGCCAATGGAAGAAAAATATTTTGAAGGGCTGAAATCTGGTATTGCGGACATGAAAAACACTGGCCCGCGTCCAGGTGGAGCCATTACCGCAGCCCTTTTCCTCAAACAGTTTGTCAAAGAAACCCCTTGGGCACACTTAGACATTGCTGGCCCAGTGTGGACAGATAAAGAAAATGGCTACAACGGTTCGGGAGCAACTGGTTACGGCGTTCGTACCTTAGTTAACTGGGTACTGGGGACTGGGGACTAGGGACTGGGTATTGGGGATTGGGAACTAGGGACTGGGGAAAGGGGTAAGGGGTAAGGGGGAAAAGGAAAAACCATCCCTTTATTCTTTAACCTTTTCCCCTTCTTAAGAGTCCCCAATTCCCCACACTTCGTGTTATTATCTTTTGCCTGCTGCCCAAATTTGTTGCAATAGTAACAGAAGTCAATTGGCAGTTATAAATTTACGCTTTTTCAGCAAAGCCATCTGGTAAAATTTGTAAGGTTTCTAATAGCTCTGAGCAATGGGATCGACTCGCGTACGGATCGCAATTGATGCAATGGGAGGGGATCACGCACCCGGTGAAATCGTTGCTGGCGCACTGCGGGCACGAGAAGAATTGGGTGTAGAAGTATTGTTGGTAGGTGATCCCCAACAAATTAAAGCTGCTTTGCCGCCAAAAACAAATTTCGGGCAGGTGGAGATCGTTCCTGCACAGGAGGCGATCGCGATGGACGAGGAGCCTTTAAGCGCAGTTAGACGCAAACCCCAGGCCTCTATCAACGTGGCTATGGATTTAGTCAAACAACAACAGGCAGATGCCGTTTTTTCTGCCGGACACTCTGGAGCAGCAATGGCAGCAGCTTTGCTGCGCTTAGGACGATTACCGGGAATTGACCGCCCAGCGATCGGGACTGTTTTTCCCACAATCGTAGCTGGCAAACCAGTACTCGTACTTGATGTCGGCGCAAATGTAGACTGTCGTCCTAAGTTTTTAGAGCAGTTTGCCGTAATGGGATCAGCTTATAGTCAGTATGTCTTAGGTACTAGCGAACCCAAGGTAGGTTTGTTAAATATTGGAGAAGAAGATTCTAAGGGCAATGACGCAGCCGTCCGCGCCCACCAAATGTTACGCGAAAATACCCAAATTACTTTTATTGGTAACGCTGAAGGGCGTGATGTGCTTTCTGGCCGCTTTGATGTAATTGTTTGCGATGGCTTTGTCGGCAATGTATTATTAAAATTCGCCGAAGCAGTCGGAGAGGTAATTCTGCAAATCTTGCGGGAAGAATTACCTCAAGGATTGCATGGTCAAATCGGCTCCGCACTTTTAAAACCAAACCTGAAGCGGATTAAGCAGCGGATGGATCATGCAGAACATGGAGGTGCTCTGCTGTTAGGTGTTGCAGGAGTCTGTTTTATCGGTCACGGTAGCTCCCAAGCACCCTCAATTTTTAACGCAATTCGGATGGCAAAAGAAGCCGTTGACAATGAGGTGCTGCAACGAATTCAATCTCAATATATTTTAGAGCGCGAGAGCGGTTAGCGATTAGTCATGAGTCATGAGTAACTTGTCATTTGTAAGGACGAAAGACAAAGGACAAATGACAAAGCGCAAAGTCTGAGCGTCGGCTCCCGGCGAACAGAACTTTGTAAGAGAGGACAAAGGACAAAAAGCTGATAGCTTGGGAGATTAAGAGTGCAAAACTTAGGGATAGCAATTACCGGAAGTGGCTCAGCAGTACCAGCAACTTCCTTAGACAATCAAAGCTTGTCTGAATTAGTTGAGACATCGGACGAGTGGGTAACAACAAGAACAGGAATTCGTCAACGACGATTAGCGCTGCCATCTGAGTCATTGAGTGTACTTGCCACTGCGGCTAGTCGTCAGGCGATCGCATCTGCTGGGATCGCCGCATCTGACTTAGATCTAATCCTGCTGGCGACATCCACTTCTGACGACTTGTTTGGTACTGCTTGTCAAATACAAGCTGAATTAGGAGCCACCAAAGCAGTAGCCTTTGACTTGACAGCAGCCTGCTCCGGCTTTGTTTTTGGGCTAGTAACAGCCGCCCAATACATTAAAACAGGCGTTTTTCAAAATGTACTGTTGATAGGGGCAGATATCCTCTCTCGCTGGGTAGATTGGCAAGATAGGGGCACCTGTGTATTGTTTGGTGATGGTGCAGGAGCAATAGTATTGCAAGCATCCAAAAGCGATCGCCTATTGGGATTTGCACTTAAAAGCGATGGTACTCAAAATCATCAGCTCAACCTTTCCTATGCAGCCTCTTCCCAAGAACTGCTCCCAGGCGTAAATATTACTAAAGGCACTTACCAACCCATAACCATGAACGGTAAAGAAATTTACCGCTTCGCCGTCCAAAAAGTGCCAGAAATCATTGACAAAGCCTTGTTTCAAGCTAACCTCAGTGTTGACAAAATCGATTGGCTAATATTGCATCAAGCCAATCAGCGGATTCTCGATGCTGTTGCCCAACGCTTAAATATTCCACAACATAAAGTTATTAGTAATCTTGCTCAGTACGGCAATACCTCTGCCGCCTCCATCCCCCTAGCCCTAGATGAAGCAGTACGGCAAGACAAAATTAAACCTAATGACATTATTGCTACATCCGGCTTTGGTGCCGGTCTGACTTGGGGCGCAGCAATTTTTCAATGGGGAAGATAGGGATTGGGGACTGGTAAGACAGCGCTGCGGGAGGGTTTCCCTCCGCAGGCGACTGCGAACCCGAAGGGGCATTAGGAACTGGGAATTAGGAATTAGGAAAGAGTTTTCCCTACACTAAGTACCCAATGACCAATGACCAATGACTAATACTTCTCTACTTTGAGGCTGCGCCCTAAGCGTACCTATGCCGCAGGCTTTACGGCTCCTTTCGGCTCCGCTCAAGGCAAGCCGCTCATACAAGTGACCAATGACTAATGACCAATGACTAAAACTGCATGGGTGTTTCCCGGACAAGGTTCTCAAGTACTGGGAATGGGAATGGACTTATTAGATATACCCTCTGCCAAAGACAAATTTGTTCAAGCTGAGGCTATTTTGGGTTGGTCTGTAACAGAAATCTGTCACAAGGATGAAGAAAAGTTATCACAGACGCTATATACACAGCCAATTCTTTATGTAGTAGAAAGCATTCTCGCCGATATCATCCGGGAAAGGGGACATCAACCAGATTTAGTTGCTGGTCACAGTTTGGGCGAATATGTTGCCCTTTATGTCGCTGGTGTCTTTGAATGGTCGGCGGGATTACACTTAGTCAAGCGTCGTGCGGAACTTATGGATAGTGCCGCAGGTGGAATGATGGCTGCTTTGTTGAACTTTGACCGCGAACAGTTGGAAAAAGTCATTGCCGAAACGCCCGATGTAGTGCTGGCTAATGACAATAGTCCAGCCCAGGTTGTAATCTCTGGCACGCCGGACGCTGTACAAGCGGTAATTTCTCAAGTTAAAGCTAAGCGTGCTATTCCTTTAAAAGTTTCTGGAGCATTTCATTCACACTTAATAGCACCAGCAGCGGCGGAGTTCCAAGACATTCTAGAATCTGTGGAATTTCAACCAGCGGTTGTGCCAGTGTTATCTAATGTAGAACCAGTTCCATCTATTGATGCCGAAATTTTAAAGCAGCGTTTAAACAAACAAATGACTGGTTCGGTACGGTGGCGAGAAATCTCTCTACAATTACCAGCAAACGGCATCCAGCAAGTAATAGAAATTGGCCCTGGTAACGTGCTAACTGGTTTAATTAAACGTATTAGCCCTGATTTAATCTTAAAGAACGTCCGTAATGTCGCTGAATTACCGGACTAGGAATTGGGTACTGGGGACTGGGGACTAGGGACTGGGAAAGAATTCTTTTAATCCTCAACCCAATATTCAATCCACTAATCCCTACCTAATACAATCTCTAATGCCCAATGACGCCACTTGTGCTCCACTTGAGGAGACCCCAAGACCGCAGTGGCTCTCCCATGCCCAATCCCCAATACCCAATCCCCGATACCCAGTCCCCAATTTCCTATGTCTCAAAGCCGCGAACCGTTTATTAGTCTGGCACTTTACCACGCCTTTAAATGGTCGGTCGTCAGCCCCATGCTTCATACTTACTTTCGGGGTCAGATTTATGGTGTGGAAAATGTCCCTCAATCAGGCCCACTGGTGGTAGTGAGTAATCATGCTAGTTACTTTGACCCACCTATTGTCTCTAATTGTGTACGTCGCCCAGTGGCGTATATGGCTAAACAAGAGTTATTCGATATCCCGATTTTGGCAAAAATGATTAAATTGTATGGTGCTTACCCGGTGAGTCGAGGAAGCGCCGATCGCACCGCTATCCGTTCTGCCCTAGAATATCTCAACAAAGGTTGGGCTGTCGGTGTTTTTTTGCAAGGCACTCGTACCCCAGATGGTCGAATTACAGACGCCAAAAGAGGCGCAGCGCTGCTAGCAGCGAAGGCAAAAGCACCAATATTACCAGTAAGTTTGTGGGGTACTGAGGGGATTTTAAAAAAAGGCTCGGCAATACCCCAATCTGCTCCCATTACTGTGAGGATTGGCAAATTAATTGATACTCCTAGTTCCACTAATAAAGAAGAATTAGAAGCCATCACACAAAAATGTACCACAGTGATCAATGAGATGCATGATTTAGGGCGATGAGTTAAATCATACTGGGGAATATGCTTTAAGGAAGTGGCGATCGCCACTCAGTCTCTATATGTTTAAAGTTAATGCGTCATAGCAAATCAAATAAGACTTTGTGCTTAAATGCAACTGCTAGGCAAAATGACCACCACTTTCTCTCTAAACGAAATATGAGCGGCTTTGAAGCCAAAAACTTTTGGGATCGATTAAATAATCTGGCGTTAGTCCGCTTTTTACTTTTGGTGGCTTCTGGTTGGGCGATTGTACAGCTTTTAGCTTACTTTGAAGCAGTTATAGTTATTTTTACATTTGCTGCAATTTTGGCTTTTTTGCTTAGCTATCCTGTAAAATGGCTACGGCGTTTTTTGCCCCACGGTATAGCAGTTCTTGTAGTTTTCTTGGTTAGTGTTGTAATTATTGGCGGTTTAGCTGTTACTGTTGGCTTAACGATTTTATCTCAAGGACAACAATTAATTGACAGTATAACTGGGTTTTTAAATTCTTTAGTACCTCTATTAGAGCGATTAGAAGCATTTTTACGAAGCCGTAATCTTCAGATAGATTTAAGTACCATTGAAGGACAATTACGAGATCAAGCTGTATCAAGCCTTGTAACTAGCTTGGCAATTTTACAAGGTTTTATGACGAATTTTATAACTTTTATATTGGTTGCTGTTGTGGCTTTTTTCATGTTACTAGATGGAGACAAACTCTGGAATTTTATCTTGAAAATAGTTCCAAAACAGCGCCGCAATAGATTTACAAATATAATCAGACGCTCATTTCTAGGATTTTTTAGAGGTCAATTGTTATTAAGTTTATTTCTCACAACTTCAACTTTTCTAGTGTTCATATTATTAAAAGTACCTTTCGCTTTGATATTGTCAGTAATAGTTGGAATCGTTGACATTATTCCTGGTATAGGAGCGACATTAGGAATAGGCACAATCACACTAGTTGTGTTGTCTCAAGGTGTTTGGTTAGCATTGAAAGTATTGGCAGCTTGTATTGTGCTTCAGCAAATACAAGACAACTTAATTGCACCGCGTATAATGCAAGGTGCGCTGAATCTTAATCCTGTAGTAGTATTCTTCGCTTTGCTAGTAGGCGCTAGAGTAGCAGGGTTACTAGGTGTTTTTATCTCTATTCCGATCGCCGGAGTAATTGTATCTTTGTTTGAAATTGATGAGATGAAATCAGAAGTTTAGTCAAGAGCCAAGAGTAATAAACTAAGAAGTAGTGAATAATATCAACATTAGAGAATAATGTCGGATTTAAGAGCGGAATTAACAGAAATATTAGATGAGGCAGAATGGGAGTGGTTGATTCCTCATGTGCAGCGAGACGCAGTAATTTTAGTGGCATCTGAACTGAATTTGCTAGATGTTGGGGAAGCGATCGCTAGCGATCATATTCCCTCAGTACAGCAATGGATTGATGAACAATTGATTACCAAGCCATCACCAGTACAAGTGGGAGAATGGAATGGCGATCGCACCAAGCGATTTCATACCCTCATTGTCCAGCCCTACGTTCTAGTGCAAGAAATCGCTGCTGCATAAGCTAAATTAAATGTCAGACAATGGCTAGAATTGTTACCATAATTTCAGATTAGATGTTGAAGCCTTGATCCAATCTGAAACCTTAGAACTACTAGAATGGCATCGCCTCTGCCAGCACCTTTCCACATTTGCGGCAACTAAGCTGGGGGCGACAGCTGCGCGTCAACTAAAAATGCCTGAGTCTCAGGCAAAAAGCGAACAGTTGTTAGGGCAAACTAAAGAAGTTTACCAACTAGAAAGCCGTCTGACTACAGGATTATCGTTTGAGGGAATTCAAGATATTGGTGATTCCTTAGAACGGGCAGAACGCAGCGGAATTTTGACAGGCGATGAACTGTTAGCGATCGCTACCACCCTCGCTGGTGCCAGAAATTTACGCCGTGTAATTGACAACCAAGAAGATTTGCCAATTCTGACTGATTTAGTTGCCGATTTACGAACTTATCCCGAACTAGAACAGGAAATTCACCGCTGTATAGACGAACGAGCACAGGTAACTGACCGCGCTAGCCTAAAACTGGGAGAAATTCGCACAGATTTGCGGCGATTACGCACTCAAATTACTCAAAAGCTGCAAAATATCCTACAGGCAAAAGCTGGAGCAGTTCAGGAACAGCTAATTACCCAACGGGGCGATCGCTTTGTAATCCCCGTGAAAGCACCTCAAAAAGATGCCATCCCTGGCATTGTCCACGATACTTCTACCAGCGGTGCCACGCTGTATGTGGAGCCTAATTCCATCGTGCCCCTAGGCAACCAATTGCGGCAAATAATCAGAAAAGAGCAAGCGGAAGAAGAGACGATTCGCCGTATCTTAACAGAGCAAGTAGCAGCAGTCAAACCTGATTTGGAGAGGTTATTAGCAATTGCTACCACTTTGGATCTAGCAACCGCCAGATCACGATATAGTTTCTGGCTAGGAGCTAATCCCCCGCGATTTATCAACCGTGAGGAAAGTGAAATCATTACCTTGCGGCATTTGCGACATCCATTGTTAGTGTGGCAGCAACAGCACGAACAAGGGCAACCAGTAGTTCCTGTAGATTTATTCATTAGTCCACAAATACGGGTAGTAACCATTACCGGGCCAAATACTGGCGGTAAAACTGTTACCTTGAAAACCTTGGGATTAGCAGCATTGATGGCCAAAGTGGGTTTATTTGTCCCCGCTCGTGAACCAGTCGAAATTCCTTGGTTTGACCAAGTATTGGCAGATATTGGCGATGAACAATCTCTACAGCAAAGTCTATCCACATTCTCCGGTCACATCCGCCGTATCAGTCGGATTTTAGAGGCTCTAGGGACTGGGGAAGTAGGGGAGGTAGAGGAGCAGAGAGGCAGAGGAGCAGAGGGGCAGGAGAAAATAATAACTCATCACTCATCACTCATCACTCATCACTCATCACTCGTCTTACTCGATGAAGTCGGCGCAGGAACCGATCCAGTTGAAGGTAGTGCCTTAGCGATCGCCTTGTTGCAATATCTGGCTAACCATGCTCAGCTAACTATCGCCACCACTCACTTTGGTGAACTCAAAGCGCTGAAGTATGAAGATGAACGGTTTGAAAATGCCTCTGTAGAATTTGACGAAAGTACTCTGTCGCCAACTTACCGTCTGCTGTGGGGAATACCAGGACGTTCCAACGCCCTAACAATTGCTCTGCGCTTGGGGCTAAAACCAGAAGTGATCGCCCAGGCGAAAACCCAAGTCGGAGAGGCAACAGATGAAGTTAACCAAGTGATTGCTGGGTTAGAAGCGCAACGTCGCCGCCAGGAAACCAAAGCTACTGAAGCACAAAATTTGTTGCAGCAAGCAGAACGTTTGTACAAAGAAGTATCCGAAAAAGCCTCAGCTTTACAAGAGAGAGAAAGTGCTCTGCGGGTTTCACAGGAAGTAGCAGTGCAACAAGCGATCGCCCAAGCTAAAGGTGAAATCGCCCAAGTAATTCGCCGCTTACAAAAAGGTACACCCACAGCCCAAGATGCCCAGCAAGCAACCAATGCTTTGAATCAAATTGCCCAGCAATATCAACCAGCAACACCAGCAAAACCAAAACTTGGGTTTATGCCCAAAGTAGGCGATCGCCTCCGTATTCCCAAGTTGGGGCAAACAGCAGAAGTATTAACCGCCCCTAATGATGACGGGGAATTAACTGTGCGCTTTGGGATCATGAAAATGACAGTGAAACTGGAAGATGTAGAATCTCTAGATGGCCAAAAAGCCGAACCAGTCGTCAAAACGAAACCAGCCCCAACAGTAGTTACACCACCACCGCCGCCAGCCCCACCGATTCGCACCTCCCAAAATACCGTCGATTTGCGTGGTAAGCGAGTAGCTGACGCCGAATTCATTCTTGACAAGGCTATCTCGGAAGCTACAGGCCCATTATGGATTATTCATGGGCACGGTACTGGTAAGCTGCGCCAAGGTGTTCACACCTTTTTGCAGCAGCACCCCAGAGTCAGCAATTATGAAGCAGCAGAACCAGCAGACGGTGGCAGTGGTGTCACTATCGCTCACATAAAATAACGCGGCAATAAATGTAACTGGTAAGAGTTATTGTTTGTTAATTGCTAATTACTAATTACCTGATGGTGATTAGAGATTAGCAATTATTAGCTAGCAATTTTAACTTTGTTTATTTATACTGTTGTACTTAGCTAGTAGTTAAAGTTAGATAAATATTAACTTGGGCTGAAAATTTTCTACTTTGATGAAAAGAAATTTTCATTTAGAGTAAGACAAAGATAACTGCTGTTTACTACAGATAAAAGCTAATCGAAGCTTCTAGCTCATAGCTATAGGAAACCAACTTTGATGCATGAGAGTCTGGTTTCAAAATGGGTAACAGCAACAGTCCCTATCAGCCTGATCACCTATGCTAAAAGTTATGCACACGGCCGCCAACTCAGCTACTCAAAATTCCCCGTGGGAGGATTTAATCAAGCTTCCAGCGCCAGATGCAGTTCAATGGGACAATATCAAAACCCAGTTAGATTTGGTGCTGTTGGCGCTAGAAACTTTAACCGGCATTGGTTCCGAAGCAATGCTTTCAGCGGCAACTAATCTGAATTTAGAGTCAAGAGTGCCCGATCGCGTAGCTTTGTGGCGACTACGCCAGTCCAACCCCTTACGCAAAGGTCAAGGAGGGCGAAAAAAACTAGATATAGAAGAAGCGCGATCGCTTGTTCTAATCACCTGCTACCTAGCCAAGGAGCACCAAGAATTAATTCGGCGTGCTGTCGGTCTATTAGAACAAATGGCGGAAACCAAACGGGAACCTCATCAGGCTGCTCTACTTGGAGATTACATAGATGCTTTCTGCAACACCTACCAAGAGCGGATGGAAGAGGATGACCAAATCTCGACGGATTTACTTACCAATCTGGCACTTAAACTGCTTGTAGATTTACTTTTTTATAGTGCCCCAGGTGGACACCGCCGTCTCTGGCTAGCACTTATAGACCGTTCCACAAAATTTTAGATTTGAGATTTCTCATCCAAAATCCATTTTAGAAAGTTTGCTAGGTCAGGAAACCAAAGTCAGTTCGGACATGTGATTATGTCGAAAACCTTAATTCATAATCCTTTAAGCAAGTAACTGGCTTAACTTTCCGCAAAATCTATCTTGAAAAGTTTGCTACGGAATAAATCCTCCGACGCTCAATTGTCTTGGGCGCGTAGGCAAAAATAATTAACGATATAGCAACTTTTTGTCTTTGACACGCTACGCGAACGCAAAATCCCAAATAATAATAGACCTTGTAGTTCCTGCCATGCCTCTATCAAATTCTGTTATTCGTCGTTATACGCCCCCCACTTGCACGCTAGAAGTCTTAGCGCAAAGCTCGCCTTTGTCCCGCTGGATGGGAAAAACTGTCCTTAAACAGTTAAGCTTTGAGTTACGTTTTGACGATCCGCGATTACCAGAAGATCGCAGAGTGCCAATTCGGGGCGATCGCGACCAACTCGAAGCTTTGTGTGATGCAGTCACAAGTTATGTCCAGGAATTCCTTCAACAGTCTCCAGAAAGCTTTTGGGTCACATTCTCAGGGTCGCAAGAGTCAAACAAAGTACTTGATGAGCCAGAAGAATCAAAAAATTTACATCCCACTTCGCTGTCTGCTAAGACATTAAAGTCCCTGACCTCCCAAATACCAGGAGTACAGATCCGCTTAGAACCGAATAGCTATTTAACTCATAACCTATTTCTTGGTTCTCTCGCTAACCAAGCATCTGGTCGTGTTATTCAACTGAGTTTGCTGCAACTTTTTGATTTGGCAAGTGCCTTAGATGAATATTCCGCTGATGTTATGGTATTGCCAACTCTCAGCAGCAGTTCGAGTTCAAGTTCAAGTTTGAGTTTTCCTACTTGGGCACCTGTTGCCGCAGTTTTGGTCTTAGCTTTGGGTTTAACACCAGTTACCTGGCAATATGCTAACAACATCAGGCAAAAGCAACAGCAGACTGCCAAAACTATAGATCCAACAGAGACAGATATTGCCGCCTTAGAAAGCTCACCTTCGCTAAACTTTCCCACTCCTCAATCTGGACTCATCCCTCAAGATAATTTTCAATCATCATTGCCACCTCTAGGCTCTACTCCTGCGCTACCCACTTCCAGTTTGCCCCCAAAACCCTTAATAGCCCCTAATTCTAACTTCTCTACTCAGTCTCAAATATCCCCTAATTCCAGTTTGCCTACGACTCCTAAAACATCCCCCAATTCCAATTTCTCTTCAACGCCCTTACTATCCCCAAAAGATCCACTGACTCTACCTCAGACGAAGACTCCAACTCTTCCTACCAATCCCAGAAGCACAGCACTGACCAAAATTCCAGGACAGGAAACTGCCATTCAACCAAAACTTGGACAGAACCCAGCAGGCTCAATTCCTCAAGCTGGAATTGCTTTACCTGAGAAGCAGAATTTGCCATCCAGTGCCCAAACCGAAGATTCCTTAGCAAGAGTTTCTCCCGAAAACAAACCCTCTTCAACTACCTCCCCTAGGACAACTGAGAATAATCCATTTATCGATGGATTAGGAGATGGACGCAAAGTCCCTACGCCTCCAAATGTGGCAACTGGCACATTATTTGACACTCCTCAGATAGCAGAAGCTAGAGAATATATAAGTAAGCGTTGGCAGCCACCTGCAAGATTGGGACAAACATTAGAGTATAGTTTATTACTAAGTGTTGACGGCAAAATTGAACGAATTTTTCCCCTGAATAAGGCAGCAAGAGAATTCGTTGACAGCGCTGGGATGCCTGACATTGGAAAACCTTTTGTCTCCGCCAATAAAACTGGGCAAAATCTCAGAATTCGAGTTGTTCTTAGCCCTGATGGTAAAGTACAAACATTTCCTGAGTCTGAATAATTAATCAAGCTGCTTAATGCCAATTGTAAAACTGGTACAAACTATGTACCAGTTTTTATTTGATTTAAATGGTCTAGAGCTAGCCTTTTTGAGTCCAGTTACCAAACTGGTAATACTATTGTGGCTGTCAAGTGTACTAATCAATACAATCACAGTTAAATCGCTCAGATGAAAGGTAGAAAATATGCAAACAATTGGCCCTCAAAAAGACAGTGCAGCTTGGGTTATTCAAACTTGGGCAGCTTTTGTAATTTCTATTTCTATGACCACCTTTGGTATTGTAAATTTGCCTGTGGATAGCTGGGTGAAAGGCTTTATGGGTATGGGTTTGGCTTTCTCCATCGGCTCAACTTTTACTTTGGCAAAAACTACCAGAGACTTGCACGAAACTAGAAGATTAACCGCTAGGCTCGACGAAGCCAAAGTAGAAAAATTACTTTCACAACACGATCCTCTCAATCTAAAATAAAGGCAGTAAGTATCTAAGATATTCGCTAAAATTGGGTTAAAGTATTTTGAATTTGGGATTTTAAATAGTTGGTTTGGCTTGTTCTGACAACAATAGAGATAAATTCACTACATGACAAAAACAAAAGGACTGATAAACTCAGTCCTTTTTAATGTTGATTTAATATTTTTATCTTAATAACGAGACTTTTTGCTCTTTATCTTTTGCTTCTTACGTCGCCTTTCGCTAGCAGCAACCGCATGTTCCACTGGATAACCCACAACAGGAATTACCTGAAATTTGCGTTCTTCCTCTAACTTTTTCAGAGCAGTGTAATCAACCCAGTGAATGCAATCAACCGGACAAGTGTCAATTGCTTCTTGGATGACTTCCTCTGCGTCCCCATCTTGGCGAATCACGCGCGATCGCCCATAATCTGGTTCAATGTAAAAGGTGTTACGTGCAACATGAGCGCAGTGCTTGCAACCAATACAGGTGATTTCGTCAACATAAACACCCTTTTGTCGCAACATACCCCCCAATTCCGGTTCAAAACCCGAACGTTCTGGCGAATTTCGTAAAAAACCGCCTAATTCTGGTTCAAAACCGGAACGGTTGTCTTCTTGTTCTTCCGGCGACGGTAGAAAATCAGCCATTACGCACTCCAGCGCTGTACTACCAGACGAATCGAACCATCTTCATTTTTTTGTTGTTCAGCGACCTGAAAACCCACACGAGTAGTTTCTTTCACTACTGTTTGGTAAGCATAGCGCTGGCTTACCTGGCGTAAGAAACCGTCTACAGATAAATCTTGTTGCCAGTATTGCAAGTCAGCCACCAATTCATACTCTTTGCCATTCCATCTAAAACCGATGTCATAGCCATTTTCCTGCTCAATAGTAACTTCGGCAGGATGGGTTTGACCGCGATAGCCGCGTACCTCACGTGGGCCTGGTTTCCAGTCTATGCCCAATTCAGTCAGAGCATCTTTCAAAGAATCAAGGTTACGGATTTGAGTCTTAATTTGGCTAAAGTGTGACATGGTGGTTGTGAATTAATAACATTAAACTACTGTGAAAACTTACCAATCGCTGTAGGTGGTTTGCGTATTCGCTAGGCTAGATTGCTGCACCTTAGCGGCGAAATATTCCGAGGTTGGCTCATGACTAAGTACTTGCCCCAACTGTGCCTCTATTGCTGCTGTAACCTCAGCACAAGAAGCACCCACAATGCCAGTAACTTTCTCTTGTACCCGACCATCTGGATAAATTATGAACTCTAATGTCTCCATGCTCTTGGCAAACCACTATAGTACGCTTGAACTGTACTGCTTTAGCAAAAAGCTAAAATTATAGCCGTCGGAACTTTTCTACTTAGATACAAACTTGCCATTTGTTAACTAATGTTCCATCTCTCAAAATATATATCTCAGAATGTTTACAAAAATTATTAATTTTATGAGCGTATACGTCAGTTACTAGTTAGTTTCTCTTAACCTAATCAATTAGTCAAGTTCATAATTAATCCTCTAGGAGAAGTAACAAAAGTCCTAAAAACAAGCATTAGCAATAGTATAGCCAGCAAGTTAATTTACAAAAATATAAATTTTAGTGAAAAGCTTTATCATGATCATTAAGTTGACCCTATTCACCCAATGATTATTTAGAAGGTAAATAAGTAGTGTGAGATAGAGTGCAGTGTAACCCAAAAGTAAGATTTTGGGGTATGCGATCGCATTAGGATTTACATCTACATGCGTAAGTGTAATCCCACCCAGGCATCGCATTAGGTTTTTTATAAAGTCGCTTTACCTTGCATCTTCAACAGATTTTTAGACTGCGATCGCCACAATATATGGTGAGAGTTTTTAACCTAAGTATGTTCTAGATTTTTTGGTATCAACCCCACAGCAAGGCGATCGCTTTAGAGTTTATGTGTATGATGCGTAGGCGTAGCCAGCCGTAGGCATCGCTTTTTGCATTAACGCTTATCCTGTAACCATTTTCAATACTGAATCAGGAAATACTGACTCAAAATACTGTTACATTTTGAGTCTTTTGTATCACCTCCAGATATTACAGCTGCACTGAAATTTTAAATAGCTCACTCTGCAAACATCTCAGCCAAGGTATCGAGAACAGCTCTTTGTTCATGGTCACTAATTTGACCAAGCTGTTTGACCAATCTAGCTCTATCTACTGTACGAATTTGATCAAGAACAATCTGCCCATCTTTACCTTGAAACTGACAAGGTATGCGTGTGGGATATACTTGCCCCTTTGTAGTCATTGGAGCAACAATCACGGTAGCAATATGGCGGTTCATCTCGTCTGGCGAAATCACTACACAGGGACGTGTCTTCTGAATTTCACTACCAATCGTGGGATCGAGATTGACTAAGAAAACATCAAAACGCTTAACTACCATTCCCATTCAACCTGATCCCAGTCTGTTGCGCTTACGTCATCTAGCAGAACATCATCATGTTGCTCTGCCATTGCTGCAAAAGCTTCGTCCCATCCAACTCGTAATCGTGGTGCTGGGCGAACAATTAGGTGATCACTATAAACCTCAATTTCAACTTCTGTGTGAATACCACTTTGCTCTAACAGGGGCTTGGGAATACGAACACCTTGAGAATTACCGATTTTCACAATTTTAGTTCTAATAGCTGTGCCCATATTTAGGTCACTTATGATAAGAACAGTAATTACATTGTAGACACAGCTTTAGCAATATATCAAATGCAGCGAATCAATTACACTTGGAATTTAAATTATGTTTTCCTTGATCATGCTATGGATTGAGGCAGTAGTTACAAAGCTTACAAATGTCAACGACTGCATTTTCTGCATTTGGGATTAGATTAGTTAAATTAGACATAATTATTTTTAGACTATAATATTTTGGGTAATATGAACATGGAAAATGCCTGTACAAATTAAGTTTGATAGCCAAAAGGCTATTTGCGTTTAAAATACACAGGCACTTCAATTTTATTTTATTGCTATATATTATACAATAAATTATGGCAAGAGGGTATTTACTGAATTTTATTCAACTTTTTCAACTTAGTTAACGCTATTTTGCCTTACCGCCACCGAAAAATTTGTATATCCCGTATCCAATAGCTCCCGCAGCAACAACGGGTGCAGCAGCAACTATAGCAGTACCAGCGATTGCACCTCCCCCAACAACACTACCGATACCTGCAAGGGTACTCATAATTGCAGCACCAGAAGCACCAGCCGCTACTGTTACAGCACCAGCACCAGCCACACCAGCAGCAGCCCCAATGTTTGTAGCTGTTCTTGCAGCTGCACGAGCTTCACGTTCTTCCTCAGATAAATTCGGTTGGTCTTTGAACAAAGTTTCATTCATTATTTTTGCCCCAGCATAAGCTGGCCCTGCTGCCAATACCGCAGGAGCAGCCGCCATGCCACCACCAACCACACCACCTGCTGCCGCTAGACCCGAAGTAATTCCTGCTCCTGAAGTTGCTGCAACAGATAACCCTGTAGCAGCACTTACAGCAGCGCTCGCCGCCGCACTAGTCTCTGCAACCTTTCGTACAGTCTTTAGGTCTTTAATACCTAAAGTTTTTTCTACAGCAGTTTCTACACCTTTTTCAACAACTTTATTGGCAATATCTTCAAAACTCATAAATCAATTTTTCTTAATCTGGTGTGCGATCCAATACTATTGTGACAAATTTGATACTAGTTTTTAACAGTATTAGCACTGATATGATATCGCTAAATCCCAAATCACCAACGAATACTTTTCAGTAAAAAACGCATCGGTCAGCCGAAGAACCAAGGATAATAAAGCATAATTAGCCTCTATAGCTTTTAGCCATCAGCCACAAGCCAAAAACTGAGATGGTGAATGCTGAAAGCTGTTAAATAAACTCAACAAATTGACCATGAATACAGAACAAGCGAACAAAACAATCCGCATAGGAGTATTAGGTTTCGGCGGACTAGGACAAGCAGCCGCCAAACTACTTGCTGGCAAACGAGAAATGATTTTAGTCGCAGCGGCAGATCAAAAAGGCTATGCTTACGCCGCTGAAGGTTTAAATACTAAAGAATGCATTGCAACTTACCAGTCTCAAGGTTCAGTGGGTTATTTAGAGCCAGTTGGTAATTTAACAAATCACAGTATTCAGGATTTAATCGAAAGTACACAAGCTGTAGATGGATATTTTCTGGCTTTACCCAACCTACCTAATGACTTTATACCGACTGTAGCTAAACAGTTTATCGAATCCGGTTGGCGTGGTGTACTAGTAGATGCGATTAAGCGCACTAGTGCTGTAGAACAACTACTAGCAATGAAAGAGGAACTGCAAGCAGCCGGAATTACTTACATGACAGGATGTGGGGCTACACCTGGATTGTTAACAGCAGCAGCAGTAATAGCCGCGCAAAGCTACGCGGAAATTCATCAAGTAGAAATTACTTTTGGCGTGGGAATTGCCAACTGGGAAGCCTACCGCGCCACAGTTCGCGAGGACATTGGACACATGCCTGGTTATACAGTAGAAACTGCCAGAGCAATGACTGATACAGAGGTAGAAGCACTACTAGATAAGACTAATGGCGTATTAACTTTAGAAAATATGGAACACGCCGATGATGTGATGCTAGAAGTAGCGGGAATTTGCGATCGCGATCGCGTTACTGTTGGTGGTGTAGTCGATACTCGCAATCCCAAAAAACCACTCAGCACTAATGTTAAGGTAACAGGACGCACCTTTGAAGGTAAGATTTCTACTCATACCTTTACTCTCGGAGATGAAACCAGTATGGCAGCCAATGTCTGCGGCCCTGCCTTTGGTTATCTTAAAGCTGGTAGACAATTGCACCAGCGCGGTATCTATGGAATATTCACTGCTGCTGAAATTATGCCCCAGTTTGTTAGGTAATAATTAGAAGTTAGGAGTTAGGAGTTAAAAGTTTGAATTAAAAATTTAAACTTGTATGTAACTTCAGAATCTTTGGCTTTGCGGAAAATTTCCAACTCCTAGCTCCTCACCATTAATTCTCAACTTCTTCTAAGCTGGTGGAACTTCTGGAGATAAAGTGTCTATGAGATTATCCTCAACTAACCATTGAGGTGTTTCAATGACAAATGGTAGTTCCGCTCCTATAAGACCTCGCTGAATGCGTTCTGATGTCTCGGCAAAAACTACGAACAAAGGATATATAGTATTAGCTCCTTCACTTAAAACATGGCTGTGACGAGGAGGCATCAACCACTCATAGTCTTTGTCTAGAAAAACTTGGCTTTGTCGCCAGCGTCCTAACAAATCAGAAAAGTCTTCATGAGGACGATGAATAAAGAGCAAAATTTCTGCTCCAGTTTTAATTTTCCACTCAGGATCGCACATCAAAATTGCTACATCACAGGATAAGGAAGTCGCCTGTGGAACTTTCGTTATAGTGTTGCGGAGGCGAACAATTGGTAAAGGTATAGTGATAATACTTTCATCTGGACGACGCAGACTGGGAATCATTTCCAAGTATGGTCGATGTTGTTTTAATAAGGCGATCGCAGCTAGATGATTGCTATACTCTGCCAAGCTCGCTTCATAGTGAGATTTTTGCACAGGCATGGTTTTATCAATTATGAAGTATGAAGTTTAAAGGATGAAGTATGATATTTTACTATCTTCATCCTTTATTTGCTCATCACCTATCCCAACTTTTCAAACACCGCAAACATAGGCAGATACATCGCCAACAAAATGGTTCCAACCATTCCCCCTAGAACTACAATCATCACCGGTTCCAAAATACTAGTCATTGCTTTTACTGCTTGCTCGACTTCATCTTCATAGAAATCAGCAACTTTCATCAACATTGCATCTAATTCTCCAGTTTCTTCTCCGATACTAATCATCTGAATTGCCATAACCGGAAAAACACTATCTTTTTGTAAAGCAATGCTAATCATCCCTCCTTGTTGAATTTCTATACGGGCTGCATCTATAGCATTGGCAATTACTTGGTTTCCTGATGTATCTCGAACAATTTCTAAGCAAGTTAAAATTGGCACACCTGAACGAGTTAAAGAACCAAAAGTTCGGCTAAAGCGAGCAACTGAAGACTTTTGAATTAAGTCACCAAATAATGGCATCTTGAGAGAAAGGCGATCAATTGTTTGGCGGCCAACAGGAGTTTTATAGTACTGTGAATAGGCAATTTTCAATCCTACAAGAATAGCGATAAGTATGAAAACCTTCGGACTTCTCAAAAATTGGCTACAATCCATCAAGAATTGTGTTAGAAGTGGTAATTCAGTTCCAATTTCTGTAAAAATTTTTGCAAAAATGGGAATGAGAAAAATGGTCATACCAAGAAAAATAGCAACTGCTATACAACCCACAACCACTGGATAAGACAATGCTGATTTAATTTGGTTTTGTAAGCGGGCAACATCTTCTAACAACTTGGCTAAACGATTCAATACTTCGTCCAGAACACCACCAACTTCGCCAGCTTGAATCATACTCACATATAATCCATCAAAGCAGTCAGGATGCTTTCGCATTGACTCAGAAAGATTCATTCCACTTTGAACATCGTTGCTAATATCAACAAGCGCTTGTTTCAGTTTAGTATTACTACACTGTTCGGAAAGTACCCCCAAACTTCTAACGATCGCAACTCCCGCATTCATCAAAACGGCAAATTGACGGGAAAAAACAGCTTTGTCTTTAACAGATACTTTAACTAAGGAATTCTGGATTTTTTTCAAATCAAAGTTTGCTTGAAAACCTTGAAATTGTTTGATTTCTTGGACTACAAAACCTTGATCTCTGAGATTAGTACGGGCTTGCGTCAAGGATTCGGCAACAAATTTTTCTGTTCTGGATTTTCCTTGCGAGTCTCGAACACGGGCAACATAGGTTGGCATGGATTTAAAAATTCAAAATTCAAAATAGTCAAGGGTCAAAAATCAAGAGTTATTATTCCTCCACTCCTTCATCTCCCCCATCTTCTTCATCTTTTTGGTTACTTTAATGTGCTCTGGCAGCCGCATTAGCGCCAGGTTTCGCACCTGCTGCCTGTGGTGTAGCAGTACCGATCAGACGTTGGATTTCATCTGGCTTAGAAGTCTTAGACATCGCTGCTTCAAAAGAGATCGTTCCGGCTTTGTAAAAATCGGCTAAAACCTTCTCCAGCGTTTGCATTCCCAATTTGCCGCCAGTTTGAATAGCTGAGTAAATTTGAGATGTTTTGCCTTCTCGAATCAAGTTGGAAATAGCGGGGGTAACGATCAAAATTTCTTGAGCCATTACTCGACCATACTCACCAGGCTTAGGGTTTTTCTTTGGCACTAAGGTTTGGCTAAACACTGCTACTAGTGAGTTAGATAACTGCACCCGCACTTGGGTTTGTCTTTCATGGGGAAAAACATCGATAATCCGGTCAACAGTTTGTGCAGCAGAACTGGTGTGTAGCGTACCAAATACCAAGTGTCCTGTTTCCGCTGCGGAAATCGCCAAAGAAATCGTTTCTAAATCGCGCATTTCCCCCACCAGAACAATATCTGGATCTTCCCGCAAGGCTGCCTTCAAGGCATTAGCAAAGCTCTTGGTATCTTCACCTAGTTGCCGCTGGTGAACTAAGCTTTTGATTGGTTCGTAAACAAATTCAATCGGGTCTTCCACCGTTAAAATATGCTCTGCCTTAGTGCGGTTAATCAAGTCAATCATTGCCGCTAGGGTAGTTGTCTTCCCGGAACCTGTAGGGCCTGTCACCAGAATTAACCCTCTGGGCTTATCTGACATTTCCCGCACCACATCTGGCAGACCTAATTTTTCAAAGTTAGGAATTTTGGAACTTAATGCCCGTAAGCAAGCAGCATAAGCACCACGCTCTTTATAGACATTGACCCGGAAACGAGCCAAGCCCTTAACACCATAAGAACAATCCAACTCCCAGGTTTGTTCCAAAGTTTTGCGCTGGGTGTTGTTAAGCATACTAAAAATTAGCCTTTGACACTGATCAGCTGTCAACACCTCTTCGCCAATAGGTGTGAGTTTGCCACTAATGCGGAAATAGGGAGGTAAGCCAGCGGATAAATGCATATCCGAGCCACCCATTTCAACCAACTGCTCCATCAGGTCTTCGATCATCATTTCCATTGTTCTGTTTCCTTTTGTTATTTGTCCTCTCTTACAAAGTTCTATTCGCCGGAAGCCGGCGCTCAGACTTTGCGCTTTGTCATTTGTTTAAAATTACTAACTATCGGTTAATGACTAATGACTAATCCTGAAAACGAGATGTCATACAGTAAGGGCAATCTAGCCATTCTGGTTTTAATTCAGCATGACAAGTCCGACAGGTAAGACCACTTTTTCGTTTGGCTTTTAACTCTGCTTCCAAACCCGTATCAGTAAATGTGACTCGATCTACTTCTTCTAGAGTGGTAGCACCTTGTTTCACTAAGTCCAGGCTATAAGCCAGCAAGGTTTTCATTCCTTCTTCAACTGCAACTTCCTTAATACGTTCTGTTGGTGCATCTTCGTTGATGAGGGTTTGCAGATTTTCAGTCACTCGCATGACTTCATAAACACCACAACGTCCCTTGTAACCAGCACCATTACACGTTGGGCAAAGCTGATTTTTGGCTTTGGCTTCAGCGATCGCTTCTAATGTCAAACTGTTAGCTTTATAAAAGGTAACTCCCACATCTTGGGACGCTGATAGACCATAGCGAGCTAGTTCCTCAGTTGTAGGAGTGTAGGGAATACGACAATCGGAACATACACGCCGCACCAAACGTTGAGCCAAAACGCCAATCAGAGAACTAGAAACCATGAAAGGCTCAATGCCCATTTCTCCCAAACGAGCGATCGCTCCTGGGGCATCATTGGTATGTAAGGTCGTTAATACTAAGTGACCGGTTAAGGCAGCCTCAATTGCTGTTTTTGCCGTTTCTTTATCTCGCGTTTCACCTACGAGTAGCACATCTGGGTCTTGCCGCAAGAAAGCCCGCAACGCGGTAGCAAAATCCAGCCCTTTTTCGCGAATCACCTGTACTTGAGTAATCCCTGGAAGACTATACTCAATTGGGTCTTCCACAGTGCTGATATTAATTCCGGGATCATTCTTTTCTGATAATGCAGAATAGAGCGAGGTTGTTTTCCCAGAACCAGTTGGCCCTGTGACCAAAATTAGACCAAAGGGACGACTAACCATATCCTGGACAATCTGCAAAGTTTCAGGATCAGTAATTAACTTATTCAATCCGAGTTGGGTGGAGGAGTTATCCAAAATCCGCAACACTACCTTTTCACCGTAGCGACTGGGCAAGGTATTTACGCGGAAGTCTACTTTACGCCCCTCAAACATCCGCCGGATGCGTCCATCTTGGGGTAAACGCCGTTCGGCAATATCTAGATTAGAAATGATTTTAAACCGCGCTGTCACCGCCGGAATGATTTTTTTGGGTAGGGGATCGAAAGCTTCACGCAATACCCCATCTTTACGGAAGCGAATGCGTAAGTTTTCTTCTTGTGGTTCGATGTGAATATCAGAAACCTTCTCATGCAAGGCTTTAGCTAGAATTCTATTAACCAGATTGATGACTGGGGCATCCTCTGCACCCTTCATCGCTGCCCCTAAATCAGCCTCCATATCATCAGGGGCATCTTCTAAGTCGAGATTTCCAAGATTTTCTAAATCCTGATTGATATCTGTAAACTTTTCTTGTTCCAGGTGCTTTTGCCGAACAGCAAGTTCATCTAAATATTGGTTGATTAGCTGCTGGTAGTCTTCCTGGGTAATCACCATGCGCTGCAATGCCAAGCCTTGTGGGCGCAAGATGCGGTTTAGGTCATCGGAAGCCTCTAAATTATCCGGAGCGACCATTGCCACTAAAACTGAGGGCGGGGTTTGGTCTTCGTGTTTCGACAGTGGTACTAAGCGATGGCGACGACAGATATCTACTGGGATGAGGGTTTCAATCAGGTTCCCCACCATCGTATTGCCAACTTGGTTGACTTCCGGATCAAGGAATTCAACACCGTATAAGATTTTAAGTTCAAATAGCTGCTGTTTTTTGTATTGCCTGAGCAACTCAGGTGAGAGTTGTTGCCCAGTGATTGACTCTAGTACTTCTGTCAAGGGTCTGCCAGACTTGCGGCTTTCAATTAGTGCCTGCCTCATCTGTTCACTATTGACATAGCCAGATTGCACTAGCTTGTTGCCGAAGGGTGAAAACTCTGTTCTGGTAGTTAGAGCGGTACTGCGCCGTTGTGGTGACGAGTAAGTCATAAATGAGCAATGAGTACGGGAAACCTCTGATTAAAGTATTCCCAGCCTATGACACAGAATTCTCATTGACACTGATTAAATTCAATCCTCACTTCAAGTAGAGACGTTGCATTGCAACGTCTCTACTTGGTCTGTCTGTCACATTCTTTTTTTAAATTGGTATAACTCTTCGGTTTACCACCCTAGAGGCGTCTACGCTAATGCGTTCGTCATTTGTCACAATAAGAGGACGGTGACATTACTCCAGAAAAATATCGGCAACAAAATCAGCCTCAATTGCAAGCTTTTAATGGCAACGGTTGTAATTTGTGGTGACACACTGCCGTAAAAAGTATCTGGGAAGATTAGACAATGATGGACGAAAATAAACAGGTAAACTATACAAGCCAGCAATTGGGTGAACCAATAGAGGTAAAGCAAGCAATGATGAGCGACTCCCCAGCCCAAATCAACTCCAACGAATCTGGCAGCGAGGTTAGTGAGCAAGTGGCAGCCCAAACTAATGTACCGGGAGATACAGCTACTCTCAATCAAGAAAATGGCGTCGCTGCGACTGAGAAAACAGAAGTGGAAACGGCAGCTTTAACAGGATTGACTCAACAAATTGAAGCTCTCAAAGCACAACTAGAGGAGCGTAGTACTCAATATATGCGGATTGCCGCAGATTTTGAGAATTACCGCAAACGCACAAGCAAAGAAAAAGAAGACCTAGAGGCGCTAGTGAAGAGGAATACGATTACTGAATTGCTGCCAGTGGTCGATAATTTTGAGCGGGCCCGATCGCACCTCAAACCGCAAAGCGATGGCGAAATGACAATTCACAAAAGTTACCAAGGCGTTTATAAACAATTAGTGGATAGCCTCAAGCGCCTTGGTGTGTCACCAATGCGTCCTGAAGGTCAAGAATTTGATCCCAACCTGCACGAAGCAGTAATGCGGGAACCTACGGATGAACATCCTGAAGGAACAGTGTTAGAAGAGTTAGTGCGCGGATATTTCTTAGGCGATCGCGTGCTACGCCATGCAATGGTCAAAGTAGCTGCTCCAAAGGAAGATACACCCCCTACGGAGGAAAATCAGTCGAGTCCAGCCAACAGTTAAGCTGTAGTTGCTCGCCTCGCTGACCATAAGTGCCTTGGTTGTGGCAAGGGCGAGCATCGTAACTGAGGCATAAAAAAGATGAAGAAGATGAGGTACAAGAAGACACTAGAGAGCTTGGAACGTGCGGTAACGTACAGAAAAAGACTCTCCGTGTCTTCTATTTCTATTTACCCATTTTTAACAAAAATTATCTTTTGTCTTCGGTTCGAGCGAAAAAAGTTAGTCCGCCACATAATTACAGCAGAAAGACTCAGTAAAAATACTGGTAAGTATGGGAAAAGTTATTGGGATCGACTTAGGCACTACTAATAGTTGCGTCGCAGTATTGGAAGGTGGTCAACCACTTGTGATCTCCAATTCAGAGGGCGGACGAACTACTCCTAGTATTGTGGGATTTGGGAAAGGCGGCGATCGCTTGGTGGGCCAACTGGCAAAGCGACAAGCTGTAACCAATGCCGAAAACACAATCTACAGTATCAAGCGATTCATCGGGCGACGTTGGGAAGACACCGAAATAGAGCGCGATCGCGTACCCTACAACTGTGTCAAAGGTCGAGACGATACTGTTGATGTTCAAATTCGCGGACGAAACTACACGCCACAAGAACTATCCGCCATGATCCTCCAAAAGCTCAAACAGGATGCGGAAAACTTCTTAGGTGAAGCCGTAACTCAAGCAGTGATCACCGTACCAGCATATTTCACAGATGCCCAAAGACAGGCGACTAAAGATGCTGGTACGATTGCCGGACTAGAAGTTTTGCGGATTATCAATGAACCAACCGCCGCTGCTTTAGCTTTTGGGTTGGATAAACAAGAGCAAGAGCAGTTAATTTTAGTATTTGACCTCGGAGGCGGTACCTTCGATGTATCCATTCTCCAACTTGGGGATGGAGTTTTTGAAGTTAAGGCTACTTGTGGCAACAACCACTTAGGTGGAGACGACTTTGATAATGCGATCGTACGCTGGATGAGTGAACGCTTCCAGGAACAAGAGCAGCTTGACCTTTCCCCAGATAAAATGGCACTGCAACGCCTACGAGAAGCAGCGGAAAAGGCCAAGATTGAACTTTCTAGTATGGCCAGTACTTCCATTAACTTGCCATTTATCACCGCCGATGAAACTGGCCCGAAGCACCTAGAAATGGAACTCAGCCGCTCTAAATTTGAAGAGTTGGCAGGGAATTTAATTGCAGCTACCATCGAACCGATGATCCAAGCCCTCAAAGACGCAGACCTTAAACCACAAGACATAGATCGGATTATTTTGGTAGGTGGTTCCACACGCATTCCCGCAGTCCAAAACGCGCTGATCAAGTTTTTCAATGGCAAAGCTCCTGATCGCTCGGTCAACCCTGACGAAGCCGTAGCACTGGGAGCTGCTATCCAAGCTGGTGTCCTGGGTGGCGAAGTCGATAATCTTTTACTATTGGATGTTACCCCCCTGTCTCTAGGAATTGAAACTTTGGGTGAAGTGTTCACCAAAATCATTGAACGTAACACTACAATTCCTACGAGTAAGTCACAAGTATTTTCTACAGCAGTTGATGGGCAAACCTCGGTGGAAATTCACGTTCTCCAAGGTGAACGAGCAATGGCACGGGATAATAAAAGTCTCGGCAAGTTTCTACTGGCAGGAATTCCTCCATCTCCTCGTGGCGTGCCTCAAATTGAAGTATCTTTTGAAATCGATGTCAACGGAATTCTTAAGGTTTCTGCCCAAGATAAAGGCACAGGTAGAGAGCAGAGTATTAGGATTACCAATACGGGTGGGTTGAGTACTAACGAAGTTGAACGCATGCGTCAAGAAGCTGAATTGTTTGCTGAAGAAGACAGAAGACGCAAAGAATTGGTGGAACTTAAAAACCAAGGGGATAATCTGCTGTTCAGTTATGAATCCACTATCAAAGACAATAGCGACCTAATCGGTGAGCAGATGAAAGCCTTGGCAAGTGAAAAAGTTATACAGCTTCAAACTGCTATGACTGATTCTAGTATTTCCATAGCAGAATTTAAGCAGCGTTTAGAAGATTTCCAACAAACTCTGTTCGCAATTGGTGCCGATGTTTACAACCGTGCTAACAACCAAAGTGATGAGGTTGACGAGGCTCCAGCTAGTCTTTTGCCCTCAGAACTAGACCAACCGATGAATGGCACGCTAATACCACAATTTAATTTTGATTTTGACGAAGAAAGTACCGCTCAGGCTGATTACGAAGCGATAGATTAACATAAATTCGACAGACCTGTCCCTGCTTTGAACTAAAGTTAAAGTCTGTCTCTCTCGCATGCTAGAGAGGGACAGACTTTAACTTAGTAAAACCTCTAAGAGGTTTTTTTATTAGGTTAATTAGGGGACAGCACATGACCTGTCGAACTCGCATTAGATGAGGAGCGGGGAACTGAAGAATGGGAATAGATTATTCTCCATAACCTGTCACCTCTCCTCTAACCTCAATACTTAATATTTATTTATACCCTGACTTGATGAGCTGTTTTTCTCGCAACTGCATTATTTGCAAAGCTTTATATAGACACTTTAATATATCTAAATATATTGATAATCAACTGAGCGAAGTTTCACAAGACCCCAGCGGTTTGCTAGATTGTAGAAGCGAATTGCCGTCGGCTAGACGTTTTACCAGTACAAAGAGAAGTCTGATCGTCTGCTTCCGAGAAGTCCGATAGTCAGCTTTCTCCTTTACCCGCAGGGTTTGCCAAAGCATCGGAACTTCGGGCGACCGTCGGGATTTCGGATGCAATCCAATGCGTATGGGGGGTTTTCCACACCTGATAGTGCGGCTAGCTCCTCTAGTTGATGGGCAGGATTTTCTCCTCCTACGTAGCACAATTGTAAAAGAGACAGCCAAATCGGCAGTGATAAGTTCTAACAGAGCTTTCTTCTGCTTTTAACTTGCTTAGCTTTTGTCGTCTCCTACGAGGAAAGCATCTATTGCTAAAAATTTGCTGGTGATTTTTGTAAAAGGTAAAAGGTAAAATCAATTATTAATAAAAATTAACTTTCAGCCTTCTGCCTTACCGAACTTCTGATGTCTTACGACAAACCCTCCGAGTGACGCTCGTACCCCCACGGGGAAGCAAGCTACGCGCAGTATATCGCAGGCAAGACTATCTACCACAGCGAACTATCACAGTCGCCTAGGTCGGGTTTCTTTGCAGCGCTGCCTCACCGCCCTACGGGCGTCTATGGCAAAAGCCGCAGTTCAGAGTTCTCTCTGCTTTCTTCCTTCTAACTTTTACCTTTGCTATATGGCCCGCGACTATTATGAAATTCTGGGTGTCTCCCGTGACGCCGACAAAGAAGAACTCAAACAAGCCTACCGCCGCTTAGCCCGAAAGTATCACCCAGACGTGAACAAAGAACCAGGCGCGGAAGAACGCTTTAAAGAAATTAATCGCGCTTATGAGGTACTCTCAGAATCAGAAACCCGCGCTCGTTATGATCGCTTTGGCCCAGAGGGTGTGTCAAGTGGAGCTGGTGCAGGCTTCCAAGATATTGGCGACATGGGTGGCTTTGCCGATATTTTTGAAAGCATCTTTAGTGGCTTCGCTGGCGGCATGGGTGGCCCAACACAACAAAGACGACGCAGTGGGCCTGTGCGGGGTGATGATCTGCGGCTAGACCTGAAGTTAGACTTTCGGGAAGCCGTGTTTGGCGGTGAAAAAGAAATTCGGATTTCGCATTTAGAAAACTGTGAAGTGTGTAGCGGTTCGGGTGCTAAGCCTGGAACGCGCCCCAGGAATTGTTCGACTTGTGGTGGTTCAGGTCAAGTACGTCGTGTCACTAGAACCCCCTTTGGTAGCTTTACCCAAGTCTCAACTTGTCCCACTTGTAATGGAACAGGGATGGTAATTGAAGATAAATGTGATGCGTGTGACGGTAAGGGCGCAAACCAAGTAACGAAGAAACTCAAAATTACTATTCCTGCTGGTGTGGATAATGGTACACGCTTGCGAATTTCTAATGAAGGAGATGCTGGTCAACGGAGTGGCCCTCCTGGTGACTTGTACGTTTACTTATTTGTGAACGAGGATGAAGAATTCCAACGAGACGGCATCAACATTCTCTCAGAAATCAAAATTAGCTATCTCCAGGCAATTCTAGGTTGCCGTTTAGAAGTAGATACAGTAGATGGGCCGGTGGAACTGATAATTCCTGCTGGAACTCAGCCAAATACGGTGATGAAGTTGGAAAATCGTGGCGTACCTCGCTTGGGAAATCCCGTAAGTCGGGGCGACCATATGCTGACGGTGTTAATTGATATTCCTAACAAAGTGACTCCAGATGAGAGGGAATTGTTGGAGAAGCTAGCTAAAATTAAGGGAGACCGTACTGGTAAAGGCGGTCTAGAAGGATTTTTGGGAAATCTGTTTAAGTGATGAAGCCCCCCTCCCTTTCAATTCCTGATGCTCAACTCGATTTGCGCGGCACTCCTTGCCCGATTAATTTTGTGCGGACAAAACTACGTCTGGAGAAAATGCAGCCAGGAGGTTTGCTGGAAGTCTGGTTAGACCTTGGAGAGCCAATTGAGCAGGTTCCTGATAGTCTGACAATGGCAGGCTATCAGGTTGAACAAATTATAGATTGCACTAGTTATTTTTCTCTATTAGTACGCCGCCCATTTACTGAGCAATGAGAGGGGAAAATATTGCCGGAAATGGAGAGTTATCGGGTACTGTGCTAGCCGTGCAGGCTAATTTTTACCAGGTGCAAATGGATGCAGGAGCAGAGGAAAAAAATTCTTTTTATCCTCCTCTTCTCTTATGTACTCGCAGAACACGCCTGAAAAAAATTGGACAACAGGTGATGGTGGGCGATCGCGTCGTTGTAGAAGAACCAGATTGGGTTGGAGGACGGGGGGCGATCGCTGAGGTTTTACCCCGCCAAAGCGAATTAGATCGTCCAGCGATCGCTAATGTTAACCAAATTATGTTGGTCTTTGCTGTTGCCGATCCGCCTTTGGAACCTTATCAATTGAGTCGGTTTCTAGTTAAGGCAGAATCTACTGGCTTGGATGTGCTTTTATGTTTAAATAAAAGTGATTTAATTTCACAGCAGGAACACCAGCAAATTAGCGATCGCTTACTTGGTTGGGGCTATCAAGCATTATTTATTAGCGTTAGAAATGGTATAAATATTGACCAAGCAGCCAGTTATCTGAGTAATAAAATTACTGTAGTCGCTGGGCCTTCTGGTGTTGGTAAATCTAGCTTAATTAATGCGCTGATTTCTTCGGTCAACCTGCGCGTGGGAGAAGTTTCGGGTAAACTAGCTCGTGGTCGTCATACTACCCGCCATATAGAATTATTTGAGTTGCCTAGCGGTGGTTTACTAGCAGATACTCCCGGCTTTAACCAGCCTGATTTGGATTGTACTCCAGAAGAATTAGTACATTATTTTCCAGAAGCTAGAGAGCGCTTAGCAGTTGCTAGCTGTCGGTTTAGTGATTGTCTGCATCGAGACGAGCCTGATTGTGCCGTGCGCGGAGACTGGGAGCGGTATCAACATTATTTAGAATTTATGACGGAAGCGATCGCCCTTCAAACTCAGCTTCACCAACAAGCCGATCCTGAATCCAACCTCAAGTTAAAAAGCAAAAGCAAAGGGCAAAGTCAATACGAACCCAAGCTCGAAAGTAAAAAATATCGCCGTGTTTCCCGGCGGACTCAACTGCAAGCACTACAAGATTTGTATCAGGACGAGGAGTAAAAGTTTTACTTAACGTGGAACATGGATGCAGGTACACTACACAAATAGTAGTTATCTTTTTTAAAGATTTATATATTAAGTTATAAGTCAGTTCTGTTGACGGCAGTTACATCAAGGAGGAAGCCAACTCTTAGATTTCTCTTTGCAACGCAATGGCTCCGTAGCAATGTATTCTGGTGTGGAATCGGATAAATTGTGAATAAATTACGAATCATTATAACAATCTCCATAAAGTCTTAAAATATTGTTAATTTCTGCCAAACCTCTCGACCTTCAATTTACAAGTACCACCAAATCATTATGGCTATCGGCTACGTCGCTCTTGTACTCCACGCACACCTACCCTTCGTTCGTCACCCAGAAAGCGACTATGTGCTTGAGGAAGAATGGCTTTATGAAGCCATCACCGAAACATACATTCCTTTACTGAAAGTATTTGAAGGCTTAAAGCGAGACGGCATCGACTTTAAAATCACAATGAGCATGACACCGCCTTTAGTGTCAATGCTTCGTGACCCTCTGTTGCAAGAACGTTATGACGCACACTTAGCTCAACTCGAAGAACTGATAGAACTGGAGGCCGAACGAAATGCTCACAACGGACATATTCGTTATTTAGCTGAACATTACGCCACTGAGTTTAATGAAGCGCGTCAGTTATGGGAACGCTACGACGGGGATTTGGTAACGGCTTTTAAGCAGTTCCAAGACACTAATAACTTAGAAATTATCACTTGCGGTGCTACCCACGGCTACTTACCGCTGATGAAAATGTATCCGCAAGCTGTTTGGGCGCAAATTCAGGTAGCATGCGAACACTATGAGCAAACCTTTGGACAAGCACCCAGAGGTATTTGGTTGCCGGAATGCGCCTATTATGAAGGTGTAGAGCGGATGCTAGCAGATGCCGGGTTGCGCTACTTCCTCACCGATGGGCATGGTATCCTTTATGCTCGTCCTCGTCCGCGTTTTGGTACTTATGCCCCGATTTTTACAGAGACAGGTGTTGCAGCCTTTGGTCGAGATCATGAATCTTCTCAGCAGGTATGGTCTTCTGAAGTGGGTTATCCAGGTGCAGCAGAATATCGAGAATTTTACAAAGATTTGGGCTGGGAAGCAGAATATGAGTATATCAAGCCCTATATCATGCCCAACGGTCAGCGTAAAAACACGGGGATTAAGTATCATAAAATTACTGGACGTGGCTTAGGGCTTGCAGATAAAGCACTCTACGACCCTTATTGGGCCAGGGAAAAGGCCGCAGAACATGCCGCTAACTTTATGTATAATCGAGAGCGGCAATCTGAGCATCTTTACGGTATAATGCAACGCCCACCAGTGATTGTTTCGCCCTACGATGCAGAGTTATTCGGACATTGGTGGTATGAAGGCCCCTGGTTTATAGATTACCTGTTCCGCAAGTCATGGTATGACCAAAAAACCTATGCAATGACCCATTTGGCAGACTATTTACGAGCACAACCAACTCAGCAAGTCTGCCGTCCTTCGCAATCAAGCTGGGGTTTTAAGGGATTTCATGAGTATTGGTTGAACGAGACAAATGCATGGATTTATCCTCATTTGCACAAGGCTGCAGAACGCATGATTGAAATCTCGCACTTGGAACCGGAAGATGAATTGGGGTGGAAAGCACTGAACCAAGCAGCGCGGGAACTGCTATTGGCACAATCTTCCGACTGGGCGTTTATTATGCGGACGGGAACAATGGTACCCTATGCAGTCAGACGGACACGATCGCACCTGATGCGGTTCAATAAACTCTACGAAGACGTTAAAATTGGCAAAATCGACAGCGGTTGGCTGGAAAAAGTCGAGTTAATGGACAACATCTTCCCCAAAATTAACTATCGCGTCTACCGTCCGTTGTCATAGTATCGCTTGTAGACGCCATATATATGACGCCAGTTGCTTAGCGTAGGTGGGCAATGCCCGCCTTATATTAGAAGTGAGGAGTATGTATTTTACCAACAACAGAGCGAGCCTTAGCCTGTGTAAGGGTTTGTCAAATGTTGTCAAATCTGTACAAAGATATCCGCTTATTTCTATTTGACGACAAAACCAGACAGGTTTGCATCTTAGCTGGAGATAATCTCCAAATCATCGTATTAAGTAATGGGATCTGGGATTTTATCAATGAACCAGAATTATGAGCAAATGAGTTTTACAGAGTTGAGAGCTTATGTCATTGAAAACCGCGAAGACATTGAAGCTCTACGTTTTCTAATGAGCAAACGTGATCCCAATTCCAAAGGTTATCCCATGCCTATGACAGAAGCCGATATGCAGGCACAGATGGAAATCATCAGGCGTAAGATTAATGGAGAGCTTTAGTTAGGATTGTTACTCAGTAAATGCAGGTGAGCGATCGCTCTAGTCTGTATCCATGCCAGTAATAGAATTAGCCAACTTTTCCAAGAATTCAGACGCCAGTTAAGTTCTTGGCTGATAAAGGTAGCTTGACGGTGAAAGTAGCTCCTTGTCCAACGCCTGGACTAGTGGCTTGAATAGTGCCGCCATGTAATTCTACTAAATGACGAGCGATCGCTAAACCTAATCCTAAACCACCTTTGTGAGTGGAATGTCCCTGATGATAGCGTTCAAAAACATGGGGCAGTAACTCTGGGCTGATACCGATACCTGTATCACTTACTTGTATGAGTGCTGTTAGCGATAGCGGGGCGTTTAGCCCGTCAGGAGTGGAGAGTGCTGAGTCGGGAGAGGTTGATTTAGAACAAGTCGATAACCGTACTTCTACCCGTCCTCCTGGCGGAGTAAATTTAATGGCATTCGAGAGTATATTCCCTAAAACTTGCAGTAAACGGTTGATATCGGCAGAAATTGCTGGAATTGACCTGTCAAGTGTGGACTCTAAACTAATATTCTTAGCATTTGCGGATGGGTAGACAGTTTCGATCGCTACTCCGATAATTGCCCCTAAATTAACTTGGCTAAACTCAAGCTGTAGCTTGCCGCGGATGATGCGAGACATATCCAGCAGGTCTTCCAAAAGTTTTGCTTGGGACTTAGCATTGCTTTCAATGGTTTCGAGAGCGCGGTTCATATTATCTGAATCAAGTTGCCGAGTCCGCAGTATTTTCGCCCAGCCAAGAATGGCATTGAGTGGTGATCGCAGGTCATGGGATACCATTGCGACAAACTCATCTTTAGTGCGGTTAGCAGCTTCAGCTTCAGCGCGGGCGGTTTGCTCAAGTTGCAAAAGCAGATTACGTTCAGCTTCTAACTGCTTGCGATCATCTATATCTGTACTTGTGCCAAACCATTTCATGACACGTCCTTGCTCGTCCTTGATCGGCAAACCTCTGGCTAAATGCCAGCGATATATGCCGTCAAACCGTCGATAACGCATTTCATGTTCGTAAAGTTCACCTGTCCGCACAGATTCTACCCATGCCTGGATAGCTGGTTGAATGTCTTCTGGATGTAAAACTTTTGTCCAGCCAAATCCCAGCGCTTCCTTAATTGGTTGTCCAGTAAATTCACACCATCGTTGATTGACATGCTCGTATTCACCGCTAGCATTGCAAATCCAGACGAGTTGTGGCATGGCATCAGATAAGTAGCGGTAGCGTTCCTCGCTTTGACGCAAGGCGACTTCCGCATGCTTGCGATCGCTAATATCTGTTGTACTGCCAACTGCCCTTACTGGCTGCCCCTTGGCATTTCGTTTAATTACTCCTTGATCTAGCACATACCGATATTGCTGATCTTTGTGAAGCGTTCTGTATTCAACAGCATAGTGATTTTGATTGGCAGACATAGCCCGAAAGTAGTTACCTAAAAGCTCTCTATCTTCGGGATGAGTTTGCTCTCTCCACCATTGATGAGTTGCTTGTGTCTCTTCTAAGGAGTAACCCAAAATTCTGGTTAGCCCCTCAGTTCTGTCAACCGTATTTCTTTCAATATCCCAGTCATAAATTAAACAATTGACTGCTGCCGCCGCCAGTTGGAAACGCTCATTACTTAAGCGTAGCTTTTCCTCCACTTGCTTGCGTTCTGTAATGTCAAAGGTTGTACCAATAATCTGGTGGGGTGAACCGTCAGCATTCCTAGTAAATACAGTATCTCGACTACAAAACCAGCGCCATTCCCCATTAGCGTGTCGCATCCGATACTCATTTTCTAGAATGTCACCATCTTTAACTGTGTCAAATCGTGTATCTATAACAGGTGAGCGAGCTAAATCATCAGGATGCATTAAATTGATCAGGAACTCGGCTCCCATATCTTGAATTTGTTGAGGAGTGTAGCCAAGCAATTTATTAACCTGACCATTGAGATAGATATTCCGCGCTTCTAAGAGGTCGTAAACGTACAAAATTCCTGGAGTTGTTTCGGCGATGCGTTCAATGAAACGTTGGCTCTCCTGCAACCGTTGCTCTGCCTGCTTTTTTTCAGTCACATCCCGCCAAGAAGCGACAAAGCCATCTCCCATTTTGGTGATCCGAATATCAACGGCTTTGGTTAACTGCTGCTTGCTATTAAAGGAAGTGTAGGTAAGTGATTCTTTCGCCAAAGGCTTGCCCGTTTCCACAACTTGGCAACACTCATTAAACAAGCCACTTTCTCGAAAATTAAGTAGAATTTTGCACAAGCTTTTGCTTTGCTGTTCCTCCTGACTCATGCGGTTAAATTCACAAGCAGCAGCATTCACATAATCAACTTGAAAGTCCACTATTTCAGCCGTTTCATTCCGAATAGCTGAATAAATACCAAAACAATCCAGCATATTCTCAACCGAAGTGCGGAAACGCTCCTCACTGCGTTGCAGTTCTTGACGTAACTGAGCATTTTTGATTGCCGAGTGGATAGTAGAGCGCAAACGCTCCGCCGTCGTCTGTCCCTTGACCAGATAGTCTTGAACGCCACTTTTCATCGCCTGGACAGCCACAACTTCGTTGCCATACCCAGTTAACATGATCACAACAGGCATGGCTCCCTGTGTCTGCTGTTTTAATTCCGCCATAAATTCCAGCCCATCCAAGTCTGGCAGCAGAAAGTCTAATAAGATCCCATCAGGCTGAAACTGCCGACATAGTGCCAGCGCTCCTTCTCCCGATTCTTCTTCGAGAATTGTGTAGCTGTGTTCCCGGTCTTGCAGCAGATAGCGACGATAAGCCTGGCGGTCTTCAGGAGAATCGTCGATGATTAAAATGGTTAGCGGTTGTGCCATGACTACTTGCTAGCAGCATTAGGGAGAATCGCAATATCCAACCAATAGGTTATGAAGCTTTGAATCGTTTGTACTAGTCTGTTGATATCGATTGGTTTCAAAATATAACTAGCAACACAGCAGCGATAACATATTTCAATATCTCTAGGGTTAGAAGAAGTAGTAAATACAACTACAGGAATAATTTTTAAGTCTTGATCTTGTTTGATTTGCTCTAAGACTTCTCGTCCATCGGTTCCCGGTAAATTCAAGTCGAGCAAAATAATTGAAGGACAGGGAAACCTTTGAGCATCGCTGTAGGGGCCCTTGTGGTAGAGAAAATCCAACGCTTCATCGCCATCGGTACAGCGAAAGACAGGATTGATTACGGCTTGTCGGTGCATGACTCGACGCAGAGCTTCAAAGTCTTCGTCACTGTCTTCAATCACTAACAAGGGTTGAGCGGTTTTGCAAATCATGGGTTCAGTCCACTTCCTGCAATGTGAAATAGAAGGTACTACCTTCGCCATAAGTTGACTCCACCCAGATTTTACCGCCATGTCGTTCCACAATTTTTTTTGTAATGGTTAGCCCCGCCCCTGTACCACCGCCATATTTGTTTGGGCCGTGTAGTCGTTTGAAGATGCGGAAAATTGACTCAAAATGTTTTTCTCGAATACCAATACCGTTATCTCGCACGTAGAAAATGACTGGTGCTGTGGGGTGGTCAATATAGCCAATTTCAATCCATTTTTCGGTTTTGTCGTTGTATTTAATGGCGTTGGCAATCAGGTTGTTGAAGACTTCACCTATCTGGACGCGATCGCAATACACTAATGGTAACGGTCTAGGAATACAGATTTTTATCTGCATTTGCTCAATTCGAGCGCTCAACAGATCTAAACTTCGATTGACAACACTATTGATGTCGGTTTGCTGCATGGAAAGATCCACCCTTCCCAAGCGGGAAAAATGCAGCAGCGAATCGATTAAATCCTCCATCCGCTGGGTGAGACGAATCAAAGTTCTTAACTTGTCTCTTCCCTCGTCGTTGAGGGTTTCGCCGTAGTCTTCAATTAGAAAATTAGAATAATTATGAATCCCCCGCAGTGGTTCTTTCAAATCATGAGAAGCAATGTAAGCAAAAGCATCCAATTCGTTATTACTACGTTCTAGTTCGATATTCAACTGCGCTAGTTCATCTGCCTTCCGCAGCACCACGCCAATAATTGCACTTCTTAACTCCAGTGCTGCATTCACCTCACAATATTTCCAGGGAAGAGATTTTAACCTGACTGTTTCTTTCCATAATTCAAAAGACTTGCGGGGTGATAAACGCAAATTGCCATTTGCCTTCACTTCTACAATTTTACTCGGATTCCCTCCCCAATTTACAGTTTGCACCACTTCTGGGCGGAACCACAAAACAAAGTTTTTTTGAGTTTTGGAAAAAGAAAACGCCATCAAACCACTAGCTACATCTTGAAATTTTTCTGCCTCTGGATAAACTTGTGATAATGCATCAGTATATAAAATTTCCTCTTGCAAGTTTTGATAAATCCATTCCACCAAATGTTTAATATCCGGCTTTTCTGGAGTATTACCAACAGTAAAATATTCTCCTTCAAAAGATACTGCCGCTCCTTGGGCATTCACGAGATTAAGTAAATTTGGTTGATAGTTAATCAAACCCTGAATAAAGTTTGTTTCTGCCGACATATATTCCACTAATTTGCTATGGACAGATTTTAACTGGATCTTATATTCAGAATCTTCGCTATCTTCTTTAGCGCCCAGTTCTAAAGATGTCATTTGCCCCAAAAATTCACAGGCATTACGAATTTCATAGGGAAGAAATTTAGGTGATTGGTGATGGCAAGCAATGAGTCCCCAAAGTTTTTTATTTTTCATAATGGAAATTGACATTGATGCGGTTACGCCCATATTGTGCAAATACTCAATGTGGCAAGGCGAAACACTCCGCAACACCGACCTACTTAAATTTAAAGGCTGTTCAGTCAAAGGATTATTTGCAGGTACAATTGCTGCTGGTTCGTAGTTAGCATCTGGTATCAGCCTCAGCCAGTTTTGGCTGAAGAGTTCTCTAGCTTGTGGGGGAATATCTAAAGCGGGGTAGTGTAAACCTAAGTATGAAGCGAGATATTCTGGCTTATCGTCAGCAATAACTATACCGTTATAATTATCATCAAATCGATAGACCATTACCCGATCAAAGCCAGTGATTTTTTTTACTTCTTTGACTAGAACTTGGCTAATTTCTGTGACAGATGATGCAACTTGCAACTTAGATATAGTCTGTTTAACTAAGTGATAAAATTTAAAAAATGCGTTACTTTTTTCTAAAATTGCAGGTTCTAACTCTAGAATCAAAACTTGATCACTGCGATGAATAATCCCATCAAAGTGTACAGACTTGTTTCCTGATTTAATTGTAAATTCAATAGGATTGGTAAATTGCAAATCTTCCTGTAATAAACAATCTTGCAAAAAATTGATTTGCTCAGGTTCAAGTAATTTACTCAAAGGTTGATTTAGCAATTCTTCTGGACTCATACCCAAAAAATGGGATATATTATTGCTACTTTGCAGGATAGTTAACTCTGGCTCTTTTAATGCTAAAAGGACTCCATGAGGTTGAATCGAGCCAGGAATATGAATTGGCTCTAAGTCATAGTTAGTGAGTTCAACTTGGAAAGGAGTGATAATATCTTTAGCGTTCACGTCTTAGTACCAATGATTACAAGTATGTCTTGATTAGATTTAGTTATGAAATTTTAGGTTTGATATATCTATAGAAATATATCTAAAGTTAGACGTAATTAGATTTAAATAAAATTTTCTCATTAGTTTGCTGTTTGTCAAAGAGAAATTTATAAATATCAATGAATATAAACATACACAGAATTCAAAATAGGAATGAATTACAAATGCTAATAAACAATTAGCTGCAAATAGGATCATGGCTAGAGAAATTGAGTTATTCTCTAGGTAAAATTGGCGCGATCGCAGTAAAATTGCCAATAATGTGTCACTTGAGAAAACAACTAGTTTATTAGCAATTATTCTCATTTTTCTAACGTTAATGGAGATGTTATGGAACCTCCTCTCTCGCTTGCTGGCTTAAATATCCTTGTAGTTGATGATGATGATGATACTCGCTTTTATATTACTACTGTCTTGGAAGCAGATGGAGCCACCGTCATGGCAGTCGCATCAGCAGCAGCAGCACGCCAAGTGTTACCTGAATTGCAACCCGATGTATTGATTTCTGATATTGCTATGCCTGGTGAAGATGGCTACACTCTGATCCGCAAGGTAAGAGCGCAAAAGCCAGATAATGGTGGACAAGTCCCCGCTATTGCCTTAACAGCCTATGGTGATAGCGAGGATCGTATCCGCGCCTTAGAAGCTGGCTTTCATACTCATGTTTCTAAACCCATTGATCCAGAAGAACTAGTTGCAATTGTTGCTGGTTTGGTTGCTTCTTGTAATTGGTAATTGTTATTCTTGGTATTTATTTTTTCCAAGAACCACTTTCGCACTTCACTAAACGCTCAAGCGTATTAATATCTTTTTGATTACCCGCAGTGCGGATTTGCTTTTCAACAGCGATGTTAATTAGTTCCATCTCCAGACGTTTGAGATCAGCTTGCTGTTCATCAGTTTGAATTTTTTGACTATTTACACTGTTCAAGTTTTGCAAAACAGGCTTTTGCTTGTCTAACTCAAACCTGTTGACTAAAGAATTAACTACGTAGCTTTGTTCTGGACGAGCAGTCTGTAAAATTTGGCTAATTGATTGACTGAAAATTGTTTTTTCTAGTTTTGCAGAAAATTTGTTTTGCAACCAAGCTTCAGAAGTGGATATCGGTAAATCTATAGATTTTTCATCGACTTTAGCGAACGCATGAGCTTCAGCATAGGCAACTCGTCCATCTTTATTGTAGTCGGCGGAGCTAACAGCTTTTCCTGTGCGATCGCGTCCACTCAAACCAGCAAAAAAACTAGAACTATAATCTCGATAATCAGCTTCATTAACCTCTGGCGTACAGCCTACTGAAGGTAAACTTTTAATCGTAGCAAAGAAACCACAACGCGTCTGAAGTGCGACAGGACGTTTGGGATCTCCTCCCTCGTAAATAAAATTAGCAAAAGAGCCAGAAAAACACTGAGCCATCATTGCAACAACAGGTGTTTTTGGAGATACTTTGTCCAACATTTGAGAAAACTGTCTCACACTCAGCTGTTGCTTATTCCACAAGTAAAAAGAATTGTTATCTAAATCTTGTTCATTCAATCCTCCATGTCCTGTGAAATATAAAAATGAAGTTTTAGAGTTTTTCTGTTGTGCTAGCTGTTGAAAATAACGCTCTAAATTCTTTAAAGTAATAGCACCTTGGAGATAGGGAATATTTGGTCGTTTAAATTGCTGTCTTCCCTGTTGATCAATATAGCGGATAGAGGCTTGTCCATCGTTACCATTGGCAAAGAAAATAGATGCAACTTGCTTTGGCTCGTACCCCATGAATTGCAGAGTGCGCTGAAAGAAAAGCACATTTTTCTCTAAAGCAATTTCGTTGAAAGAAGGCGCACCACCACCACCCACAACTAAAAATTTTGGTGTTGACTGAGTACTTTGACAAACATGAGACTGTTGTGGACTCGCCTCGCTAGAGAGTGGAACTACTATTAGCAAGCCACAGATAAAATTTACTAATAAGCGGCGCATTTGAGAATTATGCTGTGTTATTTATTCCATTACAGCATCTCTATAGCAATCCTAAATCATAGAATAAAAAGATACCTGGCTTCTTTCTTCGAGAGGCTATTTTGCTCCAGCCTCAAAGCTAATATATTCAGACTTATATGCAGGTGGCTCGACGTGAATTAGAATCCTCACGGGACTAAAGCGCTCTGATAGTCGGCTTTCTACTTCTTCGGTGATGTGGTGAGCAGTTTCAACATCTGGTGCATCTACTATTAAATGCATTTCTATAAACACTTGGCGACCAAGAACACCGCGAGAGGCGATATCATGACAGTTAACCACGCCAGGAACAGAAGTAGCGATCGCATGTATTGCTTCTGGTGCGATCGCCATTTGATCCACTAGCCAAGGTAAATTCTCTTTTAAAACTGACCAACCACTCCAAAATACCAACAAAGCAACGGGAAAGGCTAACACTATATCCATCCATTGATAACCTAGCCAAACCCCGATCAAACCGCCAATTACAGATATTGTCACCCAAATATCGCTCATTGTATGTGTAGCGTCAGCGATTAAAATTAGGCTACCTACCCGCTTACCCACGCTACGCTCGTAAAACGCCACAAAAATATTTACGCCTAGCACAATTAGTAATAACCACAACTCAGGTAGTGAAATTCTCACAGGTTCGCCACCTTTGATAATTCGTTCGATGGCTCCTTGCAGAATTTCAAAGCAGGCTATTCCTAAAAAAGCAGCAATTCCTAAAGCTCCTACAGCTTCAAATTTGTGGTGTCCGTAGGGATGTTCGCGATCGGGTTGTGGAGAAGAAAACTTACTAGCAACTAATCCTAAAATATTATTTGCACTATCGGTAACACTGTGCAGAGCGTCAGCTAACAAGCTTAAAGAACCTGTCGAATAGCCAACAACTGCTTTCAAACCCATTACAAATAGATTGAGCAGTAGAGTGATAATCAAAACCTTTCGCACTTCGGCACGGTTATCGTAAGTCATAGAGAATTTATCAAATTAAGTTCTATGACTTCTAATGTAAAACTCAAAACACAAATAAATACAAATAAAATGTATCAAAGTCTGACGCAATCAGGATTAAAGCTCTCTATAACCTCTAATTTTATCTAGATTTATTGAGATTATTTTTAACTAACAGCAGCTATAAGCTTGATATAGGTTGATAGTGACTTTGTTAATAACAGCATATTTTTAGCATTAATAGTAAGGTAATTTTAATTAATTTTCTCTGTCTCTAAATGCTCCAGTAAGTTCACACCACCGTGTCAAAATTAGCCCCATGAAAAGGATTTTGTTTAAACCAGGGCTAACTAAAGAAAAACTATCATTTTCCTCTGAAATTCGTTTGTTTTATAACTCAGTAAGCAAATTCTGTATTTCCGGTTCCATGCGTCCGTTATCGTTTTCTTGGATAAACGCTTTTTGAATTATCTCTACCTCTGGTCTGAAAGCATCAGGCTTGACCACGTATTTTGGTAATATTAGTAATTATCAAGAAGCTTTAATAAAAAACTTATGTCTTCAACTCCTCTAACACTCAATCTAATTGAAGGTTCTGTCTCCTTTAGTTTTTCAGCCCAAGCAGCACGAGAATTAAAAGCAGCAACAGATAAATTAATGGAGCGTTTAAAAGCTGTCGCCGCTAAACCCACTCCTGGCGGTGGTAAAGTTATTCCTCAGCCTCCTCTGGAATATCGTTATACGGGCGAGGTATTTCTAGAAGTTTTCTGCAATCCTAATATCTGGCCGACTCCCTTCGCCGCAAAAGTCTTGCTTACCGTCCGCAATGTCAATATCCGCTTGACTACGGAAGCTGAGCTTACTCGCATTATTGAGGATATTAATCAATATTTAGATCAAGTAGGATAATCCGAAAACTATTGGGACTCAGCCTTGAGGCGACGCGGATGAAAGTACTCCTAAAAAAATGACCGGAGCAGTTCCATATTGAGAACAGCCCCGGACAGGGAATCTACATAGTACACTCAAGTTGTAGAAATGGATACACAAGCAATTTGTTCCGATGCATTCGCCTTTCGCCATAGGCGTTAGCGAGACCCAGGTTAATTTGAAAAATTGTATAAATTCAGGCTCTAATGCTTCTGCGTTTATGGAAAATGGAAGATTCTGAATCGGGCAATGCTAATAAAAACAGAGATTATCCCTCAGATTGGGTTTTGAATCTTTTATGCTGAAATCCAGACATCGAAAATAAACTCCCAACCCAAAATCCGAAATTAAACCTTGATTAGTCGTTATCCCATTCTTCACGACCAATCAGGTCGCCAATGCGATCGCGTAACAGAAAGTCACATTTCTCTAATTCACATTCAACACAAACCCATTCTCTGGCTGGAATGTATTGGCAGAGTGTATATATTGGTTGCTGTCTGCTGACCATTCCCTTTTGCACTAGTCGGCGTGCTTCGTCCTGGATCACGTCTAGAGAGTAGTAATTGATAGAGGGCACCGTATTGACACTCATGGTTTTTACTCACAAATTTACACGTAAATAGTGTTCCCGTCATCTATTGAGAACAAACATAGCAAAGTTAGACTTGTGGCTAGGGTTTTGTAGTTTGCTATACGGAACTGTTTCCATTTTGACGCTACAGACCCTAAAATTATTTAAAGATATGTTAATAAAGTCAACGTTTCCTGACATTTGCCTAACATCTGCTTCACATTAAGAATGTCAGAGTAGTTAACTTAACCTGTCAGGCTGGCTGTGTGACTCCGATTCAACAGGTCTGAAAGTTTTGCTGTAGCTGGCTAAAAACATAATTTGGTGCGCGGGAATAATTCATCTGGCGATCGCTTAATGTGCTAATTAATCACCGTAAAGCTCTGCCTAGGGCTACTAGTGTTTGTCCAAAGGAAAACTAGTCAGAAATATGTGCCAAGAGGCAAGGTATAAAATGTTGCAAAACATAATTTGTTAACGTACACCACGAAAGCTTTTAGCCTAGCATTTGTTATCAATTTTTTCAATAATTACGTAACCCCCCAGTCAATTACAACACTTAAGTTACACAGATGATTCAGGATAAACACTTGTTTTGCATCATGAATTAGCGAAAATTCGCTGATATCAGGTAATATTCGATTTTTATTGTAAAATATTTTACCATTAACTATGTACTTACTCACAGTATTTAAGTATCTGTACAGAAGGGCCAGTGAGTCAACCACCTGAAAAGTGCATCCCTTACAGTAGAGTAGAAACGCAAACCAAGACAACCAAAAAGCATATATATGCAACTACCAAAACCTGAAATAAGTATAGTCAAATTAAAACAGACGTGATCAAATCACGTCTGTAAACTGTTTGGCGAATTCCTAGAGATTAATTGTTCTAAAGTTACATTGTTATTTAAATTACTTATTTACGAGATTATTCATCATCTTCATTTGTACCTTCCTCTACAGCAGCCAGATTTTCTGCTGGACGCTCATGCTTGAGTTGGTTCAACAGCGACAGCACTTTATTACCCCGTTCAATGGAGCGGTCTTCGATAAAAACCACCTCTGGTGTCCGACGTAGCCTCACCCGCGCCCCAAGTTCGCTGCGGACGTAACCCGTCGCCGACTTTAAGCCTGCCATTGTTTCTGCCTTAGCTTCGTCTGTACCATAGATGCTGATGTAGATTTTGGCGTGTTGAAGATCGCCAGAAACATCAACATCGGTAACGCTCACCATTCCCGTAGCCACACGGTCATCCTTAATGCCATTGAGCAGCATTTGGCTAACTTCCCGTTTGATTAGTTCAGCAACGCGGGAAACGCGGCGATTTGTAGCCATAATAATTTCGCCTCCACACAGAGGTTGTGTAACATAATATAGATGCAAGTTGGGTAGACAGTATTTGGCGATGCCTAGGTTGGGCAAAAACTACGCAACATTAAAAGAAACTGTCCGCAGGGCAAAATCTTAGTCTAGATTGTACTCAAACCCAGCATTGCACGTAAGGTGAAAGTAATAAATACCAGAGTGCTAATAAATAAACCTAAGATGGCAATCAAAGTGATGGGACGCTTCAACAGCGGCATCAATGGCTCAAAGGTGTTCAAAAACACGCCTAAGAGCACAGTAATGAAGTAGCGGGGGTAGCGAAATACGTTATCCCAAAATCCGTCAAACATCTGAATTTAAACTGCCTCGTTATATACTTACGTTTGTTTTCATGTGATTTATCTATTCAATTGTAATCTATGCGGCTGGAAAATTAACCAGTTAATATAAAATATGGTTCGTCAGCTATATTAGCTATATTTAGTAGCAATTATTTCAGTTAAATCGGAAGTAAATGGTAATTCAAATCCCAAAGGAGACTTGCCCGCGTCCATTTTTGAAGTGGGCAGGGGGTAAAAGTAGGTTAATTCAGCAATATATTCCTTATTTTCCTAGAAGCTATCAAACTTACTATGAGCCATTCTTAGGTGGTGGTGCTGTTTTTTTCTATCTCCAACCAACCACAGCAATTTTAACTGATATTAACGCCGAATTAATTACAACATATCGTTGTGTTAGGGATAACGTCGAGGAATTGATTTCTCTTTTAAAAGATCATAAAATCCGACATAATAGAGATTATTACTACAGTATGCGAGCTAACTTAAAGTTTACTGATTTAGAGAAAGCTGCTCGTCTAATTTATCTCAATAAAACTTGTTTTAATGGTCTTTATCGCGTCAACTCACAGGGAAAATTTAATGTGCCATTAGGTAGATACGAAAATCCCAATATCTGCCCTGAAGATTTATTGCGAGCAGCTTCAGTCGCACTTTCTACATCTGAGATTAAACAAGCAGATTTTGCAGATATGCTAAATTATGCAGCCAGCAATAATGATTTTGTCTTCTGCGACCCACCTTATCATCCTATAAGTAGCACTAGTTATTTTACTGGTTATAGTCAAAATTCTTTTGATGAAAAAGACCAAGAATGTTTGAGAGATACTTGTGCTGAACTAGCAAGTCGTGGTGTCAAAGTTATGGTATGTAATTCTGATTGTGAATATATTAGAAAGTTGTACAAGCAAATTAATTTTAATATTTACCCTATAGTAGCAGCACGCTCAATAAATTCTAATACAAAAAAAAGAGGAATGATTTATGAGTTATTAATTACATCATATTAGAAATGTTTATTTGCCCAGGCAATAAATCTATCTAAACTATAAACTGCTAATAAATTATGATTATATGTGACTTGTTTTCTTAACCATTGAATTGCGCCTTCTCTCATTCCTTCACCTCCTATAACTACAATAGTAGGTGCTGGGTAAGAATACTGAATATTCATACTTAAATAAGGAAATTTTTCATCAACAGAACCACCACTTTCTTGCCACTTGCACTCGATAATTAATCCTGATGGCATGATAGGTAAACCAACAATATAAAAGTCAACCTTCAGGGCAGTTTGATAAATTCCTGTTCCAATATAAACTTGCTTGGCATAGCGTTTTGCTAACAAACTAGCAGTTAATAAAAATTCTTTTTGGATATAGTTTCCTACTTGGAAATAATGATGCCCATTCAAGATTGCTTCTACATTACTTTCTAGAATCTTTCCTGCTTGATTTGCCCGTCCGCCTTGAGTCAGAGCCATGCTATTAAATCCTGCTGCCAAAAATCCCGCTTATCCTAGGATTCCACGGAAGCAGTAGCAAATGGTTAGTTGCTTAATATGAATTTTTGATTTTTGATGCGAAAGGCTTGATTAATAGCTAGAAAATCGAAAATATTTGGTACTTTAGTACTAAACAAATACAAATGTATTAACTAAAAGAGCTTAATTGAATAAAAGCTTGTAGTAAGGCTTCAGCCCTTTAAAAGCTTATATAGAGAGATAAATCGCTCACTACGAACAGAATTTTTACTTAATATTGTACTTAGTAATTTAGATAGGGAATGAGTTGTTAAAAGATTGTGGTTCAAATAAAGCGCGATTTATCTAGTTTATATTGACCTGACTCTGACCGCTCTCCTGGATCAGAATCTAAAGCGGGAAATAATTAGAAAAAGTTTTTTGTGGTCAAATAATGGGGAAAATCTGTAATAACTGGGATCAAGCTTAGGCAAATTCAATGATTTTGCTTTGGCTTAACCTGCTTGGGCATCAGTATTACCGTTGCGAATAGCCCATGCTAGTTCTAACAGTTGAGTCCAGCGCTTTTGTAGCTGTTTTGGTGTGCATTTGATGACTTTGGCGATCGCCTGGTCGTTTTGTCGGGCTGTTTTCAATTGCAAGATTTGCTGTTGTTGTTCTGTGAGTTGATTTACAAAGGCTTCCCATTGCTGAGAAGATAGACCTAACTTTTGCTCTAAACCCGCGCCTAACCATTGATGTACTAATTGCCAGTGGTGTTGCTTGGCAAACTTTTCTACATGGTATTTAAACCGCTGTTGCAGATAGTCGCGCTGACGGCTAGTTAAACCGAGAATTTGGTCAATTTCTGGTGCTGAGAGGTCTTGGAGTTTGAGACTGAGGTAGTTCATGCAGTCAGATTGACCTTGAGACTCCAAGTATTTCATTAATTCCGAGATCACGCGATCGCGTTCTGACTCTTCAGATGGATCAAAATTAGTTTGTGCAATCATTTGCGATCTTAGCTGTTGCACTGCCGAGTTACGCTGGTAAGATTCTGCTTCTTCACCTTTAGCAGACTCCACCGCCATTTCAATATCTACAGTGGTTTCCTGGGGTTGGCGACGAGCAAAACCTTGAGCACGTAAAATAATTAATTGCTGATTTGCACCACCTGGTAAATTGATGCGGCGTTTAGCATATTGCTCTGTAAACGCCATATATTCCGCCAATTGCAACTGAGTGCGCGGGGTGTGATCTTCAGGTAGTTCGTTTTCTCTGCGGAAAGCTTTGATAGCTTCGATATAAAATGCTTGCAAAAAATCTTCAATCAGGTTGTAACGAGCCTCAAACCCTAACTCAGAGCCGGATATAGTTACATGGCGGTAAACCATAGCGCCTAAAGTGCTATGTAACTCCACACGCCCTTGTTTTGAACCTAGTTGGTAGTAACGTAAGCACTTTTGCAGACGATGCCTTCCCAGGGTAATTTGCCAAGACTTGATTTGCCCAGATGTTTGGATACGAGAGCTTTTATCGCAAATGCGTTCTACTTCTTTGGCTATGCGCTTTGCTAAAGCTTGCACACACCTGGGTGCTGCTTTCACTTGATCTGGTATTTCCTGACATAGCAGCTCGATCAAGCTATCAGTGTTACTGGCTGATAATTCTTCGGTCGAAACGTGGTTCTCAAAATCGGGTGTAGAGTTTGGTAGATTGACGACGTTAGCTTTCATAACTTTTGTAGGGAGTAGTATTGCACCGTAATTACAACGCAGACACAGCAGGTTTTGGCTGAAAAATCTTCTGGTATTCATCCATCAAAACTTGCTGTATGTACTGCTCACATATCAGGTTCATATATAAGACTGTAGTAAATCCGAAAAGGTTACAGGGATAGCAATGTGTCGGTTTTTTCACAAGTGACTATATCGACACTGATACAGATGTATTCACGATTTTCTCAAAGTTGTCAAATGCCTTGTTATGCAGACTTTTGTCGCCATTATGCTCTATACGTTGCGTAGGCGTAGACCATTGTAGACATCGCCTCGAAATATGACAATTTCAAAACTGGAGCCTTTTTATAATATTTTCCGAAACTAAGGGATGTGCCGATGAAGTATATTTTTTATACCCATGCTGCTGCTGCTTCCCAACCTAAACCTCGTCGTGTAATCACTGCTTCCTCTCCTGTCAAATCCAAAATAGTAGACACCTCATACGTAGGCTCCTCACCAGTATCTACAATTACATCTACCAGGTTGTCCAAACGGTCAAATAACTCCACCCGTGACAGAATAGGTTCTGAATCTACTCGATCTATCCCATCATCTGCCTCATCTGGTGGCAGGTGTGCTGAAGTCGAAATAATCGGATTACCTAATGCTGCCAATAAAGCTAAACACGCATTATGATTTGGCACTCGAATCCCAGTAGTTTTTCGCTTGGGATTTTGCGCTAATCGCGGTACTAACTTGGTCGCTGGGAGCAAAAATGTATATGGGCCAGGTATTAGGCGCTTCATAATCCGATAGGCTGTGTCACTTACGAAGGCATAAGTTGCCACATTTGAAAGCGAGGGACATAAAAATGTCAGTGGTTTATCATTCGCTAGCTGCTTAATTTGCCGCACTCGTTCTACCGCCGACTTAGCATTCAAATCACAACCAATCGCATAAACTGTATCAGTAGGATAAAGCATGACTGCGCCACTAGAGAGCGCCGACTTTATTTCCTCTATTCGACGAATTTGAGGATTGTCCGGATGAACGGAGAAAATTTTTGCCATAGAACGGGGGATTGGGGGAATAATTAATGACTAATGACTAATGACTAATGTTCATTGACAAATAACTATGAATAAAATAGCTTATCTTCAATGTCCGACAGGAATTTCTGGTGATATGTGCCTGGGAGCCTTGGTAAGTCTAGGGATTCCTGTAGAGTATCTAGTTGAAAAACTTAATGGGTTGGGAATTGAACGGGAGTACCGATTAAGAGCAGAACTCGTCCAACGTAATGGTCAGGAGGCGACTAAAGTTCATGTGGATTTAACTCATCACCACGACCATGATCATGAACACAGTCACCATCATGGACGCCACCTGCCAGCAATAGAGCGGATGATTCTCCAAGCAGGGTTGCCATCACGGGTAGAAGCTTGGAGTTTGGCAGTATTTCGACAGCTAGCAGTAGCAGAAGGGGCAGTGCATGGTATTGCTCCAGAAAAAGTCCATTTCCATGAGGTGGGTGCAGTAGATGCGATCGCGGATATCGTTGGTACTTGCCTAGGGTTGGATTGGTTAGGTATTGCAAGTAATAATGAAGGATTGCCCTTACTATACTGTTCAGCATTCCCGACAGGTGGCGGCACTGTTCGAGCAGCACATGGTTTGATGGCAGTACCAGTACCAGCGGTGTTGAAGTTGTGGGAAATGCGGGGTTGTCCGGTTTATAGCAATGGCATTGAACGAGAACTGGTGACACCAACAGGAGCCGCGATCGCCACTACTTTGGCAAGAGATTTTGGTGCGCCACCTGCGATCGCTATCAAGCAAGTAGGACTGGGAGCAGGTTCCCTAAATTTACCCATCCCGAATATACTACGCCTCTGGTTGGGTGAGAGCACCAGTCTACAGTCTAATGTTACCGATTCTGAAGCTACTAGCCCTACTTTAGAAACCATCTCGGTTCTAGAAACTCAAATTGATGACTTAAATCCCCAGGCGATCGGCTATGTGTTTGAAGCCTTGTTTGCTGCTGGTGCGGTTGATGTTTTTACCCAGCCGATAGGGATGAAAAAATCTCGTCCAGGGATTTTGCTAACTGTAATATGTCATCCAGAAAATCTACTAAGTTGTGAAACGGTTTTATTCCGCGAAACCACTACTTTAGGTATTCGGCGCACAACTGGGCAACGTGCCATCTTGCAACGAGAAATTCAACAAGTAGAAACTAAATATGGTAAGGTGTGCGTCAAGGTGGCGTGGAGGGGACAATCACAAGATAAACAGATTACTAATGTGCAGCCAGAATACGAAGATTGTGCAGAATTAGCGAGAAAACATAATATTCCCTGGCGAGAAATTCAGCGGTTGGCGCTGCATAGCTGGTATTTAGAAAATCGAAAATAGACCCCAGAAACACCTCTGTTGAAAAAACGTTATGCAGCTAGATTGATTGTGTAGCAATGCTTTTAAAGCTATTTAGTACTTTTGTACAAGGATAAATTTAGTCTAGCTGTTGGCGAAAGTCCTTATCATACATAGCCGCTTCCCAATAAGCAGACTTGACTTGATCTATCGTTAGATTTGTGGCTCCACGGAGGTCGGCTCCATCGAGGTCAGCTTCACGGAGGTCGGCTCCATCGAGGTTAACTTCACGGAGATTGGCTCCATCGAGGTTGGCTCCACGCAGGTTGGCTCTACGGAGGTTGGCTCTACGGAGGTTGGCTCTACGGAGGTTGGCTCCACGGAGGTTGGCATCTTGCAGTTGAGCATTCTGCAAATTAATGTATTCTAAATTTTGTTTTTCGGCAGTCAAACCTCGTAAAGAAACTTTATCCCTATTCAAAGTTTCAAGAGCATTGATTTTTGTATCTTGAATAGGTTTACCAAGTATGATGTGAGTAACTTGTAATGCTTGATAAAGTTCCTGCTTTCTTCGCTGCGGGGCTTCCCATAACCATCGCCCTAATGTAAGAGCAACAGTTATTAAAGCACCTTTTTCTATAACTGCTAAAAAACCATTTATTAATAATTCGTTTCGTTTTGCAAGTGTAACTTCTTCAAATAACCAATAATACCATGCTAATATAGACCATTTATGTACTGGGTATTGAGGAAGAAATTCTTTATTTCTAGGATAAATTTTCAACAGTTCGCGGTAATTATTTACTGATTCTTTATTATTTTTAGCTTCTTGCTGTAATGTAAATTCACGAACAAATGGGTCATTTTCCCTATAAATTTTTGCTAACGTTTGACGTAATTTCAGTACATTTTGTGGGGTTTGTTTAATTAAAGTAGGATTATTGGATTTTTGTGCATAAAAGATACAAGTACCTGTATAAACTATCAATATTGTAGAACCTGAAATAATCCATAATTTTTGATTTTTCCACATTTCACCTGCTCGCTCCCTAACTTGGTTTAAGCGTTCCTTTGTTGGACTTTGGAAATTTTTCCAGCGTGTGACTGTTTTTTGCCAGACTTTGTTTAAACGTTTTTTTAAGTTAACATCCATAAAATAAAGCTTTTTTAGAGCTAAGGAAGAAAAATATAATATAAGAGACTTAGTATAGAATAAGCAATTCAAATATTTTTGATTCCTTATGTTTGCGGAAATTATTTTTTTTATATAGTACCCTTAAGGGTACTTTTAATTTTAAAAGCTACCCTGAGATTTCACTGACATTATGTACAAAATATCCAGTTCTTAAAATTAGCCCCGACCTCGCAAGAAAGGTAAACAGCATTGGCTCACGAAAAGCCCGCCTGTGATTAGTTTCACTCTATGTCACATGCGGGCTTTTTTGATTTTTTCTTTTCTAGAATGAATCTATAAACCCATTGAATATAACATTAGACGGTCATAAACTTTGTCGGGCAAAAAACGCTTGAGGACTGCTGCGATTTTGGCATCTTGTCCAACAAGATAACGGGTCTTTGGCTGCTTTGCAGTGAGTGCATGGACAACAGCTTGAGCGACAATATCCGCAGATATTCCTTTGGACGCGATAATCCCCACTTTCTTACGCACAGCATTCATGGCATGGCCATAGAGATGGTTTGCTGAATCAGGTAAATTCTGTTGTGCTATGTCAGCTTGAGTTAAGGACTTATCCCAAATTGGGGTAGCGATCGCACCTGGCTCAATAATTGAAACCGAGATCCCCCAGGGTCGTAATTCCATACGCAAGACATCGGTAATTGCTTCCAGCGCAAATTTGGAAGCATTGTAAGCTCCAAGCAACGGGGCGGCACTTTTACCACTAATCGAACCCATATTAATAATTCGACCGCGACCCTGGCGTAATAGTCCGAGAAACGCTTGTGTTACTGCGAGTTGTCCGGTGACGTTAACATCCATCTGCTGTTGAAATTCGGCAATGGGTACTAATTCTAACGGGCCTGGAACGGCAATTCCAGCGTTATTTACTAAACCTAAAATCCCATGACTACCGACTGCGTTTGTTAATGTTTCAACTGCAAATTTAATTGAATCAGCGTCAGTAACATCTAAAAAAATAGGAATGAGTTTTTGTGACGCTTTCTGTTTGAGCTTTTGAGCATCAATATCTTTACGTACACCAGCAAAGACAGAGAAACCCAACTTATCTAAAAGTAAAGCACATGCCTCACCAATTCCTGTTGATGCGCCTGTAACTACAACTGTACGTTGAATTTCTACAACCATTTATTCTCTCCGCGTCAGCATGTTTACTTACCAATGCTGGTCATACAAACTTCTTGATTATTGCTATTCTTATTGTTGAGTAATTGATTTGTTGTTGCTGCTACAGTAGTAACAAATTATTTAAATATTTTTCAATTTACTATTGTTTAGCTTTACGACAGATAGAAATAAAAATTAAGCTGATTGTTCTTTTTTGTCTTGTACACATAAAAAAATAACTGCGATCGCAAAGTCAGATTTGCATCATAAATAGGTATAATTAAACACAATGTAAGATCCTAGCTCGTAGTGAGCGATTTATCGCTCAAAACAAGGATTATCAGGACTAAAGTCCTTCCTACAAGCTTTAATTTATTTACGCTTAGCTACTCGATCACACTTTCGGTTTAATTTGGAATATTTGAATTAATAGTTAATATTTCGTCATAAAACTACTGAATTTAACAGTGTATAATCTCCAAGCAATAAGTACTATAGATAACCTCCCAATATAGTCTTTGAGATTGACTGTTGCTTCATGCAACTTTACAGTTCTACCTTGTTCTAGTGAGTCAGTTGGGTAAACACCAAGCTGTGATGTTGCTGATTTGTAAGGAAATAGGGACGATTTCGCACAAACAAATTGTTCAGAGGGCCTATTACATTGTTTGAAGTTATGTAGCCTTTTGATTACGGCCTATCAAGCGCTGCGGTAAACTATGCCTTGATTATGATTCTTTCGCAGAGAAGAACACTCGAAAGGAGCGGTTTTTTCAATGTCTCATACTGTAAAAATCTACGATACCTGCATTGGTTGCACTCAATGCGTCCGCGCTTGTCCTACTGACGTACTGGAGATGGTTCCCTGGGATGGCTGCAAAGCTGCTCAAATTGCCTCTTCACCTCGTACAGAAGACTGCGTAGGATGTAAGCGCTGTGAAACAGCTTGCCCCACTGACTTTTTGAGCATCCGGGTTTACCTGGGAGCTGAAACTACTCGCAGTATGGGTCTAGCTTACTAAAAAGCTCAGTGCTGACTCTTGTACAGACGCGATTAATCGCGTCTCTCAGCACTCAAGACTTTTTTGAAGTGTCTCAATAGCAAGCATCTTTAGCATTGTAGAGTGGGCGCTGCCCGCCTTGCAAAATCTGACTTTTAGATTGGGGATGTAATCCCTGGATATCCAACTCCTAGAAACTGCTCTGGTACAGTAGGCTTAAGAGCAGAAAATTAGCTGTAAAAGCCCAAAATCTATAACAATACCTAGTGGCAGAGGGAGTAAATGGCTCCCTTTTTTCTTTGTCAAAACGCTACGTTTGTGGTAAGAACTATACTGGATTTAATAATCCTGAAAACAAAGTGGTGTGAGCAATGTGCGGAATCGTTGGGTATATAGGCACTCAAGCGGCGACAGAAATTTTATTAGCTGGGCTAGAAAAACTTGAGTATAGAGGTTACGATTCCGCTGGAATCGCTACTATTTGGGAAGGTGAAGTTAATTGTGTACGGGCAAAGGGTAAACTGCATAACCTGCGTTCTAAACTCGAACAAATAGAAACACCCTCCCAAATTGGTATTGGTCATACACGCTGGGCAACTCATGGGAAACCAGAAGAGTACAATGCCCATCCCCATTTGGATACAACAAAGCGAATAGCAGTGATCCAAAATGGTATTATTGAAAACTACCGCGAGTTACGCGAAGAACTTAAACAAAAAGGTCACGAGTTTCGTTCCGAAACCGATACAGAAGTCATCCCCCACCTAATAGCTGAATTCTTAAAAAATCCCCCCTCTTCACCTCTTTCCTTCTCTCCCTCTGCATTCCTAGAAGCAGTTCGCCAAGCTGTTAACCGTTTGAAGGGAGCATTTGCACTGGCAATTATTTCTGCTAACTATCCAGATGAACTAATTGCTGTCCGCCAAAATGCGCCCTTGGTGATTGGTTTTGGTCAAGGCGAGTTCTTTTGTGCTTCTGACACACCGGCGATAGTTGCTCATACCTGTGCAGTATTACCACTGGAAAATGGTGAAATCGCCCGTCTGACACCATTGGGTGTTGAGATTTACAACTTTGCTGGCGACAGGTTGAAAAAACAACCTCGAATGCTCAACTTGAATCCCATGATGGTAGAAAAACAGGGATTCAAACACTTCATGCTCAAGGAAATTCACGAGCAACCAGGGGTAGTAAGAGCCAGTTTAGAAGCTTACTTTAATCCTGATGTAAATCCAGCCATTGCATCTACTCAATCGCCAATTAATCTTGGTTTACCTGAGAAATTCTATACTAATTTAGAACAAATCCATATTGTCGCCTGCGGTACAAGTTGGCACGCAGCATTAGTAGGAAAATATTTAATCGAACAATTAGCAGGGATTTCTACTCAAGTACATTATGCTTCTGAGTATCGCTATGCACCATCACCACTAACGCCTAATACGTTAATTATTGGTGTTACTCAATCAGGTGAAACTGCTGATACCTTGGCGGCTTTAGCGATGGAAAAAGAACGTCGCCAAGACAAAGAACCCAAATATCAAGCCCGACTGCTAGGTATTACCAATCGTCCAGAAAGCAGCCTTGGTCACATGGTATCGCATATCATCAATACCTTGGCGGGAATTGAAATTGGGGTAGCGGCGACAAAAACTTTTACTGCTCAACTAATGGCGTTTTACGCTTTGGCATTGGATTTAGCTTATCATCGTCAAACAATTTCTCCAGAAACTTTAGAGAAGATTATTGACGGGTTGAGACAGATTCCTAAAGATATTGAAGCAACTTTAGAAAGTCAAGAAAGTTTAACCGAACAGCTAGCCCACGAATTTGCTGAAACCCAGGATTTCATCTTTGTGGGAAGGGGAATTAACTTTCCTATTGCTTTAGAAGGTGCATTGAAATTAAAAGAAATCAGCTATATTCACGCCGAAGGATATCCCGCTGGAGAAATGAAGCACGGCCCAATCGCCTTATTAGATGCGAAAGTACCAGTAGTGGCGATCGCAATTCCTGGTAGTGTGTACGAAAAAGTTATTTCTAACGCTCAGGAAGCCAAAGCTAGAGATTCTCGATTAATTGGCGTTACTCCCGTTAGCGATGGCGAAGCAGCAGAAATCTTTAATGACTTACTCCCCGTCTCAGATGTGGAAGAGTTACTTTCTCCCATTCTCACGGTAGTTCCCTTACAATTATTGGCTTATCATATTGCCGCCCGTCGCGGTTTAGATGTCGATCAGCCAAGGAATTTAGCTAAGTCCGTAACGGTAGAATAGTCTATTGATAGAGGTAGTAGCGTTATAAGCTCTGAGGACTACCTCAAAAAAACCCTTTATTAGAGGTTACATCATGACACAGACAACTACAGAGCGTCTGTACTCTTTTGAAGAATATCTTGCTTATGACGATGGTACTGATAACCGTTATGAACTGGTGGATGGGAAACTTGAACGTATGAATCCACCAACTTTCAGACATTTACTGATTTCTGACTTTATTCAGGATAACTTTAAGGCAGAAATCAATCGCTTGAGTTTACCTTGGCTATGCTTTAGAGAGGCGGGGGTGAGGACGGGATGGCGGAAGTCAAGATTGCCTGATGTTTATGTTGTAACGGCTGAACAGGTGATGGAATTCCTTGATGAGTCAGCTGTTTGTCAGTCTGCGCCGATATTAGTAGTGGAAGTTGTCAGTCTTGATTCAGTGAAACGTGATTATCGCCACAAACGTTCTGAATATGCAGCGCTGGAGATTCCTGAGTATTGGATTGTAGACCCAATCAAGTCAAAAATTACGATTTTATTGTTGGAAGAAGGATTGTACGAGGAAAAAGAGTTTAGCGGAAGTCAGCAAATTGTGTCTGCAACTTTCCCAGAAATTGCGCTTACAGTTGAACAAGTGTTAGCTGCGGGTAATGTTGCTTAGAAAATAGCGATTACCAATAATATTACATTTTCTCACGATCGCCATCGTTTTCTCAGCCACCAAACCACAAAACCAACAATTATTCCAACTATCAGACTGGAACTGAAAGGGTAGTCGCAAAAATAAGGAATTTTAGGAAAAATATCTTTCATACTTTCTTTACTACAAAAATCTTTGGCGGGTGATTGTAGTAGAGATGTTGTTGCTATTACTGAACCAGCGACAGCTACTAATTCTTGAAAATTGCGATCGCGTTCTGCTTTATCAACTTCTATACGACTGCTAGTAGCATTAATTCTATCTTCTAAAAGTGCAACCCAAGCTGCATATTTTCGATATCTTTAGTACTCGTAGAGAAGGGAGCAGATCAGGTTTATCTGTTTCTTCCCTGTAGCAACTTCTGCTTTCCTTGCAGCAACTTCCGCTTTCCCTGTAGCAACTTCTGCTTTCCTTGCAGCAACTTCCGCCTTCTCTGTAACAACTTCTGCTTTCCTTGCAGCAACTTCCGCCTTTCCCGTAGCGATTTTTGCCTTGCCGTTTCCGTGTTTCGCGCAGTCTGTAGCAGCTTACGCCTTGACGTTATTAGAAACAGACTTGTGTTATCGCATCTTCTCTTAAATAGAATACGCTTATTGAGTACAGCAGTGCTGTGCCCCTACAATAAATGTGGTTTCAATTCGCAAAAAATGCTGTAAATTACTTAAATTTTAGATTTTTTCAGAAAAATCAATAATTTCACGTATGACAACTTTTTCAACAATTGTCCACTATAGAGTTATTAGAATTTGGAAAATGAGTATTAATTATGGCAAGACAAAAACGTAATTCACGTACCCTCGACAAAGCTGAAGTACGTTTAGCAAGCATTAAATCTATTAGTCCAACTCTCGATGTTGGAGAAAAATTAACAGTCAAAGACTATACTGAAAAAATCGAAAGCCTCCGACAAACTTTAGAAGCATACAATACCACCCTCTCCACTATTGATGTTTTACTAACCCAAATCATTGAAAATGAACAAGATTTGGCAGACTATTCTGAGAAAATGTTGCGTGGTATTGCTTATAAATATGGTAATAATAGCCATGAATATCAGATGGCTGGAGGTACTCGTAAAAGCGATCGCAAGCGTACTGTGCGTCAAAGCGTGGTTTTGCCGAAGTAAGTAGGCGTGATTGAATAAGTGTTAGCTGCGGGTAAGAAGTGAGTGCTATCCATAAATTGTGCAGCTTGTCAATCAATTAAACCTGCTTCTCTGGCTCGAATTTGAGTTATGATTCGCAGATTTTTTCCTTGATTTTTTAATTCTTCACCATCAATACCTAAAGCATTTTGCAGCTTATCCCAGTAATGACGTACCATGCGTTCAGATACACTAATACGTTGAGCGATCGCCTTATCTTGTAATCCTTCTTGAAATGCTAGAGTTAGCAGTAACCGCCACTCTGGTTTTAGTTCCAATTCTGAGTAAATTTCTTGAATATCTTTTGTATGAGTTAATCCCTGTAATGCCCACTTAACTCTAGCGAGCATTTGCTTACTAGAAAGGCTTTTATCAGCAATTGTAAAGCCTCCTTTGTAGGCATCAATCTCAGGTTTCATCCTCACCAATGTCCGAATATGGGCACTTTGAACAATGATATTTAGGTTAGAATAATTCTCCATCAAATTTCTCAGGAGTTGCATACCTGTATTAGTTGATGCCATTACTCCAGGCTTTTCTGGAATATAAATATCAATTACAACAAGATCGGGTTGCAAAACCGACACTTGATTTAGAGCATTCTCGGCGGTTTGAGCAGTAAATATTTTAGCATCTGGGTACTGAGAGCGTAGCACCTCGATTGTTCCATTCAGACATATTTCGTGACAATCAATTAAAAAAAGTTTAAATGATGTCTTTTCTGGTAAATTTTGGCTCATGCTGCTAACTCGCCTTTCGATGCTTCTCCGATGAATGACTACTTCTTGTTTAAGGGGTTTTCCTGACGCTGCGAGTATTTAATGGCAGGTAATACCTCTGATTCTCGGAAATAATCCTTCTTTTGTGAGATGTCGGCTTGGTCATATCCCCCGTTGCAATAATCACAATTTGCTGCTGTAAGCTCTCATAAACAGCTTTCTTCATGTAGTTGCGTTGTCACCTCTACCGATATCGCAGCGTTGATGGATAAATCGACAATTTCCGTTAAAGTGAGCAAACCATCACATTGACCAGAAGGTGCAAAGACGATCGCGCTAGGTATACTTTGATCAGTATCATCTAACAACGCATGGGTTGTTAAATGAATAATTTTCGCAGCAAATAGCGATTGCATTGGCAAGTAGTGGCTGCGAAAGTGTATAACATTCCCAATTATTTATAAAAATGCCGGAAATCTTAACTGATAAAAACTTTACTTATGGTTTGAAAGTTATTGCTTCCCGCGATTCAGACTTAGCAGATATTCTCCAAGCTTTGGGTTCCCCGCCTCTTTGGGTACGCGAACCAGGCTTTGCAACGCTCATTCAAATCATTTTAGAACAACAAGTATCTCTAGCATCAGCTAAAGCAGTTTTTGAGCGTTTGCAACAAATCATATTACCAATTACTCCAGAAAACTTTTTGATTTTAAATGATGACCAAATCAAAAAAATTGGATTCAGCAGGCAAAAAGCTCTTTATGGGCGTTTATTAGCAGAGTCTATAATTACTGGACAGCTTGATTTGCTCACTCTTAATGGAATGGATGATGAGGATGTACGTTCTGTTCTCAAAAAGAGTAAAGGTATTGGAGACTGGACAGTTGATATATATTTATTGATGGCATTGCGGCGACCAGATAGTTTACCTAAAGGAGACTTAGGATTAGCCTTAGCAATACAGAAGGTTAAACAATTGGAAAAACGCCCTACACCACAGGAAATAGAGAGTATTGCTGAAAACTGGCGGCCGTGGAGAGCATTAGCCACTCGCTTATTATGGCACTATTATTTGAGTAAGCGATCGCTAAAGCAATGACATTATGTGTTGTGTATAGCAGTGCGATCGTAAATAATTTTAAACCAATTTAAAAAAAGAATGCAACAAATAAACCATTGTAGAGACGTTGCAATGCAACGTCTCGTTATTTAAATCTGCGATGAAAATTGTCAGAGCAAATTATTTAATCAAGTTGAGTACTGTAAGCGCTAAAACCATAAGCCAAAGTTCCTTTCAAAGCATCTGATGGCTTGAGGCTTCTGTTAATAGCTTTAGCAAAAGGCATTGGAATCCCTTTGATGGTTTCCGGTAAAATTGCATATTCTTCTGTAGGTTCGACAGTGTATTGCGGACACTTCGTTTTGATGCCAGCATCAGCCAACATCTCTTCGATTTCAATGGCTGAATATTGCTTAAGATAAACTGGATTTCTTGAAAACAGGTTCAGCCTTCTAATAAAGTTGTGAATGATATGAGAAGGACAGAATTTGTTGTGAAAAGAATGATTGAAAACAAAAATTCCACCAGGCTTGAGTACGCGAGATATTTCAGCTAACAAATTTCTTAATTGTGCATCTGGTATATGCATAAACACACAGTTAGAAATTACCAAATCTATAGAATTATCTTCTAGAGGCAATATTTCCGCAGAAGTGCAAATTAAGTTAAATTCAGAGCCAGGAAAAAAATCATATTCTTGTTTAACTTTGATTAAACGACGTAACAAAGGTTCAGAAATATCAATCCCATAATATTTTTGGCATCTCAAACTTTTATCTTTAGAGAGATGTAGAGGAGCGCGACCATAACCACAACCTAGTTCTAGAATAGAATCAACAGATTTATTCAGAGGAAATTTATTCCAAGTACCTCCAGGTCTACCAGTTAACAGAGTGTAATCGTCTTTAATAGGCGAAGTTTCTGCAAGTTGCTCAATTTTTTGGGAACCATAATATGTCTTACCAATTTTGTCCCATGTTTGTTTGTGTTTAGTCTTATTTAACTGTTCGTAGTCACTAGGAAAATAAATGCCATTTTGTAATTCAAAGTCATTCAGACTGAATTTAGCATTTGCTAATTGAGTCATTAGGATTATGCCTCATGAAGAGTTAAGTCTGTTCTCTGTTATACTCTCAACTCAGCATTATCAGCAAGTATCATTTGCTCAGTCGCTTGGTATGAGGCGATAAAAGAAAGAATCATTTTCTCTAAAGTCTAATAACCTTCTGAAGCTTATCTGAACGCAAGTTCGGATACATTAGTTGATGGGCTGCAATAATTGGAGGCTAGGATGATAGAAGAGTCACAAAAAAAACGAGTGGTAGTTGTAGGTGCAGGTTGGGCTGGCTTAGGAGCAACCTACCATTTGGCAAAACAAGGTTATGATGTGACACTTCTAGAAGCTGGCTCCTATCCTGGTGGACTAGTTGCAGGTTGGAAAACAGGAGCAGGAAAATCTGTAGAAGCGGGCATTCATGGCTTCTGGTATCCTTACAGAAATATTTTTTCTCTAATCAATGAATTAGGAATTAACCCTTTCACTACTTGGACTCGTTCCTCGCAGTACTCGCCTGCTGGTTTAGAAGTTGAATCACCGATTTTTCAAGACTTACCTAGACTCCCCTCTCCAGTAGGAACTTTTCTTTACACTCAGTTTAAGCGGCTACCACTAATTGACCGTCTCAGTGCCCTGCCTTTACTTTACGCTGTTGTGGATTTTGACAATACTGATACGGCTTGGCGGCGTTATGATTTTGTAACCGCTCGTGAGTTGTTCAAAGATTTTGGCGTTTCTGCGCGACTTTACCGAGACGCCTTTGAACCAATGTTGTTAGTGGGCTTGTTTGCTCCTGGTGAGCAATGTTCAGCCGCAGCAACTTTAGGGATGCTTTACTTTTTTATTTTGGCGCATCAACCCGATTTTGATGTGGTTTGGTGTCGAGGAACTGTAGGCGAGAAGATATTTCGTCCTTGGGTAGAGCGTATTGAAAAAGCTGGCGTGCGAGTTCTTCCGCAGCGTCGGGTTACAGACTTAATTATTGATAGTAATCAGCGAGCAACAGGTGTAGTTTGCGGTGATGAAGTATTTGATGCTGATGCTGTAATTTTTGCAGTTGGTGTTACTGGGATGAAGAAAATTGTCTCAACTAGCCCTAGCTTACAAAGCCGTGAAGAATTCCGCAATTTGAGTAATTTAGGGGCAATTGACGTTTTAGCAACTCGGTTGTGGTTTGACCGCAAAATTGATATACCTCGTCCTTCTAATGCTTGCTTTGGGTTCGACACAACTACAGGATGGACGTTTTTTGACTTGAATACCCTACATGATGAATATAAAAATGAGCCAGGAACGGTTATTGAAGCCGATTTCTATCATGCAAATCAGTTTCTAAGTTTGAGTGATGAGGAAATTGTGACGATAGTTCAGCGTTATTTAGCAACTTGTGTGCCAGCATTTCGGGAGGCGAAGGTAATTGATAGCAGTGTGATTAGGCTACCAAATGCAGTGACTCACTTTTCACCTGGTAGCTACCGCTATATGTTGCCAGCTAAGACAAGTTTTGAGAATGTGTTTATGAGTGGGGATTGGATTGCGAACCGTCACGGTTCCTGGTCGCAGGAAAAGGCTTATGTTACTGGTTTGGAGGCAGCAAATTTAGTAGTGTCCTATTTGGGTCAAGGCACAACTGCGGAAATTTTACCAGTTGAGGAGGATGAGGTGCATATACAAGCGGCAAGAACACTCAATCAAATAGTACGTAACTTGGGTAAATCTATCTTGCCTGACTTTTGGTTGCCGTAATCAGTAGACTTGTTGCAAAAATCGGAATAAGACCCAGGGAAGTTAGGCAAACAGAACAACAAAAGATATCTTAATCAAACTTCTCAGACCCAACAAGCCTTTTGCTGGTTCACGACTGCGACAGAGGCTTCTATGATAGCTAGCGCGTCAGTTAAGGATGACTTCGCGCTATAAAAAGAATAATGAAGATTAAAAAGAATGTGTATTATTATAGGCGCTAAACTGTCCTTCGTCTTGTATCCACCGCTGCGCGGAGTCTAGGATTAAAAGTCCAGAGTCTAAAGTAATTTTGACTCTTAACTATTGATTCTTGACTATTGGCTCTTGACTATTGACTATTGACAAAAAGTAACACTCGTGACGCAAGTTGTTTTAGAAAACGTTTATAAAAGTTTCCCCTCGCGTAAAGGGGAAAATGTTGTCTCACAAAACCAACTCCCACTCCCATCTGGAGAGGAAACTGATGCAGCGCGAGAACGTGCAGAGAGCGTCAATGTCTTGCGGCGGATTAACCTGACGATCGCAGATGGGGAGTTTATGGTGCTGGTGGGGCCTTCTGGTTGTGGTAAAAGCACCCTCTTACGGTTAATCGCTGGTTTGGAGGTCATGACCGGCGGCAATATCTGGGTAGGCGATCGCTTAATCAATGACTTACCACCCAAGGAACGAGACATCGCAATGGTGTTTCAAAATTACGCCCTCTACCCACACATGACGGTGTACGATAACATCGCTTTTGGACTGCGCCGACGTTTGGGGGGAGCAGGGGGAGAAGGAATTGCCAAGTGGTCAGAAAATTTACTTGTGGCCGTAACTAAAAAGTTACCTAAAGGACTGCGCTACATATCTGACAAGGAACGAGTGGTGAATGAACAAGTACGTAGTGTTGCCCAATTGTTGCAAATTGAAACCTTGTTGAATCGCTTACCCAAACAGCTGTCTGGGGGGCAAAGGCAACGAGTTGCACTAGGACGAGCGATCGCGCGTAATCCCCAAGTGTTTTTAATGGATGAACCGCTTTCAAACTTAGATGCCAAACTGCGTGCAGAAACCCGCACCCAAATTGTCAAATTACAACGCCATTTAGGGACAACGACAATTTACGTCACTCACGACCAAACAGAAGCGATGACTATGGGCGATCGCATTGCCATTATGTCTGAGGGTAAAATTCAGCAAGTTGCCGCTCCATTGGAACTTTACAACTACCCTGCTAACCGTTTTGTGGCAGAGTTCATTGGCTCACCGCCGATGAATTTTATTCCCGTAGAATTTCATGCTCCCCTATTAATTACTCATTCCCAGTTTCGTTTGACACTCCCAGAAGTCTGGGGAACAGTTCTGCAAAAATATGATGGGCAAACCTTAATTTTAGGTATTCGTCCAGAACACTTGAGTTTGAGTGCGGCTGCTACCAAGAATTTACCAGCGCAAGTAGACGTAGTGGAGAACCTTGGCAACGATAGTTTTCTTACCGTCAGACTTGCCGAACCAGGTTCTAGTGACAATACAGGTAATTACTTACAAGTGCGAGTACCACCAGACCGATTAGTCCGTACGGGTGAGCAATTGTGGTTATCGCTGAGTCCCGATAAAATTCACTTTTTTGACCCGGAAACTGAGTTAGCGATATTTCCTTAAAATCTGTCTGTTATTTGACGTTTGATATCAACTAATGCCGAACAGCGTTGTCGGGCGACGCCTATGGCGGTAAACTACGCACTATCCACAATTGCTAGCCAAGTATTTCACCTACTATGCTTGTGCTATTTGTTAAGTTTTTGCTGCTTAACTCAGGCGTCAATACCAAGCACAGATTTATAAGCTTTAACTTGCAAATCAATTCCTGTAATGGCTGTGCCAACTACAACAGCGTAAGCCCCTAAATCTAATGCTTTACGAGCCATTTCAGGTGAGGAAATACCACCTTCACAAATCACGGGTATACATAACTGTTGCACTATCTGCGTGAGGAGTTCCCAGCCAGGAGGAGGGTAATTACTCTCAAGAGTGTAGCCGTAAAGAGTTGTCCCCACAATATCAGCACCAGCATCTACGGCTGCTATTGCCGCCTCAATTGTATCCACATCTGCCATCACTGGTCTACCCAATTCCTGATGTATTCGAGTAATAATATCCGCCATTTTTTCACCACCGGGACGCTTTCTGCATGTTGCATCTACGGCAATAATATCCGCTCCTGCTTTTGCAACAGCAGCCGCATGGTGAAACTGTGGCGTAATGTATACATCAGATTCAGCTATTACTTGCTTCCATAAACCAATAATTGGCACTTTCACCCTTTCACGCACAGCAATGATGTGATTCGGCGTGTCAATCCGCACACCCACTGCACCATTGTTTACAGCAGCTTTTGCCATTGCTGCGATTATTATCGGCTCATGCAATGGTGAATCAACAGGTGCTTGACAGGACACAATCAGTCCCCTGCTTAAGCTTTGAATTGGGCATTGAGCATTGGGCATTGGGGACTGGGGACTGGGGACTGGGGACTGGGGACTGGGGACTGGGATTGGGAAGAAATTTTTCTATTTTCCCCGTGTGCTCCTCAGCACTCAGCACTCTTATGTGTTGGTATCCATATAGTAAAAATTGAACCAATGCCTACAGTGGATTCTACTTCAATTCGACCTCGATGGAGTTCCACGAGTTGTTTAGTTAAAGCCAAACCAAGTCCAGTTCCTTCGTAGCGACGACGATAGGGTGTATCGAGTTGCTGGAATTTTTCAAACATTAGTGGTAACTGTTCTTCAGCAATGCCAATCCCGGTGTCTTCGACTTGAAAGATAGCGGTGTTGTCTTCGACCCAAAGGCGCAGAGTAACGCTACCACCTTCGGGAGTAAACTTAATGGCATTGGTTAATAGATTCCAGAGAATTTGCTCTACTCGCCCTGCATCCGCAGTAAAACGATCGCGCCGTGGGTCAATTTGCAAATCTAGTTTAAGACTGATGTGCTCACTATTCGCTTTTTCTAGCAGTGATTCTATGACATTTTCTGCAATTTTTGTCAATGAGAATTCTGAAATATTTAAAATTGCCTTACCAGCCTCGATTTGCGATAAATCCAGGATGTCATTAATCATTTCTAATAAATGTTCGCCACTGTCATGGATTGTTTGTAAATAACCCCTTTGTCGTTGACTCAACTCACCCAAAGGCCAACGTAACAAAGTAGAAGACATGCCAATAACGTAAGTTAAAGGAGTGAGCAATTCATGGCTGATTGTGGCGAGAAATTCACTTCTGAGGCGACTAGCGGCTTCGGCGGCGAGTAAGGCGTCACGCAGTGCCATTGTCCGCTCAATCACTCGTTGTTCGAGAGTTTGTTTTTCTTGAGTGAGTGTTCGCGCAGCATCTCGTAGAGATCGCATTAACTCAGCTTGATGAATGGCGATCGCTAATTGTTCCGCGATCGAAGTTAGCAAGTTCTTTTCACTCTCAGTCCACTGACGTGGATCATTGCAATGATGAGCAATCAGCAAACCCCACAGTTTTTCTTCAAATATAATTGGTGCTGCTAACTTAGCCCGGACTTGGCTTTCCCTTAAAAAATTTAACAAACACTCCTCTAGAGCGTAAGTTTTTTCAACATCATCCACAGCTAAGGTAAAACCTTGGTTATACTTCTCCCAACATTGGGAGGTTCGCATAAAGCAATTTTGTTCTTTGTAATTCAACACTGAGGGGATAGCATCTCTAGCACGAGCTTCGTAGACAATACAACCTCCATAATCTTGGTAGTCTTCAACTGGGGGTTGAGAATTGACTGACACAGAGGATAAGTTTTGACCATTAATTGTTGAAGCGTTAGCCGCATGAGTAGAGAAGTCAAAATACGGGTTGGCAGCACTTTGAACTGACGACTGATTTCCGTTGAGATTGTGGCGTCTCGTTTTAGTAACTACCGTTCCATTGAGGAATTTAACTTCGGACTGGCGTTGTTGAGCCTTGACTTTAGAACCCTCAAATCTATAGATTACTAATCTGTCTAATTCTAAAAACTCACGCACCTGTGTAATTGCCGTTGCCATAATTACCGACAAATCCAAACTTTTGCGGATTTGAGTTGTCACCTGATTCAACAACCGCTCTTGGGAAATCTGTTTTTTCAGGGCATCTTCCACAGGCTGACAGACATAAACTTCAGGTTTAATTGCGCTTGAAGATTCTGTTACTTCCTCATTTGGCCGCGGCAGGAGATACTCTAATAACAACAGCGTGAATTTACTTTGGAGCGTGGCATCATTAAAACCCAGAATTTGACGATAGCGTTCAAGGTTTTGGTGAGTGTAGGAATCACGCTCAAACAAGTCTCTCAACTTCGAGATAAAGGAGGCGATCGCCTCTGAATTAAATGTCAATCTAACATTTAGACCTGAGTAAATTTCTTGCTCCCTCTGCTCTATCTTTCCCACCAAGAGCGCACTAAACCGCTCAGAAACAACCAGTGTAAACTTTTGCCCTTGCCACTCTACAGGTAGACAAATCCGCGCCAGCACTGCTTCTGTGAGTATTAAAACTTCAGCTTCTACTGCTTGAGCCATCTGCTGGAACAATTCCCCAAGCTGATTAAATACAACTAAAGGCAAGTTTCGAGAAAAGCTCAAATCAGGAGAACTAAGCATTTTCAATTTTCTGGTTAGAGAGGGCTGGATGCTGTGCGGAAAGGTTGTTTTGATTATCTACCAACCAACAGTTTAAAACGGTAATACAGGATTATGCATCGTATAAGTGCCACATCAGGCGGATGGGATCAGTCAGAAGGTGTAATTTTTATAGAACAAACTCCAGCGGACTTCGTGTTGATTACGGCTGCTGATACCGATATTCAAACTCTAGCGGCTGCGCTTTCCAAATTACCAGCAACATTTCCGACATTAAGAGTTGCCAACTTGTTGCAGTTGCAACAACAAATTAGTATAGATGCTTATGGAGAGCAAGTTTTGGAACTTGCCCAAGTAATTATTTTGCGCTTATTAGGAGGACGTTCTTACTGGGCTTATGGCTTAGAAGTAGTCCAGGAAATTGTGCAACGTAATGGCACAACCCTAATTGTAATGCCAGGGGACGACGCTCTTGATCCTGACTTAATTTCTCAATCTACCTTGCCTTTAAATATTGTTAATCAGGTATGGCAGTACTTTAGCCAAGGTGGCGTAGAAAATTTCGTTAACGCGCTCCAATTTATCGCCGATACTTGCTTGTTAACTTCATACAATCCCCTCCCGCCTCAACCGATTTCTCGTGTGGGATTGTATGAATGGGGACTGGGGGCTGGGGAACTCGGGGCCCCCTCTGGGGATAAGGGGCAATGGGGACTGGGGAAAAAGGGGTTGAGGAGCAGCAGAGGAGAGTTAGAACTGGATTCATCCACCTTAGAGCCTCAAAGCTTCCAATGCCCGATGCCAAAAGTCGGCATCCTGTTCTACCGCGCCCATTATCTATCGGGAAACACTAAGGTAATTGAATCATTATGTGCAGCTTTAGCTAAGAGAAATTTACAACCATTACCAGTGTTTGTTTCTTCACTGCGTGACACTGATGTTCAAGCAGAGTTGACCGAATTTTTTCAACCCAAAGACTCTCAGCAAATTGCACTACTGCTGAACACCACCAGTTTTTCTCTAGCGCGATTGGAAACAGACACACCGCAAATCGACCTGTGGGAAAAATTAGATGTGCCAGTGTTGCAGGTTATCCTTAGCGGCGGGTCAATTGAGCAATGGGAATTGCAGTTTCAAGGGCTGTCTCCCCGCGATATAGCGATGAATGTGGCGCTACCAGAAGTAGATGGGCGAATTATTAGCCGTGCTGTGTCTTTTAAAGCAGTGCACACTCGTAATTCCAACCTAGAGACAGATGTGGTAGTTTATGAACCAGTGAGCGATCGCATCGATTTTGTTGCTAATCTAGCAGCCAATTGGGTGCGTCTACGCTCTAAACCACCTCAAGAGCGGAGAATTGCCCTAATTTTGGCAAATTACCCCAACCGTAATGGACGCCTAGCTAATGGTGTGGGACTGGACACTCCAGCTAGTTGCATGGAAATTCTTCAGGCTTTGCATTCGGCTGGCTATGACGTGGAAAACTTACCTACTCAAGGAGATGAGTTGATTCAACGTCTGACAGCTGGCGTAACAAATGATCCGGAAGGACGAGAATGGCGTCCGGTACAGCAAAGTGTTTCTTTAGCAGATTATCAAGAGTATTTTGCTTCTTTACCGCCAGCAGTGCAGCAGGGTATTAGTGAGCGTTGGGATTCAGTGACTAGAGACTGGGGACTGGTGACTGGGCAAGAAGTTTCCCAATCCCCAATCTCTAATCCCCAGTTCCCAATACCCGTTCCTGGTATTCAACTCGGTAACGTCTTCGTGGGAATTCAGCCAGCAAGGGGTTACGATATTGACCCCAGCTTGAATTATCATGCGCCGGATTTACAACCAACTCATGATTATTTAGCTTTTTATTATTGGGTCAGAGAATGTTTTGGGGCTGATGCTGTGGTTCATGTGGGAAAACATGGAAATCTAGAATGGCTGCCCGGTAAAAGTGTAGCTTTATCTAGTAATTGTTATCCAGAAGTGGCTTTTGGAGCACTTCCCCACTTATACCCGTTTATTGTGAATGACCCAGGTGAGGGTTCACAAGCAAAACGTCGCGCTCAGGCAGTGATTATAGATCACTTGACGCCACCCATGACTCGTGCGGAACTCTATGGTTCTTTGCAACAATTAGAAAATTTAATTGATGAGTATTACGAGGCGGAAAGTTTAGATCCTTCACGTTTACCAGCTATTCGCGATCGCATCCGCAAACTGGTGATCACAGAAAATCTTTATCGAGATTTGGGAATTCAAGATGAAGATGAAATTGGAAATTTAGAATCTTTAATTTTGAAGTCCATAGATGGTTATCTTTGTGAATTGAAAGAAGCCCAAATCCGTGATGGCTTGCATATTTTTGGGCAATGTCCTCAAGGCCGCCAACTCCGTGATTTAATAGTTGCGATCGCCCGGACACCAAATCGCTATTCTTCAGGTCTAACCCGCGCCATAGCTGAAGATTGGGGCTTAGATTTCGACCCTCTCACAGCAGATTTGTCAATGTCTAGTGAGCAGTGGTCAATAGTCAATGGCAAAGAATGCCGCACCATCGGCGATGTAGTTGAAGTTTTAGAAGAACACGCAGCAGAGTTAGTAGAGCAACTCATCACTCCTGTAGAGACACGATTAATCGCGTCTCATTACTCATCACTCAGCACTGTTCTTGATTGGATACGCGATCGCCTCCTCCCTGCTGTTCAACAAACTCACCAAGAAATCACCAACTTATTACATGGACTCGATGGCGGATACATCCAGAGTGCTCCATCTGGCGCACCAACGCGCGGACGCCCAGAAGTCCTGCCAACTGGGAGAAACTTTTATTCTGTAGATATTCGTGCTATTCCTACAGAAACGGCTTGGGATGTAGGTAGGAAAGCAGCTGAAACCCTCATTGAATGTTACACTCAAGAACACGGTGAGTATCCGAAAACACTAGGATTATCATTGTGGGGAACTGCCACCATGCGGACTGGGGGTGATGACATTGCTGAGGCGTTGGCTTTGCTCGGAGTACAACCTGTATGGGATGGAGCAGGGCGACGGGTAGTGGATTTTGAAATTTTGCCACTTGCGATTGTGGGGCGTCCCCGTGTAGATGTAACCTTGCGAATTTCTGGATTCTTCCGGGATGCTTTTCCCAATTTAATTGATTTATTTACTCAAGCAGTCACAGCAGTAGCAAATTTGGATGAACCACCAGAACAAAACCCCCTAGCAGTTGCGGTTCGCCAAGAAACTGAGTTATGGACTATACAAGGTTTAACTTTAGAAGCAGCACAAGAGCGATCGCGCTATCGAGTCTTTGGATCTGCTCCAGGTGCTTACGGTGCTGGACTCCAAGGTTTGATTGAATCACAAAACTGGACAGATGACCAGGATTTAGCTCGTGCCTACATTAACTGGAGTTGTTACACTTACTCTTCAAAAAGCGAGGCAGAGGGGCAGAGAGGCAGAGGGGCAGAGGGGGAAAATGGAAAAATTTCTTCCCAGTCCCCAATCCCCAGTTCCCAATCCCCAGTCCCCAATCCCCAGTCCCCAATCCCCAGTCCCCAGTCCCCAGCCCCCAATCCCCAATCCCCAGCCCCCGCACCCGAAGCATTTGAGCGGCGCTTGGCACAAATGCAAATTGTGTTGCACAATCAAGACAATCGCGAACACGACTTGCTCGATTCTGACGATTATTACCAGTTTCAGGGTGGGTTAACAGCAGCGGTGCGTTCTCTACAAGGAAAAAATCCCCAAACCTATTTTGGCGATAATTCCATTCCTGCCCAACCACGCGTTCGCCAATTGAAAGAAGAAATTGCACGTGTGTATCGTTCTCGCGTAGTTAATCCCAAGTGGATTGCAGGGGTGATGCGCCACGGTTACAAAGGTGCATTTGAAATGGCGGCAACAGTGGATTACTTATTTGCCTACGATGCTACAGCTAAATGTGTGGAAGATCACATGTATCAAGGAATAGTACAAGCGTATTTGCTTGATCCAATTGTCTCAGAATTCATTCAACAAAATAACCCCTGGGCTTTGCGTGATATGGCTGAAAGATTATTAGAAGCACACAAGCGCGGTTTATGGCAGGATGTAAATATACGGACATTAGAAACTTTGCGGAACCTAGTACATCAAGCTGAAGCAACTATCGAAGAAAAATAAACTGTGTAGGAAATAAATATGGAAAACCTTGCGTATTTGCACTTAGCTTTCGCTTACGAAGACAGCGAACCCAATGAATTAGTCTCTCTGAGTTCTTTATTAAATAAAGCAGCAGCGCCAGACTGGAAACGGCTTTCTAGTAAGGCGTGGAAGTATATGCTTCCCCTTGCTATAGCTTTGTCCATTCTCAGCGCTGTTAGCAGTGTCATGGCACTGGAAAGAGGCGATCAAGGCCCTTCTGTCAGAAATCTACAACAACAGTTGAAAAGAGCAGGCTTTTATCCAGCACCCGTCACCCAAGTATATGACTTCTCCACAGAAGATGCCGTGCGACGCTTCCAAAAAGCTGCTGGCTTACCAGTGGATGGCATGGTTGGAGCAGCAACCATGCAAAAATTAGAACGCTGGCAGACAAAGGCTACGAGTACACAAGCCAAAAAAACTAATACTACGAGGACACAAGCCAAAAAAACCATTACTGCTAAATCAGCGACTAACCAGCGCCGTAACTCCAACTACCTTGCTAAGGGTGATGAAGGTGAAAACGTCAGAGTTTTACAAGAACGGTTACGAGTCGCAGGATTTTATTACGGGAATGCCACGGGGATATTTGGCCCAATTACCGAAGAAGCTGTCAAGCGGTTTCAAAATTCTTATAAATTAGACGCTGACGGGATTGTCGGCCCAGCAACACTAAGTAAATTACCGCCAACAAGTATTGGTGATGGAGAAGATTCTCCTAAACGAGTAGTTGATCGAAATAAACTCCGCATAGGCGATCGCGGCGAGCCAGTTAGAGTTCTTCAGCAACATTTAATCCAGGCGGGATATTTAGAGGGAGAGCCAAATGGCTACTATGGCCCCTATACCGCAGATGCCGTACGTCGATTTCAGGCATCAAATTATTTGGCGGCAAGTGGTGTTGCCGGCCCAACTACTAGAGGTAAGTTATATAGCCTAGTTAATACTGCTCCCAAAAGCGAGTTTAACGTCCTGGAAATCCAAACACGACTACGGGAGCGAGGTTTTTATAAAGGCGAGCTGAACGGCGTGATGGCATCTGATACCAAAAAAGCGATTAAACAAGCCCAGGAATTCTACGGTATCAGTCTCAATGATCTTAAGAGCGGACGCTTTTAGCATCCGCTTAGGAGTTGCTAGCATGAGTTCCCAAATGTTTTTTTGCCTCCGATAACAGCGAATACAAATAGCTCAAAATTCCACTTATTTGGTTAATTGAGTAGTTTCGCATTGTTATCCCACTCAGGAACTAAAGCGGCATCAGTGCTCGTTGGCACTTGGGACAAACCGCATGGATTGTCATTTGACAATCAAGCAGATGAAAACCTTCTTTTTGTGCAGTTTTAGCTCCAATTTTTAAAATAGAGTCGTTTTTGAACTCGATAGTTGAGTTACACCTAACACAGATCAGGTGATGGTGATGATGCGGGTAGGGCTGGTTGAGTTCATAATGCTTATGTCCTTCTCCCAGTTCTAATTCCCGCAGAATTCCCATTCTTGCCATCAACTTTAAAGTCCGATATATAGTTGACAGACTTATTCCTTCACCGTCAGTTTCTAGACGATGATAAAGATCTTCCGCACTGAGATGTTCACCTTGTGGAAGTTCCTGGAAAATGTGTAAAATTGTTTCGCGCTGGGGAGTTAAACGCCAGCCTCGCTCGTTTAGTTCTGCCTTAAGTGAAGTAGTTGTGTAGACAGTCATACTAATTTTTCTCAACAAAGCTTGTTAGTTGAGAATATAACAAATATTTTGAGCAATTTGCAACAATCATTGCTTATTGATAAGCTTTACTAAATACTCAAGTACAATTAATGAAATCTTAATGAGAAATTAGGTAATACATAATCCCCATCCTAAACATATCCTGAGAGTAAGGCTGGAGATACTTCGGTTAAATTAAATGCAAATAATTTGCTATAGCTTCTCAAGAAGCTATAGTTTTAGGGATCAAATCAGTTAATTGTCCTTAGTCATTTGTCATTTGCAGTTTTCTAATGACAAACCTGTAGGGTGCGCCGGCTACCCTACCGAAACGCCGTAGAGGTGAATCGGCGAACAGACACCAGTTCGTACAAGTCAGGGAACCAGCCCAAGCGACTGGTTCAACTTTGTAACAGATGACAAATGACCATTGACTAACTTAAAGACTCCAAGTAGTCGCGGATGAGGTTACGTCGCTTAGGTTGGCGCAGTTTTTGCAAGGCTTTAGACTCAATTTGTCGTACCCGCTCCCGCGATAAATCAAGAGCGCGTCCAATTTCTGCTAATGAGTAAGGATGACCATCTGCTAAACCAAACCGCATCAGAATTACATCGCGCTCCCGGCTAGTTAAATCTGATAAAAGATGATGCAAGTCTCTTTGTAAAGATTCTCGCATTAACATCTCCTCTGGGGTTACACTGTCGGTTTCGAGTAATTCACCTAACTCAGTGTCCTTATCCTTTCCTACCTTGGTTTCTAGAGAAACGGAGCGAGGAACCCGTAACAAAACTTCCCGCACTTGGGTAGGTGTCATTTCTAACTCAATTGCTAAATCTTCTAAGGTGGGAGTGCGACCTTTTTCTTGAGCAATTTTGCGTTGAGCTTTTTTGATTTTGTTCAGCTTTTCTGTAATATGAACAGGTAGGCGGATCGTGCGACTAGAAGTTGCGATCGCTCGTGTAATTCCCTGACGAATCCACCAGTAGGCATAGGTACTAAAGCGATAACCCTTGGTTGGGTCAAATTTCTCCACAGCTCGCTCTAAACCTAATGTGCCTTCTTGGACTAAATCCAACAATTCCAAGCCGCGATTTTGATACTTCTTAGCAACAGACACAACTAGGCGAAGATTAGCCTTAATCATGTGTTCTTTTGCCTGGAGTCCTTGAGACTGAATTTGCTCCAGTTCTTCTACTGTCAACTTGGCAATTTCCGCCCAGCGACGTTTGCCATCTGCTAAAGTCGGTCTGAGATCCGATACCATCACGCCAGCAGTGGCAGCCCACCTTTCTAACGAGGGGCGATGTCCCAGTTCAGAGGCTAGACGCTCTTGAACTTCAACTAATCGGAGATAGGGTGAAATCACTTCATCCCCTTGCTTTGCGGCATTAGCAAGTACTATTCGCATCCGCAAGTAGCGCTGGACTTTTTGGGCTTCTGAAACCTCTTCATCCCGCCCTAACAACCGAACCCGACCAATTTCCTGAAGATATAGACGTACCAGGTCAGTACTGCGACGGTTAGTGTTAGCAGCAAAGTTAACAGGGTCAACAGAAGCCATCTCCAACTCGTGTAGATCATCTACCGGTAGCTCACTGTCATCAATCGTGAGATCCGGGTCTAAGACCTGTCGGGACTTTTGGGTATTGTAGGCGGCATCTGCGTAAAAAGATGTTGCTGGCATAGGGATCGTCTCAATGGCTCCAGGTAACAATAGATTACGGTCAGCTAAGATTACGTTCAGCTATTTAACTGTTGCTATTGTTCCCGTGATTCAAGATGAACTAACACGGTTAAGGATTCCATTACAGTTTTTTTTTGAAAATACTTGCAATGGTTTTATTAGATACAGTATTACTGAACTTAATTAGCTACTAAGCTTTTGATTGAACCAATAGCTATTCAAATCTACAGCTAGGTTTTAAATTTCAAACTACCTAGTCAATAGTTCAATTTTGACTGGTTATGAATGTTATTTTTGTAACTATGTATAAACATATTTCAGTAAAAATCATGCTTATAATTGGCATAGTCATATTTACATGGCTATAAAAGTAATTTCCTGACGATTTACAATTTTTCCCTAGAGAATATTCGGAAATAAGTATAGCTAATAGATTATTGGGAACAGATTAGTAATAACGCCAAAAATGTTACTGTCAGCTAATTGCTGATTAACTATTCTCATTAGTACTGCTACCCTACGTCAGAGAAAAGTCAACAACCCTTTTTTTCGCTGAGCTTTTTAGAGAGATCCAATGAGGCAGCCCTGCCACCAACAAAAAGATGGGGTTTTACACGCGATCAATAAAAGTCAATTTCCAAGGTGTGAGCATTTCTATCAGCATCAGCGTCTTCAGATTATAAAAGAGCGATCGCCTTTTTTTGATTACCTGCGAGAAAGTCCATCATCGCTCTAAGGTAAGACCTTTTTTCGTTCTCAAAGGCAGTCGAACCGTAATTATTGCCTGCAAATTTTGTAATTGCTTGTTGGGAATGCGCCTGAAACTCCGCTGACATTTGTTGTGTCCATTGTGGCTCTGGTTTTGGCTGAGTGCTACCCAATAATAAACACGGTGAACAGATGATGTAGCGCTTTTTAAGGTGTAATTTTCGGGATACGGGACATTCCACATATACTAAGCGACCACCAAGCTAGATGCGTGAATTGGGCGCACTCAAACCAGTTGAAGGTAAAGACAAGGTAGGCAATGAAGACTGCTTCAATCCCACGGTAAGGCGAGTTAAATACCTGCCACAGACATAATGCTAACAGAGCTAGGTAGGATGTCATCCCCAGTAGCCCTACTGATAAAGTTGTATCTAAAATTAGATTGTGTGCCTTGGTTGTGGGTAGTTGTCTCGTTTGCATCTGCCCGTTTTTGTCTTGAAAGTCGAAACTAAAGTCACCCAAGCGAGTAACTTTAGCTATTGTTCTACTGTGGCGCACATAGGGATAAGCTGCGCCGAAGCCATTCATACCCCATCCGAGTAAAGGACGCTGACTGATTCCATAGTTGGCCATTTCCCACAGATAAACCCGGTCGGATGTGATTTGTTTAATTAAAGGGAAATTATTGATTTGTCTGGTGCTGGTAGTAATGCCAATGACGAGCAGACACACGAGCGTTGCGGGGACTAAAAGCTTATAATGCTGGCGTCCTAATAAGTAGATACTCGCTGTTAGTAAGGCTAATAATCCCGCCCTGGTTTGAGTGAGCAGCAAAGCTGGGATAATCAAGATGCCAGCAGTTGCAGCTTTTGGTGTGTCTATCCATCGCCACTGCCAACCTACAAATGTCATAACTGCCACTGCTGCTAGGACAAATGACGCATGACCCCGATGGGAATATAAACCTATTGGTTGCTGATTTTGGAAAATTGTACTCCGCAGGATATTGTCCTGTATTAACTGCCCTGTTGTGGCGGTATAATCGATGCGCCAGTTAATGGCTTGGGGAAAGATGCTGATTGCAAGGATGACTCCGCCAATTACTAAACCTTGTAGTTGAAAACAAGCTAGCTCTGGGTGCAGCCTTAATAGTAGGCTATTGCTGAGAGTAAAGATAGCGATGAGCAGCCAGTAGAGCAAGCCATCGCCCATCTGTTCTTGACCGAATAGGGAACGCCAGGGGAAAGGACTAGCGAGAGTTGCAATTAACCCAATTCCCAAAAATATTTCCCACAGGAGTCTGCTGATTTTCCAACCTTGAGGCAGCTTTAGGTTTTCCCTGTCTTCCCAGAGGATTAAAAAGTTGAGTATGCAGATAAGGCTAATGGCAAATACTTTTGGTTGAGTCCAGATTTCCCCACGCATTGCACCGATTGGGTTGATGAGAATGATGCTGAGGGAAAATAGCAGGGTGTAGATACGGTTCACGGTTATTTTTCAAGGCGAATTTTCATCGCTTTTATTATTCCCCACGAAAGAAGTGTTAATACTCCCAATGCTGATGTAGATTCGGGGACAGACTGAGGAGAAATTTCTTGAGAAAATGGACGCATTTTGAAACTGCCTGTGCGGTCATTAAATGCGAGTTGAATGGGGAAAGCAGTTTCTTCTGTTGAACCAAATAAGGAATCGATGCCAGTGATTTTAAAGTTGGAAATACCAGAACCAAATAATGATGTAAAATCTACGCTGTCTCCCGCACCGAATTCGCCCAGTATTCTATCTCCTACTGAAACAGTAAATCGATTGTCTGAGCCAACGGGAAAATCTAGAATTTCAGTAAATAATGTGTTGTCAAGCGCTTGGAATTCAAAACCGTAGGGAGTGTGGGGATCATACCAGCGGCAACCAGGTACGTCACGGAAGACTTGCCAATTTCCCTCTTTTGCATTGGGAAGGATTGGATTTTGTTGAGTTCCACCGGGGCGTTCTTTACCTACACCACCTCCACCGCTACTACCTACAACATACGGAAAATCTGCTTCGTCGTCGAATACTGCAACATTAAGTTCATAGTTACCTCGGTCTTCCCCACGACGACCACCATTAGCAGCACGAACATTTAAGTCAATAGTTCCATTGCTTGGAACAATACCTGTTAATGCAGAAGCAAAACCATCTCCTAATTGACTATTGTCATTGTCATAGTACCAAGCTCCATTTTCACCATATGTTTCTAGTAATGTATTTGGGTTACATTGATTACCAGGTATATCGTTATTGATATAGGCATAGTATTTTGCACCTGGAGAAAGTTCTTTTAGCTGAAATGCATCTTTTTCATAACCTGAGAATAGGCTACCTGGAAGCTTTTTGAAGGTGTTAAATGGTATGTGTTCCCATCCCCATCTAACCCCATCGTAAATGTTGACTGTTCTTTGCTGACTTCCTGGAGTTGTCACTTCCTCGACAAGATAGGTTTCGGCATAGAAGTAGATTTTTCTATCAAGTTTAAAATCAGGAACCCACGGGGCATCATAGAAAGAGTTGGGCCCACTAGTTCCAGGATAGAATGGGTTGTCCTGAAAAAGTATGATATCTAACTCGTCTCTTTCAACTACATCATAGTTATCTATAAATCGCTGAATCCATCGAATTTGATTACCGCTGGGGTCGCCCTGCTGTGGAGTGTAAGTTAAATTTAAAACAGCCCCTGCACCTCCAGTTTTTAACGGGGTCTCACAATGCCCATCAGGGAAAGGGAATGTTGGAGTGCAAGGGAAGTAGTTATTTACATCAAAATCGCCTTTTAAACCACCTACGGGTACAAATTTCCAATCAGGCTCTGGAAATTGATACTTTAGTAGACTGAGCAATTTATCTGTTCCGCCTGGTTTAACTTCCCCGACTCTCCCAAAATTTAAAACAGACCGTGGATCATAAAAGGGCCATGCTTGTAATTGTATTAAGCCTAATTTTTGGTTAATTGAATCTTCGTAAGGCATTATGACTGGTCTGCCTAGTGGACTATTAACTGTGACAGCGAAGCTAGACTGACTTTGTAGTGTAGCGAGAAGAGTTGTTGCTAACAGAACTAGTGAATATTGTCGTGATAACATTTTTATAACTCCGGTAAGTATTAAGTTTTAATCAGATAGTGGCTATCTCTGTAAATGGCAATCTTGATATCGCCTGAGTTTTAGAGTTAGACTAGATGAAACTCCACTTTTGGCATAGACACCATCCCTATCCAAAGACCTTCTATTAAGTTCGTATTCAGACTTTCTCTGTAATATATTTCTATTTCTTGCGCTGTATATTTGTTGTTGTAGACAAGCTGAATTTGATACATATCCACTTTGAGAACTTTAAAATTCCAGTAGCCACCATCACCAGCAGCAATACTAAGGATAAACTGGTCACCCTTGCGCCAATAAAGACCAGCTTCTTGAAATAAGGTTGTACTTTCTCCAGGCATAACTAACGAAAAATCAGATTCTAATGGCCTTTTAGTGTGACGCCGATAATACTCTCGCAAATGTACCTGACCATCTGCTCCCACAACCTGGGGTATTAAGGTATCAAAAAAGTTAAAACGGACTGGATTGGGGGTATTGTTGGTAATACAAATCCCTAACTGCACGCGAGTCACGACACGGCGCTTTTTCTCTGGAAGAGTCAACACCCGTTCTGGCACTAAAATTTCAAAACGAATGCCATCCACTTCTACTGCATTGTTGTCAACTCCCACAGGTTCAATTAAGCGAAGATTCACAAATTGAGTCGCCAATTGCACCGCACTCGCTGTTTCTTCTGTCGGCGGGTCTGAGCTTGGTTCACTGTCACCATAATTACCCCATATAAACCGAAACTGATACTTTCCTAGTTGGAGACCATTAAAAAACCAGGATTTGTCAAGAAGGCTAAAAATGATTGGTAAATATCTAGGGCTGTTAATAACTTGAAATTGCAGCCGATTATTTTGCCAAATGAGTCTTAGAGCCAGAGTAAAGGGTATGCGTAGTCCCGAATTGATTAAACGAGGATCAAACGCTCTAGTCTCACTTCGCTTTAGCAAGTGGGCTAAGTTTGATACGAACTGTCTCAACCAAATTCCAAAACCTGGCTGGGGAGGTATGTTCCTTTGAAGTTCGTCAACAGGTTCATCTAAAGTTATTTGCCTTTGTAATACTTGACCATCTGACATTAAAAGCTCTGGAATTAAGGTTTGATTGGGGTTGAGATGACAAGTATTTGGCGTATTATTGATTAGGTAAATCTTAATTTCCACAATTTCTACAGAGATACTGGAATCAGAGCGATTTTCTGGGATAGGTAACACTATAAGATCGGGTTCCCAGATTCTTAAATGGATACCATCTATTTCAAAGAAATTGCTTTCATTTGATTCAACAGATGTCATGTTACTTACCCTCTAAATTTTTAGTTTTTCATGCGCCATCAGACTGATTGGCGTATGACTTAATGACATTATTCCGAAAAAGACTAAAACCACAGCTAAAACTGTCGCTCTTAAGTAACGTATGTGATATTTAAAGCGTGTTGCGCGAGGATTTTGTAGAAACAACGTTTCAACCAGAGGCTGAAAATAAATTCTGTACTGCGGCGCTACATCTGATACTGATTCAATTAATGATTGCAACAAATCCTTTGTTAGAGACGTTGCAATGTAACGTCTCTCTACATGGTTTATCTATCACATTCTTTTTTTTAATTTGTATGAGCAATCAGAGAACATTAAGATAAATGTAAGCTGCTTTTGAATAGGTGATAAACTAATATTTACTGAATTGTTAAAACAGCATCTACTGAATTAAAAAATAAAACTTTATGAAGCTAATCGTATACCTTGACTGCATTTTTATCTCTTTTGTATAGTGATTAACTGCAAAATAACAGTGTTATCTGCGTTCCAAATAAATCGAATTCTCCAGGTATCTAGATAACCTAATGGCACTCTAATCCCAAGATTGAATCAGGTTAAATAAAAAGATAAAAAAATCAGTTTAACCGTTGCTTTGCTAAAATATATCTAATACGGCTGGGCTAATTTTTTCTTTGCAAGTGTCTTACCTCTTGTCAGATAGTAAGTTCGTTTGCGCTTACAAGTACTAATTAATAGTTGTACTCTGGTTTGATATTTCGCAGCATTAGTTCATCAAGGGCTTGTCGGGGAGAGACTTCACTCTGAAGTAACCGATAAACTTGCTCGGTAATTGGCATAGCAATATTTTGCTGCTGGGCTATTTGCATCAAAACTCGGCAAGTGTTGACTCCTTCAGCAGTTCCTTGTAAATTGGCGAGAATTTCTGTAAGTGTCTTGTTACCAGCTAGTTGGTAGCCAACTTGATAATTACGACTTAGGGGGCTGTTGCAGGTTGCTAGCAAATCTCCTAAACCCGACAAACCGTAAAATGTTTCCGTATTTGCACCCCAGAGATTACCAATACGAACCATTTCTGTTAGCCCACGGGTAACTAAAGCAGCTTTGGCATTTGTTCCTAGTTGTAAACCATCACATACACCAGATGCGATCGCAATTACGTTTTTCAGTGTTCCCCCTAGTTCCACACCCAAGGGATCGGGATTGGTATATACCCGAAACAGATTAGAAGAAAATACCAACTGCACTACTTGGGCCGCAGTGGGGACGTTGCTGGCTACTACCGTTGCAGCTGGTAATCCCAGTTCTATTTCTTTAGATAAATTTGGCCCTGATAGAACAACCACTGCATGATCAGGGAAAGCTGTTTGCCAAATTTGCGACGGCGTACATCTGGTTTCTGGATCTAAGCCCTTTGTCGCCGTGACAAAAATCGTCTCAGGAGAAAGGGGGAAAGAATGTACTTGGGAAGTAACATCACTCACACCTTTCATCGAAATAGCAGACAGGACTATTTGGGCATTTTCTAGCACGGCTTCCAAGGTGTGTGGCCCCTGACGCGACCACACACGCACTCTATGACCATTAGCCGCTGCTAGATTTGCCAGAGCCATACCCCAAGCACCAGCACCCAGAATTGTAATGGAAAGTTTTGAGTTTTGAGTTTTGAACTTTGAGGTGGAGTAAATCTGATCACTCATAACTCATAACTTATAACTCATTACTTTTTGAGCGGGGGTAACGTTCCATTAATTCCCTTACTTCTTCGGCATGATATGAGCTTCTTGTCAAGGGAGACGAAACAACTTGTAAAAATCCCAGTTCTTCTCCGAATACCTTCCAACCAGTAAATTGTTCTGGGTGAATAAATTCATTTACTTTTAAGTGTTTTTGGCTGGGCTGGAGGTATTGCCCGATTGTCAAAATATCACAATCAACTGTTCGCAAGTCTCGCATAACTTGGCGGATTTCTGCATCAGTTTCACCGAGTCCGACCATAATACCGGATTTAGTGTATGTCCAAGGAGCAATTTGACGCGATCTATTGAGCAATTCTAATGTGCGATCGTAGTTCCCTTGGGGACGCACTCGGCGATAAAGGCTGGGAACCGTTTCCGTATTGTGATTTAGTACTTCTGGTGCAGCTTGTAAAATTATTTCTAGAGCATCCCAATTACCGCACAAGTCAGGAATGAGTACTTCAATTGTAGTCTGGGGCGAGATGGTGCGAACCGCTTCGATACAGCGCACAAATTGGGATGCACCACCATCCGGCAAATCATCTCGGTTCACAGAAGTGATAACTACATGATTGAGTCTCATCCGGCGAATGGCTTCTGCCAGTCGCCCAGGTTCGGTAGGGTCTAGTGGTTTGGGTTTTTTCTCAAAGTCAATATCACAGTAGGGACAGGCGCGTGTACAAGCTGGCCCCATAATTAAAAAAGTGGCAGTACCAGCATTGAAGCACTCACCAATATTCGGACAGGACGCTTCCTCGCAAACCGTATTGAGGGCTAAATCCCGCAAAATTTCTTTAACGTTAGCAACGCGCTCCCGCTGAGGCGCTTTCACCCGCAACCAGTCTGGTTTTACAGTCACAATCCACTTTCAATAAAGTTATCTACATTTAATCGTAGCAAGCAAAGCCCTTGAGGAAGTAATCTGTGTAGATGTAGTTTTGTCATTTACTACTGGTTGTGATATTTTAAGTGTACAGTGCCATCTTTATGGCGGGATGTAGCGCAGCTTGGTAGCGCACTTCGTTCGGGACGAAGGGGCCGCTGGTTCGAATCCAGTCATCCCGATTTTTATGGAATTAGCGATAAAAACAGACTTACTAACGTGCTGTTTGTTAACTATATTTTTATGGCGGGAATCTTGGTTCGCCGCTTCATATACTTGGTTGCTTCTTTGCTTTTGGTACTGGCATTAATTTATCAAATTAAACTGGATGATACACGTAACTGGTTTAATAAAAATAATCACATTTTTTGATTCGCAGTATGTCCCTTGACAGCTTGACTCCAGAGCAAAAAGCTTTGATACCTCCTACCCGTGAAAAATGGCAACACTTTGGGCTATCTACCAAAACAATTGACCAACAAAAAGCAGCAGATGCGGTTAATGCAATATACATTACACTTGGACTGGCCAAGCCACAAATAATATTTGTTCATAGCCCCAATGCGGCATTGGAATACATTTGGAGGTTGGTGCGATCGCATTCCTACAATACACTAGGTAGCGCGATCAATAGTCAGGATTGGAGTAAACTCTACAACAGTTTGCACTCATTGTTACTTGTACAACTACCTGTAACGCTGCAAAATGACTTACATTCGGCTTTTGAAAATCATTTTGTCAAACAGTTTGCAACTCCGCTAAAACAACAGTTAGAAAGACAGTGGCGAGATATTGCCTATCAACAGTTTGGTAATAAATATCAAGAATTTCTCAAAAATATATTTTCCAGTTGCCAAAAGCCAGAAAGTTTAGTCGCAGGGGGTAGTTTCTTTGAATTTTGCATAAATACTTTCAACTATCGGCAATTTCAAGACAAACTGCTAATTTTAGAAACATTCACTAGAAACTGTGGCTGGACATTTTTCTTCAATAATATCTGTATTGTTTGCGATCGCCCTCAAAAAGTCAGCTTCGATAGCAAGAATCGCCTCCATGCAGAAGATGAAGCAGCAATTGTGTTTGAAGATGGCTATAGTTTATACGCTAATTCTGGTAAAATTCAACGGCAACACCAGCCGAAAGCAATTGATGACGCTGCTTGGGCACGCTTATTAGAAGAATTAAACGCAACTGAAATTGATTCCTGGGAAGAATACAAGCTATTTTACACGCTTTTACGCATCGGGAAGCGAGTCAACGTCCAGCCTCATCATTTTCTCAGAGCAATCAATTCCGACACAGGGGAAGTGCGAGTCATTAAAATACCACTGTATATTACATCCGCACGCGAGGCAGTAAGGTGGATAAGCCGAGGTCAAGACTGAAGAGTTTTTATGGGATTCTAGAGTTACGTTTCAACGATTGTCGATGTTTGTGTAAGTTTTGCGATCGCCTCCGGCGGAGCCTAGCTCATCGCACAGTTCAAGTAGACTTGGAATCATCTGTATTTTAAGCTTTACCTCATCTATTAATAGTTATTTAACAAGTTAATAGCTGCTTAATAAATACCTATCTCTGGAGAGAAGACATACAATTACTTATAAAGTAGTACGGGATATTTTTAATTAGAATAGTAGCTAAACATATTAATTAATTATAAGTAAATAAGAATGTCTGAATCTCAAAAGGTAGTAGTTTAGAAAGAAAAACTCATGTTTCATTTTGTTTTCTTTACAGATGCTTTATAAAATCAAGGATAATTTAAAACAATAAGTAAAGATACTATTGTTGTGTAGCAGTAATTTTTATGAGATGTTATAAATTAACCTAAGCATAAACAAAAGTGCATAGAGAATTTACTGAAAATGCCTGTAAACTTATCGACCGATTATCCCAAGGTAGTAGCAGCCAAAAATCAGATTTTTTCTGAACTGCAAGGAGAAGCAGTTATTCTTGATATCAACTCCGGGGTTTACTACGGTTTAAATCAAGTAGGAGTCAGCATTTGGAATCTGATTCAAGCTCCGAAAACTGTGAAAGAAATTCGGGATGCCTTGTTAGCAGAGTATGAAGTTGATTCCCAAGCATGTGAAACTGACATTTTGGTATTGCTTGAAGACTTAGCAACAAAAGGACTAATCGAGATAAGACATGAAGCAGGTGCTTAAATTGCTGCGCCTCACAAACAAAGATCGCTATCTTTTGATAAATACCTTTATTCTGTTGGGATTCATCAAATTAGGATTGTGGTTACTGCCATTTCAGACCTTACGGCAAATCCTGGGTAGCATTAGTCAGCCAAATACCAAACTAAACCCAACCTCCCTTAGCAAAATTATCTGGGCTGTTAATGTAAGTACTCTTTGTATGCCTAGTGGCGCTAAGTGTCTCGCCCGTGCTTTAGCTTGCCAGGTACTCATGACTCGGCGAGGTTACTCACCAGAACTCCGTATAGGAGTTGCTAAAAGTGACGAAGGGAAACTAGAAGCTCATGCGTGGGTTGAAAGTCAAGGACAAGTTGTAATTGGTTATCTAACAGATCTTCCACGCTTTACCCAACTGCCATCTTTGCCAGGAAACAGACTATGAGTGGTATCATCGGCATCTACAACCTAGATGGCAAGCTGGTTAACTATCAGCAGCTCAAGGATATGGTCAATATTCTTGCCCATAGGGGGCCAGATGGGTCAGATGCATGGTGTGCTGGATCTGTTGGGTTGGGTCATAGAATGTTATGGACTACTCCTGAATCTTTGCTGGAAAAGTTACCTCTGGTTAATCAAACTGAAGATTTAGTGATTACAGCAGATCTTCGTATAGATAACCGAGATGAGCTGATTTATACGTTACAGCTTAATAACTATCTACCTGAAAAAATAACTGATAGCCAGCTAGTGCTGGCTGCTTACGAAAAATGGGGTGAGCAATGCCCAGAAAATTTATTAGGTGATTTTGCCTTTGCTATTTGGGATAGGCAAAAGCAAATAATATTTTGTGCCAGAGATCATTTTGGCATTAAACCCTTCTACTACTATGTATCTGAAAAAGCTTTTATTTTTGCTAGTGAAATCAAAGCTATCTTTTGTGTGCCAGATGTTCCTCGTCAGATTAATAAAGTGAGGATAGGTGACTATCTAGCATCAATGTTTCACGAGGCAGATATTACCTCATACAAGGATATCTTCAGACTACCTCCTGCTCACAGGATGACAGTAAGCCTTGAAGGAATAAAATTACAATCATACTGGTCTATTGATCCTAATCGGGAATTACGTTTAGGTTCAGATGAAGAGTATGCTGAAGCATTTCGTGAAATTTTTAGCAAAGCAGTGCAGTGCCGCCTGCGTAGTGCCTTTCCTATTGGCTCTCATTTGAGTGGTGGACTAGATTCCTCATCGATTACTTGTATGGCACGGAAACTGCTTGCTGAAAATGGAGGGCGGCGTCTGCATACATTCTCGGCAGTCTTTGATGAGTTGGCTGAATGTGATGAACGCCCATATATCAATGCAGTTGTAGCGCAGGGTGGACTTGAGCCGCACTATATCAAGGGAGATCAAATTAGTCCGTTGAAGAACATAGACCAAATGTTTTGGCATCAAGATGAGGCCTTTTACGCACCCAATTGGTCTATGAGTTGGGCTTTGTATGAAGCGATTAAAGCGCAAGGTGTTCGTGTTGTCTTCGATGGTTTTGATGGCGATAATGTCGTATCAGATGGTTACGGTTACTTAAGTGAACTAGCACGAGCAGGGCGCTGGCTATCTTTGGCCAGAGAAATTAAAGAACTAGCTAAAACTTTCAATGTGAATTTTTGGAGATGGCTATGGAGTTATGTAAAACAATATGGAATTAAGCCGGCATTTTCCAAATACCCACCTCTGAGGCTTTTTCAACGGAGTTGGCAAGCATTTACTCGGTTAGGCTCTCGCCAAGACAACCAATCGGCTAACCAGCCTGCCTGGAGTGCCACATTGAATGCTGAGTTTGTCCAGCGTGTAGGTCTCCAAGAACGCTATCAGGCTTGGCAAAAAATCCAAAGTAACTTTGGTCAAAACGAAAGAGAACGGCACTACCGCAATATTACTCAAGGCTTAGTGTCATTTGCTGCTGAGATGCAAGACAAGACTTGTGCTGCTTTTTCTATTGAGCAACGTTATCCCTTTTGGGACAAGCGTTTAGTAGAGTTCTGCCTATCATTGCCTGCTGAGCAAAAGCTGCACATGGGCTGGAACCGAGTCGTTATGCGCCGTGCAATGGCTAATATTTTGCCGGTGGAAGTGCAATGGCGTCGAGGCAAAGCAAATTTTTCTCCAAATCTCGTCCACGGTTTGTTGTCTTTTGAGCGAGAGCGTTTAGACAAGTTAATTCTGCATAATTTAGGAGTCCTTGCAGAATATATAGATGTTACTGACCTCAAGCAGACATATCAAAGATTTATCTCTTCACAATCTCCAACAAGAGGAAAGGATGTCCACACAATTTGGATAGCTGTTTCTTTAGCTCTATGGTTACAGCATTATGCACAGGACAGATCTAATGAATTTGCCGGAAAAGGAGTTTAAATCAACGTCTTAATCTTCTAGAAAAGTTTCCACGATATGTCAAATCATTGTCCTGTTGGCTGTTCTCTTTTAGGCAACATCCAACAGCACAGCGAGTTTGATTGTTACCCAGCTAGATGGCGTGATATCACACTTAGCTGCTTCTTGGTTCTGAATAGAGCCAACCTTGAAAGTAAACAAAACACCAAAAAACAATGGAGAAAATTATGACTGCTAACAAGAAGCCCTACACCCAGCCCAAACTGACTGTTTATGGCGAAGTCGAAGTTCTGACTCAAGGTCTTGGCTTGGGCTTGTTTACAGATAAAGAATTTCCCATCTCGACTCCCAAAGACGATGTGACTTTCTCCTAATGGAAGTTTGGAATCACAAATAGGTAGATTAGGATACCCAAGTTTTTAAAGCATATACATTCCTAATTATCTACCAGTCAATCTGATACATAGGCTTTACAAGCTTAGAAAGTCCAGATTATTCACTTACCTCTGTTTAGGTTACAACTAAGCAGAGGTATTTACTCAACTTTAAATAAAGAATTAGTTTGTGTGGAAAAGTAACTTATAGCTACTGAATATGGAGTTTATGAAATGTATAGTTACACTGCTTATGGCTTGAATATCTGCTCTGCTTTATCTCTACCGGAGCTACGAAGTTCAACACATATAGAAGCAGATGTAGTTATCCGCTATGGAGAAATAAATTGGTTATTACCTACACCTGCCCCATCATGGAGTTACTTTCAGATTGATGGTGAATATACTTACTTGTACTGGAAAGTGGTAGGTAAATTTTTAGTACGTTCTGGAAAGGAAATTATTATCGAGCCGCTTCCAGGTGTTGAAGAGAGCGTTATTCGCTTACCTCTTTTAGGAGCAGTTTTAGGAATGTTGCTTGATCAACGGCAGTTTTTGGTGCTGCATGGTAGCGCGGTCGCAGTGGATGGTAATGCTGTCGTTTTTTTGGGGCGATCGGGGCAAGGTAAATCTACTATGGCAGCAACTCTCTATGGCCGGGGTCATAAACTGATGGCAGATGATGTAGCTGCTGTGGATGTTGACAGTGCGATCGCCCCCATATTAATTCCAGGATTTCCGCGAATCAAGCTTTGGCCCGACGCAGCCACAGCCGCATTAGGAGATAATCCAGAAACATTAAGGAAGATTCATCCTGACGCTGAGAAACGCGATCGCCCTACTGTCGATAACTTTTTACAAACACCTCTAACCCTCAAGCGAATCTATGTACTTTCTGTAGGTTCAACTCTTCAAATCAGACTTCTCAAACCTACAGAAGCCATAACTCAGCTAATTGCTAATTCCTATATCCCCATGTTAGTTGGCAAGCAATTTATCCAGAGTGCTAAAGCATCTGTGCATTTGCATCAATGTACTAATTTAATTAACAATTTACCTATTTACATTCTAGAACGACCCCGCTCTCTAGACTTATTGCCTGATGTAGCACGTTTGGTAGAAGAAGATTTGGCAAGTGAGAACCAACCAGTCACAGCATAGATTTTGTGATTTAGCTTAATCTAAATTTTAAATTTTATTAATGGATCAATTTCAAATATGCGAGCAGGCAAAAAGATTAAACAAAAAATCCAGCAAACTTTACACCTTGTGCCTGCATTACGCCTAGTATGGCAAAGTAGCCCCGGTTGGACGATCGCTCGCATAGTACTACTAGTTATCCAAGGTATACTACCCGTAATATCAATCTATCTCACCAAACTAATCATAGATGCAGTAGTTGCTAACCTCAACGTTGCTGATAAAACCGCTGCCTTTGGTGACGTGATCCTCTGGGTGATCTTAGCTGGTGTAGTCACTCTTATAAGCAGCGTTTGCAGTTCACTAACAGAATTAGTGGTTACTGCCCATTCTCAGGGAGTAACTGACTACATGCAGGGAATTATTAATGCTAAATCAATTGCTACTGACTTAGAGTATTACGAGAATGCCCAATACTTCGATGCCCTGCAACGAGCACAACGAGAAGCACCTTACCGACCTCCCGAAATCCTTAATCGTCTAGCACAAGTTGGTCAAAGTAGTATTTCCTTAGTGGCTATGGTAGGTTTACTGCTCTCACTCCACTGGGGAATTATTGGCATTCTTTTTGTAGCAGCACTTCCGGCTCTACTAGTACGGGTAAAATACAGTCGTGTCATGTATCATTGGCAGCGTAAGCGTACACAGCCGGAACGGCAAGCAATGTACCTTGCTTGGATGCTGACATCAGACCAGTACGCTAAAGAAATTCGCTTATTTGATTTAGGTGAATACTTCAGTCAATGGTATCTTCGTATCCGACGGCAGATATATAAGGAAAAGATAGCCATTTTCAGCAAACGCTCCATAGCTAATTTTGTTGCAGAAGCTATAGCGGGTATTTTCATCTTTGGTGTTTATGCTTTCATAGTCTATCAAGCTATCCAAGGTGTCCTACGTTTGGGTGATTTGGTACTCTATCACCAAGCATTGCAACGAGGACAAAATGATATTAAAAATCTATTAGTTAGTCTGTCTAATTTATATGAAGATAATCTATTTCTCGCTAACCTCTACGAATTTCTTGACTTAAAACCTAAGTTAGTAGAACCTTTAAATCCCCAACCTATTCCTCGACCGATGCAAACTGGCATCGTTTTTAATCAAGTGAGTTTTCAATACGCTACCACTAACCGTCAGGCACTTAAAGATATCAACCTGACAATTCGACCAGGAGAAGTAGTGGCGCTTGTGGGGGAAAACGGTTCTGGAAAAACTACATTAATTAAACTTTTATGCCGCTTGTATGATCCAACGACTGGCAGTATAACTATTGATGGCATTGACCTCAGCCAATATAAAATGGCAGACTTGCGGCGGGAAATCAGCGTGATTTTTCAAGACTATGCCAAGTACCACTTCACGGCTCAGGAAAATATTTGGTTGGGCAACATTGATTTACCAGCAGAGCGAGAAAGCATTATTGCTGCGGCGCGTCGTTCTGGTGCTGATGATGTAATTGCCAAGTTACCTCAAGGTTATGATACCGTTCTAGGGAAGTTGTTTGATCAAGGAGAAGAACTGAGTATTGGGCAGTGGCAAAAAGTAGCTTTGGCGCGAGCATTTCTCCGCAACTCGCAAGTGATTGTCTTAGATGAACCTACCAGTGCAATGGATCCCAAGGCTGAATACGAAGTATTTGAACAGTTTCGCCAACTAATCAAAAATCAAGCTGCAATCCTAATCAGCCATCGCTTATCCACTGTCAAAATGGCCGATCGCATTTATGTTATGGCAGATGGCACGATTGTTGAGAGTGGAACCCATGAAGAACTGATACAGTTAGACGGTACTTATGCCTACTTATTTGAAACCCAAGCCCAACAGTATCGGTAATATATTCAATCTACTACCTTGAGTAATCCTTTTTGTAAAGCATCAAATACTCGGCTGATTTGCAGCCGTTCTTCTTCGTTTAAATCTTCTTTGGACAGCAATGTTGACATTAATAATTGCTGATCCTGGCGTGTAATTCTGCGAATAGTAAATACGCGCTCCAACACTGTTTCTAACAGTATTTGGTTTGAGGGGCCGATAGCTCGCATATTTGTTACTGTAAAAGTATGTAAATTTTATAACTAATTATATTACTATACTAGTTTTTTACAAATTTTGACCTTGGTGACTCTACGTAAGAATGAAGAATTGCTGGTTGCTATTTTACTGCCTCCCCTGCTACTCTTCTTTTCGGTAAAGTAACTTGGCGGTGCAGCAAGGAACAGGTTCAGATTATGACTCAAGCTCGTATTGGGATTATTGGTGGCAGTGGTTTATACAAAATGGATGCGCTCAAAGATGTAGAAGAAATGCAAGTCCAGACACCGTTTGGTTCACCATCTGATGCTTTGATACTGGGGACATTGGAGAATACACGAGTAGCTTTTTTAGCGCGTCATGGTCGCAATCACACGCTGTTACCTTCTGAGTTACCGTTTCGCGCCAATATCTATGCAATGAAGCAATTAGGTGTAGAGTATTTAATTTCGGCTAGTGCTGTCGGTTCTTTGAAGGAAGAAGCTAAACCACTGGATATGGTGGTGCCAGATCAGTTTATTGATAGAACTAAAAATCGGGTTTCGACGTTTTTTGGTGAGGGAATTGTCGCTCACATTGCCTTTGGCGATCCGATTTGTAAAAATTTGGCTCTGGTGTTGGCAGATGCGATCGCTTCTCTGAATTTACCAGAAGTCACCTTGCATCGCGGTGGCACTTATGTATGCATGGAAGGCCCAGCTTTTTCAACCAAGGCGGAATCAAATCTTTACCGGAGCTGGGGTGCAACTGTGATTGGAATGACAAATTTACCGGAGGCGAAGTTAGCAAGGGAAGCCGAAATTGCCTATGCAACCTTAGCACTAGTAACAGATTACGATTGTTGGCATCCAGAGCATGATAGCGTAACCGTGGAGTTGGTGATTGCTAATTTGCTGCGGAATGCAGTCAATGCTCAAAAGGTAATTCAAGAAACTGTACGGCGCTTGAGTGAAAATCCGCCATCTAGTGATGCTCATTCGGCTTTGAAATATGCGATTTTGACTCAGTTGGATCAAGCACCAACGGCGACGAAGGAAAAACTGGGATTATTGTTGCAGAAGTATTTGTAGTTTATGACTAGGCGATGCCCTCGTTCCAGGATAGAACCTATTGGTTGACAACTTAAAGCGATCGCCAAAAGAGCAAGCGGGGTGTGGATATAAGTCCAAAGTGTGTCGCTTCGAGATTTTGGTTAATATTTAGCCTAATTCAGGAGGCGGCAGCCCTCTCAATAGGTATTCCCAGTTTGAAACTGAGAACGAGACAATCATTCAAATGCCCAATTGCTGTAGAGTATGAAAAAATAACTATATAAATTTGACTATAATACTAAAATTATCAGTCTCTTCGCCTGCTAGCGTGAATAATAATTTCAGTTAGCAACATCCGAACCTAAAAGGGGTTGCACTGATAGCTAGTCAAGTTGAGAATAAATAGGCGAAGCACACGGGGAAACTAACGTGAGTCAAGGATTTGATTACGATTTAGTGATTATCGGCGCTGGTGTAGGCGGACATGGCGCAGCCCTACACGCTGTAAGCTGCGGTCTGAAAACGGCGATTATCGAAGCGGCTGACATGGGAGGAACCTGTGTCAATCGAGGCTGTATTCCTTCTAAAGCACTGCTGGCAGCATCAGGACGTGTGCGGGAGTTACGCGATGCCCACCACCTCAAGTCGCTAGGAATTCAGGTTGGTAGTGTGGACTTTGATCGCCAAGCGATCGCCAACCATGCTGACAATCTAGTATCAAAAATTCAAGGCGACTTAACTAACAGTCTCAAGCGTCTGGGAGTTGATATTATTAGAGGCTGGGGAAAAATCGCTGGGGCGCAAAAAGTCACTGTTACTGGTGATGGTGGTGAAAAAACCATCACAGCCAAAGACATTATCCTTTCTCCTGGTTCAATTCCTTTTGTTCCTCCGGGGATTGAAGTAGACGGCAAAACTGTCTTTACCAGTGACCAGGGAGTTAAGTTAGAGTCGTTACCAGACTGGGTGGCAATTATTGGTAGTGGTTACATTGGCTTGGAATTTTCCGATATTTACTCAGCTTTGGGTTGTGAAATCACCATGATTGAAGCCCTAGATCAGTTGATGCCGGGATTTGACCGCGACATTGCCAAACTTGCTGAACGAGTGTTAATTACTCCCCGCGATATCGAAACCAAAGTGGGGATATACGCCAAAAAAGTCATCCCTGGTTCACCTGTGGTGATTGAGTTAGCAGATTTCAAAACCAAAGAAGATCTAGATGTCATCGAGGTAGATGCTTGCTTAGTAGCTACGGGACGCATTCCCGCGACCAAAAATCTCGGTTTAGAGTCTGTGGGTGTGGAAGTTGATCGGCGGAATTTTATTCCAGTTGATGACCGGATGGCGGTGCTGTCAGCAGGTGAAGTAGTACCGCATCTGTGGGCAATTGGTGATGCTAATGGCAAAATGATGCTGGCGCACGCTGCTTCGGCTCAAGGCATCGTCGCGGTGGATAATATTGTTGGCAGAGAGCGGACAGTAGACTATCGCAGCATCCCCGCAGCCGCGTTTACTCATCCAGAAGTAAGTTATGTCGGCTTAACGGAAACAGCAGCTAAGGATTTAGGTCAAGCTGAAGGGTTTGAAATTGCCACAAGTAGGAGTTATTTCAAAGGTAATTCTAAAGCGTTGGCAGAAAACGAAGCCGACGGCATCGCCAAGGTAGTGTATCGCAAAGACACAGGTGAAGTCTTGGGCGTCCACATTTTTGGACTGCACGCCTCAGACTTAATTCACGAAGCGTCAGCAGCCATCGCCAACCGTCAATCTGTTCAAAGCCTCGCTCATCTAGTTCACGCTCACCCAACCCTTTCAGAAGTGCTGGACGAAGCTTATAAAAGAGCGATCGCAATTTAGAGATTGGGTACTGAGTATCAAGGATTAGGGATTGGGAATGAGCTAAATATCAAGCAAATTCCCCATTCCCCATTCCCCATTCCCCATTTCCCATTTTCCATTCCCCATTCCCCATTCCCCATTCATGCAAATCCGTCGCCGTCAACCTAACCCAGCTATTGCTGTCTCGATGTTACGTTATCAAGCTGCCGTGCCTGATGCCGCGCCAAACAATATTTTGGAAGAAATTGTCTGGCATAAAGAAGTAGAAGTTGAGCAAATGCGGGAAAAGGTTCCTTTGCGGGAATTGCAAAAACAGGCACTCTCCGCGCCACCAACCCGTGATTTTATCGCGGCTTTGCGTCAAGGTAAGACAAAACCAGCATTGATTGCAGAAGTCAAAAAGGCCTCACCCAGCAAAGGAATTTTACGAGAAGATTTTGATCCAGTAGCGATCGCCCTATCTTATCAACAAGGTGGTGCTAGTTGTATTTCGGTGTTAACGGATGCCAAGTTTTTTCAAGGTAGCTTTGATAACTTAGCCCTGGTTCGCGCGGCTGTAGATTTGCCTCTACTGTGCAAGGATTTTGTTATTTATCCTTACCAGATGTATTTGGCACGGGTTAGGGGTGCAGATGCAATTTTATTGATTGCGGCTATTTTGAGCGATCAAGATTTGCAATACTTTGTCAAAATTGCTAACAATCTGAAAATGACTGCCTTAATTGAAGTCCATAGTTTGGCGGAACTTGACCGCGTGTTAGCTTTAGATGACGTATCCTTAGTAGGAATTAATAATCGGAATCTAGAAGATTTCTCTGTTGACTTACAAACTACTTGTCAATTATTGGACGCAAGGGGTAGCCAATTGCAACAGCGGAATATCCTAGTTGTGAGCGAGTCAGGACTACACAATCCAGATGACTTAAGTTTGGTAGATGCAGCAGGTGCATCTGCTGTACTTATTGGAGAGTCTTTAGTCAAACAACCAGATCCTAAATTAGCGATCGCCCGTATATTGCCGAGGTGTTTCTAAAAAAACATCTCCTCTGTTCTGAAGGAGCAGACCAAACGCACAAAGTGTTGTTGAGCAATAGGGCGTGCTATGCAATCGCTAAACTCTTTGCCATATCTTCATCACTAGCCGAATCAAAGCAGTAATGAACTAGTTATTTCCTATGTAACAATTCATTAGCAAGAGATAAACTCTGATTAATACAATATTCAAACTTTGAAATTACAATTTAACTTCATGGAGCAAATTCCTCTACCTTCACCTGTCCACTACGAACTTATACTTCAACTCTTAGAAAGACAAACCATGATGGCAGTTAGTGATAATCCAGATTTACGGCATCAAGTAAATCAACTAATTATTACTCTCCGAAAAGCTGCTGTCCAACAAAAGCGACTGGAAGAAATTTGCCAGTTTTCCTCCGTGACAGTTGATCACCGTTGGTCGATTAATCATCATAACAGTAGCAAAGTTGTAGTCCCAGATTGATGCGGCTAGCTTAATATTTTAACTTTGATAGCACTTTTTCAGGTTTGCTTACCGTTGTGAGAAGCATACCTTATGATCCCTCAGTCTTAAACTTGACAATCAACAACTAACCCTAGCAAGGTAGAGTTGCTTTGGTTGTCATATTTTACAAATGTGCTACTTGTAAAATAAGTAATATTTACACTATTTATTTCATTCAGCCCTTCTACTTAGTGTGTGTAAGTAGGTATGTATAATTAAACACAAATACTTAGTTCGTAGTGAGCGATTCATCGCTCAAAACAAGGATAATCAGGACTAAAGTCCTTACTACAAACTTTAATTTATTTACACTTAGCTGCTTAGCATGAAATAAAATTTAATAACTTATTGTACCTGTATGCCAATTTATGAGATTCTAGATGAGCGCTTCTATAGAACTTAGACAAACTGGAGAATACATTTGGTGTCTACCTTCCGCTAGCTGACGACACCTCAGCCTAATATTTATGGGTCTGGTGAGATTGCCTAAAACAAAGGTTTCATCTGAGTTGGAGTCTAAAATAAGTTGCAAAGGTCAAGCTGACCAAAAATTAACTCCACAATATTTTTGCTATGGATGTGGAGAATACACCCAAGACTCATGACCAACTGAGTGTAATTTTATAAATGAATGTCTAGAATTTGCCATCATAGTTAACCATTCCCCCACAATTTTGACTTTTATTTTGATATTAGGACACACACATGGACGATAAGCTGATGCTGATGATTCCTGGCCCTACCCCAGTGCCAGAAGCAGCCTTGCTGGCATTAGCCAAGCACCCAATTGGACACCGCACCAGTGAATTTAGCAACATATTGGCAGAGGTGACAGAAAACCTCAAATGGCTGCATCAAACTCAAAGTGATGTGCTGACGCTAAATGTCAGTGGTACGGGTGCTGTGGAAGCAGGTATAATTAATTTCCTTTCTCCAGGCGATCGCATTTTAGTTGGCTCTAACGGTAAATTTGGTGAACGCTGGGTAGAAGTCGGTCAAGCCTATGGTCTAAATGTAGAAGAAATTACTACAGAATGGGGAAAACCCTTAGAATCAGAGGTATTTGCCCAGAAACTCCAAGCAGATACCGAAAAGCAAATTAAAGCTGTGATTATCACTCACAGTGAAACCTCAACGGGAGTACTCAATGATCTGGAAACCATCAACCGCCATGTTAAAGAACATGGTGAAGCTTTAATTATTGTTGATGCCGTAACTAGCTTGGGTGCGTTCAATCTACCTATAGATACCTGGGGTTTGGATGTAGTTGCTTCCGGTTCTCAAAAAGGTTATATGATTCCTCCAGGATTGGGCTTTGTCTCTGTTAGCCCCAAAGCTTGGGAAGCTTACAAAACCGCGAAATTGCCGAAATATTATTTGGATTTAGGTAAATATCGCAAAGCCACAGCTAAAAATACAACGCCATTTACTCCGCCTGTGAATATGATCTTCGCGCTACATACCACGTTGCGAAGCATGAAAGAGGAAGGACTGGAATCCATATTTACTCGGCATGAACGGCTCAAAAATGCTACCCGCGCCGCCATTAAAGGCATGAATCTACCCCTATTAGCAGCGGATAGTAACGCCAGTCCGGCAATTACGGCTGTAGCACCACAAGGAATTGAATCGGATAAGATTCGGTCATTGATGAAAAAGCGCTTTGATATTGCTCTAGCCGGCGGACAAGACCATCTATCAAACAAAATTTTCCGCATTGGTCACTTGGGCTTTGTGAGCGATCGCGATATCCTTAGCTGTATAGCATCCTTGGAAGTCGCCCTTTCTGAACTGGGCTATGAAAACTTCACCCCTGGAGCTGGTGTAGCAGCAGCAGCTAAAGTATTTAGTCAGTCCTGAGTATCAAGTGCTGAGTAGGAACTTTTAAACTCAGCACTGAATCAAAAGAGCGGGTTGATAATTCAACCCGCTCTTTTAATTTGTATGTAAATGAGTAGAAACTGTCAGAGCTAATTTCCCAATCTATCAACCTTTGTACAAGGTAGAGTGGATGTGACATATCTTAATTCTCCTGAATGAGCTACTCATAAGTTGCCCTTACTTTAAATTTGCATTCATTCAATCACAAAGAGACTAACACGATTGCGTTTTCTCCTAAGTGGAATTTTGATATTTATACCGTCTCCAGCCAATCATAAATTTGTTCTAACTGCTCTAAAGTAATTAACCCATACTGCCAAAGAATCATTGGCAAAGGGCCTGGGTCTTGCTCCCGATGGCGAAGCGCCACCGCCAGAGACGCAGCAGAAATTGCCAAATCTTCTTGTAAAAAATGAATAAGTCTAGAATATGTTGATGGTGACATTTGTATTTCACCTCCTTGTGTCGAGTGTATTGTCATATATTAGTTCACCGTTTTTCAGTAGCCAGTAGCCAGTATTTTATCTGTCATTGTGCTGTTACTGGATATACACTCCAGTAGAGCTTTTTGATCTGTCTCAAAGAGAGTATTTTCACAGAGGGTAGAGGAAGTAGAAATCTTGGTGGGCTTTATGCACTCGATTTTCAAGTAGCATCTTCATCCAGTCAACTGCCTTCATCTTTTTTACTTCAGTGCTTTGTTTAATTACACATATAGTAATCAAGATTCCATAGCCTATAGTCCTCTATGGAAGTCTATTTACACGTACGCCCAGAGGAAGATTTTTGCAACCAAACCTTAAAACTGCGATTTCATCTCAAAGATAGTAAGACTTCATATTATTACCACAGTTGTTAAATAGTAGCCTCATAACTGAACTTTTTACCACATTACGTAATTTTTTTTACAAAAAATTTATGTATTTATGTTTTGAGGGACTTTAACAGAGAAATTACTCAAATTTTTATCTTTGCAAGGCACTAGAATCTAGAAACTCAATTTTGACAATATCACCCACTTTCAAATTCAATTCGGCGGCTCGTCCAGACCGAAGTTCAATTACTGTGTCGATTGGTGTGTTGGGGCCATAGGTGGGACAAGGCTCACTTTTGCAGGGAGGCGCAGAAGCTTGAATATACTTGACTACTCCTTTATTTAGAAAGACCATATCCAACGGTACAGGTACATTCTTCATCCAAAAACTGACTGGTTGTGCTGAAGGGAACTGAAATAGCATCCCCCGGTTATTTGGTAAAGCTGGTCGATACATTAACCCCTTGGCTTGCTGTGCTGGCGTCCGCGCCACTTCTAACTGAATCGTTGTGCCATTGGGAACAATCGCTTTACCAGAAATCTGTAGGGTTTGACCTAAACTCTCTAGTGCTGGAGTTTGAGCAGACGTGAAAGTGGGAGGTTTAGCTGTTGTCGGCACAGAACAACTCATCAGTAACACACCCAATAACATCGAGAGTAAACTTAGCCAACGAATCATAATAATTTTTGATTTTGTAATTTAGATTTCGATTTTACAGCGATCGCAGCAGAAAACCTACGTCTTTTGTCGTCTGTGTCGTGGCATTTAGTTTACAGTATTGTCGTAGTTAGGGAGTGAGGGAATGGGGAAGAATAATTCTTGACCCTTAACTCCTAACTCCTAACTCCTGACTCCTGACTCCTGTCTCCTGACTCCTGACTCCTAACTCCATATCTACATATACAATCTTGCTTGTTGATTAGTTGACTAGGATTCTCTTAACACGTAGCCTACGCCTCGCACCGTTTGAATAAGCCGCTTTTGACTCTCATCTTCGATTTTCAGGCGCAAATAGCGGATATACACTTCAATTACATTCGACTCACCCATAAAGTCGTAACCCCAAACATTTTCTAGAATTTGTTCGCGAGTTAACACCTCACGCGGATGTTCCATTAAGAATTTTAATAGTTCAAATTCCTTCATCGTCAAGTCAATTGTTCGTCCGCTGTGTATAGCGCGGCGAGTTGCTATGTCTAAAATCAAATCCCCAAAGCGTAACTGCTCTGTGGTATCAATATCAGGTTTGAGGTAGAGGCGAATCAATTTCAAAAAGTCCTCTGAGCGGTAAGGCTTGAGGATATAATCATCAGCTCCGGCTTCTAAACAAGCTACACGATCATCGACTGTATCCCTTGCCATTAATACCAATACAGGCGATCGCAAACCAGAACTTCTGATATTTTTGCACAATGTGAGTCCTGATTCTCCTGCCAGCATCCGGTCTAGAACAATTAAAGCAGGTTGGCGATCGCGGCAGTATTGCATACCGCTCGTTGAATCATGAGCCAAAATCGAATCATAGCCGGCTTCTTGCAAATCGAAAGAAAGCTGATTTGCTAGGCTCTCATCGGTTTCAATCACCAAGACACAAGGACTTTGAGCAACTGTCATAACAATTTGGGATATTGGGTTTTGGATTGTATAGACGTTATAGAGTAAGGTCTGTACATCAGCTAGAAGTGCAATTACGAGCTTTTAGCGATGGATCAATACTGATTTGACATGCTGCATAAGATCTTTTAGCACGTTCAGGCATCAGCCATCGAATTCTCAGATGCAATCTTAATAACTAATTCCAAATACCATTCCTATACCAGTAATTCTGGAAGGAAATCACCAAATTGGGGAGTGTGGGAAGCAGAGGAGCAGGAGAATTTTAGATTTTAGATTTTGCGGAAAGTTGTAAGGAGGGTTTCCCTCCGTAGCAAACTTTTCAAGACAGATTTTGGATTGAATAATCTAAAATCCGTCTTGAAAAGTTCTGATGCCTTCTCTTCTCCTATCGGAGACACTTCGTGAACGAGAGGCTTGTCTGCGACACGCTGCGCGTAGCTTGCTTCACCGTAGGGGCACGTCAACGGCAACTCCTTAGGGGAACGGAGGAAACCTCCGCACCCTGCGGGTTCGCGTAGCGTTCCGTAGGAAAGCAAGCTACGGACTTTCCGCAAAATTGCAAATCCGAAATGGAGAAGGCACAGGGGCAGGGGAGAGAATAATTAATGACAAATGACTCCTATCTCCTGTCTCCTGTTTCCTGTCTCCTATCTCCTAACTAAGGCAATTCTCCTATCTCCTAACTAAGGCAATTCTACAGAAGTAGGTTTAGCGATATGTGGTAAACCCCAACCTAATTTTTCTCGCAAGATTCGGAAAAACTCCGGTGGTTGCAGACGAATAAATCGGGCCACATATTGCGATCGCTCTAAATATACCCGATCCTCTGGTAGGATATAACACCCGCCATTGCCATCTACCACCATCACCAGCCGAGGAATATTTACTGGGTAGATGTTGACTGGTTCCGTGTCTGGAAAAACCAAGGCTCTCGAAGCTAGGGAATGCGGACATATAGGTACTAGCTGCAAGACAGGTACACCAGGAGATACCACCGGGCCACCTGCACTGAGTGAATAAGCTGTCGAACCAGTCGGTGTAGAAACAATTACACCATCCGCTGCAATATCTACTGGCGCATGACGTCCTATGGCAATTTCAAAATGACACATAGAGGTCAAAGGTTCTCGATGCAGCACCATTTCATTCAGGCAGAGGGCTTCCCACAGTATGGAATCTCCCCGAAATACTTTGACGGTGAGCATCGCTCGTTCTTCAATTTCATACTTACCAGTTATCGCCTGTTCTATTGCTTGAGGTAATTGGTTCAGGTAAGCCTCAGTTAAAAATCCCATATGACCAGTATTCACTGTTAATAGTGGAATACCACAGGGAGCGACCTGGCGAGACGCTGCTAAAACCGTGCCATCTCCCCCTAATACCACTGCAAACTTCATGTCTGAGTCAAAACCAGGGGGCGTTAGACCATTAATTGGGGTGTGGCATACAGGACTCTCCGGGTTAGAGTAGCCCAGTATCCCACCGATACTCGTAGTGATACATACATTCCAACCGGCAGCGGTTAGCTTGTCTTTGAGTTCGATAGCGACACGACCCGCTATCGGTTTAACATCATTGTAGATAATGCCTGCTTTCGGCACATTCAAATATCCAATTTTAGGCGATGCTCTGTCTTATGTAATCCTTACACATTTTTGACATCGTAGTCATTAGTCAAAAACGTATTCACTATGACGACTGCTTAAAGGGAGTCTTTTTGGTTTTCTGCTTTTTGGTTTTATTTTTCTCGTAGTCTAATTCTTTAAGTTTTTTCATAATTCGGCTGAAATACTCTTGTAGATAGCTTTCTAGGGTTGTGGTTTGTTGTTGCTCTAACCCAAAGACTGTGTATACTTCATCCATTGAGGCATTTAATGGTTGACCACTAGCCAATACTTCTGTAAACGCTAGTCTGTCTGACACGTTCCATCCCCACTGAAAGAATCGCATGAAGCCCCGCACAGTACGTAGTAAGTTTATTGGCATCCGTGTTACCCTGGCTTCTTTTCCAGATAAGCGTTCGCACAGACTAATGATTTCCTCTGCGCTCCATGCACGAGTGCCGACTAAGGGGAAAGCTTGGTTTTCTGTTTCTGGTAAACTCAATGCGCGGATAGCAAACTTAGCAACGTCTTGAGTATCCATGTAAGCAACGGGAGAAGAAGCACCAGTTACCCAAACCGGTTGTCCTTCTAAAATGGGAATTCCGTATTGACCGATTAATCCTTGCATAAAGCCAGCCAGCCGTAAGATGGTGTAATTTAAGCCAGACTCAGCCAAAAAGAGTTCTGTACACCGCTTAATTTCCATCAGTGGCACTTCTGGGTACTTGTCAGCATTCAGAATTGAAAAAAAGATAAAACGTTCTACACCCGCAGCTTTTGCTGCTTGAATTAATGCTACTTTACCATCCCAGTCCACTTGTTTAATACTTAGTGAATCTGTGGGACGAGATGTTGCAGCATCAATAACTGCGGTTACACCTTCCAATGCTTGCGCTAACGACTGAGGGTAACACAAATCGCCCGATACGAGTTCTGCGCCCCATTCTTTGAGAAAGGCGGCTTTTCTGGCACTTCGGACAAGACAGCGAACCTTGTACCCCTCATCGATCGCACGACGAGCCACTTGTCTTCCCAAGGTGCCAGTGGCACCGACGATTAATAATGTCATGAGGATTGTTATAAATCTTAATGTTTTATGAAAAGAATGTTATCAGAATAGCCTATGTAAACAAAAGTTTACATTATTTTTAAGAAAATTAATTAATATACCGAAAAAAGCATTGTCCGGTTGCCGGACAAGCTATTTTGCTAGGCAGAGAAAATCATCTGCCCTTACAAAAGCAGATGATTGCAAGGATTATTCTTCTGATCCTTGAATTTTAAGTAATAACGCGCCTAGACCCCAGCCTACGAAGATTAAACCGAAGGACAACAGAGCCGCATTCAAAATTTCGCCGCCCATTGATGTGATTCTCCTTTGCAAATTGGTTTGTGTAAACATTAGGTCTACCAGAAGCTTTTCAATAGTTGCTGTAGGATTAGACCTGTGTAAATAATTTTAAACTAGTTTAGCAGGTAATCCTTACTCTGAAGAGAGGGGCAGATGGGTTAAGCTCATTCCACCCCTAAAAGGGGATGGGATTTCACGTTGACGGTTGACTGTTAACCATCAACCATCAACTGTCAACGGCCTAAAAAGACGTCTTTCATCCCATTCCCAGAAGGAATGGATTTTCCCGACGCCTTTTTATCAATTGATAATCTAGAAACTATATGTATCAAATTAATCAATCTAGTTTAATAAAGTTTCCTCAAGAGAACCGCCCGCGTTTGGTGCTGACGCTGGGTGATCCGGCGGGGATTGGCCCAGAAGTGATTTTGAAAGCCTTAGCAGAGCCGGAAATAAGTCAAAAATGTGATGTAAAGGTTGTGGGTAGCCGGGATTTGTTGACACGGATTTATGACAACCTAAACTTAACTAAAAACTTAGCACCTTTGGCAAATCCAGCCCAGTTGTCAGTTATTGATGTGCAGCTGGACAGCAAGATTGAGAGTCAAATTCTCTTAGGAACAGGTAATGCAGCAAGCGGTGCAGCTAGTTTTGCTTACATGGAATACGCGATCGCTCAAACACTCGCTGGGGAATTTGATGGGATTGTCACAGGCCCCATAGCTAAATCTGCTTGGAAAGCCGCAGGGTACGATTATCCGGGGCAAACAGAACTTTTGGCACAAAAGTCAGGTGTTGACCGTTTTGGGATGTTATTTGTGGCGCGATCGCCCCATACTGGCTGGACACTCCGTACTTTACTTGCCACCACACATATTCCTTTATGTCAAGTAGCAGATGCACTGACACCACAACTGCTAACAAAGAAATTAGATTTACTGGTGAAGTGTTTAGAGAAAGATTTTGGGATAGAAAAGGCGAGAATTGCGATCGCAGGTTTAAATCCCCATAGTGGCGAACAGGGACAACTGGGAAGTGAAGAACAAGATTGGTTAATTCCGTGGATTACGCAAGAGCGCCAAAATAGACCACAATTACAGCTAGATGGGCCCATACCACCAGATACGATGTGGGTTAAACCTGGTCAAGCTTGGTACGGAAATTCTGTTATCCAAAATCCAGCTGATGCCTATCTGGCACTTTACCACGACCAAGGCTTAATTCCCGTGAAGTTGATGGCATTTGATCGGGCAGTTAATACTTCTATCGGTCTGCCTTTCGTTCGGACTTCACCAGATCACGGAACAGCTTTTGATATTGCAGGTAGGGGAATTGCTGATGCTACGAGTATGAAAGCAGCAATAGAGTTAGCAGCTGAATTGGTTAGTCAAAGAGTAGCTGTGAGAGATTAGAAATAAAAGCACTCAAAAACTAGTAGTCAACCAAGAAAATTATGACAGGTGTAAATTAGGATATAACCGTTGGAATTTCACTCTGGCATCTGAAGCTGCAAAACGCCAATCGATTTTAGCTTTCTGCTGGTTACGCTCCTTTTCCCAAGCACTAATTTCTTGACGTAAAGGGCTTTGTTGCATGAAACGGAAAAAAGATAAACTTCACTCAATAGAAGGGCGAATTAATTTTCCACTTTGTAGCTAACTGGTTTACCTAAATGAATCATGCGATTGAGCGCAGCACACTGCAAGAATAACTCGACGACTTGATTGTCAAAAAAGCGTCGTCTTAACTTACCACCAAAAATAGTTTTGAGCCGAAAGATGGCAGTCTCAGACAAAGAACGGCGATGATAATCAGACTCCTGCTTCCATTGCTTGCGTCCAACTTGGTGTATCCGACACAGATTCTCATCCCTTGGAGATGGCTGTGCTTGAGTGTTTGAGTGTTGTTGAATTTTGGCATTGCTACGAGGTGGAATTGTCGGTTTTGCTCCCCGTCCAGTAATAATGTCGTAACAGTTTTTTGTGTCATAACCACCATCACCAGAGACTTGCTCTATCTGCTGATCAATCTGCTCTAATAAGTCGGGCAGCACTTCACAATCTGCGACATCATTAGTAGTTACTACCCCCGCCAGAATTTCTCCACTTTCTGAGTCGACTCCTAAATGCAATTTGCGCCACGTCCGTCGTTTTCCCATCCCATGTGTACGTACTTTCCATTCACCTTCACCATATACTTTCACCCCGGTTGAATCCACTACCACATGAACACCATTGTCTTTTGGTACTACTGGCAGTTTCATCGACAGCTTACTTAAACGACGCGATAACGTCGAGTGATCTGGTACTTGTAGCTCAATCCCCATGAGCATAAACAGTGACTCCAAAAATCCTTCTGTTTGTCTTCCTGGTAGATGAAACAGTGATTGGATTGTCCCCATTGTCGCAATCGCCACATCAGTGTAATAATTTGACGCTCCCTTGTTTCCTGTTTTCTGCTCGTTGTGCCACTGCTCGATTACCTCTTCATTCACCCAAAAAGTTATGCTGCCTCGCTGCTTGAGTGCTGCATCATAAGCATTCCAGTTACCAACTTTATACTTCGCTTTGGTTTTCACGTTTTAACTGGCAGGGAGTACAAGGGAATAAGTAAAATTTACCATTTCTCCGTATTCATGCAACAATGCCCACCTAAATTCTCTTTTGGACTTTCTACTTGTACATAACCACCGTGAGCTTCTGTTAAATATTTAACTATGGCTAATCCAAGTCCTAGTCCGCCAAATTTCCTGGTTGTGGAGCTACTTTCTTGACTCAAGCGTTTAAAAACATAGGGGAGGAAGTCGGGGCTGATGCCAATACCTGTATCTTGAACCATTATTCGGGCCCAACAGTCAAAGTATTCTAGCTTGAGTGTAATCTGTCCTGTTTCTGGGGTAAACTTCACAGCATTTGAGAGCAAATTCAAAACTACTTGTTGTAAACGGTTTGAATCTCCTTGAATTTGAAATTGAGCTGAGTTCAAAAAAGTTTGAATTTGGATTGTTTTGGCTTGTGCTTCTAAACGAATCATTAAGAGTGCATTTTCAATCACGGAAACTAAATTAACTGGTTTAACATTCAAACTCAGCTTGCCCTGGATGATACTAGATACATCTAGTAAGTCTTGGATCAGCTGAGTCTGTAATTTAGCGCTGTGTTCAATCATTTCTAGGAGGCGATCTGTTTTCGCATCGAACTTTCGAGACCGCAAAAGCTGTGCCCCAACCAGAATTGGAGTTAGGGGAGAGCGCAGTTCATGAGAGAGGATGGCGAGAAACTCGTCTTTGATTCGACTGGCTGCCTCAGCTTGGGCACGCGCTGCTTGTTCACGATGCGACAATTCAACAGCGGACTGACGAGCTTGGGCACTGTAGAGCGCGGCTGCGGTAAAATCTGCCACACTCGTCATTACCCGCAGGTCTTCCTCATCGAACTGCCGAGAAATTTCGTGTGAGACAATCCAGATAGTACCTAGCGCTCGCTCCTCCAACATTAAGGGCACAACTAACGTCTCCACAACCGCTGGTTTGACTTGTTGCAAATCGGCAAAATAGCGTCCCGGCTCAAAGAAAAGTTGAGGTTTTCCCCGTCGCAGGCAAACACCGCAGGGGCTAAAGTCGCGCTCAACTGTGCCTCCCTCATATTCCTCATAGGCTCCAGCCAAGGCTACCCAGCGGAAAACTTCTCCCCCATCTTGTGTTGCTTCGATTAAACTAACCTCTGCTGTTCCTGCCTGACACAGGTCTAGGGCAATTTCAACCAGATGCTTGAGTATCACTAACGGGGGTTGAGTCAACTGTCGTCCTAAAGCCCGTAGTACCTGATTTTCAGCTTGCAAGTTTTGAGGTCTGGGTGAACGCTCAAATAGCGCTTGAGTAATCAGGACATCATCCTCGCTAACAGGATATTTCACATACACAATAGGTTAACTTTTATGTAAATTAATATAAATTAAGCTGTCGTTGCTAGGTTATTAACTTGATCTAATTTAAAAAACTTTGTAATGTCTCTCAGTTTGCACGGCTTTCGGTGAACATCTATGCTATACCCAGTTTTTAACTACACATTAAATTAAGAAACTTGGTTGACGCATTGTCCCCCAAAAAATCAGGCAGCCTTCACGCCCCTCGATTAATCTAGGGGACAACATGCATAAATAAATTTACTCTTGCTCTAACCATTGAGCACCACAGCAGTAACCTATTGCTAGCGAAAATTATGCTTGACTTTGGGAAAGAGTGTGTTAAATTGGAAAATACATAAGTTCGTTACCAAAAAATATTTAGTATTAAATTGCAGTGTATTGCTTGCTAAAGGAAAGGGGAACTAAGCAGCAAAAAACACTAATTTTGGTGAGAGTTAAAATGTAGTGTTAGCGTTATCAGGTTGATTGCAAGCGCTGTGTGTAACAGTGCAAGTAAACAGATTTGGTATGACCTCAGTAAGTGCGACTGCACATATTGAGATGAGTAGCACTAGCAAAAATTACGCTTAAGTTTGAGAAATAGTGCATGAAAGTGACTTGAAGTCACTCTTGCACTCAAAAAAGTATTTGATAGAGATTTACAGTGTGGCGCGTGCGGAAACAAAGGGGAACTGAGCGGCAAAAGACACTAGCTTTGATTAAAAGCAAAAATACAGTATTAGTGTCAGCTAATAATTGTAAGTACTCTAGTATATGAGTGTAAGTAAATATGTGTAGTATAACTTTACAAGTGCGAGCGCATATATAAGTTTAATTGCCTCGGCAGATATTACGCTTGTATCTTGAGTAAAGAGTGTATGAGAGCGAACTTATCAATACGCTTGTGCTTATCCGGTATAGGAACGTGAGCAAGTTAATCGTCATTTATTTTTCCAATATGATTTGCTTGTAGTAAACAGCTACAGTCCTAATCCTATGCAACGCGGAATGCTCATTAGCTTAATATAGTTCCAATTAATCAATAAATAATGCTGATTGCCAGATCCAAGAACGTTGGCTGAAGCTCTTATCAAGAAAGAATAAAGGCGTCAGTCGTCAGAATGAGCGCATCAATTCTGTACCACTGGCGGATGAATAAGTGGGTTTAAGAAAAGAGCTAAATTTTTAATTTAGCTGTCTACTATTAGGGGCGGCTCTAAATCCTCCAACTTCTTGTTCTGATTTCTGAATTCGGACGAATTGATTCTTCAATCTTTTGTTAACTTCCATTTCTTTTTGTATCTACTGAAATCATATGGAACTGTCAAATAGCAACACTTCTGTTCAAGCAATAGTCACTATCAATGCTAATCAACCAGGCATCACGATTCCATTTGACTTTATAGGATTAAGTTACGAAGCAGCTACATTGCCTAGATCTATTTTCTTTAGAACTGACAATATACTATTGCGGAATTTTGTCAAGCAACTAAGTAGTAAAGGCGTGCTGCGGATCGGTGGGAATTCTGTGGATAACACATTTTGGATTGATAGCAGCAAAGCAATATCAGCAACCCAGAAGCAAATAATTACAAAAAATGATATTGACAACCTATTTGATTTTGCACGCATAGTTGACTGGAAAGTAATATTGGGAATCAATCTTGCACAATCAGAACCCAAGTTTGCTGCCTTGCAAGCAGAATATGTTGCTCTTGTTGCCGCAGATAGGCTGCTATCCTTTGCAATTGGCAACGAACCTGATTTGTATAGTAGCAATGGATTGCGTCCATCCACATATAGTTATAACGAGTTCAGGCAAGAATTTACCACCTATTTGAATGCGATTAGAAATAGTGTTGCTGATGCACCAATTTCCGGCCCAAGTACGACTGCGGTTTACGGCACATGGGCAGTACCTTTTGCAAAGGATATGGGTTCTGGAATTAGCTTGCTAACACAGCATCACTATCCAAAGGGGCCTCCAAACAATCCTTCCGTAACTATTAGTAATTTGTTGAGTCCTGATCAACGTTTAGACTATTTGCTTCAAAACCTTCGTATAGCTGCTCAACAACAGGGCTTGAAATATCGAATTACTGAGAGTAACTCTGTTTTTAGTGGTGGGAAAGAAGGTGTCAGCAATGTATTTGCGGCAGCTTTGTGGGCAACCGATTTTATGTTTATTCTCGCGCAAAACGGAGCAATGGGCGTAAATTTTCACGGTGGTGGTCTGGGACTTTATACACCGATTGCAGAGGAGATTAACAAAAATTTCTTCGCCCGACCACTTTACTATGGAATACTACTCTTTAAACTTGCAAGTCAGGGACGTTTTTTACCTATAACTATCAGTCAAAACACTCTCAACTTAAAAGTATATGCTGTGCTGGGATGGAACAACAACGTGATGCTTACTTTAATTAATAAGGATGAAACACAGAATGCCCAAGTTTTAATTGACCTCCAGGACAGAATTACTGTAGTATCAGCTTTGCGTTTAAGTGCCCCGTCGCTTAGTAGTACCTCGAATATCACTTTAGGTGGCAGTAGCGTTAACTCTGATGGTTCGTGGACACCTGGCTCCTTTGAAAACATCCAAAAATCCGGGAACTATTATTCGGTTTTAGTACCCGCAGCCAGTGCAGCGCTCATTACCCTCCCAAAGCTAGGAGGTACAGAATAGCCGATAATTGACCCCGCCGTTGCTACCTCTTGGGGGAACTTGTACCAATCGGGAAATCCTTGTAATTTCGCCGCTTCCGCAATTGACAAGGATTTGACCGTACCATCGGGCAACCAGATGTCAGCGAATTTATTGCGGTTGCAGCCTTTGTGATCTGTGAAGTGCGATCTCAAAATGGTGTTACAGGGGAATGGCACTAAGAAAAGCCGAAACACTTGTGGTTTAAGCTGTTTGCAATTGCTTGCGTAACTCATGCCGGGGTTTGGTCATTAAGGGGTAAGCTTTTGGGCGGCGTTTACGGACTCGTGGTTCACT
>NZ_VJXY01000036.1 GCF_014831675.1 Komarekiella delphini-convector SJRDD-AB1 | reverse complement strand
GGCAGGGGGAGCGGAGGGGCAGGGGAGCGGAGGGGCAGGGGGAGCGGAGGGGCAGGGGGAGCGGAGGGGCAGGGGGAGAATAAATACTGATTCTTGACTCATTACTCAGGACTCAGGACTCAGCACTATTGACCCTTGACCCCTATCTTCGGCTTAAGTCATTAAAAATTTAAAAACGGGAAAACTTGACGTAGTGCGTTACGCAAACGCAGCAGGAAAAGAGTTTGTCGCAAGTTTGAAGTTAGCTTTGGTGGTGGGGCCTTTTGTAGCTGCGCTTGTAATTCTGCATATTCGGCAGCAGTTAGGGGTTTACCATCAATGGGCGATCGCGCTTCTGTAATAATCTGTGTCCGCAATATTTCTTCCGGCGTATCCTCTGGTGGCGGTAATGCCATTACCGCTGATCCCCAGTGGCTATTTAACGCTATCAAGGTAACAATACTCACTGTTAACACCAAAAATCTTATGGATCTCATCACTCTTTGCATCTCCCTCTTTTAACACTCAGAGTTAGGTGATTCAGCCATCTCACCAATCTTCTAACATCCACAGGAGAAGACTTTTGGTTGTTCCTCGATTTTGGGCAACAAAACTGTCAAAAATATACGGTAGGGGCACGGCGTCAGTCAGATTGTCGGCTTGCGGACAAGATTTTGGATGCCATACCCCTACTAGACATTTCCCTAATAAAAATCTGGCAAGTCAATCAACATTACTTAGCCACTTAATCCCAATATGGAATGGACTACAGCCAATGATCAAGAGCAATTGCCAGCGATCGCGATAAATTTTTTGCACTCTTGAAACTGAGTAGTTTACACCCAACGAAGTACCTTGTCCACATAGTGGTTGATATTTCTAGGACTCAACTTTTTTGATTTTGGAAAAAGGTTCTGTCAGGCGAGAATTTACAGACGGACATCTGGTTACGGCAGAAACTATCCTCACCAGTGTCCTCTACTTGCTGTCTTACTTAAACTAACATTTCAGCAAGCTCCAAGCTTTCATCCACCAACATCAAAAATACTGGTATTTTCGCCTGACCTAATTCATTTAAGTCATTTAGTAAGCAGCGCCGTCACTAACCCATAGCGTGCGCGTGATGGCCAGGTTTAGGGTGTTTTAGTAGGCGTAGCAAGGGGCGTAGTAGTAACGGCAGGTGTAGCTCCGGTATCTGCTGGCTCACCTGGAGCACCTGGAGTGGTAGTCCCAGCAGGTTCATTAGTGCCTTCACAGGCTCCGAGAATTGCGGCCAGACTTAACATTAGAGCAAAACCAAAGATTTTTGTTTTCATAACTCCTCTTTCACCAATTGTGGCTAGAAAAATTTTTCGCCTGTTGAATACGATACCGTATTTATTGCTTTTTTTTAAATGCTGTCAGATTACATACTCAAAAGCAATCCTTAAAGGTTATTTCATACAGTAATCTGATTAGCTTCTCTTAACTCACGAGCCAGATAACTTAATTAGCGAACGCAAAGTAGTAAATTACTTAGCAAGCCGAGCTATCATATCAAGAATTTTTATTTTTTCTCAGAGTCTTGCACCTTTGACCCTGCATTGCCATACTTTAGATGCAATACATCTGTCAGATTGCTGCTCGCTGATTGCAAGCATTGCAATATCCAGAAGATGCAAACATTGGTGCAGCTACCTATCAGAACACATAAAAGGGTGTAGGGTGTTATGTGTGCTTATTGTACAAAAAGCAATTCTAACCTTAGCAAGAACAAACAATTAATCCAAAATACAGTATTTTCAATCTGAAAAAAGTTATGGTTGTTGCTCGTAAATCAGATGTTTCTGCAAAGGGTACTTGGTTTCAACGACATTTTACCCTTCCTTTAAGGAAACGACGCTTTGCGCGTCAGGGATCAGCGGCGCGGAGCGCTTCTACAACCGCTGAAGCTGCACCAGTCGCCTCTAAACAACGGCGTTTATCGAAAAATTTATCCGTTTCTTCGACGAATAAAGCGGTTATACCCACATCGATGAAAGAGTTGGGTAGACAACAAGCCTCAAATCTCAACGGAGCGAGTGCAACGCCCAAAAGTCTGAAAGAAAATTTTATTGGCGTTCCTGTAATGCCTAGTTCTAAATCAGCACCTTTATGGTTGCTGCGCTTGTACACTTTACATCGTTATTCATCAGTTGTGGCGTTTTTATTTGTAGCAGCGACACTTGTGGTTTATGGCTGGACGGTATATTCTCAAGAGCTTTGGAGTCAGACATACCGCAGAGTGCAAAACCTACAACGTCATGAGCGGCTGTTGACAACAACCAATGCAACACTGAAAAACAAAATGGCTGAGGAAGCAGAACGACCAACAGCAGGATTAGTATCACCAACTCCTGAAGGGACAATTTTCTTGTCTCCAGCACCTCAAAGTCCTAACCCAGAATCGTCTACCACAACACCAAATTCCGAAACGCAACAGCAAACCCTTTCGCCGTTGGGATACTAAAAGTCATCAGTCATTTGTCATTGGACTAGGATTTTTGACAAACGACAAACAGAGAAGTCTGAGCGCCAGATAGAGGCGAACGGATCTGACTTTCCAAGAAAGGCTTCCGACGCTCCTCTCTTACAAAGTTCAGAGACACTCGCATCGCTACCGCTGCGCTAACCGTACAGAACTTCAAAGACAAAGGACGAAGGACTACCCTAATGCAAAAGAATTTTCGGAATCCAACACTTACGAGGCGGCAGAAGCGTTCTAGACGAGGGTTGACGGGTAAACCTGCTTCTAATACCCAAGACAAAGCACCTCATAATAAGTCTCGGCTGTTCATTGCATGGGGCGTATTAATAGCAGCAGGCTTGGGATTGGCAATCAATCTGTATTACTTGCAAATTGTACGTGGGCCAAAGTTAACTCAGAGGGCGCGAAACCAGCAAATGGTTAATTTGCGACCTTTCATGCCACGTCGGCCAGTGGTTGATCGCAGTAACAATGTGTTGGCGATTGACCGTCCGATGTATACTTTGTACGCTCATCCCAAGCTGTTTAATAAGTCCAATGAAGAGATAGCACAGCGACTTGCCCCAATCATAAATAAAGATGCTGCTGAATTGTTGAAAACCTTTCAAAGCAAAAAAAGCGGGATCACGCTTGCTCCGGCGTTGCCTGAAGAAATTATTGATCGCATCACCTCTTTGAACTTAAATGGCTTGGAGCTGATTCAAAAATACTCCCGCTTTTACCCACCAGATGATTTGGTTGCTGATGTGGTGGGCTATGTAAATATTGATCGTCGCGGTCAGGCAGGTGTGGAGTATTCTCAAGAGAAGTTGTTAGAACGTTCTGTACAAACAGTGCGGCTGAGTCGGTCGGGTAATGGGTCATTCATGCCGGATCATGCTCCTGAAGGCTTTTTGCATTTTGATGACTTGCGACTACAACTCACTATCGATAGCCGTCTGCAACGAGCTGCTCGCAATGCTCTAAAACAACAGATGGAGAAGTTTGGCGCACAACGTGGGGCAGTAATTGTCATGGATGCGTCCGATGGTTCTCTACTAGCCCTGGTTTCTCAACCCACCTATAACCCTAATAAATACTCCACGTCTGATATCTCACTGTTCAAAAACTGGACGGTGGCGGATCTTTATGAACCGGGATCAACTTTCAAGCCTTTGAATGTGGCGATCGCACTGGAAAATGGTGTCATCAAACCAGATGATACTTTTAATGACCCCGGTTTCATTCGAGTGGCTGACCGCACGATCAAAAATGCTCTGAATAATAGTTATGGGCGAATTAACATCGCTCAAATTCTGCAACATTCCAGCAATATTGGCATGGTGCAAATTATTCAACGATTGCAGCCTTCAGCCTATTACAACTGGCTGGAACGTTTGGGGTTAGGACAAAAAGTTGATACAGATTTACCTTTTGAAGTTAGCGGTAGGCTCAAAAGTCAAGAGCAATTTATCGCTTCGCCTATTGAACCAGCTACTACTTCCTTCGGTCAAGGCTTGTCTTTAACACCATTACAACTAGTGCAAATGCATGGAGCTTTAGCCAATGGCGGCAAATTAGTCACACCTCACGTTGTGCGGGGACTGATTGATAGCAAAGGGCAGATGCATTATTCGCCCAATCGCACCACACCACGCCAAATTTTCTCAGCCACCACAGCCAACACGGTGGTAGAAATGATGGAAAGTGTGGTTACTGAAGGTTCAGGCAAGCCTTCACAAATTCCGGGATATCGTATTGCTGGTAAAACTGGCACAGCCCAAAAAGCTAGTCCTTCTGGAGGCTACATTAGTGGTGCTAGAATAACTAGCTTTGTCGCCATTTTGCCAGTAGAGTCTCCTCGCTATGTAGTGTTGGCATTGGTGGATGAGCCAAAAGGAGAAAATGCTTACGGTTCTACTGTCGCCGCACCGATTGTTAAGTCGGTGATGGAAACACTGATTCCTATTGAACAGATTCCACCGAGTCAGACGGGGAATGGAGATTAGGGAATGGGGACTGGGGAAATAAATAACCACTGTCTCTTAACTGTTGACTCTTGACCTTGCTAAATTTAATCTTTGCTTTATAACCAGGGAAAGAGGTAGAGAAAGCTACGAGTATGGATATATAAGTATTAGGGGTGGAACTAATTTCACACCTTTGCAAAGCTACCAAAGATTCCATGCAAAGTAATTTAGTTATGTTCCCCAATGCTGAGGCTGCGGGAAAGAGTACGCAAACACGGGAAAGAACGGCAACTAAGTACAACAGTGCTGAGCAGCAGTTTATAGAACTGCTGGCTACGGAGGATTTGGATAATAAACTAGATGTGGAAGTTGCGAAAGTCAATGAGTTTGAACGTGTACTCTCAATGGCAATTCGTGCTGCCTATCAAAACGGCTACGGTGACGAACAAGCTCATCGTTTTCTTCAGCGGATACTTTATCGAATTAATCGGCTAAAGCTGTTTTGGTATGATGATTTGCGGCACTACACCAATGAGCGATCGCTTTACTTGCACTCATGTCGTGACCAAATTGAGGCAGCTTGGCAAGAGTGGGAACTTGCACAAATCGATGTGGCAGCACTGCAACAATTGGATGTAAAACAAGCGCTAATTGAGCGTGCATCTGCCGATTTAGATCCGCCTTTGTCAGAGGATAGTCGCTATATCCAGGAGGAAATGACGGAAGCTGGCTATCGTCATTTGCTAGCGATCGCTTCTTTTGATGGCTTAGTTGAAGGTAGCCGTCTTTCCCGAATTTTGGGTGGTACTGCCAATGAGGTGCAATGTACGCTTGTACGCGTACTACTAGAAGAATACGGCAACGGTCGTTTATCTCGCAAGCACTCTACATTTTTTGCTCAAATGCTAACTGAGTTTGGCATGAATACCGAACCAGAGGGATACTTTGATTTAGTACCTTGGGAAGTCATAGCTTGTGGCAATCATAACTTTCTGGTGACAGAACGTAAGCGCCATTTTCTGCGTTACAGCGGTGGACTGACATATTTTGAGGTAGCTGGGCCTGCGGCTTACAGAAATTATTTGGCGGCGGCGCAACGATTGGGACTCTCAGAGGCGGCGATGGGTTACTGGGAACTGCACATTAGGGAAGATGAGCGCCACGGACGTTGGATGTTAGATGATGTGGCTTTGCCTTTAGCAGAACAGTATCCTAATGATGCGTGGGAGTTGGTACTTGGGTATGACCAAGAGAAGCTAATGGGCGATCGCGCAGCTAAAGCTGTAGTACGCTCAATACGTGAGTTTGAATAAATCTCTATTCTCGTGTGAGAAATGCAAAAAATTAGTAAGTAAAAATGGCAGGTTTTTTCTGGCATTTTTAATTTTGCATTTCTAAATAATTCTATTGCTAATCCGCTACAAATTTATTTTCTTTGGTAACGACTTATTTACTAAAGAAATACTTATTTATTGCCTTGATTAAAGGTATTAAATAACCTCTTATTACATTGATCATAACACTACCATTGAAGTACAGTCAAATGAAAGATATCTTTTTTTGCCCTGATGAATCTATTTTTTACTCCAATTGCCTAGAAAACCTTGTTCTAAGAAATTGTAAACAATCTGAGTCTATCGTTGAGTTTGGTTCGGGAGATGGTAGTCCCGTGATTAATACATTATTGAGAAACAAATTTGAAGGCGTAATCCGCGGATTTGAACTAAATACTTCTGCATGGAAAGTCGCAAATTCAACAATTGATGAATATAATCTTGGTAATAAATACGTAATCTATAATTCTTGTTTGTTTAAATCTTCTAAACCTAAAGCTAAGTACCTTGTAGCAAATCCGCCTTATCTTCCTGCACCAGATCAAGATATTTATATGCCGCTATTATTTGGAGGTATAGATGGGGCAACAGTTACCAATAATCTTTTATCATTAGGCTACGAAAATGTTTTAGTTTTAGTGTCTAGCTATTCTAATCCAAAAGGTACACTCAAACAAGCAAAAGACAATGGCTATTGTGTAAGTAATTTTCTGATTTTACCTTTAGAATTTGGATACTATAGCTCCGAGCCAAAAGTTAAAAAGCACATAGAAGGTTTACGAAAAAACAAAATGGCCTTTTATTCTGGTGATTATTACTTCTTGGCTGGGGTCTTATTTAAAAAGCAGCAAGAACCTGTAATTGATTTATCGAATGAATTAGCTCAGGTAATGACAAGTCTTTAAAAGTGCGATCGCACTTGTTTTTTTACTAATCTGTTTAAAAGTGCGATCATAACATCACAATCATATTGACTGATGAGAAATCCAAATTTAAGCCCTTCCCCTTTCCCCTTTAACCAAGAAGTATTACAACACATGCAAGCATCCTGGGGAGCATTTCAATTAATCCTTTTTCTAACTAATTCTGGAATTTGGGAAGGACGTTCGGCTACTGGAACATGTACTGCTTTTAAAGCAGCTAGTTTACTTTGAGCTGTGCCGAAGTTTGAATCACGTCCGACAACCGTTGCCAAAGTCCCAGTCTGACGCCAACTTTTTCCTGGTGGTGCTTGTCTACCAGCAATGTAAGCAATTACTGGTTTATCAATTGCTTCAGCAATGTACCGCGCCGCAGCTTCTTCACTACCTCCACCAGGTTGACCGACTAAAACGATCGCCTGTGTAGTTTCATCTTCATCAAGAATTTGCAGCCATTGCAGAAACGAGGAACCGACGATCGCATCACTACCAATACTGACACTAATTGACTGCCCTAAATCAGCTTTGGTCAATTCTAAGGCAACTTCGTAGGTGAGGGTGCTGCTACGGCTGACTATACCCACTGGCCCAGGAGTGTAGAATTCACTAGGATGAGTCCCTAAAAGAATTTTCCCCGGCACAATGATCCCAGGACTATTTGGCCCTATCACAAGAGTTTCACACGCCTCGGCTTTGCGAAGTAATTGCACCATATCCAAAGGCGGCACGCCAGCAGTGATAATAATTATCTGACCAATATTAGATGCGATCGCTTCCAATGCCGCATCTAATACTTGGAAAGGGTGTACACAAATAATCGTTGTGTCAATTGCTCCAAATTCCGCTATCACCTCCTCTACCAAGTCAAACACTGGCAAATCGTTGAGTTGCTGTCCACCACATCCAGGATTGACACCAGCTACCAAATTTGTGCCGTAAGCTTTCATTTGAGCAATATGAGTTCCTGAAATGAATTCACAAAAGCCTTGAATTAGCACTTTACTGTCTGGTGTTAAGTTCATAAAAAATTACCGTAAGTTTGACAACCCTGTACTTTTAATTTTTACCTATAACAGTATGAAGTCTCACACCTGCCTATCAGGTAGGTGTTAAGTAGGAAGTTTCAATTGTTTGTAAGACGCATTTCGACTACTTCGACTGCGCCCTTCGGCTGCTTCGGCTTCGCTCAGCACAAGTTCGCTCAATGCTCGATCCCTGAGAAGACGAGGGTTGAGCGCAGTCGAAACCCGGCAATCTAGGTAAGCTTTAATTTAGCCTTCCTACTTAAAACTCGTTCCGACGCTCGTTCCCCTCTACGAGACGCTGCACATAGCTTGCTTAAGCGTAGGGGAACGCTACCGCTGCACTAACCTAATTCGTAGTTACATCAGTGCTTGCTCTGTACCTCTTAATTACGAAATACGTTAGCGTTGGCGTTGGCGTTGGCGTTGGCGAAGCCTCTCGTAGAGAAGCCTCTCGTAGAGAAGCCTCTCGTAGAGAAGCGGTAGCGCGGAACGAGCGTCATTACGAATTACTTCTTAGAGGCGGTTAACTTAGCCAAACGAACTGCTTTGTCTACTGCCTCATCTAAATTTTCTACCACTATCAGCGCATCAGTGTGGGTTTTTAGTTCTGCAAAATATTCTCTAGCGGCATTGAATTCAGAACCGGCAAGACGGACAACTAAGGGTAGAAGATTAGGTTCTCGACGGCTTTTACTGCCATTCGAGCGTACAACCTGGGATTTGAGTTCGCTTTTGTCTTGCTGCACAAATTTAGCGATGACTTCGGTTACTTCTTCAGATTGAGGAATGCTACCCAAGAAGTTAATTAGTATCACTTGAATGCTTTTGTCAGCGTTCAAGATTTTTAGACCGATGTCTAAGCGATCGCGAAAGGTCGTTGGTGCTGTATCTGTAAGGAAAGCATGACGTAGATTTAAACAAACACCAGGTTTACCACCAGCATTAGAGACTAAATCCAAGGTTGCCATTACCGAACCAGCACCATTACCCAAAATACCGATTTTGCCGTGCATTTCTACACCATCCCAGTCACCTAAAATGCCGTTAATTTCAGTACTGGTATGACGGCTGATGATGTTTGCCGCTATCTGGGCGAGATCTGGATGACGCTTGATTGCCCGTTCATTGACCCTAACTTTACCATTTAGAGCCATAACTTGATCAGCAGCATTAATTGCCAGAGGATTAATTTCTACTAAATCCAGGTCTTTTTGCACAAATAACTCATACATCTTTTCGACAACGCTGCTTACCGATTGCATTAGGGTTCCCTGCAAGCCCATTTTCAAAGCTAGTCGTCGGGCATAAAATGGGGAAAATTCTTGTTCAACTACAACATGCACCATTTTTTCCCCAGCCGATTCCCAATCAATATTGGCTTCTTTGGAACCTAAAAGTACTGGTCGGCAGACAGCAGTGTCTAAAACCACCGCTAAGTAAAATTCTTGTTTGGCGTCGTATTGAGATTCTGCCAATAAAACTTCTGGTAACTCACCCCAAATTGGTAAATTGAAAATACTTTGTGCAGCGGCGATCGCATCAATTGTCGTTTCCGCAAATCTAACACCACCAGCTTTTGCCCGTTCAGCTCCATGTACTTGAGATTTTAGTACAATCGGAAAACGGATTTTTAAACGTTTCAAATCTGTGGGATGGTCGATTCTTTGGGAAGGCAATACAGGAATGCCTATCTTCCCAAACCATTCTTTAACTTGGTACTCTAATAAATCCATTGACGCACCTTGTATTGACACTTTCAAAGCTTTTGATTGGTGCTGTCTTTAATCTTTTGCAGCACCTTAATTGCAGAATTAAATTTTGGGTAACTATAGAAATTTATTTATCATCGTTCAATTTTATCGAATTCAGCAGATGAGATAAATTAATTTCTATAATCAACCCATTTGTGCCAAGTCAACAAAACGTGATTAATCTCCTCAGTAAATCTCCCAGCATAGAAGATAACTAGCATTTCTGTCAAAAATCTCTATAGAAGTTATGAGTTAGAGGTCAGGAGTCTTTTTTGCTGCCTCCTCTCTAACAAGTAATATCTCTGAATGCAACTATATATGACATAGCATTATTTCCTTCACCTTTAGATAATTCTATTACAACTGCTCTGCAACTAAAAGCTGAGGGTAGTAGCTACGATGAATTTAATTATCACTAAGTAATGAGTTAAAATCCTCAAAAACTTTATTATTCCCATTTTTTATTTGTAATTTCTACTTTTGGACAGATTGTTTAATTTCACATCTAGTCAACCAAAAATGTAGCGGAGCGAACAATTATTACTGCTATTTTAATTTTTGGTTAAAATACGGAATTTGTGTTAGAAAGTTGGTCGTTCTGATTCTCAGACTGTGATTGGTTAAAACTGTGCATCTGTATTCAATTAATCCAAAAAGTTCATTTTCTCCCCTCAAAGATAAGAAAAACTATATAGAAGATCAGCGAAAAGCTCTATGAAAGTGGCAGTCCAGCAGGAAGATTTACAACTTTTAGCCAAAACTTTGCAGGAACAATTGCTTGTAGAAGTCCCATCGGTTGAATTCTTCCAAGTTAAGTGTGGCGTCAATAAAGACGAGTTAATGATTTTAACGCAACATTCATCAGATACGATAGTTGACTCTCAGACGATTTTTGCAGTACTTGAGGAAGTACTCCAGTCTCTAGCACCCCAAAAAGAGCAACAGGTGCAATGTTTCCTCAGAGTTTTTGGCGAAAAACTTCCTTATGCCAAACGTTTTTTAACGGTGCAGAGGAGGGAAGGGGAGGCAGGGGGAGATAGGGAAGACAAGGGAGATTCTACTTTGTCCTCCTTGTCCTTCCCACCCCCTTCATCTTCTCTGACCTTTTCTCCACGTATTGATGAGACTGAGGAAGAGGAACTATTTGACCCGTTTGTGGGTGCGCCGGATTTATCGGCTTCTAAGCCAGTACTTCAAGTTAAACCTATGATGCTGGGTGCAGCAGTACTGGGATTTGTAGTCTTAGCTGCTGGTGCTTACTTTCTGACTCGCCCTTGTGTAATGTCTGAGTGTAAGCAAGTCCAAATTGCTGAGCAATTAAAAACCGAATCTCAGCAATTAACGCGCCGCGCTAAGTCAGAAAATGAATTGTTAGCAGTGCAACAGAGACTTCAAGCGGCCAGTGTAGCCTTGGAACCGATTCCCCGTTGGTCGCCCCATTACCAGCAAGCGGAAGAACTACAAGCAAGTTTGTCAGGGCGGGTAGAAAAAATTAACCAGGTAGTCAAGGCTTTGCAGACTGCATCCATAGCAGCACAAAAAATTCAAACTCCTGCATATAGTCTGGAGGAATTACAAGCTAGACAACATTTATGGCGACAAGCGATCGCCCCACTAGAGGCTGTGAGTCCCAACAGTGAACTCTATGGATTAGTGCAAGCGAAATTGCTGGATTATCGTGTCAAATTGCATACTGTAAATCAGCAGATGCTCATTGCAGAAAAATGGCTGAAAAAACTCACAGCAGCAAAAGCTGTAGCCAAGGCAGCCGCTAACCGGGAAGCCACTGCTAAATCTTTGAATGACTGGCAAAAGGTACAGTCTACTTGGCAGGTAGCAGTTAATGCCTTAAATGTGATTCCCCAGATTAGCCCTGGTTATCAAGAAGCACAAAAGCTGTTGGTAGAGTATAAACCTAAACTAGCAGCAGCACGCGATCGCACTACTAAAGAACAATTAGCTGCCAAAACCTACCAACAAGCTGTCAGCACTGCCAATCAAGCCAAAGCTTACGAACAACAAAATCAATGGCAAGCAGCGGCTACATACTGGGATCAGGCTTTGCAAACTGCTAAACAGATATCTCGTGATAGCTTTTACTACACTCAAACTCAAACTCTCATCGAACCTTACTCAGTTGCCCTCAAACAAGCACAAGAGAAACTACAAGTTACTAGTAATTTGCAACAAACCCGCACTGACCTAGATAAAACTTGTGTTAATGGAATTCAGATTTGCACCTTTAGCATAGATAACGAAGGAATTATTGTCCGGTTAACTCCTGAGTATGACCAAACAATCCAAAATAGCTCAGTAAATTCTTATTCTGAGAACCTAACTACTTCTGTTGACCTTACCAATCACTTACAAACTTTACGGGAAGCGCTAGCTGTAATTAGTGAGAATGCTAACTTACCCTTGTTTCTCTATGATGCTCAAGATCAGATAGTTTATGTGCGGACACTGGAAGGTTAGAAGAGAGTGGGGGAGATGGCAAGATTAACCTCGTTGAAAACCCTTTGCTGGCTTTTGTTGCCCTTTACTCTTAGGCTTAGATTTGTTCACTTCTCCTAAAGCTTCTTGAAATAAGTTATGCAGATGTATGGGGACACTAGCAATTTCTGGTAATTCCGGCTCGATGGGTTTGTGAAATTCTTGCAAAAGTGCGTCTAAGTTGGTTGCAAGGCGAAAGTCAGGACGTTGTAGAAATGTCTGCAACACCTTTTCTAACTGAGTTGGATACTGTTGCGCTAATCGATGCCAGATAAATGCATTAATACTTTTATCTTCAAGGTAGTAGCGAATTAGTTTTTCAGCACCTTCAATATTTTGCCAGTCTTCTGCTGATAAAATTGCTTGGATTTTACTATATGTTGGTAAAAACATTTGTCCCCAACGAGGATGGGAAAGAGCTGTTACCTGTTCTGCTTTCTTGAGTTCAGCAGGTAAATCAACCTTTGGCATCACCATTTTACTATTGCCACTTTTGCTGTTAAACATTTGAGAAACTGTCTTGGAGTCAGCACCAAATTCTTCTGCCGCTGCTTTGATTTCCTCATCTCCAATGCCAGCTGCTTCTGCCACTTCAGCCAGGGATTTTGATGGATCAATTCCTGCATCTGCTAACTGTTTCTCAGTAATTAATTCTTGGAATTCAGCTATTTTTTTATTAAGCTGATAACCAGGTAATGTAATTTCATCAGCGCCAAAAAAGTCAACAAACTGTTGATGGTATTTTACTACCGACTGCCAAGCTTCTTCTAGCAAGTCTGGAGCATCGCTGTAAAGATTACTTTTATAGTTATCTTTGAAATTGCCAATTGCTACAGCAAGTTTTGGTTTACCCAATTTACCCATCAGTGTGTAAGGGCCAGAAAACATCCAATAGCTATCTGTGACGGGAGAAATACGAGTTAAAATGATTTCTCCTACTTTTAACCGAGATATTTCCTGTAGTGTTTTGGCATTGTTTGGCTTGACAATGTAATGTTTATCTGTAAGCCAGTTCGATAATTCAAAGCCATCAGGCAGGATGTTAGTTATGGCAAATAAGCCAATAAAACTATGATGCCAGCTGTTGATCAGGTTGCGATCGCTCTCTAATAAATTGGGATGCTCCCGTGTAAATAACTCTAGCGGTGAATGATCATTGACTTTGCCTTCTGTGAGAAAGCTGTCAATAATTAAGTCCTGCTGTATACTATCACCACTCCCACGACGTAACTGTTTGGCTGCATAGGTTTCTAGTGCTTGTGCCAGTTCCCCCTCTGCATCTAGGACAAAATCTACTAAGGCTTGTTTTAATTCGTGCGATCGCTCTAGTATGGCATCCACAAGTTAATCTCTCTGTTCAACAGTTGTAAATTATAGCTTTTAACAGAATTACAGCATCTAGCTATTGCTAGATTTGTACTAAAAAATTACTTATTTTTCCTCAAAAGACTCACCACTACAAAGATTTAGATAACGAAGGTAATGAGGATAATCAGCCGCAGAGGCAATTTTTGAGAATTTTAAACAGCAGACATAGTTCTCGATTTTGGACTGTTTGGGAAATGTAGCATCAATCCTGGTTTTAGTTTGCTCATTCTCTCAGCGTAAATCTTATGACAGCATTAGCTGCTGCATAATACATAAAAATACGGAGTGAAATATTTGTAATTAGTTATTAATACCCTTGTCTTTTTAGCTAATTAGCATAGCCACTAAACGCTATTGCACTTTTTTAGATTGTCATCAGTATTTATCATGAATCTGCATCAGCTTAATATTTTTTTTATAATATTTTTTAATTACGTGTAATTACGGATATTTTTTTAAAGAAAGTATTGAACAATTATTAACTAATGTTGGGAATATACACCTAACTTTAAATACCAAAAACAGCGACGAAAATGTAATTAATGTCCTGTTTAAAATTTGGTGTGATCTTGTATTTTTCACCAATTAAATTGCAGATTCAATCAATATTTTTTCACATAATATTTAGGTTATGTGAATTTGTGTTGTAGCTAAAACTCATTGTCAAACTTGATTTTACTAAGGATTTAATTATTATGATCAATAGTGCAAAGTTTCAGGTTTTGACACAATTTAGTAGTAGCCTGATTCGTGAACCATACCTGATTTGGCTATTCATCAAGCGCGATTATTCCACCACGATATTGCCTGCACTGCTGTTTATAATAGCCGCCTGGAAAAATAGCCAATTGTCTTTTGGAGAGTTGTTTTTGGCGTTAGAACGTGGCTTTATTTATTTTTTGTTGTTCATCTTATCATTTTGTATCGCTAACCAAATCGTTGGCATAGATGAGGATCGGATTAATAAACCTGATCGCCCACTTGTAACTGGAGCTGTTTCATATCATGGAGCTTTAGTTAGGTTGGCTTTTAGCCAGATTGCCTTCTCGTTGATAGGAATGTGGTTTGGAGTTTTAGAATGGGCATTGCTATGGCAACTATTCACCTTCTTATATCACTTCGCCGGTTGGGATAAGAATTGGTTTACCAAAGGTCTTGTAATCGGAGTTGGCGCAGTTGCAGAACTTGCCGCAGCATGGGAAATAGTTACACCAATTACACCGATCGCTTGGCGCTGGATATTCATGATGGGAGTTTTCTGGACTACACTAGTCGCTGTTCAGGATTTTCGTGACATGGAAGGCGATCGCGCTATTGGTCGCAAGACATTGCCGATGGTGATTGGGGAAACAGCAAGCCGAGTGATACTGTGTTTGGGCTTTACATTTTTACCACTTGTAATTCATTTAGTACTGATGATGCCTGCGGGAAATACTTTGAATGTCTTAGTATGTGAACTTGGACTCACAGTACTCTGCTGGATTATTGCCACTAGAATTATGCTTTATCGCAATCCACAGGCAGATCATCATACTTATATGCTGTTAACCTACTGGTTTTGCCTTGTCTTAGCTAGCGCGATCATTATTCTTTAACTTTCTTGCAGAATTCTCTAACAGTAGTGTTACGCAATTAAAGATTTAAATGAAACTACCAAATACTCTCAAAACCTCTTCTTTTGTACAGAAACTCCAGTGGGTTTTTGATCCAGTAGGATATTTGGAAAGCGCAGTTCAGGAATATCCTGACATTTTTACTGCTGAGATCGTTGGTTTTGGGGATACTGTAGTATTCGTGAACAATCCCCAAGCAATCCAGAAACTTTTAAGTGGCGATCGCAAGAAATTTGCCGCCCTCGGTAAGGCAAACAGTGTTATGCATCCCTTAGTCGGTGATAATTCAATGCTCTTACTAAACGGCGATCAACACAAACGGCAACGACAACTTGTGACACCCTCCCTTCATGGAGAGCGGATGCAAGTCTACGGGCAGCAAATCTGTAATTTGACTGAAAAAGTCTTGAGTCAGTTACCCAAAAATCAACCCTTCTTAGCTCGTAACATCACACAGGAGATATCCCTGCAAGTCATGTTACAAACTGTATTTGGTTTGTATGAAGGAGAACGTTATCAAAAACTCAAGCGTCTATTTAAAGTGTTGATGTCAGATGTATTTCAGTCACCACTCACGTCTAGCTTACTCTTGTTCTCCTTCTTACAAAAAGATTTAGGAGTTTGGAGTCCTTGGGGAAAATTTCTCCATGATCGACGACAACTTGATGAACTGCTCTACGCAGAAATTGCTGAACGCCGAGAGCATCCTGATTTGGAGCGTATAGATATCCTCTCGTTGCTGATGTTTGCTCAAGATGAAGCAGGTAACACAATGACGGATCAAGAGTTGCGCGATGAGTTGATGACTCTAATACTTGCCGGAAATGAAACTACAGCCACAGCGATCGCCTGGGCTTTGTATTGGATTCATCATTTGCCAGAAGTAGGTGAAAAACTGTTCCAGGAATTAGATACTCTGGGTGATTCAAAAGACCCTATGAGCATTTATCGGCTGCCTTATTTTACCGCTGTCTGCAATGAAACCTTGCGAATTCACCCCGTGGCCATGTTTACGTTGCCCAGAGTAGTGCAAGAATCTGTTGAACTACTGGGATATTCGTTAGAACCTGGTACGGTCATGCAAGGTTGCATTTATCTCACTCATCACCGTGAAGATTTATATCCACAGCCGAAACAGTTTAAACCAGAGCGCTTTCTAGAACGTCAATTTTCTCCTTATGAATTTCTACCTTTTGGCGGCGGTGTCCGCCGCTGTATTGGTGAGGCTTTAGCTGTCTTTGAAATGAAGCTAGTATTAGCAACTATTTTGTCAAACTATCAACTGAGGTTGGCAGATCACAAACCAGAGCGACCCCAGCGCCGAGGTATGACCCTTGCACCTGGAAATGGAGTCAAGATGGTCATTACAAAACAGCGTGTGCGTCAAGATTCTCTAGTAAATCTGAAAACTACATGCGTCCTCTAGCTTAGCTATTTGACTAGACTTCTGGCATTCTGAATATTAGGAATGCCAGAAGTCTACTGTTGCATCGGTATTTCAACCACAAACTCAGTTCCCTTTCCTAATTTGGAATCACAAGTTAAACTACCCTTGTGCTTATCCACAATAATCTGATAGCTAATTGACAACCCTAATCCCGTACCACTTCCTATCGACTTAGTGGTAAAAAATGGGTCAAAGATTTTCTGCTTCACTGCTTGTGTCATGCCAGAACCGTTATCAGTAAACCGAATTATTACAGTATTTGAATCTGTTAATTCAGTAAAGATGCGAATTGTCGGATTATCAATTATCGGTTGTTCATTGTTAGTTATTTTTCCATTAACTGTTGACCACTGACTACTGACTGCTGAATTCTCCAAAGCATCGATCGCATTGCTTAGGATATTCATAAACACCTGATTAAGTTGACCAGCGTAGCAAGTAACTTCTGGCAGCTGTCCGTATTCTTTGATGACTTCAATTTCTAGATAATCGCTCTTTGCCTTGAGTCGGTGTTGCAAAATCATCAAGGTATTATCGATACCTTCATGAATATCTACAGGTTTCATCTCAGATTCATCTAGGCGAGAGAAGTTGCGTAAGCCCAAAACAATATTTCGGATGCGAGAACTGCCAAGCTTCATTGAAGCTAAAGTTTTTGGCAGGTCTTCTGCTAAAAAATCCATGTCTATTTCCTGCACTTTATTCTCAACTAGAGGTGAAGGATGGGGGAATTCTTGCTGATAAACAGTAATCAAATCCAGCAAATCTTGGACATATTCACTAGCATGAGTAATATTGCCATGAATAAAGTTGATGGGATTATTGATTTCATGGGCAATTCCCGCTACCATTTGCCCCAAGGAAGACATCTTTTCACTTTGAATCAATTGAGTTTGGGTGCGTTGCAATTCTTCTAGGGTTTGCTGTAAGCATCGATTTTTGTCGTTGAGTTCTTGTGTTCTTACCTCAACTTTTTCCTCTAGCGTATGGTTGTATTCTTCTAAGCTTTCCTTAGCTTGTGCCAAATTTTTATAGAGGATGGCATTCTCTAGGGAGATTGCTGCTTGGGTGGTGAGAAGTTTGATAACTTCAATGCGATCGCGTGTAAATGCTCCTGTAGTTAGATTATTTTCTAGGTAAAGAATACCAATCAATTTGCCTTGATTGATAATAGGTATAGACAACAAGCTTTTAGGTGACTCTCGAATAATATAGCTATCGGTTGCTAAAGAAGCGACTGATGTTGCATCATCAATGACGAAGATTTCTCTGGTGCGTTTGACATAGTTAATTAAAGTAATAGGAACATCGTCACTTGATTCTAAAGAAATCGATGGAAACTCTGTATAAGTTGAACTTGAACTAACTACAGTAATGGTTAAATCTAAATTATTACCTTTGCTTAAAATCAGAGCGCATTTAGAAGCTCCCGCATTCTCCATCACAACTTTCATTAAAGTAGAAAGCAGTCGCTCAAGCTCAATTTCTCCAGAGAGTGCTTGAGATGCTTTGACAAATGCTGCTAAATCCAGCGAATCAGAAATACTCGTCTTAGAACCAATAATAGTTTGTTGATTACTTAGAGTAGTAGATAAGGATAAGCTATCGAGAGAAGTACTTTTATCGCTGGAATGGAAACTTAGGTTTTCTTGCTGGAATATGGAAGCAAGGAACTGGGGATAACGTTTTACCAAATCGTCAAATTTGGCTTTAGCACCCCAACGAACGTAGCTATAGTAGGCATCAATTAGATATGTTTGTGCAATCTTCTGTTTGCCCCACTCTAGATAGAATTTACCAGCAAGTTCGTTAGCTAAAGCTTCTTCATTAATGTACTCATGTTCTCTAGCAAGGGAAATGGCGCGATCGTACAATTCCATTGCCTCCACATATTTACCAATAACCCGATATCTTTCTGCTTCTACTAAATAAAACTTGTGCAAATAATTCATCGGAGCATGATTTGCCCAATGCCGCATCTTTTCCTGACTAGTAGCCACCTTTGTCAAGATTTGTTTTTGTTGAGATTCATCGCAATTATAGTAAACCGCTAGCCAAATCAAAGAATTATAAAAATGGAAAAGAGGAACAACTAGTTGTCCTGTGCCAGCATCTAAATACTTTTCTGCCAGGATAGCAATTTCAACTGCTTGAGAAAAATCTTGAAATAGGTAACAAAGATGTAGTTTGCTGAAATATAAATATAAAAGTCCGACTCCATCCTTGGCTTTAAGCTGAATCGGTAGCATTTTCTCCTCGTCGTAGGCTGCACCAATTAAACGACAGGGATCTTCTACATTCCCTAGCAAATTCAAGACGCTCTGCCAATAAATAGCAAGCCAATTAAGCATTCTCTCTTGCTTGGTTTTAGCAATAGCATTGCTGTAGATTTTTAGCTCCTGTGTTAGTCCTGTCAGTTCACTACCGATGAAATATGAATAGTAAGAATAAGCCAGAAGAGAAAAGGCTGCAAATTCTAAATCTCCCGTTTCCAGTCCAGCCGAATAAGCTTCATGTAAAGGTTTTAATGCTTCTCTGGTATGCTCCTTCCAAGGTCTGATATTGGCATTAAATGTCGTAAGTATTTTAGCTGTAACAGTTTTAGTATGAAACTTAGATAAAAGACTTTCAGATAATTTGCCAAATTTATAACCAGTTTCAATATCTCCCATCACCCCACAAAGTATTGATGCATAAACAACATATCCAAAAGCAGATAAGGGAGTATTACCATGTTTAACAGATAAAATGATTTGTTTAAGGACAATCAGTGGTAAAAACTCAGGAGAAACTGCATAAGCAAAAACAGTTGCATTGCTTAAGATATGCATCACTGCCAGTGATTGCGCTTGTGTCATCTCTGGCAGATTAATTAAGTCTTCAATACGTCTGCCATTCAGCTTTGATGTGATTTCTGCTATTGCTAGCTGAACATCAGACTGACTAGGACTATCAGGAAAATCCACATCCAACAACTTTAGAAAGGCTAGTGCAGTATTAACCGCTGCCAGTGCTTGATTTTGCGCTCCATAGGCTTTAAGTTTGACTTCATAAACTTTCACTTTCTCCAGCAGTGTTTTCGCTTGTATTAACACTACCTCCACTAATTTTTCAGTCTGTTCAAAGTTGCCAGCCAAGTACGCCGCTTCTGCTGCTGTCTCGTGCAAAGCTAGGGTTAGCTCATATTTACTCTCCCAGCTATCACCACCTGTTAATAGTTCTATCCCAGTAGTTAAATACTTAATCGCAGCTGGATAAGCCGTTGATGCCAAAGCTTTACGTCCAGCAATCAAATTCATTGTAGCCAGTTCATCACGCTTATCCTGATTAGGAATAAATTCCACAGCAATATTGAACTGATTGACAAGCTCAAAAATGTTTTCTTCTCGTTCTGCAACTGAGATATCACTTAACAGCATTAGCCCAATTTTTAGATGAATTGGCTTTTTTTCGTCTTCAGGAATCAAGGAATAAGCGGCTTGCTGTACTCGGTCATGTACAAATTTATATTTAGGTAATTGTAAATTGGAACTTGGCAATGGTGTAGATTCTTGATTGTTAACCAATAAATGTTGCTCATTAATATTTTCTGGAAATATTTTATAAACATCAGTCTGAGGTAAAATTAACCCCTCAAGTAATGCTTGCCATAAATCTGATGCTGTATCTACCACAGACTTTTCATGTATTATGGCAAGAGTTTTTAAGTCAAAATGATTACCAATGCAAGCAGCAAGTTTCAAAACTTTTTGAGTATTTATTGGTAATCTCCCTATTTGAATTGCTAAAAATTCTACTACATCATCTGTAAGAGCTAGTTCCTTGATTTTTGTAATATCATACTGCCAATGTCCAATATCAAAGTTTAATGTAATTAGTTTATCATCGGATAAAAGCTTAAGAAATTGAAGAGAAAAGAAAGGGTTGCCTTTAGTTTTCGCGAATACCATTTGGGTGAGAGAAACAGCAAATACTTCAGGGCAACGAAGGGTATCAGCAATCAGATGGTTTAAATCACCCTGATTTAAGGGTGATAGGATGATAGTATTAATAGTTGCTCCGGTTTTTTCAATCTCCTGTAGTGTCAAAGCAAATGGATGTCCCTTTGAGACTTCATTATCTCTATACGCACCAACAAGCAGGAAACCTCCCTTATCTTCACCTAGTTTATCTATTTCATTTGATAAAGAAGGCGAGACATTTTCACACATTAATAATTGAATTAATTTTAAAGAAGTTGCATCTGCCCATTGCAAGTCATCCAGAAATATAACTAAGGGATGTCCTTTAGTGGTAAACACCTGGATAAATCTTTGGAACAACAAATTGAAACGATTTTGAGCAGCAATGCCAGAGAGTTCTGCAACTGGGGATTGCTTGCCAATAATCTGTTCGAGTTCAGGTATTACATCAGTAATTACCTGACTTTGTGTACCCAATGCTGACAGAATCTTGACCTTCCACTGTTGAATTTGAGCATCAGTTTCCGAGAGTATTTGCCCAATTAAGTCACGAAAAGCTTGTACCAATCCTGATAAAGGAATATCACGTTGAAACTGGTCAAATTTACCTTTGATAAAGTAACTACGCTGCCGCACAATGGGTTTGTGGATTTCATTGACTACCGCAGTCTTGCCAATTCCAGAAAAACCTGCAACTAATATCATTTCTGTTACTCCGCCTGTCACGCGTCCAAAAGCAGTAAGTAGAGTTTCTACTTCACGTTGACGACCATAGAGTTTTTCGGGAATAACGAAACGGTCTGAGATGTCCCGTAATCCCAACTCAAAGGAAGCAATATTTCCAGTCTTTTGCCACTGGTTTTGGCACACTTCCAAGTCATGCTTTAACCCTAAAGCACTCTGATAGCGGTCTTCAGCATTTTTTGCCATCAGCTTACTGATGATGTTGGACAAAATCGGGGGAATGTTAGAACTAATTAGGCTTGCTTTAAGCGGTTCTTTGGCAATGTGACAATAAACTAACTCCATCGGGTCAGTAGTGATGAAGGGTAACTGTCCGGTGAGAAGTTCAAAGAAGGTAACACCAAGGGAATAAAAGTCGGTGCGGTAGTCTATGCCTCGATTCATCCTGCCGGTTTGTTCGGGAGAAATGTAAGCTAACGTCCCTTCTAAGACGTTGGGATTCGTGAGAAATTGAATTTCTCTTGGCAAGAGGGTGGCAATGCTAAAGTCGATGAGCCTGGTCTCACCTGTGGTAGGGTTAATTAGGATATTGGCAGGTTTAATGTCTTTGTGAATTATGCGTAGGCTTAGCCCACCGTAGGCATCGCGATGCAATTGCTCAAGGGTAGAAGCAACTTTAATCGCTATGTAGAAAAACTCACTCAAGGAAACAGGATTGCCTTCCTTTCCCTTATCTCCCAGTCGCCAGTCTTGAAGAGAAATACCGCCAAAGTCTTCCATCACTAGCGCATAGCCGTTGCGGTAGTTTTCTAAACTATAGGGTTTGACTATGCCAGGAAGGTCAAGGTTTTTGGTGATGGTGTATTGATTGCGGAACTGGGCGATTTCCACAAACGTAGGATATTCATTTCGCATCAGTTTGATGATGACCGATTTTTGGTCTTGTTCTCTGATGCCTCGATAAACTAAGGTTTTGCTGCCTGAGTAGATTTGCTCAGTAATGCGATAACCGGGAAGCACATATAATGTATCGAATACTACTGACATCGCAGCCTATGCTCATAATTTATATTTCTATCGCTTAGTATTCCCATGAGGCGGCTGTTGTTATCAGAAAATAGTAGGTTTATTTTTTTTAATTGTATTTAAAAATCCATATTTTTTAAGAAAAATTTCATATTAAATTGTGTAATTATAAAAATACTAATGCTGAGTCAAAGAATAATATTACTATTGATAGTAAAAAAAATAAAGTTTTATCTTAGATTAAATTACATATCCTTGTTTAAGATATTTGTAACCTAATTATTTTAAACAATTTTAAACAATAAAAAACCTGCCGTTACCTTAGCTAAATAGTAAATTGCGGCAGGTTTATTGTATTTGGGATTGTTTACTAGACTAGAAACTAAGATTACCTCTACCTTAATAAGTCAGGTATTTGGTTTTTAAATATACCTAAAGATGGTAGATTGACATATCAATTTCAAGTGTGGAAAAACTCTTCTTCTTACTTTATTAGCTCAAGAGAACATTGAAAATAGAGAGCGCAAAAGCTACTTGATTTTCTGTTTAATAAAAGTCACTACTTGAGCTAGCTGTTTCTTCAACCCATCAATTTCCCCTTGCATTTTGACAATTTTCTCATTTAGCGCATTTATTTCTGCGGAGGAAGCTGCTTCAGTATTAGAGGCTGCTGATGTAATGTTTTCAGTACTAAAAGTGACTGCTGTAACTCCATCACTAGAGGTTGCTACAGGGCTATTTCTAGCACCAACACCTGCTCCTACCAGAACTGGCTCTGGACGAGGCTGTTTGGCCTTTGTCATGGCTAACTTAATCGCGCCAATTAGTTGTTTCTGGTCAAAAGGCTTTCCTAGAAATTCAAAATATTCAAAGGGTTCTGTGATTTTCTCCGTTACCTCTTCCTTACGACCAGACATAATTACCAAAGGAATCTTTCGTAACTCAGGCTGGGCTTGAATTTGCTGGAAAACTTCCCAACCACTCATTTTTGGCAACAGAAAATCCAACATGATAAGGCTGAGCTTTTCCTGAAGGATGAAATTTAGTCCTTCCATCCCATCTTTTGCTTCCAGTACCTCGAAATTGCCTGGAGGCAACATTTCTCGTACTTTTACCCTGACAACTGTAGTGTCATCGATAACTAAAATTTTGTTACTTGCCACGGCTGATTGCTCTAAACAGAAACTTTAAGTGTAAATAGCGGCTTTGCCGATTGACCTTGAGAATGCTCCCACTATATCCAAAATTTTTGTTGATTGGGGGACAGTATATTTCGGTATAAATCACATTGCTAGAGGTATTTTGCAAAACTTTTGATTTTGTGCTTTGCAATTTGTGTCATGGTGATATTTAAGGCTCTTACCTTGCTCAACAGTAGAGGAAAGCCTTACTCTATCTCTGCATCTTGCTTGGATGTCTATGACTTCGTTACAACCAGCCCAACTCAAATCTGAAATTACAGCAATGCCTAGCTGGTTACGTCGCCCTATTGGCAAGGCCAGCGAACTTTCCACAGTACAGCGCATTATTAAGCAGCGCCAAATTCATACGATTTGCGAAGAAGGACGCTGCCCCAATAGAGGGGAGTGCTACGCCCAAAAAACTGCGACCTTCTTGCTAATGGGGCCTACATGTACACGTTCTTGTGCTTTTTGTCAAGTTGATAAAGGCCATGCACCGATGCCTGTTGACCTAGAGGAACCACAAAAGGTGGCAGAGGCGGTGCAGCTTTTGGGATTGCGTTATGTAGTGCTGACTTCTGTCGCCCGTGATGACTTGCCCGATCAGGGAGCAGGCCATTTTGTAAAAACGATCGCCACTATCCGCCAGTTGAATCCAGCAACTCAAATTGAAGTACTGACCCCAGATTTTTGGGGTGGTACGGGAGCTGGAGAGGAAGGTCAACGCCAGCGAATAGCGATGATTGTCCAAGCCTTGCCAGCTTGTTTTAACCACAATATTGAGACAGTGCGACGGTTAACTGGGCCAGTGCGTCGAGGAGCAAAGTACGATCGCTCGCTGCGAGTACTGGCTATGGTCAAAGAAATTGAGCCAACTATTCCCACTAAATCAGGTTTAATGCTGGGACATGGAGAAACGCTAGATGAAGTGATCGAAACAATGGCAGATTTAAGGGCTGTGGGGTGCGATCGCCTAACTATTGGTCAGTATATGCGTCCTTCCTTAGATCATCTGCCAGTCCAAAAATACTGGACTCCAGAGGAATTCGATCAGCTCGGCAGCTTAGCATGGGAAATAGGATTCAACCACGTCCGTTCTGGGCCTCTGGTTCGCAGTTCTTACCACGCAGGTGATTAGGGACTGGGGACAAGGAAGACAAGGGGACAAGGGGGACAAGGGGGACAAGGGGGCAAGGAGGAATTATTACTCTCCCTTATTTATCTTGTTTCCTCCCAGTCCCCAGTCCCCAGTCCCCAGTCCCCAATCCCCAAGCTACACAAATATTTTTAAAGAATTTGGGTAATGGGTACACCTGTTTGGTATTTCTTAAAAAGTCCTGACATTAAGGAGAACCGTTTATGACTGCTAAAGGTAAAGATTTACCAGTTGCCGACAGTGGAGCTAAACCTCCCTACGCCTTTCGCACAGGCTGGGCACTGTTGCTGTTAGCTATCAACTTTCTGGTAGCAGCATACTATTTCCACATTATTCAATAGTTAGAAGTGGAATGGTGCTGCTCAAATCGTGCCTTTGAATAAACCTTTGGGACGAATGAGCAGCACCAAAATCATAATTAACAGTGCGACACCTTGTTTATACTGAGAACCCAGCCAAGGGGTACTGATTTCCTGAACAATGCCGATGATAAAAGCTGCGGCGATCGCACCGTAGGGGTTGCCAATCCCTCCTAAAATTACGGAGGCAAATAATGGTAAAATTAAGAACCAACCCATATTTGGGCGGACAGCTGTAATCAACCCATACATGCTCCCTCCCAATGAAGTGAGAGTGCCAGCAATTAGCCAAGTCCACAGAATTACTCTGTCAACATTAATACCAGAAACTCTAGCTAAATCCAAATCGTCAGCAACAGCTCGCATCGCCTTACCAACTTTGGTATTTTGCAGAAGGTAGTGCAGCGCCAAAATTGCTAACACCGCTAAACCCAATACCAATAATTGATTTTGTGGTACTTTTAAGCCCCAGATATCTAGAGCAGTGGTTACAGGTACATCATAATTTTGGTTTCTACCGCCCCAAATAAAAATAATTCCATTGCGAATAAATAAAGCCAGTCCTATGGAAATAATAATCAGCGTAGTGGAAGTAGCACGGATAGAGCGCATTCTTGACCATAGTAATTTTTCTGATAAAAGCATCGCCGCTACTGTTCCCGTCGCCGCCAGTATCATCGACAGCCAAATATTGACTCCAAAGGTATTCACCAGCCAAGTAAGATAGGCTCCTAAAGTTAGAAAGTCACCATGAGCAAAGTTAGATAACCGCAAAATCCCATAAGTAAGTGTCAATCCGACTGCTGCTAGAGCAATAATGCTTCCCACAGCAATTCCGTTGACGATCAGTTGAGCAAATTGTGTATCCATAGTTTTAAGTTGCTATCAAAAAATTTTAAATGAGTAATTTCATACAATAATTTTTGGACTGGCTGCTACATAAGTTATGGTTTATAAATATAAAAGAGTTGTCCGCTAATTTACATAGAATCCTGTTCGCATTTTTATGCGAAGCTAACTTGTTCACCGGTCTAGTTGACCATGCAGCAGTATTCAAGCTTACCAGAACAGAACTCACAGATAGATGCAACGCCAACACTTTTGAAAACAATTCAGCAACTTCGTGCCGAGTTGTGGCTGGAGAGCAGCTTGAACCAGTTGCAAAGTCGCCTTAATGATTGCCTGCTTTCTGCGTGTATCACTGTCCCACACGCAAGAGCAGCAGAAACAGAAATTTTCCAAATCGTGGTGAACGAGCTAAACAGTGCTGTGGATAACAATAGAGTGGCGCTCACGCACTGTGCCGTAGGTATCGCTTTGTTTCAACCGCAAGAAACAGTTGGCACAATTTGCTACATTTCTGGCTCCCCATCCCCAGCTTCACAATCTCCACTCCTAGAAGTTACGCCCAAAAAACGCAAAAAACTGCGGTTAAAGTTGCAAGAGGTCATAGAACTCAAAGATTTGCAGCAGCTTGAAAACAAACAACCACCAAGTGCTTGGCGGTTAGTCGATACTTTTGGCGAGGTTATGGGCTGGCTAATTATTGCTACAGCACCCCTAGTCGAGTCTGGTGACTCACTCATAGCATCACAAGCTCAACTCACCTCGCAATTGATGGCAAGGTCTGCCAAGCAATGTGCTACAGCTTTGGCACAGCTTAGGCAAATATTATCTTGGCAGCAAGGATATCAACAATTAGGTAGCTCTAATCAAGAACTGGAACGCACCAATCAACTCAAAAATCAATTTCTGGCAAATACCAGTCACGAAATTCGCACACCGCTGAGTTCGATTATCGGGTTTACCCACTTACTCTTAGCTCAGGGCTACGATCCCACCAGAGAACGCCACCAAGAATATTTGACTATTATTCAGTCAAGTGGTAGACACCTGCTAGCTCTAATTAATGATATTTTGGATCTCTCTAAAATTGAAGCAAACCAGCTAGAAGTCCAGTGGGAAACTGTGGATGTGCCAGTGTTGTGTAGCAATGTTTTGGCGTTGGTCAAAGAGAAAGCCGCTAATAAAGGTTTGCAACTACGCCTAGACCTAGATCCTGATGTCACAACTTTAGTAGCTGATTCCTTGCGACTCAAGCAAATGCTATTGAATTTACTTTTCAACGCTCTAAAGTTTACCAGTAGCGGAAGTGTTGGCTTACAGGTCGCCCCTAAAGGTGGGTTTGTGCATTTTACAGTTTGGGATACTGGCATTGGTATCTCTCCAGCAGACCAAGCTCACTTGTTTCAACCCTATTTTCAAATTCTCAACGCTGTAGCTGATGGTATTGAAGGTACTGGATTGGGTTTAACAGTAACTCGGAAGCTTGCGGAGATTCACGGTGGTTGCGTGGAAGTCGAATCTGAAGTTGATCGCGGCTCCCGTTTTACCCTCATACTTCCCCTCAAGGCTGTGGGATTAAATGAGGGAGTAGGGGGAGTAGGGGAAGCAGGGGGAGTAAGGGGAGTAGAGGAAGCAACATCTTTTTCATCTCTTATGCCGATCAACTGTAGCTCCAGGTCGGAGATTTTGCTGGTGGAAGATGACTTACCCAATGCTGAGTTAATGCAAATTTATTTAAGTAAGTTGGGATATAAGGTGACTTGGGTAAAGACTGCTGTCGAGATGTGGGAAGCTCTAACACAGTTAGACCCAGCAGTTATTTTAATGGATGTCTACCTGCCAGATGGAAATGGTCTTAAATTGGTGCAACAACTGCGAGAAAATCCTCAGTATTGTAATATTCCAATAATTGCCCAAACAGCAATGGCGATGAAAGGCGATCGCGAAACCTGTCTAGCAGCCGGAGTCAATGAATACACTTCTAAACCAGTTGATTTACCACTTTTAGCAAATCTGATAGCTAAATATAGCAACCTACCAACAGATGAGGGAGCAGGGGGAGCAGGGGAGCGGAGGGGCAGAGGGGCAGGGGAGCGGAGGGGCAGGGGAGCGGAGGGGCAGGGGGAGAATAGATACTGATTCTTGACTCAGAACTCAGGACTCAGGACTCAGTACTCATTACTCAGCACTGTTGATCCTTGACTGTTGACCAATGACTACAATGGTATTGATTGGGTGCTATAAGGTTTTAGCGGGATTGGGAAATGATGCTGATAGACAAATTGGAGCAACTAAAAGCCTTATTTGGAGAAATGGAGCAGGCGTTGATTGCCTACTCTGGAGGTGTTGATAGCACTTTGGTTGCCAAAATTGCTTATGATGTGTTGGGCGATCGCGCTTTGGCTGTAACAGCTGTCTCTCCTTCGCTGTTACCTGAAGAGTTGGAAGATGCCAAAATTCAAGCAGCAACGATTGGGATTCTTCATAAAGTCGTCCAGACTCACGAGATGGAAAATCCTAATTACACCTCTAACCCAGTCAACCGCTGTTATTTTTGCAAAAGTGAATTGCACGATACTCTCAAACCTTTAGCTTGGCAATTGGGTTATCCCTATGTGGTGGATGGGGTTAACGCTGATGATTTGCATGATTATCGCCCAGGAATTCAGGCGGCCAAGGAAAGAGGTGCGCGATCGCCTCTAGCAGAAGTAGGTGTTACTAAAGCAGAAGTCCGTCAACTTTCGCAACAACTCGGTTTACCTTGGTGGGGTAAACCTGCTCAACCTTGTCTGAGTTCTCGCTTTCCTTACGGTGAAGAGATTACTGTAGCCAAGTTACAACGAGTTGGTAGGGCAGAAATTTTCTTGCGGAAACTGGGTTGGCAAAATTTGCGTGTGCGTTCAGAAGGCGATACAGCACGTATTGAATTGCCACCAGAACAAATCAAAGAGTTTGTTTTGACTACGGATTTACAAACATTAGTTTCCACATTTCAGGATTTGGGATTTGTCTATGTAACCTTAGATTTAGAAGGTTATCGTAGCGGTAAGTTAAATCAGGTTTTAAATCAGGAAGCTTTGGGCGTTAAATCATAGAATTTTTGTTGTCTGTGCTTCTACGGATACTAGAAAGCAACCGTAATTGCGATCGCTCAGTTCTCGCGCTGAGTGAGCTTGAATTCTATTTGCTGTAGTACTGATCGCCACACATCATAGCCATCTACAGACAGGTGTAACCCATCTGTAGTTAACTCTGGACGCAAATTGCCTTCCAAATCCGTAAACCAACTATAAATATTTTGATAATTAGCTCCTTGTTGTTTGGCTATTAAAGCAAGTTGTTCGTTTATGTTACGAATGCGGCTATTAGAAATTGATGAAAGGCGAGTAGGCAAAATTGATTGGACAATTATCTGGGCTTTTGGGTGATTTTGCCTTAATATGCGGATAATCCGGCGGTGATTACGCAAAATTACTGCATCACTAGCACCTTTGCGTAAGTCATTAATTCCAGCCATGACGTAAATTACATCAGGTCGCGTTGCCGAAAATGCCCCCAATCTCTTTAGAATGCCACTAGAAGTATCTCCAGATATGCCCTGATTTAGCCACAATTTACCAGTAGGCAGTTTTTCAGTGGGAAACCACAGGCTCAAAGAATCACCAACTAAGATACTCAGATGATTTGTACCTTGACCTTGAGCGATCGCTTTGGCTTCCAAAGCTAATAATCTTTTCCAGTCCTCATAAGTCAGTTGGTGGTTTTTGGCTGACTCCCACAATGACTCTAAGCTATCATCATCTGCACGTTTATAAATCTGGCCTGTTTTTAAAGCCGCTAATCTTTGGTAGTAAAGTTGACTTCCAGATAAATATGTGCTGTTTGCTGCTGAGAAATTAGGGTTAAGTGATGGCTCCGTCTGATTACTGAATTCTGGAGAGGAGATATCAACACTAGGAGGGATTTTCTCACCTTCTGTTGGCTGTACATGCTCTAGTGGTTGTAAAGCCTGGTTACTCAATTCTGGAGAAAAGAGGTTAACGCTAGGGATGATTTTCTCATTTACTGTTGGCTGCGAACCCTGTTTTAAATCCCACAGGAATCTAGAATTGCTTGGCAGGATCATCGATAAATGTGGAAGAGTCGACGCTGGTATTGCCAATCCTGTTAACAAGCCTGCTGCCAACAGATAAGGTTCCCTCATCCTTCTACCTTCTCCTCTACTCACTGCTTTTCCCTATGACAACATTTACTGGCTGGATTCAGGAAAATTTTACTTCGGTTAGATTATTATTCTTATTTACGTTGTGTAGTTCTGTAAAGTGGGTTAACGGGATTATATTGGACAATTTACAATTTCTTCAAAGCAAATTTTTCTTGGTATTAAATTACAGTCTTCAACATTACTCTTACTGCTTGTTGTGTCACAAATTTTGCTAGTAGTGCAGAATTGGCGATTTATGAGTAATTTTTGATTATCTAGCGGCAGATGTTTTTGCCTTTGATGTTGGTAATATGATAAATGTTTACCTGATTTTAAAAAGCCTTAAATCAGGTAGCTATGTGATCGCCTGGATATTGATAGACCGGGGGCGATCGCTTTTTAATATTCTCATATAAAATTAAACGATGCAATTGCATCAACAGTCAAGTATGGGATTAGTCAGATTAAAGATTCGAGAACTAGCACAAGAAAAAGGTTGGACGTTGAAAGAGGTTTCTGACCGTTCTGGAGTAATTTACAGCACAGTTAGAAGCTATGCTCGTCGTTCTGGAATGACAACAGTTGATTTTACTGCTATCCATAAGTTAGCTCGTACCTTTGATGTGATGATTGAAGAATTAGTAGAAATTCTAGAGGAATAAACTAAAAGCTACTATTGAAGGTGTTGATATAATACGATGCCATGTCATCAATACGCAAGCATTATGTCTTTAAACACATTTAAATTAAGTTTTAAATATATAGAAGAAGTTTATTGGAAATGCTAGTATTTAGGCTAAGTCATTAGTGTTTCCCTATTATTCTGTGGCTAGAGCTAGTACAGCGATCGGTGTTAGTCCAATTATTAAGGAGATTGTGCAAAAACAGGCACATTCAACACGTTTAACCTTAAAAGAGGTCATTCTCATGGGTATGTTAGCGATTGACAAGATGGATGATCAAAGTCGTCAAGAGCTAGCAGATCAAGTTCATCAAATGCAGGTAAATCGAGAGATTTGAATGATTTGTCATTAGTCATTTGTTCTTTATTCTTACTAATGACTAATGACTAAATCGATAGTGGCTTCCTACAACATAATCCTGATTAATTTCAAAAGAAATCCATTGGCGCTGCAAAGTTTCAGCGACAAATCCGGTTGTGTTGGAACCTGCAAATGGATCTAAAACTATATCATCTTCATCAGTTAAGAATTTGATGAAGAACTCGGCGAACCCTTGAGGAAAACGTGCTGGATGAGGTTTAACTCCTGCTGCTTTACATTGACGTAAATAAGCACTATTTGATTCAGTATTGGCAATTTCTAGTAAATTTGGCGGAATTGCACCCTGGTTATCTTTTTGAAACTTATCAGAAATATCATGTCCGCTAGGACGTATTTGAGCTTTATAGCCATTTTTTAGTAATTGTTTCATACTTTGGCTATATGGTTTTAAAACTTTTCTATTGTCTGCTTTAGGATTTGGTGTTTTAGCCAACCACCAAACTATATTTACTGAATCTTTCACCCGAATTCGCCTGATTGTCACCCACTCAGCAGGGGTTGGTAATCGAGCAGGATTGTAGTGGTAAAATTCTTGAGCAAGAGAAAAACCTACTTCCTTGCATAATCTAACTAAAAGTTCGTATTGATAGATACTCCGCACAGGATTACCAGGAAGATAAGCACCACCTAAATCCAAAATGAATGAGCCATTATCTGCCAATACTCTTTTAAATTCATAGGCAAAAGGTAGAAACCACTCGATATATTTTTCAGCGCTTTCGTTCCCGTATTCTTTTTTTCGAGTCAAAGCAAAAGGAGGTGAAGTCAGGATTAAATTAATACTATTATCAGCAATGAATTTAATAAGTTGAAGGCTATCACCTAAATACGCTGCTCCTTTTTGCTGGACATAATAGGGATGAAAAATTGTTTCTTTGCGTTGCGTTATTGGTTCTTGCAAAAGTTATAAAATTATTTTGACTTTATAGTTATAACTTGTTTTGATATGGTTCAAATATTTAATTTAAAAAATTATTACTTTGGCAAAAATTAACGTAGAAAATATATGTTTACTTTGCATCGCTCTGCGTTCGCATCTAATTCTGAAACCTTTGATGATATGTCAGACAATTTTAGATTTTAGATTTTGCGGAAAGTCTGTAGCAAGATCCCGCAGGGTGCGGAGGCTTCCTCCGTTCCCCGAAGGGGTTGCCGTTGGCGTACCCCTACGGGGAAGCAAGCTACGCGCAGGGTGTAGCAGACAAGCCTCTCGTTCACGAGTGTCTCCGATAGGAGAAGAGAAGGCATCAGAACTTTCCAAGACAGATTTTGGATTGACCCTACGGATCAGTCCGGGAGCTTGTACTATTAAGGAATCATTATCAAGTGCAAAAGTTTTTATAACTGACTAAAACGCTACCACTTTTTGTATGAAAGAAATTTACCAGACATAATAATTTTAACGCGATCGCCTTTGGGGTCTTCTTCTTTTTCCACATCTAAAGTAAAGTCAATGGCGCTCATAATTCCATCACCAAATTTCTCATGAATTACGGCTTTAATTGGTAATCCATATACCTGAATAATTTCGTAGAAACGATAAATTAGTGGGTCAGTTGGGACAATTGGGCCCAATCCTTTCACAGGGTATGTAATCAATTCTTGAATATAACTTGCATCTAATTCTAATGCTTCAACTAGTAACTTGGCCTCTTCCTCAGAAGCACTAGCTTGACGGTAGAATAAAGCAGCAATCCAGACTTCATCACGTCCAAGAATTTTTTCTAAATCAGCAAAGCTCAGTCCTTTGTTTTGTTTTGCAGCTAATAGTTTTTGAGTAATTTCGGGAATAGACACCTAATAACTCCTCCAAATCTGTAATAATTCTGACTAATCATCACTAAGATTAAGGTGATCGCTTTTTTTTGGGAAGCTCGACTTTATTAAAATCCCAGAACATAACCCTTGTAATCTGGCAAAAGTTCTAGCTGTGTGGCAACAACTTTACCTGACGTGATTAGTTTGGATGAAATCGAAAAAGACAAAAGCTTATTTGCATAAGGGTTTTAACTTATGCGATCGCCGGATGCGAAAATGGATCAAGTCGAGCCAATATAACAATAAATTTTACTTTGCTTGTACTATTGTTTTGGCATCACAAATGTGCCAGCCGGCAAATACAACATTTTGCGACTATTCTGATCAATCGCCACTTCGTCAACTAGGGAAAGTAGCTGCTGATTTAATTCGGGAGAGGCGTTACTTAAGTTAGCCTGGAAAAGGAAATCCATCAATACTTTACCTTCTTCGGAATTATGCTCAAAGCAAGCAGAAACATCTAGATATTCGGGATAGCTTTCAAATTTATACGACAGACCGATATCATCGATAATTTTACGTAACTTATTTGATTCCATCATCTGGGAAGACCCTTCTTGCCAATATTGCTCATTCCCAACGACCTCTGCGTATTTCGTAATCAATTTAAATATCACTGCTTCTTCTGTATCTAGAGTGATGAAAACAACTCCTCCGTCTTTGAGCATATCAAGCGACTTAAGGATTAAGCGCCTCTCTTGACCGGGCATATGGTAAATTGAATGCGTGAAATGGATACAGTCAAATTTGTCATTTGTCTGAAAATCCTCAATACTCATCGGATGCATCTCGAAATGCACTTTGCCAAAATTAGCAGACTGCATCGTTGCTTCAAAGATCTGCCGATGAATATGATTAGGCTCCACTACTACATACTTTAATGCTTGTCCCTCAGCCATATTTTGCTGGAGGAAGTGGATAAATTGCTTATCGAACTCTCCAGGGCCCGGGCCAACACTTAACACTGAAACCTCTGCTTGCTCAGGAAGACTGCTTTTAAGATGCTTGTCAAGCATCTCTAAAGCTTTTTGTCGGTTAACTTGCCAATTTTTTAAAAAAATTTTGTATGACGAGGCATAAGCCTCATACATCTGCTTTTGCGTATCACTTGATGTTGACATTGTAAATTTACTAAAAACTTTAGTACAGGAAAAACTTGAAAAAGTATAGCAGGATTGCAGTCAAGAATTTAAGTAATCCTTGCATTGCCTTTAGCTAAAAGTATCTGTGTCTACTGCTTGTTTGATGCGTTCTTCTGATGTCGGCAACCTTTGTCCTTGGACATCGTACCAATAAAGTCATTACAGCGTTACACCTTCATAGTTTGCGCGATCGCAATCAATTCCTAAATATCTAGCGACAAGCCTTTCAAGTTAAGCAGTTTGCAACCAACGCAAACCAACTGCGACTTACCTCAACACTGCATGTCTACGCATTACCGTCAAATATGGGGGAATTTCCGTACTTGATACTCCGCTGATTCCATAATCGGATGAGTTCCCACTACTTGGGCAAATTTGTTTTCAATAGCCTGCAAATCTGCTTGGGGTATAGCTTTCCACTGTTCTCGCGTTGCCCAACGAATGATTAGGATAACTTCTTTGGAGTTGTCGGGAGTAATCCAAACTTCTTTACCGAGAAACCCAGGATACTTAGCCAGCGCTGCTGTCCAAATTTCTGCATCCTTCTGAATAAAATTTTCCCGTAAATCGGGAGCAACATGAAATTTAAGGAGTTCTATAACCACGCCCTGTGATCCCTGTGCTTGCCAATTTGCCAAAATAGAGCTGTAGGCTAGAATAACTACGCTTACAGCATAGCTTGATTGCGTACACTCAGGAGCAAGGGTCGGCTGGTTTGAAACAAGAAGAGGAAGGGAGTATGGATAATAATAACTGGTTGCAACAATTAATGATGGTAGGTCTTGGTACAACATCTATAGTTGCAGAAAAACTACGGCAAGTCAGCGATGACTTAGTTAAAGATGGTAAGCTCAATCCTGAACAAGCCAAGGCTGTGATTGATGATATTGCACAGCAATTAAAGTCGGAGCAGGGAAATTGGGATGTCCAAATGCAACGACAAATGCGAAATATGATGCAGGATTTAGGGGTAGCTCGCCAGTCTGAGGTGGACGAACTGCGGGGTAGAATTGACCGTTTAGAGCGTCAAGTGCGCGATTTAGAAAATAAGCTTTGGCGTTAGAATGTCCTTTGTGATTTAAACTAAATGTGTTCTGTTGGTAATCCTTTTACCAGGCTACCTAAGTAGGGAGAACTGATTTTGAAAGCAATATTTCTCAGCGTGGTGTTCATGCTGGCATGTGTTGTGCTTTTGGTGTTGGCGCAAGTTGGCGGTAGACAGGATACTGCCATTGCTACCCAATTGTCCCAAACACTACCAGTGCCTACGACTGAAACTGAAAACAATACCTTAATTGCGAGTAATACTATGTCTGATGCTAATGCTGTAACCACCCCTTCTGGATTGAAGTATGTCGAATTAAAAGAGGGGACTGGAGCGACTCCTAAAACCGGACAAAAGGTCGTGGTACATTACACTGGCACTTTAGAAGATGGTACTAAATTTGATAGCTCACGCGATCGCGGTCAACCCTTCGACTTTAAAATCGGCGTCGGACAGGTAATCAAGGGTTGGGATGAAGGAGTTGGCACAATGAAGGTAGGTGGTCAACGCCAGTTAATCATCCCCCCTGAGTTAGGTTATGGTTCTCGCGGTGCTGGTGGTGTGATTCCACCTAACGCCACTCTGTTGTTTGATGTGGAATTGTTGGACGTTAAGTAGGGATTGGGTACTGGGGACTGGGGACTGGGGACTGGGGACTGTGAAGATGTTCCAAAATAAGTTTGGGATTAAAGCCACTTCTAGAATTTTTCCGTTTTTACCCAATCCCCAGTCTTTAATCCCCAGTACCCAGTCCCTTTTACTAATTATTTTGTTTTGCTAAATTATTAAAGTTTGAGATTCTGAAACTTTGTAAACTGTGGATTAAATAGAAGTTTTACAGTACCAGTTGGCCCGTTGCGGTGTTTAGCTACGATTACTTCTGCAATTCCGCGATCTGGAGTATCTGGAGAGTAATATTCATCGCGGTACAACATTATTACTAAATCCGCATCTTGTTCAATACTTCCGCTCTCTCTCAAATCCGATAGCATTGGGCGCTTATTGGTGCGTGCTTCTACTCCTCGGCTTAACTGAGATAGTGCAATAACTGGTACAGATAATTCACGCGCTAAACCTTTGAGTTGACGCGTAATTTTTGATAACTCTTGGACGCGGTTATCACCTCCTCCTTCCATTAATTGCAAGTAATCTATAACAATTAATCCTAGTTCAGTTCCTTGTTCTGCTTGGAGTCGCCGCGCCTGACTACGCATTTGTGTGACTGTAATATTCGGCGTGTCGTCGATATAAATTGGCATTTCCGAGAGGATACCAATAGCACGGCTTAAAGGTTCCCACTGTGTTTGACTGAGGCGTCCACTCCGCAGATAACTGCTTTCAATTTGCGCTTCGCTAGCTAATAAACGTTGCGTTAGTTGCTCTTTGGACATTTCCAAGCTGAAAACAGCAACCGGTAATTTATAAGAAGCAGCAATATTATGAGCAAGGTTCAAACAAAAGGCCGTTTTTCCCATTGATGGCCTACCAGCGACAATAATCAAATCAGAACGCTGAAAGCCACTGGTCATGGCATCTAAATCATAAAATCCGCAGGGAATACCAGGTAAGGCAATACCTTGATTTCGATCTTCAATATCCTGGAAATTATTAATCAGGGTATCAGAAATGTGAATTAGACCTGATTGGGGACGTTCTTGAGTAACGCCGAAAACTTTCTGTTCTGCCTGATCGAGGACGATTGGTAACTCGGTTTCTGTCTCGTAACCGAGATGCACAATTTCATTGCCTGCTTTGATTAACTGTCGCCGCAGGTATTTTTCCATCACCAACCCTGCCAAGGAGTCGATATTGACTGCTGACACTGTGCGGTCTACCAGAGTTGCTAATTTATTTCTGCCACCAATGCGGGTCAGGATATCATGGTCAGCCAACCAACTTGTAACCGCGAGTAAGTCTGTGGGTTTACCTTGAGTGTGGAGCCTCACAGCTGCTTGATAGATATCTTTATGAGCGCTAATGTAAAAAGCTTCGGGAAGGAGGCGATCGCTAACTCGACTAATCGCTTCTGGATCTAGTAAAATTCCCCCCAAAATTGCTTCTTCCGCCTCAATATTTTGGGGTGGTAGGCGATTGCTACCATCACCTTGAAAATGCAGTTCTTCAGCCATAATCAAACATTAAAAGTCAGGAGTAGAGACGCGATTAACCGCATCTTTACAGGATTCAGGAGACAAAAGCTATAAGGAGTGGAATTTAAATGTCATGATTTCTTTTTGATTCTGCTTACAAGTGCCAGATTTTAAACCCATCAAGGCGCTCACCTAAAAATCATTCTGTCTCCTGTCTCCTGTCTTCTGTCTCCTGTCTTCTAGCTGGCTACAACTTGAATATCGACTTGCGCCGTTACTTCAGAATGCAGCTTAATTTCGGCTTTATAAGTACCAAGGTGGTTAATGTCGGGGATAGTAATGCCACGCCGATCAACTTCTTGATTGGTAGCTGCTTGAATTGCCTCTGCAACTTCTTGAGTGGTAACAGTACCAAAAATTGCTTCGTTTTCACCAACCTGCTTAGCAATTGTCAAGCTACCAACTTTTTCCAAAGCTTCTTTTTGCACCAGAGCTTGTTCTCTAAGTTCTAATTGCCGTTGACGTTCTTGTTCACGACGGCGTTCTACTTGTTTGAGAATACCGGGAGTGGCATGGGTTGCCAATTTTTGAGGAAGCAAGTAATTACGAGCATAGCCGGGAGCTACGTCTACTAAGTCGCCAGATTTGCCCAGCTTGCTGATATCCTGATTTAAAACTAATTGCACGCGTTTCGCCATCGTTTTTCGTTTTTCCTGTAAAATCTCATTAATTTAGGTTTGGGCAGAATAGCTCATGTGAGTGTAGCTGTATTCCAAGCGGCTTTGCCTATACCCTAAAGCTTACAGATCGTAGCGAAAGGTAGGGTGCGATCGCAACTATTAGCGTCAGAAAAATCACAAAGCGTGTCAACTCTTGACTAAAATCTGTCTTTCATTCCCCGTATCCGAGCAAAGGTTTGCACAGGATCACTGCTTTTGGCTGCTGATTGTAATGACGGTTGCTCCCAACGTAAAAAGGGATTAGTACGCTTCTCCACTCCCAACAGCGAGGGAATCGTCGCTTCTCCTCGACTACGGTAAGCCTTGACTTCATCGTAGCGCTTCTTGAGGTCGGCATTGTCGCCATCCACAGTCAAAGCAAATTGCAGATTTTTTAAGGTGTATTCGTGGGCGCACCAGATGCGGGTATCGTTAGGTAGAGAGCGCAATTTGCTTAAAGAGTCTACCATTTGCGTTGGTGTCCCTTCAAATAAACGACCGCAACCGCCAGCAAACAGCGTATCACCACAGAATAAGTCCCCAACACCAGCTTGTTCTGGAGGAAAGTAGTAAGCAATGTGAGCGCGAGTATGTCCGGGAACGAAGACTACTTCAGCTATTCGGTCTGCAAACTCAACGCGATCGCCTTGTTGCAAAAACACCTGTTGTCCAGGAATTCGTCCGCGATCCTCAGCTCCGCCATAAACTGTCACTTTCGGGAAGTGTTGCATTAACTGCTTGTTACCACCCACATGATCGTTATGGTGGTGCGTGTTAAAAATTGCTACTAAATCAGCTTTTAGTTCTGTCAATTTCTTTAAGACTGGTTCCGCCTCCGCTGGATCGACAACAGCGGCAATATTTTGTTTGCTGTCGTGCAGTAAAAATATATAGTTGTCTGAGAGTGCCTCAAGACGCATTACCTCCATTACCTCTGTCTCCTTCGCAAATAAATGTTTGGTATTGATTAATAATCCTATACCTCAGTAAGTAACAGGGTTACTTGCACAAGCTACATCAACTATTTATACTTTCACTATTATAACTGTACTACTTCATAAATCATGATAGTGTACAACCGTACTTCCACGGTAAATATACCAACTCATAACAAAATTCACCTAGATTTATCAGTAAAATTTCTATAGGAATAACTATAAATATAAAGTTAAATTTATCATATTATTTTATCTTTTAAAGATATCAAATAATTTAATTATCAAGAATCATCAAGATTCGCTTTCAGACGTCAAAGATAATACTATTACATATTTAAAACCAATTTATTTCAATAAACAAAAATGGATTAAAACAATGCATTTTTTAGATAAGCCGTTAATCAAAAATATATGTTTTAAAATTTTCAGCATTGCTAAAGTAAAAGAATATAAATATCCTTATATTTTGGAAAAAGCTAAATCAAAATTTAGCAATTTAATCAAAAATAATCTAGATGATCATCAACTATATGATCTAGTTTTTGTAATTCACGATGCTAAAGGCTGGATACTCGAAGCAATATGCAGAGAAATTGCTACATATTTTCCAGGTAAATATTTTTTTGCATATTCTTTGACCGAGCTACCTCAAGCTAAAGCATACTTTTTTGCTCACTACTCTTTTTTACCTATAGCTTTAAAGCAAAACCCGATTCTTTGGCAAAGCAAGCTACTCGTTTGGTATACACATCCAAAAGATATTGGTAGAAGCAATGAAGAACTTATTTATACGCTAAATCAAAGTACTAAAGTTATATGTACCTGCTCACAATTTGTAGAGTTACTCAAAAACCAAGGGGTAAACAGTAAAAAAACGACATTTATTTTGGGTGGTGCTGATCCTGCAATGTTTCAACCCCATCAACGTTTAAATGGCGCTGTTGGTTTTTGTACAGCATACTATGCTAGAAAATCTCCAGAATTGATATTTAATATTATCAAGTCAATGCCCCATAGAAAGTTTATTCTTTTGGGTAGAGATTGGGATCAATACGAAAGATTTGAAGAACTAATTGCTTTACCAAACTTATCTTATATTCAAGCTCCTTATTCGGATTACCCTAAGTACTATGCTGAGATGGATGTTTTTGTTTCACCTGCGAAATTAGAAGGTGGCCCTATACCTTTAATTGAAGCGATGATGTGTAATATTGTCCCTGTAGCGAGTAGAACAGGATTTGCTCCTGATATCATTAATCATGGAGAAAATGGCTTTATCTTTGATATTGATAGTCCCGGTGAAGTGGTATGTAAATTAATCGACCAGGCTTTTAATATTCCAGCTAATATCAGTAAAACTGTTGAACATTTGACTTGGAAAAACTTTTCTTTGGAAGTGCAAGAACTTTTAAAATAACTATTATATGAAATCAAAAAGAGGCTTTATAACAATTCTGACAGGTCTTTACTCTTTTCAAGATTGTATTCATTTTTTAGCAGCAATTAGGAAATTTCATCAAGAACCAATAATTATTCTAATTGACCAAGTTCCAAAAGTTCTCTATCCTTTACTCAAAGCTTTCAAAAATGTAACTTTAAAGCCAGCCCCGGCGAATGAAAATCCTGTTTTAGCATCACGACACGCAAAACTAGCTCTATATGAAGCTTCTGATTTTGAGCAAACAATTTATCTAGATTCAGATATTTGTTTACTTTGTGATATCAATGATGTGTTTGAGTATTTAGATGAATATGATTTTTTATTAACTGAGGATGTGCAACCTTATATTGTTAAAGCAACAAATTTATTACGGGGAAAGCAACAAGACCTTTTGCCTAATGTTTTACCAATTCTGCAATCTATCGGTCTACCTTTAAAAGAAGATAGTGTGCAATATAATGGCGGTTTTATGGCTTTTCGGAAAACAGAGATAACTAAGTTATTTTTTGATAAATTTAAATACTATTTTGAAATTGTTAAAAATAACCAAGATAAATTACTTTTAAAAGACCAAGGAGCATTTGCTTCTGCGATCGCATCTGTACATCCAAAGATGAAAATATTACCACCTACATACAATTATCTCAGTAAATGGCAGGACGCTTATAATATTCAAGATGAAATTAAAGTACTTCACTGTACGTATCCTTACCGTCCTCAATATGCTAAAAATATTACTCGTTCTTTGTATACAAGGGTTTTTGACAGATTCGCTAAAGTATTTTTGCCGAATCAAGTTACAAATCCTTGGCGCACTAAATAAAAACCAGTGAAAAAATAGTGAAAAAAATTTCAAAAATATCACTGTTAGTTTCAGACTTATCAAGTGCAGCTATTTTGCGTGCATACTTGATAGCAGCAGCCCTCAAAACTTTAGGGCTGGAAGTTGAAATTATGGGATTTTTATTTGGAAAAAACTTATATCGAAATTTACCATCAGAGTTAAATGTTTATCATTTACCTGGCAAAAATTTTCCAGATTTTTTTGGCGAAATGAGAAAACTTTTACCAAAAATAAATGGAGATATAATTTATGCAATTAAACCACAAACAGCAAGCTTTGGAGTTGCATTACTCAAAAAACTATATAGCCAAAAACCAGTCATTTTAGATATAGATGATTGGGAACTCAGCTGGCATGGTGGTGATGATTGGCATTATCATCCTACACTCAAACAATTAGCTAGAGAATTATTAAAATCAGACGGCGCACTCAGAAATCCTTATCATCCTTTATACGTTAAATGGATGGAAGGTTTAGTAAGTCGCGCTGACGCTGTGACTGTGCATACTACATTTTTGCAACAGCGTTTTGGCGGTACATTTGTTCCCAATGGTAAAGATATTTGCTTATTTGATCCTGCTCAATATGAACCTGAATCGAGTCGAATTCGCTATGGTTTATCTGAATATCGTATTTTAATGTTTCCTGGTGCGCCAAGACCTTATAAAGGTTTAGAAGATGTTCTAATAGCGTTAGATAAAATTAATCAACCAGACTTAAAATTGGTGATTGTGGGTGGCAGTCCTTATGATGATTATGATCAGCAACTTCAACAACAGTGGGGACGCTGGATTATCAAACTGCCAAAGTATCCAGCTGATATTATGCCTGATTTAGTAGCTGCTGCTCACATTGTTGTTGTTCCCCAGCGAGATACTCTTGAAACTCGCGCTCAATTTCCCCTCAAGTTGACAGATGGGATGGCAATGGCTAAACCTGTATTATCAACTCGCGTTGGAGATATTCCCAAAATTTTAGGTAATACTGGTTACTTAGTTGAACCTGCTTGTCCTGAACAAATTGCTGAACAAATTCAATCGATATTTCAAGATTTAGAGTCAGCGAATCAGCTAGCTCTCAAGGCAAGAGAAAGATGTGTGGAGCACTACAGCATAGAGGCGATGGCTTCGACGCTCAAGTCAATAATTTCTCGATTATAGATATTGATGGAGGTAATTTATATGTGGAAGTAATGAGATTAACTATTTTGTCAAAGCTTTAAAAGCTAGGATTATGGTAAATTTGTGTTTTAACTAATTTATGAAAATATTTAGTGTTTTGATTTGATGATTAGCTAATTGAACAACTAACTGGTGAATAATATTAATTAATAAGTAAATTTACAAATAGCCAATGTCTACCAGAAAATTACTACTAAGATTTGCTAAACCCTATCCAGGTTTGATTCTATTGACAATATTGTTAGGATTTTCTGGAGCTTTATTTAATGGGGTCAGCACGGCTCTAATTGTACCAGTAGTTTTAAGAATTGTCGGACAAGAAGTAGATTTAAGTAGTGCTCCTACTCTTCTCAAAACAATAATGTCTCCCTTTGATAATATTTCAGCAAATTACCGCACAGGAGTAATGGCTGGAGCTATTATATTCACAATTATTTTAAAAAACTTAGCGGCTTATGCCAGTGCTTTAGCATCGAGTTCTTTAACACGAGCATTGACAGCAGATATGCGAGAAGCCGGACTAAGATTATTGCTAGAAATTGATATAGATTATTACGCCAAAACGAAAGTTGGTGATTTAATTAATCGACTTGGTGGAGAAATTGGTCGTGCAGCCGGCGCTGTAGGTAGTACAGTCAAGCTAGGTATTTTAGGGATTACTATTTTAGTTTTTGTTGGGTTGTTATTGTCAATTTCTTGGCAGCTAACGATTGCTTCAACGATTTTGCTATCGTTAGTAACTTTAATAAATCAGTATGCTATTTATCGCTCTAAAAAGTTTGGTAAACAGCTTAGCGATATGTCTAAAGCATATTCAATTACTGTGCTGGAAACTCTGAATGGAGTTAGGTTAGTCAAAGCAACTGGAAATGAAGAAAAAGAATATCAACGAATTAAGAAATTAATCCGCGATCGCGAAAAAGCAGATTTTCAATCTCAGGTTAATTCGGGAGCGATAACACCCCTGAGTGAAGTCATGGGTATTACAGCTTTACTGCTGATTATACTTTTGAGTAAAATTTTCTTTGCCGACCAAATTACTTCCCTGGCCCCTGTACTTCTAACATATCTATTCTTACTGCTGCGAGTACTGCCATTAATTTCTGAGTTAAATACTATTCGCAGCAACTTTGCAAGTACTGCTACCAGTGTGGACGTAACAAGTGAATTTTTGAGCTTGGATGATAAGCCATTCATGGGTAACGGTAAGCTTCCCTACACGAAATTACAAGAGGGAGTACGTTTTAATTCCCTTTCCTTTGCTTACCCCAGTCATGAAAAGTTGGTGCTCAAAGATGTGAATTTATACTTACCACATGGCACAACCTTAGCTTTAGTAGGCGGTTCCGGTGCTGGTAAATCCACTTTGGCAGACCTTTTACCCAGATTTTACGACCCAACATCTGGCTGCATTACCATTGATGGCATTGATTTGCGCGAGTTTGATGCTGTATCCCTGCGAAAGCGGATGGGAATTGTCAGTCAAGATACCTTTCTGTTCAATGACTCGGTAGGAAATAACATTGCTTATGGACGACCAGAGGCTACCGAGGATGAAATTATCACAGCAGCAAAGCGAGCAAATGCCTATGAGTTTATCAGTAAATTACCCCAAGGTTTTGACACCCTGATTGGCGATCGCGGCGTCATGTTGTCTGGTGGACAAAGACAAAGATTAGCGATCGCTCGCGCACTGCTACAAAATCCAGACATTCTCATACTTGATGAAGCCACCAGTGCTTTAGATACCGTTTCCGAACGCTTAGTACAAGCTGCACTCGATGATCTCAGTCGCGATCGGACAACCCTAGTAATTGCTCACCGTCTTTCTACAGTCCAAAAAGCCGATCAAATTGCTGTATTGGATCAAGGACGGGTGGTAGAGGTGGGAACCCATGAAGAACTTTTACAAAAAGGCGGTTACTACTCACGCCTCTATTCAATGCAATTTGCTGAACGCCCAGAAGCTATTGTTAAACGTAATCAAAGCTTGCTCCGCATCTCTCACGAAATTCGGACGCAGTTGAACTCAATGATTGGGTTTTTACGCTTATTACTTGATGAAATGGTAGACAATTCTCAAGAGCGGCAAGAATTAATTGAAGAATCCTATAAATCAGCCTGGAGAATTCTTAATACCATTGATGTTTTTGATGATGTTGTTAACATGCAGTTGAAAGGTAAATTCCTCTCACTTTCTGAGCAAAATCAGAATATTGCAACCAGTGAATATGAAACATTTAATCATATTTCCGTTGAGTTTAGGACTTGTCTTAATCCCATACTTAGCTCTCTTCGCTCTCTAGCTGATAATTTAATATCTACGCACAACGAACAAAATAAATTAGTTACAGAAACTTATGAAGCTGCTATCTATCTACTCGATAACTTAGAAAAATTTGAGGATAGTATTACTAACTAAATTTATGAAAAATATTGCTTTAAAAAAACACTATGTTTTTTTTATTGGTGAAAATTTGCCCCAGCCAGAAGCTCACTTAGTACAGTCTACAAATGCAGCTAATGCAGCCGCTAACTTAGGATATTCAACAGTTTTGGTATACCCTGATAAAAATTCTAGAGCTATTAAACCAGCTAATTTAGTTCGTCCTTTTCAACCTAGAAAAACTCCAACAGAACTTATCAAATATTACAATCTCCATGACAAGTTAAAAGTTTCTCCCTTACCGATGCCTTGGCCAATTGACCATTTTCAAAGCAAATTCACTGACTCTAACACCATTGCCAGCAAATATTATTTACCATTTCATATACTTCCTACTACCAAACTTGTCCACAGTCGTAACTGGAATTTCGTCAAAGCTGCGATTAAAAATGGCATTCCTGCAATCTACGAACACCATCACCATGAAGATAAACTATTCGAGCCAGAAATTGTTAAAAGTCCGCTGTTTCAAATTGCTGTCACAGTTGTAGACACCATCCGCGAAACCATGATTAAAAATGGCATTCCACCAGAAAAAGTGATTAAGCTGCACAATGGTTTTAACCGCTTATTTATGCAGAGACAACCAGAAAAAGCGGCGGAATGGCGCAAAAAATTACTGATGGAGCGATCGCATTTGATAGTGTATGCAGGAGCGCTACAACAATTCAAGGGTATTGACGTACTAATTGATGTGGCTAGTGAAATGCCAAATGTGCAATTTGTCTGTGCAGGTGGTAAGCCAACAGAAGTCGAATACTATCAGCAATTAGCAAAAGAAAAGCAAGTTTATAATATTACATTTTTGGGCTATGTTTTGCATGATGAGTTAGCATCTTTGCTACAAGCAGCCGATATTTTAGCTCATCCTCATTGTTCAGGAAAGGCAGCAACTTTTACATCTCCCCTAAAGCTGTTTGACTACTTCGCCTCTGGAACTCCCATTGTAGCCACAGAAATTCCCTCATTAATTGAGTTTCAAGATATTCAAGCGTTCACCGGAGGTGTTGGCGTTGGCAAAGCCTCTCGTAGAGAAGCCATCGCTGCTTGGTGTGAGCCAGATAATCCAAGCAAATTCGCCGAATGTCTGAAGCGTGTTTTAAAAACTCATCCCAGAAAAGTAGAGGGTTATCCAGATAGTGTTGAGTTTGTCAAGCAATTTTCTTGGGAAAATAGAGCGGCAAAAATTCTTAGTTACGTCGATGCATCTCTACTTCCCCCACTTATTGCGTAATGGAAAATGGCAAAGATAGAGAGAGCGGAGGAATGGAAATAACTTTTGACTCTTAACAAATGACAAATAACTAATAAATAAAATGAATATAAAAACTATAGGTATGATTAGCAGCTATCGAGGTTTAGAAACTAGAGGCGATTGGCTGTGGCAACAAACCCCCAATCAATTTGGAATTTGGGGCAATATGCAAATGTTAGCACTAGCACCAAAACCAGATTTTTTAATAATGTATCAGTTCGATTTTCCTCAAAAATCGCCACAGAAATCTTGGTTAGATAGTTTTCGCAAACCACAGCAACCATCAGAATTAAACATCGATTCTTTGTTGCGTAATGTCGATAAAGAGCGAATTATTTATTTGCTTAGAGAACCACCTTTAGATGAAATTGTAGAAATAAACAATCAGAATTATCAACAAGCCCAAAAGTATTGTGGTTACGTTTCTGGGCCTGATGATTTTGCTCCCACTTCCGACTATATGCCTGCTATTTGGTATCACTCAAACACCTTTCAGGATTTAAATGAAATGCCATGTCCTCAAAAGGTTGCTCCATGCAGTTGGATTACTTCTGGAATTAGCCGCACGGCTAACCACCGCCAGCGTTTAGACTTTTTGCAGTCTTTACAATCAAGTGAAATTAAGTTTGATTTGTATGGGCGTAACTTACCTGTATGGGCGAAAACATTAGGAGAACTTAGTAATAAGTGGTACGGGATGGCACCTTACTACTACAATCTATCAATTGAAAACTATGCTGATAATAATTGGTATGTGAGTGAGAAACTTTGGGATAGTTTGCTTGCTTGGTGTCTACCAATTTACTACGGTGGGCCGGCTGCTGATAAATTATTGCCACCGGGTAGTTTTTTAAGATTGCCTAGTTTAGATGAAAAAGGCATTGCCTACATAAAAGAAGTGACTGCTACACCTGATGCTTGGTATGCTGCCAAGGATGCGATCGCAGAAGCACGTCAAATTATATTACACAAATTAAATCTGCTTAACTGGTTATCAAATTTTGTTACTCAACACTCATAAATTATGGATGGTATTTGTACGCTTGGTAATGATTATGTTTTTGATCAACTGCTGGCTTTGCTCAACAGTATTGATGTGATATTGGGTAAAGAAACTCCTGTTTGTATCTATCCTTTTGATGACAAAATGCAGCGGATTGCTGATGAAATAGCTAAACGTCCTAATGTAGTTATTTACGATAATCAAGAATCAATTAACCGCTGGGATAAATTTATGCTAGAGGCTAGTCCTGCTAGCATGAACAAAAATAAGTATAGAATTTATGGCGGTCATCGACGCTTTTGTGCATTTGATGGCCCCTTTGATAGGTTTGTTTATCTGGATGCCGATACTCTAGTGATGAATTCACTAGATTTTATTTTTGGAAAATTAGATGAATACGACTGTGTTGTCTATGATTTTCAGTTTAAATATCCAGATAAAGTTTATAACGTCAATTCAGATAAATTACTCCAAGTTTTTGAAGAAACTCGGCTCAAGACTGAAATTTTTTGCTCAGGATTTTACGCTTCTAAAAAAGGTTTATTTGACCAATATAAACTAGAAGAATTATTATCTTACTTGAGAGCAGGCGAGAGGGAAATACTCTATCCTACAGGAGATCAGCCAGTTCTCAACTATATGTTTATGAGGTCTGGCACACCAGTTTATAATCTTGCTCATCACTTACCAAATAATGAAATAACAGGCTGCTCTGTTACTTCTAAACATTTTGAAGAACAAGACAAAATTCTTTATGATAAAGGTGCTCGACTAACTTATCTGCATTATATTGGTATTCCTCCTAACATTAATCAAGCAGTATGTGCTGGAGAAAATATTGAGTTTCCCTATCGAGATTTATTTCTTCACTATCGCTACCTACACGAACCAGAGAAGCGTCCAATCTTTAATAATCCTCCTAAACGTTATGACGCTCCACCACCAAATTTACTTACAAGAGCTTTGCGAAAATTAAAGTTAATTAATCAAGGATAATTTTATGAGTCGGGGAATTTATATAGTTGCTAATGACCGCGTTATTGATAATGCGATCGCTTTACTCAATAGCATTCGCCACTATGACCAAGAAGTGACCGTTTATCTTATCCCTTTTAATGACAACTATCACAAGGTAGCAGAGCAACTTGCCAGTTTACATAATGTGCAAGTTTTCCCAAATCTAGAACTTCTTGATAATTTAACTAAACGCATAGGGGAAATTTTTGATAGAGATTTCCTCGCATTACCTAATAAAATGCGTAAACTTGTGGCATGGTTTGGGCCTTTAGATGAGTTTATTTATATTGATACTGATATTGTCGTTTTTGAAAAAATCGCAGACAATCTAGACAAGCTTTCAGAAGTCGATTTTTTCTGCTGCGATTATCATTATGCTAATGACAAGCTACGAAATGTCTTTTCCCCATTTGTAATAGAGCATCAAATTTTTTCAAATGCCCAATTAGAAGACGTTTTCAACAGCGGCTTTTGGGCTTCGAGAAAGGGAGTTATTACCGAGAAACAGATGGATGAAGCTTTAAGCCAGTGTGCAATGCATCGCGAATATTTTGATTTTTCTGAAGGAGTTACAGACCAACCTATTCTGAATTACCTTGTTTTGAAGCTGATTGCTAAACGTGGTAATCTCGTCAAAATTCCTGGGGGCGGGCCTGGTAGTTGGGCAGGTTCGCAAAATTTTCAACAGCAAGATTACGCTCTCTATGACCGAGGACAACGACTAAAATATCTCCACTGGGCTGGTACGCGGATTAAAGTTGGTAGTCCCTATTGGCAATTGTGGGAACACTATCGTTACCTTCATGAAGGTAAATTTGCCTTCATTCCAAAGCTGACTCGCCGTTTATTTCCCTTTGTTTCTGCCCGTACTTAATATTAGGAGTATCCCGATGACTGATGGTATTTACATCCTAGGTAATGATGTGGTCTATGACCAAGTAGTTGCATTACTCAACAGCATAGAGGCTAATGCTGGTAAAAAAATTCCTATTTGTATAATTCCATATAATGAACGGTTAGACAAGGTGCGAGAAGAGATTGCAGCTAGAGATAATGTGACTTTATTTGAAAACTCTGCTGCTATTACTTATTGGGATAACTTTGCAACTCAGATATGGAAAAATTATCCAAGAGCACAAAAAACTTGGCGAGAGTGGGGTTTCTCTGATTTATATGAGTTACCCATGCACCGCAAATTCTGTGCATTTGATGGCCCCTTTGATAAATTTATTTATTTTGACGCAGATACCTTATTAATGGGGCCAATAGATTATGTATATGAAAAGTTAGATAATTATGATTGGGTAGTAAATGATTTTCAGTATAAGTCTGACTTAAAGTACATTTTTGATGGTTCACCAGAGCTTTTAAAGCAAGTTTTCAATCAAGAAAAATTGCAGTCTCAGATATTCTGTGCTGGTTGGTTTGCATCTAAAAAACATATTTTTTCTCAAGATATGTTAGTAGATATTCTCAACAAATTAGAGGCTGGTGAAGCTGATGTAATGGCTTTAGTAGCACCTGACCAATCTTTATTTAACTACATGGTATTAAGGAGCGGAATTTCATATTATAACTTTGCTTACCATGACTCAGAGAAAGCGACTGGTAATCACTGGAGTTCTAATTTTGATGTGGTAAATAACATCCTTTATGACCAAGAACGGCGACTGACATATCTGCACTTTATGAGTATAGGTGCATCAACCTTTACTCAACTTTGCGCTGGTGAAGATGTCAACGTTCCATACAGAGATGTGTTTTTGCATTATCGGTATTTAACCTCGCCAGAACTAAGACCTCAAAGTTTTAGGGTTGAGAGTCCCTTAATGCGTTTACAAAAGACTACTAGCAGTTTTATTCAGCAAAAAGTCAATAACATTAAGCTCAACTATCGCAATTTCAAGGATAGAATTACTCAATAAACCTCTTATATAAATCAATTTACTGAATAGAATACTCGGAGTGTTCCAGCCTATATGATGTGTTGCTTAGTATGCAAAGGTTGCCTATTTTTTCTTTAGCGATTATATGAATTTAGATCAACGCGACTTTTGAAAAACATCTAACTTTGGTTTTGGAAGCACTTGGCTGTTTTGAATACCAACGTTTTTAGTGGACAGAATCAAGCGAACGGCGCGATCGCGCAATAAATAAGTATGAAGCCAGGTAAGTAATACCAGCAAACGACTGCGGTAGCCAGGAACATATACTAAATGAACTCCTAGCCACATCAGCCAAGCAAAGAAACCTGTAAATGCAAACGCGCCAATTTTTCCAACACCTGAATAACAACCAATAATCGCTAATCTTCCGTTGTTAAAGTAGCTAAAGGGTTTTGGCAATTTACCTCGAAGCTGCCTTTTAATATTTTGTGCTACAGTAACGCCCTGTTGTAGTGCCTCTGGCGCAATTCCAGCTAAGGGTTTACCATTTTTCTCTAGGTATGCAAGATCCCCAATGGCATAGACATGGAGTTGCTCTAACAATTGTAGAGTGGGATGAACAATTAATTTTCCTTTGTTTGCTAAAGCTACCTCCTCTGATGTCGCGGGAGAGTTAGCTTCTAAACCTGCTGTCCAAATTACGGTTGCAGTTGGAATTATTTGGTTGTTTTGAAGATGCACAGATCCTAGAGTTACTTGGTTGACTCTTGTTTGCAAGTAAACTTCTACTCCCAACTGACGTAATCGCTTGTAGGTGTAGATTCCCAACTTCTGTGGGAAATCAGCTAATAAGCGATCGCCTGATTGCACAAGAATCAGCCTGACTTGCCCTAAATCTATTGTTGGATAATCCTGACGTAAGTGACCTCGAAGCATTTCAACGAAGGCCCCGACCATCTCAACACCTGTTGGGCCACCGCCTACAATAGCAAACGTAAGTAGTTGTTGACGTCGTGATGGATCAGATTCCTGGATAGCTTTTTCAAAACAAGAGAAAATATGATTTCGCAATGCTATTGCCTCTTCTAATGTTCTCATTGAAAAGGCATATTCTGATGCTCCAGGAACTCCTAAAAACCGCGTTTGGCTTCCAGTTGCAAGCACGAGAAAGTCGTAGCTGATTACACAATCATCTGTTTCAATGATCTGCGCTGAAAAATCAACTTGTTGAACTTCAGCCATCAAAAACTGAACTTTGGGTATTCGATGCCGTCTCGTTTCTTTAGCATTCCACAGGCAAGAGAATCGCCGTAAAATTGTGCGGATAGGGTAAGCAATGTACTCAGGTTCTAGTTGACCTGTTGCAACTTGATACAACAGCGGTATGAAGGTGTGATAGTTGTTGCGATCAATTAACAATACATCTGCACCAGAATCAGCTAAACATTGGGCAGCTTGCAACCCACCGAATCCAGCGCCAACAATGACAACGCGGCTATTCTTCATCCATCCCCTCTTGATTTAGCTAGCGGGTCAAGTTATACCAATTTAAGAAAAGAATGTGACAGATAGACCATGTCGAGACGTTGCAATGTAACTTCTCTACCAAAGGATTTGTTGCAATCATTAATTGAATCGGTAAACCTCCTACAAAAATAGAGGCTGAAACCATGCAAAATCGTTCCAACCTCATTTTCATTATTCCCCACAAGCGCATCTAATGATGTCTTAATTCATCGGTATTTATCAGTGTTTACACCGAAGTTCAGATCGCTATGCGGGTCTTACTGCCCAACCGTTCTTTCAGAACGGTTGCCTTGTGTCCTTTAGACACAAGGGAGAGGCGCAAGGCTTTGCGCCTCTCGGCAGTGATACAGACCATCGGCGGAAGCCGCCGCTCCGACTTCTCTCTGTGGTTATTTTTTCGCTTATTCGTATTTTTGCAATAAGTCTAATTAAAAGCGTCTTGTCTTATCTCTAAGAGAAAGAATCTAAATCTAAAGATTGCATTCCTCGGCGTTCGGCAAAGGTTAGCATACTTCCCAACTGCAACCAAACTAACAAACAAGTAAGCAGACTAACAGGTAGACCAACTCCTAAAGCTAGCAATGAGGGAAAGCCAAATATCTCTAAACCTGAAGAGAGAAATAAGCAAACACCGCCAGTTATGCCAATAAATGGCACAAACAATTGTTTTAATGAGGAACTTGGTTTAGTAGTTTCGGTACGCTCGCTTGGCCATTTCTGCACAATTACTTTTAAAGTACCAGATAACGCCAAACCAGAAGTTAATGCTGCTAAAAAGCCAACAAGTAATAGAAAATAGGGGGGTTGCAGAGGGAAATAGTACATTAAAACTCCTGAATGATATTAAAACAAGATATGCTATGCAAATTCTGATGTTTTACTTTTTACTTGCTGACTGTCCTGCAAAAGGCACAAGGAAAGTAGCTTTTGGTAAAATAGCTGCTGCGCCTTCTCTAGATAAATCACTTAAAAGCCCGATCGCTAAATTGAATAAACGATTTGGCTGTAAGTCATCTTTAACCAGATTCCACAGACGTTGGACTTCTTCGGTGTGGAGGCGGTCATCTTCAGTAATCGCAAGCACCAACTGACGCCGGAGAAACTTGCCTTCATCCGACAGCAGATATTGAAATCCCATCTGTGCTGTGGGTAAGACATCAAAGTTGCCATCAGTACGAGCGATCGCAATTAAATTTTCTAAACGCTGCCACTGGAATTTACCATTTTTAAATAACACATTGAGTAAGCGCCGCCGCAATTCTGGCGATTCCCCTGTTAGCAACCGTCGTGCTATGTATGGATAACCTACCTCGACAATTTTAAAATTCGGGTTGAGGCTCAGAGCGATACCTTCTTGTGTTACCAGCGAACGAATAATCAAAGCAAACTTTGCCGGAACTCGGAAAGGATATTCGTACATCAACTCCGAGAATTCATCGGTAATAGTTTTGAAGTTAAAATCCTTGACATTTTTACCAATGGCGTTTCCTAGCACCGCTTCTAATGCTGGCACAATTGGGCAAATATTCGTGTCTGGCGTTAAAAAACCCAATTTTACAAAGTCTTCGGCTAAATCCATGTAGTCTTTATTTACAAGATGCACTAAGGCATCCACCAGCGTTTCTTTGGTGTTTTCCTCTAATTGATCCATCATGCCGAAGTCAATGTAAGCCATCCGACCATCGGGTATGGCGAACAAATTGCCGGGATGGGGATCAGCATGGAAGAAGCCGTGTTCTAACAACTGTTGCAAACCCGAAGTAACACCAATTTGGATAATTGCTTCTGGGTCTAAACCTGCTTCTCTGATGCGTTGAGTATCTGTTAGCTTGAAGCCGTTAATCCATTCCAGGGTTAAAACGTGAGTATTGGTGTAACGCCAGTAAATAGCTGGAACTTTGACTTGCGGGTCGTTGCGGAAGTTACTAGCAAATTTTTCGGCGTTGCGACCTTCATTGATATAGTCGATTTCTTCAAATAATTTAGTCCCGAACTCGTCCACAATTAAAGTTAGGTCGTGACCGAGATTCAGGGGCAACCAGGGAGCTAGCCAACCTGCTGCCCAACGCATTAAATACAGGTCGCGTGTCAGAACTGGGCGTAAGTTGGGGCGTTGTACTTTTACAGCGACTTCTTCGCCACTCACCAAACGACCTCGGTAGACTTGACCCAAACTCGCAGCCGCTACTGGCGTCGGAGAAAGTTCGCTAAAACTTTCGTGAATTGGGCGGTCTAGTTCAGTTTCGATCATCTGGTAGGCGATCGCACTATCAAAAGGTGGCAACTGATCTTGCAGCTTTACCAGTTCCTCTAAGAAATCTTTGCGTATGAGGTCAGGCCGAGTAGAGAGGGCTTGACCAACTTTAATAAAAGTAGGGCCGAGGCGGGTGAGCAGTTCTCGCAACTGGATAGCTCGTTTTACCTTGTTCTGCTCAACTTGATCTTGCCATTCGTCCCACTTAAGACTGAGTATAAATCCTGTAAAAGACCAGATAATTCTTAGCAGTCGCCCCCAAGCTTGCCAGGGACGGTAACGATAGTAACGAGCGATCGCGTCTGGATTATACTGCTTTAGCTGAGCAGTTTGATACTGACCCACGCCTTTTTTTGCCTCTTTGACTGGGAATTTTACAATTTTGTTCGTTTATCTCCCGACTAGCAAGCTGTTTGCAAGTGCAGGATAACAATAGTCTTTAATCTAAAACAATTAAAACCTAACCTATTAAAGGAAAGCATTTGAGGCAATTTTTGCCTGCTCATTATTAACTGCTTAGACTTGTCTATCTTTTTCTTAATTATACTTTATAAAACTACAACTACTTATCTAAGTTTTTGATGATTTTATTTTTTCTTAACCATTATTCATATAAATATAAATATTACCTATGTAACCAAGATGAAATAACTAAGTACTAGTAATGATCATCAGCTACATAAGCCAACAGTACTATTACTATCTACTCAAAGAATGATTAACCAACCAAGATTTGATTGTTGATAGATTGCAGCAGCAAATGAGCGATCGCAAACAGAGCGCCAAAAAAATACATAGTTGTAGTTGTGAATCAGAAAGCTAATTCAGGATTGATCTATTTTTATCAGCTTTAAGATTTCAATATTTTAAAATAGCCAACTAAGCTGTTTCTCTCTTTAGTTGATGTTAGTGGAAGCAGTAATAACAAGCAAGACAGGTAACGGACTGAACCGCTGAATGCACTAAAAATCAAAACAGCAACCGAGATCATGTACCAAACAAGTGGTTCAGTATAATTTAGACTACCTACTTCTCTAACAGTGTATAGGTGAAGAATAAAATAGCTAGCTAACGCACAGATTTCAGCCCAGCCATAACCAATCATCCCCAAGCGCGGTACTAGCAAAAACGCACTTCCCGCAAAAATTGCTATGTGAACTAGGTGAAACCAAGTCACCAGAAGATTTTTACACTCTAAATATAGTACTGAGCGATGTAAGTTGAAAATGGCATGGGAAAGATAGCTAACGGCAATAAACGGAAGTACTTGCAGCACCGGATACCAATTTTTACCAAAAACGAGCGTCAAAACCACAGGAGCCACTAGAGAAAACCCCGCCATTGGTAGCCCAACTGCCAGTACTTGCAAACGCATTCCCTCTTGAATACTCTTGCGTATACGAGTTTTGTCATCTCCTAATTTAGGAAGTGCCACCATAGCCAGTCGCCAGGTTACTGTTTTAGCAAAAGAAAGCATCTCAACCAGGCGAATGCATAGAGCCACAAAGGCAACGGCTTCAGCCCCAGCAAAACGTCCCACAATCACAGGATTGACTAACGTACGCAATTCCCAAATCCAAATCGAACTAGCATAGCTTAGTCCATACTCAAGCATTGTCCGAATTAAATCTGGATTCCAGGATAAGCGCAACCGCAGCTTGCTACTAAAGTAATTTAGTGATAATTGGCAAGCTTGCTGTGTGAATAAGCCAAGAACGGGCGACCAAGCACCATATCCATGTAGTGCTAATGGCACTGCTACCAGATAGTAGCTAATTTGGCTAAGTAACTCAATATATGCTATGCGCTGATAGTTTAGGTCACGTTCCAGCTTTACTACCCAAGGCAGATTTAAAGTACTCAGAGGTATAGTTAAAGCCAAAATTCCCACAAGCGGTGCAACTTCTGGAAGCCTGAGCAATTGAGCAATCATCTGTCTGCCTAGCACAAGACCGACGACACAGATAATATTAATGCATAGCAACAAAGTAAAAACTTGATTGTACTCATGTTGCTCTGGATTAGTCTTTTTGCGAAGTAGATAAGCATCCAGACCTGATGGAGCTAAACGGTAAAAGAAGATGACAATACCACTACTTGCTCCAAAAAGTCCGTACTCAGTTGGGCCGATTACTCTAGTAATTAATATCACGCCGACTAAGCTGAGCAATATACCCAAACCTTGACGGATAAGCATGATAAATCCGCCTTTTAAGGCTTGATGGCGTAGTCCCATAATCACTTCCTATATCGAGGGAATTTTTCTAGTGATTGTGTCATATTTAACAGTAAACAGTTAACAGTAAACGGTAAACAGTCAAGATAATTGGGTTTAAGGGGAACCAGTAAGGGGGCACTCACTTCCAACTGAAAACTAATAACCCAAAGCCGATTAATGGCAGGCGCTATCTGACGGGTTTAAATTCCCCACCATACCCCTTGATAACTGTTTACTGTTTACTGTTTACTGTTTACTGATTCCAAATTAGCCAGATATCTCTAATTTTTTAATACCAAACAAGTAAGGAAGTAGAAAAATGAGCATCGCAGACTTTGAAGCATTTATTTGACTCAAACGTAGCCTTCAAATCTTAACCAGCAGACGATCACCATAGCTCAAATCCAACCTATAGCGATCGCCTTTTTTCGAGAAGCTCACTGTGCGATAATTGATACAAATCGCCGACGCAGGGCGTAGATTAGTGCCAGTACTCTGTTAAAACCATCAGCGCCTAAACATTGCATAATTGCGATCGCTACACTGAGACGAATACATCCAGAAGAGTAGCGTAGCTGCGGATAATAAGCGATCGCTTGGGTGCGAAAATATATTGCCTGTTGGCGATCGCCATTTTGTATTGCTTTCCAAGCTAAATAGATACTCGCATAACCATAGCTGCGGTTTTTTAAATACATTAGCTCCTGTGAAACTGATTGAAATAATTTCTCAATCATTCCAAAACCTTGTTCTAACATCTGCCAGTTTTTTGTGGCATTATTTTGATGCTGTCGATAGCAAACTAGAGGTTCTTTAATTACAGCAAAAGGATAGCGAGCAGCAATCCGAACCCACATATCCCAGTCTTGAGAGTAGCGTAAGTTCCGATCAAATTCACCAACAGTTTTCAGGCAATCATTGCGGACTATGACAGAAGAAGTAACTATAGTATTTTGCCTCAGTAATTGTTTTAAAGCATCTCCTTCTGCATTGGATTTCATGACTCTACCTGAAGACCGACTTTGCCAATCAATTAACAACATATTCGTATGTACCAAGCCTACTGTTGGGTTATCTTCTAGATAACGCACTTGTTTTTCTAGCTTAGTTGGCTTCCACAGATCATCAGCATCTAAAAATGCTATATACTCACCTTGTGCCTGAGCAATTCCTGTGTTGCGTGCCACGGAAGCACCCTGATTGGGTTGTACAATTAATTTAACTCGTGAATCTATTAAATCATTTGCCCATTGCCCAATATTGTCTGTACTACCATCATCAATAACTAACACCTCAAAATCTATAAAAGTCTGCCTCAAAACACTTTTTAAAGTTTCCGGCAGATAAGTCATTGCATTGTAGGCGGGAATAATCACAGAAACTTTTGGCATACTATCAAGCTCATAAAACTAAGATTTTTTAGACTGAAGAATTGTCTTTAAAATGACATCGCGGTAGCGCAAAGCAACAGCGTCCCAGCTAAAACGCGAGCCAATCCGTCTTGCTTTCTGCTGCCAATTTCCACTCAAAACTTTGGCAATAGCAGCAGCATAGCTATCTATATCTGTGACATCACAGAGAATTCCACCATCTGCAACAACATAGCGACGCATTTCATCGTCTGTGGCCACTACTGGTAAACCACTAGCCATTGCTTCCAGATAAGAAAGAGCACATGGTTCATTAATAGAAGGTAGAGTGAATGCATTTGCACTGCGATAAACTTTAGGCATTTGCTCAGCAGGAAAAGTTTTGATGGCAAAGCGATCGCTTCCTAATAATTTCTCACCTAAAGATTGAAAATATGCTCGGTCAGGGCCATCTCCACAAATCAGAAAACTGACTTGCGGTAAACAAGCAACTGCCTGCATTGCTAGTTCAACTCGCTTGTGTCCGTTACGATTGAGAGAAGCTACACATAAAACCAGAGGTTTGTTTAAACCCAAGGCCATCTTTTCGCCTTCAGGTGTAAAGCGGTTAGTATCTACACCGTTGAGAATAATGCTGGTAGCTTGGGAAGGTTGTAAAGTCCGCGCAAAATCAGCCATCGTTTCTGAAAAGACTACAAGATGATCCGGCTGAAATAGCAAGTTGCGTGCAAGCGATCGGCCTTGATTTAGCAATCCAGTATGTTCGGTATAAACAATCGGCGTACCAATTAGGGCACGCACAAAAGCTGCCATTGCTAAACCTCCGTAATCATTACAAGGAAAAATCAGATCGGCTGGGTGTTGTAGCAATCGCATAGCACAAGGCAAAAAACTAGTCAGGTGTTCAATAACGATGTCAGGATGAGGAGAAAACCGTCTCATTACAGAAGCGATCGACAAATAATTGAGAATCTGACGTGCCTTTGTGCGAGGAATACCACCAGCCGGATAATAAAAAGGGCTACAGGGTGCGCCTGCTAATAATTCCACTTCAAAGTCAGCATTGAGGCTACGAGCAAGCTCAATGGCAAATATTTCTGAGCCACCACTCCAGTTAACCCCTGCACTTGGATGCACCAAAACTACCCGATAAGGTCGTTGATGTCGTCGTGCTGTTAGTTGGGTGTGATTGCTAGAGTCAATCAAGCGCTGGGTCATTTTGCGTATGTGATTGCTATAGAGGTCTTACTCAGCCACAGAGTTGTCCAGAAGCTTTGGTTGATTCCAGTCCCAAGCAGTAATTGCAAACAAAGTCCACCAGTAAAAAAAGAAAGTTGTGTGAGTCCAAATATTCTCAGTAATCATGCCGACCATTATGGACAAAAGCATCGCTAACAACACCCAACACAGCTTTTGCTGAGCTATGTTCCGGGAAGTGCGCTGGAGTAACTTAATGAAATGTGTAACTTGAGTACCGAGAAAGGCTAGAAAAACTAAAAGACCTATAACTCCACTTTCTGCTAGAGCCATTAGATAATCGTTATGAGCATAATTCTTGTAAATAGTTAAATGGCGGCTAGTCGCCAGACCATAACCAAAGATTGGAGACTGCTCCCAAGCCTTTAGTAGATAACTCCACTGTGATAATCGCCAGTTAAAACTGTTGTAATCTCCCTGAGCTAAAAGAATCGCTCGTGATATATCCATATCTGAATTGAATAGCGGTGTTTGAGCTAGGGAACTAAGGCGCTGTTGTCCAAACTCTGTACTGGCAAATAGGGCTATGACTATACCAAATAACAATGCTCCACCAATCAGATTAATCATGCTTAATCTTGGTGCAATTAAAACCAGAATAAAAATACCCAGGATCATCAAGCCAAACAGGGCTTTAGTACTCACATAAAAAAAGCAGAGTAAGCCAAGTAACACTAGCCAAGGCCAACGCTGCTGCGACTGACTTAGCTTCCAATAAGTTAAACCGATGAACAGCAACAGAAAAGTTACAAAGGTATTAGAAAGACCAAGAGTACCGTTAATCCGGGAAATCTCTCCCAGAATTGGGTCTTGAGTTCCTCGGAGTATAGCTGGTAGGAGCGAAACGGGAAGGATCGTCTGCATCAATGCTGCCGTTAAGGGGATGACGAGAGCAAAAAATAATGCAGAGATAATCTTTTGCGGATGGACTCGATCTTTAAGCTGCATTACCAGCAAGTAGACCATCAGCCAGGAAAAAAGACGCACCCACTCGCGGACGCCATCTCGCCAAACACCAGTGTGATGCCACTGTCCTCCCAGAGGTATGAGTATTACCCATAAACCCTGTAGGGCTACCCAGCCTGCAAACAACCACCAGAAACGATCAGTACGGACTGGCCGACCAACCAGTAATGTTGCTACCACATAAAGTAAAGTCAGGATATTAATACCAATAGCAAACGCTGCTGGTATTTGCTGATCAGAGAAAGGATCGAGAGCGCTACGGACAATTAATAGACCAATAACCGCTTGCTCAAATCTGGTAAAGAAGTAGAAAACTAATGGTATTGCGATCGCCACTAGACCCAAGTAAGCAGGACGAACGCTGGCAAGAAAGCCCGCAAATATACCAATCCCCAGACCTGCCAACACAATCCATGTCATCAAAAAACTTGCGCGTTGATTAGTCAACATCGTCATTTAGACCTCGAACCGTTAAACGCATTGACAGTACTCCCTAAACTGGTTAAACGTTTGAGAGGTCGGGAGAAATAGCGGTAAGACTTTTCAGTTTGATCTGTTGTACCATTGACCACCACTCCCAGAATCGATGTGCGATTTTGTGTAAGCTCTGAAATGGCTTTTTGCAGTGATTCCTTAAGTGTGAAACTGGGACGTGTAACTAGCATGATGCCGTCGCTGTACCGACTTAAAGTAGCAGCATCAGCACTGGCGCTAAGTGAAGGAGTATCTATAATCACAAAATCGTATTTAGCGGTAGCTTCTGCTATCAGTGACTTCATTGCATCTGACTCTAGTAATTGCGAGGGGCGTTCATACAGTTCACCACAAGTTAATACTGAAAGATTTTTGATATGATTTATTGGTTGTGCTGCCTCTAATAAAGATTGACGCCCGTCAAGCACATCGGTAATTCCTGGCTTTGGAGCTAAGTTGAATAGTTTATGTTGCATGGGGCGATGCAAGTCTGCATCCACTATCAATGTCCGCCGAGATAACATGGCACAGACAGCAGCTAAGTGCGAAACCACTATTGATTTACCTTCACCGGATTGAGTGCTACTAATTACAATGCTCCGCAATTTCTTAGAACTACGAAACTCTAAGGTTTTCAGCAGCATCCGGTAAGGCTCAACCAAAGAAATATCATCCAGGAAGCTTTCTGAGCCTTGCAGGCTAAGCATTGATTCGGGTAGGGTGGGTAATGCTCCTAGTAAGGGTGTTTTCAGTAGTTCCTCGGCTTCTGAAGCATCGTGAAGTGTGTTATCCATCACCTCCAACAGCAGTACAACAATAATGGCTAAAATAGTTGCCAATACGGTGGCCAACACCAATACGATCGCCCGGTTGGGAGAAGTGGCAGAAGTCGCTGGTTTCGCCTCTTCGATAATTCGGATGTTGCCAATTAGCTGGGCTTCCGCAATCCGTGCTTCTTCTAATTTGCTTTGCAACAATTTTAGGGATGCGGCTGCTTCTTCCCGTTGGCGAGTGAGTGCAGTCAGTGGTTGCTGTTGAATTGGCAGTTGTGCTAAGCGAGCCTGGAGGTTAGCTTTCACAGACTGGACAACTCGTAGCTTATTTGCCACTGTCAAACGTTCAATCTCATTATTAATCAGTTCAGAAGTGAGATTCTGACTCAGAGAATCGGATGCGATCGTGCTGGGGGAAATGGCTGAATTTCCAGGTGAGAGGCGAGCTAATTCCTTCGTGTACAAAGCACGGACATCTCGCTGATTCTCAAGCAGTGTGATTACAGTGGGATGGTTCTCTGTAAAGCGCAAACGAGCATCGATGAGTTGCGTCCCTAAGTCTGCCAATTTGGCGCGTAACTTCTGGAGTTGTTCATCTTGACCACCGCGTACAGCGGCATAAGCATTGTTGAGATTTGTGGTGGAGGTAATTTGTCGTAGAGATGCACCACGCGATCGCGCCCCTTGAAGTTGACCAGCTAAAGTTCGCTCCTGATCCTCCAGATTGGCTAAACTATTGACTAAACTTTTACTTTGGTCTTCAAACGAGACAATACCACTAGCTTGTCTATATCTGTTTTCTACAACTTCTGCTTGTTGCAGTCGTAGCCGAGCTGTTGGTACTTCTTTTGCCAAGAAATTCCGTACGCTTGCAGCTTCTTTGCGGATCTGTTCTGCACTTTCCTCAACCATTGTCTGGGAAACAGCATTGACAAGTTTTGCGGCCAGAATTGGGTCTTGAGCTTGGTAGCTTAGAACCAAAATATTCGTAGCTGGGACGATTTTCACTCGCAAATCTTTACTGAATTGCTTAATTGTCCGCTGGTTTTGAGGCTCAGGAAAAACCTTCGCTAGCGATCGCTCTAAAACAGGTTGTGATTTGACTAATTCTGCTGCATCGGCCAAGGGGCTAGGGCCACCAGGGATACCCACAGGCACTTGAGTAAGGTCACGTCCTAGATCGGAAACACTCACCCTCTTGTCATCTAGCATTAGTCGTGCTGATGTTTGATACATACGTGGGGCAAAGGTTAGATAGACAACTGCACCCCCAATTACAGCAGCAAATGTAGCTAAAGCTGGCAAACTTCGCCGCTTTAAAACTGCTGGTAAAGATGAAAAGCCTTTCTCCATTACATATACCTTGATGATTGGGCATTAGCGACAAATGGGTAGGGGCACGGCACTGCCGTGCCCCTACGAAGAATTTATGTGTCGCAAACATTATTTGAATTGGTATCATTAGTCATTGGTTAATCGTCCTTTGCAGTTAACAAATGACAACCTATTTTTTGCCGAGAAACCCAACAAGTCTGCTATTAGGTTCTGATATACCTTCCGGCTCAGATGAATTCAGAATTGTTGTGTATAGTTTTAAGGTTTCAGAAGTAATGTGATCCCAACTATATTGAAGCTGCACATATTTTTGTGCATTCTTAGCCATTGCCGCCATTTCAGTAGGATGATTAATCGCCCAGTCTAGAGAAGTAATACAAGAGTCTAGGTTTCCTGCTGTAAAAAGCATTCCCTGGCGATCGCTAATTAATTGTTGGTGAGCTGGGATGTTGCTTGCCAGAACGGGTATACCTTCGCGCATCGCCTCTAACATTGCCAGAGGTAGTCCTTCCACATCAGAAGGTAAGACAAATAATCCTGCTCCCCGGACGATTTCCCAGAGACGAGAACGCTGGAGTTCACCCGCGAATAAGATATCTCGATCATTAGCGACTGTTTCTAATAGTTTTGCCGCAAAGGATTTAGTATCGCTGACACCTCCAGCTAGAACAAGTTTCCATCCAGCTGGTTTCAAGGCACGAAAGGCCTCAATGAGTAAGTCTGGACGCTTTTCTGGTACTAGTCTGCCCAAAAATAAAATGTAGCGCCCCTTTGTTAAACCGAGGGATGTACCGTAAGAAAAGTTGGGGTCTGATGCACTATAGCTGGCGGGAGCGTTGGGGATGTAGACTGTATCCCGCTCATAGGTTTGGAGAAAGTAAGATTTGAGGTCTTTTGACACCACAATCAGCCCGTGGGCATAGCGCACTGCTGCTTTCTCCCCCGTCAGAATCAGGCGACTGGACAAATTGCCCCATTTGGCGCGTTGCCAGTCTAATCCCTGACAGCTAACTACAACCTTTGCAGAAGTGGTAATTTTGGGTAAACAAGTAAATAGAGATGGGCCTAGAGCGTGAAAATGAACGATATCATATTGCTGGACACAAGAAGCGATCGCTCCTAATGCTGAAGTCATCAAAGCATCAAGACCACGTAAACGCCAATCTGGTAAAGAGATGACTCGCACACCCCAATAATCATAGTGGTCAAACCAAGAACAGTTGGTATAAGAAGACCGGGCGAATAAATCAACACAATGACCCTGCGCGGCCATACGGGGATACACTTCTGCACAATAATGCTCAATTCCTCCTTGTTTGGGAGGCAAACCTTTCGCACCAATGACGGCTATTTTCATGGCATCAGTTCTTTTCTCAAAATGGTTCATCTAGTCTAGTTATTAGCTAAGAGCCGAGTTGCTAGGCAGTTCCCAACGACTTAGCATCTTGCTATAAAAACCCTGGATAACAGTGCGGGCGGCGTAGGGCTGTGCAGTTCCTACACAAGAAGCAGTTGGATAGTTTTCAGGATGCAGTATTATTTGGCGTAAGGCATCTGCTATACACTCTGGTGTTCGTTGTTCACAAACAACCCCACTGTCAGCAGCTAACAATTTTGGGGTTTCACCGCATCTAGTTGTCACTACTGGCGTCCCACTGGCTAGCGCTTCCAAAACTACCAATGGTAAGCCTTCATAAGCACTACTGAGAGCAAAGATATTGCAAATACGATGTAACTTTGCCAGCTCCTCTATCGCCACTGCTCCCAACATCGTCACTCGACCAGACAATCCCAACCGACCAATTTCCGCACGTATTTCCGTCGCTAATTCCCCATCACCCACTATCAAAAGATGAGTCTGCGGTTGATTCAAAGCAGCAAACCCACGTACTAACAGCACCGGATCTTTTTGCGGATGCAGCCGACCTGCAAACAAAATAAAACGTGTTTCTTCATCCAAACCCAGCTTGAGAGCTAGTTCGCGCCGATAGGTTTGCCGTTGTGCCTGACTCAAGGGGTAAAAAATTTCGTTGTCAAACGAATTTTTGATGTATGCAACACGGTCTTGCACCAGGGGATAACGCTGTTTGTAAAATTCTGCTGCATCGGTATTGCATGAAAGAATTTGGCTAAACTGGCGAACTAATAAACTTTCTAGAGCAAAATATGCTGCGGGAAATTTTCGCCACAAAATCGCCTTTTGATCACCCGCAGCTTGCATCTGCGTGTGAATATCATTATGGATAAACAGAGTTTTTTCTCCATGCCAATTCCAGGCTGCCAAGCTTGGTTCTAGTCTATGAAAGTGCATAAAATCTGAGGACAAGCAACGTCCTAAAAGGGCAGCCGTATACTTGAGCGTGGTAGGTATCAGACTCCTGAAATTATCATTTTTCAAGAAAAATAAAGGGAGAAAGCTAATTTCTCTACCTGCTAGTTCTGCTGCTTGCCACTTCAGAGTAGGCTGATTTTCATCTCCTGTTCCGACAAGACGCACTTCAAATTCGTTGGGTGCGTACTTGATAAAAGTCTTAATTAGTGTCTGAATTCCTCCAATACTGGTGTTCCAAGGATTGAATTGGTAAAAAATTGTTAGAACCGGTTTACGCATTAATAACAACCCTACAAAACTTGCGTGCAAACACTCTGCAAACACTCAGATGTATTTCCATTAACAACGTGAGTTCGATAAGCAAAATAGCTTTCAAACTTTTGTCAAATCTTCTTTAGCGTTGACGTAAACGCGTATTGCAAAGCACAACCCTTACTCTAAGGAGAACCCGTAGACCAACAGATACTTGCTTCAACTCTAAAAGAGCAACGCAGTATCTAACCAAGGGAAACTTTTTGATAAGTAGGGTAATGACTTGTGGTGTGGTCAGACATCACACATTTTCTAGTCAATAAATTAACTTATTGACATTAATGTGCGATCTAATTTAGGAATTCTTTTCAGACAAGCCTTTTGGCTTTGATTCGTCGAACTCACGTTCAATAAAGACCGAGATAATCTTTGTTGTATCTACATCGGAATCTAATTACCTCTTCAATTTGTTGTATTTCTAAAGATAGATACTAGATCGGTGTTCTAGTCAACTGAGTTACAAATTTATCGGTGTTGATCGGTGTTTATCTGTGATTAATCAATTCTTTGTGTACCTTACTCAAGTGAGAACTGCTATATACAGAACAATAAATACTTCACTACGAACAAAAGTTTTATTTGAAATTTTTTAATTATTTATACTTATTTAAAAGATTTAATTCAACAAGTACAAAATTAATTTTAATTAGATAAAGTATAGCTATAGTAATTGGTAAAAATGGTAAAAAATTACCAATTACCAAATAGCTACTGTTAATTACGCTTATATACTTATGATGTCGTGCTACTTAGATTTGGCTTCTAAGTTTTCTAAGCGACTTCTAAGTTCCTGGTTTTGTTGTTTAAGTTGGTCAAATTCCTCACGCAACTGACGCAGCGTTTGTTCTGAACCAATGTTCTTTTGCACCTTGGAAATCTCTTCTTCAGCATAGCGACGTACACGTCCATCAGCTGTTTGTTCGGCTAGTGATCGCAAAATTCCAGACGCTTTAGGAGTTTCCATTTGTCCTAATCCTGCGGCTACAGCCACTTGCGTTAAAAAGAAGGTTTCCTTGGCGAGTTCTGATAATCTTTCTAAAATCCGTTCCAAATTGACCGGACTTTGACCTCCAGAAATCTTTCCTAAAGCGCGAATTGCAGCTAGACGTAAAGGTTGCGGTACGCCAAGTTTGGTGTATTCTATCAGCAAATTTAAAGCTGCTTCCGAGGTTTTGAATTCAGCTAAGCCAGCGATCGCTCCACTCCGCACTACTTCATTCCAACCCGCTTTTTCTTCTAAAACTGATTTCAGCAGCTTTAGCACTTTGTCTTCCTTGGGTTTTTCTTCCAAGTTAGCAGATGCGTAGGCGAAGCCCGTCGCAGACATCGCTCCAATACTACGAGATGCCATTGCTTCTACGTAGTAACTGGGATCGCCCTTCTGCAACAGGTTTTTCACAGCTTTATAGCTTTCAGCAGTTTTGATTTGAGCAAGTGCTTCCACCACAGCTCGCCGCACGATTGCATTTTGATCTTTCAACCCAGGAATTAACCCATCAAAGGCTTGGTCTAACTTAATTTGTGCCAATTGTTTAGCTACTTCAACCCGCACACCCCACAATGGGTCATTTTTTAATGATGCAGACAATGCCTTCGTTGCTTCTAACCCACCTTTTTTAGCTAAAGCTTCTGCTGCATAGATGCGAGAAATCGGGTTGGGATCAAGTTCTAACTGTACCTTTAACTCCGGTACTGGATACTCCAAAGATACTGTTTTCAGGTAGTTATTCTCAACATCAAAACTGATAAATTGGGGTTTGTTTTCTAGTGGAAAGTAGAAGCTTTGTTCACGTTCATTCACTCGCACCGTAAAAGTTTTTAGGTTCACAGCTTCTTGCTGTTGGGTGTAGCCAAAACCTATAGGAATTCTCAGATCAAATAAATCCTTACTACTATTTTGATCTGCTGTCGCTTGAGTTTGAGTTACTGTAACTTTTGCTAAGTTAGCATCTCCATCCCAAGAATAACCAACTTTAAAATCGGGATGACCACCACGATAAACGTATTGATCAAAAAGAAACAACAGATTACGTCCGGTTGCTTTTTCTATTGCCCTGAGTAAGTCTATTGTTTCTACAGTTTTGTGAGCATTATCTTGGACGAATGTTTGGATTGCTTGCCAAAATAATTCATCTCCTAATTCAGCCCGAATCATGTGATAAACACAAGAGCCTTTTTCGTAGATGTGGCGATCGTAAAGCTCAATGGCTTCTCGGTAAACGTGCGTTACCATTGGACGGCGGTAGCGGCTGCTATCTTCACTAAGGTAACGACGAGCTTCTAATAAACGATAGTAAGCTGCTTCTTGTAGGCTATATTCGTGTTCTGTCCACATCACTTCAGAGTAAGAAGCCATTCCTTCTTTTATCCAAGCATGAGACCAATGCTTGATCACCACCAAATCACCAAACCACTGGTGTGCGAGTTCGTGAACGACTAAACTTTCTGTATTGCGGTTATCTAAGGCGGCGCGTTCATCTAACAAGCATCTATCTGTGAGTAGAGTTGCAGAGGTATTTTCCATTCCGCCAAAGATGAAGTCATCGACACAAACTTGGGCATATTTCGGAAAAGCATAGGGATAACCATACTTTTCACTCAAGAATTCAATCATGCGGGGAGTTTTGCCCATGCTGCGTTTGGCATCTTCCTCGCGTCCTTTTTCCACGTAATAGGTAACGGGTTTACCCTTCCACTCATCCCGAATTTCAGCAAAGTCTCCTACTGCTAGAGTCATCAAGTAGGTAGGATGAACTTGCTGTTGTGACCAATGGTAGATTTTATCGTTACCATCGTCCTCGGTGTCAATAAGTTCGCCGTTAGAAATGGCAATGAGAGGTTTAGGAACGCGGACGCGAATTTCTGAAGTTGACAGTTGTCCTGGGTAGTCAAAGCAAGGAAACCAGTAGCGAGAGTCTTCATCTTCTCCTTGAGTCCAGACTTGGGTGGGCTTGTTCGGGTAATGCTTGTCTGGTTGAATAAAGTAAATACCGCGTTGCGGTTTTGCTACTGAGTAGGCGATCGCAATTAACAAGCGTTTATCAATTTGCGTCGTCTCAGAAAGTCTGATGGAAAGCTGCTCTCCATCGTAATCAAAATTTTGCTGCACTTCGTCTACCTGCACAGATTCGATATTCAGGTTGACAGCATCCAAAGTTAAACGCTCAATCCCATTACGGATTGGCAAGAGACGAATGCTACAATTACCGTGGTAGCTTTGGTTAGGAATATCCAAGCTAAGATCTAAAAAAATATGCTCTACTTGTCCGGGGCGATCAGGGTTGTAGTGTGGTCTTGCTCCCGGTAACTCAAAAGATTTGTGTCCGTTATTCTCTGTATCAAAATAAGACTGCGACATTGATCCTTACTGACCTACCTTGTAATCCTGAAAAGTCTGGCTGGATGTAATTAAGAACAATAGCTGTTATTGGGTGTATTTCTCAAATCAACAGGGCGTGTGAGGGTAAAAACTCTTCGCTGGGGTTGGGGGATTTGAATCAATCTCTCCCGAAGCTCCCATGTATGATAACAAGACGTTTCTCTAACCAATTAAGGCGTAGCTTGCTTCTTTGCAGGATTACGCGTCTACAGAGAAACCCTCTGTTACAAAGTTGAGCCAATCGCTTGGGCGGGTTCCCCAACTTGTGCATTAGCGTAGCGGTAGCGACGCAGGAGCGTCACTGGCGTCTGTTCGTCCTTCTTTACAAGACGCTTAGAGCGACTGTGCGTAGCGTCGGAAACCTCTGCTTTAACCAGAGCGCTCCGCTCAGACTTCTCTCCATATCCCTCCCACATTTACTTTTCCTGATGTAAGCTGTTATTTTGCACTTTTGTGTAATCGGGTCAAGAATTTCTTGCACCTCGATAAATTTTTATTAAGTACAAATGTTCCTAAGTATGCTTATAACTTAGGATAACTTGCCGCTGTTGAGCGTGCTATTTTTTTTGAGATGAACAACATATCATTTGCGGATTCGCTTCTCATCCCATTGAAGTATTTTTTAGAGTAATTCCATACTGCTAGTTTGTAGGACTACTAATTTTATCAGTAAATACCGATCAATTAGTAGAAATTATTAATAAATCAGAAAACTCTCCAATAACGCTTGTATAAATGTCGGTGACAATTTGAGGAAAAGAGGATAACAAAAAATGCCTGAAAGTAAATCAAAGTTTTTAATTCCTGCTGTTGGTGCTGCTGTAGTTGTGGCAGGAAGTGTAGCAGCTTATATGTATTTTAAAGGCCCGTTAGGGGATAGCTCTGGCGCTCTGGGCAGCGCTAAAGTGATACCTTCAACAGCATTATTCGCAACTTATATTACCACTGATCCTCAAGCTTGGGCAAAGTTACAGCAGTTTGGCACTCCAGAAGCACAAAAGTTAGTGGCAAAAGGTCTGGAAGACTTTAATAAGAGTGTGTTCAGTGACAGTAATATTTCCTATGAAAAAGACATTAAGCCTTGGGTTGGTGGTGTAATGATTGCTGTGCTGCCACCAAATCCAACTAAACCAGCGCAGCAAAAAGTACCTTCTGGCGCACCTAATACACCAATAAACATACAGCAGGAACCCAATATCCTGATGGTCGTAGGTATTAAAGACAAACTCAGTGCCTTGAATTTTGCTAATAAATTAAAGGAACAAAAAGGGGTCAAAATCCAGGAATCTGACTATCAAGGTCAAAAAATTACAGAAACTATAGAAAATGGCAAACCGACATATAGTGTTGTTTTGAATAATAGCCATGTAGCATTTTCTCCCGAAAGACAAGCTGTAGAAAAGGCAATCGACACCTTTAAAGGACAGCCATCCTTTGCGAGTAAAGAAGGCGCAAGTAGCATTATTGCCAAAAGTGTGGATGTCAAAAACACGCTGGCCCAAATCTATGTGCCTGACTATGCAGGCATGGTACAGCAATTGCTAGCTACAAATCCGCAGGCGACAAAGTTACCACCACAAACCCTGACACAACTAAAGCAGGTGAAATCTATGGTAGCGGGTGTTGGAGTTGATGATGGAGGAGTGCGGGTAAAAGCGATCGCCAATTTAGATCCGCAGCTGAGCAAATTCCAATATCAAACAACTCCCGCGACGATAGTGGGACAATTTCCCGCTGAGACTTTTGCTTTAGTTAGCGGACAGGGTATCAGTCAAGGCTGGCAAACGCTAGTAGAGCAGTCAAAAGATTACCCGGAATTTAAGCAAGTAGTTGAACAGGCGCGTGGACAACTCAAACAAGTGAATATTGACCTTGATAGAGAGGTTTTCGGGTGGATGAATGGGGAATTTGGCTTCGGTGCGATTCCCTCTAATCAAGGTGTGTTGGCGAGTGTTGGTTTTGGGGGAGCTTTAGTATTTGATACCAGCGATCGCAAAACGGCAGAAGGCACTTTCACAAAATTGGATACCCTCGCCAAAACACAACAAATCAATATCACCAAAAGAAATATCGCTGGTAAAGACGTCACTGAATGGCAGATCCCCCAACAAGGAGCTTTATTAGCGCATGGTTGGCTGGATCAAGATACCTTGTTTGTGGCTATTGGTGGCCCTGTTGCTGAAGCAGTAGCAGATCGTAAGAGTCAACCTCTCGACAGTAGCGACACCTTCAAAACTATTACTGGTTCTTTGCAAAAACCCAACGGTGGCTATTTCTACCTGGACATGGATAGAACTGTGTCCCTAGTAAATCGTTTCGCGGCACAAGGTCAACCTATCCCGCCTGAAGCCAATGCTATCCTGAGTTCTATTCGTGGTCTTGGTGTTACTGCTACTAGCCCCGATAAATCCACTAGTGAATTAGAGATGTTGTTAGCTCTTAAACCGAATACAACAAAGTAGAAGAATTAGGGATTAGGTATTGAGTATTAATATTCTTCTCAATCCCCAATCCCCACTTACAAGACTTGATTATTCCGAGATTCCAAGGTTTGGGTCAGCCTATCCAACGCGCCAGTTAGTCTTTCCTGAGCTACAAGATTAGGGTCTGGTGGGGAGTTATCAGCGACTTCTTCTTGTCTTTTGAATCTTTGTAAGGCTTGAATTGCTAAAAATAAAATTAAAGCAATGACTAAAAAGTCAACTATTGCACCGAGAAACTTCCCGATAGCGATTCCTGGCCCAATAGTGATTGTTCTCCAGTCTTTACCACTTAAACTCACCAAAGGGTTAATCAATGGCATAATCACATCTTCAACAAAAGAGGTGATTATCTTGCCAAAGGCAGTACCAATAATGACAGCGATCGCTAAGTCAACTACATTGCCTTTTAGGGCAAATTCTTGAAAATCTCTTAAAAAGCCACTTACTCTTCTTCTTGCTCTTGCCATAATTTTCTATCGAGAAGTTGATAGTAGTTTTCTTTTAAATGACACCTGAGCTTTTGCCATCTCCGTTGAGATAGATTTTGCTAAGTATCGAAATTTTACCAGTCTTAAATAAATTTCTCTGATAAAAATAAATTAAATACCAGTATTACTTGCATCTTCCAAGAATCTTGGTAATTTGCATATGTCAAGTTTCTGTGATAATCAGGGGAGACAGACTGTCGTTATATAATTAAATTTGCTTCTAGACTGGTTTGCAGCAAGTATGTCATAAGTAGAAAAGGCTATTCAACGCAAACTGACTTATGACCGCTGCTGTAAATACTGCCCCTGGCTTAGCTTCCCGCTTGGTGAATGCCATACTGGCAATTAAGCCTTTAGCTAACCTGGCCAAGCATCAAGCTAGACAAATGATGATTAAACGCGCTGAGAAAATCGGCGTGCCTTGGACGCGAGAAGTTGAAACACTACAGGCACGTGATTGGAAAACTGATCTAGCTCAAGTACAAAATCCTCTACTTTCCTATCCCGATTACTACCTCACTTCATTCCATGCCTATGAAACCGGAAATCTCAACTGGCAAGCTGCTTTTGAGGTAGAGTCAGCCGCTCACGCTGTCCACGCTAAAATTTGGCAAGGTACTGAAGCGCAAGGCGATTTAATGCTGCGCCAAAGTTACCACAATATTCTCAAAAGCCAAATTCCTAACGAGCCACAAGATATTTTAGATGTAGGGTGCAGTGTCGGCTTAAGTACCTTCGCCCTACAAGCAGTTTATCCTCACGCTCAAATCACAGGCTTAGATTTATCTCCCTACTTCTTAGCCGTTGCTCACTACCGCGCCCAACAACGTCAATCTAAAATAATTAACTGGGTTCATGCCAAAGCTGAATCTAGTGGACTACCAGATAACTCTTTTGATCTAGTCTCTATTTTCTTGATGTGCCATGAATTACCCCAGTCAGCAACCCGACAGATTTTTGCTGAAATGCGGCGAGTGTTGCGTCCAGGTGGCTACTTGGCAATTATGGACATGAATCCCAAGTCTGAAATTTACAAGAAAATGCCAGCATACATTTTGACATTGCTCAAAAGTACTGAACCATACTTAGATGAATATTTCACTTTGGACATTGAGCAAGCTATTGTTGAGGCGGGTTTCCAAGTTCCTACTATCATTGGCAACAGTCCCCGTCATCGCACAGTAATTGCTCAGGTGAGTGGTTGATTTCTTCCTACTACTGTGGGCAGTAATGCCCCCAATACTGCTGCTGGGCTACTACTATTGTCGTGTCCCAAATGCCCCACCTTTGTTACGCTTGCTATTGTTCTTTATAATTGGGGCGATATCTGGTTTCTGTGCTCTCAGTCTCGAATGGATTTTTGAAACTGTATTCAACTGGCTTGTAGACTGGCAGCACCAGGGATGTTTCGTAACAAGGCGCTGCACATTTGGGCTGGTTGGTGTAGCCTTGCGGCAGCTTGTGGAAATAGGGCCAATTGAAGAAGGTTGCAAGTTGATAGGGGTTGTAGTTCCAACCTGCTATCTGCAACGTAGGTATCGATTACTCCCTGCTACCATTTTTCTCTTCACCATAGCTGTTGCTCTCGGATTCACCGCCCAAGAGAACTGGATTTACCTTTTCCACGGCACAGCATCAATTCTTGACCGTAGCATCGGCACGCCAGTCCACGCTATGTTTTCTGCTCCTTGGGGATATGCCCTGGGAATATATATTTCCTCCAGGATACGTTTGCATCGACATAAGAAGCTTGTTCTTTGGGCTTGGCTTAATGCTGTAATCTGTCATGCCCTAGTCAATGTCCTATCTAGTGCTTGGCGTTACTCACCACCCTTACGTTACCTTAGCTATGGTTTATTTCCGTTGCTGCTGTGGATGTTTTGGCGACTGGAGCAATTACTGCAAAAAGTGCAAGGCAAACCCCCTATTACCTTGATATCAGGTTATACACCCCAGCATCGTTACTGGCAACGAGGTTTAGTGATGTTTGCTCTTATACTGGGTGGAAATGCTATTTTTGGGCTGTTTATCTTAGCAAGACAACTTAGCCCTTTGCGTTTGTCGCAGCTTTTTGATACTGAGATAATGTGGTTTATGCTTAGAAAAATTTCGCTAAATCTCATTTTCGGAATTCTAGCCTGGATAATTTATCGTTATTTGCGACATTCCGCACGTCGTCGATATTTTTGAAATATTATTTAGAAAAATGCTAGGGGGTTTTTATGCAAACAACTCCAGTGCGTTGGACGACTGCCGACTTAGAGCTATTTGCAGGCGATTCTCGTTCCGAGACACTTCGTGAACGCAGAAATCGCTATGAGATTATTGATGGAGAATTATTTGTGACTAAAGCGCCTCACTGGGATCATCAGGCGACATGCATCAATGTTGGTACATTTCTTAAAATTTGGTCAGATGAAATGTGGTCTAGGTAAGGCTGCGATTGCCCCAGGAATTATTTTCTCAGATGCCGACAATGTGATCCCTGATGTGGTGTGGGCGAGTTATGAACGCTTAGAACGCTTGCTAGATGAGGCTGGACACCTGATGGGCGCACCAGAGTTAGTAGTAGAAGTTCTGTCGCCCGGTGAAAAAAACGAAAAACGTGACAGGGAATCAAAGTTAAAGCTTTACTCGGTGCAAGGGGGTCAAGAATATTGGATTTGCGATGGCATACAGAAGAAAGTTGAGGTTTATCGTTGTGAACAGGCTGCCTTAAAACTAGCAGTTACTTTATTTAGCCAGGATGAATTGACAAGTCCTTTGCTACCTGGTTTCAACTGCTTGGTGAGTAAACTTTTCTAGCCTTGAATTCTTTTCGTTTGAGGCTGGCAAACTAAAGCAATGAAATACTAGTAAATAATAGGTAATGGTAAAAATAATTACCTATTACCAATTACTTAAACTTTTGCCAAAACAGGCTCATTCATGACGTTATTGACTAAATTGGATTCTGACTCAGTACAGTATATTTCGCAGGAGTTATTGGGACTTTCAATCAGTTTAACTTTGTAAAGCTTGGCTCCCAATTCCTGAATAGGCGATCGCAGTAAATTACTAATGTAAAGTGCAATATTCTCAGCAGTGGGCACGACCTCGGCAAAGTAAGCAATATCTTTATTTAAAAAGGTGTGATCGAACGGCTCAAGCACATGATCTTCTATCACCTGATTCAGAGCACCTAAGTCAACAATCATGCCAGTGCGCGGATCAATTTCCCCTTTCACAGTGACTTCTAAATGGTAGTTGTGTCCGTGACCGTGAGGACGGGCACACTTCCCGTAAATCTCAGTGTTTTCTTCGTTACTGAGTTTGGGGTGAGCCAGCCGATGGGCGGCGCTAAAGTGAGTGCTAATGGTCAGGTAGGCTTCCATTCCGTTTCCCATATAATCTGCCCAAAGTTCAGGATGTTCAAATAACTGTACACGGACTAAAGGCAAGTGGGGTGATAGTCGCTGCCAAATAACCCGTGCAATATTCTCAGTGGTGGGTAAAGTTTGTTGAAATTCTGTCCACACATCGTTGAGATAAAAGAAGTCCAATTGGCTAGTAACTTCCCGTTTAATTACGTGTTTCACGTCGGACAAGTTCAGCACCATGCCATATTTGTCTAATTCCCCGGCTAGGGAGATAAATAATACATAGTTATGTCCATGTCCGGGAAATCTAGAGCAAGCACCAAATTTTTCAATATTCTCGGCTTCACTTAGTTCTGGCAACCAATAGCGATGACTTGCTGAAAACTGAGCACGGCGATTAACAATGCATTGCATGAGTATACTGAGAGCAAAAATTAAAATTTCTTAACCTTTCACTGCTTCCAGCATAAACTAATTTTTGTTTACTTTGTCATCAGTCATTAGCAAAGGACAAACGACTAATGACAAATGACATTAACTATTCAACCGATGCTTGCGCCTCACAATGCAATCTTTCAGCTATGCGGAATAGCTCTAGACCTGTGTGTAAATAACGATCATCGTAGCTCAAAGGGAAGTAAGCTAACTCTTCTAACCCATCTCCTACTTGACTGAGGCTGTAGTAGAGGTGAGCTGCTACTCTTGCTAAACTAGGAGGATTCGGTAGGGAGCGAAGAGTCATTTGTGCCTGCTTGAACTCATCTCGGCAAGTTTGTAAGTATTCCTGAAATTCTTCTAGTAACTCATCATCAAAGGGATCAGCAGCTAATTGCTCCATTTGTTCCTCTAGTGAATAGAGAATGCTACAAAGCAGGCGATTGACTGGTTGATAAACTCGGCGCAGCCATTCATCAACTTGTTCGTCAGCATCCCGTCCGGTTTGCCGTGTTGCTTTGTAACGCTTTTGAGCAGAAGCAGTACGCTGTTGGCGATCGCTATTTACTTTTTGAGAGCCATTTCGTAGTTGTTGGTCATAATTGAGACGATTATGAGTATCGCCTAAGACTTCATACGCGGCATTGATGTGGATAATCCGCTCGTTATCCGCTGTTTCCTGATTACTGTCAGGATGAAATAATTTTACCAAGCGGCGATAAGCTTGCTTAATCTCCGCTTGGCTGGCATTTTGACTAACTTTGAGTGTTTCGTAGTGGTTAGAATCGGCCATTCATCTAATTTATCGTTAGCTGACGCTAGCTGCTACCCTTGCCTCTAGGTCTTGGAACAATGGTGTACTTAGATATCTCTCTCCAAAACTGGGCTGAATCATCACAATTAAGCGTCCTTTGTTTTCTTGACGCTGGGCAACTTGAATCGCCGCACACAAGGCGGCTCCACTGGAAATACCAGATAGTAGTCCTTCTTCTCTTGCCAAACGCCGACCAAATGCGATCGCTTCTTCATCGGTGACGGTAATCACTTCATCAATCAATTTTATCTTGAGTACTTGGGGAATAAACCCAGCGCCAATTCCTTGAATTTTGTGTGGCCCAGGTCGTCCGCCAGACAATACTGGACTATTGGCCGGTTCAACGGCGATCGCCTGAAAACTCGGCTTGCGTGTTTTAATTACTTCTGCTACACCAGTGATCGTACCACCTGTTCCGACCCCCGCCACAATTATATCAACCTGTCCATCAGTATCTTCCCAGATTTCCTCAGCTGTAGTTTCTCGATGCACTTTTACATTTGCTGGATTACGGAACTGTTGCAACATATAAGCATTCGGCATACTGTCAACTATCTCCTGTGCCCGCCGAATTGCCCCACTCATCCCCTCAGCACCCGGTGTTAGTTCTAGTTCAGCTCCATAGGCCCGCAACATTGCCCGTCGCTCTCCACTCATCGTCTCTGGCATTGTCAAAACTAATCGATAACCCTTAGCTGCTGCTGCCATTGCTAGGGCAATTCCTGTATTTCCAGAGGTGGGTTCCACCAAAACCGTCTTGCGAGGAGTTATTAGCCCCTCTTCCTCGGCAGTATTAATCATACTTACTCCAATCCGGTCTTTAACTGATGCGGATGGATTCAGACTTTCTAGTTTCACCAAAATTTGAGCAACACACCCTTCTGCTTCAGGAATGCGGTTCAATTGCACTAGAGGTGTACGACCAACGAGTTCTGTGATGTTACGAGCAATTCGCATAATTAGTCCTTAGTTATTAGTAAATATTTATTAGTCAGTTGTTTTTGCTCTCTTGGTCATTAGTTAAACAACTAATGACTAAATGTAATACATGATATCTAGTTGCCGACGTGATTCTCGTTTTTCACAGAGATCTTGAAGTGTATAGTTTTGCAACACTGCGTTCGCAGCCTGAGATGCTTCTAGCCAGATTTCTTCTATAACAGAACTGTCTATAGTTTTAGTATTAGTATCTTCTTCATTCGTTCCCATATCCAAACCTTCCAAACAGCCTAAAATCTCTAAAAGTTTTATTCTTCGAGGTTCTCGCGTCAAAAAATAACCGCCTTTTGACCCGCGTTGACTTTTAACTATACCTCCACGCCTCAAAGTTGCTAGTAGCTGTTCCAAATAGCGATCGGGTATGTTTTGTTGTGCTGCAATTTGTCGAATTTGCAGTGGTTCGCCACTTTCGTAATGAGAAGCCATTTCTAACAGGGCAAGAATGGCGTATTCAGATTTACACGATAGTTCCACAGGCAGCAATTAAGTTAAGAATTAGTAGTTAGAATTTTACGCGCTATAAACTTGATCCTGCTCACCTCTATCAAAAAAGCTTGTTTAGAAAAAGTTTGTTACGACGTGAGTTAGGAGTTTTGAATTTTCAACTTATAACTCCTTCTTTTTCCAGTATACTCCGGTTCCCCGCTAGGGTTTGTTGCCGTTCCTAAAAACAAAAAACCCCGCCTGATGGCGGGGAGCAATAGGATTTAAAATTGCAAGTTAGTTTTCAACACTCTAGAAGGTAAAGGTTGTTCTGAGTGTACCGATAATTGCATCATCGTTATCGCTGTTTTGACCAGGCGAAGTCAGATAAATAACGCCAGGAGTGATTGAAACGTTATCCGACACACGATATTTGTAGAAGCCTTCAATTTGATATGGTACATCGCCACCACCAAAACCTGGGCGGTTGAGAGCATAAGGTTGTGCGCCTGCGAAGACACCCAATACGTTACCTCTCTTACCAAAATCAGATAAGGCAACTCCAGCACCGTAAGTCCAAGATTCAAAATCATCACCCGCACCGGAACCTACTACATCGGTGTAGGCTACAAAGCCACTGACAGACAGTTTGTCGCTTGGTCTAAACGCCGCTGACAGACCGTAGGAGTTACTGGAAGATGAGTTAGCCAAGGTGTTGGCTTGTTGAGTACCTACTACACCAAGGGGAACACCACCAGCGTTAGTCAGATTCAGACCAGAATCAAATAGAGCACTACCTGCGCCATTATATCCATGAACATAGGTGGCTGCTAAAGCTAAGCGATCGCCAACACTAAAGTTCAACTGACCTAGAGCTGCATAGTCACCGTTGAATACACCTTGACTTGCACCAGGAGCATTGGCTTCTGATGACAAGTAACCCACTGTAACTGAACTGGGTCTTAGAATACCGCCACCTTGACCAAAAGGTATGTTAAGTGCTACACCTGCGCCACCACCAATCCGATAGATGGGGCTTTCAGAAGAAAAGGCAGATAAAGCGCCATTACCACCGTCAGTTTTGTCAAAAAAGTATGGGTTGTTTACAGCAGCATAATGGCTGTGTCGTCCTCCGGCAGCTGCGAGGTAAACCTGAGCTGGGCCTATGGGTACTTCATAGGTCAGTCTGTCTATATCAACGCTGTTGTCACCAGTACTACCGATTTGGAAAGTTTGAGCGCCTTCAGAACTGGGAATAGGGTTTCCGGCAGTATCTTGGATTGCAAAGGCTTGTGAATTACCAGCCGCAAGACGGGTGGTCAAAACGTCTCTACCAGTGAAACTGGTTTGCAAGCCTAAACGTACTCTGTTTTGGAAGACGGTGTTGTTAGCATCACCAGTTCCATCACCAAAAGCATCACTAACAGCAAAAATAGCTTCACCAACTAGCTTGGTGGTAGTAGAGAACTGATTTGCTTCCAATTCAGCGGTACGCGCTTCTAAGGAATCGACACGACCGCGTAGGGTTGCCAGTTCTGCGGAGAATTCTTCTTGTAACCGCTGTAAAGTGGCTAAGTCTTGTTTAGTTACCAAGTCAGCTGTTGCTGTGGCAATTAATTCATTAACCCGATCCAAACAGGCATTTAAACCAGCGGCAAATTCATAACGGGTCAGAGCACGATTACCGCGATAAGTGCCATTGGGATAACCCGCAATACAACCATAGCGCTCAACTAAGGACTGCAATGCTTGGAATGCCCAATCGGTAGGTTGTACGTCGGAAAACTGAGAAACCGATGTTACCTGAGCCTGGGTACTGTTCTTGTTGCCTTCGTTACTGTAGCGGTTAACTTGATCTAAAACGTTGGCATCATTAGCTGTTTGAGCCAACAACTCTGGTTGTTGAGCAAGCGTGGTTACGCTTGGTTGCTCAGCTGGTGATACTTCATTGGTGGTATTTGGAGCCGCAATTGCTGTTGTTGAAACTAACAATGTTGCTCCCAAAACTGCTGGACTAACCACTAATGATTTCCATAAGAGATTAGACATCTTTCCTTTTCTCCTCACACCTTGTATAGATAATTGCCTTTGTTGCACCTAATTCTCAAAAATGCGACATCTCATTGAAACCTGTGGATGAAGCATAGTTGCCATTACTACAATTTTAGTTTTTGCAAAGCTAATAACTGATTAACTTATCGTTAAAAATTTATGCAATTAACTTATGCAAAAACATATCTTTATATCATAACATTATAAAACACCTGATTGGGATGGCAAGATAGGAGCGATCGCATTGATAACTGTCACACATAAGTTATCTATATATCTAAGCAGGGAGTAAGGTTTTGGGCATTTACTAATCCCTATTTAGATAAACCGCTAAAGGCTTTAGACACTTGGCAGCTTGCAAGAGAAATTACTTAGTTGATTTGGGAAATTACCTCTGCTATATCAAAATCCTTCTGCGTCAACCCACCTGCATCATGTGTCGTGAGTGTAATCTTCACTTTGTTGTAAGAAATTTCTATATCTGGATGATGTCCCGCAGACTCAGCCGGTTCCACCAGCTTATTTACAAACTCAATTGCTTGGATAAAATCCTTAAATTTGCGGGTAGTCTGCAACTTGGACTTTTCAACTATCCAATCTGACAGAGCGCTTGCCTGTTCTTGGATTTCAGCCTCAGAAAGTAGTTTTGCCATATTAAAAGTCCCTCGTTTAAGCTAATCAGCATTCAAGTTACATATTCACTTAAGAGTCAGGAGTCAGAAGCAAAAAGAAAAATACTCCTAACTCTTGACTTACTAAGTTTTCCAAAGTGCAAGTTGGATGCACATCTGCTTATAGCTTTATCACTTCTTACGCTTTATTTGGCGAAACTCCTCTCATCACTTTATATAAATAAGGTATGTGAGGATCGAGTAACTAAATAATGTATCTATATCTATATTCAAGTTTGTCCAAGGACATGGACACTTTTGTTCACGCCTAGTAAATTACCAAGGATTGATGAAGATATTTTTTTGTTAATAAATACTTTAACGTCACTTGCATCTAAGCTTTCAAGAGCAAGGATTGATAAATTAAAAGTCACCCATAAAAAACTATCCGCTCTGAATTAGATTAGGAAATCTAATTCAGAGCGGTCTAGCGGGTCTTCAGGTTGCAACCAGACTGCCGGAAGGAACTCCGAGCTTGCCTAGCTACTTGAGCTAACTTAGTCTCTCAAGATGACTAAGGCTTGCTTTTAGAGAACAGCCCCGGCACACAGCCGGCTAACTGCAACCTGATGACCCATGCATTTACTACTTTCAATCATGGGCATCACCTCCTTGTTGCCTAAGCGGTCTTAGTTTCAAAAAGGCAGAGCGTTGTTGCTCTGAGCTTGTAATCTTTATTTAAGATAACACATAAATTTAGAGATATTAACCATAAATAGAAAAACCCCCACCTTTTGGTGGAGGAGTACTAAGTAATGGATAATTTTGGCACTTTTCTGGCTTTTGCCTAGGATATTTTGGGAAGCAATGGTTGCGCTTTTCACAATTTTTTGCTTCAACTATAACTAACCGCAGGCTTTACATTCTCTGATTAGTGCTAGATTTCCTCAAACCATAGCCCTTAATCAGAATCATGGTCACTTTTAATTTGTTTCTGATCATTCTTAGAGAGCGTTACCGCGAGGTAGAACTTCCTCAGGGAATACAAATTGTTCGTGAGGTTGATCTTGAGGAGCCATCCAAGCGCGGATGCCCTCATTCAGCAAAATGTTTTTGGTATAGAAAGTTTCAAACTCTGGGTCTTCTGCTGCTCGCAATTCTTGGGAAACGAAGTCATAAGCCCGTAGGTTGAGTGCCAAACCGACGATGCCGACGGCGCTCATCCACAAGCCTGTAACTGGCACAAACAGCATGAAGAAGTGCAGCCAGCGCTTGTTGGAGAAGGCAATCCCGAATATCTGTGACCAGAAACGGTTTGCCGTCACCATTGAGTAGGTTTCTTCTGATTGGGTGGGATTGAAGGCGCGGAAGGTGTTTGCTC
>NZ_VJXY01000118.1 GCF_014831675.1 Komarekiella delphini-convector SJRDD-AB1 | reverse complement strand
CTAATCTCTATTGTTGAAAGGTTAGGGATTTGTTTTATTTATAGTTGTAGCAACTTGTAGGATTATCTATGTCATTTTCAAATCTTTTTTAGTTTTTATTAGTAAATAAGATGCGTTCGCCCTGACTCACACTTGACACGATTAGCGGTTCTCCAAAAAGAGTTAAATGCAGATTTAGAGATTCGCACTCCCTTTGGTACAGTTCCTCCACCTCTTTCTCAAACACCTCGCTCATCTAATGGTACATCCAGATTATCTCAACCCAAGAAAAAGGTTAGCGCTTAAGACTCAGACATTGTACTTACTAGAAAAATGCGGAAACTTCACTTACCAAAAGTTTCCGCAATCTCAGCTATAGCCAAAGGTAAAATTCAAAGGGGTGTAAGGGTGTAGGGGTGTAAGGGACTCACGTTAAAAACATGGGATTGAAAACATGGACGCCTTATATCTTGAGCTATGCGCCTCGATACAAATCTTTTTCATTCTTTGGGCTTTATACCCACCCCTAAAGGGATTTTATTCTCCCCTATACCCTCACACCCTTACACCCCTACCCCCTAGTTTTTGTAATTATTGCACATTACATCGCTACGCTTCAAAGTGATGAATTATTTAGATGAGTTCAGTTTAAATGAGTAAAATACAACAGCATCAACAAGCTTGGGATGCGCTGATGTCCCTCAACAAACGCTATTATATTTCGACTGGTTTTTATGCACTGGAAGATGCTTATTTAATCAGTGGTAAAGACTTAAAGTACAAAAATCAAATTGTTCTCGTAGAACATCGGCAGAAAACACAGATTAATCATTGGAATTATCAGTGTAAAAAATCTGAATGCCCTCAACCGACAATCACAACTAACGGTGATGATAACAACGGGAACTTGAAACGAAAAGCCCCATCGCTGAAAGTTTACAGCTAGTTCAATCAATAGCGATCGCTACGCTTTGCATCTAGATGAAAGTATTTGTCTTTTCAATAAGGGTAATGAAAATGGAACTCAATTCTGTTTGTGATCCCAAATCACTTAATCCAACAAAAGTATACCAAATTGATGGAGCTTTCTATCAATACTTGCACTCTTCAGATAGCAATACTCATCCAAAGTATGTGTTTGGTCATTTACCAATACCAGGGCAAAAACAGAAATCAAACTTGGTGATCAATCGGGATAAATTAATGATTCGCTGTTCGGAAGTTGTAGGGATGACTTGTAACCCTAGAACTATTAAAGAAAGCTCTGAGCAGCTTCAATTGTTTTGAGTCATGTCAATACATAAACCGCCAATCATTAAACGACCCATCAAGGTACGAAACAATGGCTCTCAAAAGATAGTTTATCGAGTTATCAAAGATATTCAACACCTCAAAAATAATCCCCAGGTTGGAACTGCAACTATCAAAGGAAAATCCTACATGGTTCGCAATCAAGGTGTTTATTGGGTCGTTGTTTGAGAGAGCATGTTCAAATAATCATTCTTGCGATCGCAGCTTCCACCGCAAAATTCTCCGGCGCAGAATTAGAAACTGATGAAGCCGCATTGCTGGCGTTTGATGAAGGGCGACCACAGCAGGTCACGCTATCTGATTTGGAGGCTTGCCGTCAAACCATTACTCCATCAAAGCTTTGTTTCATTTTTGTTGTCAGTTAATATACATCTGACGTTGTGCCGTATGGGGGCAATAGCTTTTAAATAGCAGCAAACGCACGTAAGGTACTTGTTCGCTTATAAAGATACCAGCCGTCAACATCTAGAGTCGCATAACGGGTCGCGATCAGAACACGGCTGGTGTTTTTTGTGGTTTCCTCTGACTAGAAACTAAAAGAATACTTGTGTGTAAAAAATTATACGTAATTCTCTAAAAAAACCAAATTTTTATGTCTTTGGAAATAACTATATAAGCAGTTAACTTGATTTAATCAAGCTAGTAGCTTGTATAGTTTCCTGCTAAGTAACTAATTGCCTAGCAGCATAGTGTGACAGAAATTACTATCCAGTTGAAAAGGCTAAAAAGCTTACTGAGTTGGTTACTAGCAAACTCTAATCCCTAAAGAGGCACGTACCTGATAAAAATATTCTAGCTGATTTTTTATATGCCTAACCTAGCGTTATTTCCAACTGGATAGCGATTAGTAATATTTGACAAAACCGCTCTCAGATAGTGAGTGATTAACAGAAACAATGTCTCTTAGATGGAACTGCTTTGAAATTAGTTCTAGGATTTCTGTGGAAATTGAAGTTTAGTTAACTATTATGCTCTTACTGGGACGTACAAGGCTTAAGAGAGCCGAATTGACAGGCATTCTTGGTTCAATACCAAGTTGAATTCTATTCTTGCCTCACCTGACAATTTTGATGTGTTGAGTGCTAGTTAAACGCACACAAATTTATTGGATGCGCTCGCAAATTTTGATGCCCTGTAATCTGATTAGTTCGTTGGACTGCATTCGGCTTAAGTGACCAAAAAAGAATCATTAACATCAATTGAGAGGATTTTGCTCATGCCTAGACTTACCGTTCCACCCAATTTCATCGGCACTCCCGGCAGTGACATTTTAATCGGGGAAGAGTTAAATGCAAATCCGGCAATTGGTATTGATATTTTAACTGAAGGTTTCATTCGTACAGGCTCAGGAGATGACATTATTACGGGTATCGGCATCAGCGGTGTTGTCTTCGGTAGTGGAAACGGCATCGGTAACGCTGGTGAACTGGATAGCGGTTCGGGAGATGACGCTATCATCGGCATCGGTAGTGGAAACGGCATCAACAACGATGGTCAACTGAATACCAAAGAGGGAGATGACGCTATCATCGGCATCGGTAGTGGAAACGGCATCAACAACGATGGTCAACTGAATACCAAAGAGGGAGATGACACTATCATCGGCATTGGTAATTCAGAAGGCATCCTGAACTTCAGGAATGTGGATACTGGTTCGGGAGATGACACTATCATTGGCATTGGTAATGGATTCGGCATCTTCAATGTTTTTAACGGTTTTAATACAGGGGAGGGAGATGACACTATCATTGGCATTGGTAATTTATTCGGCATTGTAAACGGCGCTGAGAATTTTACAGGTTCGGGAGATGATACTATCATCGGCATTGGTAATCTATCCGGCATCTCCAGCGGTGGCGGTGGCAATATGAATACCGGGGAGGGAGATGACACTATTCTCGGCATCGGTAATAGTATCGGCATCAGCACCAGTGGTGGCGTCGAACTGAATACCGGGGAGGGAGATGACACTATTCTCGGCATCGCGATTGCAATCAACGGTAGTACCGATAGTGATGCAATCGGCATTCAAAACACCAGCGGTATCAATACAGATTCTGGAGATGACACTATTACTGGCATCGGTATCGGGGGCAACAGTAGCACTAGCGGTAATGGAGTCGGCGTCCGCAACACCGACCTTGATACAGGTTCAGGAGATGACACTATTATCGGCATCGGTATTGGGGGCAATGGTAGCACTAACGGTGATGGAATCGGCATCGCTAACGGGGATGACACCGGTTCCGGCGTTACTGGCGGTCTTCTTGTTACAGGTTCGGGAAATAATACTATTACCGGCATCGGTATCGGGGGCAACGGTAGCACTGGCGGGAATGGAATCGGCATCCATAACACTGAACTAAGCCAGATAATAGGCAACATCCTCATAGTTACCGGTTATGCCGAAAGCTCGGCAGCAAATACCCGTGCTACAGCAGGTATTGATAACACCGGGTGGATTTTCATCGGTCAGGGTAATATTACTGGACAGGCTACAACAACAATTGGTAGTTCAGGAGCAAACATCCGCGCCACAGGTATCGGGAACGGCGTGGGTATTAACATAGGTTTGGGTAATATTACTGGACAGGCAACAATAACAATTGGTAGTTCAGCAGTAGATACCACCACCATAGGCATCGAGAACACCCAGACCGGGTTTATTAACATAGGTGAGAGTAATATTACTGGGCAGGCTACAACAATAATTGGTAGCTCAGGAGCAGACACCACCACCATAGGCATCTCCAACGACGGTTCTATTAACATAGCTGAAGGTAATAACACCCTTACTGGACAGGCTACAACAATAATTGGTAGCTCAGGAGTAGACACCATCACCATAGGCATCTCCAACGACGGTTCTATTAACATAGCTAAAGGTGATAATACCCTTGTTGGGCAGGCTACAACAACAGATGGTATGGCTTATGGTATTTACGGAGGAGGAACAATCTTGACTGGCAATGGCAATGACAAAATTCTCGCCACCACTACCATCAATGAAGTTCAACAAAAAGTCACTATCGGTGGTGGGCTGGAAATTGGTCTGTTTGGAGGAAATGACTACTTCCAGGGGTTCGGTTCTGCAATTGTTGATGGTGGGACAGGTTTTGACATTCTTGACCTTAGTGCTTTTAACCGTTCTGAAGTGACTGTCTCTGGTGTTACGCCTGGCAATCCTCTTGAGCCTGCTAACTTCACCTTTAACAACAATGGTGACTTAATCACCTTGTCCACAACTGGCTTTGAGAACTTTATCTTTGCAGATAGCTCTTTCTCTTACAACACTTTGACTAACGGGGCATAAGTTTGTATTAACCAACTCTCCATCCACACAAGCAACCACCCATTGCCCAAACTTCGCCAGCAGCTTCCTGATGACAATTTGCAACGCTGGATCATCATTCCAACATTCCGTAAGAAACTCAAATCCTGGATTCTCTCTCAATACCTCCGCCAGCTTTAGTTTTTGCATTCGTACAGGTCTAGCCTTAGACCGTGCTGCGATCGCTTCGGCGGTAAACAATGCCTCACTCGACCATTTATCAGCATTGGGGGCAGGCGCAACGGAACTTTGGTCAACATGAAGAGTTTTGTCCTCATCGCTCGAAATCTGGTTTTCACCTATCAGCGTTCGCGTAGCGTCTCGTAGAGAAGTGGAAAGGCTATGTTGGGCTGGTTCTTCAAAATTGAGGGCCACGGGCGCGGTGAAACAGGTGTCCTCATGAGGGATTATCGTCTCAACACCACAATCCTGGTTTTCTCCCAGCAACGTTCGCGCAGGGTCTCGTAGAGAAGCAGATTGACCCTGTACAGCATCCACTAGCGCCAGCGAAGCGCAGTCTGTTACCGTAGGTAATTCTTCTTCTTTCTTCTCTTCCACGCTTTCGAGAGTCTGAGGCGACGCGCCCCCAAAAGGCGCGTAGCTTGCCGCCGTAGGCATCGCCGTCTTGTCACAGTGCGTATTTTCGTATGAAGTGGAAGAGTTACTTCTCACAATCTCTTTTGAAGAGTTTGTGAGAAGTTTCTGAGGAGTTCGTGAGGGTTCCTGGAACCCTTGCTCTGACTGGTTTTGAGTGGCAATATTCGTTTCAATTGTCGCGGTATTCGCTTTAATTGAAACGTTATCCGCTTTATTTGAGGCGGTATCCGCTTCATTTTTCTCGCTTTGCCAAAAATCTTTAACTCGCGCGCCATGCAGATTTTTTACTTCCCAAACTGATGTTCTGCCATCACTGCCACAGCTAAGACGACGAAAGGCTTTGTTGCATGAAACGGAAAAAAGATAAACTTCACTCAATAGAAGGGCGAATTAATTTTCCACTTTGTAGCTAACTGGAATGGCACTAAGAAAAGCCGAAACACTTGTGGTTTAAGCTGTTTGCAATTGCTTGCGTAACTCATGCCGGGGTTTGGTCATTAAGGGGTAAGCTTTTGGGCGGCGTTTACGGACTCGTGGTTCAC
>NZ_VJXY01000117.1 GCF_014831675.1 Komarekiella delphini-convector SJRDD-AB1 | reverse complement strand
GGTCAGTAAGCTTTGTACAATTTCCATATGGCTATCGAGTCGGTGCTTGTTTGTTCTAATCAGCACCTTAATGGTTCGATAGTTTTCTTGTCTATTCCCTCAACTCAAAATTGTCCGGAGTATTGAGGTAATACATTAACTACTGTTGTATCGTCATTAATATAAGAGTTGCCTTTATTAGCGATAACAGTAATTGTGTAAGCGTTGCCATACTTCAATTGTCTTTGGTCTTTTGGATATAACAGTGTAGCGTTCTTTACTTCTGTTCTCCACTTCACGTCATTTCCTTCAACAATTACCGTATACCTATCAGCTCCAGCGACAGGATACCAAGAGATTACTGGACGAGTATTTAAAATTGAATTGCCGTAGGGACTAATTACTTTTGGCTTGTAGTAGTTATGGTTTGGACTCTTGAACCTTCTAAGACACTTATCTACATTCTCTACTGAACATCGCTTCACCTCATCCTTTAACGATGCACATATCTCTGGATTAAAAATGGTACTATGTTTGAGAGATAAAAAGTTTCTATTCAAATAGCATAGAACCTTAACCGTACTTCCATTACTTGGATTAATTTGATCTCCTGTGCATAATTGACTCCCTGGAGGCAAATACAGGTCTCCTTCACTGACAACTCGACCACTCTTCGATCTATCACACTCACGCATTGCTACAGCCTGAGTTCGCCCCCCTATACTATTAGAATCTAAAGAAAGTACTGCTAATATTAACGTGAATACTGCGACTTGAGGCTTATAGTCTCTATTACTGCGGTTGAGTAAAAACTGCATTATAATTCTTTATGTAGCTGTTAGCTGTTTATTAGCATATCAGTAGATCGCGAGCATAACAAAGAGCTAAAGCTAGTACTTTCATAAAAATCATCCTTAATTAACGATCTTAGAGTTTTTAGTGAGGCGATCTAGCAATTCTCCTCTCCATTTAAAAACCTCTGGCTGATTTGACTCAAGAGTTATACAGACTTCCCAATAATTTCTAGCCTCGCTGATTTTACCCAATGCTTCTTGTGCTTGAGGTAGCAAGCAAGCAGCATCAGTTCTAGTACCATCCAAATCAAGTGCCTTTTCTAAGTATTTCTCTGCCTCTTTGTACTTCTTTTGCATCAATCTTGCCCAACCCAAGTTTTTATATAACGCGGCTTGTTGTCCAGGAGTTTCAGCAAGTTTCAATCCTTCCAATGCCAATCTAGTAGCTTGATTATAGTCTCCCTTTAAATTTCTTAATCGAGATAGATTATTTGTTGCTCCAACTGCTTCCCTATTAATTTTAATTACTATTCTATATTGCTTTTCTGCTAATTCGTATTTCCCTTTATCATCATAAAAGCTTCCCAGCCCATAATGTCCTTCCCAACTATTAGGTTTTAACGCAAGCGCCTTTTCATAATTATTAGCTACGCAATCAAAGTCATTTAATTCTTCACAAATTAATGCTAGATTAATATAGATATCAGTATCTTTGTTATTATATTTAATAGCTAATTCATAATAATTTTTAGCTAATTCAGCACTATTAGTACTGCGAGCAGCTCTTTCAAAGTAAAAATTTGAGATAGTAAGATTACTCTGAGGATTAATTTTTATAGCCCAGCTAAAAAGCTCTTGTGCCCCACGAGAATTATTTGCTGCTTCTAGCTTTTGTCCTTGGGCCACTAGGTAGTTCGCTGCTAGAGGTATAGAAAGAAAGATGCCCCCAAGAATTCCCAAAGCCATTAATGTATATTTGCTATATTTAAATACTTTAGAATTAGCTAATCTATAATTTTTAATTTGCTGAGGCAGTTTTTCTAAACGCTGCAAAATTACTTCAGTAGTCTGCGGACGCTGCCCTGGCAAGGGGGCCATTAATTCATCAATGAAATCAGCAAAAGGTTTGTCAATTTGCGGTGCTTTATCTCTCCAAGCTAGTCTTCCTGTTTGTTTATCTTTGGGTAAGTCCATCAGTTGAAGTCCAGTAACTAGCTGGACAAAAGTTCGACCCAAAGCAAAAAAATCTGACTGCGGTACTGCCTGTCCCTCAATTTGTTCTATTGGAGTGTAACGAGGTGTAACAACGGATGTAATTTCATATCGACCGCCTCTGCCTGTGCTAGTTCCCCCGCTTCCACTAACCTTAGCTAGATAAGTGTTACTCACCTGCCGCGCTACACCAAAATCAATTAGTGCCAGTTGACTGTTTGGCTGAAGAACTATATTAGAAGGTTTTATATCTCGATGAAAGAAATTAGAGCGATGTACTACATGTAAAATATCAACTAACTGCTTGAGCCATTCTAATGCTAGAACTTGCGAAATTGACCCGCTAGATTCCATCCATTGTTCTAAGTCTTGTCCCTCGATTTTATCCATAACTAAGCAGCGTAATTCCAAGGGACTATTGTTAGGAACAAAAGTAAAAAAGTCATCTAATGTACTTCTAGGAATATTTGGGTGTCGAATTAGCTGTAAAGTGAAGGATTCTCGCTCAATTAACTCAACTAGTTTGGGCGAGTTCCATTTTAGAATTTTCATAACTCGCTGCTTACGTACAGGACTCCATTGAGTTCCGGCGTCGTCTACTTCGAAAACATCAAAGTAGTTGTAAGGGTTGTCAGTAAGGGTTTTCAACGGCTTAATCAACCGGATGCGGTTATTAATTAGCAGGGAAGTACCACATGCTAAACAACTTTCAACTGCGTCAGTATTTTGACGCTGATTGCAAAGGGGGTTAATACAATATCTCACTTCTATAAAAAGATAAACAGGTATAGTCTGCTCATCTAGAATCTAGTACCCACTACTACCGGGGAAAGCGTTAATTGAGAATCTTGAGTAGTCATACTTTAACAAACGTATATTTTATTACTAATTTTGCATTGTACTGAAAAAATTAGTTATTATATTAGAAATTTAAATGATACTTTTTTTACAATAAATGAATAACTGTGTTTTAATAAATCAAAGTATCATTAGTGCATATAATACCTTCCAAGATCAATCATAATCCCGAAAAATCCCTTGCGGACATCTTCCACACTAAAGCAACTAGAAAGTTATGAATCTTAATGCTGCACAGAGATCAAATTTACCCGTCCTTCCCTCTCTTATCCCAAAAGAATCGAGGAAAGGGCAAACCTCTTCAGCAAGAGTAACTTTTAATCAAGCTTTACTCGTAGTAAATGACCTAGTATACGCCAAAAGAGGTAAATATTTATCTGATGTAGAAATTACCGTTTTAAAGGGAGCATGGAATGACGATGATTACGAGGAGATGGCAGACAACTCTCCTTACAGTCTTAACTATTTGCAAAGGCGCATAGCTCCTCCCTTGTGGGACTTACTTTCTGAAACTCTTGGAAACAATGAACGGATTACTAAAAAGAAGCTACGTCCTTGTTTAGAACAGGTTACTAAAAAGTATCATGCTGAATGCGCCTCAATCCCGGAACAACAAATACTCCCTAGCAGGGAAATAGCATACATCTGGGAAGATCAGCTACCTAGTACATCTAGTTTTTATGGGCGGATAGAGGAACTGAGCTACTTAAAAGAATTAGTAGTCAAGAATCGCTGCATTTCACTAATAGGATCCCCAGGAATTGGCAAAACTGCACTAGCTGCAAAGCTAGTAGCAGAACTTAGTAAAGAATCTCCATCCAGATTTAATTGCTTAGTTTGGAAATCAGTCGCTCATGCTCCATTACTACAGGATCTAATAGTAGATCTTATAGAGCTTACTAGCAACTCAGAACCTGAGCTTAAATTGCCTAAGTATACTCAAGCGCTAATTAGCGTGTTGATTAACCAGTTGCAATCACAACGTTGTTTAGTGATATTGGATGAATCTGAAGATTTATTTCAAATAAGTAATTCCGAACAGGCATCAGAATACAAAGTATTTTTTCGTCGCTTAATAGAGGAGCAACATCAAAGCTGTTTTCTCTTGACTAGTAGAATTTGGCCTAGTGAATTTGATGTTTTTATAGAGGCTGATCGACCTATTCAGTATCTTAGGCTTGAAGGATTAGATACTGAAGCAGCGATGCAGTTTTTATCTGAGCAAGGATTGACAGGGCAAAAGAAGTGTTGTGAAGAATTGATTGAGACTTATCGCGGCAATCCTGCCGAAATGAAAGCAGTCGTCAATCGAATTCATCACTTTTTTGCTAGTAGTACAGAAGTATTTTTTGAAAATAAAACCACGTTTGTTAGCAATCGTTTTAAAGAAATGCTTAATAATATGTTTGGTCAGGTTTTAAGTGATTTCCAGCAACAAATTATGATTTATATAGCAGAAAAAGAAACGTTAAATTTAACGTCTATTAGTTTTAATAACTTGTTGAGTGGACTAAGACAAAAGTGTAAATCATCTATCTCTGTCTCGGACTTGGTTACAGCATTAGAAATGCTTGAAAAACAGTCGTTAGTCGAAAGTAGCAAAGACCCAGTTACTAAAGAAATTAGCTTTACTCTCCAGCCAGTAATTAAAAAGTATATTTTAACTGATCCGCAAGGATTAGTGCATACATCTAATGCTTCATCCCATTTAGCGATCGCATCTTGAGCAAAAGCTTTTACTGTATTACACAGGGTAATCCACCCTACACAGAGGTGCTACCAAACCTCAGATTACCCCTCAAACAATCTTTAATAAATATGGAGGTCTAAAGCAAAAATCAAAACAATGCTAGATATCAGATGCTCAGAAGTTCTGTAAGATCAAGGCTAGTTGAAGTGGAAGATGGAGGTAAATATACAACAGTGGAAAATTTAAAGGACAAAACGTACTAAGGAGTAACGCTTTGTCCAAGCGCGAAAAATTAAATAATTTCAGAGCGGGGTTATCTCAGAGAAACCAAGGCAGTGGTAGATAAAGTTTGGCGCTTTTATCCACTGACTGGTCGGAAGAGATTGAATCCGCTGCTTCTCGTATTATACGAGAAACCACACGAAACTTACCAGTTTTGTGTGGCAGTTTTGGCTGTTGAAATTCCTCAAAATTATAAAATATCAAGTTTTGTAAATAAAACTCCCGAATTTCGTGGTTAAAAATCTGTAGCAGCGCAAAACCCCCTCTGAAGCTTGAAAACCAAGTTTTAGAGGTATATATGGCGAAAAATGACGAATGCTCAATACAAGAGGGTGTCGAGGTTACGCTGTCAGGAGTTGTCTCTGTACCGCACACCCCACATCTTAATTCCGACGCATTAAATAAGTGGATTATTAGCTCTTTTAGGGAAACTCGCTTCTGTAACGTCTTGAAAAGAGCGAGGGTGTTACCGCAGACAAGCTGGTTTTGGCATCGCTCGTGCAGTGGGTCAAGGTTAAAGGGTGAAGGGCAAGGGGAAATTAAAGATGGTCAAGGGGAAAAGGGGAAAGGGAAAAAGAGTGAAGAAAATCCCCTTCCCGCCTTAACCTTTACCCCTGACCCTTTACCCGACTTCTTTTTGAAGTCTAGTATGCACCTATCGGAGGCGGCGATCGCAATCGTTGCTAGTAATACGAATGATTACAAACAAATCTTAATCAAACAGAATCAGTTAGCCCAGACGGTACAGGAGTTAAACCCACAAGCGGAGCTGTTACTGCTGATTTCTAGTGACCAAAACTTTGTGTTTGGCACAGTGTTGTCAACTCTTGAGAGTTTCAGCACCCATATTCTTTTGAGAGAGAAGAAGCAAAGCAGCAGGAGAGTTCCAGTCATAGCAACTTTTGAAAAGTTTGCAGTTACAAACTTTCAAGAGCGCTCCCTGACGGGCGGGGGCAAAAGCTGATGAGCGAAGCCCCAATTGAATATCCGAACAATCTCACGGCCGCGGAGTACCATGAGCTAGCGGTTGGTAGTGCGATTCATC
>NZ_VJXY01000035.1 GCF_014831675.1 Komarekiella delphini-convector SJRDD-AB1 | reverse complement strand
CTAGGAAGGCGCAGGGGAATAATAATATCCCTGACCATCCTACGAATACGAAGCGATCGCGCTTTAACCAGTCGTCTAGAACGTCAAACCACCCTCTACTGGGCGCGCGTCCAACTGCGATGGTCATCGAACTAAAATCCTCTTTTTACTAAAATTGCAACGTTTCTAAGGCAGAGCTTTCTTGAGGAGCCAGTCCAGTCGCGAGTTTTACCCCGTTTAAGGAGTGGCGTGATTCCTCTATCAGCAATGACCGTGAGGAATTAACGTTTTTTTTGACACTCTCAGCTGCCTTTAAGCATCTAAGATTCTGAGAACTTGCCGCTTAGTTAAATTAGCATTTCTCAGAGTTATGCCTTTACCCGTACCATTCACTAGTAATCTAGCTTTTGGTAACTTAATGATTCTTAACTTATCATATTAGTCCGGGTTTTCGCCCAACACACAAAAGTGAATCGGGTATTTTACGCGAACCTATATAAATAATATGAATATCAGAAATTTAACAATTTGACACAAGTTTTCTCAGAAATCTAAAAATTTTAGTGCCGAGGGACGAAAGTAGCCGACCCATTCTCAAGAGGTTAAAAGGTAGAACCCACAAGGGTTATTCGATTTTAAATATTCTATTTTGAATTTTGAATTTTACGTTTGCGTAGCGTCTTGTAGAGAAAGAGTACTAGCCCCTCAGCTTGCAAGATATCCAGTTCCAATGGCAGACTTTTAGAGGGAGTATCTCACGGGCCAAGGTAGTTCAATGACGGCATCAACAACGATTAACAAAGGCGATCGCCTCCTGCATCAAAATGTTCTCGGTTCTCGTCGGTTCAGCAACTACTGGTGGGCAACTATTGTTACTCTAGGAGCCACAGGCTTTTTGCTGGCTGGGATATCCAGTTACCTAAAAGTTAATTTACTCATAGTTACTGATCCAACACAACTGATATTCGTGCCCCAAGGATTGGTAATGGGACTATACGGCACTGCTGGCTTGCTTTTAGCCTTATATCTCTGGCTAGTAATTTTGTGGGATGTAGGCGGCGGTTACAATGAGTTCAATCAAGAAACTGGGACAATCAAAATTTTTCGTTGGGGATTTCCTGGCAAAAACCGCCGTATTCAAATTGATAGCAGCATCAAAGATGTTCAATCTGTGCGAATAGCCATCAAAGAAGGACTTAATCCCACTCGCGCACTTTATCTGCGTCTTAAGGGCCGGCGCGACATACCTTTAACACGGGTAGGTCAACCGTTATCCCTAACAGAGTTAGAAACCCAAGGTGCGGAGTTAGCCCGCTTTTTGGAAGTACCCTTAGAAGGACTCTAAAATTTGGATTTAGAGATAGCAGCAGGCAAAGGGATAAGCTAGATAAGCACAATAACTAACTGCTGACTCCTAACTACTTCTTTTGATAAATCTAAAATCTAGAACCGCTTGAAACGATAAGATACTCTGGTTGAATCAGTAACTGGCAATGCGGTTAAAAATTTCACAATTTTTGCTTGCTTTTTTGATCATCGGTGCTTTGACATTAGGAGGATGTTCAACTCAGCAAGTCGCTTCTAATTCTCCAACTTCGGCAGCTACCTCTCCAGCAACCGAGGCAACCACTAACACAACTACTGAAGCAACATCTGTATCTGAAACTACTAGTGAGAGTGTACCAGGAATGACAGATTTACCACGCCTAGAAGGCAACGCTACTGTAGTAATCACCGTTAAAGGCTCGCCAATTACGATCGCAGTAGACGGCGCTAATGCACCAATTACAGCGGGCAATTTCGTAGATTTAGTACAAAAAGGTGTATACGATGGCTTAGCTTTCCATCGAGTTGTACGCGATCCTCAACCGTTTGTAGTTCAAGGGGGCGATCCTCAAAGTAAAGACCCAAAAGTCCCAGCCAATAGACTAGGAACGGGCAGTTACATTGATCCAAAAACAGGAAACGCTCGCTACATACCTTTGGAAATCACGCCCAAAGGTGCAAATACACCAACTTACAATAAACCATTCGATGCCACCGCTCAACCTGTCTTGTTGCCCCATAAACTGGGTGCAGTAGCGATGGCGCGATCGCAACAACCCGACTCTGCTTCGTCGCAGTTTTACTTTGCTTTAGCAGATCTTGCCTTCTTGGATGGTAGCTACGCCGTATTTGGTTATGTTACTCAAGGTCAGGATGTAGTTAACAAAATTCAGCAAGGCGATCGCATTGACTCTGCTAAAGTCACGCAAGGTGCAGAAAATCTGAAAACACCTGGTTAGTCACAGGAGGAGCAGATAAGACAAGGGAGGCAGGGTAAACGAGTAGAGCACTGCCTCCTACTCCTAATTTTCAAAATTGGTGAAAGTTGTTATTACTGGCATTGGTTTAGTTTCTGCTTTAGGCGGAAGCTTGAATGATAGCTGGCAAAAACTGCTAGCAGGTAAATCTGGAATTCGATTGCACCAACCATTTCCAGAGCTGGAACCGCTTCCTTTAGGGTTGATTGGTCAACAACCAGCTGAATTAAAAATACTGACTCAGATGGTTGTTGCATCTGCTTTGCAAGATGCTGGATTAGTTCCACCTTTACCTGATTGTGCTGTGGTCATAGGGTCGAGTCGTTCTCATCAGGCATCTTGGGAGTTGCTAGCGCGGCAGATTGATAAGGGGAGAAATTCAACAATACCCCCCTCCTCTTGTGAGCAGGGAGTGTGTTTAGAAAATTGGTTAGACACCTTACCTCAGATGAATGCGACCGCAGCTGCGCGACAAATTAGTGCATCTGGGATCGTTCTGGCACCAATGGCTGCTTGTGCTACTGGTATTTGGGCGATCGCTCAAGCAGCTTTACTTGTACAAACTGGGCAATGTCAACAGGTACTTGCTGGGGCAGTAGAAGCACCAATTACACCCCTATCTTTAGCAGGGTTTCAGCAGATGGGTGCTTTAGCGAAAACTGGAGCCTATCCCTTTGATTTGCACCGAGAAGGCTTAGTTTTAGGTGAAGGTGGAGCTGTATTTGTCGTGGAATCAGCAGAGTCGGCAAAACAGCGTCAGTCCAAAGTATATGGTGAAATTATCGGTTTTGGCTTAACAAACGATGCATATCATCCAAATTCACCAGAACCAGAAGGTAAAAGTGCGATCGCAGCTATTAATCAATGTTTAAAACGTAGTTGTTTGACACCAGGCGACATTGATTACATTCATGCTCATGGTACAGCTACGCAGCTAAATGACTACATAGAGAGCAAAGTTATCCAGCGTTTGTTTCCTGAAGGAGTGGTAGTTAGTTCCACAAAAGGAAGCTCAGGTCATACTCTAGGCGCATCAGGAGCTTTAGGAGTAGCTTTTTCTCTCATGGCGTTAAAGCATCAAGTTTTACCGCCTTGTGTAGGATTACAGGAACCAGAGTTTGATTTAGACCTAGTAAAAGTGGCACGTCTAAGTAAAATTCAGCGGGTGTTATGTTTCAGTTTTGGCTTTGGTGGACAGAATGCGGTAATAGCGTTACGTAACTCAGATTTGGATGCTGAGTGCAAAATCTAAGCTAGCTTTGGGGAAAATTTTGTTTAATTAGGTTAAATCATCTATCTTCACAAGGATATATTCGCTTTACTACCAACCCACGCCCTAAGAAATCGATATGATATAAAAGTGGATAAAACTTCAAGAATATTTACCAAATGCTGATTCACTCCTCTGGCTTGTCCAAGGTCAAAGACTCAGTAACAGAAAAAATTTTCTTGGGTCATGAACCCAATGCCGAGTTAATTGCAATTCTTACTGTCTACTTTGTCCAAGGAATTTTAGGGTTAGCGCGTCTAGCCGTGAGTTTTTTCCTCAAAGATGAACTGCTGCTGAGTCCGGCTCAGATGTCAGTACTATTGGGAATTGTCGCCCTACCTTGGATGATCAAACCAATATTTGGTTTTGTCTCCGATGGCTTTCCCATATTTGGCTATCGTAGGCGTCCTTACTTGGTTTTATCCGGGATATTGGGAGCTGCTGCTTGGGTGAGCCTCGCGACAATAGTTCATACTAGCTGGGCAGCTACAGTGGCGATCTTTCTGAGTTCTCTATCTGTTGCTGTTAGTGACGTGATAGTTGACTCGCTGGTTGTCGAACGAGCAAGAGCCGAATCTCAAGCGGATGCAGGTTCTCTACAATCCCTGTGCTGGGGTGCTTCCGCAGTTGGAGGTTTGATAACAGCTTACTTGAGCGGTATGCTCTTAGAGCATTTCACCACCCAAACTGTTTTTTGGATTACCGCTTTATTCCCCCTTCTGCTCTCAGTTGTAGCTTGGTTAATTGCTGAGACTCCCATCAGCAAAGATGCTAAAGATAGTAATCACACCAACTTCATAGCAGTAAAGCATCAAGTAAGACAACTACGCGAGGCCTTTACTCAAAAAGCAATTTGGCTACCAACAGCGTTCATCTTCATTTGGCAAGCCACCCCAAGCGCTGACTCAGCCTTTTTCTTCTTCTCCACCAACGAACTACACTTTGAACCAGAATTTTTGGGGCGAGTGCATTTATTGACAAGTGTTGCGTCGTTAGTTGGGGTTTGGATTTTTCAACGTTTTCTTAAAAGCATTCCTTTTCGCGTGATTTTTGGTTGGAGTACCTTTCTTTCAGCCACTTTGGGAATGACGACGCTGATCTTAGTGACTCATACAAATCGGGTTTTGGGTATAGATGACCACTGGTTTAGTTTAGGTGATAGTCTTATTCTTTCCGTGATGGGAAGAATCGCCTTTATGCCAGTGATGGTTCTAGCCGCAAGGCTTTGTCCCCTTGGCGTGGAAGCAACATTATTTGCTTTATTAATGTCGATATTTAATTCAGCGGGAATGGTTTCTCATGCATCTGGGGCATTAATCATGAATTGGCTGGGGATCACTTCAACTAACTTTGATTCGCTTTGGCTATTAGTGGTGATTACTAACTTCAGTACGCTGTTACCCTTACCATTCCTCAACTGGCTACCTGCTGCTGAGGAGCAAACTGAGACACTAACTTTGCAACCTGCCTCGGTTGAGAATGGATAATACCAATTCTGTATCAAGATGCGCCAAACTATATGAGGAACGAACCGCAAAGGCGCAAAGGACACAAAGAAAGAAGAAGCCAAGAAAATTTGGTCTAGCCTTACAAAAAAATAGTATAAAAACCGTTTTTGTCTAAGTTAATACTGTCTGCGAAAAAGAGATTGACAAGCGGTTGAGTAGTTTAAAAAATCATCTAGCCAAAAGCTGCAAACAGATTCTTCTGAGTGCCTTGATATTTTGGCGCAGAACAACAAGAAAAAATCGTATTACATAAATAAATAAGCGATAAAATTTATGTATTAAAATCTAAAACTCCTCATTATCTCTGCGCCTCTGTCTTGGAAAGTTCTGTTCGCCGGAAGCCGGCGCTCAGACTTTCCGCTGCGTGAGATAAATAATTCTACAAATATGCAACGCCGAAAAAACAAGTATATGCAGAATTTAAAAACTCAAGAAAGTTCAATTACAGAAAAATCTTACACTCGTAGCGACTGGCAAGAAGGATATCAATCTCTAAATCAAGAGTTTGATTATTGGATTGATGATATTGAAGGACAAATTCCTCCAGAATTGCAAGGTACGCTATTTAGAAATGGCCCCGGTTTACTAGATATCAACGGACAACGCATTCATCATCCTTTTGATGGCGATGGCATGATTAGTCGGATTACCTTTACCAATGGCCGTGCTCATTTCCGCAACCGTTTTGTCCATACTGAAGGTTATTTAGCAGAGAAAGAAGCCGGAAAAATTCTCTATCGCGGTGTCTTTGGTACACAAAAACCTGGTGGTTGGCTAGCTAATATCTTCGACTTTAAAATCAAAAATATTGCTAACACCAACGTTATTTACTGGGGTGGGAAACTTTTGGCATTGTGGGAAGCTGCTGAACCACATCATCTCAACCCCTACACTCTGGAAACTTTGGGAAGAGAATATTTCAATGGTGTTTTGTCAACAGGTGAAGCTTTTAGTGCTCATCCGCGCTTAGACCCTAGTTGCGACCAAGATGGAGGCGCACCTTGCTTAGTAAATTTTTCTATTAAGCCGGGACTATCCACAACAATTACTATTTTCGAGCTAAACCCAGCGGGTGAAATTGTCAGAAAGCACGCTCATAGTGTTCCAGGTTTTTGTTTTATCCATGATTTTGTCATTACTCCCAATTACTGCATCTTTTTTCAAAATCCTGTTATCTTTAACCCGATACCTCTAGCTTTGGGAATACGTGCAGCAGGAGAATGTATCAAATTTCAGCCTAATCAGCCAACTCGCATTATAGTTATTCCTCGCACTACCAAAAAAGAGCAAAGTGAGGTAAAAATTCTAGAAACTCAGTCTGGTTTCGTCTTCCATCACGTTAATGCTTTTGAGCTGGGGGATGAAGTTTTAATTGACTCCATTTGCTACGAATCTTTACCAGAAGTCGAACCCGAAAGCGATTTTCGGAAAGTCGATTTTGAGGCACAGTCTCCTGGAAAACTTTGGCGGTTTTGTCTCAATCTCAAAGATGGGACAGTGCAACAGAAGTTGATTGAAAGCCGCTGTTGTGAGTTTCCCAGTATCAATCCGGCGAATGTGGGTCGTCCTTATCAATATTTATACATAGGCGCAACTCATGGAGAGACTGGTAACGCTCCCTTGCAAGCATTGCTGAAAATTGATTTAGAGTCTGGAGAAAGACAACTTTGGAGTGCTGCGCCTCGTGGCTTTATGAGTGAGCCGATTTTTGTGCCACGCCCAGGTTCCGATAAAGAAGATGATGGTTGGGTACTGGCTTTGGTTTATGATGCTGCTCATCACCGCTCAGATGTGGTGATTTTAGATGCTAGTGATTTTCATAAAAGCCCGATAGCACGGTTGCATCTCAAACATCATGTTCCCTATGGGTTACATGGGAACTTTACTTCTGAAGTTTTTGCAACTAACTAGATTTCCTGCTTAGCGATCGCCAATGAACACAGATGATTTTTTTCTGTGTTCTTTATCATAAAATCCAAATTAAACTGTAACAAAAACTACAAAAATTCTTTTTCTCTAAAAAAAAGGATAAGCTAGGCATATAGTCATATATATCCGGTTCGCGCAAAACCGCGATTAGGAGAAAATTTTATGAGTTTAAAGTCTTTGTTACCGCTGGAAGCTGCTTCGCCAGCATACATTTGTCCATTTGATCAAGCCTGTAGCTATCTAGAGGCAGCGGCTAAGGAATTAAGGTTAGATCAAGGGTTAGTGGAAATCCTCAGCCACCCACGCAAAGTCGTGACAGTTTCCGTTCCCATAAAACTAGATAACGGTGAAGTGCGGATTTTTGCTGGGCATCGAGTGCAGCACGCCGATGTTTTAGGCCCCTACAAGGGAGGGATTCGTTACCACCCCGCTGTAACTCTGCGGGAAGTATCAGCTTTAGCAATGCTGATGACTTGGAAATGTGCGCTGTTAGGTATTCCTTATGGTGGTGCGAAGGGAGGTATTGCCATAGATCCGAAAAGCTACAGCGTCGGCGAATTAGAGCGGATTAGCCGTCGTTACATCAGCGAATTAATTAAAGATATTGGCCCTTCAGTAGACATTCCAGCACCAGATATGGGTACTTCTGCTCGTGAAATGGCTTGGATGATGGATACTTACTCAGTAAATGTTGGTCATGCCGTACCGGGGGTTGTGACTGGGAAGCCACTTTCTATCGGTGGTTCGCGGGGACGAGAAATGGCAACCGGACGCGGTGTAATGATTATTATACGTGAAGCACTGGCTGATCGAGGTAAATCCTTGGTGGGAGTGCGAGTAGTTATCCAAGGTTTTGGTAATGTTGGTAGTGCCGCAGCAGAATTGTTACACCAAGCCGGAGCAAAAATTATTGCCGTCTCGACGGGTGCAGGTGGTGTTTTTTCTAAAGATGGTCTTGATATTCCAGCATTGAAAGCCTACGCTGCTGAAAACCGCAAAAGTGTTGTGGGCTTTCCCCAAGCAGTATCAATTAGTAATGCAGATTTGCTAACTTTACCTTGCGATGTCTTAATACCAGCAGCTTTGGAAAACCAGATCACAGGGGAAAATGTGAATAAGGTACAAGCGAAGATGATCGCAGAAGCAGCAAATGGGCCAGTTACTTTAGAAGCCAACCAGTTGCTAGGGGTGCGGGGTGTAACTGTGCTACCTGATATCTTGGCCAATGCGGGTGGTGTGGTGGTGAGTTATTTGGAATGGGTGCAGGGTCTTTCTTACGTATTTTGGGATGAAGAACGCGTCAACCGCGAAATGGAAAATTTAATGGTAAGAGCTTACCGCCAAGTAGTTCAACAATCAGAGGTGCGCCAAGTGCCTCTGCGGTTGGCAGCTTACACCTTGGGTGTAGGTCGTGTAGCGCAAGCGCTGACTGATAGGGGTCTTTATCCTTGATTGTTTGTATGCTCCTTGACTTACGAGGCAGATAAATTATCTGCCTCTTTTTGCTTGGCGGGCGATCGCTCTAACATGACTAGGGTAAGCAACGTTCAACTTAGTTAACAAGCACCACAAGTTAAATCAAAACAATAATAATTTTTTTTGAAATGCTGTCATACATAAGGCGATGCGGGAATTGATGTCTTTTTGCTCAACTTCATCAATACCCAATTTTACTTTGAGGTGTTGGATATGAATTTGAACAGCCCTGAGTGATATGTGAAGACGATGAGCGATCGCTTGGTCTGTTAAAGATTCATGACACAAAAGCCTGAGAACTTCCAACTCTTTCTCATTCAAGTTTAATTCTTGACGTAACTCTCTAGGTAGTTTCAATTCTCCATTCAGCGCACTTTCAACCCCTTCTAAAAAAGCCTTGCGTCGTTCCATTTTGTTTACCACCACAAACCCCCCAGAGTGATAATTAATAGATGTCACAAGTTTTATCAGCCAACTGGGTTCACTACTATAAACGAGGATATTCAGAAAGATATAATCATCAAAAATTAACTCTAATAGCTTGAAAGCAGATTTAGCTGACTGAGAGCCAGAAGGTGTAATAAATTGTAAATCGAGGACAATTAAATCTGGTGTTTCTATTTGTAGATGTTGTAGTGCTTCTTGGGGAGTGTTGGCGATGATACAAACAGCATAAGGGTAGAATTTTATCAGAAAATCACAGTTATTTTGGGCTACTTCCGGGTGATCTTCTACAACGAGAAACATCTGTGGCTTGGCTTTCATTTCTTTGGTAATGATTCTGTAATGAGACTAGATCCCCGACTTCTCAAAGAAGTCGGGGATCTGAATGAGTAGGCATCGCTTATAATCATCGTGTCACCGAAAGTGCGATCGCGCTTATATCTCACTTTCCCAAATAAATCAAAGTTACAGAATTGCAATTTCCACCATTATCGCAATTCTTTATAGAAATTGAATCTTGAGAAAACTGTTGAACATAAAAATTATCAGCATTGTATCTTTCACGCACATACCTTGTTAAAACTTCTCCATTAAGAATATATCCACCTTCAGGGTTTATATTGAGAGTCATCTTTTGTTCTACAGATGCACCAGTCTTAGTAACTAGTACCATTCTTCCAGTGTTTCCTTGCATTCGTAAAATTCCATTCCACCTGCCATTCTGTACAGCCCACGCACCATAAATACCTGAATTACTGTTGGAAGTATTAGAATTGACTTTACATAATTTAAAAGCCCGTTCAATTGACTCAGAGTTATAAAAAGTACCTATAGTCTCAATAAAACATTTTCCTGGTGCTATAGATGTAGCTCCTTTACATACCATAGCTGCTCGTTTGGCAACTTGATTATCATAAAAAGTAGGAAGTGCTGCTTTAAAACATTGGGCTGGTATGGTAGATGTAGCTCCTTGACACATCCATGCTACTAAATCAGCCGTATACGAATTAGCAAAGGTAGGTAATGCTTGTTGATAACATTGCTGGGAGTTTGCTTGGGCAGATTTAATATTTATTGTAAATAATCCTAAAAGATTAAGTAGGATTATTACCCTTAGAGATTGCAAAAAGTTCATTTAGTTTTTAAGACTTATTGAGTTAATAAAAATGTAGTGTTCGCCTAAAATTATCGTGTATGGAAAGTGCGTAGTTTACCGCCGTAGGCATCGCTCTGTGGTCGATTACATCAAAAGTGCGTAGTTATACCGTCGTAGGCATCGCTTCCCCTAGATCCCCGACTTCTTTAAGAAGTCGGGGATCTGAAGCTGAAGTAACTGATGTGTTAAAAGGGAATACTAAAGGCAACACTTCAGATTCTTGCCTATGCCGCGACGACAAATTACCTTGCAAATTGGCAACTTTTATCATGTCTATAATCGGGGTAACAATCGCCAAATGATTTTCTTTGAGCGTGAAAATTATATTTATTTTCTCCGCTTGATAAAAGAACATCTGATCACTAATGCAGTAGATATTGTTGCTTACTGTTTAATGCCCAATCATTATCATTTTTTGGTTTATTTGAGAGATGAAACCCTGTCTGATGCCATGAAATCTCTCTCCCTTTCCTACACAAAGGCAATTAATAAGCGTTTTAACCGCTCTGGTGTATTATTTCAGGGAAGGTTTCAAAGTATTGAAATTTTAGAAACTGATTATCTAGTCAATCTCTCACGCTATATTCATTTAAATCCAGTGAAAGCAGGACTGGTACAGCAACCCGGAGAATGGGAGTTTTCCAGTTATTTGGAGTATGCAGGTTTACGAGCAGGAACACTACCCAAAACAGAGTATATTAAAACGCAGATTGAGCAAGAGTCAGCTTATCAGCAATTTTTGGCGGATCATAACCTACCTGATAGCACTGGCTTCAAAAGACTGTTGCTAGATGATTAGCCTGGGATATAGATCCCCGACTTCTTAAAGAAGTCGGGGATCTGAATGACGTGTCATGAAAAGTGCGTAGCTTACCGCCGTAGGCATCGCTCTCACCTATTTCACCTCAACTTGAAATTATGGTGATCGCGGTAATTTAGTGATTGAATTACATCAATTTTTATGGGTGCAAGATGTGCGATAGAAAGTGCGATCGCATACAATCATCGTGCCGTAGAAAGTAGGAGACTAGATCCCCGACTTCTTCAAGAAGTCGGGGATCTGATTGACGTGTAGTGGAAAGTGCGATCGCTCTCAGCAACCTACTAGCACTAAATATGTGTTGGAAAGGTTATAAAGAGCGCGATCGTTTCTCCTGCGGCAGACAATCTCAAACTCACTACCAATATCTTCCTACCATCTTATGCACCATAGTTGTTATGAGGCTCTAGTTTGACAGGTTAGTTACCGAAGCATACTTGGAGGGAACCTCCATTATCACCAAGTGCATTGTCAGCATCGTTAATTCTCATATCCACTGCACCAAAAGAACCATTAAAAGATACAGCATTTTGAATCCACAATGTCCCTTGTCCACTTCCCATTAACAAAGCACCAAAAGGAAATTTTTGGTCAAATTTGTACTGGTTGTAAGGTTCGAGAGCCTGAGCATCAGCTCCACTATGCCCAGAAGAACCGACTGAAGAATAGTTTCGAGTATCAACACTCCAACCTCCACTGATACTTGCTACTTTAGTAAAACTACCAGGAAGATTAAAATGTTGCCATCCACTTCTTGAATCAACAGAGACACAGGCAGAACTGGATGTAGGTTGTTGAGGTTGCGGCGATTGTTGAGGTTGTTGTTGTTGTTGTCTAATAGCTTGTGCTTCTTGTTCAAACCGCAGAAGAGCGGCATCTATTCTCTTAATAACGCCATTATTTGCTGCACTTATAGTAGCAGGAGTTCCTACGTATTCAAGTTGGAATCTTATTGTACCTTCGTATTTACCTCCTTGATTATCGACACAAGTGCCAAGAACAACACGAGTACATCGACCACTTACGGTAACAGATACATTAACCCTATCCACATTGCTGGAACTTTTTTCTAGAAGCGCCAATCTAGAATTATTTTCCTGTATAGCCTTCTCAATTGTTTCAGTTTCCCCGCCAACACGAATAGACCATTGGGCATATGATTCAGCCCTGCTTTTTCTATCTAATAAAATCTTGTTCTCATCAGTAATTACTTTACGAATATTAATAACTGAACCTCCCCTTACTAAATCAACATTAAGACCACCCCCTGATCCAAACTTAGAATGAACAATCTCTTCATATTTCATTAGCCTATATCCGTCTCGAGGACTATAGGTTTTTGCATTTGTGTTCGGGGGTTCACCATAACCAGTTCTAGCACTTAGCTTTAAATCTTCGTAACATCTATAGCCAATTTTAGGAGTTGCTGGACAATTGTTACTTTGAGCAAATACTTGGTTTTGCAGGGAAATTACTACTCCTGTAGTAGCTAGGAAAGAAATCGCTCCGGAAGCAAGAGTATTTGATAGTTTTATATTCATATGCTTGTTTTTCCAAAAATTATAGTGAAATAGCAAGTTATTAGTTCAAGAAAGCGGTTGCTCTGACCTATTTCACCTCAACTTGAAATAATTGCGATCGCCACCGAGGTCTAACCTGTTGCATTTACTGAGATTAGTTTTACCCATTCAAAAAATCTACGAGTATCACCGCAGAAAACCGTGCGAACTCCCGCAAAATAATTTGCAGACTTACGAACCCATCTCAAAACCCTATTCTGCTAAGTGTGAGAGCATGATTTTCTATCGGCTATCCTGGTTCAGGCTCCAATTATGAAATTCCCTATACGAAGACTGCATGTTATCCTCACCACAGTATCTTTACTGTGGGGACTCAGTTCACCCGCCTTTGCTAAACAAATTTGGTCAGGAACAGGCAGAATTGTCAGTGGTACTGGTGAAGGTGGCTTAGTTGAGTTAAAATTAGAGATTACAGACAAAAATGTGCAATTCCTCTCTGGCCCTTCAAAAAATGAACCACCATTCCAGCTAAATAACTCTACAGGTCTCAATGGAACTGTAAATATGAATGCTGGAACTTGGCAATTTGTCCAAACAGGGAATGAGTTAGGAGTCAGCTTGTCTCAAAATAATCCCGATCGGATTATTCGCTATCGTCTCTTTCTCAAACCGTAATCAGATGTGGCGCAGAGGTTGGCAAATTAAATTTCTCAGTTTAGGAATTGGTTGCGGTGTATTTTATAATTTCATTTTCTCCCAAATTCCTTTAGTTCAGAAATTAGAGTTACAGCTTCAGGATACTTTACTGAGATTGCATTACCCAAAATCTCCGCCGAAAGAAATTATTTTAGTGAAAATTCAAAGAAAGGATTTAGCAAATCAAATGCTATCTTTAGGGCGAGTTTTCTATGCAGATTTAGTTAAGCATCTTTTAGAAGCAGGTGCATCTGTCGTTGTTTTGAACCTCCGCAATGACTGGCGAGAACCACCAGAATTTGATTACCCAATCAAAATTACTGAACCAATAAATAGACCTCTAAAAAATCTGGTGCAAAATCATAGCAATCGACTTGTTTTAGTGACGCGCACCAATCCAATCTCTAATATTAAAAAACAAAATTTTTTAATTTATAATCATCTTATCCCTTTTGATGGCGAACAATTTCAACCTTTAATTCCTCCTCATACTATTCAGGGATTTTTTGAATACGAACCTGAAGCAGAATTTTCTAGAAATTTAAGTAGTACGGCTCGGCGCTCTCACTTGGTTGGTCAGTTCTTTATCTCGCATGGAAGTAATCAAGTTGAAACTTTTAAATCTGCTGCTCTTTTAGCTTTAGAAAAGTTTGAACAGCAAGAGAAAAAAGTTTATCTATCCTCAAAATTTACTCAAGTCCCACATCAGGTAAAAATTAACTTTTGGGGTAAGGCCGGAACTTTCCCTTCTTTAGAACTAACATCTATTTGTCAGCCCAGCAAAGATAAAAAATGTTTGGTTGTGTCTGGTAGCCAACTGTCTCAAAAAGTAGGCCGCAAGGTTGTTCTCATTGGTTTTGCAGAAGGGAACAACATACATACAATGGCCATGCTGTCACCAAAAGGTGACAGCATGGCCGGCGTAGAAATTCAGGCTAACCTCATTGCCAGTTTGATGACAGATTCATTTTTACAAATTCCGCCGCAATGGGTCGAATTAATAATCATTATTTTCGGAGCGGTTTTGTTTACTGTTGGTATTTATAGGTATCAAAAATGGCATTTATTATGTTTATTTTTAGTACTATTTGGCTCTTACTTTGGAGGATGTTTAATTCTTTGGAAATGTAAGTGGATATTATCAATAATTTTGCCTCTTTTTGTGTGGGTAGCAACAGGAGTATCTATTTTTATCTATTTCATTTTTGGACAACAAAAAGAAATTATTACTCTGCAAAACTATCAAATTACGCAGCTAAAAGCGGCTGAACAAGAAGCTATTCTTTCCCGCACACGTAAAATCCTTCATCGCATTGCTTCTGATATCCATGATGGGGCTTTGCAAGATTTGAAGCTGGTGATGGATAAAATAGAATTGGAACCTGATTTAGATGTAGATTTAATTTTAGAAAAGTTGACAGCTTTAGGGCAAGAAATTAGAGAAAAATTGAGTAATATTCGTGTCTTAGCTGGAAAAATGGAAGTGACTCTAGCATTACGAGAAGGGTTAGATGTAGGAATTAGCACCACGCTGCAAGATTTGGTCAAGTCTGGAAAGTTAACTTTAACAGTGATTAAAGAACTTCAACCTCTCCAAGAACCAGAATTAAACAGTGTTTGGATTGAACACCGAGAGGAAATTTACCGCTTTTTCCGCGAAGCACTGAATAATGTAATCCAACACGCCCAACCACCTCACGGTACTGCTACCCAAGTGTGTATTAGTTTAGGGCAACAGGGAGTCAGATGTACTTTGGCGATCGCCAATGATGCCTCGATTGTAGAATCTACTACCTATGGACGCAAAAAAGGTGGCTATGGCACTAAAATGATGGATGCGATCGCTGCTGAACTTCCAGATGGTGCATGGCAGATGTTAGCTTTGCCTGATGGACAAGTGCGAGTCACACTGAGTTGGCGTTTACCCTAGTCGATTTGGCTAAAGAAATTCATCCACACCAAACCCGATTAAAATAAATACGCAACTCGCGCTTCTATCAGGAGTATCCAGCCGTGCAGCCGGACTTAATAAGCTTAGAAATTAGCAAAGGGGAACTGAGACGCTTGACTGGATTCGATCCAGAAGACGTTTTTCGACCTTCTGTTCTGCGAGATAGTAAGAAGCGATTAGGGTTTTTGCTCAGTGAAGCGCTGGTGACGCTGGCACTAACCCCAATAATTGTTGGCTTTATTTATGCGTTTATTATTTTGCCAACTATTGGTTCTTCGATTCGACTAGGAATCCTCTTACTAATTTTAGTACCAATCCCGATATTAGTTGGGCGATCGCTTTGGCGACAATTGACCTGTCCTGAAGGATTAACAATACTTTTAGATGAAGTCGATAAATATCATACTCTGATTGAAGCCATAGATGTTAATGACCAATTGGCAGCATCAGGTAACTCTCAAAGCAGCATAAATGACCGAAGTAAAGTGACCGCCGCCTTACAACTTATTAGAGAAGATTTAGTACGAGCGCTGAAAACAGAACGAATTTTGCGAGATAATAAAAAATTGCTTGCTAATAACCAAGAGTTATTTGTCAATAATTTAGCTAGTTTACAAGCCTTACAAGTTAGTAGTCAGGCCGGCGAATACGCTCAACTGCTAAATCAATCGTTGCAGATTGCCCTCGATGTGCAAGCAGAGATTAGAAAATTGCAGAAAGTCTAGGCAGAGGTTTCTCTAATTAGAACTTTTTTGAAAAACAATCGCCCGTTGACTTAAATGAGCAAGAATGACCAACAAACCAAAAATCATTGTTCTGGATGATGACCCTACAGGTTCTCAAACAGTCCACAGCTGCTTGCTGCTAATGCACTGGGATGTAGATACTTTACGCACTGGGTTACGAGATGATTCGCCAATTTTCTTTGTGCTGACCAATACCAGATCCTTACCTCCAGAGTCAGCCGCATCTGTTACCAAAGAAGTTTGCCAGAACCTAAAAATCGCCTTAAATGCTGAAGGAATCGACGATTTTCTGATTGTTAGCCGTTCTGATTCTACTTTGCGGGGACATTACCCGATTGAAACAGATGCGATCGCCCAAGAACTCGGGCCATTTGACGCTCATTTTCTCGTGCCAGCATTTTTTGAGGGTGGACGTATCACCCGCGACAGCATACATTATTTGATTATTGATGGCGTGCCAAAACCAGTGCATGAAACTGAGTTTGCTCGTGATTCAGTCTTCGCCTATCATCACAGTTATTTGCCTAAGTATGTTGAGGAAAAGACTCAAGGGCGGATTAGTGCGGAGGCTGTGGAAAGATTTTTACTAGCCGATATTCGCGCTGGTAGCCTGGAACGCTTGTTGAAACTTACTGATAATCAGTGCGCTGTTGTAGATGGTGAAACTCAAAATGATCTCAATCGCTTTGCAGTAGACGTGCTAGCTGCGGCGAGTCAAGGAAAACGCTTTCTATTTCGCAGTGCTGCCAGTATCTTAACGGCTTTAGCGGCGTTACCTCCTCAACCTATTACCGCCGAAAATATGGCACAGTATGTACGACAAGGCAAACCAGGTGCGATTATAGTTGGTTCCCATGTTAAAAAGACAACTCAGCAGTTAGAGGCACTATTGCAAGTTGAGGGAACCGTGGGAATTGAGGTGAATGTAGGACGATTACTTGATGATCAGGCAAATCAATCTGCTACACTGCTAACCGAGATCCTGGAAAGTGCAAAGGCGGTACACGATGCTGGCAAAACACCAGTAGTTTATACCAGCCGCCAAGAACTGTCTTTCAAGGATGTCAAGACACGGTTGGATTTTGGGGCAAAGGTTTCAGGTTTATTGATGGATATTGTGCGCGGCTTACCATCTAATATAGGATTCTTAATCAGCAAAGGTGGCATTACTTCAAATGATGTCTTAAGTACTGGTCTTGCCTTAAATTCAGCACGCTTACTCGGTCAAATACTAGCTGGTTGTTCAATGGTGATAACGCCATCTGATCATTCCCAGTTTCCTAATTTGCCCGTGGTGCTGTTTCCTGGTAATGTCGGTGATGCTGATGCTTTGGGCACAATTTATCAAAGGTTAACTAAAACAGTCCTGAGTCACGAGTCACCGAAGTTTGGAGCGGAGTAAGCCTTTCTTACAAAGTTCTGAGCGGAGGTTTCCTCCGATCATACTTTGCGTTCCGCTCCGACTTCTCGCTGAGTTAAAAGTGAAGATGATGATCATTCTGAACTACTTATCACTATCTAGGGTGAGGATGTGGTTGCAGAATGCAACTAATCTAAATGTTGGTAATTGCTCGGTGTATTTGCGTCTTTTGGCTGGTGCTGCATGACTTCTGATTCTGCTATACCCAATTTAGAGGCAAATTCTGCACATCCTAATGCAGAATCAATCTCTACCCTTGCTGATATAGAGTTAAATTCTACTTCTAATGTAGATTCTGATTCTGCCGTTGCTGATGCAGAATCAGATTCTATTCTTCCAGATGCTGAGCTAAAATCTGTTCTCCTCTATTTAAAATCAAACGCTGCACCTCCCGATGTAGAGTCAAATCCCACTAACCCGGATTTAGATTCAAATCCTGCCTTTTCTGATGCAGCACCAAACTTTATCCTGACTGATTCAAATCCTACGGAGTCACCATTACTCAAGCATCAGGTACATAATCTTCAAGTCCAGTTGAAAAGTGAGGAGGGACGACTGTTATTAATTTTACCAACAGAATCTCAAGTACCTGCCTCAGAACTTACTTGGTCTAATATTTGGCAACAGATGAAGCACCGCTTGAATGCTGGGGATCGCTTGCGATCGCCTAATACCATAGTGCATCTGATGGCATATGACCGCTTGGTGGATGCCAGACAACTACAAGAACTCGCCGAAACCTTAAGCGAAGTCCAACTTCAACTAACATCTGTTTCGACTAGTCGTCGACAAACTGCGATCGCTGCCGTCACATCCGGCTATTCTGTAGAACAACTACAGCCAACAACTTCCCTGACCGAATTAAAAGCTCCTGCTATACCCCTAGCAGATGCCCTCTACCTGGAAATGACGGTGCGTTCTGGAGTAGAAATTCGTCATCCTGGTACAATAATTCTCTTAGGAGATTTAAACCCAGGTGGTATTGTAATTGCAGATGGAGATATTTTAGTCTGGGGTCGCTTACGTGGCATTGCTCATGCTGGTGCAGCAGGCAATCGCGAGTGTCTGATTATGGCCCTGCAAATGGAACCAACCCAATTGCGGATCGCAGATGCCGTAGCCAGAGCACCAGAGAAATTACCGATGCAGTTTTCTCCAGAAGTGGCACATATTACGCCCCAAGGAATTCGCATCGCTAGAGCTACTGATTTTTCTAGAAACCAATTAACTAGGATTAATCAAGAGCCATAAGTATTTACTTAAAAGATGTCAGGATAAAGGATGAAGTAAAGAAAATATTCATGCCTCACCCTCATCAGGGAGTTCAGATATTTCTTCATACTTGATACGATACTTCATACTTTATACTTCATTTACTGTTTTATATTTCCTGAACCCTAATCGAGCGCATTTCTATCATGACTCGCATTATTGTAATTACCTCCGGCAAAGGAGGCGTGGGTAAAACCACAGTTTCGGCAAATCTGGGCATGGCTTTAGCCAAAATAGGGCGTCAAGTTGCCTTAGTTGATGCGGATTTTGGTCTGAGAAATTTGGATTTGCTGCTAGGGCTGGAAAACCGCATCGTCTATACAGCGGTGGAAGTTCTGGCCAGAGAGTGCCGCTTAGAACAAGCTTTGGTGAAAGATAAACGACAACCTAACCTTGTACTCTTACCAGCAGCACAAAACCGCTCTAAAGATGCAGTCACTCCCGAACAGATGAAGTTATTAGTGAATGCACTGGCACAAAAGTATCAGTACGTAATCATTGATAGCCCTGCTGGGATTGAAAATGGGTTTAAAAATGCGATCGCCCCAGCCAAAGAAGCTTTAGTTATAACCACGCCAGAAATTTCCGCAGTTCGTGATGCTGACCGAGTAGTCGGGTTACTAGAAGCACAAGGCATCAAGCGTGTTCATTTAATAATTAACCGTATCAGACCCTCAATGGTACAGGCGAATGATATGATGTCAGTGCAAGATGTTCAAGAACTTCTTGCAATACCCCTAATTGGGGTGATTCCTGACGATGAGCGCGTTATTGTCTCTACCAATCGCGGCGAACCTTTAGTATTAGCGGATACTCCCTCTTTAGCTGCCACAGCCTTTGAAAACATTGCTCGTAGATTGGAAGGGGAATCGATCCAATTTCTTGAGATCGACTCGTCCCAAGACAACATCTTCGCCCGTCTGCGAAGGTTGTTGTGGACAAAGATTGTTTAACTCACTTTCCAGTCTCTGCCCCAGACCTATTTGCAATGATTGAACTTCTAGAACGACTTTTTTCTCGCGGTCCTGACAGCAGTCGCACTCAAGTTAAACGTCGCCTGCAATTAGTGATTGCCCATGATCGCGCTGACTTAGACCCTCAAACGTTGGAAAAAATGCGGCAAGAAATCCTAGATGTAGTCTGTCGCTATGTAGAAATTGATACCGAAGGCTTAGAGTTCTCCTTAGAAAGCAACCAACGAACGACAGCTTTAATTGCTAATTTGCCCATCCGTCGGGTGAAAGGAGTTGTACCTGAATAACAAAGCAACGATAAATAACATTAGCTTTGTTGAGAAATTAGTATTTTTTATAAACAGTAATTCACTCAAGTGAAGCATTTATTAATGAACAGTTATTTAACAGTTCACAGTTCATCATCACTGTAACGCCGCTTTATTGCTGAAAAAAATAAAATCAGTTGAAGTAAATATCGTTAGATTACACCTTTAACACCGTAATAAATACACGCCAAACTGCCGAATAAATAGACAAACCAGGTCAGAAAAAAGCCGATCGCTCTTGCTGGAGAAGGGCCATATATTTTGATCAGACCCCATGCATGGGCAATTCTCGCCACAGTGAGACTACTTCCAAGTAGCCACAATAACCATACTTGTGCTTGCATTAACTCCAGCACCAACACAAAGAGCAATCCATGAGGCACATACTCAGCAAAATTCCCGTGAGCGCGAACCTTCCGTTGCAGTAAGCCATCATTATTTCTTTGATCGGGAAATAGCTTTTGAGTCATATTTTCCACCATAGCTGCCCAAGCACTAGGGTTTGCTAGTGGATCGGGCTGTTTTGCGACATCTTGCTTAGACTCACCATGCCAAACCCTGGTATTTACCCGTTCCGATGCCGCAATATACGAAAGAAAAAATGCTGTGATACCGTTAAGCCCAATAAAGAGAGTTGATATGGGAATGGTATTTTCAATCATTTTGATTCCTCACGCTATCTCATAACTCAGAACCTCTTTTGGATCATACGGCTGTTAGCTGTCCCCTTTGAAAAAAATTTCCCGTTGTTACCAATAGCAACAACGGGAGCAGTATATAAGATTTTTTATAAACTATCGATAAGCGACTTGTGGGCCTGCCCAAACTTCTGTAACTTTTTTACCAAAAGTAATAGGCTGATCTGCATCTGTTGTTGTCGGTACAGTCTTGCCATCATTAGCTACTTTTACCAAGGGCCAGTTTTCCTCGCCCATTTCACCAGCACGGAACAGTACATGATCGGGTTGGCTTTTACTCCAACCTAACAATATCGCAATCTTCTCATGCTCATTTTCTTCTTGAGCGGGAGCAATAGTGTTGGCATGGTTTTTTTGCCGATCCCAAATCACTGCATGATCTGTAGCATCGCCTGTGTTGAACACCCCTTTAAACTTACGTGCTAAAAAGCGATCGCCTTTTTCTGACCAGCTAACGGGAACTAACACCCCAATCGACCCATTGGTATCACTCTGTTCTGGTAACACCGCTTTTACAGCTAACAAGGGATCACTAACAGGAGCAGTTGAAGCCATCACCCACAACTTTTTAGTTTGCATATCTTGTACAAACAGAACGCTGGTAACACGACTGTTGTACATTTCTGGTTTTACTTCTAGTTGCACCCGACTATAAACAGCATATTTACCATCTGGAGAAACTACAGGTACACTACGGTAGTAGCGCACTCCAGAACCACCCTTAGAACCAATAGTCTCTTGAGTAGCTGTGATCCATTTCCAAGGAATGGGATGAGGACTTCCTATTGGATCTGTTTGTTCTGCTTGAGCTTCTTCAGCAGGTATTTCCGTTGTTGTAGTTGGTTGTGATTCTCTCGCAATTGGGGCAAGCTCAACTGCTGCTAATGATTGAGAAATAGGCTTTTGTCTTACTTGAGAATTTTCTGTTCTCAAAGACTTAACCTTACCAGCTTTTAATTTTTCCACTAAATTAAGTTGACTAGCAGACACCTTTGGTAATGGTGCAAGTTCAACTGCTGATAATGGATCAGCAGTAGGCACATCGCTGCTTGGTAGAGAATTATCTTTCTCTACTAAAGACTCAATTTTATCCGTTACTAATACTTGTGTCTCAACAGCAGTCTCTTTAATTGGCACATCAAATTCTTCTCTCAACGAGTTTGTTTGATCTGCTTTGGTAATTTCAGCTATATCAGGTTCTTTAATAGCAAGCACTTCATTTGACACAGAGTCAGATTCTCCAGTCATTGAAGTTACCTTTGCTACTCTTGATTTGGCTGCGGTAGAGTGACCCGATGCCGCAAGTAAAGGTGCGAGCAGTATCACAACGACCACGTAATTAAGAAATGGGTGCGTGCGGAACCATCCTGACAGCAAAAGGGGTTTAAGCATGTGTAGACTCTTTAGAAGGGTGGTTGCTGTGTGAGGAGCAATGCCTATACGGCAATGAGCAAGGTCTGATTATATGTATAACAAGAAACTAAAGGCTTTTACGAGATCTTAGCTTCAAATTTCGCATATTTTTACGAAACTCAAGTGTTATTGGTTACTTGTTTTATTGATGTAGGTACAGAATATTTTTCTACGAAAATATGCGAGTATAGTCATTATGCAGATAACTCAGTAATTACTGCATGAGATATACCATTTGTATTACTACACTCAATACCGCCAGAATTAAGTGTTACCAAGGGAAGTTAAGAACATTTATACTGGCAGCCCAAAATCAGATAGAGAGACTGTCAAAAATTAGAATATAGTAACTAAGCCGCAGTTATGAAGCTGGTTTATACCTGCTACAACAACACAAACTCCGATAACGGTAAATGTGAGGCGTTACTTAAAAAACTTGGGAACTAGACACACAATACATATTACTCAAAAACTATTGGTGTCATCCACTAAAAGACAGAAATTGCAATATTAGCTCCGCAAATAGCAGGACAGCATCCTGTTTTAAAAGCAAAACCGCAGTTAACGCTAATTTGAGACAAAACTATCGACGAATTTTAGCAGGTAGATGCTCTGGCGGTTTGTCATCAGATATCGTCAAAATATTCAATTCACCAGAAGCAAGACACAGTTGGTATTTACTGATCTAACTGCCAGCTTAGTTACAAGTATATCAAGCAACTTTTGGTTTCACCAATAGCAAAATATCTGACCACCAAACAACTAATAAGCTAATGGGCGTCTAAATTGCATAACTACTCTTTGTCGCTGTTAACTGTTGACTGTTGACTGTTAACGGTTAACAGTCAACCTGAATATCAAGGTAATGTGCAATTTAAATGTATAACAGCTTATTCTTTACAAAAGTCAACGGTGCTTTACACTACACCATTGAAGTAGTAGTTGAATAAGTTGTCAGTTATTAAGGTCGCACTTACTATTAACTAATGAATAATGATTAATGACTAATGAAAATCGTATTCTTTGGTACTCCCCAGTTTGCTGTCCCTACTTTAGAAAAATTACTAAATCACTCAGAATTTGAAGTGTTGGCAGTTGTAACCCAACCAGATAAACGCCGGGAACGCGGAAATAAACTTATCCCTTCACCAGTAAAAACCATTGCTACCACTCACTCTTTACCAGTATGGCAGCCTCAATCGGTGAAAAAAAATACTGAAACTTTAACCCAACTCAGACAATTAGACGCAGATGTATTTGTCGTTGTCGCATATGGACAGATTTTGTCGCAAAAAATTTTGGATACACCAAAGTTGGGTTGCATTAATCTGCATGGCTCAATTTTACCAAAATATCGGGGTGCAGCTCCGATTCAGTGGTGTCTGCATAATGGCGAGAGGGAAACGGGGATCACGACTATGTTAATGGATGCGGGGATGGATACTGGGGCAATGCTCTTAAAAGCGACTACACCTGTTGGATTACTGGAGAATGCCCAAGATCTAGCCGACAGACTAGCGGTAATCGGTGCAGATTTGTTAGTGGAAACTTTATTGAAGCTAGAACGTAAAGAAATTGAACCAATTCCCCAAGATAATTCAGAAGCTACTTATGCACCTTTAATTCAAAAACAAGATTATGTGTTGGATTGGTCAAAGAGTGCTATCGAATTACACAATCAAATTAGGGGCTTTTACCCTAACTGCACTGCTACCTTTCGCAACAAACCGCTAAAAATCACCGCTTCTGTTCCCTTTGGTTCTGCTTGCGATCGCGAGCTACCATCAGAATTACAAGAAATAGCTACTAAATTGTCGAATCTGTCAACTGTATCAGACAACCCTGGAGAAGTAGTAAGTATTGCTAAGGGAATTGGAGCGATCGCCCAAACTGGAGAAGGTTTTCTGCTGTTACGAGAGGTTCAGCTAGCTGGTAAACGTCCCCAGTCGGGATGGGATTTTGTGAATGGTACTCGCTTAACTGTAGGAGAAGTCTTTGGCTCTGGTAATTAAAGAGTGGGAGATAGACAAATGGAGAGATGAGGATTAATAACTCTTAACTCGTGACTTCTAAGTTTTCATAGAAGCGACAAGACTTGCAAGGGCCATCAGGGTTGACAGCACAGCGAATAATTTCTGAATGAGCGTTATACCTGCAAGTGGCATCACCAATTACCCAACGTCCCTGTACTAAACTTTTTTCAGATGGTCGTTTAGCAGATTGCACGTAAATGGCAATATTATGCAAGCGGTATCGCCCCGCCTTAAATTGATATCTATGGCGGCGCTCTAAAACCGCGTAGGTTTTACCTTGAAAATCGAGATAGTTTCCGGGTTGGGGTGTCCAATCAAGTTGCACTCTGCCGAGGGACTCACGCGGATACGTCAGAATCACCTCGGTTTGTAAAGAGTCTGGCTCCATAAGCTTATGTGATTTGATTTACATTTATAAGGATGGTATCGTAATAGCTTACTTTAGCTTACCGGATTTAGATTATAATTAATGACTGACTAGGTTTGCTAGAAATCTATACATAGCAGTTATTACTTTAATTTAAGTAAATATTTATACTATATTTTGGATTTGAAAAGAAAATAAAGACTAGCAATAATTATCCATATTAATAGAAAAGTAGAACAGACTTCTCGCCTGTTCTACAATCAATGACTAATTTTAATTAGCCTATCTAACTGTCCTGTTTACAGCATCAGATGCATCTTCAGCTGTCCGCTGAATATTTTTCCCAGCATCTTCACCCGCACGTTGGGCATTTTTTGTCAAGCTTTTAGCAGCGTTCTGAGTGTTTTCCTTGATATTTTCGATTCCGCGCTTAGTTCCCTTAGCGACTCCTTCCCCCAATTCTTCAGCAGAACTGCCAACATCTTCACCTAAGTTCTTCGCTCTTTCGCCTAGGGGTGTCCCTTTTTGAAAATTTCGCCCATATTGCTCTGTGCTGTCAATTCCTTTTTGCTCAACATTCCTTTGAGCATTTTTCGACAGCGCTTCAGATTTATCGTTTGCTGCCTTTTCAGTTCCTCTGGCTCTGGGGTCTACATCACTAAAGTTATTCATCCCGCCAGCAGGAGCAGAGAGAGGATAATCTTTTGTGGGATCGTATCGTTTGGTATAAGGTGATTGAGCATCAGGCTGTGGTGGTTGTTTTGCTATTCCTGGATCACCACAAGCTTGGGTCAAAAAGATGAAGATTCCTGCTAGAAAGACAGTTAAAATCTTTACGGGACGAATGTTATTTAGCCAAGCGCTTATTTTTTTCATAGTCCTAGTCCTTGCATTTTTGTGTCTAAGTTAAACGTTAGCCAAGGGGCATTTAGAGTTAATTTACCATCTCGTGTATTGAGACGAAATAAAAGTTCTATCTGCCTACCGCTGGATTTTTTTGTAATTCCGGTCTGGCACTTGCCTCATCTGATTTTTCTTTCAAAAAGCCGGAAGCTTCTTCAAATTCTTCTTTCACAGTCTCAAGTCGCTCTTGAACTCGAGTTCCTAAATCTGGTTCACGTTGAATTAAACCACCTGGTTCAGACTGGCGAAAATCTTTATCAGTGATGATTGGCAGTTCTGCTTCTTTGTTTAATCTACCTGCTGGTGTCTCAGCACCAGGATAAAGTAGCTCGGATTCTCTATTCGTGGCAATGAGCAATTGTGAGTTTAGCTGTAAGCTAGCTTGGTCTTGTCCTTTATTGGCTTTTGTATTCGTTACTTTTGGATCTGTAGACATCCTATATTTGGTATATTTGTCTCCACCACCCTTGTAAGGATTGTTTGCGCCGCCAGCTTGCACAGCAGGATTTTGCGGATTTGCACCTGTAGCATTTGCCCCACTACAAGCAGTGCTAACTATCAACAATAGTCCAGCTAAAAAGATAGTTAGCATCTGGCGTAGTCGTAGTTTTTTCAAGAAACTTATCAAAACGTTCACTTAGTCCTCCTTTCAACTAAAAATGAGCGATTAATTTTGCTGAATAATCGGGTTGATCGGCAAATTATTATGCTTTTCTTAGTTGGCTAATCTTTGAATAACCCTAGTCAAGGATAAGAGGACTAAAACGACCTTTACATCTAGCGTAGGTAACATTCTACTTAGTACTAAACCACTATTTTTATCTAACTCTAGAGAGATATAATTTAATGTAATAATCTATTGATTCTCTATGAGAAAATTAAGGCTATTTTGAGTAATGTATAAATTCAATTATAATTTGGGGATCAATTTATGTTAAGTTATATCAGCCTTAAATCAGCCTCAAGAAAGATATTAAATATGTAAATAGATGATGATAATTTTAGTACAAATAAACATCAATAGTCAACAGTTAAGAACCAATATAATATCTGTCTTGGACAATATACTGTAGAGTCTAGAGTGTCTAAAAACTCCAATATCAATGTAATTTTTATGTGACAGTAAATTATATTAATTTAATAAAAAAGTAAATAAAGTTACATTAGTTTTTTCGCAAGTCAAGAATATTTTCTCCAAAGCTTTGGATATGTAGCTGATATATCATAATATTTGAGGTATTTAGCTTTAGTTGCTTTAACCGTTAAATTACCAAAATCATGAAGCAAATTTTACGCTGGATAATTTTGGGTGGGACGCTGTTTTTTTTAGCGAAAGCTTTGAAAGATAATTGGCTTGAGGTGACTGCTATCCACATTGATAGTATAGGATGGGCAATTCTTGCGATCGCTACAGGCATAACTTTACTAGCACATACTTGGGCAGGTTGGATTTGGACTTGGGTTCTGCAAGATTTAAATCAACCTGTATCAACTTCCCAGTTCATTCAAGTTTACTTAAAAACAAATATTGCCAAGTATTTACCAGGTAACGTCTGGCATTACTATGGACGAATTGTAGCAACGAAAAATGCTAATATTTCTAGCGGTGCAGCCACCTTAAGCGTTTTGCTAGAACCGCTACTCATGGTAGCGGCTGCTTTAATCATCATTGTTTTATTCGGTAGTCAATTTACAGCAGCGAATACCACTCTGGTTGTGAAAATCTTACAATTGCTGAGTTTAGCTGTGGTGCTTTGTGCAGTTCATCCCCTGTTTTTGAACCCAGCCATTCGTTTTTTATACAGACTGAAAGCAAAAAAATCTGCTAATACGACTCAGCCTACTGTTCCCTTTAATATAGAACGCTATCCTTTACGACCTTTATTAGGAGAATTAGGCTTTTTGGGATTGCGTGGTGCTGGCTTTATATTAACTATTTGTGCTTTAAGTTCTTTGGATTGGAGTCAAATTCCTTTGTTACTGGGAGCTTTTAGTTTTGCTTGGTTGGTAGGGTTAGTTATTCCGGGTGCGCCTGGTGGATTGGGCGTGTTTGAAGCAACTGCTTATGAACTTTTACAGCACCACTTTCCAGGGGCCTTAGTATTTGGTGCGATCGCCTTATATCGCCTGATTAGTATCCTAGCTGAAACTATTGGTGCTGCTTTAGCTTGGTTCGACGAGCGTTTTGCTCAGTCTTAAGTTTTGATTTCTGATTTTTATCCATCTCCCAAACAAATAAATTTCAGGCCATATTCATTTTTGTGGATTCGCCTTCAACTGCGAAAACACACGATAAGTATCCAGATTCAACTGTGGATTACAATCTTGGTCTTCTTTCATCTGAATTAAATTGTATTCTACATTGTCTGCATAGATTGCAAAGGTAATATTAAAAATTTCAATAAAATTAATCACCCACTTACATTCATCTGCGGAATACTTCTCATAGTAATAAATCAAATGAGCAATACGAGCTTCCAAATGTATACGAGAGTTTCTACAAATCAAAATAATCTTCAGTAGTATAATCACTAATGTGAGAGGATTTCCTTGTGAAAGCAATAACAGAAACAAAGATGAAGGTTCTTTTCCATTTTCTGTAGTCAGAAAATCGATTACACGGTTACAGGTTCTTAAAAAGAATTTTTTAGTGATAGTTTCTTCATTATGTTCTGTCTTCCATAACGATAACTTATCTACAAACTGCTGCTTCAAACTTTTTGCTAATTCTTGATGTTCTACTGAAAAAAATAGATATTTTATAATGCTTCCTTTAAATTCTTTAAGAATTTGATTTTTAGTTTGTTGGACAAATATATTAGCAATATTCTTATGGCTAAATACACCCTTTTTTAAGACAATTACCTTGATCAAATGTAAAACATTATCTCCCAAAATACTAGGATTATTGTAACGTGTTGTACTTGAAGCAGCAGACTGACAACGAGCAATATACATTGCTAGTTCAAACTTAAATTTGTCTTTTATCTGTTTAGAAAGCTTTCTAGCAGCCTCTTGTTGCTCTTTTGAATTGTTTTCATTCAAAGATTGAGCAACTAATAAATAAGAAGTGTAGCGATGAGTCCAAAAATTTTTGTCTGGTTCATTATATCTAGCAGCAAATAATTTAATTTCTTTATAATCATTACTGTTGATAAAATTGTCTAACCAGCATTTACATATATTAATTATTGGAGAATTAATTGTCTCAGTTCTCAGGTTTTTGGTAGTAAATAAGTTAACTAATTCTTGGATATATTTGTATTTTCTATTAGTTTCCCAGTTATTAATTATGATGTAGCAACATCGTTTAAGTGTGTTGCGAAACTCTTGTTCTTTATCATCAAAGAATATTCCGTATATTCCTGGAACATAATCAGAAGTTGGTGAATCCAGGCCATCTATAAATAAACTTTTAAATTCTCGCAAAACATCCTCTGGTGGAGATTGTTTGACAATATCCGCCAAGAAACTGTAAACCCTCTCTTGTGCAATTTCCGCATTAAGCTGTCTAGAGTTGGACGTAACAAAATGCTGATATCCCTGACTACTTGGTAAACTATTAGCGGTCATTCCAGTTCTCAAGACAAAAGAGCTTCCTGTTCATATTGTTATCAGCTTAACCTTGCCGAACAGTAGTATCAATCTATTCTTCAAAGATTCAGCAGTTTTTTTACATAAAGTTGGATAAATAAAATATTAAATTTAAAGTATTCGATAATTAAGAAAAATTACTTAAGATGTAAGGTAATAATGATAACATAAATTTCCAGATCTCTTAACCCAACACACTATGAAACCCACCTGTGCTTGGTGGGTTAGTTTTTTCATTTTTGAATTTTTTAGTGGGGGTGGAGGGACTTGAACCCTCACGACCTTTTACGGTCAACGGATTTTCATTCTCTCGTAGCTTTCACTACTGCCTGATATCTTTAAGCAATTACAGGCTTTGAGAATTGGACTCTCCCTTTACCCTCGACTTAACGTTAGGGTAGCTCCCGTCGGGTCTCTGCACCTTCCCTCAATTTTGGATTTTGGCTTTTGGATTGCAAAGCAATCACAAATTTCAAATTTAAAATCGATGGGCTTGGCTCAGGATTGCCGTGTCTGTTAACAGATTTAGGTTTCCCTGAGTTTGAGAGCTTCCACTTGAGGGATTTCTCCTTCAAGGCTCAGTTTACTAAGTCCGTAGCGTCTACCATTCCGCCACACCCCCTTAGGTGTTTGGCAAATACTTACTGTGTAAAGGCAGCAAATACTTCCCTATCTATTCCACCATCAATTGTGTCTTTTGTGCAACTAGATTTCAAAAATTTTATCGAGAATCAGTATTTTGTTTCTCTTATTACTTGACTTTGTTGACGAATTCCACAGTCATAAATTTACAGTAGTTCTGGTTTGAATGCAACACGAAGTGTGGGCAAAATGTATTGTGCGCTGACTCAAATGCTGCAAAGTAACTGTCCACCATTGGAGATTACAACTGAATCTCTAGAGGAACCCTGGTATAAGCGAGTACTCCAGTTAACTAAAACGGAACACGCTTTGGTGCAGGGAGAGGCGAATTGGTTGGAGGTTAGTAGTAGCGATCGCTGGGTCGGTGGTATTCGTCTAACCAGGGGTCAACCCGTCTGGATTTGGGATGATCTACGAAATCAAACGATTTTGCAATAGGCAATACTTCCCTCAGATCAAGCATTCAGCCTATGATAAGAAAATAGACGCTTAGACAAAAAAGTATGATTGTCGCCCTGCTTTATCTGATTTTGGCTGGAGCTTATCTTTTAGTAATGCCAATTGCTATCTTGCTGTACCTGAAACAGCGTTGGTATGTGGCTACCGCCATCGAGCGTACCTTTATGTACTTTTTGGTGTTTTTCTTCTTTCCAGGTCTGTTGGTTCTATCGCCGTTTGTAAATTTTCGACCCCAGCGGCGACAAATTGAAGTTTAACAAGATTGGTAGGTCATAAATCTCATGCGACGCGTTGACGCTATTAGTATTGGCTTGGGCGTTTTTCTGGCTGGTGGGTTGGCATATATACTATTGCAGCTAGTCGGGTTAGATAATCAAGAAGCTGGCATCTGGAGCCAAGTTTTATTAGTCAGTGGATTGGTTGGCTGGTTAGTCACCTATTTTTTTCGCGCAGTGGGACAAAAAATGACCTACCACCAACAGCGGGAAAAGTATGAGCAAGACTTTCTCCAAAAGCGGCTAGAAGAACTTACTCCCGAAGAACTAGCAAAAATTCAAGCTGAAATAGAACAAGAAGAACAAACTCAGGTGTAAAGTTATCTATTAGTCAAGAGTCCAAAGTCTAGATTTTAACTCTTGACTTTGGACTCTTGACTCTTAAAATTAATGACTGCGATTTCTGATTGCTTTGAAACTCTTGTACGGAATCGAGAGTGTGCTCTGATTCCATTTATTACCGCTGGCGATCCAGATCTAGAAACAACAGCAGCAGCGTTGCAAATTCTGGATCGTAGTGGGGCAGATATTATTGAACTGGGTGTACCTTACTCTGATCCTCTAGCGGATGGGCCAGTGATTCAAGCTGCTGCTACCCGTGCCCTGCAAAAGGGAACTAAGTTGGAGCATGTGCTAGAAATGTTGCAAACAACTACTCCCAACTTGCGATCGCCTATTAGCCTATTTACCTACTACAATCCAATTTTGCACCGTGGAATTGAAAAATTTCTCTCTTCAATTGCTGCTGCTGGGGTGGCAGGATTGGTAGTACCAGACTTACCCTTAGAAGAAGCCGCAGGTTTGCTTCAACCAGCTGGTGAAATGGGAATTGACGTGACTTTGTTGGTAGCTCCCACCAGTTCAGTTGAACGCATAGAAGCGATCGCTCGCTCCTCCCAAGGATTTATCTATTTAGTTAGTGTCACAGGAGTTACAGGCATACGCTCCCAGATGGAAACGCGAGTGTCAGATTTACTTAAACAAATTCGTGGTGTTACTGATAAACCCATCGGTGTAGGCTTTGGCATTTCTCAAGTAGCGCAAGCTCGTCAAGTCAGGGAATGGGGCGCTGATGCGGCGATTGTGGGCAGTGCTTTTGTGAAAAGGTTGGCAGAAGGCACACCAGAGCAAGGACTGAGTGCGATCGCTGATTTTTGTCAAAGTCTCAAGTCAGCCATTAAGACCGACAACAACGGCACAAATACTCATCTTGCTCAGACTGAGAAAGTAGATTAAAAAGTATAACAGCGTAGTTTTTTTGTCCTTAGTTGGTGGACAATTTGACGGTTATAGTCTTGAATATTAACATCAGATATCAGGATGTAAAAAAACTAGCTGATACAGTTGCTTATAGTTTGAGTATTATCTGAAGTTAAGTAGGCAAAAAAATTATGAGTGTGAGAGTGAGTCAGTCACAAATGGTTATAATTACGTCGCAATTGAGGGGCAAAGGCGATGAGTGAAAGTATGGCATTTATCGGCGGGGTCGCCGTAGCTGGACTGGCGGCTCTCGTATTACTCAAAGGGACAAATACTCCTCTACAATCTAACTTTGCTGTTGCCCCACAAATGCCCGCCACTGTAATGCCACCCCAGGTTATGCAGCCACAAGCGCAGTATCCTTATGGGCCTTATGGGCAACCAATGTATCCCAATCAACCGCCTGTAGCTCCCAATTCTGAACAGCGCGTCGAATGGGAAAAGCTGAAAGTAGAATTTGATCGTTTAAAAAGCGACAACGAACAGCTAAAAACTCAAAACCAACGACTTCTCGATAATTACAACACCCAGCAGCTACAATTAGCCCAGAACAATCAACCAAAAGCAGCATTAGCGCCATCGCAACCGGAAAATCCCTGGTGGTCTTCACCCATAGTGTGGGCGGTAGGAGGCATGAGTCTGACTATTGGCGGTGGTGTTGTAGTCGCTGGGGTATTAGCTTTGTTCTCACCTCGGCAACGTCCAGCCCGTACTGTACAAGTTATTCATCCCTATCAAGGAGCTACACCGCCTTTGGTTCCTGTGCGTCGCGCTGAGTTTCTTCCACCTTCTCGGCTAGAAGCAAGACGAGTTGAAGCCCCAGAATACGACGAAATGCATTGATAGTGAAGTGGAATATTTGTTATTAGGGCTAGCAAATACTATTTATGTCTAATCACTGCAAGATGACACACTTGTATTGAATTTTGTATTGGTGTTGCGATCGCCTACGGCGGGGCGTAGCCCATCGCACATGTTAAACCGAGGTATGAATATCTAGTTGAAACCTAGTAGTTCACCAACCCAATTTTGCCGTGTAGGCAAAGCAGGGGGAGAGGTGCAGCAGGGGGAGCAGGGGGAGAAAGAATTCTTTTTCAATAATGCTTTTTCTCCCCCAGCCTCTCCAGCTTCCTCAGCCTATCACCATGCAAAGTTTCCTTGGCAGACTACTAGGAAAGTTATCAGGGTTTAAAGAATTCTGTCGGGTGATTATCAGCGATTTCTCGCCAATTCAGTTCTATATAGAACAAATTTATAGAGATATAGGACACTCTACTGGACGCCTAGCAAAAAATTGCCAAATGAATTGGCGAGTCTTTAAGTTGACTTCACTGCCAAATTTTTTTAGTGTTTACCCCTTGTGGCAAACGCTATTTTAGTCTGTTAAATGTTAGTTAGTGATGCCTGAAGCAATCGCTTGACAATTGGACAAAACTCTACATCTAACAATTAAGAATTAAAACTTGGTATTAATACTTATAATTTTATGACGCTTTCTATGATGATAACCTTCTGGGTGGTTAAAGTTAAATAAAATCTAAAAAACCTACTCTAAAATTTATAAATTTTGTAAGAAACTCAAATAATATGAACTCATTTTTAACCTTTGCCAAATTATTGCTCATATCGTTTTAGGCAAAGTTAACAACGACAGTCTGTTAGCAGACATCAGTCTCGCGGATTTTAATACACCAAAATTATATATAGATTAAGTGTTAAGACTGAAGTGACCTTCATTCCAGATTCGGTATACTTGATTGCAATATAGTCTTGAAGTGAAGATAAGGAGCGATCGCCTTCACAAACCGGTTGTGTTGCAAGAGCCTATTGAGGATAAAAGATCCGCTTGAGTTAGATTCAGTTTATGCAACCACACGGATAGGGTTCATAAACTGTGATTTTCATGCTACTAATATGCCTCAAGCTTTTTTACCAGACTAACGTCTGTTTTTGCAAAACAACCGGGAATTCTCTGCTAGTTACCACCCTAATCGGGCAACTTGCGAATAAGCTCTCTAATTACATCTGTTTTTGCTCTCCCTGTCTGGTTACAATATGTTTCAAGTCTTTTGACTTCATCTAATGCCAGGTTGAGGCTAATTTGCTTGACGGTCAATTTTTTACTCATAATCTCACCCACTAAGTGTAATATTTGCCCTTGTACTTTAGAAACCTTTAACAGTTTGCTATCTTGCTTTACTTACGTATCAGCTTTTAAAACATAGTGCTTGCCTACCTTAACTAGTCTTCTATCAGCATACCGCTATAGTGGTATTATTAAACCCATATCTCTAGTATTATGTTGTTTATAACTTAATATAGTTTAGTTAGCGTGAAAAACATCAAATTACGTAGGTTGGATTAAAGAACAAAACTCAACACCTATTAAAATGTTTGTTGGGTTGCGTCCGCTTAAACGCTATTATATTCAAGCCAAGAAACTCACCCATACAAGTGGCTCCCTAAACCATAATTCTTTGTTAACTGAACTGTATTGATTTATAATTCTGGGTTAAGAGCCAGATGTAGAAACTTAGTCGATTTAAAAATATAGATTATTCTAAAGCTGTAGATCTTTTACCCTCAACAAGCTTTTGCAACACAAGTAGTACAAGTACACCCAATAAGTAGATAGACGTAATTAAATGTAAAATAGAACTTTTGTTCGTAGTAAACGATTTATCAGTATATACAAGGTTCTCAAGGATTAAAGCCGCTTACCCTTCTCTTAATGGAGACTCTGCTTTGTAGCTTGCTTAAGAGTAGGTATATAGGTGACGTTCGTTTGCAAGTGTGCCGTAGGTAAGACTCGCTCTAAGCGTTCGCGCAGCCACTGTCTACGACATACTATGCCAACGTAGAGAAGGCCTTACCCTGTACTATCGTTAGTCGCTCATGTCTATAATGTTAGTCTTAGAAAGCACTTTAGCTACCTTTTGTATACTTATCTAGTGCATCATCCTGTCACTGATTGGTATGAGAGATAGCTGATTTAGTTAACTGAATTGCAGCCAAACGAGCCTTTAAAACTGACATATTAGTTTCATCAACACTGAAATTAAAAACCATAACTTCCGATGGTTGAAGACTATACTGTCGTACCCAGTTTTCAACATGTCTTGAAGCACAAACTGCATCAGCCTGCTCCAAAATTTTCTGGTTTTTTTGAAGGTACTCTAAATCTAAAGTTTGAAAGTTTATGTGGGAAATTCCGGCTTGCTGTAGCATCTGTTTCATCACTTTACAGGTAACTTCTTCTTGACAAATAAGCAGCATTAAAGCATTACGAGGTAAAGATGAAATTTGTGCCAATAGTTGCAAGTCAGGCTTGAGGTTAACAGTAATAACTTCTTGCTCTGGAGCAGTCAATCTAGTGACTTCCCACTGATGTTGTGCAGTTGTAATTATAAGGTCAGCGGTTAACAGTTCTTTTAAGACTTTTGATTTATTAATCTTGAAATCTTCCAAACAGAGAAACAATAAAGGAAGTTTTATTTCTGATTGAATAGTTTCGTATACACCTGTACTGTGTTGCGAGTATTCTATAAATACTAATTTTAATGGGGCAACAGCGTGCCGATTCAATATTGCAGCTTGCGCGTAGGCCGCCGCACCAAATTCAGATGGAGATAATCCAGTCATTACAGCAGCATTAAAAGCTTGCCCTAGCAGATTATAAAATTCTTTATGGATAATAATATTTTGTACAACTTGAGTATGAGCAACAAAAGTTCCTTTACCTCTTTGGGCTACCAAATAACCTGATTCAATTAAATAGTTATAAACTGCTGCAATGGTATTATGATTTACTTTTAAATGTTTGGCTAATTGAGTAACAGTAGGTAAAGTATCACCTGGTTGCAAATCCCCTATAGCAATTAATAGCTTAATTTGTTCAGCAATTTGAGCGTTAATCGTTATCGGCGCTTGGGTATCAACAAAAAGAGGAAACAAAATTGTATTAGGCATTACCATAACGGATTGGCAACAGTAACTACGAAGATTTCCCTAAAATCGCATTACTTACTCCTCAATCATTACTTAGATGTAATCCATAATAAAACTTGGTGGTATACAAGTAAAGAGAATAAATAATGAAAAAAATAATAATCTCTCTACAACTTAGTATGTATGCGAGATATTATGATTAGCAGGAAAAAGCAAAATTTTATTTCCAATATCTATCAATGTTTTCGATTGATAGCGATCTGTTATTTCTCGAAATTTCCAAATTCTTCCTACACATTCATCTTCTAAGTATTGAGGTAGTGAACAACGCTCAAACATGCGGCCATCCTTTAATTTAAAAGTATCATAAGCTTCTAAGTCTGTATGCATGTAAATCTCTTGAATTCTGTGAAGAAACAGGTCGGAGTTCTCAACTAGACTAGAAGCCAATTCTAGTGCTTGTCCCTCATTTTGTGAGACTATAATGTGTTGAGGAAAACTCCACATTTCTATAAACCTTCGATTCAGGCTCACCATCCTTCTGCTACTATCAACAACAACTATGCCAGCGTTAGCTCGAATCCTACCCTGACTCAAGAGGCGTATCATGCATTTTGTCCTTGATTTGGTTGTTAATTTGTTTTTATACTATGGTATATATGATATAACGAATATAACGCGATGTACGATTTAGAACAAGACTACTAAAATTCATCATCAAGATTAGAAAGCTGATTGATCTGGCGATGAGATTTTGCTCCTTTGATAACACCATGTGAACATTAAGAGGGTGTAAAGCCGTATATATGATTCGCAAGGGACAAGTTGAAGGTGATGAGATTAGGAGACACTTAAACTACTGTTAAATTTGTTGCTCCAATTTCCAGCATGGCTGCGTAAATTAAATCTCAACACAAGTAGATATTTTGTACTCAACAAGTTTTTACTATACAACTATATGGGGATCTGAAAATGGAAGAAGTCCTTGCATTGCTTGAAAAAAAGAAGCAAGAATTTGCCCAAACGCCATTTATGAAATTTCTTCAGGACAAAAGTATAGACCCAAGACAAAGGTTAGCTTGGGCTCCTGCCTTTGCTCCTTTTGCAATGAGTTTTAAAGATTTCAATAGAATTACACTACGCAAAGAGCCAGCAACTAGCAGGCTACAAGAAATGATTAATCAACACACTTCTGAAGATGGTCGCCACTGGATATGGTTTATACAAGACCTTAAGTTGATGGGATATGATTACTCCATAAACTATACTGATACATTGAAATTCCTCTGGGGTGAGGAAACACAGAAAGTACGCTCTTTGATTAATAACTTATTTGCTATGTGTACTTTTGAAGAGGATATCCTGATCAAGTTGGCGATTATTGAGGCGATAGAAGCAACGGGAACTGTGGCTTTATTTGAGATTGCACAAGTAGGAAAGGAACTTCAACAAATTACTGAGCAGCATCACCCTTATTTTGGTGAGTCTCATTATGCTAAGGAAACAGGTCATATCCAGGCAGAAATGGATGATGTAGAAGATTTTGTTAAAAGCATAAAATTGACAGAAGCACAGAGAGAAAAAGCTTTTACTTGCGTAGAGAAAGTATTTGCAGATTTTACAGATGCGCTGAATGAAATGTTAGAGTTTGCTAACAATCATCCTTATGATAAACCATTTACAGCAATGTATGATATGAGGAAAATTAAAGTCTCTGTATAAATGAGAGTGTAAGCTTTAAGTCTACATACTTTTTATGTTCATCCAAACAATACAGTTCATTTCTAATCTGAGATTAGACACTTTGAAAAATAGGTGGTGATGACTGTATTTTAATTATAAATAGTTAGTGTTTCTCTTTGAGAGACACTAACTTTCTGATTTTGTAGCGCGATCGCTCCTCAAAAGTTGTATGGTTGAGTAAATGCTTGACATAATCAAAGTGCGGGACTCAGCAGCAGAGCAAAGCGATCGCACACCAACAGTAAATATTCCTTACTAACGCTGAGATAACTATTCTCGAAATGGGGCAGAAAATTTTCATCTCTTCATTGCTCCAGCTCTAAGCATTATTCACCAGAATACCAAGTCGGCCCTGTTCTTGCTGTAGTTGCACAAATAGCACCTTAACTTCTGCGTCTGAATCTGCAAGAAAATCTGCATTTCGACACTTGCTTTATTACCTGGGATTCCGCAACAATAAGTCAAAAGCAGGTTGCCTCACATATCTTTATTAATCAGCTTGTTGCCAAAGTACTTTTGGAAAATGATCAGCCTTATTTAATATTGTGACGAGATAATCTTGACGGTGATGCCTCAATTAAGTTGTACGATGGGAACAAACTTATCCAAAACATTTCTTCCCGTACCGCTAGTGATGGGTTTCATGAGTTGACACTACCTACTCTCTTAAAAAAAGGTTATTTTGTTCGTATTCATAGCAGGAGAAATCTAAATATTTTTAGGTAGTTGCAATTGTAATGAAGATAGGTGTTGTTGGTGGTACAGAATGAAAAAATGAAATGGATAACTAGCTAAGCACAAACCTCTCAACAAGGTTGATGGTGTTGCAGTGATCGGAATTGTTATCGTTTCTCACAGTAAACAACTAGCTCTGGGAGTGCGGGAACTGGCCGCGCAAATGGTTCAGGGCAAAGTTCCTCTTGCAGTTGCAGCAGGTATTGAAGATCCCGAAAATCCACTGGGTACAGATCCTATCCAGGTTTATGAGGCGATCGCTTCTGTTTTCAGTGATGATGGTGTTCTAGTTTTAATGGATTTGGGCAGTGCTTTGATGAGTGCAGAAATGGCGCTAGAGTTTCTGCCAGAAACACAGCAGCAGAAAGTGTATCTGTGTGAAGCACCCTTGGTAGAAGGTGCGATCGCTGCTGTCGTTGCTGCTGCTGCTGGTAGAGACATTCAGCAAGTTATTGCGGAAGCACGGGGCGCATTGGTAGCAAAAGCGACTCAATTGGGTATAGCCGATATCTCGCCATCATTTGTTAGTAGTGATAGTTTAACAACGAATGCAGAGTTGCCAACAAAACAAATCCAGCTGATTGTTAGCAATAGACTAGGATTACACGCCCGTCCCGCATCTCAGTTTGTGGCAACCGCAGCTCGGTTTCAATCCCAAATTCAAGTACGAAATTTAACTAGAAATACTGGGCTAATTCGAGGTGACAGTATTAATCAAGTCACAACTTTAGGCGTGCGTCAAGGACACGAATTGTTGATTACCGCTACTGGCCCTGATGCAGATGAGGCATTGGCAGCATTGCAAGCATTATTTGCAACCAACTTTGGTGAAGATAATACTACTCTGAATTCTCCACCAGTATTTCAGCATCAAATTACTCCACCAACTCATGGTGAACTTTCGGGGATCGCAGCTTCTCCAGGAGTGGCGATCGCTCCGGTTGTTCATTATCAACCTACTCCAATTACTATTACGCAATGCCACGTAGAAGATGTTGAAACAGAGTGGCAAAGATTACAAACAGCAATTCACACTGCCCAACGTGAAATTCAAGCAGTATTCTCACAAGCATCTATTCAAATTGGTGACGCTGAAGCCGCTATTTTTGATGCCCATCTATTATTTTTAGAAGATCCAGTATTGCTAGAAGCGGCTCATCAGCGCATCTTAGAACACCACATAAATGCTGAAGCTGCTTGGCAAGCTGTAGTTGATGAGGTGGCAACTTCCTATCACACGCTTGAAGATTCTTACCTGCAAGAGCGAGCTGATGATGTTATAGATGTAGGGCAAAGGGTGCTGCGGTTACTAGTTGGGAATGCTCCAACAGAGCTGAATCTCTCCAAACCAGCGATTTTGGTGGCAACTGATTTGACTCCCTCAGACACCGCTGGGCTAGATCCAACAAAAGTGCTGGGCATTTGTACTACTTCTGGAAGTGCAACTTCTCACAGTGCAATCATCGCTCGTACATTGGGTATTCCCGCAGTCTTGGGGATAGGTGCGGAAGTGTTGCACCTAGAAGATGGTACACTCATGGCACTCGACGGTGAGAGTGGCAAAGCGTGGGTAGAGCCAGAACCAGATACTCTAGGTGTGCTGGAGGCCAAGAGAGAAGCTTGGCAAACTTCCCAACAGCAAGCATTAGCCATAGCACACCAACCAGCGATTACCCGCGATGGGCAGCAAGTTCGTATTTTCGCCAACATTGGTAGCGTAGCTGATGCTCAAGTGGCCGTAGCTGGGGGTGCAGAAGGTGTGGGGCTGCTTCGTACCGAATTTCTCTATCTTGACAGGACAAACGCTCCCACCGAAGATGAGCAACTTGCAGTTTATCAGGCGATCGCTCAAACTCTAGATACCCGTGCGTTGATTATTCGTACCCTAGATGTAGGTGGTGACAAGCCACTTTCTTATCTCAAAGTAGCACCGGAAGCCAATCCTTTCTTAGGCTCGCGGGGAATTCGCTATTGTCTGGATCATCCAGATTTGTTCAAAACTCAGTTACGGGCAATTTTGCGAGCCAGCTTTGGACACCAAATTAAGATCATGTTGCCGATGATTGCTAGTGTGACAGAAGTACATGCAGCTAAGACAATTCTGGGTGAAGTGCAGACTGAACTTTCCCAAGTAGGTATCCCCTTCGATGCAGCGATGGAAGTCGGTATTATGGTGGAGGTTCCATCAGCAGTGGTACTCGCTGATCGCTTAGCAACAAAAGTGGACTTTTTTAGTATTGGTACTAATGACCTCAGCCAGTATATTATGGCTGGCGATCGCACTAACCCACGAGTGGCAAATTTGGTTGATGCACTGCATCCGGCCGTGTTGCGGATGGTGCAACAAACTGTCCAAGCCGCTCATGCAGCTGGGATTTGGGTGGGGTTATGTGGCGAGTTGGCAGCCGATCCTTTAGCAACGCTGATTTTATTAGGGTTAGGGCTGGATGAGTTGAGTGTGAATCCCCAAGCTATACCTATAATCAAGCAGACGATCGCTCAGTTAACCGTAGTTGAGGCTCAGGCGATCGCAGCATTAGCATTGCAACAAGATTCCGCAGATCAGGTAAGAGGGCTAATTTTAAATCAGTAAATAGTTAACAGTAAACAGTAAACAGTTATCAAGGCGGATGGTGGGGGATTTAAACCTGCCAGATAGCGCCTGCTAGTAATCGACTTTCAGTTATTAGTTTTCAGTTGGAAGTGATCACCGATATAGTGGTTCTCTTTAAACCCAATTATCTTGACTGTTTACTGTTTACCGTTTACTGATAAATGTAGGTCGATGCAATCGCAATGCAAGCCGATGCATTAACAGTTTTCATCTGATACATTTTGAAAAAAGAATGCTACAGATATAGGACTTACGCACTGAAGGCTGAAACCTAGATCCCCCCTTAAAAAGGGGGAATCTATAAAGCCCCCTTTTTAAGGGGGTTGGGGGATCTGAGTGCGTAAGTTCTGAAATAGACTACTGTAGAGACGTTGCATTGCAACGTCTCTACCAAAGAATTTGTTGCAATCATTAATTGAATCGGTCTGATATTACAAAAAAATCTGCCAAATTTTGATTGTTTTATCAGCGCTACCGCTGGCGAGGAACTTCCCATCTGGACTTAGAGCAACAGAATTCACTGTTCCTGAATGTCCAGTCAACGTTTGCAGTAATTCACCCGTGGAAATACGCCAAACTTTGATAGTTTTATCAGCACTACCGCTCAACAGGATTTGTCCATCAGAACTCATAGCCAGAGATTTTACTTCATCTAAGTGTCCAGTCAACGTATGCAGGACTTTACCTGTAATTAAATGCCAAATTTTGATAGTTTTGTCAGCACCACCGCTCAAAAGTAGTTGTCCATCGGGACTCATGGCTAAAGATTTTACTTCACCGTCGTGACTATTGAGCGTACGTAGGGGATCGCCTGTACTTGGATTCCACAACCTAATTTTATTGTCAGAACTACCACTGGCAAGGATTGTACCATCAGGACTAATAGCGATCGCATGAACGGCGGATGAATGCCAAAGGGTACAAATGCGATCGCCTTTGTGTAAGTTCCAAATCTTAATTTTATTACTGCCACTGGCGAGAATCTGCCCATCTGGGCTGATTACTACAATATTTACTGGCTTTTGATGTCCCAAGAGTGTGTGCAGTAGTTTGCCTGTTTTGAGATGCCACACTTTCACATTACTTTTAGGATGTTCGCAGCTGCCAACAGCAAGGAAATTTCCATCGGGACTAATTGCTACGGATGAAACTTCTCCTAAATTCTCTGTGATAGTGCGGAGTAATTTACCAGTTTTCAGATTGCATACATTAATGATTTTATCTACACACCCACTTACTAAAATGTTTCCATCAGGACTAATGGCAACAGACGTAACTTTGCTTGAATGTTTGAGCAGGGTATAGCTGGGATCAGTCGATTCCAGAGGGTGTTTGTGTTTGAGATTGGCGATCGCATCCAAAAGTTTTTCAGCCTCAAGAACACTTAGGCGATCGCCTACTGTCATAAAGTATTCTCTTAGCTTTTGCACATATTCCTCATCTTCTATCCTGATGACTGAGTGCATTGCCTCTAAGAGGTTAGTGAATTGTTGCGGTGATTGACGTAGTTCCAACCATGTGTTTATCGAGTAATCAACCTGCTCCTGTGCCCAAGAGCGATCAGTTAAATGAGATAAACTTTGAGCTAATTGCAAAGCCAACTCTGGAACCCAGTAACGCCGCTCTTTTTCTAAAGCTTGGTAGACTTGCTTATAACCGATGATAATTGCTTGCACTGATTGTAAATCAAGAGCATCTTCAAGCAAACTCGGTAGCAATTCTGGTAATAAAGGAGGTACATCATAGTGAACTAGGTGATAAACGTCTGCTACCCAAGCAGCAACCAGAAAGTGACAGGTAGTTAACACATCGCAAAGTTTTTCAAAATCTTGGTGATTAACTTGGTATTGCAAAGATAATTTGCTAATATCAATCCCCTGAGCTTTCCATTTTTCTGCCTTTTCCAAAAGTGCCAAATTAAATACATTATCTCTACCCAACTGCTCAATTTCTTCTAAATTTACCCCTTGGGCTAGCAGTTCATCTCTAATTTTTTTCCACTCTAAAGCGCGACTTTTGGCAGACTCCTGAACAATTTCTCTATGAGATAACCGAGCAATTGTTTTGTAATAGTAGTTTCCTTGTCCTAATCCCCAATAAGCAATACGGAAATTTAGATAATTTCCATCCTTTTCCGATTCTAAAATTAGAATAGGCTCTGTCTTTAATATGCCAAACAGAGCCTTGATGCTAGATTCACTATGAAAACGTTTACTATCCCAGGCTCCTGCTAAAAATTCTGTCGGTCTAATTGGACTATGAAGAGAGTAATGCTTGTTGATAAATGTTCGTAAACCTTCAGCCAACATTAACTCTATTTCTAATGTTCCATCATTACTATAATCAAATTGGTCAAACTTAACTTGCGGAGGAGCAATAAAAATTTTGAGTGGGATACGTTCATTACTAGTGTGATCTAGAATTTGTAAAGGATATAATCTCAAAGGCCAGCTATCAAGAACTTTATTAACTTCTGGTAGCTTTAGAGTTGTATCTTTCTCTTGCTCTGCTATTTTTATCTGTGTCTCACGTTGGTAAATGGCTAATTGCTGTTGCAGGAGTTTTTGTTGTTCAACTCTGGCCACAGAACTATTTGACTGATTTGAAATATTTACATCAAGGAAATCTTGAGTTTTTTTCGGAAGTTGGTAATTAGTTATAGCCATTTCTTCCGTTCTCTTTTGTATTAGAGTTACAATTACAGGTGCGAACTCTAGTACTAGTTGAATGAGTAATTTTAATCCTTGCTCCATAAGGAGATGCCCGTTAAACAAATAAAATTAATAGAATGCGGCAAAAGTATGCATTATGTCATGAGAAATTTAATGCCTTGCTCACTCCTGCCATGCTTCTATTAAAAGATTAGCAGAGCAATTAGAATCTTACTCCCAGTTGTCCGTTGAGTCCTCGCACAGAATTGTAACCAGCACCTACAAAAAAGTTATCAGTAGCGCCTACTTGAACCCCGCCGGAAACTGCAACACCTTTATCTTCTGAATAGTATCCAACTCCTATATAAGGTGAAATCACTGGTAAACTTAGAAATTTCAGAACATCTACGCCAGTAGCGCCATCAGGCCCACTTCCTAACTCAACTCCCAAATTTAATGCTCTGGCTCCCACAGCAAAAGTTGTATCACCATCCTTTCCACCAACTGAAATCCAAGGCTGTGGTATAAGTTGAGCAGATGTTTGACTTGGGGCAAATAAAGTTAAAAAACCTAGTGATGTAATGAGTGTTTTGGTAATAACTGCTCTCTTCATACTTTTTTCCTACATTAACTGCCACATTTTAATCAATTTGTCAGAACTATCCCTATTTCAGTCCTGCTGTTAACTAGGGTTTGCCCATGATGACTAATAGTGACGCATTGAATTTACCTTGAGTGCCCTGTGAGTAGATACTTACCGCTATTGTGCTTGCTATATAGTGTTGATTCAGCCAAAACCTATTTAAAGTGAGTGAGAATCTGGGAATTTGTTAAGATCAGAGGATTTGGCATAGTTAGACAATGGTAAAACGCGCAAATGTCAGTAGCAAAAAGTTAATTAGTCTCGCACCGGATAACTGGGTAAAATGGGTAACACAAATACCCGACATCAAAGCCGGAGAAATCCTCAACTCAGAATTTCAATGGATTAGTAGAGAAAGTGATGTTTTAATCCGGGCAGAAAGTCAACAATATGGTAAATTCCTAGTTTCAACGAATTACAACTGCGTCCCTCATTAGCAATGCCGCGTCGGATGCGTGTCTATACAGCCTTGGCAGAAGAAAAATATCAGTTACCCACATACCCAGTATTAATTAACATTTTGAAAATTAGTGATGAGGAAATACCGACTAGATTTGCCTCAAATATTGCCGGGTTAGAAGCAAGGTAAGATTATCGTGAGTGATTGGTAATTACGAATTACGAACTACGAATTACGAATTACGAATTAAGCCGAATTACAGGCTATCTCGTAATCAATTTCAGATAAAACTGATTTTAGGGGTGTTTGACTAGATACTTAAATAAATCGTCAACAACTGCATTCATTGCCAAAACATCAAAAGCGTACCATTGGTCAGAATCTACCAGATAAACCCGATTTTGTTGAACTACCTTCAGTTTTTGCCACAAAGGTTCTTTTTGTAGCTTTTCTAATGCCTCTCTAGCAGCTTTTCCTCCTCTATATGAAAGGAACAAAACATCACCATCAATATCCGACAAATGCTCTTGGGAAATATTATCTCTTGTGAAGAAATCTCCACTTTGTGCAGATGGGCGTTGTAGTCCAATATCATTTAATACTCTACCAGTAGGGTGTTTTGTCCCATATGTGTATATTCCGTAAGATTGATCCACAGTGGCAACTGATACTTGCATTTGGAGACGGCGATCGCCTAATACTTGTTTAAGTTGTTCAATCCTTTGCCAATATTTATTTATTAACTGTTTGCTCTGCTGTTCTTTATCTAGCAACTTGGCAGTATCTTCTAAGTGCTTTTGCCAAGGATGAGGAGGACTAGGATTATCCAAGACAACAGTAGGTGCAATGTCAGACAGTTGCTTATATATATTTTGAAACCGAGTAGTCGATAGAATTAAATCGGGTTTCAATAACAAAATCTTTTCTAAGTTTGGTTGAAATCCAATATTTTCTACTCCATCTGCTTTGCCTTGAAGATGTTCTGGGAAAGAGTCGCCTGCATACCATGCAGTCGCAATAGGCTTGATACCTAATGCTAAAGTACTACGGAAAGTAGCCATCCACAATGTCACTACTCGCTGAGGATTGCGAGGAATGCAAATTTTGCCCATCATGTGTTGCATAACTCGGCAGTCTTCTTTGAGTTGTTTTGGGCTTGTAACACTATAGTTAATGTTTGCGCTACAAGCCGAAGTCAGTGTAAATGTCAAAACTCCCAATAACAATAGATTGCTCAAGCGCCGCAAAGAAGTTCTCATCAACTCACCCCCTAAAACTCCCAGGAAATAGTTCCTTGCACAGTCAATGGATCTCCTGGGAGAACACGATTTCGGTTTTGAGCTGAGACAAAATAATCAACATCGAACAAATTTTGGATATTGAGCGCAGCCCGGAAGTTGTCACGTTTGTAAAATATGGAAGCATCCGTGCGTGTATAACCTGGCAACACAAATGTATTTTCTAAATCACCTTGACGATCTCCATAGTAAAAGACTCCTAGACCGAATCCCAATCCTTTCAAGTCGCCAGATTGAAGTTCATAGGTTGTCCATAGGTTGAGCGCATGTTTAGGTACATTATTCAATTGATTACCAATCGGAAAGTCCTTGTCTTCCGTGATTTCTGCATTGGTGAAAGCATAGCCTGCAATAACATTCCATCCCCGCAAGATTTCACCAGAAATATCAAACTCAATCCCACGACTTCGTTGTTCCCCAACTAAAATGCTTCGGAACGGATTATCAAGATCGGATGTTGGCAGGTTAGAACGAGTTAAGTCATAAAATGCTAGTGTTGCAGCTAATCGATCCGTAATATCAGCTTTCACACCAATTTCGTACTGTGTACCTCGTTCTGGTTCAGCTTCCGCAGGAGCGAATCCACTTGATGTTGAGTAATTAAACGAACGACTATAGCTAGCATAGAGCGAGATTGGTTGAATGGGCTGGTAAACAATCCCTACACGCGGGCTAAAAGCCTCTGTTTGTTTAAAGTCATCTATTTGTTCAAATGGTTCCTGATATTTTTGATTGGCAATATCAAAACGTCCACCCAAAAGTAGCTTCAAGTTTTCTGCTAAGGTGATTTGATCTTGGAGATAAATACCTAATTGCTGCACTCTATCTTTGTTAATGAAGCGCTCAAAATTTTGCTCTATTGGAGTACGCCCATACACAGGGTTAAAGATATTAAGGGGAGTGTAATTGAAATCAAGAGCAGCTTTATAATCAGTATCCGTTCTCCTTAGATTGAATCCTGCTACTATCTGATGCTTGATACTACCCGTAGCAAAGTTACCAACAACGTAATTGTCCAGATTATAGGTATTTGCATCATACTTAGTACCAACCTCTTGTCCTCTGTTTAAGGTACGCCCATCACTTTGCAATGCTAAAGGAAATACAGTGTCGCGTCTTAGGCGAAACAAAGAAGCCCGGAAAACGCTTCTTGCTTGCCAATTGTCACTAAAGCGATGCTCTAAATCATAGCCAATACGAAAGACTTCATTTGAAACCTGATTAAAATCAGGCTCACTCACAAAACGGTTACGAGGAATCCTGCCATTAAGGTTAGGTAAAACACTGCCCCTAGGGGGTATTCCAAAGTCATAGGTTCCTTCTGATAAACCATATTCTGCTGCTAATGTCAACTTAGTTCTATCGCCTAGTTGAAATGCTAAACTTGGTGCAACTAAATAATCTCGGTGGCCATAGAAATCAATAAAGCTTTCCCTAGTTTGAGCAGAAGCATTCAGGCGATACAGTACTGTTTTGCTGTCATTTAATGGCCCAGATAAATCAATCGCACCACGATAAAGATTGTAGCTACCAACTGACGCATCTACTGCGTAGAAAGGATCGGGTAATGGCTGCTTCGTAACCATGTTAACTTTGCCACCAAGCCCACCTTGACCGAATAGAACTGAAGCAGGCCCTTTGAGAACTTCAACCCGCTCAATATTTGCGCCAAACCCTACTTCTGAAGTTGTAGGATCTGGTAAACCATTGATTAAAATATCATTAGATGCATTGAATCCTCGAATGTTGATGATATTGAGAGGATCGCGAGGACTTCGACTGCCTAGTACAACACCAGGGGCATTTTTTAATACTTCTACTAGGCGGGTAGCTTGCTGGTCTTGGATGACCTGTTGGGGAATGACTTGAATTGATTGGGGAATATCACGCAATGGTGTATCGGTTCGCGTTGCTGTGGTTGCATTCGGCACACGATAACTATCTTGCTCACCTGTTACTACTAACTCTATCGGCTCATCACTTTCTGCTGAAGGTGTCTCTGGTTGAGTTTCCCTTGTTGGCTGTTCTGGTTGCTGTTGTGGTGATGTTTCTGGCTGTTGTGCGGAAGTTACAGCACCAGCCACAGAAAAGATTAGACCCTCATCACCGTCAAATAGCTCAACTGTTGGTAATCCTGCTTCACCCGTTACCGTCACCCGGATAGTATTGGCATCCAGATTTGTAACTGTGATTTCAGTAATACCCTCAACAGGCTGTTGAGAACGGAATGTGAAAGCATCGCCAGTTGGTAGACGTAATTGGGCTTTAGGAATATCAACGATAAAGTTATTTCCCTGACTGCGATTTGTGATTTGCAGTTGTTCTCCTTGAGTGGTTTGTAGAATCACCTCCACACCTTTATCGGTGGGATTAGCCTGCACTCTCGTCACTTGTGTAACATCCTCTTGAGAAAGGCGGTTAGTTGGTATTGACGATTGGGAAAGCAAACCTTTAATGTTAGTGGCTGGAAATTTAACCTCACTTAATTGAGGAATATGTGTAGTTAATTTTTTGTTATCTGATTCAACTTGAGCCACAACAGGCTGACTAATCGCAAAGTTGAGAATATATCCTATCAAGCTGGGTAGCAGCCATAAATTTTGTTTATGCAGAAATATCCAACCTTTGATCTTGCTCATCACACCACGCTTACTGAAATTTAAATAAAAATCTGACTTATTGCATATAGTTATTAATTGCAATAAGGCATAGTGTAGAGAAGCACTAGGGTTAGAGTCTATTCCAAAACGGCATTACAGTCGCAAAACGGCATTATGAAGCTAAAATATTTATCTTTCCTGACAAACATTCTCTGGGTGTAATGCCAAATTTTCTTTTAAAGGCAGCAGCAAAGTGTCCTTGCTGAGAATAACCGCTCAAATTGGCAACTTCAGCAACACTCAGCTTACCCTCTCGCAAAAGTTGCTCTGCTTGCTCCATACGTATATTGGAGAGATAGCCAAACACGGTTGTGCCAAACATTTCCTTAAATCCGCGCCGGAGAGTGCGATCGCTCACCCCGACAATCTGCGACAATTCCAGCAATGACGGTGGATTCTCCAACCTGGAAAGTAAAATTTCTTTAGCATAATGAATCCGGGCGATAGTATCTGGCTTCAGTCGTGGTGATGGTTGTAGTTTATTTTGAGCAGATAATATGGGAGCTAATTGTAATGCCACTAGTTCCAACACCTTCGCTTGTAAATACATCCGCTTTGTCATTCCCTGGAAAGGACAGTTAATAATTTGCTGTGCTATTCCCTGAATGGCCATCGTCGTTTCCGGGTAAAGCAAAGTCTGCCAATCGTTACCCTTGTCCAACAGACGCAACTGTTGGGGAATTTCTCCTGTTTCATCGGGGAAAAAAGTTACCAGCACGTCAGGAAGCGTATGTATGCTAACGCCCACACGTCGGGATTTGGGGGACTTTACAATCATTTGGCGTTGAACACCACTACCGGAAATAGAAGTATATCCTTCCCCCAACTGCCCGCCATATTCGTCTATGATTTTTCCTGAAAGGAAGACCCAAAATTCTAGTGGATGATTCCATTCAGAGATTTTCATTAACATATCATCGTGATATTCACAATCCCAAATCATCACCCAGAGTTCTGGATGCACCTCAATATCCCGTATATAGCCTTGACCAAGCTGTTTGGGCATTTGACGAATAATTTCAAATGGCTCTCGTTCCGATGGCTGTAAGCAATTTTGATTAGCTTCTTCCCACAGTTCCCAATCCTCTTGCATCGTCAAGGTAATCGTCATGACTAATGTTGATTAATGAGATTTATTTCTAATAATCTCACAAATGGCGATCGCGCCTACAACACTGCAATTCAAGACTTCTGATTACATCCTCTCCAGTACTTGAATTCCCAGCAAAGATAGTCCTAGCTTGAGGGTTCTAGCTGTCAAATCGCATAAAACTAAGCGGGATGTCCGCAGTGGTTCTTCTGCATCTAGCACGCGAACCCCCTGATTGCGGTCATAAAACTGATTAAACTTTTTACTCAGTTCGTACAAATATTCACATAGCCGATTGGGTAGCAAATCTTGCTCTACAATGCTAATAACTTCATCTAGCTGAAGTAGATACTTTGCTAAAGCTAATTCTGTTTCATGCTGCAATATGACTTTGGCATTTTCTTGCAACTGTTCAAAGTTAATACCACCTTTGCGGCTAATACCTTGAATTCGCGCATAAGCATACAGCATATAGGGTGCAGTATTGCCTTTAAGATCTAGCATTTTGTCGTAGCTGAAAATGTAGTTGCTGGTGCGGTTTTGGCTTAAGTCTGCATATTTAACCGCACTGATCCCAACTACTTCAGCAACTTTATTAATGAATTCTTCTGTTTCTTCGCGTTCTTCTTGTTTTAATCTGATTTCTAAGTCTGCGTGAGCACGAGCGATCGCTTCATCTAACAAATCCCGTAACCGCACTGTATCCCCGGAACGAGTCTTGAATTTCTTGCCATCTTCCCCTAAGACTAAACCAAAGGAAACATGAACCAGTTCCACATCATCAGGAATCCATCCTGCTTTGCGTGCTACTTGGAAGAACTGGGTAAAGTGATTAGCTTGTCCAGCATCAGTTACATAAATTATGCGCTTTGCTTCATCTTGTTGAATTCGGTATCGTAAAGATGCCAAATCAGTTGTAGCGTAATTGTAGCCACCATCAGATTTTTGCACAATTAAAGGTAAAGGCTCACCTTCTCTATTCGTAAAACCTTCCAAGAAGACACACTTTGCTCCCTGGTTTTCTACTAATAACCCGGATTTTTCTAAATCTTCTACAATTCCTGGTAATAAGGGGTTATAGAAAGATTCCCCGCGTTCAATTACTTGGATATTCAGCAAGTCATAAATTACTTGAAACTCCTGCCGCGACTGTTCGCACAGTAATTTCCAAGCATGAAGGGTATCTTCTGCACCTGCTTGTAATCTTACGACCTCTTGCCGTGCCGTCTCTTGGAAAGCTGAGTCTGTATCAAACCGCTGTTTGGCTTGGCGATAAAAGCCGACTAAATCCCCGATATCTAAAGCGTCAGCGGTGGTAAGAGCTTCTGGGTAAACTTCCCGCAGGTAGGCGATTAACATCCCGAACTGAGTACCCCAATCACCCACATGATTTAACCGCAAGACATCGTGTCCCTGAAATTCTAGAATGCGGGCGATGGAATCACCAATAATCGTGGAACGCAAGTGTCCGACGTGCATTTCTTTAGCAATATTCGGACTGGAAAAATCTACAATTTCCCGCTTTGGCATCTTCGCCGCCGGAACTCCTAGCCTAGAGTCTGCTTGAATAGTTTTCAGTTGTGCTTCTAGGTATGTTGTTTTGAGTTTCAGATTGATAAATCCTGGCCCAGCGATTTCTGGCGGTTCGCAGATTTCTGATACATCTAGTTTATCAACGATCGCGCCTGCGATCGCCCTTGGTTGCTTTCCTAACTTTTTACTCAGGGATAAAGCCACATTCGCTTGATAATCACCAAATTGAGGATTGCTAGCAGGAACCAAAATTGGATCTACTCCAGCGAAGTCAGCGCCAAAAGCAGCCGCCAAGGCCTGTTTAAATTTAAGTTTTAGTTGTTCTTGTGTAGCGTTCATATATAAATTTTATCTGCCAGAGGGATAATGTAGTTCTTGATGTTGGGTATTCTGAAAAGCTTGATTATTTAACTCTAAAGTATCAAGGGATTTTAACAACAACCTTGGCAAGGGGGATAATCATTAATGGCGATCGCTGACACAAAATTAAAGCTTATTTGCTCCTTAGTAGGCTCACCAGGAATTCCATGTAAATACGAAAAGTTAAAAAAACAGCTTTCACTAGAAAAAGCAAACTACCCTGGATTTTAGGGCTGTCAAGAGGTGTTGTTATGACTACCTATGTACCCGCAAATCCTTCTCAAGACCTGAGCGTTAACCCTGACCATGACATTGTAAACGTAGAAACTACAGATTGTTGCGTCGTTGGTGGGGGGCCAGCAGGAGCAGTTTTATCCTTGCTATTAGCGCGTCAAGGTATTTCGGTGATGCTGCTAGAAACTCACAAAGACTTTGATCGTGACTTTCGGGGTGACACAATTCACCCATCGGTGATGGAAATTATGGAGGAAATGGGCTTAAGCGATCGCTTGCTACAACTACCCCATGCCAAGATGCACCGCATTAGGGTTCAGACTCCTCAAGATACTGTTACATTAGCAGATTTTAGTCATCTGAAAACGCACTACCCATACATTACGATGCTTCCCCAGGTTAAATTCCTAGAGTTTATTACCCAAGAAGCACAAAAATATCCAAATTTTCGGTTAGTGATGGGTGCGAATGTGCAGGAACTAATCACAGAAAATGGTGTGGTTCAAGGTGTTCGCTATCGCGGGGGAGGCTGGCACGAAGTACGTGCGCTACTTACAGTTGGTGCAGATGGACGCCACTCCCGTTTAAGGCAACTGGGTGGTTTTGAGTCAATTGAAACTTCACCGCCGATGGATGTCTTGTGGTTCCGCCTACCCCGAAAATCAGAAGACCCAGAGGGAGGAGTGGGGCGCTTTGCTCAAGGTCACATTGTAGCGATGCTTGATCGTGGCGACGAGTGGCAACTTGCCTACGTCATCCCAAAAGGTGGTTATCAAAAATTGCGTGCTGCTGGTTTGGAGGAATTAAAAAAATCTGTTGTCGGAGTTATACCAGAATTCAATGAGCGCATCCAAAATTTACAAGATTGGTCACAGGTAGCTTTTCTTTCTGTAGAGTCCAGTCGCGTCAAGCGTTGGTATCTTCCAGGACTGCTACTTATCGGTGATGCTGCTCATGTGATGTCCCCTGTGGGTGGAGTGGGCATTAACTATGCAATTCAAGATGCTGTGGTCGCAGCAAATGTACTCAGCAAACCACTCAAAAACCGACAAGTAGAACTCAGTGATTTAGCAAAAGTGCAACGTCAACGCGAGTTACCCACACGCATCATTCAGGCATTTCAGACCTTTGTCCAGAAGCAGATATTCGCCCCAATTCTCAACTCAAATCGCAACTTTCAGCCATCTATTTTGTTGCGCTTGCCCATCTTGCGCGACCTACCCGCACGGTTGATTGCCTTGGGTGTTTTTCCAGTTCATGTCCAAACTTAACTTGCGTAGAGTATTTTTTCTGCCGAATGATGGTACAATTATACTAGTCTATGCAGAATTCAATGCTCATTTTAGTCAAGCGAAGGTAGAGAGCAGCATGTTAAATGCTGTTCAAAGCGATCGCTTGACTTTTATGCTAGAACTAACTCTAATAAAGAGTTCATATAGAAAATTGATTGCGGAAATATTAAAACCCCCTCTTTCTCACACTTTTTTACTCAGCACTTTTAACAGTCAGGAGGAATTTTAATGAACAGCTGCGTTTTGATGGCGGAAATTATTCAAGAACCGCAACTTCGCTATACAGCGGATAACTTGGGAGTCACGGAGATGCTGGTGCAGTTTCCAAATTCCCAGCGCACAGAAGACCAACTGGCCACTCTAAAAGTTGTCGGCTGGGGAAATTTAGCAATAGAAATACAGCAAAATTACCACCAAGGCGATCGCGTTATCCTAGTAGGACGTTTAAGTATGAATACTATTGATCGTCCAGAAGGTTTTAAAGAAAAACGCGCTGAATTGACAGTGCAACAAATTCAATCTGTAGGTGGTAGTTTCAGCACTGATCCATCGTCTTCAGCAAACATAACTCCATCATTTACAGAAACTTCCTTGCGACAACCTTCCTCAGAATTGTCCTCTCCAGCCGCAGTTCCCAGTTATGAGCCACCACGTCCCGTTACTACTCCAGCTACAAGTAATGTTGGCGTCATTCCCCAAGTAACAAAGTCAGAACCCATATCCCAGCCCACAAATTATGAGCGGCCTACCTATCAAGCAGAGAAGGAGGAAGACCCTAATCAGGACGACATCCCGTTTTAAAGTTTGTAGTTAAGCATGTATTCAATTTGTTAACCATACTTAGCTGAAAATATTACGATTAGATAATTTCCACAAGTAGCCATCCTTCAGGATGTGCTATTTTTTTATTGGTCATTATTTACTCTTGATATTAAGATTTACCTAAGTATCGTATTCTCTCCTAGTAAAAATAAATTTAGATCTTTTTGATAAACATTATGGAAAAATTCGCTCGAACACTTACAGAGCTTAAGGCAAAGGCAGTCTTATTTTGGCCACCTGAAATAATAGAAAAAGAATGTTCTGTTAGTATCCTTCCATTACTTTTAAATACTCAAGGCAAATTTATTAGTGTTTTAAATTTAGCTGATAAATCTCCATAATCGTGGGAGAAGCTGGTTGATGTATCAAATGAAATTACAGGTAATATATTTTTAAAACATTTAATGGTTCTCAGTGATTTAGGAGGAGAGGCATTAAATAAACTACCACCTTTAAAAAGGGATTTTAATAAAAATAAAATGTATTATGTTTGGCACGAACAAAATTACGAATATGAATTTAAAGAAATATATAAAAAAGTTTCACTTACAAACTCTGGACTTAAAGTAGATGGAAAAAAGCTATTACTAGGTTGTACATTAAATCCTAGAATGAAAGATGTGATTATGCTAATACTGCATGGAGCATCTTTGTATAATGATACACTCCCAGCAGATATAAAGGAAAAATGTATCATTGGCAGTTTAATGGGTGATCCTGAAGAATTGCAGAAATTTGTTAAACAAAGTTATATTAGAATTAGTAGACAAATTAGTGGAGCGAAATCTAATGCACTTAGTCAAATCGCTCAAGATTATGTAATTGATAAAATAAAATTAATTCTTCCTACATGGAAAGTGGAAAGGAATGGAACTATTCCAAAAGTTAGTCATACAGGTGGAAAAACTGAAACTACTTTTGATATTGTAGCTATTTCTCCTAATAAAAAATATTTTGCTATAGAGGTAAGTTTTCAGTTTACAACTAATAGTGTAATTGAACGTAAGGCAGGACAGGCTGAAGCAAGAGCTAAAATAATTCATGATGCTGGAGCTTGGATTTGTTATGTAATAGATGGTGCTGGTAATATTAATGTGAAACAATCAGCTGTAAGTACTATATGTCACTATAGTGATTGTGCAGTGGCTTTATCTAGTGAAGAAATAAAATTTCTTACTAATTTTATGGAACATCAAGCAGGTTTTTAACGGAGTAATTATTGATGACACATTTGAGTGAATGCAGTAAAAAATTAATATTAAATACTATTGAAATTAATAATGTTGAACAACTAAAAAAAATAGATAAATTTAATTCAGATGTTTATTTATTCTGGTTGCCTTTCCCCAGAACAAATACAGATGCAATAAAATCGAAAAATATTTTTGAAGTAATAAAAAGTTACTGTGCCCAATTAAGCAATAAATCTACAATTTGTTTTCTAACAACTCCACCCGATGCAGCTGTTCTGTTAGCACATCTAGAATATGCTTTAAATTTTAAGCTTTGGGTAGCTGTAAAAACCTCTGCTGATACTGACTCCACTGAGAAAAAAGTATTATCAAAGAGACATGCTACACTTCTAGTTCTGGCTAAATATTCCGAAGCTTTAATTCATACAAAAACACGCATAAAATATACTTGTTGCCCTGCGTGTCAAAAGACAACAAAAGATTATGGAGGCAAGAAGCATACCTACCATGAATATGGAACACTTATGTCTGACGTCTGGCGTGATATTGAAATTAATCCTAATGCTAATATTAACGTTTTAATTGACCGTGTTAGTGAGATTTTCGGTATTGAAGAATATCAAAATATTTGGCTAATAAATATGCAAAGATTTGAGGAACTTCTACCTGTAAAATCTGAAAACAAAGAAGTACAATTTACAAGAGAAAAATTGATTAAAGTTGAGAATAAAAGCTTTAAAAATCAGCTTTTAAATGAAGATTGCTTATCGGCTTTGCGCTCATTGCCTGATAATTGTATAGATTTCTGCTTCGCAGATCCTCCATATAATTTAAATAAAAAATATGACAAATGGGACGATGCTCTTGAATCCATTGAATATTTTAAATGGTGTGATAGTTGGCTTTCTGAACTTTATAGAGTCTTGAAACCTGGTCATACATTAGCAGTTTTGAATATTCCTTTATTGGCAGCTCGATATTATAATAATCTAAATTCATTCATGATATTTCAAGACTGGATTGTATGGGACGCACTTAGCTTTCCAGTAAGGATGATTATGCCCGCGCACTACGCAATTTTATGTTTCTCTAAGGGTGAGCCTAGACCTTTGCCAGGATTGATTGATGAGAATAAGACTACAAATGATAAATTACTTTTAAATCCCCTTGCTGAGTTTTATTGTATTCGTCCTAATTGCATTAAAAAAAGGAATCGATTCGGCAATATAGACCGCTCTCTTATTAGTAATATATGGTATGATATTCATCGCTTAAAGCATAATAGTCGTCGTGTTGACCATCCGTGTCAATTGCCACCAGACTTAATGAAAAGACTTTTTGCTGTGTATACTAAATCCGATGAAATAATCCTTGATTGTTTCAATGGTGCTGGTACATCTACTTTGACTGCTCATCAAATGGGAAGACGTTTTGTTGGAATAGAATTATCCCAGCAGTATTATGAAATATCATTAAAGCGTCATGAGCAGCTTGAAAAAGGTATAGACCCTTTTGGTAAGATAAATGAAATTCCTCAAGTTAAAAATAGTAATGTTCCACGTCTTCCTAAACAAAAATATAAAGTTAGTAAAAAAGTACTTCAATTAGAAATTAAGCGTATAGCTAAAGATATAGGGCGTATTCCAACTAAAGATGAAGTTAAGAAGTTAAGTGAGTACTCTATTGAATACTTTGAAAATTATTTTATCAGTTGGGGAGAAGCTTGTGCAGCAGCTCGTACTACAGGGATGACAGAGATCCAAACTTAATTTATATAAGTATCAGCTTATAATTTTTAGATTCAGTACTGATTTATTCTATTGACTGTTTTGTTCGTGATGACAAATTTCTGGGTTAATGGTGTTGTGTAAACACTGTAACTCTAATCAGAGAGAATACCACGACACGATTATGATTGTGCTTAAGGTGTAAGCAGCGAAAAACTGCTAAGGAGTAAAAAAGCTAAATTTCTCAACATAGCGTTAAAACTATTGTTAAAATCCAAATAATTTTTCAGACAAAATTCATACCCAACTCCTATGAGAGAAACTGTCCTAGAGGTTCGCAATCTACAAGTTGACTTTTCCAGTGATGGCAACATCGCCAAAGCCGTCGATGGTATTTCATTTCAGCTACATAGAGGTGAAACTCTAGGAATAGTAGGAGAATCGGGGAGCGGCAAATCAGTGACAGCCTTAGCTGTGATGGGTTTGTTGCAGAGTCCTGGTAGAATTACTGGTGGTGAAATCTGGTTTCGCGCTCAGGAGAATGCCAACGCCATAGATTTGGTGAAATTGCCTCCTGAGCAAATGCAGTTACACCGGGGCGGCGACATCGCCATGATTTTTCAAGAACCGATGAGTTCGCTAAATCCAGTTTATGATATTGGGTTTCAGCTAACAGAAGCGATTATGCGGCATCAGAATGTCTCAGCCGCTCAAGCCAGACAAATTGCGATCGCAGGTCTGCAAGAAGTAAAATTACTGCCTAGCGATGAGCAGATCCAGCAGCAGTATATCGAAACCTGGAATCAAACTAACCCAAATTCATCTAAACCAAATGAGCCAAAGTTGGCACAGTTGGTAAAGGAACACAAAGAAGCGATGCTGAAACGCTACCCCCATGAACTTTCTGGGGGACAGTTGCAACGGGTAATGATTGCAATGGCTATTTCCTGCAACCCATTACTATTAATTGCTGATGAACCAACCACAGCCTTGGATGTAACTGTGCAAGCGACAATTCTGGAGTTAATGCGAGAATTGCAGCAAAGCCGTGAAATGGCAATGATTTTCATCACTCACGACTTGGGACTAATTTCAGAAATCGCTGACGAAGTAGCAGTGATGTACAGAGGCAAGGTTGTAGAATACGATACCGCACAGCAAATTTTTAGTAATCCCCAGCATCCATATACTAAAGGTTTAGTAGCTTGCCGTCCCACACTCAACCGTCGTCCCCAAAAACTACTCACTGTCTCTGACTACATGAGTGCAGAGGAGACAGCAACAGGACAGTTAGTAATTCAAGCAAAAGAACCCCCACAACCCCCGGAAGTTTCCAATGAAGAAATTGCTGTAAGATTAGCGAATCTCAACGAACAGCAACCCTTATTACAAATCCGCAATCTCAAGGTTGGTTTTCCGGTGCGCGGGGTATTTGGTGGTACAAAACGCTACACTATGGCAGTTAATGGCGTTTCCTTTGATGTCAAACCAGGGGAAACATTAGGATTGGTGGGAGAATCTGGTTGTGGCAAAACCACCCTCGGCAGAACCTTGCTGCGATTAATTGAACCGATGAGTGGTCAAATTATCTTTGAGAAGCAAGATATTACCACCCTCAAAGGAGAAACGTTGCAGAAATTGCGGCGGGAAATGCAAATAGTCTTTCAAAATCCCTTTAGTTCGCTTGACCCACGCATGAAGGTTGGGGATGCAGTGATGGAACCGTTGTTAATTCACGCCGTTGGCAAGACAAAGCGGCAACGACGTGAACGCGTAGTCGAATTATTAGAACGAGTGGGGTTAAGTGCTGATGCAATTAACCGCTATCCCCATCAATTTTCTGGTGGTCAACGCCAACGGATTTGTATTGCTCGTTCCTTAGCATTAAATCCCAAATTTATTATCTGTGATGAATCAGTTTCAGCATTGGATGTGTCAGTGCAGGCGCAAGTATTGAATCTTTTAAAAGAATTGCAGAAAGATTTTCAACTCACTTATATCTTTATTTCTCACGATTTAAGTGTAGTGAAATTTATGAGCGATCGCATTTTAGTAATGAATCACGGTCAAATTGTCGAACAAGGAACAGCCGAAAGTATCTATCTGGAACCCAAAGAGGAATACACGCAAAAATTAATTGCTGCGATTCCTACTGGTAGTCCCGAACGTGTGCGAAATCATCATCAACGTGCCTTATAGAAAGCGATGGTAGTAACAAGTAACTAGATCATCAATCATCTCCCCTCATTCTCTTTGCGTTCCTCTGCGCTTTACTCCGCGTTCCTCTGCGTTTAAAAACGCTACGAGCGTATTCGCAGCAATTCTGAGCCACGAGATGGAGCAGTTTAAGGCGCATTGCAATTACAATACCCTCTGGGCTATCCTAAGTTTGGCCGATCGCGATCGCGGATTCCTCTGAATCTCCTCTTCTAAAGCAGTAATAGGCTTTTTTGTCAAGACTTTTAACAAAGGTGAATTTCTTAAACCATGTTTCACCGGGCGGTCTTCTAGACTGTGAAAACTGATAATCGCAATTTTGCCACCAGGAACAAGCGCGTTTGGCGCTTTATCTAAAAAAGTTTCTAAAGAATTTAACTCGTCGTTGACGACAATTCGCAGAGCTTGAAAAACGCGAGTAGCAGGATGAATTCTACCATAACGGTATTTAGGCGGGACAGAAGAAGCGATCGCCTCTGCTAACTCAACAGTCGTTTGAAAGGGTCGTCTTTCGACAATGCGTCTAGCAATGCGCCGCGATAGTCGTTCTTCGCCGTATTTAAAGAAAATATCTGCTAATTGGGCTTCATCCCAAGTATTAATTACATCCGCTGCGGTGAGCGATTGTCGCCGATCCATTCGCATATCTAGATTTGCGGTCTGGCGAAAGCTAAAACCCCGTTCCGGCTGATCTAAATGGTAAGAACTCACCCCCAAATCAGCGAGGATACCGTCAAAAGTGTTAGAAGCAAAATGGTAGGCAGCAAAGTTAGTGAGGATAAATTGTACACGTTCTCCATACTCAGCCAAGTACTTCTGCGCCGCCGCTAAAGCATCCTCATCTTGGTCAAGTGCTGTTATTTGCACATCCGCAGCAGCTTCCAAGATCAAGCGACTATGACCACCACCGCCAACCGTCGCATCTAAATAATGCCCACCTGGACGCACCGCCAAACCTGTAACTACCTCCCGACTCAACACAGGCACATGAAAAAATTCCTGCGCCTCAAGTCCCTGATATCGAGCTTCCATATAATAATTGAAGAAGTGCAACAAAATGAAATATCAAGTAAAATCCCTCCTCTGTCCTCCTCTCTCCAACATACCCCTGTATGAGCAATACATGTAGACACCACCGACACTTGCTTTAACTCTGAAAGAGCAACGCAGTGTCCTTCCAAAGGGAGTTTACTCTAAAAGTATTGCACCTACAGTCTCTACTTTAGATTGGCAGACACGATCAATCGGGTCTGGTTGGCATCTTAGCGGTTCAATTCAAAATTTTCACGAACGGAGAACACTAAATCTATGGCCAGACTAGAAACCCGCACTGAACCCATGGTGTTGAATATGGGGCCACACCATCCCTCAATGCACGGGGTTCTGCGGCTAATTGTCACCCTGGATGGCGAGGATGTCGTTGACTGTGAACCAGTCATCGGCTACCTGCATCGGGGGATGGAAAAAATTGCTGAGAACCGCACCACAATCATGTACGTCCCCTACGTCAGTCGGTGGGACTATGCTGCGGGAATGTTTAATGAAGCTGTAACTGTCAACGCCCCAGAACAACTGGCAGGTGTCGCTGTTCCCAAACGTGCTAGCTACATCCGCGTCATCATGCTGGAGTTGAACCGGATTGCTAATCACTTACTGTGGTTTGGCCCGTTCCTGGCTGATGTGGGCGCTCAAACTCCCTTTTTCTACCAATTCCGGGAACGGGAGATGATTTATGATTTATGGGAAGCCGCCACAGGTTATCGGATGGTAAATAACAACTACTTCCGCGTTGGCGGTGTAGCAGCTGATTTACCTTATGGTTGGGTAGATAAGTGTTTAGAATTCTGCGACTATTTAATACCCAAAGTTGACGAGTACGAACGCTTAGTGACTGATAATCCCATCTTCCGCCGACGTGTTGAGGGTATTGGTACTATCACCCGCGAAGAAGCAATTAACTGGGGGCTTTCTGGCCCAATGTTACGTGCTTCTGGAGTGAAGTGGGATCTGCGGAAAGTTGACCACTACGAGTGCTACGACGACTTTGACTGGGATGTGCAGTGGGAAACTGCTGGGGATTGCTTTGCCCGTTACGTAGTGCGGATGCGGGAAATGCGCGAATCTGTGAAGATTATTCGCCAAGCCATCAAAGGATTACCCGGTGGGCCCTACGAAAATCTGGAAGCCAAGCGTTTAGCGGCAGGGAAAAAATCAGAGTGGGATGCATTTGATTACCAATTCATCGGTAAAAAAGTTTCCCCCTCCTTTAAGATTCCCAAAGGTGAAATCTACTCCCGTGTAGAAAGCGGTAAAGGTGAACTGGGAATTTATCTAGTTGGTGATGATAACGTCTTCCCTTTACGGTGGAAGATTCGCCCTGCTGATTTCAACAACCTCCAGATTCTCCCTCATTTACTACGAGGGATGAAGGTCGCAGATATTGTAGTTATTCTCGGCAGTATTGATGTGATCATGGGGTCTGTAGACAGATAGCCGTCATTGGGTGGGCATCGCTCATCCAATAATTCTTGGTTAAGCTTTAACAGTAAACAGTTAACAGTAAACGGTAAACAGTCAAGATAATTGGGTTTAAGGGGAACCACTAAGGGGGCAAGTACCTCCAACAGAAAACTAATAACCCAAAGCCGATTAGTGGCAGGCGCTATCTGACGGGTTTAAATCCCCAACTGTTAACTGTTTACTGTTTACTGTTAACTGGTTTAAGTGATATTGAACAACGTAACGCCGCTCCCTACTGGCATGACGCTTAGAACGATTCGTGAAAAGTTTATCCCCAAGCACTGATCCGAATCATTTAAGTAAACTTCACTATTCAGAAATTAGTAAAATTTTAGGCAAAGATAAGGCTTGATTTTCACCCAAATCACCAGCGGTAATCTTGTCTGCTCCTATTTGTTGTAATGTCTTCCACAGCGCCACGCTTTGACTCAATAGCTCATCGACATCAACGCCGCTGTAACTGGAAGGGTAACGTCGCAGGCGATTGCTACCTTCTCCCAGCAGAATTACTGCTCCTCGCCAGTTACGATTACCCAGATGATACAGCGCCACAGCAATTTGCAGAATACCTTGATAAAAAGTTTTTTCTGGTTCGCCCGCTTCGATCCATAGAGCCTCTAAAGTATCATGACAGGCGTAGAACTGCCCAGAATTGAACAGTTCTACGGCTTGCCAAAACTCTTGGGGGATGGTTTCGCTCATCCCATACTGTCTCTAACTTCTTTAATTGTTTCGAGAGAGATTTCTTGGTTTTCTCCAGCAAACTCGTTTTCAGGGGTGAGGAACAGCATACAGTGGCACTCTTTGCGTTCTCTCATTGGCACACAGGGACAATTCCAATATGTAGCGTGGACTTCAGCTTCTTTATCTTCGTAGTGGCGACAAGGACACAAAGGCGCACCCAGTTCATCTTTATGTTTGGCTAGTCCTTCAATTACAACTGCTGTAACAGAAGGTTCAGCACAGAAGTATGTTCCAGTTCGCTTGGCGTATTGTTCGGAAAAATGCCGCATTGCCTCTAGGCTTTTATCGCTGGATTTTGTGTTAACTCCTGATGTGATCATTTTGATTTGCCGCTCATAATTTAAATATTTCTTTGCATTGTACCTCAGCCTCACTGGCGGATTACTGGGGGTATTTCCCCAACCTTAGCTGCTTAAATTGTCCTCCTTTTGCTTAAAGGCTTGTATGTCTGGTCTGCGGGGAGCAAACAAAATTTAGGAAATCACAGAAACTTAACTTGAATACGACATAAAATTTAAATTGATGATCAACGTAATGTTTTTTGTAGCTGGAGTTGCAGAGCTTGATCACTCTGTAGAATGATGCCAGGGTAGTCCCAGTTGATTATTACTTGTTCTGGTGGGGAAGAAATATTTTGCCACAAAACCCAACGGCTGCCTTGAGGAAGAGAAGAAAGGCTTAGAGAGTTTTGAGTTAGCCAAATCAACGGGTAGGTTTCAGGAACTTTTGTGTTGACATCTTCCAGAGCGGTGGCTGCTGCTAAGGTTTCTAAAATAAAGCGATCGCCTTTGATTAAACCTGTCAATGCTGTCCACAGTTGTACTTGTATTTGCTGACGTTGTGCATAAAAATACAATGACGCTGCGGTAATTACTGCTTGCTCAAAGTTCTCTTCTTCCCAATTAACAGCACTATCAAGGGCAATAATTATCTCTTGTCCACCTGTAACTATCTCTAACTCCCGTACCCTTAATTCTCCATAGCGAGCGCTGGTACGCCAATGGATTAGGCGGGTGGGATCTCCTAAACGATAAGGACGTAGCGATCGCACTAACCCTGCTGTTGCTGTCTGCAAGGGTCTACCACGAGGATCGTCTTTCTTGCTTTCTTCTTGCCCCATTTCATCTACTAGGGGGCACTTAGCAAGGGGTAACACCGTGGGATAAACAATTGCGATCGCGGCACACTCACGCTGACGACGACACCAGAATAATCCTAAAGGCGCACCAGTAGCGAGTTCGACTGTATGCCAGCGATAAACACCCCGACGCTGGGTAGGTTGGTAGTATATCCAGCGATAACTTCCTTGACTAGGAATTGTCTCTATTGCTTTCTGTATCGGTTTTCCCAAGACGAAAGGTAATATATCCTCAATTTGCAATAAGCTTACAGGCTGTTGTGCCTGATTGCAGATTTCTAATTCCACAGTCAATTCGTTGCCTGCTGACACTGGCTGGATAGGACGACGCGTGATCGATATACCTCTGAGCGATCGCGGTGGTAAAAACGCTGCTACACCCAAAAGAGCAAAACTCACGCCACTGATAACGTACAACCAGCCAGCCATCGTATTGATGGCAGCCCCAAAAAAACAAATAGCGGTTCCGGCTAATACCCAACCGCTGTATGCAGGAGCACAAGCGCGGGTTTCTAACCAGTTAGTGATGGGTTTGATGATTTTCATAGTTTCCTTTCTAGCCCAACACCGACTGAAATTCACAGTGTCTCAAGGGTTCGCCAAAAAAGCTTTTAATTGGATTCCTCAAAAAGAGACGAAAAGTTGCGACGACCACTCACAACCCGCAGAATTTCAATACCATCATTTAGCAGTTTGTAGAAAACAATGTAGCTTTCCAAGGGCAATCCTCGGAGGTCTGGACGAATTTCCGCGTAACTTTTACCGCTGTTTGGAAAGGCAACAAGTTGTTGGCACTTGCGTTTGAATTCACTGAAAAATCGCTCTCCTGCTTCAAGATTAGTTTCGGCAAAGTAGTCGGCAATTTCATTGATATCTCGGCTGGCAAGAATGTTGATGACGTAGCGACTCATGCTTGCGCTTGATATCCTTGTCGAAATCGCTCTAAAATTTGGTTTACGAACGTTTCCCCATCAATAGGTGACGTATGGTCTGAAGCTAAAATCGCTGCATCAATTTTTTCTCGCACATCCTCGATCCATTCAGCATTAGCGCGATCATATTCATCCAGTAATCGTAGGGCCATTTCAAGGGCTTCCTCTGCGGAGCGATATTTCCCAGCCTGGAGCTTGGTTTGAATAAAGCGTTCTTGATCGGGTGTGAGACTAATGCTCATAGAAAACCTCTATTCAGATTTTTCACCATTTTAAGTAAAAAAACTCACCCTGCCTTTTCTTGTTAAGCCGAAGGAATAATATCAATTTTTCCGCTGTAACCAAGCAAAAATTTCATCGACAGAGGGTTTCAAATTCATATCTTTTAATACTGGTAATATATCTTTTCCTACTAACAAATCTGGCAAAGAATTAGGCTGATAAACTAAAATAGAGCGTTCACTTGGATCAATTAACCATCCTAACTGACTGCCATTTCTCAAACAGTGTAAAATATTGCCAGTTACTTTAGTTTGACTTTGAGCCGGGGAAAGAATTTCTATTACCCAAGCGGGTGCAAAATCAATACCACTGCTCATAAGATCACCGCTTTCATCCAGTGGTAGTTGATTGGTAGAAATAACAACCACATCAGGAACTACTGAACGATTACCGCAGGTACAGCGCAATTCAGGAAAAGCTTCGTAGTTACTTCCTAACGCATCAATTACTGCTACTAAACGTTTTTGCAATAAGCTGTGTTTACCCCCTCCCATTGGTTTTTGAATTGCTTCTCCGTTAATATATTCCCAAGCTGGTGACTCCTCAATGTATGGAAGTTTTAAGAACTCCTCTAGAGTCGTGCTTTCTGAAACTGTAATGTTTCCTGGGGTTAACCCAATATTTTTCATAATTAGGTTTTTGATTTACATTCAGTTGCGAGCGGAATCTGGTCTAAGACTACACCTTGTGATCATCTGCATAAATTCGTAGTGCAGCAGCCATTTTCTTTTCATAATCCTCGCCTTGAGATTGGAACCAAGCCAGCGTGTCTGGATCTACTTGCATAAAAACATTCAGTGGTGTTATGGGCTTCCACCACCGTGACTTAGTGAAAAACTCCTCAGTTAATGGAGGAATATCAGATGTGTCGATTTCCTCCTCTGTGAGTGAGTCAACTTTGTCCCAGTTCGTCCTTGAGGAATTGTTCATAGCATTTTCGTTCATAAGGCAGAGCTTTGCAAAGTGAAATAATTCGGATTGTTTGCTCGTTTGGTTCTGTAAAAACTACAACCACAACACGTCCATCAAGTATTCCCAACCCAATCCATCGATCTTCCCCATAGTCTTGACTTTCATCTAAAGAAATACAGAGTGGTAGCCTAAAAATTCTAGGCGCATCTGCAAAATCAATTCCGTGCTTTGCAATATTTGCTTAGTTCTTGTGCTGATGCCACTCGAATTTCATACCTTGATTTTACCGAACTTTGATTATCGAGACGAGATTGAGCGTCGCACAGGAGAAGAGAGTGAGCAAAATAAATAACATACGAAAAAGCCCGCTAATGCGGGCTTTCTAAATCAATTAAAAATTCTTAGCTTAGCGTTTCGCTAACTTCTTCGACATCTTCCGCAGACGAATTGATTTAGGTGTGACTTCCACCAATTCATCAGGGCCAATGTATTCCAAAGCACGCTCTAAGCTCATGTCTATTGGCGCTTGCAACTGTACTAATTCATCGCCACCAGCGGCGCGGTGGTTGGTTAACTGCTTGGTTTTGCAGATATTTAGTTCCAAGTCTTGAGGACGATTGTGTTCGCCTACAATCATGCCTCTGTAAACTTTAGTACCAGGAGTAATAAAGAATGAGCCTCTATCTTCGGCGTTCTTCATGGCGTAGAAGGTAGAGACGCCCTCTTCAAAGGAAATTAAAACGCCTTTATTACGAGCTTCAATATCGCCACTGAGTTGACGGTAGTCTAAGAAGCTGTGATTCATGATGCCTTCACCGCGAGTCATCCGCATGAATTCACCCCGGAAGCCAATTAAGCCACGGGCGGGAATGACAAACTCTAGCTGGGTGCGATCGCTACCACCTGGCTGCATATCTTGCATTTCGCCTTTGCGTTGTCCCAGACGTTCGATACAGCTACCAACAGCATCAGCAGGAACGTCTAGTACTAAGAGTTCAAAGGGTTCACAAGGTTGTCCGTTGACTTCTCGGTAAATTACTTGTGGCTGAGATACTTGAAACTCGAAGCCTTCCCGACGCATGGTTTCGATTAAGATACCTAAGTGTAGTTCACCACGACCAGAAACCAGGAATTTATCAGGAGAATCGGTTTCTTCGACGCGCAGGGCGACGTTAGTTTCTAGTTCGCGGAATAGGCGATCGCGAACTTGCCGTGATGTCACCAATTTACCTTCTTGACCAGCAAAAGGCGAATCATTCACCCAGAAGGTCATTTGTAAGGTTGGTTCGTCCACTTTAATTAGTGGCAAAGCTTGGGGTTCATTGGGATCAGTTATTGTTTCCCCAATATAAGCGTCAGCGAAACCAGCCACCGCAACAATATAACCTGCGGTTGCTTCTTCCATTTCTACCCGCTTTAGCCCCTCAAAACCCATCAACTTACTAATTTTGCCTTTGACAATGCTGCCATTTTCTGTTATCAAAGCAGCTTGCTGTCCGGTGCGGATAGTACCGTTATGGATTCTGCCGATGATAATCCGTCCCAGATATTCCGAATAATCGAGGGTTGTGACTTGCAATTGCAGGGGTTTATTACTGTCGCCCACAGGTGGTGGAACATGTTTCAAAATCGCGTTAAACAAGGGTTGCATGTCTACCGATTCTGCTTCCAGGCTTTCCTTCGCATAACCTCCCATACCGGAGGCAAACAAATAAGTAAAATCACACTGGTCTTCATCTGCCCCTAATTCTAAGAACAGATCTAAAACTTTATCAACAGCAACGTGGGGATCAGCTTGGGCGCGGTCGATTTTGTTGATTACAACAATGGGGCGCAGACCTTTTTCCAAAGCTTTTTTCAGCACAAAGCGTGTTTGAGGCATGGGGCCTTCGTTGGCATCGACAATCAGAAGACACCCATCAACCATGCCGAGTACGCGTTCAACTTCGCCACCGAAGTCAGCGTGTCCAGGAGTATCGACAATGTTGATCAGCGTCTCTCTATAACGAACTGCTGTATTTTTGGACAAAATGGTAATTCCCCGCTCCCGTTCTAGAGCGTTGGAATCCATGACACAATCCGGAACGTCTTCGCCTTCGCGGAAAATACCGGATTGTTTGAGAAGTGCATCAACCAGGGTGGTTTTGCCGTGGTCAACGTGGGCAATAATGGCGACGTTACGAATTGGGAGCGTCATAGAAGCTTTTGGTGAACTCTAGAAGGGGTTTTGAGATTTACATTGTGAATGCTAGGCTTTTCTAACAGAATTGGGGATGATCAGCAAATTCTGTAAAGAACCTTTAACAATTCTAGCGTAATCGTCACAATTCCAGGAAGTTTTTGTAAACTCTATAGGTTTAGAAAACTTAGAGAAGCTGAATTGTCTGCTTAGCTTTGAAATATTGACTCTGTAAAGACTCCAGCTTTTTTGGCTCAGCCAAATTTAATTATGCTTACCAATTGCCCCTAGTTATTAGGTTGGGCATACGAAACAATTTGACAAAATTTTCGCCTGTATCAAATAGGTGGTTTACCCTATATAAGAGTTATGTATACTTGGTGCTTAAGTTTGCAAAGATGATTTTGTTGATATTTAAATTATTAAGTCTTTTATTGTGACATTTTACGCCAACTCTCAATTAGCGCCTTTGCACAGAATCCAAAATCAATAAAGCCTTTCTACAAAGGCTTTATTAGTTTTAGAATGGTATCTTTGATTTATGTGACTATGTACTAGTTTGATTCTTAAACCATAGTCTTTTTAGCGTTTTTAAATATTAACTGACGAATTTTTTCTATTGGGTCAGAGACATATTTTATTAATAGAAATGCGGCAAAAAATGATAATACTGTCGCCAACTCACCTCTGTAATCATCAATTCTCAAGCGATCAGTAAGTGGTGTGAGCACTTGAATAACAATCCTATGAACAATATAAATAGGATATGAATACTCTCCAAGACGCATATCAAATTTTGAATCTTTTGTAACTTTAAAAATAAATGGTATTGATAAGCATGAGAATATGTAAAAACTCCACATCTTATAAAAATCTGGAATAAACTGGTAGAAAATAGTAGCCAAAAGGAATGCTACTGTAATTGATAATTCTATCTTTCTAATTTTTTTATTTGCTATTTTTGAGTAAATTCTATAAGAAATAGTTCCCAAAAGAAATAAAGCTAGTTCTGTAGGAAAGAATCTATGAATCCACGGATCATTAGTCAATCCCAGATAAAAATATATGTATACTCTAAGCAACAAGCTAATAAATATCAACGTTAATATTGTCGATGTCTTTCTGCGGACAAGAAATGGAGCAATTAAATAAAATGATAGTTCAATACCTAAAGTCCATGCCTGAGGAATAAATAAAAATCTCCAAAATTCTGGGTCAGTCTTGAAATAATCACTTGTAAAAAACATGTTTCCTGTTTCAGGATTTAACCCTAAGAACATAACAACGTCTTGTCCAAGCAAGATGATATTCGTGATAACTGTAAACAAGAATGTACCAAAGCTCATTTCAGAAAAATAATCAATATAATAAGAAAGAGTCACAGGTTTATCTATGACAAAAACTGCAACTAAATTGACAAGTATTGTGATAATAAGTACTACCCAATAAATAGGATAAAGTCGAAGCATCCTATTGGAAAGAAATAACTTATAGCTACCTTTACCAATATATTTTTTTTCTAAAATCATCGTCATGTAAAACCCAGATATAATAAAAAAGGTCTGAACAGCGACGACTCCTTGTGTAAAATTAAATCCAAAAATAGCGTTTGAGTGAGCTACTACAACTGTCAATGCTAAAAGAACTCTTAATAATCCCATGTTGTTTTCTAATTAAATACTTAGCTGTGGAAATATCCACAATGGTCTAGCACATCTAAATTAATTGCTGAAAATCAGCTTAAATTAGAGCGCGAAGACAATTTTTATATATTGTACGTATAAAAGTTTAAATTTTGCTAATTTGCTGATTTTAAAAAATTTTATATCTGCTCAATTACAAATGAAAGATGGCTATTTGAGAGCAAACTTTTACTGCCATTAGTTTGAATTCAATAGCTTGGGAAATTGTAAAATTTGGCGCTAATCAAAATCTCGCCTCTGCGGTTTGCCTTCAAAATTATACTAAAAGCAGTGCGATCGCATAATTTTCAGTATAAAGTGCGATATCTGACGACAACTATGCATATAATGCTTTCAGAACGCTTTACCGCAGCCCTTGTCTACGCTACACAACTCCACGCCAACCAAGTTCGTAAAGGTTCAGGTGTCCCCTATATCTCCCATTTGTTGGGTGTTACCAGTATTGCTTTAGAATACGGAGCAAATGAAGATGAAGCCATAGCAGCTCTTTTGCACGATGCTGTAGAAGATCAAGGCGGTGCTGCAACACGCGAAGAAATTCGCCGCCGTTTTGGGGACAAGGTGACAGAAATTGTAGATGGTTGTACTGACGCCGACGCAATACCTAAACCCCCTTGGCGAAAGCGTAAGGAAGCATACATTGCTCATATACCTACTGCTTCTTCATCAGTACTACTTGTATCAGTAGCCGATAAACTTTACAATGCTCGCTCAATTCTCAAAGATTATCGCGTGTTGGGCGAATCACTTTGGGAACGCTTTCACGGGGGTAGAGAAGGTACTCTTTGGTATTATCGAGCGCTTGTGGATGCCTTCAAAAAGACTAGAGATGATGTGATCGTTGCAGAATTAGAACGAGTGGTTTCTGAGGTAGAAACATTAGCATCTCATAAAAAATGAAGCATGAAGGCTGAAAAATTTCATACTCCACACTTCATACTTGTTCATGCAAGACTGTAACAATAATCACAGTCTTTTACTTGTTAACGGAACATACTACTGACTGAGGTATCTTCGTGAATCCGCCAAATGGTTTCTCCAAGCAAATTAGCCACAGAAAGCACCACTAGTTGTGGAAAACGATTGTTTTCTGCGATCGGGATTGTATTGGTGACAACGACTTCCTCAAACAAGCCACTAGACAATCTCTCAATTGCAGGTGGTGAGAACACTGCATGAGTTGCACACGCATATACTTGACTTGCTCCCTCCTCACGTAGCAATCGCGCCCCTTCGGCAATTGTTCCCCCAGTGTCGATCATGTCGTCCACTAACACTGCCGTTTTGCCCTTAACATCGCCGATGACATTTAACACTTCAGCAACATTGTGTGCTTGGCGACGTTTGTCAATAATTGCCAGTGGCGCATCACCCAGCTTTTTCGCAAACGCCCTAGCCCGTGCAACGCCGCCGACATCAGGGGAAACAACCACAAGGTCAGATAGTTCTTTGCTTGCTAGATAATCCAGCAGTACTGGCGAACCGTAAACATGGTCAAAGGGTATATCGAAATAGCCTTGAATTTGAGCCGAGTGCAAATCCATTGCCAGAACTCGGTTAGCACCTGCTTCGGTGATCAGGTTAGCAACCAACTTAGCAGTTATTGACTCTCGTCCTGCCGTTTTCCGGTCAGCGCGGGCATAACCATAATAGGGAATTACTGCTGTCACCTGCCGCGCGGAAGCTCGACGACAGGCGTCAACCATAATTAATAATTCCATTAAGTGATCGTTCACAGGCTGACAACATGGCTGGATCAAATAAACATCACAACCACGGATTGATTCCTGGATTTGAACATAGAGTTCTCCATCCGCAAATCTTTTGCGGATCATTGGCCCCAAGTCCATACCCAGATAACGAGAGACTTCTTGAGACAGTTGTATATTCGCAGAGCCAGAAAATAGCCGCAGGCGATGATTATCAGTCAGTCCTGTTGCTGCTGGTTGCACTTTGAAAGTTGCAGAACTGAGCACAGCAGATCCTCGATGTGCATTCATGGCAATATTACCATCAGAGATTTAGTAGATTTAACCGAAAAATAGCCTAAAAAATCATTTGTGAGATTTATTGAAGCTTTTATACAAACTTTAAACATTTCTCCATAAAATTATCATTCACTAATTCTCTAACCCTTATGGCAAACAAACCATTGATAGCTTAACTGACATTAAGTACGTCCACTAGATGTATATTTCAAATTTTTTTCTGCTTGAGGTAAATAATCTCAATATTTCAAAGATGAGTATGGGAATTGCTGCTTCTAACTACTTCATTTATAACCGAGAGGATACTATTCCCAGCTTAAGTAATCTTTAAGTTGGTTCTCAGACAGTAAAACACCCAATGGGGTTCGGTTAAAAGGGAAAGGAAAAAAGGCAAATGTTTGAATTCACTTTTCTGCCTTGCCCTTTGCCCAGACCACAGTAAATGTGGAAGAGTGCTTATACAAACCGTATTGGTAAAACACCTGTGAATAAGGGCACAGAAGTAGCTGATTATTCTATGATACTAGCGGCAAATAAATAAGCTGACAGACTTGTTTAGAAGTTCTAATTCATACAACAAATTTTCAGAGCATCCGCATTTGTCAAACCCTCCCGTGTGTTGGTTAGGGCTAAAGGCGGACGGCAGACCACTATGTGGCATGGCATACCGCTGTTGCTGGGACTTCTTTGTCTTCAGTAAACTAAGTAAAATCAACAAAGCAAGTTTATACCCGCTATTGTTGAATTTCTCACTTTTTTCACACATTCTTACTGAGGGCAGAGTGTGAAAATCAAGTTAAGTATGTCTTTGTATGTAAGTCCGACCTCTACGGAAGACTGCTGACGCCAGTTGTTTCTAAGCAGTGTATTTTATTCTAAGTAATTCAGCTTTGAAAGTTTATACTTCATACTTTAAGTAAGTTACTCCTCAGTTGCTATTACACTTAACCAATTGATCATGCAACCACCCATTACAATTGGCACTGTCCTGCAAAATCGTTATCGAATAATTCAAATTCTCGGACAGGGAGGATTTGGTAGAACTTATCTCGCAGAAGATCAGAGGCGCTTTAACGAACTTTGCGCCATCAAAGAGTTGCTCTCAACGGTAACGGAAGCTTCTGCTTGGGAAAAGGCGCAAGAGCTTTTTCACAGAGAAGCGGCAATTCTGTATCAAATAGAACACCCCCAAGTGCCGAAATTTAGGGAAAGATTTGAGCAAGACCAGCGCTTGTGTTTAGTGCAGGACTACGTTGCAGGGAAGACATATCGAGATTTACTGACTGAGCGCCAAGCTATTAATCAAACTTTCACAGAAACAGAAGTATTGCAGTTGATGCGCTCTCTGTTGCCAGTTTTAGAGCATATTCATAGTAGAGGAATTATTCACCGGGATATCTCGCCAGAAAATATTATTTTGCGGGATAGCGACGCCAAACCAGTGTTAATTGACTTTGGGGTGGTAAAAGAACTAGCAACACGATTGCAATCCCCAGATAGCACATCGCCAGTTACTACTGTAGGAAAATTAGGCTACTCTGCCAGCGAGCAAATGCAAACAGGACGAGCTTATCCTAGTAGTGACTTGTATGCATTAGCAGTCACAGCGATAGTTTTGCTGACTGGTAAAGAACCAAATGCTTTATTTGATGAAAATCAACTAACTTGGACTTGGCAACGCTGGGTAAATGTGAATCCGCGATTTGCTACGGTGTTAAATCGCATGTTGAATCATCTGCCGAGCGATCGCTACCAAAGTGCCACTAGTGTAATCCAAGCATTGCAAGCAGATCAATCCAGTGTCTCTACTCCCGATGTATCCAATTTGCAAACAATGGCTGTTGGCCGCGCCCATAACCCAGTATCACCACCAGCTTCATCAAATAAACCCGATCCTGTAATTCCACCCAGCCGTGCTAGCTCAGTCTTGGATAATCCACTAGCGATCGGGGCTATTGGCAGTGCTGTGGTAATATTAGCGGGATTTGGTTCTTGGGCGCTGGTCAGTTCTATCCGCAGTCAGTCAAATTCTTCCTCAGAAACAGCACCACCACAAACTTTCCCTTCACCAGTGATTTCAGGTGGTACAACATTCACCTCTACACCTACACCTACTAGTGATGAACCTGTTATATCTAATAAGCGTCTCAGGCTGGGAGCATCTAACATAACCACGGTTGAAGATACCCTAAAAGCAAATCAAATAATCCAATACACATTTTTTGGGCAAGAGGGAGCTAAGTTAACAACATTTATTGAGCAAGGAAGCGGTATTTTACTAACAGTATTAGATCCCAATCAACAACCAATTGATAATAGCTCCCAGCAAGTAACATCCTATGAAGGAACATTACCAGTTAGTGGTAGATACACTATTCAGTTAACTCTAGTTACGGGAGTTGCCGAAAGCAACTATAACCTCAATGTGGCATTAGAAAAACCAGTTCAACCAACGCCGACAGAGACATCAACGCCCATAGAGATACCCACGCCAATTTTTACTGAGACACCCACACCAACGCCCATAGAGACACCAACACCTATAGAGACACCAACGCCAATTTTTACTGAGATACCTACACCAATTCCTACAACTGGCCCAGAACAAACTTTTCCGCCTGCGGATGTAACTCCCCAACCGTTTCCTGATCAAAGAAATTAATGTTGAACACACTACTGATTACTGCAACTGATACGGAGGCTGGTAAAACTGTTTTAACCACAGCTTTAGCAGCCTATTTGCAAAAATATTACCCGCAGCGTAACTGGGGAATTATGAAACCGATTCAATCGGGAGTAGGCGATCGCGAATGGTATCAAAACCTATTTTTGTTGAAGCAATCTGCCCAAGAAATTACGCCTTTGTACTTTCAAGCACCGCTAGCACCTCCCATTGCAGCAGCAAAGGAAAACCGTCAAGTTGATTTAGCAGTGGTGTGGCAAACTTTATTAGGGCTGCAAAAACGTCACGATTTCCTGCTCATAGAAGCTTTGGGAGGGTTAGGCTCACCAGTAACCGAGGAACTAACAATAGCAGATTTAGCGGGACAATGGCGTTTACCAACAGTGTTAGTAGTACCAGTGAGATTAGGAGCGATCGCCCAAGCAGTAGCGAATGTGGCATTAGCTAGACAATCAGGTGTGAATCTCAAAGGCATTGTCCTTAACTGTATACAACCCCGTTCCGATGCTGAAATAGCCGACTGGACACCACCAAACTTGATTCAATCACTAACTAACACGCCTGTTCTAGGCTGCTTACCCTATCTAGATAACCCAACTGATTTGGATAAACTCGCCCAAATAGCATCAGATTTAGATTTAGAAATACTTGACACTTTCTGAAAGATTAAACTAGGAAAATAACCTAAGTTAGCAGTGTTCACCTAGCTTGTCTTTATAATGGTTTCTACTTTTCCCAACCCCGCTTCTGTTGATCTGTCTCGCATCCGACTCTCGATTCGCTCATTGCAACCACAGTTGGTAGAGTGGCGGCGGCGATTGCATCAACAACCAGAGTTGGGTTTTCAAGAAAAACTGACTGCTGAGTTTGTCTCGCGCAAGTTGCAAGAATGGGGAATTGAGCACCAAACAGGTATAGCCCAAACTGGAATTGTTGCCATCATCAAAGGTAACAAACTAGATCCACAATCTAATCCAAAATCCAAAATCCGTCTTGAAAAGTTTGCCACGGAGGGAAACCCTCCTCACAACTTTTCGCAAAATCCAAAATTGCCAGTTTTGGCGATTCGGGCAGATATGGATGCTTTGCCAATTCAAGAACTCAACGAAGTGCCCTACCGATCGCAGCATGATGGAGTAATGCACGCTTGTGGACATGACGGACATACAGCGATCGCACTGGGTACAGCTTACTATCTTAATCAGCATCGTGAAGACTTTGCCGGCACGGTGAAAATTATCTTCCAGCCAGCAGAAGAAGGGCCAGGAGGTGCAAAACCGATGATTGAAACTGGGGTACTAAAAAACCCTGATGTTGACGCGATTATTGGTTTGCATTTGTGGAATAATTTACCCCTGGGGACAGTGGGTGTCCGTAGTGGGGCCTTGATGGCAGCCGTAGAGTCTTTTGAATGCAAGATTTTAGGCAAAGGTGGACATGGTGCTATGCCCCATCAAACTGTTGATTCTGTTGTCGTTGCTGCCCAAATCGTCAATGCTCTGCAAACTATTGTCGCTCGTAATGTCAATCCCATTGATTCAGCTGTGGTGACAGTGGGCGAACTTCATGCCGGAACCAGACGGAATGTGATTGCTGATACAGCTAGAATGAGTGGCACTGTCAGATATTTTAATCCTGCTTTTGAAGGCTTTTTTAAACAGCGAATCGAGCAGATTGTTACAGGGATTTGCCAGAGTCAGGGTGCAAGTTATGACTTAGAATATTCGTCACTTTATCCACCAGTAATTAATGATGCTGGGATGGCGGAACTAGTGCGATCGGTGGCTGAAGATGTGATAGAAACTCCTGTGGGTATTGTGCCAGAATGCCAAACTATGGGCGGCGAGGATATGTCCTTCTTTTTGCAAGAAGTTCCTGGTTGTTATTTCTTTTTGGGTTCTGCTAACTCAGCAAAAGACTTAGCTTATCCTCATCATCATCCCCGGTTTGATTTTGATGAAACTGCATTAGCAATAGGTGTGGAAATATTTGTTAGATGCGTGGAGAAATTTTTGAATTAATTGAGTAGGTGAAAATTAGCTATTTTCAATTACAATTTTTTAGCTTGCTTAATTTAAACCCAACTTTCCCAAAAAATTTATCTTACTTACTGCATTTGCTCAAAGTCGCTATCAGATGAGACATGAGTTAATGAATGACGTAAAACTGTAGTGGCTATCTACAAGTCATTTTCACTAATGTCTATGGTATTTAGTTGAGTTGTTTTACGTTTACTTCTTTATTTTGAGCCGAATTGCTTAATAATTTGTGATTTAATATCTTGAAAAAATCCCCCAGTCACAGAAGCCGAGTGCAAACTTATAAAAAGGCGCTAGAAAACCCATTGCTTCTCGGTAGGTGATGAAAGACGACATAACGCCGTTGACAGTTAATAGTCAACTGTCAACTGTCAACACTCAATTCCTCAATAAGCATCTCAAAGTTTTACAATTCAAAAGTAATATACTCAAACACATTAGCGATCGCACGAGCTACCATTCGCCACTACAACTCTTGTTCTTCTTCATAGAACCAAACTTCTGCCAGAAGGGTTAAACCAATTAGCCAAAGAAGGCAGAAAATCAAAAACCAAATTATTCCTGTCATTGCTGGAAATCCTTGATTTTAGCAAAGAACTATTTTTAATTTATCAAGTTGTTAATGATCTAAAAGTATATTGAAACAAAGTGTAAAGTAATCAATCAAGTTCTTAAATATTTTTATCTCAGTTTTTAACCAAAACAATTAAAAAACTTGACTCAACTATTTCTTGTGTATTACAATATACTACAAATGAGATTTAGACCTCTATCTAACTCTCTAGCTATAAGTGAGCAAAAGAGTTCATCTAGTTTGATTCTTAACAATTTAAATGCTAGGAGTGAGTGGACATGTAAAGTTATGTAAAATGCAAAGATTTGAGTTAGCCATGACGTTCTATCTTTTTTGCAAGTTGTAACAGAATATTAAGGCATTGACTGCTCATCCTCACGTATTTAAATGTAGGTAGAAAATATTACTATTTAACCGCTTGCGTGTCTTAAAAGTTCAGATTTTAATAGATAGACGCTTTTATAATGACGACTTGCACGCAAGTAGTTTATATTACAAGAAAACTTTTGAGAATCCCTTGCGTCAGAAAAAATAACTCTGTTAACGCTGCAAAACTAAAAATATGAGTTTTGATTATTTTAGAAGCAATGAAGGCACTCCTACAAATAACAACCGTCAGAGCTTACTTGCTAGCGGTTGGCGACCATTCCATCGAGAATTAGATTGGGGATTTTTGTGGCAACTATTGTATAGTGATACACGCGAATTAAGTCAAAAAGGTTTAAATTTAGCAAGTACCGTTGCTGATACTTTGGGGCGAACTAATTACGCTTGGTGGGCTAATTTATTAAACATTGTATCTGATAACACGCGCTACGAAGTTGACAAATTTTGGAGTTACATTACACCTGATCCTCTGTCACCAGATCATCGGTACAAAGATGTTTTAACAACAGAAACGCCTATTGTACAATTTGTCAGCCGGAGTAGCATTCCCATTGATTACGTTCTTAACCGACTGCAAGAAATTACTGTCTTACGAGTTTTAAAACTATTGGAACGTCCAGACATTATTACCCAGTATTACTCAGAAAGGGATTTTTATTTTCCTGTAGAGAGATTTGTTAACTGGGAACGCCTAGATGTTATCAACACCGTTTATGCCTACTGGTCTAAATATGATATTTGGCTACAAATTGACCCCTACGATCGCGGACGGCGACAGTATACTTTGATGGCGACAAATATCACGCCGTTAATTAACAAAGCAACTTACGACTTAGCAATAATGCTGAGTGGATATCAAAGTCGTGTAGGTAAAGTTCACAGTCAATTTCCGATTCGGACATTCCCGACAGATATTCAGGACTTTACTGACTTAGTCCAGCAAGCAGTTCTTAATCAAAACCAGTTAGCAGTTGTTGTGCATGGTGAACCAGGTACGGGTAAAACTGCATGGACACAAGCAGTAGCAAAAGAAATTCTTGTACCTTTAGGATATGTAATTTTTATTCTAGATCATGATGCGATCGCAAATTTTGTACCACCAACATATCTAGAGCGTATTTGTATTGTTATTAATGAAGCTGATAATTTAGCACAAAACCGTGCTTCCGAAGTAGCTCAATATAATAACAAAACGGAACATATTCTGAGTTTGCTAGATGGTACTTTGTACCAAAGCGTAATTGATGATTCTGGTATTCAGATAAAGCAGCGTTTGGTTATTTTGATGACTTGTAACACTACTGAAAGGTTAGACCCAGCAATGTTGCGTAAAGGCAGGGTAGATTTAATGTATGAGTTTGTGCAGCGATTTGTATAAAATTAACCTGTGTTTAAAGCCGATGTTTGGAAATAAAACTGTAGATGTAGATAAATAGAGGCTTTTCACAGGGTAGATAGAGTATGAATATGAATGGTAGAGGTTATTGTTTAAGACTTTGGTAATTTTTAATTGATTATCTGGAATCTGTTCAAGATGTATTGTAGCCAATTGCTAATATCACGATTCCCACCTTACTACCACCCAAGAGAATAAATCACTGTGAAAATCCAACAATTGATCACAGAAGCACTGAGTTTACCCAATAGTGCGATCGCCTACCACGTCAGTCAAGAGTTAGCAGCAATTTATCCCAAAAAAGTACTACTAGAAAGTAATGATTCTTCGTTTAATTTAGAGAACTATGCCGAAGCAAACCTTTGTAGTATTCAATATGACGCTTATATCCACAACCAGATTATTACTGGTTGGAATGGAATGGACAACAAAGTTTACGAATATACAGAAAATGCCAGCTTTGAAGTGACATGGCAAACAGAGAAATTTGATGTACTCTTAATGAGTTGGCAGGAAGGTTATTGTAAAACTCGTTATTACTGGATTCTGGCTGATAGTAAAGAATTAGCTGAGAGTTTTTTTGCTGCTGTTTGCGAATGGAACTCTGAAATTCGTGATGAAGTTTTAGTTTTTGAAGATGGTTATTGGAATAAAAACCCAGACCTTTTTCAATCCATCAAAGGTGCAAATTTTGAGAATCTGATTTTGCATGGCACTCTCAAACAAGATATTCAAGATGACCTGAGAAACTTCTTTGCCTGTCGAGAAACTTACGCAGATTATGGTGTTCCTTGGAAGCGTGGTATTTTGCTAATTGGCTCACCGGGAAATGGCAAAACGCACACGATCAAAGCATTAATTAATCAAATGCAACAGCCTTGCTTGTATGTAAAAAGTTTCAAATCTGAGTATGCTACTGATAGTGAAAATATGCGGAGAGTATTTAAACAAGCACGGCAGTCTGCTCCTTGTATTTTAATACTCGAAGATATTGATTCTCTGTTAACAGACGAAAATCGTTCTTTCTTCTTGAATGAACTTGATGGCTTTGCCTTAAACCAGGGGATTGTTACCATTGCTAGTACTAATCATCCAGAACGTTTAGATGCGGCAATTTGCGATCGCCCCAGCCGCTTTGATCGCAAGTATCACTTTGAATTACCAGAGATTCTGGAAAGACAAGCTTATATAGCATTGTGGAACAATAAACTTAAAACGACGATGCGCTTGTCTGATGAGGCTTTGAGTCAGATGGTTGCACTGACAGATGGCTTTTCTTTTGCGTATCTCAAAGAACTATTTATCTCGTCGATGATTCGCTGGATGGGAGTAATGGAACCTGGTGCGATGGAGAAAATTATGTTTTCTCAAGTTGTGGTTTTGCGAGAACAAATGAGCAGCACAACTGTTGATGAAGGATTAGGAAAGTGAGATGAAAGCCCATCAATTTCAAGACGCAAGTCAATTTTACGCACAAGTAAAAGACTACTTGCTGAGTCAGGAAGCATTGCATAACCTGCTACTGGCACTAAGCAACGCTTTGATTCAAAATCCTGAACGCTTTAAAGAAAAGCCTTATTTGGCAACCGTGGATGCAGACGGTGATATCGTAGCAGTAGCTCTGAGAACACCACCTAGAAATTTAGTGCTATCCCAAATTAAAGATTTGCAGGCGGTGGAGGTACTTGCTCAAGATTTATATCTCTCCTGCAATTCTCTACCAGGAATAATGGCTCCCATAGATGAAGCTCAAGTATTTGCTTTGGTGTGGCGATCGCTAACTAGTCAATCTTACGAAATGAAGATGACCTTACGTACCTTTAAACTGGAAAAGGTACAGATGATTGCCTCAACCACAGGTTATTTACGACAGGCTACAGAAGGAGACAAAGAACTTCTCAAAAACTGGAATGAAGCTTTTGCACTCGAAGCCTTGGGCAAAATTGAGACAGATCCAGAACACTGGGCTGAACGGGTGTTGCAGCAAGGTTATGCTTACCTTTGGCAAGATGAAGTTCCGGTTTCAATAGCTTGTCGTGGCAGCTTCACACCCAACGGTGTGCGGGTGAATATGGTGTACACGCCTCCAGAGTACCGCCGGAAAGGCTACGCCAGTGCTTGCGTGGCAGCGTTAAGTCAGACTTTACTGAATCAGGGAAATCGATTCTGCTTTTTATTCACTGACTTGGCAAACCCAACTTCCAATCACATTTATCAAAAGATTGGCTACCAACCAGTAGGTGATTGGCAGCAATACTCTTTCGTTTAAGAATAAAGAGCAAGTATCTTTAACATTGCCATCGATGTCTCAGCCTACTAACTCTGTCACGATAACTGACGTGCAAGCAGCGCAAGAGCGGCTTTTGGATATTGCTCATCGCACGCCTGTGCTAACTTCCAGAATCGTTGACCATCGCACCCATAGCCAAGTGTTTTTTAAGTGCGAAAATTTTCAACGCACAGGAGCATTTAAATTTAGAGGTGCGTACAATGCACTCTTCCAGCTATCAATAGCACAAAAACAAAAAGGCGTGATTACTTATTCATCGGGAAATCATGCTCAAGCGATCGCCTTAGCTGGAAAGCTGCTAGATATTCCCGCTACTATTGTCATGCCTGACGATGCTCCCGCAGTCAAGCAGACTGCTACTCGCGGTTACGGTGCTGAGGTGATTTTATACAATCGCCAAGAAACAAACCGGGAGAAATTAACTCAAAACATAGCACGCGATCGCACTCTTACACTTATTCCCCCTTACGATCATCCGCATGTAGTCGCGGGACAGGGGACAACGGCTTTAGAACTGATTGCAGAAGTTGGTCACTTAGACTTGCTGTTAGTTTGCTGTGGTGGTGGCGGATTAATTTCTGGTTGTGCGATCGCAACTAAAGCACTTTTACCCGATTGTAAGAATCTATCCCACTAATAAAATTCTGTGAATCCAAATGTGAATTGTGGCTAAAGAAAGAAAAGCGTTGAAGCAGGCAGAAATTCTCTCCCATCGAACTACCAGCCTGCGATATTTTCGTTGAAAC
>NZ_VJXY01000116.1 GCF_014831675.1 Komarekiella delphini-convector SJRDD-AB1 | reverse complement strand
TGGTATCTTGCGTTACTTGTGTGAAGATACTGCTGTCACTGACATACAAACACTCACCACTCCAGAAATCAGTTTTAACTACCTCGGACAATTTGACCAAGTCCAATTGCAAACTGGTTGGAAATTTACATCTGAATCCACAGGAGCCAATCAAAGTTCAAAACTGACTCGTGAGCATCTATTAGATATTAATGCTCTGGTGATAGAAGGCGAATTACAAATTAATTGGGCTTACAGTAGTAACGTTCATACTCCAGCCACAGTCGAGAATTTGGCACAGAGTTATATTCAGGTAATCAGGTCGATAATAGAACATTGTCAATTAGAAGAGAATAGAGGATATACACCGAGTGATTTCCCGCTTGCACAGTTGAATCAAGTAGAAATTGAGCAGTTATTAGCTGCAATCAAAGCTAAAGACATCTGTGCAATTTATCCACTTTCTCCGACACAACAAGGGATGCTATTTCATAGTCTGTATGCACCTGATAGTGGCGTATATTTTGAACAGATGACCTTGAATTTGAAAGGTCATCTCAATGTTGCTGCTTTTGAGTTGGCTTGGCAGAAAGTTGTAGATAGGCATTCAGTTTTACGTACATTATTTGTTTGGGAAAATCGGACAATTCCATTACAAGTAGTACTCAAACAAGTTAATTTACCTTGGAATAATCTCGATTGGCAAGGACTATCAACCACAGAGCAACAACAGCAATTATCAGAGTTGTTGCAAACACAAAGAAGACTTGGTTTTCAATTCAACCAAGCACCATTGATGGGATGTACATTAGTGAGGCTAGATGAAGATAATTACAAGTTCATCTGGAGTCATCACCACATCCTCATAGATGGATGGTGTTTATCGATTATCTTCAAAGATGTTTTAAGTTTCTACAAAGCTGAAGTTGCAGGTGAAACTTGTTCACTGCCAACAGCACGTTCCTACCGTGATTATATAGCTTGGTTGCAGAAACAACATCATGTTGCTGCTCTTGACTTTTGGCGACAAACTTTGCAAGGTTTTAGCATTCCAACTTCCCTAGTAGTAGATAAGTTAACCTTTCAAAATCAACAAGCTAAACCGGAATATAAGGAACTTGAATTACATTTATCTGTGGGAGTGAGCCGTAAGTTACAATATGTGGCACAGCATCATGGCATGACTTTATCGACGATAGTACAAGCAGTTTGGGCATTACTATTAAGTCGTTATAGTGGCGAGAAAGATGTAGTATTTGGTGTGACTATTTCTGGTCGTCCAGCCAATTTGTCTGGAGTAGAGGAAATAGTGGGATTATTTATCAATACCTTACCATTACGTATACAAATATCCCCCCAACAGCAACTAATACCTTGGCTGCAACAAATACAACAGTTAATGTTGGAATTACAGGATTACTCTTACACTCCACTAGTTGAAATTCAAGCTCTTAGCGAAGTACAAAAAGGAACACCTTTGTTTGATAGCATTGTGGTGTTTGAGAATTATCCAATTGATAGTTCTTTATTGAATGAGGATAATTCGCTACATTTCAGCGAAATCGAGATTTTTGGACAAAATAATTATCCGTTGACTGTAATGGTAGTCCCTGGAGATGAGTTGTTCGTTAAGATTCGTCACGATAGTACTCGTTTTGAATCAGATACGATTGCGCGGATGTTAGGACATTTGCAAACCATTTTCTGTGAAATTGCAGACAATTCTTCACGAATGTTAGGTGAATTACCTTTACTCAATGAATCAGAAAAACAACAGTTGTCAAACAAAAATATCGGAAAACTAAAACTAATTAAGCGCAATCCAATTAAGGTAGAAAACTGAGTAGGTTATCAAAGGACTATGTTTAGACAGAGCAGACTTTTAAGTTTGCTCGCTACCAAAAAGACCATTATACCAATTCTGTATGAGGCTGCGTTTAATTGCCCTCTCTATAAAAGTGGGACTATCCAAATAAAGCTACCAATGCTACCTAAATTAGCCCCATCTTTAGACAGAAACGGTATTAGAGTAATCACATAGGAGAAAAAATAGAAATGATTGAAGGTTTTGAACTATCACCCCAACAAAAACACCTTTGGAAACTACAATATTCTTCACCCAATTTTCCTTATCGTGCCCACTGTGCTGTACAAATCAAAGGCAAAATCGAGCCTAATACTTTAAAGTCTGCGATCAAGCAAGTAATATCAAGTCATGAGATTCTCCGCACTACTTTTAGTCCTGTGGCTGGAATGACCTTACCATTACAGGTTATCGCTTCTGATTTTAGTCTCCACTTTAGTGAGTACGATTACACGAAAATAGAATTAGAATCGCAGTTGACTCAAATAGAGTTATTGTGGAAGCAATATAGTCAGCTTCCTTTTGATTTTTCCCAAAACTCACTTTTTCATTGCACTTTAGTCACTCTTTCTGAGGAAGAATCTGTATTGTTGCTCAACCTGCCTACTTTATATGTAGATATCAAAGGACTCGATAATTTAGTACTCAAAATTAGTAATTCTTATCGTGCTTGCACCAAAGGTGAAGAACTTTTTGAGGATGTACTACAATATGCAGACATATCGGAGTGGCAAAATCAACTACTTGATGACGAAGAACAAGAATTGATATTTGCTAAAGGTTACTGGCGCAAGCAGAATATTACTGATAGCTTAAGTATAAAACTACCTTTTGAAAGACAATCCACTTGGGAAACTGAATTTGAACCCCGTTATTTTAAATTTATTATTCCTTCTCCTCAAGTGGAGCAAATATCAGAATTCATTGAAAAAGAAAAAGTTCCAATTGATTTATTTTTCCTCGCGTGCTGGCAGATATTTTTGTGGCATATAACCCAAGAATCAGAAGTGTTTGTTGGAGTTTGTTGTGAAGGTCGAGAGTATGAAGTTTTGCAAGATTCTATTGGTTTATTAGCCAAATATTTACCACTCAAATCTAGTTTTAAAAAAGGCTTATTATTTCTGGATGTTCTCAAACAAATACAATTGGAAATAAATAGTATTTATTCTTGGAAACAACAATTTAACTGGGAGTCAATAATTGATGAAAAAAGTTATATAAATACTGCTTTTATTCCCTTTAGTTTTGATTTTACTCAAACAGAACAGCATATTGTCGATGATATTTGCTTTTCTATTATTAAACAAGATGTTTGTTTTGATAAGTTCAAAATTAAACTAAGTTTCACTCATAATCATTGTGATTTAGTGGCAAAGTTATGTTACGATACCAGCCTATTTGAGGAAGATTACATTCAATGTCTGGCTGAACAATTTCAGATGCTATTATCTAGTATTTTAAATTGTCCTGAGACGGCAATTGAAAAAATAGAAATTCTTAGCGCCTTTGAACGAGAAAAAATTCTACACCAATTTAATGACACGAGTTGTGATTACCCCAAAGACAAGTGTATTCATCAATTATTTGAAGAACAGGTAGAAGAAACACCCGATGCTATAGCATTGGTATTTGAGGAACAACAATTAACTTACAAGCAATTAAATCAAAAAGCCAACCAACTGGCAGATTATCTTCAAAAACTGGGAGTTAAACCAGAGGTGTTGGTGGGGATTTGCGTAGAGCGTTCCTTAGAAATGGTGGTGGGATTGTTGGCGATATTGAAGGCTGGTGGTGCTTATGTACCCTTTGACCCCAAATATCCCCAAGAACGGTTGAGTTATATGTTGAATGATTCTGCTGTTGAGGTGTTGCTTACTCAGAGATCGTTAGTGGAGGAATCTTTACCACCAAATCCAGCACGGGTGGTTTGTTTAGATACGGACTGGGGGGTGATTGAGCAACAGTGTAGGGATAATTTTAACTCTGGGGTGAAGTTGAATAATTTGGCTTATGTCATCTACACGTCTGGTTCTACTGGACAACCGAAGGGAGTTGCGATCGCACACAAATCAATCTTTAATTATGTTTATAGTCTCATTCAAATCATAAATATTAAACCTAGTAGCAATTTTGCTTTAGTGTCTACAATTAGTACAGACCTAGGCAACACTGTAATATTTCCTTGCTTATTGACAGGTGGGTGTCTTCATGTAATATCCGAGGAAAAAGTCTCTGATCCAAAGGCTATAAGGGAATATTTTAACCATCAGAATATTGACTATCTTAAAATTGTTCCCTCTCATCTAGCAGCTTTACAAACCTCGTTAGATCCAGCATTAGTTCTGCCGATTAAAACACTCATTCTTGGTGGTGAAGCATCTAGTTCAGATTGGGTAGAGACGATTCAAGCTCAATCTCCTAATTGCAATATCATCAATCATTATGGCCCTACAGAAACTACTGTAGGGGTACTCACCTATTTTCTAGATCAAAAATCCTTACCTCTGCGTTCCTCTACATTACCCATCGGTCGCCCAATAGCCAATACCCAAATCTACATCCTAGATGAGGATTTACAACCAGTACCCATAGGTATGCCCGGAGAATTATATATTGGGGGTGATGGTTTAGCTAGAAGTTACCTCAATAACCCACAACTAACTAGCGAAAAATTTATCCCAAATCCTTTTGATAAGTCAAAACAGAAACTCACTCCGGCATTTGACGATTTTATCTCGAAAGATGCAAGGGAAAGTCTGCCAAAAGAATCTAAGTTATACAAAACAGGAGATTTGGCTCGATATTTACCTGATGGCAACATTGAATTTATTGGTCGCATTGACCATCAAGTAAAGATTCGTGGGTTTCGCATCGAATTGAGAGAAATCGAATCTGTTCTTAACGGTCATCCCCAAATACAACAAGCCGTAGTTATTGCCATAGAAGAAAGCAGTGGTAACAAACGCTTAGTTGCCTATATAGTTTTTTATGAATCACTTCCTACCAAAGAAATACGTGAATTCCTGCTTTCAAAGTTACCAGAATACATGATGCCTTCTGCTTTTGTCATCTTAAATACCCTGCCATTAACACCCAACGGCAAGGTAGATAGAAAAGCATTACCTTCGCCTGATAGTGTTTCACGAGAAAATGAATACGTAGCACCACGCACCCAAAATGAAGAACTTATAGCCAGCATATTCTCTGAAATTCTAAGTGTACAAAGTGTAGGTATCCACGACAACTTCTTTACTCTAGGGGGACATTCTTTATTCGCAACCCAGGTTATTTCTCGATTAAACCAAACATTCTCTGTGGAACTATCCTTACGGCAAATATTTGAAATACCAACTGTAGCAGAATTAGCTGAAGCTGTGACTCAGTTACAGCATACAGAGGATGAAGATATGACTCATTTGTTAGCTGAGTTAGAAGATCTATCAGATGACAAAGTGCAACAGCTTTTAGCCGAAGAAATGCATTCATCAGTACATAGCTGAAGATCAATTGCTAATGGTAAAAGCTATAGCGGCTTCTATTTTCCTTGAATTAACAGTTGTTTTGGAATTAATAGTTACTAGTTATGAAAAATATCAATGAAAAAATTGCAAATCTTTCAGCAGAAAAGCGGGCTTTATTAGAACTAAGACTTAAAAATAAGAAAAATAAGAATACTCATATTTCCAAAAAGCAGGCAATACCCCGAAGAAGCGACCACGACTCACCTCGCCTATCCTTTGCCCAGGAAAGGTTATGGTTTTTGGAGCAATTAGAGCCTAATAACCCCTTCTATAACGTACCTAGAGCAGTTCTTTTAGAAGGTAATCTCAACCAGCAAGTTCTCCAACTTGCATTATCAGAATTAGTACGCCGTCACGAGGTACTACGCACTAGCTTCCGAACTGTGAATGGCACTCCAGTACAGGTGATTCATCCAGAAGTCGCGATCGCAATCAATGTGGTTGACTTACAAAAACTACCAGATAAAGAACGTAAAACTTTCCTACAGCAACAAATACAAAAAGAACCAATTACCCCGTTTAACTTAGAGATAGCACCATTAATCAGGTGTAGTTTGTTTCAGTTAGACACTACGGAATATGTATTGTTACTGGCAATGCACCACATTATCTCGGATGGTTGGTCAATAGGGGTATTCATTCAAGAGTTATCGACTTTATATCAAGCTTTTTGTATAGGAGTTCCATCCCCCTTACCAGAATTACCTATCCAGTACGCAGACTTTGCAGTTTGGCAAAGACAATGG
>NZ_VJXY01000034.1 GCF_014831675.1 Komarekiella delphini-convector SJRDD-AB1 | reverse complement strand
TATTGAGGCAACTAACTTAATTTTTTTCTTTCCGTGTATTGCACGGAAAAGTATAACTCTCCTCTCCATGTAATACGCGGCAAACTTGGCGTTTTTTTGTTAAGCAATATTTCGCCAACGGTATCAGAAGTATGGGGAGACGAGCGTCGGGGCATGAAATGAGGAGGGTGATAAATAAAGACGGGTTGAAGCCCGTCCAAATAGCTTGAAAGTGCAAATACACCTTGTATTCTGCTAAAGCTAACACAGCTAATTTTCCAGGGGTTGCCAATTTGCCAATTAATAATCGGTGGTGCTGAGTGAAAGTGGGAATTAGAATCACCTACAGAGAAGTCTGCTCAACGGTAACTAATCTACGGGAACGTCTCAAGCCGAATCGGCGAACAGAACTTCTGGCGCTGCTGAATCAAAATATGAGTCAGTGCTGCCGACGACAGCACTGACTCCTACCTCATACGATAATTATTTTATTTTTTGGAAGTCCCTTAATCCTTGATGGGCACCCTGAGCATAAGCGCACCCACCCAGTCCGACGTGGGGCCGGCCGGGTAATTGATGTGGCAGAGCGCACACTCCGCTCTGAAGTTGCTGAGGGGAATCGATCGCCGATAGTACCATTTATTATCCCCGCGCTGAACAGACGTGGATGCCTGCCCTGACATCGCCAGCGTATTTGCCTGACGCTCGAAGTTGTCGCGGGGGCGATCGCTTTCTCGGAGTGGGCCAACCGTACCAACTAACCGCATATCTTTATTCTGATCGTTAAATATCAGCGAGATGGAGTGCTTACCCTGCTCCACGTTATCCACCGTGGTTTCGTCGAACTCCTGCGTTAGCGCCGCGAACAACGTATTGAGCATCAAATCGCTCGTCTGTTCGGCGAACGTAATCTGCCCACTTGTGGGTGGAATGTCATAACCACTAGCAATTGTCGTGAGACCAACCCCGATGACGACAATCAGCACAAAAATCCCATAGCTGACTAGCTTTCTCAGACGCATTATCTCATCCTTTGGTTTTGTGTTCTTACTCAGCAATTCCGCATCATGGATAGAACTTTTACCCTGCCTTTTAGCAAAGCCCTAAGCTTATCCAGACAATCCTTACTCAGCGTTCGCCAGCCTATAAGACACTACCAGCCCTCAGTTCGCGGAAGCCTAAATAATCTATATTAAGCCGCTATAAAAGGAAAGAAATCTCCGATATTCTGGGTAAGAGGGCTTTTATCCTCTTACAAGCTCAAATTTAAAGCTTGATATGCAGAATCTTACCAATTGCTAGGGGAAAATACAAGCTTTTGCCTGTCTATTTGATACCGCAACAAACCAAAGTACCTTCTGTGGCGATCGCAATGCAACAATAAACTTTTAATTTCCACGTCCTGTGAAAAGGAGATAAAGTGCAGAGCGATCAAGCCATTCTTAAATGTTTACAAGTTGACAAGTTTATTTGTAGACAAGTTTCAAGCGTGCGACCTGGACAGGAATTTATCAGTAAGCTGAAAAATAAGCGATTAACTTGAATTAGATGTGGAATAGCTTATGAACAGTCAACCAAAATCTGTCGTGAGTGATTTAGAACAAGCCCATAGTCAGGATATTGAAACAATTACCCGTTTGTTAGCGAAGATTTCCAACCGTAGTCCATCGGAGATTAAACCTCACTTGAACACCATGCTATTGCAGCTGGTGCAACCATCAACAGAACGCCCTTTCTATGAAACTGCAACAGCATCCGAATGGGTAACAGCTTTCCGGGAATGGGCAGCAAGTCACCGCCATGATGCACCTTCCCTTTCGGACTATGCGGTTAGCCGGGAAAGTATGTATGAGGACGAGAGGCTCTAGTGGCTTATCTGCTTGACAGCAACGTTCTGCTGCGGAGCGCAGACCCTAACCACCCAATGTACAACTCGGCGACCAATGCAATTTCCTTGCTGCGGAATCAAGGGGAAACGCTCTGCATCGTACCGCAGAATCTCATCGAGTTTTGGAACGTTTATACCCGTCCAGCTAATAAAAATGGGCTGGGTCACACTGCCTCTGAAGCTAGAGAAGAAATCATCCGGCTGAAAGCTTTCTTTACTTTTCTGACGGATACCGCAAGCATTTACGACGAATGGGAGCGGCTTGTCACACAGTATCAGGTAAAAGGGGTCAGTGTCCACGATGCACGGCTGACAGCGGCTATGCTGGTGCATGGGCTGACCCATATCCTTACGTTTAATATTAGTGATTTTGCCCGTTATTCAGAAATTACCGCTATTAATCCCAGTACGATTACACCTTAAGTTACACCCATACATGGCAACTTGTATAGGTGTTGACAAATTAACAATAGGTAAGAAATAACTAAGCAACAAATTTTCGCGCCTTGCTCAAAAGCTAGATACATAAAGGTTTTAGGCAGCTAGTGCTGCATAGCTTTATTGCGAGGTCGAAGATATATACTTTTAATCTATTCTTTTAATACCACTAGTAGCAATTGGAACGTAGTTTTCTTCAACCTTAAGTATTGCTATTGGTTTATGAGTATCACAATGACTAGTTAGGTGAACAATAATCCCTTCATCACCATTTGTTGGTGTGTAATTATGTTGTCTCCATTTATATTCTTTAGCTTCTTCTTTTACAGTTAAGCTATTCCAAGTTAAACAATCTTGGTAACTAATAGTAGAGTAAATTTTTTTGGCATCTGTAATTATTGCTTTTAACCCCACAGAATACTCTGTAATTTCTGACTGGTCTTGTGTTCCTTTCAAACACGAATTGATAGAAAGTAAAATAACAAACAAAAATAAACGAACAAAAATTTGAATTACATTGTTCATTTCAACGTGGTTGTAGAAAGTATAAAAATTATATTTATTGAAACTGTAAAAAACCTCAGTATATTTTGTGACTTTGATTTATTATGAGGGATAACGTGAGGGCGCACACCGAGCGTTATCTCAGTCTTTGTAAGCATTGCGGCTATTTTTGGACAGAAAAATTTTCGGTAAGGAGCATTCCTTATTAGCATCTGCCACCAAGCACGCTATGTATCTTTGATAAGCGTTCGCTCTGCGGGTTAATCAAGAGTTGAATGCTTTACAGTAGGCGCTTTTCGTGAGATGTCGTATAAATCCCTTTTATCGACATTTTACAAATCACCCGCGAAATATAGACTTAAGCCAATTCCAAAAATTAAACACTGCCTGCCCATTTAAAGATTTTGGGCAGGCAGTGTTTAGTAGCAGAAAATTAACAATTTATTAGTGACAAGCAAGCTTTAGACTTACATAGCGATTTAAGCTAACATTTTCCTCTGCTGCTTCTATAGCTAGCCTACGGTGAAGTTCTGGAGGAATGCGAACTTGAAATTTACCACTATAATTTTTTTCTGCAATAGGTTCTGGAATCCTTTCACCATTAGCTTCCATGTCTGCCACAACATCCTTTACCAGGTTTTCAATACCCTCAAGTGCAGCAATACGATTCTCATGGAGATAAGATAAGCTAGGAAATTCAGCACATAAACCTACGTATTCTTGGTCTTCGCTTGACCAAGTAACTTTATATGTGTAGTGGTCATAGTTGTTCATTTTCTATGTCCTCAATTTTACTGATTGCCTCCAAAACCTGCTTGACTTGATAAACCTTGGCTTTTCCATTCTTCTCTTGAATGTTGACGCGTGGATCTCCAGCCCAAGGGGTTTTGTAAACACAATGGCTTGTTCCTTCTTGCCTGGGTTCCCCAAAGTAGTGATTACAAATTTTTACTAAATCAGTAAAATTTACATCTTTAGGATTGTTTTTAATTTGAGCAAGAAGTTTTTCTATTTTTGCCATAAGTTATACCAAGCTGCTGTCAAATAAGTAGAAAGTTTCTACAAAAATGACACATTAAAATCAACTTGGTATTGCTTTACGTTAATAATAGTATCAATAGTGGTACTATGTCAAGTTCATGGTTTGTGTCGGTATGGGGCAATTCGCACTTTCGCCAACATGACGTATCAAAAAAAGGATTCGCTGAAATCATCCAGCCAGAAAGTTGCTTGGACATAGAGGAAAAGCGAGCGTATCTTGTGCGTTATTCAGCAAGTGCGATCGCTCCGTTGTTATGTGAGAAACTGTTAACCAAATGCCGATAAAGTTTCTTATCGGTTTCGCTGACACCAGAGGCAAACTAAACCGCAGTAATAGTAGCTTGAAACTCTTGTTTTTTGCGGTTATCGTCATATAGTAGTATACAAGTACTACTTGAGATGATACTTATGGGTAAAAAGAAAAACTCTGGCGATGATTTTGGATTCAAGAATTTAGACAAGTTTAAATTTAGGAACCCTCCCCTACGACGAAAAAAGCTTATTCCAGACCCACCAGCACCTTTACCAAATATTGACCCACCAAGTATTGATCCGTAGTAACTAACCAAAAATTAAGAAAGCACCTTTGCTTTGTCTCCGGTAGTGCGATCACTTGCGGGTTAATCTGACGTGAGTTCGACGGATAGGAAAGCGCAAAAAGCTGGCTATGTATGAGTTTGCTGGACTGGGCAATCTGATGGCTGGTTTGACTGCTTACACCTATCTGCCTAAAAAACCGTCAATTGATATTTACCCAAAAGATTTGCCTGCGCTACCTCCTGCCATTTTCTAACCGTCGAACTCACGTTAATCTGGGGCTGGATGCTTTACTGTAGGTGCTTTTAAAGAAATGTCGTTTAACTACCATTAAACGACATTGCACAGCGATTACACTGATTCATATTTCTATTCTGCAACGCCAAACTTCAATGGTCATTCATGGTTCTCGCCACCTGGAATAGCTTTTATCTCCAAGCGTTGGTTGGAGGAAGTTAGAAAAGCCTGAATGCAGTTAAGAAACTCTTCTAACTCGGAGATTAAGTTAGTAGTACCTCTACGTTCTTGGTGGCAAGCTAGTTGTTCTAATTTATCGGCGGCTAGATGCATGGTTGTAGCGCCGATATTAGCACTAGCACCTTTAAGATGGTGGGCTTGTTGGGCAATTTGCCCAAAGTCATTGGTTGCGATCGCAATTTTAATTATCTCTAAACGGGGTTGGATATCTTCAATAAATATTTGCAGTAACTCAAACTCAAATTCTGCGTTGTTTTCTGAGAGTTGATGCAAGTGTTCCCAATCAATTGGTAGGGTGAGGGAACTGTCATTTTTAGTAGAAATCTGCTCACGCGCAACTGCTTCTTGTACACTCAGTATCACGCTTGCCCAATGCTCTAGCACCGCTGCTAATTTTTCTTTCAATACTGGCTTGCTCAAATAATCTTCCATCCCTGCATCTAGACACATTTTTTTGTCTTCTGTCATGGCATTCGCTGTCATAGCAATGACCACAGGACGGCGATGGTTAGCAAAGTCGCTCTCTTGCCAACGATGAATTTCTCTTGTAGTTTCCAAACCGTCAAGAATTGGCATTTGGCAATCCATCAGAATTAAATCATAAGGAATTTTTTCCAATAGTTGCAAAACTTCCTTTCCATTGGCGGCGACATCAGCTTTGTAGCCTAGGCTTTGGAGTTGCTTCAAGGCTACTTTCTGATTGACTAAATTATCCTCAGCCAGCAAAATTCTGACTTTAGACTTTAAAAGTGGAGGGAGATATTCACAAGAGCTATAGTTGCAGCCACTTTCTAAATTCTTCATTTCTGCTTCCTGCTCCCTGTCTCCCATCCCTTGTACAGACGTAATTAATCGCGTCTCTACTCCTCCTGACTCCTGTCTCCTATCTCCTGCCTCCTCTTCTAATTCAGATTGAGTTCCTAAGATAGTCATAATAGTATCCAGGAGCCGAGATGGCTTAACAGGTTTGACCAAATAAGCCGCGAATCCGATGTTTAAGGCCTTTTGCACTTCATCCCGTTGATTAGTAGAGGTGAGCATAATTAGAGGTAACTGTGCGATCGCAGAATTTGCTTTAATTTGCTCTCCTAAAGTCAGGCCATTTGTTTCGGGCATTTGCATATCAACCAAGGCAACATCATAAGGTATGTTCTGCTCAACTGCTTCCTGAATTGCCCTCAGAGCAGCAGCAGCACTATCGACTTTATCCACCTGCATCCCCCAACGGGTAGCTTGATGATAGATAATCTTGCGATTGGTAGCGTTGTCATCCACTACTAATAAGCGCTTATTGTCTAGAAGTCCGCGATTTTGAATTGGGGAAACAGGCTGAAGTTGCTTGGTGAAAGTCACCTCAAACCAAAACTTAGATCCTTGTCCAATCTGACTTTCTACTCCTATTACCCCTCCCATTAAGCTGACTAATTGTTTACAAATGGCTAATCCTAAACCTGTGCCACCAAACTTACGAGTGGTGGAAGCATCTACTTGCGTAAATGGCGTAAAGAGTCTGCGTTGGTCTTCAGAACTAATGCCAAGACCGGTATCAGTTACAGCAAAGTGAATAGTAACTGTAGTAGAAGTTTGCGATCGCAATTCGGCTCGTAATACTACCTCTCCGGTACTGGTAAACTTAATAGCGTTGCTGAGCAAGTTCATCAAAATTTGCCGCAGCCGACTAGCATCACCTTGGAGGTCGGTGAAGACGTTGCGATGAATTAACGCCGCAATTTCCAATCCTTTATGATGAGCTTGAGGCGCTAATAATTCCAACACCTCTTCAACACAGGTAGATAAGTCAAAATCTAGAGTTTCTAGAGCCATCTCTCCCGCTTCAAGTTTGGACAGATCTAAAATCTCGTTGATTAAGCTTAAAAGAGCGTCTCCACTAATGCGAATTGTTTCAATAAAATCTCGCTGCTCTGGGTTCAAAGGAGTTTCTAATACTAAGCCAGTCATCCCTAACACAGCATTCATCGGTGTACGGATTTCATGACTCATGTTAGCCAAAAAGGCACTTTTAGACTCAGAAGCTAATTCGGCTTGATGGCGAGCAATTTCGAGTTCTTGTCGTTGATGAGTTTCTGCTTCTAGTAATTGGGCCTGAGCTAAAGCAATACCTACTTGGTCAGCTATTTGTCGTAAAAGATGAGTTTCAAAACTAGACCAGTGACGGGAGGTGGCGCACTGATGGACAATCAACAAACCGCAAAGTTCTTCTTTAACAAGAATTGGTACAACCAAGTTGGCTTTAACCCCAAACTGTTGCAGTAATTCGATGTGGCTTTGTTGAACTTCTACCAAATCTAAGTCAGCGATCGCCTGAATCTTTCCTTGACGGTACTGTTGTAAGTAGTATTGTTGTAGATATTCCGTTCGCAAATAGGGGTCGGTGATATTTTGCCCTTTGATTGCAGTCCAGCCAGAAACTACCGCCTCTATAATGTTGGTTTCAGATCCGTCTGGTAAAAGTTGATAGATTAATACTCGGTCAGTCTGGAGAATTTTTTGCACCTCCTTGACAGTAATTTGCAGAATTTCTTCAATTTGCAAAGATTGGCGAATTTTAAGGGTGATTTCCGTAAACAGTTGCGATCGCAAGTTTTGACGTTGAATTTCTTCCTCTGCCTGCTTACGCTGGATAAACTGTCCCACTTGCTCCCCAATGGAATTGATCATTTTGATCAAATCTGAGTCAGGTTGCTGAATTTCATTGCTAAAGCAGGTAATGACACCGAGAATTTTGTTACCACTCTGGATCGGAAAACCGAAGGCTCCATGTAGTCCGACTTGAGCGGCAATTTGGGCGCGGGGGAAGTTAAAATCTTTAACGACATCAACAATCCAAATTGGTTGAGAACTAGCCCAAACGCGACCAGGTAGTCCAATTTCTGGTGCAAACGTGGTTTGGCGAGTCAGTGCTTCAAACTCTTGCACTTCAAGGGATGGTTTATGCCAGATATCGAGAAAACGCAGCACATTTGCTTGCTGATCCACCATCCAAATTTCGCTCAAATCCCATCCTAAACTCTCGCAGATACCTTTGAGGATTTGGGGAGTAGCTTCGTTAATCGTGGTAGATTCTGCTAAGACACGAGTTGTAGCATATTGTGCAGTCAAGTGCTGTTCAGCTCGCTTGCGATCGGTAATGTCAATACCTGTACAAACAATGTATTCTACAGATCCCTCATAGTCTTGGAGGATAGTATTCGACCAAGCAATCAGCCGCCGATTACCGTCCTTTGTGATCCAGTAGTTTTCGTATTCGTTTGAATGTTGACCAGTTCGCAACCGCTCGAAAACTGCTTTGACTGGCTCTAACTCTTCAGGAATTAGCAACAAGTTCCAAACAAATCTTCCCCTCACCTCATCGAACGAGTAGCCAGTTGTTTGCTCACAAGCTTGATTGAAGCGCACGATTTGACCTTGGGAGTCAAGAACTATTACCAATGCGCCAGCTGTATCAAGGACTGCTGAGATAAAATTGCGCTCTTTGTTCAAAATCTCTTCTGTCCACTTCCGCTCAGTCACCTCACGATAAATCAGGTAGTAGACTACAGAGAGAATGATAAAACTCAAGCAGATAGCGATCGCAAGTGTCACAATTGTATTATTCGCACCAACCTTTGCAGCTTGTGACTGCTGCTGGAGCAACTTTTTTTCCTCATTCTCCATCTCATAGATGGTTTTACGAATATCATCCATCAGGTTTTGTCCCTGATTTGTCAGTAGTACCTGCAACGCTGCTTCAAATCCCTGGTTTTGGCGTAAGTCGATAGTCTGCTTGAGTTCGGAAAATTTTGCTGCTATCAGGGGTTCAATAAATCTGATCTGTTTTTGTTGGTCGGGTTGTTTTGCTGTTAAACTTTTGAGTTCTGCAATTTTTTGAGCGATATTTGCCAGTGCAGCTTGATATGGTTCTAGATAACGTTCTTGTCCAGTCAGAATGTAACCGCGTTGTCCAGTTTCAGCATCCTTTATTTGGGACAGTAATTCTTCCAGGCTGTTAATTTTATCTTGAGTTTTTTTTACATGAGTATTAGTATCGATCAATACTTTTGTGTTCTGATAAGAAACCACACCAATTAAAATTAAAATTGCTGATGCTAACCCAAAACCTCCCGCAACTCTTTTGAAGAATTGTTTGCGTATCTTCTGTGATTGTTTGCATTCATTGGTTGCGAGTACTAAATTTGCTAAATTGCGCCGTAGTTCCAGTTGCTTAATCACTTGGCGGCCTAGAGTTCGTAATGCTTCAACCTGTTCTGGAGTGAGTTTTCGTGGTACATGATCAATCACACAAAGCGTTCCCAATGCGTGTCCTTCAAGGTTAATTAAAGGGACACCAGCATAAAACCGGATATTGGGATCAGAAGTGACTAGTGGATTTGTAGTGAATCGGTCGTCAGCTGTTGCATCAGGCACAACAAAAATTTCTGGCTGTAAAATAGCATGGGCGCAGAATGCTTGATCTCTGTGTGTTTCTAGCGCCTCCAAGCCGACTTTGGACTTGAACCACTGGCGGTTTGTATCAATTAAGCTAATTAAGGCAATAGGAGTTCCACAAATATACGAGGCTAAACGGGTGAGGTCGTCAAAGGCGGCTTCAGATGGAGTGTCGAGAATTTTATACTGCGAAAGTGCCTCAATTCTCTGTGCTTCGTTATCAGGTAATGGTGCTTTCATCCTTAAGCCTTATCTATGGCTGAAGTCGTTGTTAGAGGTAAAACTTACTCAATTAATGGCAATAGTTTAGTTAAAAGCGTTAGCGTGATTTCACTGAGTTAAATTTTATCTATATATTTTTCACCCAGAAGCTAAGAGGATGTTTGAAAAGTCCTTAGTGATGTATCAAATATTTTGAGATCCCCCTAAATTCACGCCACTTGCTACAAGTCGGGAAACCCGACGACAGTCGCCTCAAGTCGGGAAACCCGCCCACGGCGCTGTCTCCCCAACACAGTGGCTCCCCTTTCCAAGGGGGAATTTGATTCAAAGTCCCCCCTTGGAAAGGGGGGTTAGGGGGGATCAATAAATGCAAAGATACAGCCAACCACTTTTCAAACAACCTCTAAGTAAAAATTTCAATAGAAAATACTTTGTAGCCTGTAGTTAGGGCGAAAGCACTAACTACTAACTTTTGTCTTTGTTTGTAGTGAAAATTAACTAAAAACTTAAAACTTTAGATCACTGGAACAAAATGCTATTCTTGAAAAAAAAGATGCAATTGTTACATTTATATATGCTTATTTAAAATTTAGGATCTCCGATTAAGATTATATTTTTATTAACCTTTCAAAAAGACTAAAACAGAGTAACTTACAAGACAAAAAAGAGTATCAAATAGTACTGAGATATATTCAGCTAATACAAAAATTATTGGTCTTTAGAGACAAAAAATAAGTGTTGAAGAAAGTTGTGACAATTGGGGCGATCGCCCTCCTAATTTGGGGAGTATCGCTGATGGGCAATGCGTTTGCCCAAACACCAGCTGCTCCGCCTGCTGCTGATACTGGAGATACAGCATTTATGCTGATTTCATCAGCACTCGTTCTGCTAATGACACCAGGATTAGCATTCTTCTATGGTGGATTTGTCCGATCGCGCAACGTTTTAAACACGTTGATGATGAGCTTTGTGTTGATGGCGATCGTCGGTGTTACCTGGGTTCTGTGGGGTTATAGTCTTGCTTTTGCGCCAGGGTTGCCGTTTATTGGGGGATTACAGTGGTTTGGTTTAAATGGCGTTGGGCTAGAGACAACCGACTATCTCAAAGGATCAAACCCGGTGGAAGTCGTTTCTTACGCCGCGACAATTCCTCACCAAGCATTCATGATCTATCAAGCCATGTTTGCAATCATTACCCCAGCCTTAATTTCCGGGGCGATCGCAGAACGGATGAGTTTCCGCGCCTATGCCTTGTTTGTCCTATTATGGTCAACCTTTATTTACGCCCCCCTGGCCCACATGGTATGGGCTAAAGGTGGATTTTTGGGTTTGTATGGTGGTTTAGGTGCTCTTGACTTTGCAGGTGGCACAGTAGTTCACATTAGTTCTGGCGTTTCTGCCCTCGTTGCCGCGATCGTCCTTGGGCCTCGAAAAACTTTTCCTGACCGCCTTAGTCCTCCGCACAACGTTCCTTTCATTCTGCTAGGTGCTGCTTTGCTTTGGTTTGGCTGGTTCGGCTTCAACGCTGGGAGTGCCTTGTCTATTGCTAGTGGGATTTCGGGTAATTTAGTAACAAATGTAGCCACAACAGCATTTGTTGCCACCAATACAGCGGCAGCAGCGGCGGCTTTAATGTGGCTGATTTTAGAGGGGGTTTTGCGAGGTAAACCAACCGCAGTCGGAGCAGCTACAGGAGCCGTTGCCGGTTTAGTGGGTATTACTCCATCTGCTGGATTTGTCACACCGCTATCAGCAATTTTAATAGGTTTCATCACCGCCTTTGTTTGCTTCTACGCTGTGAGTTTCAAGCATAAACTACAAATTGATGATGCATTAGATACCTATCCTGTGCATGGCGTTGGTGGTACTGTGGGTGCAATTTTGACCGCAATTTTTGCCACCACTCAAGTCAACGCAGCAGGTAAAGATGGTGTGCTGCGTGGTAATTTCGGGGAATTGGTGATTGAACTAATCGCGATCGCTATTGCTTATGCGATCGCCGGAATTGGCACGTGGATCATTCTAAAGATTATCGATGCTACAGTCGGTCTACGAGTCAAAGAGGAAGCCGAGTACCAAGGTCTGGATATTAATGAACACGGTGAAGAGGGTTATAACTCCGAGTTCGGCGATCGCCCCAAGTAAGTAAAAGAGACTGGGGATTAGGAATTAGAAATTAGGGATTGGGTAATCAAAGCGAAAAATTATGGAAGAGGCTTTGACCCCGGACATATTTTAGAATGCTTTCCCAGCGATGCACTGCGCCGCCTCTGTCTACGACACGCTACGCGAACGTACAGAAGAGAAGTGTTCCCAGTCCCCAGTCCCTAGTCCCAGATCTACGGTAGGAACGCCGCTAACATAAAGGTATGGCGGTGGACTCCGACGCTCGAATATGTTAATTGCGAACAACCGTTAAACTTCATTGCAAATTAAGAAGAGAGACTAAACAACATGATAAGTAGTAGTGATGTCAAGACACGGCACAGGATTTATAAAGGAGTACACAGTGGCAATGGAATCAAATTTCTTAACGGGCACAGTTGCACCAAACGAAGATATCAGTGAATACGTCGCCCACCTGCAACTTCACATGACTCTGCACGCTCGCAATCTGGTTCCAACCCTGAAGCAGACACTTGAAGATAGTCGTCAGCAATTACTCCATCAAACCCAAGCCAATTTTGAAAAGCTAGTTTCTCGGCAAGTTTCATAATCTAAACAATTTTTAACCAAAATTCAAATAAAATAAAAGCAGATATTGTTGGGTTAACGCCTATAGTGTTCCCACAAGGTCTGCTTTTTTAAGTATTGGGTTACGAAAATCACTCTTTTGGAACAATAGCAAAGAGCATAAAGCCGTTAAGATTATGGCAGCAGTACCTTAAAAGAGCAGTTAGTTAAGGCTAAATGGCGGCTCGAATCAAAATGACTTCATTACTTCCTCGAAATCTCAGCGTGATCATCCGACCAGTCCAATACCGGGATCTGGATGGAATTGAGCGCCTAAATCAAGAGTCATTCGCAGCCCTCACTCCCCAGGGAGCTCGTTTTGCCATCAGCCAGATGCAACAGTTACGCCGCTGGTATGGACTACTCAAATTTTTGAGTTGGTTTCCTAACCCGCTTCAGTATCGCTTCTGTGCCTATGTAGCAGAACAAGGGCGGATGCTTTTAGGGATGATTCAAGTGTCACCGTTTAACCGGACACGCAGCACTTGGCGGATTGACCGAGTGATGCTGGAGCGTGGTGCTGATAAACAAGGAATCGGTTCGCAACTTTTACGCCATTGTTTTGAATCGATTTTGGAAGCTCGCACTTGGCTACTGGAAGTTAACGTCAATGATATGGAGGCGCTGGCACTGTACCGACAAAATGGCTTTCAGCGCCTAGCAGAAATGACGTACTGGGAAATTGAACCAGAATTGCTGGCTGAATTGGCAAAAGGAGAGCCAGATTTACCTAACCTCTTGCCAGTAAGTAATGCTGATGCCCAGTTACTATATCAGCTAGATACGGCATCAATGCCCCCTCTGGTACGTCAGGTCTTTGATCGCAACACCCGCGATTTTAAAACTAGTTTGTTCGGCGTTTTAACTGATGCAGTCAAGCAATGGCTGACCAAAACAGAAGTAGTGAGTGGCTACGTGTTTGAACCCCAACGCAAAGCGGCGATCGGTCATTTTCAGGTACAACTTGACCGCAAGGGTGAGGCCCCACATGCAGCAACACTGACAGTTCATCCTGCCTATACCTGGCTATATCCAGAATTGTTGTCTCAACTAGCTCGTATTGCTCAAGATTTTCCTCAACAAGGCTTGCAACTCGCTTCCTCAGACTATCAGCCAGAGCGAGAAGAATATTTGGAGCAAATTGGAGCAAAACGCATAGAACATACACTAATCATGTCTCGCTCAGTGTGGCACAAGCTACGGGAGTCTAAATTTGTCTCCTTAGAAGGAATTCAGTGGAGTGAGATGCTACAAGGTCTGCAACCAGCACGCAAACCAATACCAGGCGGTATGTCATGGGTACAACCTGGAAAATCGCCATCATCTGATAGATCAGTGCCAACCAAGTCAGAACCTCTTAACTTTTCAGGTAACAACAGTAGCATAGAAGCATCTGGCCAGCCGGAATCAGCAGATGCACAGCAGGAGAATTAGTGTGATCCCCCAAGAGCAACCAAAACCTTTTATTTCAGCCTTGGGATTAGATGTTGGTAGTAAACGTGTTGGCGTAGCTGGGTGCGATCGCACGGGTTTAATTGCCACAGGCATCACCACTATTGAGCGTACATCCTTTGAACGCGATGTCGAGCAAATGCGACAAATAGTCAATGAACGTGAGGTGCAAGTCCTGGTTATTGGCTTACCCTATTCAATGGATGGCTCTTTGGGATTTCAGGCGCGTCACGTCCAGAAATTTGCTAATAGGCTTGCTAAAGCTCTTAAACTGCCTGTGGAATATGTGGATGAGCGATTAACTTCATATCAAGCAGAGCAAATGCTAATAGCTGAAAACCGCTCCCCATCACGCCATAAAGGTTTGATTGACCGGAAGGCAGCTTCTTTGATTTTGCAACAATGGTTGGATGCTAGGCGAGTCAGTTCCCGCGGCTCAGTGGTAGCTGTTGAGTATTGATACCTTTTAACATGATATTCTGAAAACGATTACCCAGCAGTTTTATTTAGCTCTCCAGTTATTTGGTTGACATTATCTAGTCATTCAATAGCTAAGTGATTTTGACAATTGCTGGTATTTATTAGAGTTTCACATTTCGGCTATGTTTTCCTCTCAATTTCCCGAAGAAAATGACCACGCTCATGCGGGTTCAATCACTTTAACTGATGAAAGAGGGCGATCGCTCGAATGTTATATTGAGCATTCCCTCGAAGTAGATGGGCAAGAATACGTTTTACTTCTTCCTGTAGACTCACCTGTAGAAATTTTTGCTTGGCAAGGTGAGGAAGAGGAAGAAGAAGCCCTTCTAGTAGAAGATGATGCCATTATTGAGCAAATTTTTGACACAGCCCAAGCTGTACTATCTGAGCAAAACCTGATACTTAAAAACACAGCCTACGCTTTAACGGTTGCTGGTGATTTACCTCCAGTTGAAGAATCAGAACTCTTTACCTTAGAAATCGAAGACGAAGGAGAAGATTTAGAGCCTGAGCAATTACAACTACTCTCTAGCTTCTATTACGAAGACCAAGAGTATGCAATTTATACACCACTTGACCCACTACTGTTTTTTGCACGGATATCAAAAACAGGTCAACCTGAATTGCTTTCTCCAGAAGAGTTTCGCCAAGTGCAACCACTGTTAGAAGAACATCTTTTTAATGAAGTCGAATAAGATTATAAATCTCCGAAGTTCAGACGCCTGTGTTGAAAAGTTCAGTTCGCCCTACAGCCCTTCTCCTAAAGGAAACCGGAGGCGAACGGGCATTTTATGGCAGGCGTTGGCGAAGCTATCGCCGGGAATCGCCACTCTGATTTTTCACTTTTGGCGGGCTGCGCCAACGGTGGTACTCTACCCTACGGGATGCTCCGCGAACGAAGAACCCGTAGGGTAGCCGCCGCTTTGACTTCTCTCAAAATTAAAAATTAAAATGTAATATTTTTAGATTTTTAATTGGGAATTTCTAATTATATATGAAAGACCACAGTAGGGTGGGCATTACAATGCCCACCCTAAAAACTCATTGGTACTAGCATAGTATTGAAATAAAAGTTAAATAGCACCATCAAAAGTACTCAGAATGTGTTCTTCTGAATATAGCAATCTTATTTGCATTTTAAGCCTGACTGTTGACTATGACCTGGAACAATCTCTTACAGCCTGACCTAATATTAGAAGGTTCGATATTGAACCTGACGCCAGATATTATCCAACGATATGGATTGAAAGGGCTGGTGTTAGATGTGGATGAAACTTTAGTGCCAATGAGAATAGGGGTAGCTTCAGCAGAACTACAAAGTTGGGTGGAGCAAATCCGCGCCTGCGCTTCACTGTGTTTGGTGAGCAATAACCTGAGTGAAGCGCGGATTGGTAGAATTGCCCGCTCTCTCAATCTACCTTACTACTTGGGTGCAGCCAAACCCTCTCGACGCAAAATCAGAGCTGCACTAAAATCTATGAATCTACCAGTACATCAAGTAGGGATGGTAGGCGATCGCTTATTTACTGATGTCATCGCAGGTAATCGTCTAGGGATGTTTACTATTTTAGTCGAACCGATTGTTCATCCAGATGCCGCCCTCCGCTCTCATCCAATACGCAACTTTGAAGTCTGGATATCAGAAATCTTAGGAGCCTCTATTACCCCTAGAAAAACAAAGATTCATAAACCTTGACAAATCGTCAGGAAAGTAAATCTAAAGAAATAATTAAGGAATCTCACTAGAATCAAAAAATCGGGGATCATAAGTATTAATAACATGGGGTCAGCCAAAAAAGACCCTAACTGATACAAAATAAATATAAACCCGTAGAGCGTCAGCCTTCACTTATAGAGGGACTGGCGCTTTACAATTTAGTCCATAGTCAATAAGTTCAGAGCAATTAATTTTGACCCTTGTACAGACGCGATTTATCGCGTCTCTACTCTTAACCAATGACCAAAACGATTGTTGTCAAAATCGGCACTTCTAGCCTGACTCAACCAGAAACCGGACAATTAGCACTTTCCACGATCGCAACTTTAGCAGAAACACTCTGCTATTTGAGACGCCAAGGTCATCAGGTGATTTTGGTTTCCTCTGGCGCTGTGGGCGTGGGTTGTGCGCGGTTAGGCTTAACTGAACGCCCCAAAGCGATCGCTCTAAAGCAAGCAGTAGCAGCAGTTGGGCAAGGCAGGTTAATCCGCGTGTATGACGATTTATTTACTACCCTACAACAGCCAATTGCCCAAGTATTGCTGACACGCAGCGACTTAGTACAGCGTAGCCGCTATCTCAACGCTTACAACACCTTTCGAGAACTGCTGGGATTAGGAGTGATCCCCATAGTCAATGAAAATGACACCGTAGCAGTAGAGGAATTGAAATTTGGCGACAATGACACCCTTTCAGCATTAGTTGCCAGCATAGTAGAAGCAGATTGGCTATTTTTGCTCACCGATGTAGATCGGCTATATTCAGCCGATCCGCGTTCCGTACCCGATGCCCAGCCGATCGCCTTAGTTAGTAGTATGAAGGAGCTGGCAGAATTGCAGATACAAACAGGCTCCCAAGGCTCTCAATGGGGTACTGGTGGTATGGTGACAAAAATTTCTGCCGCTAGGATTGCCGTTGCTGCGGGAGTGCGTACCGTAATTACTGAAGGGCGATTTCCTCGGAATATCGAAAAAATCTTAAAGGGTGAACCTCTTGGTACACACTTTGAACCGCAACCTGAACCCACTTCTGCGCGTAAACGCTGGATAGCTTATGGTCTTGTACCTACTGGTAAATTGTATTTAGATGCGGGTGCGATCGCGGCAATTTCTCTAGCAGGAAAATCTTTATTAGCCGCTGGAATTAAAGCAGTAGAAGGAGAGTTTGATACACAAGATGCCGTGCAATTGTGTGATCCTAACGGTCAAGAAATTGCCAGAGGACTTGTGAACTACAGCAGCGATGAACTGCAAAAAATTAGCGGGCGTCATTCACGGGAAATTCCCACAATTTTAGGTTATGTCGGTGCAGAAACCGTAATTCATCGAGATAATTTGGTTCTGACTTAGCATGGATATAAGACTACTAATAATTGAGCAGAGATAAATATTATGACTCAAGCGTTAGAAAATATTGTTGGTTTACCAGAAGAAGAACAACGCTTCTTTCGACGTGGGTTAAGTTGGGAACAGTTCAAAGTAATTCAAAGCAGCTTTGAAAATGTGCCAGGGGTAAGGCTATTTTATTGTGAGGGAGTCTTAGAAATAGTGGGTATTGGTAAGCCTCATGAGGCGATTAAGTGTTTAATGGCTGCACTACTGATAATCTATTTTGAAGTCAAGAGTATTGAATTTTTCCCCAGTGGGAGTTTTACCCAAGCTATTCCCAAGATAGTAGAGTACCAAGCAGACTTATCTTATTGCTTTGGTAATGATAAACCAATACCAGACCTCAGTATTGAAGTAGTGATTACTAGCGGTAGTCCTATCAAGCTAAGTAAGTACAAATTAACGCAAGTCCCGGAAGTTTGGTTCTGGGAAGATGGCACATTTGAGGTTTACTGTTTACGAGAACAAGAATACGAAAAAGTTGTTAAAAGTGAGTTACTGCCAGAATTAGATTTATCTGTGCTCAATCGTTGTCTTTTGTTGTCGTCTCCCCTCGAAGCGATTAAAGAATTTCGCCAAGGTATTCAACAGTGACTTTTTAATCTCACTATATTCTTAACTCATACTTATAAAAAGTCTGATATTTACTGCACTAATACAAAATCGTAGCCAGTACTAGAAGAACAAGACTTACTTGACTCACAAGGCTCAACTTTGACTAAAAAGACTCCGCCAAGGCGATCGCCTGATGGTGAAAACTGAATCTTTCCTGTTGCTCCTGTAGCTGAAAAATTAGGATTAGACAGCACTTTTTGCAAACTCTGGCGGGTACTCCCTTCTTCTAAGCCAGCGATAATTACTTGAAGTGCATCATAAGCCGTCGCAGTTCGTGGACTTACTTGTCCACCCCAAAGTTTAGCTGCTTTATTAGCAAAAGAATTACCTCCTCTGGCATTACTATTAGCATCATGATGCCAAGATACGGGTAACACCATTCCTTTAACATCTCCTTGCCCAAACTTTAAAACTTTTTCACCATACATTAGCTGAGAACCAAAAAGTGCTAGTTTGCCTTGACTTTCTCGTGCCACATCAAGAGCAGAGTCAATTTTGTCTGGTCTAGGGATTAATAGTAAAGCTTCTGCACCATCTGCGATCGCTTTAGTCACAAAATCGCTGGCTCTAAAATTTGGGGCGCTTAAATTACACTCTATATCAGTGATTTTTCCCCCTGCTTTAGTAATCAAATCAGCGTATTGTTTTTTAATTTCTTGACTTCTTTCTTGTTGTGTCGAAGCTTGACAAATAGCAACATTTGTTCGTCGTTCTTTTTTGATAATATATTCGGCAAGAGCTTGAGTGAAATTGTTACGATTTGGACTTGCATAAAATACGTATCTTGCTTGTCCAGGCTGTGTTTGATTTTCTCCAAGTTGCGTCATTGGACTTGTAAGAGAAATCCTGACTAAACCACGCTCGTTATAAATCTTTTCGTTGCGACTAAACCCTACTACTGCCACAAGGCTAGAGTCTTTAACAAATTCATTATCTAACTCTTGGAGCTTTTCAATATTATCAACATTGGCAATCTGAAGCTGCAACGGCATACCATTAATTCCACCGCTGTTATTAACTTCATCTTGAGCTTGTGCCACTCCACGCAAAAGCTCTTTCGCTTCATTCAGAGTACGACCAATCGGTGCAATTACGGCAACTTTTAGTGCTGGCGATTTACCAATTTTGGCATTATTTAAATAAATTAACGTCTCCGGGTCATTACGATTTGTTTGTAGAGATGATTGGAATTTCGTTACAGCAGTGGCAAAATCATTAGCTGCAAAAGCTCGAACTCCGGTTTCTTTATCAGCAGTTTTATCCGCTGTTACTAAAATTTTCCCACCCAAACTCATCCATTCAGGAAGAGATAGACTTGGCTCTGAAGATGAGATCGGCATTGAATTTGATGAAGGTGTGAGGTTAGAAGAAAATTTACCTATTAACCATAAAATAGCCGCAACCATGACTCCCGCCAGTCCTAAAGAAATTAGCAGCCGAATATTTTCTTTCTTATTGGTCATAAGTAATTACCTCAATTGATAAAATAATTTAATTAAATTTATTTAAATCAAAAATATTGAGAGATAAATTTGTTCATTATTTGAGAAATACCTACAATCATAAATGCCAACAAGCCAGCTAGAACAACTAGTAACACCAAAACTATTAGCCCATTTATGCCTGATTGTATCGGATTAATGATTTTTAAACTTTGGAATATAAATACAATGAATATATTTGTAATTATAGCAATAAGAAATAAATAAACTTTTTCAAAAAGCGAGCGAGATTGAGAAAATATTAAGCAACCTAGAATTAGTAGCCATAATCCAGAGCTAATCCACATAGTTCCTACAAAACTTAGAATAGCGAGCGCTAAAAATGAACTACCTGAACTTGCGATTATTGCCCCTGGTAAGAATTCCCAAGTAGAGAATTGCGGTATATATTTAGTTGGTTGCTCTGTAACTTCTGAGTGTGGTGGTAATGAGTTACGAGACGACATTACTGTGTGAGGTATTATAAATTGTGGTACTGGCAAAGAATTTAAATCTTGTAATACTGCCTTTGCTGACTGATAACGCTGTTCATGGTTTTCTTGTAGCAATTTATCAATAATCAGCCCTAATTCCTGACTTAGTGGCTGTGTCAAATACTGTCGCCAACGAGAAGCCCAACTATAGCCCTGTTTTAGCCACAGTTGTGAGGGAGAAATATTAGTCAACAGATAAAAGCAAGTTATTCCTAAACTGTAAATATCGCTAGCAGGATAAGCTTCACCTAGCTGAATTTGCTCAATTGCTGCATACCCCAACGACCCAATGATTGTTCCTGGTGTAGAGTTTACTGTTTCCGTTTTTTGCTTTGAAACACCAAAATCAATTAGCACTAATCTGTCATCACTTTGACGGCGAATAATATTTTCGGGCTTAATATCTCGGTGAATCACTTGCTGTTGATGTATTGTTTCTAGGACAGGTAACAAACCACTTAAGAGTTCTCGAATTTTTAGTTCATCAAATATTCCTTGCTGGTTTAATTCTTGCAACAAATTTTGTCCTTCGATAAACTCCTGTACTAAATATAGGTAGTCACCTTCCTTAAAGTAAGCATACAGCGTGGGAATTTGGTTATGTTTACCTAGCTCTTGCAGACGTTTTGCTTCTCGCTCAAACAACTCAGTTGCTTTTTTTTGTGCTTCACTGCCGCGACCGCCATAAAATTGATCTCGTACTAGCTGCTTGACAACGCATTCTTCATTAAGCTTGTCTATATCCTCTGCAATGTATGTGCGAGCAAATCCCCCTCGTCCAAGCAGTTTAATAATCCGGTAACGATTTCGTAATAATGATACTAATTTTATCCCGCAGCTGAGGCAGAAGTTTGCTTCATCTGGATTTTGGGGATTCGCACAATCGGGATTTAGGCAGCAGATCATATAACTATCGCTGTCATTTCTTAATTGTTAAAATATAACTCAAATTTAATGTGAAGTTTTATAAAAAGCTGTCGGTAAAACCCATTCCTTCTCGGTAGGTGATGAAAGACGCCTCGACGCTGTTAACAGTTAACAGTCTTTCGTGTTATCCCATCCCCTTTTAGAAGTGGGATGACCTTAATTTCATAAGTACTGTTAATATCATGCTATATATAATCATGTCATAATTGAAAAGGCGATCGCTTGAAGCAATAACATTTTTCATATATTCACATCCGAAATAATTTGTCATCTTACAAGATGGTTTGAATAATATCTTTTTCATATCAAAGTAAGTGCCACCGCCCCCCACAATGGTGCATCATCACCCAGCGCCGCCGGGACAATTTCAAAATCAACTTCTGGCAAAGCTGTCTCCCGCGCCACCTGTTGCATCACCTGCCAAAAATCCTCTCCCGCCTTGGTTACACCACCTCCCAATACAAAGCGCTGCGGATTCATGAGGTTTGCTACATTGCCAACACCCACACCCAACGCCCAAGCAGCCTTGTGCAACACTTGCTTAGCCAAATTATCTCCAGCAGTCGCCGCCTCGCTTACCAACTGTCCCGTCAGCAACGTTAAATCATCCCTCACCAAACCCCTCAAAATCTCTCCTCCTTGGCGTCCTGGCAGTATGTTTTCCAAAATTTCCCTGGCATTTTGCGCCATATAGGGCCCCGATGCTAAACGTTCCACACATCCCCGCTTACCACACAAACATACTGGCCCAGCAGGATCTACAACCATGTGTCCAATTTCACCAGCCATCCCACCTGCACCCCGCCAAGGTTTACCGTTGAGTATCCAACCACCACCCACACCTGTACTGACTGTAATGTAAAACAGACTATCGTATCCTTGACCTGCGCCAAAGCGATGTTCCCCCAAAGCAGCTACATTAGCATCGTTATCTACACCAACCGGGACACCAAATTCATCTTCCAACAAGTGTTTGAGAGGAATATTTTCCCATCCGGCGACATGATGAGATAGTTGCACTGTTCCTGTGGAAGCATTTACTGGCCCTCCAAAGCTGACACCAATCGCAGCTGGTTTTGTTCCTTGCAGCAGAGAGTAAATGAGCGATCGCATAATTTCCAAATCAGTGCTAGCATTTGCCTTTGCTGGCGATAAACGGCGTTCATAACCTAACCACTCTCTAGAACCGACATTTACCATCCCTGCTGCCAGTTTAGTTCCGCCAAAATCGAGAGCTAAAATTAATGTCATGGTCTTTTACATTACTCCCATAGCATCTGCGGGTTTCTTTCTCAAGAAAGATGTTTGCATTCAAAATAAATTCAACACTAAAGAAGAGTATATTATTTAGCAACTCATGACTTCTGAACAACCAAATCCACTTATTGATTTATCTCACGCCAAAGAACCTCCTCGCTCTCTTAATATTGAACACGAGGCGGCTCCCATTGAAACAGAGGAAGTGAACGGACAGGCAGAGCAAAATTCTCTTGCTGATGATTTGAACCGTCCAGAAGAAGGCACAGAAAATCTTGGAGAACGTCAAATGCTTATTGCTAATGTTCCAGGTGCAAGTAGTTTTCAATCTGAATGATAAACATTGTTAATTTACTTCAACAGAGCAAAGACATCTTATTTTTGAATGCTGATAAAAATAAGATTTCAGCACTCCCAAATTTTATATAATTATAAAATTTTCGGATTCAAATAAATTCAGCATTTAGATGTGTTTGCTCTGGCATTAAATATAGAAACCTAAAACAATGGCTAACATAATAGATTCCAACTTCCATCTTACTGATGTAAAGTTATTTATGGATGAAATAACTCCAGTGCAAATGCAGACTATATTAGGAGGTTATTGTCAGTCTTGCAGCGCTTATTCTGAAATTTCTATAAGGACTTTTAGGAAAGGTATAAATACGGTAAAAAAAACCGTTGAGGGTACTGGTTCTTCCAAAGACAAGAACATTAACAGCATAGACAATTCAAAAAGAACTTACATCAATGGAATGCTGGTTGAGAAAAAATCCTAATATTAGTATCAATTAAGATGCGATCGCTTCATCACTCAACTCTTCTAGACTCAATTACGCCGTCAATAAACCGTTGCAATCGCTCATAATGTGACCCTTTCCAATAAATCTGACCACAGTCTTGACAGCGATTAAATTCATCAATCTGCGATCGCACTGTTTCCGGTACTTGCTCAGTGATAGCTTGTTTATCTACAGGTTCTAATAAGCCATTGCAACGCAAACATCGTTGAAAGGGAGATACTACTTTGAATAAGTCAAAGCGTTGCAGTACTTCCAAAATTTGTTGCTGAGGGTCAGTGTTTCTAACATAATATCCATGTGTGACTAAACTACGCATCAATAAACCACGATCGCGAGTTAGAATAATGCGTGTTTGACTATAGGAGATATTTGCTAATTCCTCATCTTCGTAATCATTTCGATATAAAGTATCAAAGCCTAAAAGTCGTAGAGATGTTGCCAACTTGCCTAAATGAATATCTAAAACAAAGCGAATAACACTGAGCGGTTTAGGTAGAACAGAAATACTTGGTTTATCAAAACTCCTAGCAGAAATTGGATAAACATTAATAGTATCTCCATCTTGAACAATATAAGAAAAATTTACATATTCACCATTAACTTCTATAGAGTAAACTTCTGGATGAGGAATACCCAAAGCTTCAATCATGTCCTTAATTGAAGCTCTCTCACCAAAAAAATGGGATATTCTCACCTGCTTTTGATGCCGTGGTAAAAAATCATTCAATTCTGCATAAAAGTAAAAAGATGCTACAGCCATGTTCACAGATATTTGAATTAGTTAAATTCATCCCACCCCTAAAAGGGGATTGGATTTTACTTTGACAGTTGACAGTTGACTGTTAACTGTTAACAGCGTCGAGGCGTCTTTCATCACCTACCGAGAAGGAATGGGTTTTCCCGACGCCTTTTTATAATCGTAATTGTTAATTTATTCTCTATTTTTTGCCTTTTTCCATTATTAGACAAAAAACGTATCTTAATTAATTTTCTCATTTCGGCTCTTTCTTATTCAAAGAAAATCATTACTACTTCTCAGCCTTCGTCCAGTCTAACAGCAAGTGCTTCTGTATTAGTCACCGCGATCGCCTCGCTTTTTACAGAGTATGCACCAGCGTAAATCCTGTCAGTAGAGACGTTGCAACGTCTCTACGAAATAATCGGTTTTTTTCGCTGAATCTGTGTTCAAGCGCAGTGTAACGATATTGACAAGACCTGATTACGATTTGTATTAGGATCTGTTGACAAATAACTCTAGTTCTCTAAAATAGATCATTATGCACACGTGTGCAAATGTATAAAGTGGAATAATGAGTAAACGAAAAGTTTCAATTGAAGATATTGCTCGTAGAGCAGGCGTTTCTCATTCTACAGTTTCACGCGCTTTACGAGACAACCCTCTAATTAGCCCGAAAGTGCGAGAGGAAATTAAGCAACTGGCGCGGGAGATGAGCTATGTACCTAATGCTATTGCTCAAAGCTTGCTTTCTTCACGTACCAATACTATTGGGGTAGTAGTAACTTCAATAGCAGATCCTTTTTTTGCTGAGGTAGTAGAAGGAATCGAACAGGTTGCTACATCATCAGGGTTGAGTGTTGTGTTAAGTACTTCACATCGAGATTTGAAGCAGGAAATAGCAGCTATTGATAATTTTCATCGCCGTAGAGTAGACGGTATTTTGGTAGCTGATTCACGAATTAGTAAACAGCATACAAAGCAACTAACACAAATTGCCGTACCAACAATTTTGATTAATAGCCAGGCCGAAGATCAATCTGAAATATTTCACTCAGTAGCAATAGATGATCGCTTAGGTGCTAGATTAGCTGTAGAGCATCTAGTCAGTCTCGGACATACCTCTATTGGTTATCTAGGTGTGGGCGATCGCAGTAGATCAAATCAACAGCGCCTAGAAGGATATCGAATCGCTCTTGCTGAAGCTGGTCTACCACAAATTGATGACTGGGTTGCAATTAATGATCAAGACAAGACCAGAACAAGCGATGTTAGTACTGGTCGAAAAATGCTATCTAAGCTATTAACTGCTGGGGTAACTGGCATCTTTTGCTATAACGATATGGTAGCAGTTGGCGCTCTTTTGGCTTGTCAAGAATTAGGTATTTCAGTACCACGAGATTTAAGTTTAGTCGGATTTGATGGCATTGCTCTATCTCGTTACGTGACGCCGCCACTCACAACAATCTGCCAGCCAATGTTAGAAATGGGTAGCTTTGCTATGCAAATGTTACTCGATTTAGTACAGGATAAAACTGTAGAAAACCGCGTTTTATCTCCTTTTTTAGTACAGCGAGGTAGTAGTGCAGTATTCAGAAATAACCACAAATAATTTTCAAAGGCGTCAATAAAAGTTTGTAGTAAGGACTTTATTCCTAACAATCCTTGTTTTGAGCGATGAATCGCTAACTACGAACTATGATTTTATTTTATGTTAATTATACTACCCAATTATCGTCTCTACAGTTAGGATAATGCAGTTAGCGGTACAGTACTCCAATGATGAGAGCAAAAACAATTGGGATAATAATTGGGACAGCAACAATAAGTCCCCATTTACCAATCCGAATTTCTTCACCTTCTGATTTAAGAAATACTATCCAACCAGTAACTCCCATCAATAGCCAGATGCATCCAAAGGCAATAAATATAATAAATATAGAATCTTGCATGTCACTAAACCACCAAATTAAGAACGTTTAATAATCATTTTAATAATTTAGCAACACCTGAAATAATTTAGTGTTAAGGCAAATATATAGTATGAAAAACGACGATTATCAAGTAGGTCGAATTCTGAGTCGAAGAGAAGCACTTATGCTATTCAGGGCATCTGGAACTGCAATACTTTTTGGATGCATATCTAAAAAGTCCCAAACAGTACAGGCACAATCAAGTATATCTGTTCCTACAACATTGCCCGCGTGTGTCGTTAGACCACAGCAGACCGAAGGCCCGTATTTTGTAGACGATAAGCTCAACCGCTCCGATATCCGCTCAGACCCCTCCGATAGTTCGGTAAAAGACGGCGTACCACTCAAACTAACGCTTCGTATTTCTCAGTTTAACAGTAATGGTTGTACACCACTTGCTGGTGCGATCGCAGATATTTGGCATTGTGACGCCCTAGGCATCTATTCGGATGTGCAAGATCCGAGTTTCAATACCATCGGCAAAAAATTCTTGCGCGGGTATCAAGTGACAGACGCCAATGGAAGCGTCCAGTTCACAACCATCTACCCTGGTTGGTATGAGGGTAGAGCAGTCCACATCCATTTTAAGATACGCACAAGTACGACATCAAAGCAGAATTATGAGTTTACCTCACAACTATACTTTGATGACTCGCTCACAGATCAAGTGCATACACACACACCATACGCCAGTAAAGGACAGCGTACGCTGAGGAATACTGAAGATTGGATCTTTAAAGACGGCGGAGAGCAATTGTTACTTACACTTACCAAAACAAATCTTGGTTACGCAGCAACGTTTGATATTGGACTTCAGACAGTTTAAGCAGTTGTTAATCCTGATTTACAGATAAATGTGCAAAAAAACTTAACAAGCTATTTTTGCACACGTGTGCAAAAATAAGTTTAAGACAAGTTTAAGCACACGTCTACAAAAATGAAGCGCAAAAGTATTATTTAACTAAAGATATGCCTCAAACTCTAAAATATTCTATCTTCTTATTGATTGACAAAAAATCAAGCCATACTATAAAGATTTAGTTGCTAACTATTTACACACAACAATCAAATTCTAAATATCCAGTAGTAGCACAAGCAAAAATTTATAACATACTGCACAGATAATATATTTGATTGAGCTTATGCAGATTATGATTGTTTTTTGCTTACTATGATGAGCAAAAACTTTTCGGCAAAACTAAACTAGGTAGGGTGTTTTATAAATCTGAGTAGTACATCGATATATATAAAATCTGTGTGCAAATGACTATAAATTTGAGTCATGAATGTTAAGTTTTTTAAATTCAACTTCAGTCCAATGCTGCTTAATCTTCGCAAATTTTCTAGGATAAAAAGCTTGAATTGTTTAGAAATGGAACAGTATTCTTTGTTTTGTAAAGTTCGATAAAGGGAGTTAATTTTTTTGTCATCATGCAGGATAAACTAATAACTATAGTCAAATACCATCAGAATTTACAAATTTGATAGTATGAGGCTCAAAATTTTAGTTAAAAGCTGTTTTCAATTCATGCACTTTCAAATCTACTTTTACAAAAAAGTAAAGTGAGTTTTTGAAATAGTGCAACACTCATAGTTTTGGTTTTTAAAGCAAAAAGCTAATTTAGTGATCACAGCAATAACTGCAATCAAGTGATATCACATGATGTTTGAGAATAGTTGAGATCGCAAAAGCTAGCAGTGTGACTGAGTTGGGTTTTAAGTTTTCAAACCTAGTTCATCTTGCAATGACATTGCAGATTTGGATTATGCTGACCTTTCTCAATTTCAAATGTGTTGTTGGATATGGATGAATATGAAAAAAAATTGCGATCGCAGCTAGCAGATTAAGTCTCCTCGGTGGTACTTTTGCAAGCTGCACAAGTCCCTCCCAAAATCATCACAATGCTATGTATGCCTCTCAAAATGGCAAAATTACTATAGAGATTAAGGATAGTAATCAGGATGCAAAATTGCGCTCATTTGTAATTCGTAATCCTCGCTATTTGCATAGCGTCTCGTAGAAAAGGCTTGATGTAATTCGTAATTCAGACATACTTCAAACAGCTGGATGCAGTTTGTTTCAAATACTTTACCTGATTATTCAAACAATACATTCCTAGACAATTAAGCAATAAAAATTGGATGATTTTTAGGAGATAGACGAACGTGAAAAGGATTGCGATCGCAGCTAGTATATTAAGTATTTTTAGTAGTACTCTTGTAAGCTGCACAAATACGTCACCCAATGACAATATTAGTACTAACACCGATACCTATACTGCTACCAACACAGCTACAAAGAGCAAAGATAGTAATCAGGATGTCAAATTGCGCTCAGTCGGAGTTACTGTTGGCGATCTAAGTAATCCCTTCTTCGTTCTGATGGGACAGGGAGCTGAGAAAGAAGCAAAGAGAATTGGCGGTAATAATGTCAGAGTTACTGTGGTTTCCAGTGGCTATGATCTCAACCAACAAACCAACCAAATCGAAAATTTCGTTGCTGCTGATACTGACTTAATTATCTTAAATGCTGCTGATAGTAAAGCAATTAGACCAGCAGTCGATAGAGCAAGGCAAGCAGGTCAAATCGTGATTGCGGTAGATACGGCCATTGATGCAGATGTAGATGCTACAGTAACCACAGATAATTTACAAGCCGGAGAGGTAGCTTGTAAGTATATTGTTGATCGCCTCAAAGGCAAAGGCAATGTAGTAATCGTTAACGGCCCGCCAGTGTCCTCAGTGATCCAGCGAGTTGAAGGCTGCCAAAAAGTATTATCCAAATATCCTGATATCAAAATACTCTCTAAAGACCAGAACGCCGAAGGCAGTCGGGATGGAGGACTGAAAGTAATGAGCGATTTGCTAACAACCTATCCCAAAATTGATGCTGTCTTTGCCATCAACGATCCGAGTGGCGTAGGAGTAGATTTAGCAGCTAACCAAGCCAAACGCAAGGAATTTTTCATTGTTGGCGTTGATGGTGCGCCAGAAGCAATCCAGGCGATCGCATCCAACAACAGTTTATATGCTGCGACTGCCACTCAAAATCCCAGAGGAATGACCCAAAAAGCAGTTCAGGTTGGCAACGACATCCTGCATGGCAAAAAACCTGAGTCACCCACCATTCTGATTCCAGTCAAGCTGATCACAAAAGATAACGTCAACACTTCCCAAGGTTGGTAAGTAGCGATTGGGGAAATGAAGAAGCAGTGCTTCTCTACGAGAGGCTGCGCCAACAACTGCGCTCAGCAACCGGGGCAGAGGAGAATAAATTACTTATCTTGACCCTTAACCCTTGTACAGACGCGATTAATCGCGTCTCTACTCTTGACTCAATTTTTTTACAGGATTCGCTTATGACAACAACTACTGAAACTTCTTTTTCTGATACACCAACCACCACCCCTGTATTAGAAATGCGAGGGATTGGAAAGCGATTTCATGGTGTACCTGCTCTGCAAAATGTCAATCTGACGATTTATCCAGGAGAGGTTCACGCCCTGATGGGTGAGAACGGCGCAGGCAAAAGCACATTAATGAAAATCCTGGCAGGGGCTTATATTGCCGATGAAGGCGAGATTTACATCAATGGTAGCCCTGTCAAAATTACCGATCCGGGTACAGCGCGTAAGGCTGGTATTAATCTGATTTATCAAGAACTAAATGTTGCGCCCAATTTAACCGTTACCGAAAATATTTTTATGGGTAGCGAGTTGCAGCGAGGTCAATTTTTAGACCGTAAAGGTATGGAAACTGAAGCACAGCAAGTGCTTCAAAGTCTGGGAGCCAACTTTACAGCCCAGACTGTGGTTGGTAACTTGTCGATCGCCGAACAGCAACAGGTGGAAATTGCGCGGGCGCTGAAGGATAAAAGCCGCGTTTTGGTGATGGATGAGCCAACAGCAGCCCTGTCTGATCGCGAGACTGAGCATTTATTTGAGGTAATTCGCAAACTGCGGAATGATGGCATTGCTATTATCTACATCAGCCACCGCATGGAAGAGATATATGCCCTGGCTGACCGAATTAGCGTGTTGCGTGATGGCCAATACATTGGTAGTCTCACACGCAATGAAATTTCTCCACAGCGATTGGTGCAGATGATGGTTGGTCGTCCTATGGAGGATTTTTACGAACATCAACGGCAAATGAATCCTGGGCCGGTAGTGCTGGAAGTCAGAAATATCAGCGACGGACGCAAGATTGAGCCGATGAGTTTAAAAATTCATGCTGGAGAGATTGTTGCTCTAGCGGGGCTAGTTGGTGCAGGACGTACGGAGGTATCTCGGCTGATTTTTGGTGCTGACCACAAGGCAAGTGGTGAAGTATTCCTAAATGGTAAAAAATTGGATATTAATTCGCCTAGTGATGCCATTGCAGCGGGAATCGGCTACGTCCCAGAAGACCGCAAAGACCAGGGTTTATTTTTGGAGATGAGTGCCCGTAAGAATATTGCTATCAACACATTGAAGCAGGATGCAAAAGCTGGCATCGTTAATTGGGGTTCAGTTAATCAGCTAGCAACGCAAGCAGTTGAAAACTTTAATATCCGGCTGGCCAATTTGGAAATCAGAGCAGTGGATCTTTCTGGTGGTAATCAGCAGAAGCTCCTGCTAGCGCGTTGGTTAGCTATTAAGCCGAGAGTATTAATGTTGGATGAGCCGACACGTGGCGTAGATATCGGTGCTAAAAGCGAAATTTACCGAATTATGAGTGAGTTGGCAGCACAAGGCGTTGCCATTCTCATGGTTTCCAGCGAACTACCAGAGGTTGTGGGAATGAGCGATCGCGTTCTAGTGATGCGAGAAGGACAACTGGTGGGTGAACTTGATGGTAGTCCTGGTAAAGAAATTACTCAAGAAAAAATTATGCACTATGCAACTGGAGCATCGGAGGTACTAGGATCATGAGCCATACGTTAAAGCCTGCAAATAACAGACTAGGCAAGGATTCAACATCGCGCAACCGGAAATCAATCAGCACTCTGCTTGAGGTTGCAGGTATTTTACCAATCCTAGTAATTATCTGCATCTTATTTACGTTCCTTTCTCCCAACTTTCTCACAGGCGGCAACCTCGTCAACATATTGCGCCAAGCATCCATCAACATTGTGCTGGCAACAGGAATGACGTTTGTGATTCTGACTGGAGGTATTGACCTTTCAGTTGGGTCAATATTGGGTGTTTCTGCTGTAGTTGCCGTACTTGTATCGCTACTTCCTGCTTTAGGTTGGGTGGCTGTGCCTGCTGGTTTACTCACAGGATTGCTTTTAGGCTTAGTCAACGGCGCTCTGATCACCTTTTTGGATGTACCGCCTTTTATTGTCACGCTGGGTTCACTCACTGCTTTGAGGGGTGCTGCCTTTTTGGTTGCCAATGGCACAACGGTAATTAACCGCGACATTAATTTTGCTTGGGTAGGTAATAACTATTTGGGGCCCCTTCCTTGGCTAGTAATCATTGCCCTACTGACTGTATTAGTTAGTTGGTTTGTCCTCAGACAAACTGTTTTAGGAGTGCAAATCTACGCTGTTGGTGGTAACGACCGGGCAGCACGACTAACTGGTATCAAAGTAAATCGCGTCTTGCTATTTGTTTATGGCGTTAGTGGATTATTGGCAGGTTTAGCAGGAATAATGAGCGCCAGCCGTCTTTATAGTGCTACTGGCATGTTAGGTCAGGGTTACGAATTAGATGCGATCGCTGCTGTAATTCTTGGTGGAACTAGCTTTACAGGTGGTATTGGTACGATTGGCGGAACCCTTCTAGGTGCATTGATCATTGCTGTTCTCAACAATGGTTTGACCCTATTAAACATGTCTTACTTCTGGCAACTAGTCGTCAAAGGTCTAGTAATCATTGTCGCGGTGATGATTGATCGCCTCCGCAGACGTTCCAGACGTTGATTGAGGACTGGGGACTGGGGATTGGGGACTGGGAAAGAATTCTTTTAATCCTTAACCTAATACTCAATCCACTAATCCCTACCTAATACGATGACCCATGCCTCATGCCCAATACATATAAGAAGCCATGTCCTCCACTACTACTCGTCGTAAATCCAACACGTTTTACGTCATTTTGATTGCTGGTGCTGCCGCCCTTGGGGGCTTTTTGTTCGGTTTTGACACTGCTGTGATCAACGGCGCGGTTACAGCTATCTCCAAAGCTTTTAACGCCAACAGTGTACAGATTGGTCTTGCTGTATCGTTGGCATTGTTGGGGTCTGCGGTTGGAGCCATTTATGCAGGGAAGATCGCCGACCGTTATGGTCGAGTCAAGGCAATGGTAGCAGCTTCGGTGTTGTTTACCATCAGTGCCATTGGTTCCGGGCTTCCCTTTGGAATTTGGGATTTTACCTTTTGGCGGCTATTGGGTGGGCTTGCAGTCGGTGCTGCTAGCGTTATCGCGCCAGCTTACATTGCAGAATGTTCTCCCACTCATTTACGGGGAAGATTAGGATCTCTCCAACAATTAGCGATCGTGGTTGGGATTTTTATTGCACTGCTATGCAACTACTTTATCGCCGTATCAGCAGGTTCAGCAGAGTCGCCATTTTTGTTTGGAATCGCCGCTTGGCGCTGGATGTTTTGGACGGAAATTCCTCCAGCGGTGCTCTACGGAATGGCTGCTTTAATGATTCCCGAATCTCCCCGCTACTTGGTTGCTCAAGGACGGGAGCCTGAAGCTGCGAACGTTCTAACCAAAATTTTGGGCGGAAACGTGCTGGCAAAAATCGAAGAAATTCGGCAAACAGTGCTTCGAGAGCGCGAGCCAAAGTTTTCTGACCTCTTAGGTAGAAATGGCGGACTCCTTCGTATTGTTTGGATAGGAATAGGTTTATCTGTGTTCCAGCAATTCGTTGGGATTAATGTGATCTTCTACTACAGCAGCGTTTTGTGGCGAGCAGTTGGGTTTTCCGAACAAAGTTCTCTAACAATCACAGTGATTACAGGAGCCGTCAATATTATTACAACACTGATTGCGATCGCCTTCGTCGATAAATTTGGTCGCAAGCCCTTACTTATCCTAGGGTCGCTCGGCATGACCCTAACATTGGGAACGATGGCTGCTATTTTTGGAACTGCTCAGCTAGATGCTACTGGTAATCCCACCTTGAGCGGCTCAGCGGGTATTATAGCTCTCCTAGCAGCCAACCTCTATGTATTTTGCTTCGGTTTCTCCTGGGGGCCAGTGGTCTGGGTACTGTTAGGAGAAATGTTTAACAACAAGATTCGAGGTGCTGCACTTTCAGTTGCAGCTGCAATGCAATGGGTTGCGAACTTCGTCATTTCCACAACATTTCCTCCCATACTGCAATATTTCGGATTAGGTTCTGCCTATGGTCTTTATACAACTGCGGCAGCCATCTCTTTGTTCTTCGTTCTCTTTTTTATTAAGGAAACCAAAGGAATTGAGTTAGAAGACATGTAATTGACATCAACTAGAGCTACCTTCCAATTAACTAGAAGGTAAAACGTAGAGATTTTCATTGAGGATTTGAACACAATAAAAAACTAGGTATTGCTGAATTTGAGCATGTACGTCCACAGTACCCCTTCCCTACGGGACGCTGCACGAACGTAGAAGCAAGCTACAAAGCAGCGTCTCCTCTATAAGACGTTGCTTAAGATTCTCATACTCGTATTTAGTAACGCCAAATAATTTCTACATCGGCAAACATGTCAAACCCTAATCAATCAGATAAGAATATCAACAACACAACTCCCAAATTTAGTATCGTTCAAGAGAATTTTGGTGAAGTAGATAATCGCCCAGTTTATCTATTTACATTTACTAACATAAAAGGCGAGCAAGTAAAAATCACCAATTATGGAGGTATTGTTACCGCATGGATTTCAGCAGATAAAAATGAAAACAAATCAAGTATCGTCATCGGATATAATCATTTAGAAAGCTACTTAGCAAAACCACCCTATTTTGGGGCTTTGATTGGTCGTTTTGCCAATCGAATTGCAAAAGGAAAATTCAAGATTGGTGAAGAAGCCTATTCGTTAACTATTAACAATGGCGAAAATCATCTACATGGCGGCAACAAAGGCTTTGACAAAGTAGTATGGGATGCAAAAATTATCGATAGCGATACACCTGCATTACTACTAAGCTATCTGAGTAAGGATGGAGAAGAGGGTTATCCTGGCAATCTAGAAGTTACAGTTCGTTACACATTTTCAAACGATAGCGAACTAAGAATTGAATATAACGCCAAAACAGATAAATCGACCCCGATTAATTTGACCAATCATTCTTATTTTAATTTAACAGGCGATGTCAGCAATACAAGCTTAAATCATACCCTGATGATTGATGCAGATAGCTACACGCCTACAGATAGTAATAGTATTCCTACAGGTGAAATAAAATCAGTAATAGGTACTCCCTTTGATTTTAAACAACCTGAAAAAATTGGTGTAAGAATTAACGAAGTTGGTGGATATGATCATAATTATGTGTTGAATAAAAAAGAGGATTTAGTCAGCCCGATCGCAATATTAACTGACGATATAAGTGACAGAAAATTAGAGGTATTTACAGACCAGCCTGGCATACAGTTTTATTCAGGCAAAAACCTAGATGGCACATTTAAAACTGATGACGGCAAAGTAATTGAAAAATATGCAGCAGTATGTTTAGAAACGCAGCATTTTCCCAATTCCCCCAATGAGTCTGCATTCCCGTCTGTAATACTACATCCTGGCGAAAAATATCAGACAACAACCAAATACAAACTTTCGTTTCAGTAAAAAACTACGTCCATAAGCGAAAAGTTTTGTAGGCGGGTTTCTTCTACCAGAGAAAATTTTTCAAGCTAAGAGCATAATTTTTTTGTATGGCGAATTGAGGCATGGGCATTAATAAGAGTAAGCAGATGTCCTATGTGTTATTCCTTATGCCCCAATACGCTTGAGTTAAGGCTAAAACTCTTTGTCAAATTCAATAGACTTATTGCAAAAATGCGAATAAAACCAAAAATAACCACAGATAAACACAGATAAATATCGGTGTTCATCTGTGTGCATCTGTGGTTCGATTTAATAAATCTTGACTTATGCAAGAAGTCTAATTTTTAACTAATCGCCAAGGAAGCGTACTCCTGCAAAGAAGCAAGCTAAGCGCAGCATCTCGTCAGAGAAGGGCGCAAAGAGGAGGAAGAAATTATTAACTGAACTGTATTGCCTTATGTCCTATTCCTTTTAAGTTAAAATTCAATGATCAAAATTCTTTTTCATAGCTTTTTCTTACTATTTTTGGCAGTTCCAGCAGTCTGGGCAACACCTTCAGAGGATAATTCTAGTGCAGTAGATGCTGATGACAGCGGGCTAGCACAAGTTACTTCTGTTTCCCAGCTTTCCGATGTCAAACCGAGCGATTGGGCATTCCAAGCACTACAATCACTGGTTGAACGCTACGGCTGTATTATAGGTTATTCTGACTCCACCTATCGCGGCAATCGCGCTTTGAGCCGTTACGAGTTTGCAGCTGGTTTAAATGCTTGCATGGATCGAGTCAGCGAATTGATTGCTGTGGGTACGAATGATTTAGTCAAAAAAGAAGACTTAACAATCCTGCAAAAGTTACAAGAAGAGTTTGCGGCAGAATTAACAACTCTGCGTGGGCGGGTGGATGTGCTGGAGGCACGTGCAGCGACACTGGAGGAGCAGCAGTTTTCCACTACTACTAGACTGAATGCTCAAATTATTACTGCGGTGAGCGATACCTTTGGCAGTAGAGTAGGTGGCGAACGCGATCAATCTCAAATCTACTTTGCCGATCGCGGCCGTCTCAACTTTGAGAGTAGCTTTACAGGCAAAGATTTGTTACGTGTGCGCCTGGAGTTCGGGAACTTCTTAAATTCCAATGGTACAAGCCAAATTGCGTCCGCGACGGGTACGGGGATGACGCGGCTAAACTTCGATAGTGGTAGCAGCAATAGACTTTTTATTCCTCACATCCGTTACTACTTCCCAGTCAGTGATTCTCTTTCCTTTATTGTTGGGCCTACGGGTATAGGCTACACCGATATTACAGATACCGTAACTCCTGCAACGATCGCTGATGATGGTAACGGGGTTCCCTCACTTTTTGGATCATACAGTCCCCTTTTCCGGCGGGGTGGTGGTGGTGCAGCTGCTAACTGGAAAATCACCAATGATTTAGTTCTCACCTTGGGTTATTTAGCAAACAATGCCAATGTTCCACTGGCGAGAAACGGGCTATTTGATGGCGGCTACAACGCTCTGGCACACCTGACGTATTATGGCAAACAAGGATCTGTTGGTGTTGCTTTCTCTCATGGCTACACCCCCGGTGGCTCTATTGATATCACATCTGGGACAGGTAGCCTCCTTTCAGGCGCTCCTTTTGGCAACAGTATTGCTACTTCCAACAACATTCTAGGTATACAGGGATATTATCGCTTTTCTCCACATTTCCAGATCCACACTTGGGGTGGATACATTTGGGCAACTGCCAAGAACTCTGGTTTTAGCAACGTTTCCAATGGCAGAGGTGGAACAGATTCTCTGTTCATAAACAATGGTGACAATGCCAATGTCTGGTTTGGGGCGATCGGTATGTCGTTTCCAGATGTGGGAGGTAAGGGCAATCTGCCGGGAATTCTCTTTGGTTTACCTCCGCGTGTGTCTAACAGTGATGTTCGTGAAGAAAGTGACAACTCCTACCACATTGAAGCATTTTATCGCTGGCGAGTGAACGACAACATTTCAGTGACTCCTGGTTTGTGGGTAATTCTCAACCCAGAAAACGACAGCAACAATGATTCGCAGTATGTCGGTGTGATTCGGACTACGTTCGATTTCTAAATCTATTTTGATGGTTATTGTGTTTGTGGTGAGTTAGCGCGCTCTTGAGGTTTCCCCCATGAGCGACTAACGTTAGCGCAGCGTCCCGTAAGGAAGGGTAAGGACTTTAGTTATTGATTTTTTAAGCACTAAAGTGCTTACTACGAACTTCTCAAAACCACTAGTTATCAGCAATTTCACAAATCACTATGATCCGTGATAAGTATTTGTCAGTACTATAGTGAACAAGTTTTAGTCCAGCTTGTTCTATTTCTTGGAGAAGTTCGGGTATTTCATACTTATGATGTCTCCAAATAGTAATCTCTTCACCTTTAAAAATTTCCAGATTCTTATTTATTCTCTGAGAACAGAAATTTATAGTGTAATTATGATGGAGTTTCAAATTGGCAACTACACTATCTGTTTCTAAATCATACTTTCTTACAAGTTCACAATCTTCAGATCTAATCCCAATTTTGTTTTTAATCCATCCATATATTTCTTCTGCATGATACTTGCAGCCCCCTCTAACACTGCCATCCCATTTAGAGTTAGAACCAGTTTCGTTCGTGAACACCAAAAAATCATTCTTCTTCATGCTATCTCGAAAGTTTTTGAGGACTCTATTTCTATGATGATGATTGCCAATTGTTACACCTAAGTGCAAAATTATATTTGCTGTATTATTTTTACCATTTAACAAATCTTGGGGAATACAACTATTTTCTATGTCAATTGTCTGACTTTTATACTCAATTAGTGGAAACCATTTACTAAAATTTTTTCTGGATACATTCAGTAATTCTTCACTAATGTCTAACGCAATATACTTATTAATTTTTTGCAATTGGTGCAGTCTATAAATAAACTTTTTAACAGGATATGAATTTCCTGAGCCTACATCGATAATATTTACTTTTTCACAATTTTGAATATTACCATTAATGTATTCAAAGTTATTTGATAAAAAATCAATTTCTACACTTGCTGTCCGATACCATTTAGGAATAATATATTTTAGATAAAAATTATCCCAAATTTTTGCACCTCTACCTTTATAAGAGTACTTTAGAGGTATTTCTCGTCTAACTTCCAATGCATTAATTATTCCTAAAACTTCTTGTTCAGAAAAAATAGAGTAGAACTCAGAATTTGGCTTTGCTATACGAGTGATAGGAGTTGAGATATCTGAGGATTGTGAATTGCTATGAAAATTTGTAGCCATTATTCTTGTTCTTTGGTTGCCTTAGCTATTGAAGTGCATTAGTATTCATCACCAGTGTCTCTGCTCTACTGTTGCGAGTGTACCGAAGTATATTATCTGTAAACAGGCTTAGTTGCTGGAGTTTCAGGGTGTACTGAATCCGACGCTTTGTCATGATAAAGCATGTCATACCATTTAACTTTAAAAATGATACAAATACGTTGGTAGGGACACGGCATTGCCCATACGTGTCAACTTAACGTAAAAGCCTAGTCTGATAAGAACAGTGAAAATTTTTCGATGTACCACCGAGATTTTCGATCCCCCCTAACCCCCCTTGGAAAGGGGGGAACTAGAATCGAATGCCCCTTTATCAAGGGGGTTGGGGGATCTAAAACGACGGTAAATTGAGTGTTTGAGCTGAAGTTAACACGTATGAGCATTGCCGTGCCTCTACAAGAAATCTATATGTATCAAGATTTTCGTGAATTGGTATCAGGGGTGCAATACGCTTGGTTAAGTGCGATCACCTGGATTTTTGAGCTTTTTATCTTCCAGGTAGTTCAAAAGACAACCGCTTGGTTTTTTCTGAGAGGAAAATTGTGTATTTGGGTTCTCCTCCAAAAATTTTTGGGTATCTATCTACACAAGCCACACTCGTGCTCTAAAATAAGGAGGGCAATACGGTTTGTCTTTGTTTACTTTGATCGCGATCGCTTAGTCTAAATATTCAAAAAATAAGCTCTTGATTGAACTAAAAGGTGATTTCACTCCTTATGAAGCATCATATTTGCGACTTTGAGGCGACTCAGGAATGGCTCACCCTGGAATCAATTGATTATATTGCCGAGTGTTTAGAGGCTTGCGAATCGCTGGAAATGCTGGCTGACTTACGGGCAATTTTCCCGCGCCAAGCCCTACGCTCAGCAAGTATTCAGGTAAATGATGCTCAGCGTCAAAGACTCGTTCAGTGGTTGCAGTTGTTGAACAAGGAGCAAGCTGCTGCATGAAGATAGCATCTTACACTTCAAACAGTTATGGCGATTCTCATTTGGTGAAGTACACAAAGAAGTAATTAACCACAGATAAACACTGATAAACACTGATAAATTTGTAACTCAGCAGACTAGGAAACGCTACATCAGTCATCAGCCATCAACCATCAACTATTTATTATTCACTAATTGTTAATTAAATTACCGTTCTTTTCTTCAAATAATTCTAATAACCCTACCGTACCTACGAAAAACGTGTAAGTACCATATTGAATTGAATTCTTTCTTTTTGAGGGTGCATAAAAAGCTGCTGCTATTCCCTCAATTAAGTGCGCCACAAGAGCAAAACGTTCTATCCAAAAAATAAAATTGAACCTATTGGGCAATTTTTGATTAGTCAAGATAGCGTAGATATTTCCTGCTTCCCATCCAATTGCACTAGCTATAAAAAATATAGAAATAACTTTTATAGCAGTAACCAATTTCTTCTTTTTCTGCTTGATGATCATGGTGCTATGTGGTAAAAACAATAAATTTGTAATATCTAACACACCTTACAATACTATGTGAAAGCTAGCGTAATTCAAAGAATTGCATTAAGCGATCGCGCCTTTTATTTGTTTCAGCAGTTGAAGCATCAGAATGTTCCTATTTTTATCATCTAGTTTTCTGATGTTTGATGAAGTTGCGTCATACCTGAGCTTGTGACTCAGACTAGTGACGACAATTTGTCACAAATGCGAAAAATTATCTATAATTAGGAAAGCATTAATACTTGTTCTAGTTAACCATCTCCGCTATATAAATGCCTGCTCAACTTGATTTCATAAATCTCCAGGAAGTTACAGACTGTACCAAAAGTCATAAAGACTGCCAAAAACTTGCATTTGTTATTGACTTCAGTTACATTCAAAGCAGATGCCTAGAATCAAACCCTGATATGATTTTCAGGAAGTTAGGTTAGGTAACAGGGTAAATTCCAGATTTGTTAATGCTGATTTCAGTGACGTATTAATGATTAGTCACTAATCTTGTTCATTAACTTATTTTGCATAGAGTATGAAGTACCAAAGTATTTACACCTAACCCAACTATTTTTATTTTTTCGAGAATAGTTGAGAATAATTTGCAAGATGTGTGCATTAATAGATACATTAAAAGCAGATAGCGTGGAAATCTTAAAACAAAATTGGTTCGCTAAAGTCATTACCATTAATCAAGTCTTTCCCTATCTTGCATTAATGCATTCCTCACAAGAGTAGTGTAGAAGTACGCCTTTATGTATATAAACCGGAGATGTAACTAAATATGTAGATAATTTAAACAAAACTTTAAATAAGTACCTTGTTGTCGGTAAAATTTTTACTAGTAATATTAGCTACATAAAAATTTTAATCAAGCTAGTTACTTGATGCTTTTGACGCGATCGCACAGGGTTGAATATATTTGATTTTATTCTGAAAACCAAGTTTAAAAAGCCAATTCTCAGAGAGTAATCATTTCTCAAATTCCATGCAAAAACAGATACAAAATTAACTTTGTCGGTACGCAAAAATCTCTCTTATATCTGTTTGACTCTATTATAGAGAGTTTATTAATCGGCAAGACATTAGCTGTAAATGATGTTATAAAGTGGCTACTTGGTTTTAAACCAAAAATGTATATTGTTCTTTAGTATCTCTTTGATTTAAGGAAATTGTTGTCCAGAACACAATTACAGTTTTCTCATTCCCTTTGTCCAGAAAATCAATTCATGAGTACAGTTAAATGGATACTTTTTTTTGTTCTGACTATTCACGACAAACAGGAGAAGATCTTATTGGCAGCGCGACCAATGAACAAACTTATATTTTAATTGAGTGCCCTCCACCTTGGATATCAGAAGTTTTTAACTCTAAATGGGTACCAAAGAATTTGAGGATTTTGGTAGATGAAGTGAAGCGTGCTAAACTACCAATCAGATTTCTCTTAATTGCTAATGATTTATCACATAAAGCAGACCATACCACTCTTTTGATTTATCAAAAACAAGAGGGGCTAAGTAATGGATACCGCAAGCAAGAGTTTAAACTAGCAAATATTGAACAAGTAGCAACGGTTGTGCAAAAATGGTTATGGGGTATGAGTTGTGACTCTCAAGTAGACAATAGTGTAACCAGAGATATTTTAGTTTGTACCCACGGTAATCATGATAAATGCTGTGCCAGATATGGAAATCCTTTTTACTTCCAAGCTATAGCTACTATTTCTGATTTGTGCTTGGACAATGTGCGGATTTGGAAATCGACCCATTTTGGTGGACATAGGTTTGCGCCAACGATGATTGACTTGCCAGAAGGAAGATACTACGGTGCTCTTGAGCAAGATTCATTTAGATCGATTTTGACGCGTACTGGCGATATTCAGTGCTTGAATAAAGTCTATCGAGGCTGGGGAATTTTGCCTACAGCACTTCAAATTTTAGAAAGAGAACTAATCCTTAGCCACGGATGGGATTGGTTTAACTACAAAGTAACAGGCAAAATCCTAGAGCAAAGTTTAGACAATAATACGATGCAAGCTGAGCTAAGTTTTAAAAAACCTTCTGGTTCTCTCTACACCTGCCAAGCAAAACTTGTAAAAGATGGAACCAAAACCCAACGACTGAAAAGTTCTTGCAATGCAACACAAGAATCAGTAGTAATTAAATATGCTGTAGCTAATCTGTGTCTTACCTCTAAGAAAGTGGAAACTTGTAGCGTATAAAAATCTGGATTACACCAGATAATTAAAGAGGTATACATCTACTAGTAATCTTAGTAGTAGCTGATGATTTTGCATAATTAATTGAGTTTTGGATTTGTTGTTAAGTAGGTGGACACAATTATTTATAAGACGCATTTCGACTACTTCGACTGCGCTCAGCACAAGTTCGGTCAATGCTCGCCAGCCTGACAACAAGAGGGTTGAGCGCAGTCGAAACCCGGTTCAAGTTAGGTTTAATCTAGTCCTTCTACTTAGTACAGCTTGGAATAAAACCTTAGTGACTTGAGAGTTAAAATTTAAACGCAGAGGTACGCAGCGGAAAGTTCCTCGTTCGCATAAGCGTTCCGAAGGAAAGCCGGGTTTCCCGGCGTAGGAAACTTTTCAAGACAAAGGAAAGCGCAAAGGGGCGCAGAGTTTTTTGAATTTAATTCGCTACTTAGAGATCCCAAATCCAAATTACATATCGAGATTAAGCCATATTTAGTACTTTTCGTAGTAGTACTTGGTCTTCTAACTTGGCTTTTAAGCGACCATTTTCCACGTCTCGAATCCAGCTTTGACTCTTACCTGTGAGCTTTGCTAATTCTCGTTGGGAGAGATTTAGATTTTTTCGCGCTTGCAAAATCTGCTCACCCAGCAAATCGCCTGTAGCTTTGGGCTTCCTTTTGGTTCTAGCAGTTCGCCGCTGCTTTTTTTCCGATTCTGAAATTTGCTGCTCCCATTCTGCTGGTAGTTCAAAAGCTAAAATCCGGGCATTCATCAGCAAATTCCACTTCCCACGGGGGCCTGTGTCTGTGAGGCGGGTTTCACCACCACCGTCATTAGTCCAAAATTCTAACGCTTCATCTGGATCTTCGGGAAGATCAATTAATTTGGCCCACAAAGGTTGAATTTCTATTGGGTAAGTAACTGGATCAAAAATTGGCTTCATTCCATAGTGATTGAGAACTTCCAAATCACTTTCAAAAGTTCGCAGTAGGCGCTTGCGTTCTTCTCGTTGTCGAGATGCTAAGGTGACTTTTTCCTCACCGTAAGCAACACGTAGTAGGGTAGGAACAGTGATGCGTTGTTCTTTACCCATTTTGGTTTTAAATAGCAACCACAGCATGAGTCTTACTGCTCCTTCATGTTGCTGCCAAATGCTCATGACTGTGGTTAACAGCGTTTTGGGTAGACTGCCGTATTGATAGAATGCGGTTCGCTCTTTACATGCTTGTTTGTTTAAGAAATACTGTGCCCATATACCCGCTTTTACTTTAAAAGTTAGTCCAATAAGATATTTACATCCCTGATTATCTTCTTGGAAGTGGTGCTGAACATCAACCAAATGCCACAAGCGACTTTGTTTAACTGAGAATCCGTTAACTCGTCCTTGTTGCGGCCAGTCAATGGAGATGATTAGTGAGCAAGCTTGCTGCACAATGTTTTTCATTAAAGCCAACTTGGCATTTTTGCTCAAGTCTTTGCGTTTCTCCATCCCCAAATATTTCTCAATTTGCCGCTCGTCAATGCTAAACTCCTGCTCCCAAGGCTGATCTAAGGCTGTGGCATAAGCTGCAAAAATCAGATGGATGCAAGCGGCTCTGATGTCCAGTGCTTCGATCGCTCCTAAGTCTGTACTCCTTCCGCTAACTTGGAATGGATCTTGGATATGAAAGGCGATCGCTCCACGTCCTTGGTTAACTTGTCGGCCATAAGACAGATAACCTTCTTCATCGCTTTCCCAATGCAAGGATGTTCGTTGAGCTAGTACGTTACAAGCTTCCCAAATAGCGATCGCTGAAGCGAATGGATTATTCTTGCCATTAGAAAACAAGTCTGAACTAGTAGCATCTCTCGGCTCAACTTTGCATCTCCCTTTCTTCGCCTGCAAGGGCATGGGAGACTTAGTTGGACAAGCCATTACACATTGCGGTTCTGGGTAATAACCCTCGCAATTGTTACACAGAAAAGGATCGATCCAGTATTCATCGTTTTCTAGTTTGATTGCACCCGTAGGACATTGGGGACGGCAATTGTCACATCCAACGCAACTGTTGTTAGGAATTGTATAAGGCATGTGGCTCTTTTCCCACTCTAATCGTTGAGATGACAGGCTCAGTTCTCCCCTGGATATGTCCCAATACTTTTCGGATAAGTCTAATTACTTAACTTGGAGTCTGGAAAAAGGGTAAAGGGTAAAGTGTAAAGGGTAAAGGGTAAATTCAAACCCTTTTCCTTCCACCTTTCTCCCTTAATCGAAAGGTATTGGAATGTGTCCTGTTTATTCGTGACTCGCTACCAAATTATCTTTTAGGTAAGAATAATCTTTTCTCACCCCACTAACTTCTCACATCCATATTCTGACTTCGCATTCAATTGGTAGCTATTTAAGTCTTTTAAGCCGAGCCTAATATTACTTCTTATTAACTATACATTTCACAAATAAACTAATAAGTTTGTTCACAATGAGCTTAGAAATCATTCTTAACATTTCCTTAAATAGGTATTTCATGAACAATCTCTTTTTGACTACAAAACCTTAGCCAAAGTATTTTTGGAAACCATTTAAAGTTATTACGACTAGTATTCATCTGATTTATTAATAATTTTAATATTTAATAGTGATGAATATTCTGCTATCAAGGTTACAGTTTTTATCCTAGTTAACTGAGCTTTGTTTGGTGAATTAATGTGCAAAAACAATATTTACTTTGTCAACATTACTATAGATATTTCAATGAAAGCTATAGTAATGATAATTGCTTTTTTAATACACATTGCATAGATAAAAATGTAATTAATAAACATGTAATTTTGTATATAGAAATACTATTTTTATTACATGCTTTTGCCTAAAAATAGGAAAACTTGAAAATTAATATCATTACCTTATAGCTAAAGTTGCATTCGTCATAAATAGTGTTAGTTACTCAAAAGTCGGCGGCAAACTCCAGAGAGCAAGTGGCGTGGAGTTTTTGATTGAATTACCATAAAACAGCTCTCATTACGTGCTACGTCCCGCTACGCTAACAGCACTGCTTGACACTACTTAAGCATCCCACCCCGCCAAGTGGATGGGATAACACGAAAGACAGTTGACAGTTGACTGTTAACCGTTAACCGTCAACTGTCAACGGCCTAAAAAGGTGTCTTTCATCACCTACCGAGAAAGAATGGGTTTTCCCGACGCCTTTTTATAATAGTTATTGGCAATAAATTTCATCTACAGAACTAAATTGAAAAAACCACGCAAAATTGTGTTTAAAAATATCAAAATTTGATGAGAAAAAAGTAATTATCTAACATCAAAAACAGAAAATATTAGGATACGATGAGATAAAAGTACAAACAAATTAATAGGCAAAACTGCCGAGGATTATTTCATGGCACAACTAACAGGTTTGACATTTGGCGGTAAGACTTGGACACCAAAATTTGCTCAAGAAATTGACAAGGACAAATGTATCGGCTGTGGCAGATGTATTAAAGTATGTGGATATAATGTGCTGGGTTTAAAAGCACTTAACGAAGAAGGAGAATTTGTAGAGGACGAAGATGATGAAGAAATTGAAAGAAAAGTAATGGCAGTAGCTTATCCAGAAAATTGTATTGGTTGTGAAGCTTGTTCACGGATTTGTCCGAAGAATTGCTACACCCATGTTGCATTAAATAATTAAGGTTGTTGGAGTTAGTCAAATTTGTTGTTTGTTCAAGGAGGCACTTTTAACAGAAAGCGCGATTGCGCTAAGCAAGGTAACTAGAGGGGAATGCTAAGTATTTACCGGAATCAATCCAAAAGTTCACAGTAAACAAATCCGTAAATCGCAAATTGTTACTTATTAACAAATTTAAACTTGCTGCTAATATAGCCTAATCAATATTAGGACTAAAAGTGTCCTCTAAGAACAACAAGCTTTTCTGTAAAAAGAAGGCTCCTTTTTCATAGGAGTTGAAAGATAATTTGTAATTTACTGGGGGGAAAGATATGAAAAAATCTGGAAGTTTCCCCCCTTTTTTTTTAGTGCGCGTTAGAAAGTTAATAAGTGAAAACAAAATGGATTAGGGGCTGGGGGCTAGAGACTAGGGACTGGGAAGTGAGGATTAGGAATTAGGACTAGTACCTGGGAACTAAATTCTTCCCAATACCCAATCCCCAGTACCCAGTCCCCAATCCCCAATCACAAATCCCAGTACCTTTAAAGACGTTTTACAGAGCAGGTAGCAGTATGCAACAAATTCCTGTTTCACTATGGACTCTGATTGCTGGGATAGTAGTCACAGCTATTAGCGTTTGGATTGGTCAAAATCACACTCTACTGCCGGTGCAAGCATCGCTACAAGCGCCTTTGGTAGACGGATTTTTCAATATCATGTTTACCATTGCGATCGCTCTGTTTTTGGTGGTAGAAGGAACCATTGTGGTTTTTTTGATTCAGTTTCGTCGCCGTCGGGGTGACGATACTGACGGCGCACCAATTGAAGGCAACTTACCTTTAGAAGTTTTTTGGACAGCAATCCCAACATTGATTGTGCTTGGGTTGGGAATTTACAGTGTAGATGTTTTTAACCGAATGGGAGGCTTTGAGCCTGCGGGTCATCCTCATTCCTCAGCTCATATTGCTCACATGCCAGGTAGTGCTCTTGCGGCTACCTTAAATGACACCTCTCAAGCAACAGTTGCTCCAGCAATTGGTATTGGTGCATCTCCCACAACCCAAGGTAAAAAAGCCGACTTGGTTGTTGATGTTAAAGGGATACAGTACGCTTGGATATTTAACTATCCCGATAGTGGCATTACCTCTGGGGAATTGCACGTTCCTGTCGGTGCTGATGTACAACTCAATCTTTCAGCACAGGATGTGATTCACTCATTTTGGGTTCCAAACTTCCGGCTGAAGCAAGATGCGCTTCCCGGTATCCCTACTGAACTGCGATTTGTCGCTACCAAACCAGGTACATATCCTGTAGTGTGTGCTGAACTATGCGGTGGTTATCACGGCTCAATGCGGACACAGGTAGTTGTCCACACGCCGGAAGAATATGATAGCTGGCGGACAGAAAACCAGATTGCTCAACAGCAAGACGGACATCAAGTTGTTGCTGTTAACCCTTCTGACTTATCTACATCCGAGTTTCTCGCTCCCCACACCCACGATATGGGAATTAGTGCAGTAACTCTAGAGTCAATGGTCATTGGTCAAGAGTAGAGACGCGATTAATTGCGTCTGTACAAGAGTCATGAGTCAATGGTCAAGAGTCAAATTTAATTACTTTGGACATTTGACCCTGGACTTTGCGTAGCGGTGAAAAAATATGACAAAAGTAGAATTTCCACGGAATACGCCACCAGAAGGGAAGAAGCCGGAAATGGTTGTTGCTCACGCCTCCCATCCCAAAGCGTGGAAATGGCAGGATTACTTTACATTTAATGTTGATCACAAGGTTATTGGTATTCAATACCTAGTGACGGCGTTTATGTTTTATTTAATCGGTGGATTGATGGCGATCGCTATTCGCGCCGAGTTAGCAACACCAGATGCAGACTTGCTCGACCCCAATCTGTATAACGCTTTCATGACGAATCACGGGACAATCATGATTTTCCTGTGGATTGTTCCGAGTGCGATTGGGGGATTTGGCAACTATCTAGTGCCGCTGATGGTTGGCGCTAGAGATATGGCTTTCCCGAAGCTGAACGCGATCGCCTTTTGGTTAAACCCACCAGCAGGGGCGCTAATTTTAGGTAGTTTCATCTTTGGTGGTTCACAATCTGGTTGGACAGCTTACCCACCCTTAAGCTTAGTGACAGCACCCATTGCTCAAACAATGTGGATACTTGCGATCGTTTTGGTGGGAACTTCCTCGATTTTGGGTTCACTGAACTTTGTGATCACCATCTTGATGATGAAAGTTCCTAGCATGAAATGGGATCAAGTACCATTGTTCTGCTGGGCAATCTTGGCAACCTCTATCCTGGCGTTGCTCTCTACACCCGTATTAGCAGCGGGTTTAATCTTGCTGTTATTTGACCTCAACTTTGGGACATCCTTCTTTAAACCAGATGCCGGCGGTAACGTTGTTATCTATCAACACTTGTTCTGGTTCTATTCTCACCCGGCAGTATATTTAATGATTCTGCCCATCTTCGGCATTATGTCCGAGGTGATTCCAGTTCATGCCCGTAAGCCGATTTTTGGTTATAAAGCGATCGCTTATTCTAGTGTGGCCATCTGCGTTGTCGGTTTATTCGTCTGGGTACACCACATGTTTACCAGCGGTACACCCGGTTGGATGCGGATGTTCTTCACTATCTCTACTCTCATCGTTGCGGTTCCCACTGGCGTCAAGATTTTTGGCTGGGTTGCTACCCTCTGGGGTGGTAAAATCCGCTTCACCAGCGCCATGCTTTTCGCCATTGGCTTGTTGTCCATGTTTGTCATGGGCGGTTTAAGTGGCGTGACAATGGGAACAGCTCCCTTTGATGTTCACGTCCACGACACCTATTATGTAGTAGGACACTTCCACTACGTCCTGTTTGGCGGTTCCGTGTTTGGCATTTACGCCGGTATTTACCACTGGTTCCCCAAAATTACTGGACGGATGATGAATGAAGCTTGGGGCCGCGTTCACTTTGTCCTCACTTTTATCGGCACTAACCTGACTTTCCTACCCATGCACGAGTTGGGTTTGCAAGGAATGCCGCGACGAGTGGCAATGTATGACCCTCAATTTATCGACCTCAATCAAATTTGTACCTTTGGTTCATTTGTCTTGGGGATATCGGTAATTCCTTTTGCTATCAACATTCTCTACAGTTGGAGCAAAGGCAAACCTGCGGGTGATAATCCTTGGCAAGCTTTGACTTTAGAATGGACAACCAGCTCACCACCCGCCATCGAAAACTGGGAAGTGTTACCTGTTGTCACTCATGGCCCTTATGACTATGGTCATGATCAAAGTAATGAAGTACAGCCATCTGCGACGCCGGAAGTTAGTGCTTAGTTAGTAGAGTGAGTACTATTATCCCTGTCAAGGTAACTGCAACTTCTATTCATTTAAGTTCAGAACACGAAACTCCGAGTTCAGAACACGAAAGACTGAGTTCGGAACACGAAACTCCGAGTTCAGAACACGAAACTCCGAGTTCAGAACACGAAACTCCGAGTTCAGAACACGAAAGACCGAGTTTGAAACACGAAAGACCGAGTTTGGAACACGAAAGACCGAGTTCGGAACACGAAAGACCGAGTTCGGAACACGAAAGACCGAGTTCGGAACACAAAACTCAGAATTTCTTGGAATTCTTGAACAAGTGAAGAGTTTGGTTAAATTAAAATCTTGCACGACTGCCAACAACTATAGCAGTTTGCAGTTGAGTCCACTACAGACCTAACCCCCAACCCCTTTCCTTGTAGGGAACTACGGTGTATACACATCTCTGTACAAAACCAAAATCGTTGTAGATCCTCCTAAATCCCCCTTAAAAAGGGGGACTTTGAAAGGTTTTTGCCCCCCTTAAAAAGGGGGGTTGGGGGGATCAAAAGTTTATGGAGCAATGTTAGAAGACTTGTGTGTACACCGTAGTTCTAGGGAAGGGGAGTAAGTCTCAAAGCGTCTCACCTTGAAGAAGAGAGGTAAAACCCAACTTTTACAGGACTAGTAGTCCTCACTCTACAGCTTCCACTACAGGCACAGCGGATAATATTGTCAATAAATCTATGACTATAGCTACAACGCCGAACGAACACGACAGTGCAGGACACGAACATCATCCAGATCTAAGAGTCTGGGGACTGTTAACGTTCCTCGCTTCTGAATCCCTAATGTTTGGGGGATTTTTTGCCACTTATTTGTTCTTTCGAGGCATGACAGACGTTTGGCCTCCCGAAGGAACTGAAGTAGAGCTTTTGTTACCAACGATTAACACCATTATTCTGGTGTCGAGTAGTTTCGTCATTCACTTCGGTGATACGGCGATTAAAAAGAATGACGTCAAAGGAATGCAGTTTTGGTATGCAATTACTGCAATCATGGGCGCAATTTTTTTGCTTGGTCAGGCTTATGAGTACTCAACTTTAGGATATGGTCTGACTACCAATGTATTCGCCAACTGCTTTTATATCATGACTGGGTTCCACGGTTTGCACGTTTTTGTGGGACTGTTATTGATTTTAGGTGTGTTGTGGCGATCGCGTCGTCCTGGTACTTATTCTGCAACAAATCACACTTTCATCGAAATGGCAGAAATTTACTGGCACTTCGTAGACATTATCTGGATTGTTCTGTTTACCTTAGTGTATATTCTCACGCTGTTTTAAATTGGGCATAGGGTATTGGGGACTGGGAATAATTTAGTCAGGACTTACGCAAAATTATGGAAAAACGTAGACGCGGAGAGGCTTGCCGCAGGCTACCGCCAAGGACGCAAAGATAGCATACTCCTGCAAAGAAGCAAGCTACGCGGAGCGTCTCGTAGAGAAGAGAGAGTTATTGCGTAAGTCCTATTAGTTCCTAGGTACTAGTCCTAATTCCTAATCCTCACTTCCCAGTCCCCAGCCCCTAATCCCCAGTCCCCAGCCTCCAAATAATTATGCAAGTTGATGCAAATCGCTTCTCATGGTTTCAGGTTCCTGATGATATTAAAGAGTTACTTATATTAGCAGCACAAACTTGGGAAAATACATCAGAATCCGAAAAATATATTCAACAAGCTTTAGCCAAAACTGGTGATAATACAGATGTTTTGGTAGCAGCATATAGATTTTTCTACTATAAAAATAATTATATACTTGCACTACAAACAACAATCAAATTAATAGATAAAATTAAATTAGCAGAAAATCTTCCTGATGATTGGTTAACGCTTAAGCCACTTTTAATTAAGCGGCGAGAAGAAGCCCAAATCAGATTGTACTTAAATGCTTATGCTGCTTCTGGATTGGTTTTAGCAAAATTAGGAAAAATAGACCAAGCCAAAGAGATAAGTAGCAGAGTTAAGGAGATTGATGCCAAAAATGATTTCGGAGCCGGCATACTTCTGGATATTTTGACACGTCCACCAGAAGAAGACGATTAATTTAGTCAGGAATCAACCATCAACAGTCATGAATAACTTATCATTCTATCTTCCTCTCTCCACATTTAGTCACTCTAGTACTCCTCTTTTACCTATTTTACCAGCTGGTAGTGTGCCTCCTTACACAACAAATATTCCTTCTTTCTCTCCCCCGCCTCCGTTTATTTTGCCTCAATCTTCTCAACTGATGTTTTAAAGGTTATGAAAGGTAGGGATTGGCTACTAACAGGAGACGGTCAGTATCAAGCCTGTAAATCAGTAAGAGCATGGGATTTATTGAGAGAGAATTATCGTCTTTATCGGTTTTTAACTGAGGTGGAAGATGTTCTTAATAGTGCAAATGACGAATCAAGTTGTTTGCCAGAAATCCGCATGTTGGTAAGGCGCTTGATTGTGAATTCGTACTGGGTACGAAGTCAATATTTAGAGCCTTCTCCTAATACAGGAACCTCTGTTGTACTCCTATACGATGAATTAGGTTTTCCGTTAACAGTGCAAACAGTAACATTTGCACCGGGAACGATGTCAACTATTCATAATCATGGGACGTGGGGAATAGTAGCGGTGTTAAAAGGTCAGGAAAAAAATACTTTTTGGCAACGCACTCACAACCCAGAATGTGAAGATAAAATCGAACGGACAGGAGAGATAACTCTATTTCCTGGAGATATTATTAGCTTCACTCCAGATGCAATTCACAGTGTGCAAGCAGTGGGTGATGAACCAACTGTTACCTTTAATATTTATGGGGAAACTGATCCTAAAGAAAGATTCGAGTTTGATCCGGTCAAACATAGTGCTAGAAATTTCTAACTATGGTGGTTCTTGCTTGAATGCAATACGCGGTAGAGGCGCAGATTTGTGTGCCTCTATAAACAACCTGTATTCTACTAGGAGACAGTTGAATGGCAAGAGTAATTTTCTATAGCAAACCAGGCTGTAAAGGTGGTATCAAGCAAAAAGTTTTGCTAACAGCGGCAGGACATGAGGTGGTAGCACAGAACTTGCTAACAGAACCTTGGACAGTCGAACGTTTGCGCTCATTTTTTGGCGATCGCCCCGTAGTCGAATGGTTCAATCGTTCTGCTCCACGGGTAAAATCTGGTGAGGTAGTTCCCGAAAAACTTGATGCACAAACAGCTTTAGTGCTGATGCTGCAAGATCCGATGTTAATTCGCCGTCCTTTAATAGAAGTCGGCGATACCTCCGACGGACAAAGCCTACGCCGCGAGGTGGGTTTTGATGTCGAGAAGATTGATGCTTGGATTGGCTTAAAACCTGTGGATAAGTCCTTGCAAGAAATGAGCGAAAGTCTCATGAAGCAGGATCTACAAAACTGTGCCCACGGTCATGATCATGATCATGAACACCACCATCAGCAAGGTAAGTGTAAACATTAGCCGATGAGGGGCAACTATACCGTAATATTACACCAATCCCAACAACCGCCATAGGTTATAAACCTATGGCTAATAGCTTAAGTCTTCTTAAGAAGACTCAAGCTATTAGCCTGGGAATTCATTCCTAGGCGGGCTAAGGGGCTAGTTCAGAATCTTTTTTATGCAACTTAGCATTAACGTACACCAGCAGGCTCTAAAGTCAAGTCTTGAAACATGGGTGTGCTGAGATAACGTTCGCCAAAGGAAGGCTGAATCATCACGATTAAACGACCGGCATTTTCTGGACGTTTACCTACTTGAATGGCGGCACACAAAGCTGCACCAGAGGATATACCAGATAATAATCCTTCTTCTTTTGCCAGCCGTCGCCCAAATGCGATCGCTTGTTCATCGCTGACTCTAATTACTTCATCAACCAGTTCTAGGCGCAGCACATCTGGGACGAATCCAGCACCAATACCTTGGATTTTATGGGGCCCGGCTTCACCACCAGAGAGTACTGGACTGTTGCTGGGTTCAACTGCGATCGCTTGTAAACTCTGCTTGCGCCCTTTAAGTATCTCTGCAATCCCGGTAATCGTTCCACCAGTACCTACCCCAGCAATAACGATATCCACTTCCCCATCTGTATCAGCCCAAATTTCTTCTGCGGTGGTTTCCCGGTGAACTTGGGGATTAGCTGGGTTGCGGAACTGTTGCAGCATATAAGCATTGGGAGTGTTCGCCACAATTTCTTCGGCTTTGCGAATTGCTCCCCGCATTCCCTCAGTACCAGGTGTCAGCTGTAAAGATGCACCATAGGCTCTGAGCATAGCTCGTCGTTCTTGGCTCATCGTCTCTGGCATAGTCAAAATCAAACGGTAGCCACGCGCTGCTGCTACCATCGCTAGAGCAATCCCGGTATTACCAGAGGTCGGCTCTACTAAAATAGTTTTTCCAGGCTCAATAAAACCCTCTGCTTCTGCTGAGAGTACCATACTCAACCCAATACGGTCTTTTACTGAAGCAGCTGGGTTCATACCTTCTAGTTTGACAACTATTCTCGCTACTACTCCCTCAGCTTGAGGAATTTTATTTAGCTGAACCAAAGGAGTTCTTCCAATAAGTTCTGTTACGTCTTTAGCAATTCTCATTAATTCACCCCTAGAATTCTCAATTTAGTGCAGAGTATTTACTTATACAATAATATTTTGTTTGTTTAATTTGCAGTTTATTACAACTTAGTGCATCAACTATAGATTTTAACTAAACTACAAAATCTAGAAGTTTAGGAGGAACTTTTGTGAGATGTTCCCATTCATTTTGTTTCAGTCTGTGGTTTCATCGCCGTACTTATATTTTACCATTGCATTGCTTAACATTGCCTTTCGCGCTCAGCTTCCTGAGTTTACAGGTTACTCACCAAGGATTAGAGAAATCAACCTTGATAATGTGCAGAACTATTAGCAGCTATATTTTAATATTTTTTATTTGTGATAGAAACGTGAATTAATTTGGCAAATTTAATTGCTTTTTATTGTGATTGCATATATATTTACCGAGAGATACAGATATGTTTTTTGAGTACAGGTTTTAACTACAAAATAATTAGAAAAAAACAGTCCTGTACTAGTTCCTGTAATGCTTTGAGTTGAGTACTGCAAACGCCAGAACCCTACTTCCTAAATACTAGAACCCCAACCCAAAAATACTAGCACCCATACCCCAACGATTTTTTAAAAGACTTATCAGGTGAGAATCGTAGGCTTTGAGTACTGTTTTAATGAATTTAATAATCTTAATTCGATTCAGCTAAACTGTTGTGTGGAGAGGGGACTGATATAAAACGTATAGGATTTACGCAGAGATTCCCCTCTACCCCCCGAAATTCCTAGGCGAAAGCTTAGTGAACAAGGGGGGACTTCTTAATCCCTCTTTTAACAGTAGGAGAAACTACATTCTAGTATCTGAGTGCGTTAGCTCTGACCTTATAGTTCTACTTTTGTGAGAAAGTAGGTAATTTATTCATGGCTAGTAGTCAGTACTAATCAGAGAAATGACTGACAACTAACAATTTTACAAATTACCATTTACACATATCTTTAGTATCAGAACTGTTTGAGAAGTACATACAGATAGCTACTTAGATAAATTGTAAAAGTTATTTTCTTACTGGGTGCATACTACCTAGCAAGGGAGAGCCTAAATGAGAGCCAAACTTTTAAATGTTCTTACAGTTTGTGTAGTTACTTTAGTAGTGCTTTCTCCAGAGCTAGTAGTATTTGGTGTGGTTTGGGAACGACATATAAACTTAGTAGAATCACAGAATTTAACATGCAAAGTTAATGAGAGTAGTACCTGGACTCCTCAGCCAAATGGTACACATTTCTCTCAATCTCAAGCTAGTACAAAACCCTCTGACCGCAATGTGGTTAATCAAATGCTAACTGTTGCTGAGCAATATAAACTTGCCACTATCCTGCAATGGTTTTTCGTTTTGACCCCTATTTGTCTTGGGTTAGGGATTATTTTTTATGACAGGTATCTTTTTTACCGCGCTGCTGTTTTAAAAGAACAAGTCGAAATGTTGGAAAGACTTTGGCAGCAAAGTATCGAGCAGTAACCACTGAAGTTTTGAGCACTGACTGTTAGTGCTTAGACTTCTCTCAAAATCAACAAAATTACCATGACAGAACAACGCCAACAACTGTATTTTAATCTGATTGATGAGTTACTTAAATGCCCCAATGGTCAAGAGCCAGAAGTTTTGGAATCTAAACCAGAATTGATTGATTCTGGTTTAGTAGAGACAATGTTACAAGTAGCGACTATGTTCGCCCATGAAGGTAATCAAGATGGCGCTCAGTTTTTATTCTTTGTGGGGCGTGAACTAGCTAAGCAATTGGGATTGTATCCTGAAGTTCCTGAAGTTTCCACTGAAGTTTCTAATAAGGAGTAAAAATGCTATTGACTTCAACTGATGCAGGACAAATAGCGTTAGAGCTTCTCATGGCAGATTGGAACATTTCAGAAGAGAATAGAGAGTGGTTCACAATCTTTAACTCTCGCCTGATTGGTGAAAGCTGGTACATCGTAGAACTGGGTGTAGAAGGTTTTCCAGATAGATGGTTTATTCAAGTCTATGACAATGGAGTGTGTGACCCTAACTATACATTTATTTCACCAATTCGTGGTTCCGAAGGTTTTCTGGACTTTGTAAATGTACCAGATATCGTAGCAGAGGTTTTAGTTTCAGAACGCAATGCTCGATAATAACAATTAAAAGTTCAAAATTTAGAATCACCGCTCTTTGTTGTTTGTAGGGTGGGCATTACAATGCCCACCCTACAATAATAATTAATATTTTATTTAAGATTAATAGGTTGTTTTGTTATATTTAAATGACAAAATTATGTTATATTAAATAGCGTGATGGACGCTACAGAAATATCAGTTCCAATGATTGCTGAAGACATCTTAGCCAAAGAATTCACAAGAGTCGTCAACCATTACTATCCAAAAGTTGGAGAATTACTAGACGGGTGTTATGTGAAAGTCATCACCTGTTTCTGGGGACGACCTGCTAGACGGTTGCAATACATAGGAATTTATTGTTCTGACGAAATGATTTCCTGTGTGCAAGCTCAAAAAGAAATACTCAGAGAAGTAGCAGACAACATGGGTCTAATGCAGGTAGTCTGCATGAATGCCAAACGATTGTTGCGTGACCCTATGTCGAAGCTCAAGCAAAACAATCCACGCTTATGGTTAGAGTTGCAGTGGGTTGCAACGTAGAATAGTGCTTGCAAATAATGAAAACCGGACTTTTCTGTAATTACGAAAATCAACACCAGGATGCTCGTCGCGCCATATTTGAGCAAGCCACGCTGGTAAAACATGTGGAAAGCCTGGGTTTTGAAGAAGCCTGGGTTACAGAGCATCATTTTAATGAATTGAATCTCAGCCCGTCAATTTTGGTGTTGATAGCGCATCTGGCGGGACTTACCTCAACTATCCAATTAGGCACAGCAGCAGTATTGCTAGCGTTTCATAACCCGATTACAGTGGCAGAGGACATTGCAACGCTGGATAACCTGTGCAATGGACGATTGTTGTTTGGAATTGCTAAAGGTGGGCCGTTTCCTCAACACAACAAGCATTTTGCCACACCGACGAGTGAATCTCGCGCTAAGACACTAGAAGCGATCGCATTGATTCAGAAGCTTTTATATGAAACTGATGTATCATTTAACGGACAATATTATCAATGCGATCGCCTGACAATTTACCCGAAACCTTTACAGCGACAAATTCCGGTGTATGTTGCTAGTGGTGATGATGAAGGTATCGGGTTTGCCGCCAAACATTCCTTCAGCTTGATGGGAGGGCCGCCGTTTTCCCTGGAGAGATTGAAGAATACTGTTGCCAAATATCGTGCTCTAAATTCCAGTGGCGCTGAAAATTTGATGCTGGCACGCTTCTTTTATGTTGGTAAAACATCCGATGAAGCAGTGAGTGAAGCTTTGCCTTTCATTCGCCAATTCAGCCAGAAAATGACAGCCAACTCGGCTCAATTAATGCAGAATAGTGCGAATTCCAACCAAAAGCCATTTGATCGCACAAATATCTGTTTTGATGAAGACTATTTGATTGAGAACTCAATCATCGGTGATGTAGCAACTTGTCGCGACAAAATCAAGAAATTTCAGCATGAATTAAATTTAGGTACGCTAGCACTCAAACCCTCATCTTTTAATCTGCAAAAAAACCTTGAGAGTTTGACGCGCTACAACCAAGAGGTGCGGAATTATGTCTAAAATGTCCTTACTTCCTCCAGATGATTTGCCACCAATTGAGGTGACAAAACAGGATGGAATGATGCGTCTGGAATTAGAACAATCTACTGGCAGATGCTTTTATTTAGCCTGCGATCGCATTACTCAAGTACTATTGTCTAGTTGTCAGTGGTATCTCACAACAAATGCCACCACTTTAACACTAATAATTGATTGCCCTGACATCGTATCTTACTGGCATATAGTCAGCAATATTCCCCAGTTAGGGAATCGATTAGAGCGGTTTAGTAGTAATGCTAAAATCCGGGTTTATCCGCCATTTGGCAAGGGGATGCCGTTTGAAATTAGTGTGAATGAAATCTCCGCTTATCGAGATTGGCTTTAAATTAATCCGGTAGTAAAGACGTTGCAACGCAACATATAGAGGCGTTGCATTGCAACGTCTCTACACGTTGGGTTATACCAAATATTTTTATAATAAAATAACAATAAATCAACGCCACCGAGACAAAGGTTATGTTCTCACCCGATCTCAAACAAGCGTTACCGACTACTGACGAACTGCCTTGCTCAGACGATACACCTGTGGATAATGAAGACCAAAATTTTTTGCCCAATGTTCTACTGTTTTTGCTGAACTCTATTTGGGCAAATCGAATGGATTGGTACTTCGGTGTAGACATGGGAGTTTATCACACTACAGGGGTTAATCCTAGAGTACCTGTAGTACCAGATGGCTTTTTGAGTTTAGGAGTGGAACGGAAAAAAGGCGGTAAATCTCGCAAAAGTTACGCAGTTTGGGAAGAAAATGAAGTAGTTCCAATACTCACATTAGAGATGGTATCCCACACACCAGGGGGTGAATATGACGAAAAAATGGATATCTACGTCAAACTTGGTGTGTTGTATTATGTGATTTATAATCCAGAATTTTGGCGACGTGACCAACATCAGCCGTTTGAAGTATATAAGTTGATCAATGGTAACTATCAATTGCAGATAGGTGAACCTTACTGGATGCCAGAAGTGGGTTTGGGTATTGGACGATACCAAGGTACTGTAGCTGGTATTCAACAGGAGTTGTTGTCTTGGTATGATCAGCAGGGCGATCGCTATTTAAGAGCAGAAGAACAAGCAGAACAAGAACGAATCCGGGCTGAACAGGAACGAATCCGGGCTGAACAGTTAGCTGAGTATTTGCGTTCGCTCGGCATAGATCCCGATAATTTACCTACTGCAAACTAGCCCAACGTATCGATTTGCCTGTCTTGATTTTGGCTGGATGGCTTGAGATAGTCAATGTCTCAATTCTCACATAGCTTGTGTTCTTAAAAGTTCTAGCTTTTATCTTTGCCAGCATATACATTGAAACAGGCATTTTTGTAAGTAGCAATTTGAATTGTTTATATCTGTCTTATGTAGTGAGTGCTATACCTACCCTAAGTAGGGTTATACATCTCCATTTATTCGTTAAGTTGTGTAAAGGTACTGAAAGCGAATTCTTTCAGGAACTTAGGAAATTGAGAATAGCTTAACTTGCTTGGAGTTTTTTATGACCTACACAATTGACGAAAGCACAAGACCAGCTTTAGAAACTTTTAAACGTTTTGATGTAGATACTCAACTAGGCATACTTTGGTTTGGTTACTTAGATCTTAAAGAGCACCTAACACCAGCACCACCTGACAGCGTAGAAACTCCTGCTAAAGCAGTGTTTGACCAAATTCAGAATTTGTCTCCCGATGAGCAAATGCAAGCGCAACGCGACTTGATTAATGGTGCTGCTAACAATATTAGTCAAGCTTATAATGCTCTAAGTCCCAATGCTAAGTTAGATGTTTGGCTGCTGTTGGCACAAGGAATGGAGAACGGAAGCGTTATTCAAGTGCCATCTGACTATCAACTACCTGCTGAAACGGACGAGTTTACAGCAGAGATCAAAAAGCTAGAGTTTGAGCAACGGGTTAATTTTATGCTGAGTTTAGTACAAATAACGGGTTAGTTCGGTTCTATAACTCTTAATAGCTTTCTAGATTTAGCGATCGCAAAAAGTAGTAAATTTAGCTAAGCTTGACCCTTTTGCTCTACTTCAATACTCTTTAACTTAAGCACAACCCAGAGATTATGATCTCTGGGTTGTTTTTATTAAAGTCCAAATTAAATGTATAGCAGTAAAAATAAAGGTTATACCAATTCAATTAATGATTGCAACAAATCCTTTAGTAGAGACGTTGCATTGCAACGTCTCTACATCTTCTATCTGTCACTTATTGGCAATGTGGAACTACTACTCTAAATTGCGTATAACCCGCTCTAGTTATAGCTCTTGGCTATCAAAATAGAATTTAAAATAGAAGTATGTTCCTAAATAAACTTTATTTTAAATGAAAATACAATCATCAGTGCTAGTTCATCTGGGATTTGGAAAATATGTACGCTCAGATCAGGTAACAGCAGTAATACCCATTGAAGAAGAACGCGGGCCTGGGCGACGAACTTTTGTTACTATACAGGGGCAAAGCGACCCCATTGTTGCCTCGCGGGCTGAAGATACTATCGTGCGTGACTTAGTGCAGGAACCACGTGAAGTTACCCAAGCACGTCAACAACAAGAAATTCTTCAAGATTTACTGGTAGACTTAACCAATGTTAACTCTACTGTGCGTCGGATTAGTCGTGATGAAGGTGGTCTAGATCTCGAACGGTTAGAGCGGCGTATTCGTCAAGTTTTAGAGAATTAGTCAACTAATCTTTTTACTGAGGGCTATTTATTTTCCAGTCTTGGTTAACAGTTAACAGTTAACTTTTGACTGTTGACTGTTAACTGGTTTTCTGACTTGGTATAGAAGTTAAGGGAAGTAGCTAGCTGCAAAAAATAATGATTAGTAATTTTTTAAGTAATAAAAAGCAACTTTTTGACCGCTGGGCATCAAGCTATGATACGCTCTTTCCTTCAGTTATTTATCAAGCCATCCACAAACGGCTACTCTCAAAAGTTGATTTACCAAATCGCCCAAATGTCCTTGACTTAGGCTGTGGTACAGGACGCCTGCTAGAACGCTTAGCAACTAAGTTTCCTGACTTGCGGGGTACTGGATTGGATTTATCTCCTGAGATGTTAAGAGTAGCAAGACAGAAAAACTGCCACCATCCCCGTTTAATTTATGTTGAGGGTAAAGCTGAGTCTCTTCCTTTTGCCGACGGTCAATTTGACACTATTTTTAGTACCATAAGTTTTTTACACTATTCGGAACCAAAACAGGTTTTAAGTGAGGTGGCGCGGGTACTTGCTCCGGGTGGAAAGTTCTACTTGGTTGACATAACTTCCAAAAGCCAGACAGCATCAGAGTTAGTGGCAGCCTCTCCTGCTAGAATTAGATTCTACAGCACAGAGAGTCGTGAAGCCCTAGGCTTTGATGCCGGACTACTTTGTTTAAGTCACCATTACTTATTAGGCCCTGTTTTGCTGACAATTTTTGCTAAACCATAGTTAAATTGATCAATAAGAGGAATTATTTGCGATCGCATTTCAAAAGATTTTGGGAAAGTGCGATCGCTAAGTGAGTTTTAAATCCTTAATTTTCCGTAAGTTCGTTTTAGTAATTAGACAAGAATTAGGGTTGATTAGTTTGGTACTTTTTGAGATAGCCATTTATACCAACTATCTAATCCTATTCCTGTAGTTACAGAAACCTGAAAAATCTGAATTTGCGGATTTACTTGCTGAGCATATTCTATGCACTTTTTAACATCAAACTGGACATAAGGCAGTAGATCAATTTTAGTGAGAATCATCACCTCACTAGCACGAAACATGTGAGGATATTTTATTGGCTTATCTTCTCCCTCCGTCACAGAGAGAATTACAACTTTTGCCTGTTCTCCCAAATCAAATAAAGCTGGACAAACCAGATTACCAACATTCTCAATCATCACCACTGAATTCAGCGCCGGGTTCAGTTTTTGTAAACCCCTGTCTATCATTGATGCATCGAGATGACAGCCTGTTCCAGTATTGATCTGAATTACTTTACAACCTGTTTCTTTTATCTTTTGAGCATCATTAGTAGTTTCTTGGTCGCCTTCAATGACACTAATAGATAATTGATGTTTTAAATCATTAATAGTTTTCGTTAAGAGAGTGGTTTTTCCTGCACCAGGAGAACTCATTAAATTTAATGCTAGAATATTTCGACCTTTAAACCATCCTCTATTTTGGGCTGCTAACAAGTTATTTTTTGCTAAGATATCTTGTTCCAAAGATATAGTTGTGCCATGTACTTTAGCATGGATTTGAGATGCTTCTGTGTGAGTATCGTGAGTATGAAAATGTGTAATAACAGTACCATCAGATAAAGTGTGGGTGTGATGGTGATGTTCAACGTCATTGGCTTCCAAATTGGTTATTTTGGTTTCACCATCATCAGAACAACCGCAGGTTACACACATAATTCCTCTATTTCTATTTCCTTAATTTTTAGTTCTTCACCAGCGATTAAATCTAATCGCGTGCTACCGCATTTACAGATACCAAAGGGTTGATCTAAAGGAATTTCTGCACTACACTGACAACATCGTCCTAAGCCAGGAATTTCTTTAATTTCTAATGTCGCCCCTGCTAAAACTGTGTTTTGAGTGCAAATATCAAAACAGAATCGCACAGCATCAGGCAGAATAGCTGAAAGTTGACCAATTTCTAATAGAACACGTTGCACTTTTTTCCCTTTGGCATGTTCAGCTACAATTGCCACAATATTCTGGGTAATTCCTAATTCATGCATATAAAAAGCTATTTAGTATTAACAAATACGCGGCAGTTGTTCCCCAACTAACATATCAACAATACGTTCTGTGCCAAAAGCTGTTTTTAACAAAACAACGCCTGGAGGTGAAGGTATAACTTCGCCAATAATACAAGCATCTTTTCCTGCTGGGTGCGATTTCATAGCCGATAAAACAATTTCTGCATTTTCCCCCGGCACTATTACTACTAACTTACCTTCATTTGCTAGATATAAAGGATCTAAACCTAAAATTTCACAAATTCCTTTGACTTCTTCGCGCACTGGGATAGACTGCTCATATAGACGAATTCCCACATCAGAACTAAAAGCAAATTCATTTAGAACTGTGGCTAAACCGCCGCGTGTTGCATCGCGCATAGCATGAACTTTGGGACAAACCTTGAGGATTGTTTGCACTAAGCTATATAACGATTGACAGTCACTTTCTATAGTAGTTTCTAAAGCTAATTCACCACGGGCAATTAAAATTGCTGCTCCATGATTACCCAACTCGCCATTAATAATTACTGCATCTCCAGGTTGAAGATTATGAGCAGAAATAGTAATTCCTTCAGGAATTACACCAATACCAGCAGTATTAATAAACAATTTATCAGCAGCACCACGATGTACAACTTTTGTGTCACCCGTGACAATTTGCACGCCTGCATTTTTCGCAGCTAATTTCATACTCGTAGCAACACGCCGTAGAGTATCTACAGGTAGTCCTTCTTCTAAAATAACGCTACAAGTAAGATATAAAGGTTTAGCACCACTAACAGCCAAATCATTAACTGTGCCGTTAATAGCTAATTCTCCAATATCACCGCCGGGAAAAAATAAAGGGTCTACAACATAAGAATCTGTTGTAAAAGCTAGTCTGTCTCCCTGTTGCATGAGACTGGTTAAATCAAAACTAGCTTGGTCTTCTAATTGGGAGAGAATCGGATTATCAAAATTACTGACAAAGATATCATCAATTAAATCACGCATGGCTTTTCCACCACTGCCATGTGCGAGATTTATATGAGTATCTTGTACTTTTCTTTGGCGGCGGACTTTTTCGATTTTTTGAAAAAGGGGATTTTGTGCTGGGTTGGTGGGGGAAATATTCATATTAAAACGCAAAGGAACGCAGAGGCTAGCGCAGCGAAAAGTTCTGTAGGAGGGTTTCCCCGACCTAGGAAACTTTTCAAGACAGAGGAATGCAGAGTATTTGAAGGGGTTAATCCAAAGATATGCTGCAAGCGGGGAGAGGTTCTTGAGTTATGGGTATCTTTGGTTTTTCATCTATTACTTTATTAGCAATAGTAGATAGTCGTCCATATTTGTAATAGGCTGCACAAGCACCTTCAGAAGATACCATACAAGTGCCAATCGGTGTTTCGGGAGTGCAAGCTGTACCAAATACTTTGCATTGCCAAGGTTTTAAGACGCCTTTGAGAATTTCTCCACATTGACAGGCTTTATGGTCGGCTACTTTGAGATTAGGAATGGTAAATTTAAGTTCGGCATCAAATTGTGCATATTCGGGTTGAATTTTTAAGCCAGAATAAGGTATATCTCCCAAGCCTCGCCAATCAAAACTGTCTCGCACAGCAAAAACTTTGTTTATGGCTTGAAGCGCCGTTGTATTTCCAGCTGTTTGTACTATTCGGTTATATTGATTTTCGACTTCACAACGATTTTCTATTAGCTGTTGCAACAGCATCCAAATTGATTGGAGAATATCTAAAGGCTCAAATCCTGAGATCACAATTGGCTTATGATATTGTTGGGCAATAAATTCATAAGGCTCAGTGCCAATTACCATGCTGACATGACCAGGGCCAACAAATCCATCTAGTTGCAAGTCGGGATTATTTAGCAGTGCTTGAAGGGCGGGAATCACGAGGACGTGATTGGAAAACATACTAAAGTTTTGAATATTTTCGGCTGCTGCTTGCAAGATGGTGAAGGCGGTGCTGGGGGCAGTGGTTTCAAAGCCTAGGGCGAAGAAGACTACTTCTTTGTTGGGATTATCTTTGGCAATTTGCAGGCTATCTACGGGAGAGTAAACCATGCGAATATCTGCGCCTTGTGCTTTGGCTTGCAGCAGACTATTTTTGGAACCGGGAACCCGCATGGTATCGCCAAATGTAGCCAAGATGACGTTATGATTTTGGGAGATTGCGATCGCATCATCTAACCTACCCTTTGGCATCACGCATACTGGACAACCAGGCCCATGAATTAATTCAATGGCAGGGGGCAGAATTTCTTCGATACCGTACTTAAATATAGAATGAGTATGCCCACCGCATACTTCCATGATTTTGATTGGTTTTTCTAGTTGCTGGGATAATTTTGTAATTTCGCGGCGTAAGGCCTCAGCTTTTTCGGGTTCTCGGAATTCGTCAACGTATTTCATAGGAATTCAGGAATAGTTGTTTAGATATAGCGGTTCTCATTTGAGTAAAATACACAAAGAAGTAATTAACCACTGATGAACACAGATAAACACAGATAAATTTGTACCTTAGATGATTAGGAAACGCTATGTCAGTTAATTTTTCTTTGTTTGCAGGGTCTTTTTTTTACGTTCGCGTAGCGTGCCGGAGGCACAGCGCCAAGGATGCTAAGAAAAAAGGAAAGGCGTGATTTTGAGAATTAGTAAATTATGCTTTTAACAAAAGTCCTGACTCTAAACTCTTTCTCTGTGCCTCTGTCTTTAAAAGTTTCCTAGGTTGGGAAACCCCGAAGTTCTGATCGCTATGCGGGTCTTACTGCCCAACCGTTCTTTCAAAACGGTTGCCTTGTGTCCAAGGGACACAAGGGAGAGGCGCAAGGCTTTGCGCCTCTCGGCAGTGATACAGACCATCGCCGGACGCCGGCGCTCAGACTTCTCTCCGCCTACAGAACTTTTCGCTGCCCCTCTGCGTGAGGAAAAAAATTTATCCAATATCTCTATCATTCAATTACTAATTGCTACTAGTTCTTGCAATAATTGTAATGTTTCCGCCGCTTCTTCTTCGTTAATTCTATTCATAGCAAAGCCAACATGCACTAGCACCCAATCTCCAATACAAGATTCAGGGGGATGTTGTTCGTCAACAATGCACGCAATATTAACTTGCCGCTTGACACCACCAATATTAACAATAGCTAATTTATAGTTAACGTTTGTGATTTCGATAATTTGGCCAGGAATTCCTAAGCACATTGTTATTTCCTTTCTTCAGGATGAATGAACCACAGAGGCACAGAGAACGCAGAGAAAATAATTTATGAGAAAAATTTTATTAATATATCAATAATTAAGTCATGCTTTGAGCGGCTGCAATGACGGCTTGCCCTAGAGATATACCGCCATCATTAGCAGGAACTAAGCTATGTGTAAGTACATTTATTCCCAATATCTGTAAACACTTAGTAACTTGCTCTAACAATATAGAATTTTGAAATACTCCTCCTGTTAAAGCTACTTGATTAATCGTATTTTCTTGACAAAGACGATTAACCATTACAGTAATGGTATCAGCTAAACTTTGATGAAATTTTGCAGCTATAACTGGTTGTGGGATTTGCTGCTGCAAGTCATTGAGTAAGGGTCGCCACATTGGACTTGAGTCTATACAATAAATACTATCTAAAAATCTAAAATTAAAAGGATAAGTTACTACTTCTTTATTATTATTTAAGCTGTTGATATCGACTAGTGCTTCCATTTCAATTGCTGCTTGTCCTTCATAGCTACATTCTTCACGGCAAATACCGATAGCCGCAGCTATTGCATCGAACAACCGCCCTACTGAGGATGTTGAGGGTGAGTTAATCCCTTTTTGCATAAGCTGATTGAGTAGCTGAAGTGGCTTGTTCTTCAAAAATTGTATAATTTCTAAATCCGCGTATTGTTGTTGGTAGTTATCCCAAACATCAGCAGCTATCAATTGAGCATAGGTATTACGCCAAGGCTGATAAATTGCTTGTGTACCGCCAATCATTGCTACTGGTTTAAATGTTGCTAGGCGCTTAAATCTACGATAATCTGCTAATATAAATTCTCCTCCCCAGAGTGTACTATCTGTACCGTAACCCAATCCATCTAAAGCAATGCCCAAAACTGGAGGCGAATCTAGAGGAATGCCATTTTCTGCCATGCAAGCAGCAATGTGAGCGTGGTGATGTTGAATGGGGTAAAGTTTAATTTGATTAGCTGTTGCTAGTTCTTTACCGAGTTTGCTTGAAAGATATTCTGGATGAAGGTCAATTACTATAGCTTCTGGTTTATGTTCAAATAAATTTAGATATAAATTTAATGTATCTTGAAAAGCATTAAAAGCTGCGGCATCTTCTAAATCTCCCAAATGTTGAGAGAGAATTGCTTGACCTTCACGCAACAGGCAAAAAGTATTTTTTAACTCACTACCCATTGCTAAGATTTGCGGCACGTTGTGAAATCCAGGTGGTAAATTAATCGGTGTTGGTGCGTATCCTCTAGCACGGCGAATTGTTTGCACTTTATCACCAACAACCCTTAGTACTGAATCATCGACTCTGTTGATAATCTCTCGATTGTGAAGTAAAAAATAATCGGCAATTGTTCCTAATTTATCTTGGGCATCATTATTATTAATACATTGTGGCTCATTAGAAATATTACCACTAGTTAAGACAATTGGGCGATTCATCCGCCTGAGAATTAGGTGATGTAAGGGCGTATTAGGCAACATAAAACCGAGAGTGTTTTGCCCTGGTGCAACTGAAGGCGCTAGCTGTTTTTTTCTTATCGCTTGCATTAAAACAATTGGTGCAGTAGGACTTACTAATAATTCTCTTTCCTTAGCGTTGACAGTGCAATATTCCTTAATTACTGTTAAATCCCGCGCCATCAAAGCAAAGGGTTTATGATAACGCCTCTTGCGCTGACGCAGTTTTTGTACTGCTGTTTCCTGTGTAGCATCACAAGCCAAATGAAAACCACCTAATCCCTTAATTGCTACAATCTGGCCTTTTTGCAACAGGGTACAAACGGCATCAACATCATCTAGCATAGAAAACATGGAAGCGGTAACAGGTTTACCATCAGCACGTTCTAGCCAAGCTATAGGCCCACAAGTATGACAAGCTACAGGTTGAGCGTGAAAGCGACGATTTTCGACATTGTGGTAGTCCTTCTCACATTCTGGACACATAGCAAATGCAGACATACTTGTATTACATCTGTCATAAGGAATGGCACGAAGAATACTCAGGCGAGGGCCGCAATGAGTGCAGTTAGTAAAGGGGTAACGATAAAAGCGGCTAAAAGGGTCGAAGATTTCTTGTTGACATTGAGGACAAGTGGCAGCATCAGGAGTAATTTCTGTTTTAATTGTGTTACTGACGCTACTAGAAATTACAAAATTATTAAAGTTAAGTTCACCTTCATAAGGAGTTCGTACCAGTTGTTGTATTCTAGCTAGTGGCGGACATTCTTGTTGTAATCTAGCGACAAATTTTGTTATGGCTGCTTCACTACCAGATGCCCGAATTAATACACCCTGACCATCATTACAAACATCACCATACAACCCACAAGCTTTAGCCAAACGATATACAGTAGGGCGAAATCCCACCCCCTGAACAGTACCGCAGACTCTAATTTCTTCAATCGCCATACAAATCTAATTGTCAAAAACTACGAATTACGAATTACGAATTACGAATTAGTATTAAATTGCCATAGCAAAATTCGATTATTTCCAGAATCAGCTACTACCGCTGTTTTGCCAATAATTTTAATTCCATAACACCAATTTAAACTATCTCGCTTTGGTAGTCCAAAGTTGCGATTTTCGCCTTTGTTTTGAAAATTTATTTGTCCTGCGATGCCTACGGCAGGCGATGCCAACGCATCTACTACAGCATCCTGCAATGATAAAATTGATTCCGGTTTTCTCCATCCTAATAATCGAGAATTAGCTGTATCAGCAACTACCAACCAATCATCAGCAACTCCTACACCATAAGGCATACTCAAACTACTAGCACTAGGAGAATAAATCCCTTGATTCATTTCCACAGAATTAAAGTTTTTTTGTCCTAACACAGCTGCACAAGGGGCATTATTTTCTGTTGGCATTCCCTGCCAAATCATCACGCGGTTATTTCCGGCATCTGCAACAACCAGATTTTCTCCCCAAAAGGTGATATCGTGGCACCATCGCATACTCGCTGCGGTTGGAGAACTGCCACCATTTTCGTTACGAAACATCATATTTGGTTGTCCCAATACTAAATCGGCGGGTTGACCATTTTCTGTTGGTAATTGATGCCAAATTAAAACCCGTCGATTCCCTGTATCGGCAACAAATAGCCGTCCTTGATGATAAAAAACACCATAGGGCCAGTGCATGGTGTTAGCAGATGCTATTTGGCTTCCCCTATTAGATTCATTATCAATAAAATTATCTTGCCCTAACACCAAATCTGCTGGAACATTACTATCTTCTGGTAAGTTGTTCCAAATCAAAACTCGATGGTTCCAAGCATCTGCTACTGCTAAACCCTCCCCACAAGCACAAATCCCAGTTGGAACGCTGAAAGTTGCCTTTCCTGGTGTACCTTTAGCATTTTGTCCTTCATGATAAAAGTCTGGTTGTCCAATTACCCAATCAGCAGGTTGGTTATCTCTGGTGGGTAAATTGTGCCATCCCAACAATCGATGATGTCCTGTATCTGATACCCACAATCGCCCATCAGATAGTAAACAAGCACCACGAGGCCCAAACATTGTCGTAGAACTGGGTGCTAAAGGTATTACTAATTGTTGCGGTTCAATAATATTACCTAAAATCACCTTTGCGCCTTGAGATGATAGAGGTAATTGGGGAATTACTATGTTTTTTGGTAACAATGTTTATATATGATTAATAAAGTACTATATCTGTTCTATAATTGCTTTAAACATAGGCGATCGCAATTTTTCACCTATGCTTTAAACACTCTTAAACACTATTTTTGTAGCTGCACAAAAATATTATCACCTTTAATTTGTACTGGATAAGACTTTAAAGAAATATTGGTTGCAGTTAAGCATTCACCTGTCTCTAAATTATACTGAAATCCGTGGGAAGGGCAGGTAAGAACACCATTTTCAACTTTACCAGTTTCTAATGGATCTCCCATGTGACTACAAGCATTACGGTAGCAAGTAATATTAACACCTTGACGATGTAAAATTAGTGAATTTCCAGCAAATTGCACTGCTAATACACTAGACTCAGGAACTTGATCAACAGTTGCTAATTTCACCCAAGCAGAATTTAACTGTGTAAGAAATGGACTACTTAAACCAGAATTAGGACTATTAATAGTAGAAGGCTTATTGACCGCAACTACTTTGGTAATTTCGGGGCAATATTTTTTTATTGCCTGTTCAATTCCCTGAGATAAAGTCAAAGTTGAAGTAGCACAATTACTACAAGTTCCAATTAACTGAACTTCTACTGTATCTGGTAGTTTAATCGCCACTAATTCTACATCCCCATTATGGCTTTTTAAGCCTGGGCGAACTTCCTCAAGAGCTGTCTGAACGCGTTGTGTTAATGACGGTTGTGGTGATTTTACTAGTTCATGATAAAGCAGTACTGCATACACTACTTCATCATCAACAGCATGACGCAAAGCTGACATTGATTCTTGCTTGAGGTTTTTAATTAAACGTGTTAGAGCTTCTTTATGCAAAGCTTCAATTGACCTTTTTAGCCCTACTGCTACACACCGTTGGCTTTCATCCCACTCAGATATAATTGCCTCAAAGCGGTTAATTTCTTCAACCAATTCTTCAAGTTTAGTCATTGGTTATTGGTCATTAACTAAGTTTTTACAACCAAAAAAGGACAACTGACAAAGCGCAAAGTCTGAGCTGAACGCGAGTGCGTCTCGTAGAGAGGCTTCCTTAGAGAAGACGCCAGTGACGCTCCTGCGTCGCTACCGCTACGCTAATGCACAAGTCTCTTAACCCGCCCAAGCAACTGGCTCAACTTTGTAAGAAAGGACAAAGGACAATTTACAAGTCACTTCATTTTGAAATCCTTGAGGAGAAATGGCATAATCATGCCTGTTACTAGACTAGATAATACTACTGGCAACCAGAAAGGAATTTCCGCTTGTGCAAGTAATATAAGTAGTAAAAAACCAATACTCACACCAATAGCAGTCTGCTGAACAAAATATATAGGGTCACGCAGTAGCTTTCCTTTAAAAAATAACTTGGCAGAAAACCACCCTATCTCTAACATAATTCCTCCTAATAATTTGTTAAAAAGTTCAGCAAAACTAGTCCTAAGACTATGGCAGGAATTGCACCCGCCGGGCCAAATAATGCACCCAGCATTGCTGAAAACTGATAACCGATATCCTTTCCGGCTAACAGCATCCCGCCAATAGCACCGCCGACCATAGATAAAGCGGTTGCAATGGCTACCCACACCAATTCAGTTTCTATGTTCAATTCTCCAGCCGCTAAGCTTGTAAGAAAATCACTCACAATAGGATTGTCTAAAATATCTCTCATGCTGTGTTTTCTCCTGATTAAAGTTAGAAATAAGAAGTTAAATTAAATCTATAACTCCTAACTCATCATTTCTGCTTCGACATCCTGTAGTGCTTGGGCTACTACTTCTGCCTGCTCAATCTGTTGATGTTGTGTGAATATTTGCCAAGCTTCTTGATAATAATTATGCGCTTGTAAGAGATTATTAGAATTACCGTTTTCTGGCTTTTCTGGGTCGTCGGGTAAGTTGAATAAAGCGTTAGCTTTGTTAGAAATTGTGTTAGCGTACTCTAGAGGTGTATCTTTGGGGTTACGCACTTTTAATGCTTCATTGTAAGCTGCGATCGCCCGCAAATTATTCTCTAGAGGATGGGAACTTACTAAATATTGCAAGGCGTTACCTAAATTGTTTTGCAACATCGCATATTCCCTAGGATGGTCAATTAGGTTAATATGCTTTAGCGCCACCTCAAACGATTGCACTGCTAAACCCTGACGCAAGTATTCACGTTCCGACGCCAAAGGCATAGAAAGGTAAGCGATCGCAATATTGTTGTATAAGATCGCATATTCCTGCGGATAATCCTGCCAGGTAAACACCCGCAAAGCCTCATGGTAAGCTTGGATGCTGTCCGTTATCCGCGCCAAATTGAAGGGCACAAGCGACTGCAACACCAACCCTAAATTCATCTGTGCTTCTGCCACTTCCTCTGGCAAAGCTAATTGTTGTAAAGTCGGTAGCGCCTCTTCATAACCAACTTTTGCTTGCAGTAATAATTCAGTTCCGACATCCGGTATTATCTGTAACGTCCCTGCCATTCCCACTTGAGCGCGGGCCTTCAACAGGGTATACTCCTCACCACACATCTCATAGGCCCGGTAATATAAGGAAACTGCATTACGCAAGTCTTGGGCAGTTTTGGGCTTCTTTTGAAAGCCCTGTGCTATCTCGATCAGCATTTGGATTTTTTCCTCCATCGTTGCTGACTCCGATGCAATAGCGGCGATCGCAGCCTTCACTGCTGAATCTGTAATGCTGGGGGTCATAACTGCCGTACTCTAGCCAATTGGGAAATTGAGTTTTTCAACGCCCATGAAAGATCAACACACGCTTTACGCGTCTAATCACAGGGCATACAGATTTACGCAGGCTTTGAGTCCTTTAGGCGGAATTCCCCTTTTTTGAAACTGGGACTGAGGATTGGTGACTGGTGACTGATGACTGATGACTGGGGGATAAGGTGAATAAATAATCAATATCCAATACCCAATCTTCAATCACCCAGTTTCTTTGAATTCAATGAATCAATTTTTTTACTATAAAACACCCTATTTATAAAATTCTATGGGGAAAATGCCAATATTAATGTCAGTTTTAAACACCTTATATTCTTATAATATTTTTTGTATCAATGTATAACATATTCAAAAAATATTTATTGAGATATTGACATTTAATAAATGGATTATCTACCTATTTGTCATCAAAATTCAACTATTTATCCAGAACTTACGCACTCAGATCCCCCAACCCACTTAAAAAGGGAGCTTTATAAATTCCCCCCTTTTGAAGGGGAGCCAGCGCGGTCTTCTCCCAAAGGGAGAGGCTAGCGCCAAGGGGGTGGCTCCCCATGAGCGACTGGCGTGGGCTAGAGGGGATCTAGGTTTCAGCCTTTAGTGTGTAAGTCCTATTATCTATATAATGCACTCACATTTATTGGAAATTTAATGTCTTTAAATTAAAGCCACAGTCTTTGTTTTATATAGCTTATATACTTAAATCTAATACTTGATAACTATAAAAATATTGTTATTAGCCTATATATTATTCATATTTATTTTGAAAAGTTTGTTATCTATATAACCTTTTAATCAAATCTTTATTAGATTTTATTTCTACCTAATGATAATTTTTTATTTAACGAAAGATTATAGAATAAAAAAATACCCTATTTTGGAAAATAAATATTGATAAACAGGTGAAACTCTACAAACCTGCTTACCTACGTTGTACATGGTAAACGATAGAAAAACAGATAGCCGATGACTAACGTACTATGGCTGCAAGGTGGTGCTTGTTCAGGCAACACCATGTCATTTCTCAACGCCGAAGAACCGACAGTCTGCGATTTAATTGCTGACTTTGGCATTAACCTACTTTGGCATCCATCTTTAGGGCTGGAACTGGGCAACAACTTGCAAACGCTGCTGTGGGATTGTATTTCTGGCACAATTCCCTTAGATATTTTGGTATTTGAAGGCAGCGTTGTCAACGCCCCCAACGGTAGCGGCGAATGGAATCGTTTTGCCGATCGCCCCATGAAAGACTGGCTAGCTGACCTCTCCAAAGCTGCTAGTTTTATCGTAGCTGTGGGAGATTGTGCGACATGGGGAGGAATTCCCGCAATGTCACCCAACCCCAGCGAATCGGAAGGCTTGCAATTTCTCAAACGTCAAGAAGGCGGCTTTTTAGGTAAAGGCTTCCGATCACAAGCTGGATTACCTGTAATCAACATACCCGGATGTCCCGCCCATCCCGACTGGATAACGCAGATATTAGTTGCGATCGCTACCGGACGCATCGCCGACATCGCCCTTGACGAACTGCATCGTCCCCAAACATTCTTCAACACCTATACTCAAACAGGTTGTACCCGTAACGTCCACTTTGCCTACAAAGCATCAACCGCCGAATTTGGTCAACGCAAAGGCTGCCTATTCTACGATTTAGGTTGTCGCGGCCCTATGACCCATTCGTCCTGCAACCGCATTTTGTGGAATCGCGTCTCCTCCAAAACTCGCGCCGGGATGCCCTGCTTAGGTTGCACCGAACCAGAATTCCCATTCTTTGACCTTAAACCAGGAACCGTATTTAAAACCCAAACAGTCATGGGAGTTCCCAAAGAATTACCGCCAGGAGTCAACAAAAAAGACTACGCCTTACTCACAATGGTAGCCAAAGATGCAGCACCACCTTGGGCAGAAGAAGACTTTTTTACAGTTTAGTTCGTATTAGTTCGTAGTAAGCACTTTAGTGCTTATAAAAAACAGGAGAAGAGAATGGGAATTCAATCATTAGATATATCACCAGTCGGTAGAGTTGAAGGCGATTTAGATGTTAGAGTTGATATCGAAAATGGGCGGGTAGTCAACGCTTGGACACATGCCGAACTTTTCCGAGGATTTGAAGTTATCTTACGTGGGAAAGACCCCCAAGCCGGATTAATTGTCACACCCCGCATTTGCGGCATCTGCGGTGGTTCTCACCTGACTTGTGCATCCTGGGCATTAGATACAGCCTGGGAAACAGAAGTTCCCCGCAATGCAATTTTAGCTAGAAATTTGGGTCAAATTGTCGAAACAATTCAAAGCATACCTCGATACTTTTATGGTTTGTTTGCTATCGACTTGACCAATAAAAAATACCGCAATAGCCGTTATTATGACGAAGCTTGCAGACGCTTTGCCGCCTTCACTGGCAAGTCTTACGAAATTGGGATTACAATTTCAGCTAAACCTGTAGAGATATATGCACTGTTAGGCGGTCAATGGCCCCATTCTAGCTATATGGTTCCTGGTGGTGTGATGTGCGCCCCCACCCTAACAGATATTACCCGCGCCTGGGCAATTCTGGAATACTTCCGCACCAATTGGTTAGAACCAGTATGGTTAGGTTGTTCTTTAGAACGTTATGAACAAATCCAGACTTATGATGACTTCATGGACTGGCTAGATGAAGACCGAAATCATCGCGATTCTGACTTGGGTTTTTATTGGCGCATGGGTTTAGATATCGGTTTAGATAGATATGGCGCTGGTGTTGGTAAATACGTTACTTGGGGATATTTAGCCCACGAGGACAAATACCAAAAGCCCACCATTGAAGGACGAAATGCTGCTTTGATTATGAAAAGTGGAGTGTATGACAGTTTTGCTGACACTCACACCTTAATGGATCAGTCTTTTACCCGCGAGAATACAACTCATTCCTGGTACGATGAAGGCACAGTAGATATTCACCCCAGCGATCGCACCACTAAACCTACTGCGAACAATGCAAAAGATTTTGACAATGCCTATTCTTGGGCGAGTGCAGTATTGCACCAAGACTTCGGGCGCTTGGAAGCCGGCCCCTTAGCACGTCAATTAGTAGCGGGTGGTAAACATGGAGAATCTTGGCAACACTACGACGGATTTATCTTGGATGTCTTCAAACGGATGCGTGGTGCTAGCATTCATGTACGTCAATTAGCGCGAGTTCACGAACTTGTGAAATTGTATCGCCAAGCTGAACACTGTTTGCGTGAGTTCAAATTAAATGACCCCTGGTACATCAAACCCACAGAAAAAGATGGCAAAGGTTGGGGTGCAACAGAAGCCGCGCGGGGTTCTCTGTGTCACTGGGTAGAAGTAGAGGGCGGTAAAATTAAGAATTACCAAGTGATTGCTCCCGGTACTTGGAATATTGGGCCTCGTGATAGTGAAGGTAAACGCGGCCCCATTGAAGAAGCTTTACTAGGCACACCCATTTACGATTCTACCGACCCTGTGGAGGTTGGTCATGTGGCGCGATCGTTTGATTCTTGTCTGGTATGTACAGTTCACGCCCATGATGCGAAGACTGGCGAGGAACTGGCGCGTTTTCGGACTGCTTAAAAGATGCTAATTTCAATAGCTAATGGCTAATTATTTTTCAGTTAGTCATTAGCTGTGTTTTTTAGCATGACGATTTCACAAAATGTCCTCAATTGCACAGTTGGATGCGATGAATTGTTTTACAGCATCTCTAGCTTCAATAACGGTATTTCTGCATCGGGCTGTGTGTTTAAGGAATGCCTCAACGTCTTTGGTGTGCGTTAGGTCGAATATTGTCTCTTGAGGCTCTACTTCGTACCCGAAAAGGGAGCTATTGGGATTAAATTCTGCATCCAATAGCTTTAAAACTTTACCATCAATTTCCTGATGAAGACCAAGTTTGAACAAAGCCTCAACAAAACCACCGTCTTCAAACCAAGCATTTGTAAACTTTCTCACCAGTTTTTCATCGTAGATTTCAAGAGCTTTTAATTTTTCTGGCTGATGTTGAATCTTGAACAAATCCCAGGATTCGATTTTCATGATTTGAGTTAACTTGCCAATAGCATTGTTAAAGTATCGAATGTTGCTCTCAAGTAACACAGGTAGTATCTGATTTAGCTCAATTTTTCTAGGTTGTGATACCTTCTCTAATCCGTTCTCATCAAGATATCTAGTTTGAATCTCAAGTAAGCCTTCAGAAGACATACTGTTTACTAGTAAATACTCAGGAAGGGTAACACGGTTAAAAAGCTTAAAAATTTCTTGATCTACTCCAGTAATGTACTTAATTGTGGAATCAATGCCATATAGAGCGTGTGCAATTTCATCAAGAGCCTTGTAAGCGCCAAACATATCTTTTGCAAAATTACGTCTCCGTGACTCGGACGAGTTTATCTTTAAGAATACATCAATTGTTTTGGTGAGCATTGACGTAATAGCATTTAGCATCTATTTGCTCCTTATTAACGCTCTATATCAATCTACAAAAATTATCCTACAAATAACTTTTTGCATTTTTACAGATAACTCAACTATGCGATTACTCTATTCAAAAATAGTTTTGCCGTCTTATACATTGATTTCTTTAACGGTGATGAAGTCAAGGCAAATTAACTCAAGCCAACCTTGACTCGCAATACTACCCAATAAAATTCGTGCGTATCCTTCAATGTTGTGGTCGATCAGAAAGTTCATGTTTGTGATTCATGCTTTGCTTTCTGCGCCCGGAGCTTTAGCCATTGCGGTGGACTTGACCACAGAAGTTTTAGCAAAAGTGCATATACTCTCGTCAAAATCAAAAACCATATAAGAGCTAATAGCAATGCAATAGCGGAAACTGCAAAGAAGAAAATTAGACCATTATTATCTGTTACGGTTAGAAGAACCCCTACCAAAGAGTAACGCCAGAATTCAAATGCAAAAATTACATTTGCACCCAAGTACGCTGGTATTGCTAACCTAACCGCCATCATCCACGACTGTGGATGGTAGCCAAGCAGGAAACCAACTTATTTTGCTCATAAGCTCAATGCTCGTTATAGGTTTTGGATAGGATACTTGCACTAGTTTCTAGCTAGTTTGCAGAATAACGATCATAATCGATGTATAACAGCTTGTCGCTACGCGTATATGCTGAAAGAACATCAATATGTGCGATCGCTCTCCCCAGTGCAAACAGCGGTTAATATAATTTGACAGTTCTGACTAGAAGCAATCGCACAAAAACTACCACAGTCTATTTGAGTTACACAGGCTCTACAAGTAGTTGCAATTTTACTAGACATACTTTGTATGACTGAAATTGTTAAGATACCTGTTGAACTGACTCACTTTCAACTTCCTGAAGCTGTCTAAGAGCGTATGCAATTTCTGCTGGATCGCCAAGATGCAGGCGAATTGCTCCCCCTTGCAGAACGACGGTAAGCAGAAGGGTTGGTTGAGTTGGCAGAATTTTTATTTCTGTTGCAATTGCGATCGCAGTAAATCTTAAGTAGGGTACGTTACGGCTTTAGCCTAACGCATCGCCATGTAATAGGGTGCGTTAGGCGCTTTGATAAAATTTTTTGTGACAAATCATCTAGAATATACGCCTAACACACCCTACGGTAATTTTATTTTTACTAAATCATGGTATGCCATGATTAAAAATAGCTGGGGCATGAGGGAAAAATTTATGGCTATAACGGTAGAAGCTGTTTACGAACAAGGGGTACTTAGGCTATCACAGCCAATTCCATTAGCCGAGGGAACTCACGTTGAAGTCACTGTCATTGAAACTGAGGCTAAACCTAAAAACAAAACTCCTGGAGAAATTCTGGCAGAAATCGCTACTATGCCCCTAGAAGTTAGCAATGATGAATTTTCTGGTCGCGATCACGATAGGATTCTTTATCCTCCGTATAGCGCAACATGATTTTTGTAGATACAAGTGCTTGGTTTGCTAGCATCGTTCCTTCAGATACCGAGCATCAAGCAGCATCTTCATGGGTTAGTCAGAATACTAAACCATTGTTAACAACAGATTACATTATCGATGAAACCCTAATCCTCTTAAGAATCCGTGGTGAAACTTTAAGGGCAATTAGTTTAGGAGAGGCATTCTTTTCCGATAATTTGACGACTATTTATTACCTGACACAAGAGGATATTCGACAAACTTGGCAGGTTTTCCGTCAGTTCTCAGATAAAAATTGGAGTTTTACAGACTGCGCCAGTCGGGTTGTTATGACTAAACTTCATTTGACTCAAGCATTCACCTTTGATCATCACTTTCGTCAATTTGGATTTGTGAATGTTGTACCTTGAGAGTTGACTGTGATAACCAAACTAAACTTAGTTTAATCTTATGGAAACCGTAAATATTCATCAAGCTAAAACAAATCTCTCAAAGCTTTTGTCACGCGTAAAACTTGGGGAAGAAATCATTATTTCCAACCGAGGCATTCTGCTCGCCAAGTTGGTTCCGTTTCGCACCTCATCAAATCGACGCGATAGTCTAGGGCAGGATCAAGGGCGTTTCATAGTACCAGAGGATTTTAACGCCCCCTTGCCAGAAGACATTCTGGCAGCATTTGAGGGCAGTGAAGAGTGAAACTCTTGCTAGATACCCAGTGCTGGTTATGGTGGTTCGCTTCGCGTAGCTTGCTTCCCCAGAGGGGTACGCTTACCGCGCAGCATCTCCGCAGGACAAGGGCTTGTTGATAGACATCGCTCTACCCAAGAATAATTATTTAGGACTTACGCACTGAAGGCTGAAACCTAGATCCCCCCTAGCCCCCCTTAAAAAGGGGGGAATTTATAAAGCCCCCTTTTTAAGGGGGTTGGGGGATCTGAGTGCGTAAGTTCTGTTATTTCAGCGATGCCTACGGCTGGCTACGCTTACGCATTTGCTATTTCGGCGCACGCATTTGCTATTTCGGCGATCGCATTTGCTATTTCGGTGATCGCATTTGCTATTTCGGCGATCGCATTTGCTATTTTGGCGAGTGCATTTGCTATTTTGGCGAGTGCATTTGCTATTTTGGCGAGTGCATTTGCTATTTCGGTGAGTGCATTTGCTATTTTGGCGATGGCTACGGCTGGCGACGCCTACGTATTACCAAAAGAGATTTAATTTAAGCTGGTAAAAATGTGGCAATCGACTTTTCAACCGCTTTGGGGTCTTGCATCAGTTGCTCATTAAGTTGCTTGGCCTGCTCACCTGGGTAAACGTCTTCTATGCCATCAACAACAGCTTGCAGTGCATCGTGAACTACTTCCTCTGGGGCTACTTTGGGATCAGGAAAAGGTTTGCCCATGCCAATATCGATAGCTCCTGGTAATACTCCTACTACCAGCGTTTTCTGAGCCGCTAACTCTGCCCGAACTGCCTGAGTCATTGACAAAACTGCTGCTTTAGAAGCGCCATAGCTGCCATTGAAGGGAACATTCACCCGCGCCACCATTGATATCATGTTAATGATCGCCCCACCTTCATTTTGTTTCAAAACAGGGGCAAAGGCACGGCACATCATCAAGGTTCCAAAGTAGTTAACATCCATTTCTGCTCTGGCGGCGGACAAATTAGGTGCAGCAATCAATCCCTGGTTAAGCCCCACACCAGCATTGTTAATCAACAAATTGACATCCTGACATTTTAGTGATGCTTGGCGAACAGATTCTTCATCAGTAATTTCAAGCTGAATCGGGATAATTCGGTGCGGATCTGTTGCAACTAGTTCAGCAAGCGCCTCCAGCTTGCGAGCGCCAGCATAAATTTTGGCTGCACCTTGCGCTCTCAATCCCTCTACGAAGTATTTGCCTAGACCACCATTGGCCCCAGTTACTAGAGCGATTGCACCTAAAACTTGCATGAGCTTCCTCCATACGGTCGAGATAGAAATTACCCTGTCCCAAAAGTATACTTATACTTACTTTTTGGGAAGTACTTACTTTTTTGTAAGCCTGTATAAGCCTAAAGTAGGCAGATCATAATGCCAGAAGAACAAACCGAGGGCACATTATTTGTGCAAACAACGCTAAAAATTTTAGGTGGCAAATGGAAAATTTTGATTGTCTGGCACTTAAGAGATGAAGCAAAACGATACAGCGAATTGAAACGATTGATTCCTGAAATTACTGAAAAAATGCTAATTCAACAACTTCGTGAACTAGAAAATGACGGAATTATTAACCGAAAAGTATACTCAGATGTACCTCTCAAAGTGGAATATTCTTTCACAGATTATGGTAAAACTCTTATACCTGTCTTGAAAGCTCTTTGCGACTGGGGACAAGAACATCTAAAGCGTGGATATTGGGGAAAGGGGTAAGGGGGAAAGGAAAAAACCATCCCCTTAACCTCTCTTACAAAGTTCTGTTCGGAGGAAGCCTCTCTACGAGACGCACTCGCGTTCTGCTCAGACTTTGCGCTTTAACTTTTAACCTTTAACCTTTTCCCTTTCTTGAGAGTCCCTAGTCCTCAATCTCCTTTATTTAAAAGTCGTAGCGTAACACACCAAAACTTATAGAAACAGTGCGTTAGGCTTGCTTTAATGCACTCAAAAAACTGAAATTTACCCGGTAAGCTTGTGTCTGATTTAGCGCTACATAAATATCTCCCTCGCCTTCCCGAAGCAGCATTGCAAGAGTTTACAGAATGGTGTGTTTTAGAACAGGCAAAAGCCGCAGGATGTAATTTTATTCCAGATAGAAGTAAGTTAGAAAACTTGCCACCAGCAGACTATCTCCCGAAACTTATTGATCAGTTCATGAAAGTTAAACCAGACCCAATTAAAGCAGGTTTAGTAGCAGCGATCGCTGGTAAAGAAGCTGACAAACATGCTTTATCAGGTTTAGCAGTTGTAGTCGATTTTGTGTCACTTTATGTCAAGTATTTAATTCCTAAAGAGGGTATGACTCCAGAAGATGCAGAAGCGGTATTAACTAAAGCATCGCAACATCAGTGTGAGAAACTGACTGAAATTGCCAAGAAACATGGTGTAGCTCTCTAGTCTCCGGCTGATAACTTATTCTTCAGAGGCTTTGTTTGTATCATTAACTAAAGCCTCTGTTTTAGCAACCAATATCTTATCTACGACCTTTATCTACCTTTGATTTAATGAAAACCGTCGTATCTCATTGGCAGTTTCTTTCCGTAAATCTATCGGTTTCATATCGGTTAGTTCTTGCCAAACTACATTAATTGGCATTAGAACTCCATTAACACCTGCACTGATGTATGGATACTTTTCAATCGAAGAGTTACTATTAATAGTCCACTGCCCATTTTTTCTATGCATGATAATCTCACCTACATAAGCGACTAAGTTATCATAGAGATCAGTCAGTATCTTATCGATTTCATAAGCTTCAGCTTTTTTAGATACAACATCCAAGCTCATGTACGAAAAATCAAGCTGAGCATGAGTAATTTGTAACTTTTCTCCAAGTTCATTAATTAAGTCATCAATTTTATTAACAATTTCTATTTTATGCTTGGAGTAATATCTCCAATGGGAAACAGAATTAGCACGATTATTGGCAATATTTTCTCTTACTCTTTGTGTCCATTGGACATATTTTAAAAAATATTCTTTTGTAAAAATATCCCCTTTACCAGGAATGTTATATCCTTTAGGATCAAAAACGAATAAGAATCTGTCGTTTGGTAGTTTATAGACTAAGGGTTGATTTTTATGTCCAGTTGAATACGTTTCTTCAAAAAGCTGTGTAAAGTCTTCATGCAGTTTACCTTCAGATTCAATCAACTCTTGAACCTGTTTTTTTGTCAGACGCTTATTATTGAGAGAGTATTTGTGTCCCATCGTTGAGAATAATAAAGTTTGACTGAGATGCAGAACTATTAACTAAACTATTTGGCATTGCTGAATCAAGGGATGAAATTTGATGTATTGAAATCTTAAACTCTTTATTCTCTCTACGTCTGTGCCTTGAAAAGTTCTGTTCGCCGGAAGCAGGCGCACCCTGCGGGATCTTGCTACAGACTTTCCGCTGCGTGTTAGCGTAGCGGGGCGTAGCCCAATAAATCATCCCGCAATTATGCAACGCCAACTATTTATAGTGGTTTAACGGCTGATCTTCACCGAGGGCAGCTAGACCATAACATACAGCCAATGCTTGACAGAATCAGTTAAGTGTTGCGGTATGAAACTGGGCTAAACTTAGGACACAGAAACATAAAAACTAGCTTGCAGATGAGCTATCACAACATTATTACAATCGAGCCAGATAAACGTGGTGGAAAGCCTTGTATTAGAAGAATGCGTATCACTGTGTATGATGTTTTGGGCTGGTTGGCAGCGGGAATGTCCCATGCGGAAATTTTAGACGACTTCCCAGAGTTGACTGAGGAAGACATTAGAGCTTGTCTAGAGTTTGCTGCTGACCGAGAACATCGTCTGATTGCTGTGGTAGGTGATGGTTGAAACTACTTTTCGACCAAAACCTGAGTCGGAAGTTAGTTACTCGGTTAGCTGACATTTTTCCTAATGCCAGCCATGTTCAGTTTCACGAACTCATACCAATTCTTTATGAAGCTGCGCTAAATAAGGCTTCAAGGATAAAGTCGTAAGAAGTGAGAGAGGCAATCATTTCAGGTGTAATTTCTTTGAGGACATCAGTTAACTTGTGCTGTAGTTGTGTGA
>NZ_VJXY01000115.1 GCF_014831675.1 Komarekiella delphini-convector SJRDD-AB1 | reverse complement strand
CTGAGTAGCCCCACATTTGTTGAACGTCAGGGACGCAGCGACCGTGGTCGAAGCTTGCTGAACCCTTACAAAAATTATCTTCTCAAACGCTGGAACGAGGGTTATATCGATACCAAAGGTCTGTTTGGGGAAATTCAACGGCGTGGTTACTCTGGCAGCTATGATACTGTGGCCCGCTACACCCGTCGGTTGCGCTCCTCACAAGGTTTGAAACTGAGGCAACGGCTGGTAAATAAGCCTAGAGCGATAGTTGCTGAACCGCAGAAGAAGTCTCTTACTCCTAGTCGTGCAACTTAGCTTGTGCTACGGCGACAGGAATTGTGGAAGCAAGGCGATGAACAACTAATTGCACTGCTAACGGCACAACAGCCCGAATTAGCTGAGGTAATTGAATTAGGTCAAGGTTTTGCTCAACTGGTGCGTACTCGACAAAGAGAACAACTTGATCTTTGGCTGACACAGGCGGAGAATAGTATTCTTTCTCCTTTTCGCAACTTTGCTAAAAGTTTGCGTGAAGACTATGATGCTGTCAAGGCTGGTGTAACGCTTTCAGTGAGCAATGGCCCTGTTGAAGGTCACATCAACCGATTGAAAATGTTGAAACGACAAATGTACGGTCGCGCAGGAATAGATTTACTTGAGCGACGGTTCTTGCTGGCTATATAAAGCGCAGGTAAGTGAGAGTATAAAAGTAAACTCTATTTTTGCGTTAGCGTAGCTTACCGTAGGTATCGCTCTTGGTGGGTACTTCGTGCCATCTCTCAATCTGAGTAATAGTTATTATTTCATCTTTTCTTGTTGCGATCGCTCAACTGAGAGCATCCCCAACCTAGATCACCAAAAGTGGACAAGACCCTTAATCCTGGCTGAAGCGTAATTATAGTTGCAAATAATCCTGGTTTGTAAATGTCTTGATTGCAGGTTTGAGCGATTAGTATTGCAGGTCGTTACAGATAATCTCGTTGCAACTGACGGAGAGCGCGAATCTCCAAACCGGAAAGGGGTTGAACCGAAGGTGTACCTTTTTTGACTCGCCTCACGTAAATTGTGCCACCATTCCAATCTATTTGCTCCCATCGCAAAGATGCCACCTCTGCCACTCGCAATCCGTGACGGTAGCAAAGCAAAACTATGGTTGAATCTCGGTGAGCGTGGCGACATGAGTGATTTTTTGATAGCTGACCGCATCAACTCAACTTCTTCTGGTAACAAATATTTCCTAGTCCTGACCTCGGAGTATTTGCGAAAGTTAGGCGATTGACGTTCTGGTTTTTCGGTTTTACCAACTTTCGGTGGTTGGAGGGTTTGTGGTGTCATGACTCAACCCCCTGAAAAACTTGGGGTATATGAGCTAATTTTACCAACTTACGCTCCTTAGTTGGATTTGCACATAGACATAAAAACAGACCAGCATTTTACAGAGAATTGCCACTTAAAAGTAATTTAAATTACTTTTTATACTGAGAATTTAAGCGACATGAGGTATTTCTTGGGAAGGCTTGCTATCTACTCTAAAACCAGGATACCATTGCTGGAATTTGCTCTCTAACTCTTCATTGAGAAGCAAAATTCTGACCTGGAGCAGAAGATGAACACCTTTAGGAGTCCACCTAAGGGTGCTGTTTTTTTGACAAACCGCTTGCTAATGACTTGATTAACCGTCGATTCCACGAATCCAGTAGCAATGGCTTCGCCGTTTCGCCAACGTTCTCCATAATTGGGGATATAAGACCCATTGTTTGAAATATAGCTCTCAAACTCCCGCACCATTTTAAACAGTTTTTTTACCTCTAGCGGGCTATTGCCATCAAAAATCACGATTTCTAGGTCGTCCACAAGGTCTTTTACCAGTTGCAATGCTCTGAACACATTTCCATGCCACAGATACCACTTAATCCGTTCTAGCTCCTTGGGTATGTCTGTATCTAATTCGGTATCTTTTTTGCTAAGTCCTTTTGCTGTTTGAGTCATCACTGTCAGCCGCATAGTGATGTGAAACCAATCCAGTAAATATTCTGCGTTGGGATTGAGATAAAACTGTAGTTCGCGTATCTTCTCATCACCGTCTGACAAGAAAGTTACCTGCTGATTCATCTGCATTCCAAGAGAAGTCAACACCTCGAAGATCCGACGTTGGGGTTTGGTATCGTAGCAATAAACTCCCCCAAACCGCTTAGATGTACCATCTGCTTTTATACTCTTACCCACGATAACTTCAAAATTACCTTTGGAAAGCGATTTTTTGTCGTAGGAACGGACATATCCACCATCCATTCCCAGTACCAAAGGTAAATCAGGTCGGGGCAATTCCTCCCAATCTCTTGGACAGCCTTCAATGTATCCTCCTTTTTCTTCCCCTAACTCGTCTTCTAAGCGTTGACCAGTTGAGTGTAAGTTATTCCGTACCGATGTAGTGTTTATTTCACCTTCTATTGCTAGTACTTCCTGCAATAGTTTCACAGACAGTCCGTAAGACATCAAAGACCCAAACTTGGACTCCAGATACAATAGTTCTCTTAAAGTGCGTTCTGGTAGTAAGTTGGCTACTGAGTTAAAGCTACGGGTTGGTTGTTTCTGGCACGGGCAGTGAAATAGTCGATGGCATTGGAGATGCAACTTGCCAAACAATGTGCGGTATACAATTGTACGTTTGTCTTTATGCAACAGTTTCTTGCTACAGTGCAAACATAACTCCTGTTGTTGAGAATACTCTGCTACTTGTTGCTCGGCTAGGGTGTGTTGGAGGTTTTGTAGTAATGTTTTGGCTTCCGCTAGTTTTAGTCCCAAGTTTTCTGGCTGTAAAGCACCGCGTTCAATCTGCATAATTTCTTGCACAGCTTGGGAATCTCCATTATCTGACTCCACGACTATTTGGATTTTGACTTTCACACTATTTCCTGTTCAAATAACATCTCTTTATCCCCAGCCGCGTATTGCTGTAAACGTTGGTTAACTTTTTGGTGGTCAAAATGGTTAACCATTAACCATTGGCGTAGTTCGTACATCTCTTCAATATTGCCAGGGATATCACCTTCTTCCATAATTTCACTGCACCGAGAAGCTATGTATCTTAATGAGTATTCCTGCTTTTGTGCCATGAACTCCCACGGGCCACCACAGTCTTCTGGAGGGCAAGCGCGTTTACCACTAATGCACACTGGATAAAAGCAATTTGATTCTGGAGTGAGAATTGCTTCGACTCTAATTTGATGTTGCCAGTTATCACCGAAATCATATTCGTATAAAAAACGCTCTCTACCTCGCCAGCCAAAATCTGATAGTTTGACAACTTTAGGATCGTCAGAAAACCACATTCCCCCAATTTGAGCAATCCCGTAATGCTTACCGTAGATTATGAAACGATGTAAGTGGGAATCAGTCCATCCCATTACTATCTGGATGATGTAGTGCAAATCGGCGATCGTGCTGTCGCTCTTGGTTTTTATCCTACGCCAAATCATTGGACTAATGCCCAGGATAAAAATATGAAGCTGGTAGATGACAAGTTGCTCAGAATCTGACATTGCGTCATCTTACCGTATTGCCAGTCCCATCTCCCCCGAAAAAAATCGCTCTCAATATGCTAGAACTACTTTAATGTTTAACATATTTGTATAAAAAACAACTAGTTAATCTGCTAATTAAGTTATACATATTTCTTTAGATATAAATCTGAATAAGACAAGCTAAAAATACTGTTGTTGACAGCATAATGTCAATACAGTTGTTTCTAACTAATAATTCTGACCATACACTTTTAATTTATTACTGTATCTATGCGTCGGTAGACCTGGCACTGAGGTAAATCACTGATTGTTGTGTTTGGAAATAATAACTCCAAAAAAGTAACATATTAAACTTTTAAAAAAGAAGTCTGAATTCAAAGACATCTTTATTTTTTTCTTGTGAGCAGTTTGTAAAGTACAAAAGCAAGTAGTATACCTAGTTAATAGCGTATGAGTAAAAAAAATACCGATAAGCAAATTAGCGTTGACTTAGCATCGGATGAAGCTAAGACACTTGAAAAGTACTGTCAACAGACAGGAAAAGAGGAAAAGGAAGTAATTAAAGAGCTTGTTCGTAAATTGCCCGATTAGCTAGATTTCTTACAAGTAGGCAAACTCTCGTCTAACCACTTATTAGTCAAATCTTCTTGACTAGTAAAGTAGTAAGCTGGGTTTGAGAAATTCTCAATTACTTACTCTTCTCTACCTCAAGAGAGCGGAGCAATTCTCGAATCACGTCGGTAGCTGGTCTTCCTGTCATTTCACAGTATTGTTCCAGTTTCTCTGCCTCGCTTGTTGCAAGATTTATTGTTAGTCGTTTCACAGCCCATTTTTTATTCATGATTCCCTGTTATAATCACGTTATATTGCAGAATCAGGAAGAAAGTTTCTGGATCAGCTATCAAAATCAACACAACTACTTGATCTGCCTAAAAGTCAGATGTTTACTTAATAGATATTAGCAAGCAAACACTAGCATAACAACAAAGATGAAACAACATTTATCGTTTGCGCTTACCTGAGCTTTTCATGCAAGTGCGACTTGATACTTGGCGGATAGGCATTTCAAATAGGTGAGTAACCAGAGGAGACTAAAACACTTTAACTCAATAGGTCTCAAGCTCAAACTCATCAGTGACAATTATTTTAAGGATTTTTATTCTTGTTCTGAAATCCCTTGTATTGTTCCCGTATTTTGCAAGGAGTTGATTTATCCCGTAGAGAAACTTAAATTCAACTTGACACATTTACAAGGAAACAACGATGGAAAATATCTGGCATCTTATACAACAGAGCCAGCAGTGGGCTAGGGTGATGCTAGATAATACTACTGATAGCTTGCATTGTGGTATTTAAAATGAGCCTACTGTTTTGGAGGTTAAATATTTGATTGAGTTTAACCTATGTCTCCAATTAATTAAGGAAAGTCCGCAAACGCGGACTACCCGTAGCTAAAACCGTATCACCTTAGTCAGTGACAATCATGTAAATACAAAATGCATTTACATGACATATTTATTTTTATAAACTTATTTCTTAGATACAAGCTTTTTTGGCAATTTTAATGGGCAGAACTTCTGGAATTATGTCCGGAGAAATAACTACATAAAAAAGCCTGCAAAAGCAGACTATGGTAAATGAAACCCATTAAACTTTGCTATAAAATACTTTGCCAAAAGTATGATGTCTTATTCTGGATTATTACTCTTTAAAAAGCAAGCTTTTCGGCTTAGATAATTAGACATAATTCCTGGAATTATATTTACTAAAGAACTACAACTCAAATTCCAATCAGGAGAAACAATGGATACATTGAAAGATTTCCTTTTCTTAAATGCAAATATTGCCACAGAATTCAATCCCTTTGATGAGAGAGAGTACTTGGTCATTCAAATCTACCCGCGTGATCAAAGCTTGAGAGTTAGCAAACGAAGTTTTGATTACGAATTGGCTAAAAGCTACAAAAGCATTAAAAATCTGGCTCATGACTATACATCTTTCGCCTTAAGAATCTTCCACGACTCCAAGCTGTGGACAGTAGATTTCGAGGGTAATCCTGAAAGTCTTTCTAAGCAGCAGGATTGGAAAATTGCTGAAAAATACTTCCAGCCCTGTTGCACTAATGATGTTGAATGTGAACTAAATGTCTGCCAATGCAGCTATCCTTACTTTTCGACATTGAGGATTAATATTAGCGATACTGGCGAATACAGCAGTTATCTGCGGCTTGAGACTTGTTTAGTTGACGACAATTCAAGACAAATAGACCACTGCCCAAATTGCAATTGTGCGTTAATCGTGGAATTTGATGAGGATGAGGATGAGTTAGATGACGAAGAATCAACACCAGTAGCTTGCATTGGTTACGACAATTATCACGGGCAATACTATGGTGGTAATATGCTAGTCTGCGGCATACACGCGTATGGGTGGAATGGCGAGAACTGCCCGGATTATCAATAATAGTATGTTTGCTCCCACAAGCGTGGACAGTTGGACTATAGCGGTGGTGTAACTTCGTTATCTGCACAAATCTCTTTAACAGCGCCGCTTTTTATAATTAATATCAAGTTGATAAGCATCAAACTTTGATTTGAACCGTAATTAAAAAGCTCATCGTTACTTCATCACAGCTTCTTAGATGTGTTTGGCCTGCTGCTCATACAAAACAATACTCTATTTCTCCAACCGTAAAATTACTGGAAATATTGCCTAATTAATCTAGTAACTGTATTGTTAAGAGGGGCTAATTACCAAGAATTTTGGGCATAAATCACTAATTGGATTTATGTCTAATTATTGTTTGTCAGATCCCAAGTTATTTGTCGCTGTTAGTGCCCTAGTGTGTTGCTCTGTCCTAGAGTCAAGAATTTTACTCTGAATCAGCAAGCATTATATGACAGCCCCTATTCAAGAAAACCAATTACTAGTTCTAATTGTT
>NZ_VJXY01000033.1 GCF_014831675.1 Komarekiella delphini-convector SJRDD-AB1 | reverse complement strand
CAGATTCACGCTGAGAAATGATTGAAGCAAAGTGGAGCTAGTAATTTGCTTAAGCCGGATGTGCTGAAAGGTACAAGTCCGGTTTTGAGGGGAGGGGGCAATGGTGACATCGCCTCTTTACCCGACTTTTACACAAAGACATCGAAGTCATTCAAAAATGTCAACAAGCCATAACAGAATGGTTATCAGACATGGGCTTAGAATTGAAACCAAGTAAAACCAAAATTTCCCATACACTTTATGAGTATGAAGAAAAAGTTGGATTTGACTTCTTAGGATTTTCAGTTCGACAATATCCTGTAGGAAAGAATCGAGCAGCCAAGAATCCAAAAGGAGAACCATTAGGTTTCAAAACACTCATCACTCCCAGCATTGAGAAAATCAAACAACATACCTCAAAAATTGGAAAAATCATCAAAACATATCATGCGGCTAATCAAGCGCAATTGATTAAAAGATTGAATCCAATCATTAGAGGATGGACAGCTTACTACTCAACAGTAGTGAGCAAACAAACCTATAATCAAGCTGATTTATGTACATATCAGCAACTCTTTGCTTGGGCAAAACGTCGCCACCCTAAACAAAATCATCAACAGATTGCTCATAAATATTGGTCAACTGTTGGCAATAACCATTGGGTTTTTACCAATAAACAGTCGGGCAATATCCAGCATTTAATCAAACACCACAAAACTCCGATAGTGAGACATATCAAGGTGCAAGCAGAACGCAGTCCTTATGATGGAGATTGGGTTTACTGGAGTACGAGAATGGGCAGACATCCAGAAGTTAAACCAGAAATAGCTATTCTTCTGAAGAAACAAAAGGGTAAATGCTCTGATTGTGGACTGTATTTCCAAGATGAAGATTTGTTGGAAATAGACCATATAATTCCTCGCTCAAAAGGTGGGAATAATAGTTATCAGAACAAACAATTACTTCATCGACACTGCCATGATAATAAAAGTGCAAATAATAATACACTATTCATTTGCCCACTAGAATTAGATGAGGATTATATAAATGATAATCCTTTCTAAAGGTATGTATGACAAACACCAAATCATTGAGGAGCCGTGTGAATCGAAAGGTTCATGCACGGTTTTGTAGCCGAGTCAGGAGGGTGACTTCCTGGCTTAGGCAACTCGTCTGATTCTAAATTTTGATTTGCTCTCAAGTTTTGTCGCAAGTTATAGAGCAATTCTAGCGTTGATCTGCGGAATGGGTGATTTGATGATAGCGCTTCTAATTCATCAATTGCTTGCCTCTGTAATCCTCCTCGACCGAGAATTCTTAACCATAGTGTTTCTTGAGTACGTGGTAATTGATGAATCGCAACTATTGCTGACCGTAAAGACTCAGCCATAAAGTGTATTCCAGGCAACCAATCTATGGCTTAAGTTGTACCAAATCCTGAAAGGAGTGTTACGGATGCTGTTGGGCTAAGAATCCATAATTTGGGTATTGTTGAGTCTAGGATAGAAGTGTTGTTACGATTTGCTTCCCGTTGTAATGCACCCCTAACTTCTAATAATTTTAATAAGCAATCACAAATTTCCTCTTTCGATGCAGCGTTTCGGAAGGGTTCAAAGATGGCTGGTGTAGCTGCAAATTTTCCTAGCAATCCCAGTGTTTCTAAATTGAGGCTTTGTTCGGCTGAAGGAGAAAATAAAACATCGATTTCTCTAACTTCTCCCGCCACACGACTTGGAGCTTGCACTTCTCCATAAAGTTTTAGTAATTCTTCTAGATAGTCTTTTGCGAATTGGTCATGAATAAATCTAGTCATTCTATAATGCGTTTTAAATCTTGTAGAACTGCGGTGGCTGATTGATAGCGATCGCTAAAATGGTAGCAAACCATCTTATCTAAAATTGTCGCTAATTCTTCGCTAGTTTTTGCTGTTTGTCTCCACATCACATTACCCGTTTCTGGATCTGGCTGGAGTTCCTGCGGTGGTATCCCAGTAATTGCTTGAATGCCAATCATTCCTAAAGCATAAATATCACTGCACAAGCGTGGATGTCCGGCAAATTGTTCTGGTGGCGTATAACCCCGCGTCCCGATGGCTACTGTTGCTAATTCTGTTTGCTCACTCGGCGGTTGCATCAATTTAACTGCACCAAAATCAATTAGTACTAGCCGATTATCTTGAGTGCGTCTAATAATATTAGTCGGCTTGATATCCCGATGAATCACGCGATGCTGGTGAATAAATGCTAGAACTTCTAAAACTCCTTTGAGCATATCGATAACAAAGTGTTCATCTTTTACATTATGCACAGATGGTAATTCTTCACTTAGGGTATGTCCCTGAATATATTCTTCAACTAAATAGAATTCTTGGTTATCTTCAAAATAGGCAAGCAGTTCTGGAATCTGATCATGTCTACCCAAAACTTCTAAAATTTCGGCTTCAGTATTAAATAATCTGCGAGCAACTTGCAAAAATTTTGTATCTTGGCGGGCTGGCATTAGCTTTTTAATTACACAAGTAGGATTACCCGGTCGCTGATGATCTTTTGCTAAATAAACGCGACCAAATCCACCTGCACCGAGGATTTTAGAAATTTTATAACGTCCGCTTAAAAGAAAGTCACCAGCGGTTTTTTCTGGTGTATCAAATTGCGGAATAAGGTCAAGTGGGTCAGGAATTGCTGTTTTGTCTTCTAAGAGTAAATTTAATTGCGCGATCGCCTCTTGTTGTTTTTCAACTTGCAGAATAATCACCTGAGTTCGCTGCTGAGTTCGGTAAGTAGTATAAGCCATAACACTGATACTACTAATTACCAAAGCGATCGCAGACGGAATAATCGGTATCCATCCGGCTTGCAAGAACAAACCAACGCAGATTCCCACCAAAACAATTAGGGTTGTACCTCCTACTACTAGCAGTAATAGAGGATGTTGCGATCGCCATGCTAAAGCACTACCCACTAATGACCAACTCCACACCCAAAGAAATTCGGCCCAGTCGGGCCAGTACCAAATTAGAGGTTGCTGATCCAGCACTGTACTGATGAGTTGACTAGCAATCTGTGCATGAATAAATAAAGCAGGCATTCTTGCTGGTTGGTCTGGCAAAGCGCTGTAGGGTGTATAAAAGCCAGCTGGAGGAAGACTAGCGACCGTAGTGCCAATAATTACAAGACGGTCTTTAACTAAGCTAGGATTTACTTGATTGTCTAGGACTTCCGTGAGGGTTACTTGATCAGCGAGGCGATCGGGATGACGGTAATTTAATAATATTTGATAGCCAGCTGCATCCAGATATTGATAGCTGCCAGAATTAGTTTCTAGGCGTGGAAAAATGGTTTTACCTAATTTAAAATTTCCTTCTTGAGTGAAGTTATATTTAATGCCTTGTTTATCCAGATAATTAATAGCAATTAGCGAACCAAATGAAAATGGAGTTGTACATTTTTTATCTGTAGAATTAGCAAATAACAAACTACGGCGGAGAATTTGATCATTCTCGTTGTCAGTAATTACATCGCTAAATCCTACATTATCTATAGGGAAATTGGGCGGTGGCGGAATTTCATATCTACCGTTACTGCTGAACAAGCAAGTACTGATGATGTTAACTTGATTTTTAAGATTAGCCGCTAAATTTTTCTGATCTGGGCGAAACAGATATAAACCAACAACACGCGGTTGATACGACTCTAATTTCTTTAATAGCTGATTTATTGTCCGGTCTGAGAGAGTCCATTTCTCTTGTTCTAGATCCTTTTCAGTAATTTTTACCAGCAAAATCCGTTTGTCATGTGCTTGTGTGGGACGCGATCGCAACATCTGGTCATAAACTCTTAACTCCCAAGGCTGCAACCATCTGAGTTCACGAACTCCCCAGATCAAGGCGGTGACTCCCACACTCGTAACCAGAATAATTTGCAGCCAACTTTCGCTAGGGGACGTTTCACGAGAACCCTTGTCTGTGATAAACGCGGTACGGAGTTTTTCTAATAGTCCACTAATCACGGCGTTGCGGCGGTAGCCTGAATTGGGTAAATGCTCTAATTTAATTTAGCAATTTACTTGCTGATTCGAGGCGATCGCTCATTGACTTGTCATTACCCTTAATTACTCACTCTTGATTGGCGCTATGACAGAAAATCACTGTATAATCTTATACTTAAACCTACAATATTTAAACAAATAGCTGACATTAATTTGGGAATACTGACAAAAGAGTGATGTGATTTCATTGCAATTAAGGAAGCAACATGGGATTTACTGAAGATATTGCTAAAGTTTCTGAACATGTTCGTAACCATGCTGATAAAGCTGTTGGCGAACAGGCTACTAAGATGGCGCTCATTGTCCCCTTTTTGAGCGCTCTTGGCTATGACGTCTATGACCCCAATGAATTTAAGCCGGAATATGTAGCCGACTTTGCTATTAAAAAAGCAGGGCAGTTTGAAAAAGTAGATTATGCTCTAGCTATTAATGGTAATATCGTCATGATTGTAGAAGCAAAAGCTCATGGACAAAAGCCAGAAACGCATGATGGGCAATTGAGCCGATACTTTAATGCACTTGTGACAACAAAGGTTGCTGTTGTTGCTAACGGTATAGAATACCGTTTCTTTACAGACTTGCGTCAGACTAATGTCATGGACAAGGAGCCATTTTTTGCTTTTAACATCCTTGAATATGACGCCAAAGACATTGATAACCTCAAATTTTTTCACCGTGACATTTTTGAAGCTATAGCTATTACTAGTCATGCCGAAGAAATGGTTTATTTGAAAGGCATGACTCACCTTGTGGGCAATCTTTTACGCTCTCCTTCCGACCAATTTGTTCGCTTTTTAGTGTCTGAACTTCGTGCATCTGACCCTAGGTATGAGCTTCAAGGTAATATTAATGCTAAGGTTATTGAAAAATTTAAATCTATTGTTAAAAAATCGCTCCAGGGAAGTTTATTAGAATTAATGACCCGTTCACTTAGCCAAGAAATGGCTCAATCTATTGAAGCGGGTAATATTTCCCAGATAAATGAAGTAGAAGCGAATGATACAATACATGAACCGGACACAGCAGAAGAATCAAAAATAGTAACAACTGCTGAAGAACTCGACGCCTTTGAAAAAATAAAAGCGATTCTCAAAACTTCCCAGAACTACAAGTATGAAATCCAGTATAAAGATACTGTTTCCTATTTTGGTATAAATCTTGGCAAAACTACATGGTGGTTTCTGCGACTGTATCTATCTTCGTCGAAAAAGACTTTTATTACTCGGCTTGGTATAGATGAAGTGAAGCTACTAGCCCTAAATTTTCTAGTGCAAGAAGTATCAACTCCATTTGGAGAAATAACATCCAAAGTAACCATTTCCTGTGTAGATGATTTAGATAAGCTTGCGTCACTTATTTGCAGGTGTTATGAGGTAGAAACTGCAAAGCACTAAGAATATTTCAGCTTTTAGATTGTGGAATCTGTAACGCACCAAATGTACGTAAAGGTGCGTTACCTTGCTGCTTCCCATCTCCAATTACTCGGTTTGAGATGCTTGAACATCTTCAACGGGACTAGCAATTGCCAAGGAAATAGGATCGGTGGATTGAGTTGGTACTAACTGGGGTTGTTCGAGCGATGCTTGGATAGTTGTATCGGCGAAATAGGAGCCAACAATCTTGTCGTAGTTAGAAGCAACGGCTAAAAAAGCCCCACCTAAAATATAAATGGGCAATGGCAGATTAAATTCTTGCAACCAGTCAAACAGTTCTGCTAAAGCAAACAACACCAAAAAGCAGGCAAGCCAAACCCTCATGTCTTCATCTCCTACATCGAACAGTTATCAGTAAACGGTAAACAGTAATCAGTCAAGATAATTGGGTTTAAGGGGAACCACTAAGGGGGCGCTCACTTCCAACTGAAAACTAATAACCCAAAGCCGATTAGTGGCAAGCGCTATCTGGGAAATTTAAATCCCCCAACTGTTTACTGTTTACTGTTTACTGTTCACTGATTTAATCTCTATATACTAGGGTAAATAGCTTGAATGATACTTGAATGTGTAACCTGACTACAATCTCAGAAAAGGCAGCTAGCAGCAGTACACAACCAAGCAGCGATGTCTACGACGGGCTACGCCTACGCATCATCTCTAAATAAATCTCTGTTGAGCCAATTTAACTCACTGTTGTGGCAATATTACTGTTCAACACTGCTACCAATTTTTCGAGATGCGCTGTTTGATGGGTTGCCATCACAGATATTCTAATCCGACTTGTTGGCACTGTGGGAGGACGAATTGCTGGGGCAAAAATACCAGCATCTCTTAATTGCTTTCCAGCTTTCAGTGCATCTGTAGTGCTGTGTAATTGAAAACATAATATAGGTGATTCTGAAGGTAATAATTTTAGGTTAGGTAAATGCTGTTGTATTAACTTTTTCAAGTAATCTATATTTCGCCATAATTGAACGCGGCGTTGTGGTTCTTGTTGCACTATCTTGATTGCAGCTAACGCCGCTGCTGTATCAGCAGGCGAAAGCCCAGTGGTATAAATCCAACTCGGTGCGCGATTCCGCAAAAAATCAATCAGGGTGGAACTTCCCGCCACATATCCCCCTAAGCTACCCAAGGCTTTACTCAAAGTGCCAATTTGAATTAACTGCCTTCCTGTACACCCGAAGTGTTCGACACACCCCGCGCCTGTTTTTCCCAGTACCCCAGTGGCATGAGCTTCATCGACTAGCAGCATACAGTTAAACGCATCAGCTAAATCCAATAGTTCTGGTAAAGGACATAAATCGCCATCCATACTGAAGACACTATCAGTAAGAATCAAACAGCGTCGATAGTTTTGCCGTTGCTGACTCAACTGGGTTTTGAGTTCTGCAATATCACAATGGGGATATTCCAGAATCGCTGCACCGCTGAGAATTGCCCCATTTTTCAGACTGGAATGATTGTACTGGTCAGATAAAATTAAATCTCGCTTGCCCACTAAAGCAGCGATCGTACCTAAATTTGCTAAATAGCCAGAACTAAATACCAGAGAATCTTCTGTTTGTTTGGTAGATGCGATCGCCTCTTCTAATTCCCTGTGTAATTCTCGATGCCCACTCAGTAATCTAGAACCAGTGCTACCAGTACCAAATTCTTTGATAGCAGTAATTGCCGCCGCTATCAAGCGCTCATCCCCAGCTAGTCCCAAATAGTCATTACTAGCAAAATTAATCACCTGTTGCTCCGACAAAACCACGGTTGCACCCGGAAGTCCGTGGATTGTTTGTACTGAACGATACCAATCAGCTCGATGAATAGTTGCCAGAGATTCCTCTAGCCAGGTATAAGGGTCAGTGGGCATGGGGGAGCGGAGGGGCGGAGGGGCAGGGGAGCGGAGGGGCGGAGGGAGAAAGGATAATTAATGACAAATGACTATTGAACTTGTTCACTGCTGCTAAGATGGGCGATCGCTTGTTTAATCCAATCTTCCACATAGGCATCTTTGGGTAGTCCAATGTCTTCACTGACCACATGCAAAGCGTGGCTGACTTCATGGGCAGTATATCCCAAGGCGAAGAGGGTCATTTGCACTTCTTCGAGAATTCCGGGGGCTGGCCCACCTGTGGCGACGAAGAACCCGGCTGATTTGCGCCACTCGACTAACTTGCTTTTTAGCTCCAAACAGATGCGTTCGGCGATTTTTTTACCGACACCAGGAGCTTGAATTAAGACTTGTACATTGCCTGCGATAATTGCTTGGACTAAATCTGGTAGTTCCAAAGTGTCCAATAGGGCGATCGCTAAAGATGCACCAATACCACTGACAGTTAGCAAATGGCGAAATAAATCGCGTTCTGCTGGGGAAGCAAAGCCATACAACAACGGCACTTCTTCACGAATTTGGTAATGAGTGAAAATTTGTACTAAGTCTCCGGTTGTGGGTAACTGGTTTGCTAACCGTTGAGGAATTTGCAAATCATACCCTAAGCCATTTACTTCGAGAGTCAGAATCACGCGATTAGCGCCAATTGTTTGGATACCAGCAACAAGACCTTTAAGATAACTAATCATTTCAATAAACCAAAATATTTCAAACCTTCGATAATTCCACCTGCACAAAAACCTTTCGCCAGGTAGCGGTGGTCAGCGGGATACTCGTTGTGCCATTGGAGTAGCTCTGGACGTGCATTCCCAACAATGATTCCCCGTTCGTTGCCTACAGCAAATAAAGCAATATCATTACCCGAATCACCACAGACAACTGTTTGTTCTGCTGCAAATTTCCACTTTTGGCGGAGAAACTGCATTGCCTGACCTTTATCGCTGGTACGGGGTACAATGTCAAGGTCAATACCGCTACTATAGATTAACTTTATATTTAATTTATATTTCTGCAATTCTGCCTCAAGTTTTGGCAGAACACTTGCAGCTGAATCTTGTTGCAGGAAAAAGCTGACCTTGAAGGGACGCTGTTCTGAATCTGGTTGCAGAGCTAGCCCAGTGTATTTACTAGTAATAGATAATACTTTTTCTCGTTCCCAGCCTGGTGCAAGGATTTCTGACCAGTCTGAATCTGGAGTGTCAGTACCATCAAGGTAGATTTCTGTACCTACAGATAGGACGAGAGCATCAGGTTGCAAAAGATTTTTTTCAACTTGGAGTTCTTTGTAAAGTAGAGGCGATCGCCCAGTGGCATAAACAATTTTAGTGCCGTATTCTTGGCGATGTTCACTGAGTAATTGGGTTAGTTCTGCTAAAGCGTTGTCATTGCCTACGAGGGTGTGATCCAGGTCGGTTACAAAAAGAAATGGTTTCATAGCTTTGATGTACCCCAATTTAGTAGTTGCAGAAATACCTAAAATCCTCAAAATTAGCCAGATGTAACCCATGCGTTCCGAGTTAATCTACCAGATTTTGGCTCTTGTGTATTCGTACTAATGCAAGAATTCTTTCAAATGTCAAAAAGAACCAGACTCTCTATAGTATCTAGTCAAAAACGACTGATTAGTCTATGCTTTATTTTTGCTGCTAGTAGTGCGTCAAATTTAAATTGATGGATAAGTAAGTTCGTAGTGAAGACTTTAGTCCTGATTGTTCCAAACACTAAAGTGCTTACTACAAACCCTCGAAACTAACTTGAAATACTAGGTGCGATCGCGCAAAGAGTTTAGGCTGAAAACTAAGTCCACAAAGAGATAGCAAAATGAACAGCTTTCCCGCTTGGTACTTCGATGAGTCTAAAATGGCTGGTGTTGACTTCGAGGATGTAGCACAAGTTGAAGCTTATGACTGTAATCAGACATCTAGTACGCCAGAGAAAGAACAGGCTTTAGTCACTCGTCTGGGCATTTCTTCAAAGCACACTATTATCGATTTTGGAGCAGGTACAGGTACTTTCGCAATTCAGGCTTCACTAGCTGGTGCTTCTGTACACGCCATTGATATCTCACAAGCCATGCTAAATTATGCTCAGCGAAAGGCTAAAACATCAGGTGTTACTAATATCAAATTTCATCAAGCAGGTTTCTTGACCTATCAACATCAAGATGAACCTGTTGATTTCGTTGTCATTAAGAATGCGCTTCACATATTGCCAGATTTTTGGAAGATGATTGCTTTTTTGAGAATAATTGCGCTGCTTAAGCCTAATGGTATTTTCTATCTACGGGATGCAATTTTCTCATTTCCACCTACAGAATATGAAACTTCAATCAATGAATGGATCAAACAGGTGGCAAAACCTGAAGGTCAAGGTTGGACAGCTAAAGACTTTGAAATGCATGTGCGTGAAGAACACAGTACTTTTACCTGGATTATTGAAGAGATGTTGACACGCGCTGGATTTAAAATTTTAGAATTAACTAGTTTTACACCTGCTTATACTGAGTATTTGTGTATTAAACAGTTAACTTAATCTGCGATACTCCTTGGCGTAACTGGCGCTGTCGATTAAGCCAAGATTGGCGGACGGGCTGACGCAGGAGGGGAGCAAGCTTGCTTACTAGCCATTGTATCGGTGCGCTTTTGGTCAGTAGTTCACCTTGAGCTGCTTCTTCACTTTGAAGTTGTTGCGATCGCACAATTTCTGGTTCTCGTTCAGCTTGAATCAGTGGCAATGTTGCATCAATATCTGCGTGTTCTGCTCCCTCACGCAACAGAGGAACTAGATGGTTGGCTGCGACAATTACGTCCCGCAATGCCATATTAATCCCCTGAGCGCGGATAGGTGACATTGGATGAGCCGCATCGCCCAAAAGTAGTAACCCTGGCACAGACCAACGCGGACAACGACCGACTACAACGGATAGCAATACAGGGCGCTCAATAGTTTCTGCATTCTGTCGGAAATGCTCAGCTAACCAAGGAGGTGATGCAGATGCCAACATTTCAGCCCAATCAACTTGCTTCCAGTCCATCGGGAAATCCTCATAGAGTGACCAGCCTACTTGGAGATTGCCCTCTGAACTGTGAAATAATCCAAAGGCGTGATGACCGCTCACAACTGAGTAAAAGACGTTTTCCGACTTAAAACGCGGACTATCTGCCAATTTGAACCAAAGAATGTTAAAACTTTGAGATTGCTGCTCCAGGGTTAAGTTTGCTCGCTGGCGAACAATGGAATTACGTCCATCCGCCCCAATAACTAAATCCGCAGAAATAGTACTATTGTTCCCTAGCTTGACGCCAGAAACCCGACGTTTACCCGATGGAGTCGAAGACGAATCGCTCCACAGCAAATCTTGTACAGGTTCACTCTGCACTAACTCAAAATTTGCATAGGTGCTGGCTTCTTCAATCAGCGCTTCTAAAAGGGGTGGCTGTGAAACGAGCATAACCGGCTTACCATTGGGTTCCATCGGTTCCTCAACTCGAAATAGCGATCGCTTATTGATCAAGAACTCCCAGGCATCCAGAGAGCGATGAGGAACCTGTTCTAAAACAGGCAACAATCCCATCTGCTCCAGGGCATCGAGTCCGCTAGGCATTAGCCCCTCACCGCGAAAAACTCGGCGGAAGTTACGAGATGCTTCAATCAGTTTGACTGCAATACCCCGTTTTACAAGCAGCAGCGCCAGTGTTGCACCAGTGGGCCCAGCCCCAACAATCACAACTTGAGTCATTTTTTTTTAAATGGTTTTTATTTGTTTTGTTCGCCTATCATACTATCCTTGATGTGTCAAGTTAAAGATGCTAGGATATCAATCGCTTCTCACTATTGCTAAACAAGCCATGCAAAACACAGACACGACATTAAAACTTCGCCTGTGGACAGTTGAGGAATATCACCGGATGGCTGAGGCTGGGATTTTTGGTGCAGATGAACGGGTGGAACTCCTAGAAGGGAACATAATCTGGATGAGTGCGAAAGGGACGGCTCACGGGTCAGCAGTGGGAAGAACAAATAAGTTACTACAAAACCGTTTAGAAAATCGGGCTTGGGTATCTATTCAAGACCCAGTTAAGTTAAATGAACGATCTGAGCCAGAACCGGATATTGCTGTGGTTAAAGTAGATCCGCTGGACTATGCAGACCACCATCCCACCCCGCCGGAAGTTTATCTGATTATTGAGGTAGCAGATAGTAGCCTGAAATTGGACTGTGAAACCAAAGCCAAAGCCTATTCAAAGGCGGGAATTAAGGATTATTGGGTGCTAGATGTGGTAAGTCGTCAATTATATGTATTTCGGCAACCAACTCAAGAGGGCTATCAAAGTAAATTAATTTTGAGTGAAGATGGGACTATTTCACCGTTAGAGTTTCCTGATTTGCAGATTGCAGTATTGGAGATGTTACCGATGGTAACTTTGAGTTGAGGACGTCTCGAAAGCAGTAAAAGGGCGATCGCATAAAAATTACTTTTTTAGTATGATTTACACGAGTTATGTAAAATCCAGTGAATGCCCAAAAAGAAGCGACCTAGAGAACATATCATTGCAGATCTCAGTGTTAATCATGTTGAAAGATATGTATTTCTATGCGGTTATTCAGTAGAACGAATTGAGTTTGATTATGGTTTTGACTTGGTAATATTTACTTATGATACAAATGGTGAAATCGAAAATGGTCAGATTTATATACAGCTGAAGGCTAGAAATTCCTTGAAAGTGCTTGAAAATCAAGAAACTATTGCCTTTACCGTAACACGCACTGACTTGGAACTGTGGCTCTTTGAGCCTATGCCATGTATCCTGATTGTGTACGACGCTCAATTGGATATAGCTTATTGGTTATACTTGCAAGCATACTTTGAGAAATTGGAAAAGTTTAACTTATCCAAAGTTGGTGAAACTGTTACCGTTCACCTCTCTAAAAAGAATATAGTAAATGAAGAGGCGATTAAAAAACTTGCAAGATACAGAGATGATGTTCTGAGACAGTTACAGGGAGTTATTCGCCATAATGTCTAGAAATATTTTGTTTACTGAGTTAGAACAACTGCTGTTAAAGCTAGGTTTTACTACCTTGCCTACAGCTGGTTCTCATCATGTTTTTCAGTATCCATCATCTGGAGTATTGGTAATTTTACCAGGCTATGACAAAAAAGCTTATGTTGATACTGTACATATGGTAGCTGTACGCCGAATACTGATAGAAAATGGCTTAATCAACAACAGCGCTTTCGACAATTTACTAGAAAAGATACCAAGTTGATAACCTGTGTTTTAATTACAATAATCAGCTTGAGAAATTGCGATCGCATCTCTTGAAAGCACTAAAAGCGCGATAACTTCTCTTCGAGACGCTGCGCGAACGTTAAGCTGCGCTAATGCACTTGAAGAATTTTAAATCGAATAATACAGGGGAAATGATTTTGCATCCTTCGGCTTTACATACACCCGCTGTTGCGGTTCTAACTGCAATTGATTAAAGCGATCGCGTGTTAAATGTGCCGTCACCACTTGCCCATCATCTAATGTTAATTCTACTTGAATTTCCCAACCCAAATGTATCAAACGGCTGACTGTCGCAGGTGTAGTAGCGCCGTTAGCAGTATTTTCCACAATCACATCTTGCGGACGCAAAAATACTTCTGGATGTGGCGAATCGAAACCACTGCTTTGGAAAATCCTTGAGGTGCTGGGTAATACATTCACCGGGCCAATGAAGCTCATCACAAATGCTGTGGCAGGATTATCGTAAATTTCTGCTGGCGTCCCCACCTGTTCTACACGCCCTTGATTCATCACCACAACTTCGTCGGAGACTTCCATTGCTTCTTCTTGGTCGTGGGTGACGAAAACAGTGGTAACATGTACTTCATCATGGAGGCGGCGTAACCATGCCCGCAAGTCTTTACGGACTTTAGCATCGAGTGCGCCAAAAGGTTCATCTAGCAATAACACATCGGGTTCTACGGCTAGTGATCTTGCTAGGGCTACCCGTTGTCTTTGACCACCAGAAAGTTGTGATGGATAGCGATCGCCTAGTCCACTCAACTGCACCAATTCCAGCAATTGTTCTACTCGCCCTTTAATCTTTTTTGTTGGGGCCTTGCGGATTTCTAAGCCAAAAGCAATATTTTGCCGTACAGTCAGATGCTTAAATAGGGCATAGTGTTGAAACACAAACCCAATATTCCGCTCTTGCACACTTTGATAAGTAGCATCCTTACCAGTCAGCAAGATTTTGCCACTATCTGGCATTTCTAAACCCGCAATTAATCGTAGCAGGGTAGATTTACCTGAACCTGATGGCCCCAGTAAGGCAACCAGCGAACCACTCTTAATTTCTAAGCTGACCTGATCAACTGCTTTGAAACTCCCGAATTGCTTGGATACGTTCTCAACTACTATGCCCACTGCCACTACCTCTGCAACTAATCTACGGTTTTTTGCTGGGTTTACCGTGTCTTACATATACCATAGACAATTGCATTTGGATTAACAAGATTTCAATTACTACAGAATTGAAAAATGAAATTTGAATACTTGATAATGACCCAATGAAAACAATAAAGAGGATAAATTTACAATTCCCAATGTGCGTTAGCGCAGCTTAACGTTCGCGCAGCGTCTCGAAGAGAAGTTATCGCACTGTTTGTATCGAAACATTAAGGAATATTGCATTTCAGTCGAAACCTGGAGGTAGAGCGCAAAATCAGTCAAAAGACCGTGATACGATGCTTTCGGTAAATGTGAAGATTGGGAGAAAGACCTTTGACACTACGGGTTGCTGTTATTGGGTCGGGCCCTGCTGGTTCATCTGCCGCTGAAACACTGGCTGCATCAGGGATCGAAACCTACCTGTTTGAGCGGAAGCTAGACAATGCTAAGCCTTGTGGGGGTGCAATTCCCCTCTGTATGGTGAGTGAATTTGACTTACCACCAGAGATTATTGACCGTCGGGTACGAAAGATGAAGATGATTTCGCCCTCGAATCGCGAGGTTGATATCAATCTGATAAAAGAAGATGAATATATAGGAATGTGCCGCCGTGAGGTGCTGGATGGCTTCTTGCGGAATCGCGCGGCAAAACTAGGCGCAAATTTAATTAATGCCACTGTTCATAAACTCGATATACCCACAAATAATACTGACCCCTATACCATCCATTACGTTGACCACACAGAAGGTGGCGCACAGGGCATTGCCAAAACCCTGAAAGTGGATTTAATTATTGGGGCAGATGGGGCAAATTCCCGTATTGCCAAAGAAATGGATGCAGGGGATTACAATTATGCGATCGCTTTCCAAGAGCGAATTCGCTTACCCCAAGACAAAATGGCGTACTATAACGACCTCGCCGAAATGTATGTCGGTGATGACGTTTCTACTGACTTTTACGCTTGGGTTTTCCCCAAATATGACCACGTAGCTGTGGGTACTGGCACAATGCACGTTAACAAAGCCAGCATCAAACAGTTGCAAGCCGGTATCCGGGCCCGCGCTTCCGAGAAACTAGCAGGTGGCCAAATCATCAAAGTAGAAGCGCACCCCATTCCTGAACATCCCCGTCCCCGTCGCGTTGTCGGTCGCATAGCTTTGGTAGGCGATGCTGCTGGCTACGTTACCAAGTCTTCTGGTGAAGGTATTTATTTTGCCGCGAAGTCTGGGCGGATGTGTGCTGAAGTCATTGTAGAAGCGTCTAACAGTGGCAACCGTATTCCCACTGAGGGAGATCTCAAAGTTTATCTGAAGCGTTGGGATAAAAAATACGGACTCACTTACAAAGTGTTGGACATTCTGCAAAGTGTGTTCTATCGTTCCGACGCCACCCGCGAAGCGTTTGTCGAAATGTGCGGTGATCTTGATGTACAGCGGTTAACATTTGATAGTTACCTATATAAGACTGTTGTCCCAGCTAATCCCATCACCCAAATGAAAATTACTGCCAAAACTATTGGTAGTCTAATTCGGGGTAATGCCCTTGCTCCTTAGTTGAGTGCTGAGTAGTGAGATTAGGAGCAGATAATTTACAATTTTGAATTGTGAATTGTCTGCTCCTTTACTATTTTTGTCTACAACAGTAGAGACGTTGCATTGCAACGTCTCTATCAAGGTATTTGTTGCAATTATTAATTAAATTGGTATGACCGATTTGGCGATCGCACAACAGTAAGGCACACGAAAATTAACGCCTGAAGGGGTTGTAACAGTGCGGCCTAATACTTTCATAAAAACCCCTGGTAGCTAGCCAGGGGCAATGCAAGTCAGTACTTTTCGCATGGAATATATCCACTTCAATACCATAGCAACCCTCTAATCTGGAGGTCTGCCATTTTGCCAAGCAAAAAAAGCCCTCAGTGATCAACCGAGGGCTGGTTTCTTTAGATAGCGGTAATATACAAAGTTATTATTCCCACATCAGAGAGTGAATGATACTATCGCAGTCCTATTTGAACTGATATAGCCAACTACAGAGGGCAAACTGTTCATATTGCTCATATCATAAATTGAGGTATAAATTAGTTTAAGCTAATGTTGAATATTAAGAGATTATAGTGATACCGAATATGAAGAACCACATTTTTGCCACAGCCACATTTGTAGCCACAATCAGCTTATCAACAACCGTCCAAGCCGCAAATTCTGAGCATGTTAGACAGTTATTAGCAACCAAACAATGTCAAAACTGTGACCTTACTAGTGCAGGTTTAGTAATGGCTGAATTATCTGGAGCCAATTTGAGCGGCGCTAATCTTACAGGTGCTAACCTCAGCCGTGCGAACTTAAGCGGCGCTGATTTGAGGGGTGCAAACTTGAGCGGTGCTGGTTTATTTGGTGTTAACCTAAGCGAGGCTCAACTCGGTGGTGCAAATCTGGCGGGTGCTGATTTGAGAAATACCTATCTAACGAATGCAGAATTGAAAGATGCTTATCTTAATGGTGCTAACTTCCAAGGTGCAGTTGGCATCCCATCACAAATTGCCACACCAGAAGAATTCTACGCTTGGGGTGTAGCAGAAGCAGAAAAAGGCAATCAACAGCAAGCAATTAGTTATTTCAATCAAGCGATCGCCATTAAACCTGAATACGCAGGTGCTTATCTAGCTCGTGGTGTCGCCCGCTACCAAGCTTTGGACAGGCAAGGTGCATTTCAAGATGCTCAAATTGCTGAAAAAATGTTTACAACCCAAAATAACAACCCTGGAACGCAAACAGCACAAGCTTTTATGAAAGAACTGCAAACACCCCCAACAGAGAAAGTAAGTACTGGTAAACCCAGTTTTTTCGACTTTTTGGGAAGTCTTGGCTCAGTCTTGCTCCAGTTTTTACCTTTTTAATGAAGATGGGGAAGTAGGGGAGAAAATAATTAATTAGGACTTACGCAAAAAACCTCTCAAACTCTCATTTCTCCGTGTCCTCTGTGCCCTCTGCGGTTCGTTTTTCCGTTACCTGTGCGTAAGTCCTGTTAATGATCAATGACTCTTGACCCTTGACTATTAACTCATGAGTTTATCCAGCGAATTGTGGACAGCAAATCAAGATTTAGCCAAAGCTTGTCTAGAGCATCCTTTTGTTCAAGGCATTGGCGACGGTACTCTTGAACAGTCAAAGTTTGCTTACTACGTAGGACAAGATGCTTTTTTTTTGGAAGCCTTTGCCCGCGCTTACAGCATAGCCGCAGCTAAAGCACCTGATTGGATAGGTTTCACCACCTTTCATAACCTAGCTGGTGGAGTCTTAGAAGAACTGCGGCTACATGAAAGTTATGCTTCCCAGTGGGGAGTCAATTTGCACTCTGTTGAACCTGGAACCGCTACCCGTCGCTATACTGACTTTTTGTTAGCCACTGCTTGGAGTGGAGATGTGGGTTTAACTGCTGCGGCCATGTCTCCCTGTATGCGTCTTTATGCCTTTTTGGGAGAAGAGTTAGCTAATGGTGGCATCCCCAATCATCAATATGATGACTGGATTCGTACTTATAGCAGCGGAGATTTTCAGCCACTAGCACAACAATTAGAAAGTTTAGTTGATAATTACGTTACTGCCAAAGCTTTAGTCTATTCAACTTATCGCTATGCTATGTTTTGCGAACGCGACTTTTTCCAAGCTGCGTGGGCAGAATCATGATGGAGAAGAAAATAACTCTCGACTTTTGACCTTTGACCCTTCCATCAAGTGATACAAGTGCTTATTGCCAAGCAAGAGCAAGACTACCACAGAGATTATTAGAAAAGCTTTCTGGCAAAGCTGCACAAAGTTTAGAAGAGAAAGTGACAAGTGTCAGGTTTGGGCGGCTCTAGGTTTCGTTCTCGACTTCAGCCTCCATCAGCTTCGCGATCGCTGGACGCTCGCTACAGCGCTGTAGCCATCCCGTGACGTTGGGGAACGGCGTCAGATCGACCTCCATCGTCCCGATCCAGCCGACGAAGCCTTGCAGATGCGTGTCCACAAGACTGTAGTCGCCGAGCAAGAACGATTTCCCCTCTAGTCCGCTGTCGAGAATTCTGAGACAGACGGCAAGGTCTGCCTTTGCCTTCTCCACTGCGCTCGCGCTGCGCTGTTCGGGGGACACCCAGTCCAACGAGTTAGACTGGACTGCTCCTTCACTGCTAGTCGGCAGCGACGCGGACAATCGTCCGGCTGCTTCGGCGAGCGTGACGTTGCTCCAGGCGATCCACTTCATCGCTTCGCCGCGCTTCGGCCCCGGCTCAGGGTAAAGCTTGGACTCCACGCCGAAGACCTCACCGAGGTACATCGTGATGGCGGATGACTCCCAAATCGGCGTCCCCTCATGCACGATCGCGGGAACCCTTCCGTTCGGGTTGACCTTGAGGAAGTCCGGCTTTCTAGTGTCACCTGCGCTGATGTCGAGCTTCACACGCTCACACGGTGTGCCAAGCTCTGCAAGAACGGCTTCGGTGATACTTGATGTGGACATGGGGGCGTAATAAAACGTTATGCTCATCGATGGTTTCTCCTAATCTTTGATTGTCAACTGTGAGTCAAAAGCAGTCGGTGATGCTAGCCGTCTGCGCCGCATAACTATTTTTTCCACGGAAAGTTTCCATATAATCTTTTTTTTGATGACGATAAATAGAGAATTACAGCTTCTTTCTATCAGAACATATAGCAATTTTCTTGATAACACCTGTATTTGGCATATTACACAGGATTTTTCCGTATGACTACCCTTCACGAAAGGATTATATGTAATTTTTCCGTATACCCGAATGGCACGCTGTTTCTAGCTGCTGAATTTGCTGGTTTAAAGGAGGTTGAGCAATGTGCAGTTGTTCTATGGCTCTACGAAGTGCAGTTCCTCGGCTACAGCGATAAAGTAGCGCAGGTGTTGCAGTTCCAGATTTTTGATATTTTATAAGTCTCAATTTTGCATAAATATATATTGGACATCTAAAAAATACCTACCTATGATACTTATATATAGATATTAGAGGTAGTTAGAGCTATGTCACAGAAGTATACTTCAGTAACTACACGCTCAATATTCAGGTTGTGTCTAACCCTGGAATTAGCAACAAATGCACGTTGGAAATATGAAATACAGAGAATTTGCAATACTAACTGATGCTCTATTATGTGTCGTCTTTTGAGAAAATCATGTAATACAATCGCAACACAAGCGATGATGGCAGGGAAGGAAAAAAAATGTCGGAGAATTTAAGAAGCCAAGTTGTGACGCAAGGAGTGCAGCGATCGCCTAATAGAGCAATGCTGCGTGCAGTTGGTTTTAAAGATGAAGATTTCAATAAAGCCATTGTGGGTATTGCCAATGGTTACAGCACTATTACCCCGTGCAATATGGGGATAAATCAACTGGCACAAAGGGCAGAAGTTGCCGTTAAAAGTGCTGGAGCGATGCCGCAAATGTTCGGTACAATTACCATCAGCGACGGGATTTCAATGGGAACTGAAGGGATGAAATATTCCCTAGTATCACGGGAAGTAATTGCCGACTCGATTGAAACCGCCTGTACAGGGCAAAGTATGGATGGTGTACTAGCTATTGGCGGTTGCGATAAAAATATGCCAGGGGCAATGTTGGCGATCGCCCGGATGAATATCCCCGCTATCTTTGTTTACGGTGGCACAATTAAACCCGGACACTACAATGGACGCGATTTAACCGTTGTCAGTTCTTTTGAAGCCGTCGGTCAATACAGTGCCGGTAAAATTGACGACAAAGAACTATTAGAAGTTGAAAGCCGTGCTTGTCCCGGTGCTGGTTCCTGTGGTGGAATGTTCACAGCTAACACCATGTCTTCAGCATTTGAGGCGCTGGGAATGAGTTTGCCTTATTCCTCAACAATGGCCGCAGAAGATGCCGAAAAAGCCGACAGTACTGAAAAATCAGCATTTGTTTTAGTCCAAGCCATTCGTAAACAAATCTTACCCCGCCAAATTATTACTCGCAAATCTATAGAGAACGCCATTTCTGTAATTATGGCCGTAGGTGGTTCGACAAATGCCGTATTGCATTTTCTGGCGATCGCCCGCGCCGCTAATGTAGAGTTAACCCTGGACGACTTTGAAACTATTCGCGCTCGTGTCCCTGTTCTGTGCGATTTAAAACCCAGCGGTAAGTATGTAGCTACTGATTTACACAAAGCTGGTGGCATTCCGCAAGTGATGAAAATGCTACTTGTGCATGACTTGCTACACGGTGATAGCCTCACCATCAGTGGTCAAACAGTTGCAGAAGTCTTGGCAGATATACCAGCAGAACCATCTCCCAACCAAGATGTGATTCGGACTTGGAATAACCCGATGTATTCTCAAGGACACTTAGCTATTCTCAGAGGCAATTTAGCCACAGAAGGGGCTGTAGCTAAAATTACTGGAGTGAAAAAACCAGTAATTACCGGCCCCGCACGCGTGTTTGAATCGGAAGAAGCCTCTTTAGATGCAATTTTGGCGGGTAAGATTCAACCAGGTGATATTCTCGTTATCCGCTACGAAGGGCCCAAGGGTGGCCCAGGGATGCGGGAAATGCTGGCTCCAACCTCAGCAATTATCGGTGCTGGGTTGGGTGATACGGTAGGATTAATTACCGATGGGCGTTTTTCTGGTGGTACTTATGGTATGGTAGTCGGTCATGTTGCCCCAGAAGCCGCAGTTGGGGGTGCGATCGCTCTTGTAGAAGAAGGCGATAGTATTACCATTGATGCACCTGCACGCCGATTGCAGTTGAATGTATCTGAGTCGGAATTAGCTCGTCGTCGTGCTAATTGGCAAGCACCTGCACCGCGTTACACTAAAGGCGTACTGGCGAAATATGCCAAGTTGGTATCTTCTAGCAGTCTCGGTGCTGTAACCGATTTAGATTTGTTTGCAAGTTAGTTCAGCAGAGAAAATCTATCCTTGCAATCTGTAGAGGTGCAAGATTTTGCATCTCTACACAAGCTCATAATTGATATTTTTTATTTAATAGTATCCATTTCTCTACCGCCTTCTCTAGTTCACAGTAATTTTTCAGAGGCGATCGCTACTGGGTAAGATAGAAACACCAAGTAGTTTTTGATAACGCGTCTACATAACAACTATTATTTTTATGAGCCAATACTCGTTTCATGACGAAATCACTTTAGCCGAACAAGCAGAAGAATTGGGAAGAAAGGCACTGAATCTAGCACTAATTCCTTCTTTTGTTGTTCATCACTTTCCAGATAGCTGGCAATTCTATATCCCTAATGAAAAGACTTCAGAGCCTTTAACACCAGAACAAGCCTATCTGAAATTGAAAAAATTAATTGAATCTTCTTCATCCAAGACTTAGATAAAGCTGGCTATCCTTCCAGATAAATGTAGATTATCCTCAATGTCAGGGGAAAATTGAGCCAGAGCGGTGTTCTCTACGTTCGCGTAGCGTGTCGTAGAAAGACGCTTCGTGAAGACGGAGCGTCTTATACTGTTGGCGAAATATTTATTAACGCTAGAAACCCCTGTAATATCGTGGAAAGCCTAAACCAAAGTTTCCTAAAACCACCCTTTCAATGAATTCGCCACGACAAGTGTGCGGAATCTGGGTTCTAAATAGTACTCTAAGAATTAGGAATCGCTTTTTTAGCAACATTTTTTGAGGGAAAACTCCATGACTATTTGGGTAAATGAGCAAATTGATCCATCTGGGATGATTCATGCCTGTATTGCATGTTGTAATGAGTCTCAAGCCAAAGATTGTCATGATTCCTTTCAGGAAAACTTGACTGAGATGCAAAAGACAGCAGGTTGGATAGCACGATTGCGAACAGTCGAGTCTTGGGATGAAGTTCCAGTGAATTCTTTAAAACTCAATTAATTGCGTACTATCGAAACTAAGTAAAGAGCTAAAATTTTTTCTAGCAGACACAATTACTTTTGTCTTTTCTGCTCACATTTGGGCGGAACTATAACACGCTTTGCCTTACTAGACACCATTTAGGACAGCTTCTTTGAAAGTTATGCCATTTTAGCATTGACCGCAAATTTGCTGAGATAGTTGTTATGTTTTGAGATTTTGATCGCCTAGATTTCAAGAGCGAGCGCCTCCAACGGGCGGTTACGCCATCGCAACAAATATCATCAGAACAGATTAATAAAACATAAAAATAAGATTAAAATTCCCAAATTATTAACAACTGCTTCAAAGAAAAATAAACTATTTATAGAAATAAGATGATTTTTCTGAACTTTTAAGAGATATCATCGATACCGAGGAACAAATTAAAAAAACTTGCAAAAACCGAATAAATGTAGTGAACTATCCCAAAGTTTACGCTTCGGAGCAAGGCTGTCCCATTAATTTGGTTGGCAATATGGGACAAGCGGTTCAGATTTCAATTCATGCCCCTAGCCAGTATATCTGTGCCAACTGCGAACGGATATTACCAGATTGGAAAGAGCAACCATTTTTATGGGTAGTGATTGTCCTCCAGCAATCACAATATAAACTAGTGGAAAAGACAGCAGAGATAGAGGCAGAAAAAGAACGCTTACGAGAAAAGTTTATGAGATTTGGCTGCGATCTGGTATTTAATCTACGCGATCGCGGTTATTTAACTGACCTAATCGATCCCCGTACTGGCTATCCTTTAATGTCCCACCCTGGAGCAATTCCCCACAACGACACAGCAGTTGTCAAAGCCTTACTCAACTATCCAGTAATTAAAAACAAATGCAGTGTGCTAGTGCATCCTAATTGGGGTACAGCTGTTTATCCCAGCATCTTAATATCAGAAGCTCCTCCAATCCTGATCGAATGGGTCACTAAAGATATAGCACCTATGCATGGGTGGAATGAGATTGGTTGATAGTCATTTGTCATTTGTCATTGGTCATTTGTCAGGAGTTATTTATTCTTTCCCAGCTCCTCTGCTTCCCTGCTCCACGGCAGTTGCTACAACGGGGAGGCAGCCGCGTGGGCGGGTTTCCCGACTTGAGCGGACTGCCGTGGGAACCCCCGCAACGCACTGCTTCCCCTGCTCCCCTTACTTCCCCACTCGTCATGTATGCTAAAAAATGGGTATGCAAAGACGCATAGCAGCACCTATGTCTCTAGAAAACTTACTTCAGGAAGCTAGGACAATCGAAGCTTTTGATAGTGCGCCTTGCTACTTCCCGCTAATGAGTGGACGCTATGAAGTCAAGCCAGGGATGATGCCTTTTGGCTCCTGCTTGAGCAATGGTGAGGCTGACCAACAAGTATTTCAAATTGATGATAATTTTAACCACTATCGACAGGCTAAGCTGTTAGCCCGTGCAGAGCGGTTGAGTAAGTACTACCAAATCTGCAACTATTCTAAGGCTGTGGCAGGAGCGATCGCCCGTTTAATAATTAATCGCCTTACCCAAGAATACCCAAACCACTTTTGCTGCAAAAAGTCCATAGATAATACTTGGATATTCTACAGCCGGCTCACCAAAGAAACCCTCTACCTTGATGCAGACTGGGAGTTACAGCAAGTCCAGGGTAGCGCAGTCTTTCCACCTTATGCCTCTATTCTCGATGCCCTAGCACTACAGATGCAGGAAGACTTAACAGTTATCTGCCGTACTGCTAATGGTAGCAACTGGCTGAGTGCAGTTCATCTTTGCTATCCCAACCACTGGTCAGCCGAGGCAAAAATTGGCAAAGATTTTGCTACAATCCATGCACCTGTAGCAGGTATAGAAAAAATCAATCGCCGAGCAGATGCGATCGTCAATACGATGATTGATCACAAACCAATGGTGCGCTTTGCTTGGGGTTTGAGTACCGACACTCGTCTTAACCACCATCCTCAAGCGCCGTCTGGGATTTCACTCAGCCAGTGGCGGGGTAGAAACTTTGATCCACAGCACCCCAAGCTCTACCTGCGAATTGAACGACAGGTAATTTGGGGACTACCGGAGTATGAAGCAGCGCTGTTTACTATTCGTACTTATTTTAGAGATTGTGGCGTGGTTAAAAAAGATTCAGTGTTAAGGTCTAAGCTTCATGCTGCAATTCAGTCTATGACACCAGAATCGCTGGTTTATAAAGGATTAGCAGAGAGCAAAGCCAGTATTTTGGAGTGGCTAAACAAGGTTTAAATCAGTGAACAGTAAACAGTAAACAGTAAACAGTTGGGGGGATTTAAACTTGCTAGATAGCGCCTGCCAGTAATCGGCTTTGGGTTATTAGTAGGACTTACGCACTGAAGGCTGAAACCTAGATCCCCCCTAGCCCACGCCAGTCGCTCATGGGGAGCCACCCCAAGGCGGAGGTTGCCGACGCTCGTTCGCGCAGCGTGTCGCAGACAAGACTCGCTCTCAGCGTTGGCGCAGCCTCAAAGTAGAGAAGCCATGCCGTAAAGCCTGCGGCATGGCTTCGCTTAAGGCGAAGCCTCTCGTTCACGAAGTGTCTCCGATAGGAGAAGAGAAGGCTTTACGCTGCGCTATCCGTTGTGGGGAGTGGCGGGGAAACCCCCTTGGCGCAGCCTCAAAGTAGAGAAGACCGCGCTGGCTCCCCTTCAAAAGGGGGGAATTTATAAAGCCCCCTTTTGAAGGGGGTTGGGGGATCTGAGTGCGTAAGTTCTGATTAGATAGACCATGTAGAGACCTTGCAATGCAACGTCTCTACCAAAGGATTTGTTGCAATCATTAATTGAATCAGTATTAGTAGTTTCCCTTACACCCAATTATGTTTACTGTTTACCGTTTACTGTTTACTGTTAAAGTTGCAATGCAACGTTTCTCTCCATCAAGTATTTTTAGGTTCACGCAATTTCTGGGAACCAATTGGCCCAAGAATTTGGTTGAGGCTACGCAGTTGTTCAGCTGTACCCATGCAGATTAGCCGATCTCCCGGCATTAAAACCGTCTCGCCAGTGGGGCCACCGATGAGATTGCCATCAACGCGACGAATTGCCAGAACTAATGCCCCAGATTGCGATCGCAATCTGGCTTTTTGTAAAGTTTGACCGACAAAAGGACAGAAAGCCGGGTCGAGTAAAAATTCTTCCATATACAACTGGCGGTCTGCACCTGTAAGAATCCCATCTACAAAATCTAAAACCTGGGGTCTAAGTGCCGCCGCAGCCATCCGCTTCCCGCCTGTAATATAGGGAGAAATCACTTCATCTGCACCACCGCGTTGTAATTTTTGTAAAGCTTCTTCTGTACTTGCCCGTGCGATCGCCCGGATTTCTGGATTCAGTGTTTTAGCTGATAAAACTGTATATAAATTTTCTGCATCTGAAGGTAGCGCTGCGACAATACAAATTGCCCGTTCAATGCCGACTTTCAAAAGCGTGTCATCTAATGTAGCATCACCTTGGTATGCTGTATAACCTTCATTTTGCGCCCTTTGCACAGATTCTATTTCGGAATCAATCACTACAAAAGATACGCCTTCTGACCGAAATTCCTTGGCAATTTGACGACCAGTCCGACTAAATCCACAAATGATGTAGTGTTGTGTTAGGGATTCCATTAATCGCTTCTGTTGCCGTAGCCGAATTCCTTCTTGAAAATAGCCTTGTATTATGGCTTCGGTAAATCTATTGACAATGTAACCGATATTGACCACACCCAATAAAATTAAGGCAATTGTAAACAATCGTCCTCGGCTACCTAGTGGCTGTGTCTCTCCATATCCCACCGTAGCTAAGGTGATGACTGTCATGTAAGCTGCGTCTTGCCATGACCAGCCTTCTACTAACCAATACCATAAAGTGCCAATCAGGAGCACACCGCCGAGAGCGATCGCCCCAGCCATTAACTCCTTTTGGATACGTTGATATTTTTGCTCTAGTGTTGAGTACAAAATTTTTCACCACTACCACACGTTTGAGAATATATGAGCGTTAGCTTAAGAGGAAGTATAAGTTGCGGGAAATAAAAAGTAATTTTTAAAGATTTCTAGGAAACTAGTAGATAACTATATGATGAAAAACTTCAGGAGGAGCGGTAGTGAGTCTACAAACTCTAGATGAACAAGTCACGATCCCCCCAGATTCAGGTGTAGCATCTAGTCCCTTTGATGCAGATAGCTTTAATCAAGCTGTAATGTCCACATACGCCCGGTTTCCTTTAGCCCTAGAACGGGGCGCTGGTTGCCGGGTTTGGGATACACAAGGGCGGGAATATCTGGACTTTGTGGCTGGAATTGCCACTTGTACCTTGGGACACGCTCACCCGGCTATGGTAGAAGCGGTGACTCGCCAAATCCAAAAGCTGCACCATGTCTCTAATTTGTACTACATTCCTGAGCAAGGTGAGTTGGCAAAATGGCTTATTCAACACTCTTGTGCCGATCGCGTATTTTTCTGCAACTCTGGAGCTGAGGCTAACGAAGCGGCAATTAAACTAGCGCGGAAGTATGCCCACACAGTTCTAGAAATTGAAAAACCGATTATTTTAACCGCCAATGCCAGTTTCCACGGGCGGACTTTAGCAACAATTACTGCTACAGGACAACCGAAGTATCAAAAATACTTTGATCCATTAGTGCCTGGTTTCCACTACGTAAATTACAACGATATTAACGCTGTGGAAGTGGCGATTAGCGAGTTGGATGAAGGCGATTATCGTGTAGCGGCGATTTTAATAGAACCATTGCAGGGAGAGGGTGGGGTACGTCCAGGGGATATTGCCTATTTCAAAAAGCTGCGGCAAATTTGTGATGAAACTGGCATTCTACTAATTTTTGATGAAGTGCAAGTTGGCATGGGGCGCAGTGGTAAATTATGGGGTTATGAACATCTTGGCGTTGAGCCGGATATTTTCACCAGCGCCAAAGGCTTGGGTGGCGGTATCCCCATCGGTGCAATGATGAGCAAAAAATTCTGTGATATTTTTCAACCAGGAGAACACGCCAGCACCTTTGGCGGAAATCCATTTGTGTGTGGAGTGGCGCTTAGTGTCTGTCAGACAATAGAGCGGGAGAATATTTTGCAGAATGTGGAAGAACGAGGTGAACAGCTGCGATCTGGATTAAAAGCGATCGCCGCAAAATATCCTCACCAAATTGCCGAAGTTCGGGGTTGGGGTTTGATCAATGGTCTGGAGTTGCAAGCATCTACTCAGTTAACCGCAGCTGATATCGTCAAAGCTGCCATAGACGAGGGCGTATTGCTCGTACCAGCAGGGCCAAAAGTTGTCCGGTTCGTACCTCCGCTGATTGTGACAGAAGCAGAAATCAATACCGCACTGCAAGCTGTTGACAAGGCATTAGCAACCATTACAGCGTAAACATTGCTGGGCTATTAGATCCCCGACTTCTTTAAGAAGTCGGGGATCTGACCACTGACCACCGCCAACTAAATATTTGCTGCTTACTTTAATAAAACCTTTTTTAAAACCCCCAAATTAATTCGAGGGCTTTTTATGTTGAGATTTTAATTTTTAATTTTGATTTTCTTGAAGATGTTACTAACGTGTTCTGATTTCTAGGTACAGCTTCAATCATCTTCCCAGTATTCATGATCTAGCAGGTCGATAATTCTATCTCTGAGTAAAAACTCGTTTTTTTCTAGCTCAAGCTCGAAATACACCCATTCATGATCAGGAATGTATTTACAAAGAGTATAGATTGGCTGCTGACGGTTAACAAGTCCCTTTTGAGCAAGTTGACGTGCTTCTTCCTTGATAACCTCGATGTCGTATTTAACTGCAATATCCATAGCTCGTTACCTCGCTTTTGATCAAGGCATTAAGAGTCAAAATAATAAATTTTTTGGCTCTACCTTTAACTTATCAAAAAACTTGAAGTAAATTGTGAAGAATAAAAACATAAATGTTTGCTGTAACTCAGATACTTTAGTTAGATACTTTTTCAGATCTCAAGGGAACCCCCTATAGAGGTATTTTCACAAACTAAAAACGATAGCGTAACAAGTTGTAAACAAAAAAGTATGCAGACGCTCTCTGGATGACTTGCTAAAAGTAAGCTAGGCTAAAGAATACATAATGAAGAATGAAGAAAAGTTAAGAATAAAAGTTTTTCGTTCTTATCTCAACCTTCATTATCTGTTATTTAACTCATCTTTCTATATTTGCTTGAGGGTTTCTACTTTGATCTTGAATCTTGATAAAGTTCGTCAATATTTTCCTGCCTTAGCTGGTGAATGGACTTTTTTTGATAATGCTGGCGGTTCACAAACCTTAAAGAAAGTAGTAGATAGGATTAGTGAATTTCTGTTGACATCTGATGTCCAATTGGGTGCTTCTTATGCAATTTCTCAACTAGCAGGAGAACGCTTGGCATTAGCAACAAGAGGAATGGCTACTTTTATTAATGCCAAGTCTCCTAGAGAAGTGGTCATGGGGCCATCGACTACAATGATGTTGAAAGTTCTCTCAATGTGTTTGAGTCAAACTTTCGCACCTGGTGATGAGATTATTGTTACTAATTGTGACCATGAAGCCAATATTGGGGCTTGGGTTGCTTTAGAAGAACAAGGAATGAAGATTAAAGTCTGGCAAATCTGTCCAGATACCTTGGAATTGCATTTAGAAGATTTAGAACCATTAATGAGTCAACGCACAAAACTAGTAGCATTAACTCATGCTTCTAATATTTTGGGAACTATCAACCCTATTAAAAAAATTGCTGCATTTGTACATGAACGTGGGGCAATGATTTGTGTGGATGGTGTTGCTTATGCGCCGCATAGATTAGTTGATGTCCAAGATTTAGATGTGGATTTCTATGCTTTGAGTTTTTATAAAGTTTACGGGCCACATCATGCTTTGCTTTATGGCAAAGAAGAACATTTATTAAAAATGCCTGGTCTTAATCATTATTTTATTACTCAGACAGATATTCCTTATAAGTTTCAATTAGGTAATGTTAATTTTGAATTGAGTTATGGAATGTTAGGTTTATGTGATTATTTGAGTGAACTAGCACAAATACACTATGGCAATCAAACTACAACTGATTTGAGAAGTCAAATGGTGCAAGTCTTTGATTTAATCAGTATGCATGAAGAGAAGATAGGCGATCGCTTACTAGACTACCTCAACGACAAGTCTAATGTACGTGTGCTCGGTCAATTGAAAGCTAACCATACGCGTGTACCCACTATATCTTTTGTAGTAGATGGAATTGATAGCTCGACCATCCCTATCAAAATTGACCCACATTACATCGGAATTCGCTACGGAGACTTTTATGCTAAAAGGCTAATTGAATACTTGGGGTTAGCTTCGCAAAATGGAATAGTACGCGTGAGCATGGTACATTACAACACGCTTGAGGAAGTTGACCGCCTAATTGAGGCTTTTGAGCAGGTATTGTAACCTCGATAATGGGGAATGGGGAATGGGAAGAAATTTTTCCATTTTCCCCCTCTGCCCCTCTACCTCCCCTGCCTCTCTACCCCTCTACCCCTCTCCCCCCTTATTACTGTTGTTGTCGCCGTTCCTCAATTTCTTGTGTAGAAATCATACTGTTCACTTTCTCTACATCTACCATCATTAAAACTGCTCCCTCTATTTCAATGCCGAGTAGGGGAGTAATTGCTAGGTAACATTTTATTTGTTTACCCCGACGATTAGTAGCATCAAAGATCATTTCTTGAAATTGATTTTTTTTGGATAGAGACTCGCGAAGTGGCGATCGCAATTGCTCAACGGGCAGTCCAATATCTAAACTAAAGATAGATTTTCCTAGAACTTCTTCAGTCCGTAAACCCCACAAATCCTCTACCATATAATTCCAAATTAAGATATTAAAGCTATTATCAATCACTACTACTCCAGTTTGGAGACTTCTGAGAATAGAGACGAGGAATACATTTGTCCGGTTAAGTTCTATAGTCCGCTGCGAGAGTTCGTTATTAATTGTTTGTAATTCTTCATTAGTAGATTGAAGTTCTTCGTTCATTGTCTCCAACTCTTCATTAGTAGATTGAAGTTCTTCGTTAGTAGTTTCTAATTCTTCATTAGTAGATTGAAGTTCTTCGTTAGTAGTTTCTAATTCTTCATTAGTAGATTGGAGTTCTTCGTTGGTAGTTTCTAATTCTTGTCTGGAGCGTTGCAGTGCTTCTTGGAGTTGAATATAACGGGTGACATCATGAAAAGCAATACTAACACCTAAAAAACTGTTGTCGGTGTCTTGCAAAGGCATGATCCGTACATCTAAATACTGCTTTTCGTTGCTGGATAAATAACGCTCTACATTTGTCAGATTGATGGTGCGGCATTCTGTGTAAGCTCGTTCAATCAGCGATCGCAACTCCAATGGTCGATAGGAAAGTTCCAGATCTTGGAAGGGACGTGATAAATCTCTCGGTGAAAGAGCAAACAAACTTCGCGCCTGCTCGTTTGCTATCACCAGAATACCATTAATATCAATGACTACTTGAGCGATCGGTGCTGTATCAAACCCCATGTCTCGCAGGCGGAGGTTTCGAGACAAACGGCTGCTAGATTCGTCATCTGCTGCATTTGCTATAACTAGGAGGCGATCGCGCGTATTCACTGACGATATCTTAGTAAATATCCGGTTTTTTAAGTCTACTGGGGTGAACAGACTCGAATGCATCAACAGCATCTCTGCTTTCCCCAAAAACAGATAGCCTGTATCATTAAGGGCGAAGTGAAACCGAGCTAGAATTCGTCCCTGAGCCTCAGAGTTAAAATACATCAGTGTGTTGCGACTAACTAGCAAGTCTAAGCGGGAAATCGGCGCATCTTGAAGTAAGTCATGACGACCAAAAATTACTGAGCGGCGTAGGTCTTGACGAAAGACATAGCGGTTGCCTACAAGCTCAAAATATTTTTGCCGCAGTTCATCTGAAACCGCCTGGACATCTTTTGCTGAATATACAGCTTGGCGAGCCTGATTAAGAGCATCTTCATCTACATCTGTGGCATAAATTTTCACCCGTTGGCGAAATTCCTCGGCTCCCAAAATTTCAGCCATCAGTATTGCCAAGGTATAAGCCTCTTCCCCAGAAGCACAGCCAGCACTCCAGATGCGGATTTGGTCAGAATTTTGTTTCTCCCTAATTAGATTGGGTAGCACATGCTCTGCCAGGTATTCCCAGGCGCAGGCATCCCGAAAAAAGGCGGTGACATTAATCAAGATGGTGTTGAAGAGAAGATTGAATTCTTCTGGGTGAACCTCTAAGTAATCCAGGTAATCTCCAAAACTCTCTATACTCAACGATTGCATTCGCTTGCGTGCCCGACGCATCAAAGTTGAACGTTTATAGCCTGTGAAATCAAAGCCCCGGCTGTGTCTGAGATAAACCAGTAGATTTTCAAATTCAGGATCTCTTTCTGTGGAAGTCATAGCAGAGGGGGAGAGGGGGAGAGGGGCAGGGGGGCAGGGGAGTAGAGGGGCAGAGGGGCAGAGGGGCAGAGGGGCAGAGGGGCAGAGGGGCAGAGGGGCAGAGGGGAAAATTTATTCCCAATCCCCAGTCCCCAGTCCCCAATCCCCAATCCCCAATACCCAGTCCCTTTCAAGCATTACCCATGACTAGAGTTACTAAGGCATGGGAGATTTCATTTAAGGGGAGAATGAAATCTACATAGCCAGTTTGAATTGCTGCGGAGGGCATCCCGGCAAATTCGGCAGTTTTTTCGTCTTGGGCAATAACTGTACCGCCCATTTTGTGGATTGCTTCTACACCCATCGCTCCGTCGCTACCAGTTCCACTGAGTACAACGGCGATCGCCCGGTCTTTGTAACTGGCTGCAACTGATTCAAATAATAGGTCAGCAGAAGGGCGCAGAAAATGTACTAATTCCGATTGGGATAAGGAGAGTGTACCATCACAGTTGACCAGGAGGTGACGGTTGGGTGGGGCAATATAAACTATTCCTGGGGTAAGATTGTTTCCCTCTTCTGCCTGCTTGACACTTATAATAGTACGCCGACTGAGAATTTCTGCCATTAGCGAGCGATGCCGGGGGTCTAGGTGTTGGACAACGGCGATCGCGGCTGTAAATTCGGCGGGCAGATTCGATAATACTTCAGTTATGGCAGCCAACCCACCTGCTGAAGCTGCCAGAGCTACTATATCGAAAGCAGCATTAGTAAATTGAGGTGGATGATTGTTGGCATTTTCTGCCATTTTTGCCATGATTTTTCGGCTGTGATTATATAGCCATTCAATAGTTACAAGTAGCTTTAATAACTCTGAAGTGATTTTTTTAGCTGTATATATTAGGACTAGTATTTGATTTTGGAAATACACGTTGGGTGGGCAATGCTCACCTTACACTTAAGTTTCAAGCGTACTGAATTTTTTCAAACATCAAACTTAATTCCTATATTATACAGTATATTTCAGCAGGTTCAGTACTTTCCTGTTGAGTTAGAGAGTTAATTTTCTTGCTCTAGAATCTGTTTAGCTTGTAAAAGTTGCTGTTTATGTTCCTCAAGGAGAGTGGGGTATTTCAGATTTAGTTCTTGTAATTTTGTGCAGATAATATCAGCGACTACCAAGCGTGTAAACCATTTGCGATCGGCAGGAACAATATACCACGGGGCCCATTCAGTACTAGTATTATTAAAAACTTCTTCATAAGCATTCATATAATCATCCCAAAAAGCTCGTTCTTTGACATCACTGGCTGAAAATTTCCAATGTTTGTCAGGCGATTCAATCCTTTCAAAAAAGCGTTTTTTCTGCTCAGACTTAGAGATATTGAGAAAAAACTTCAAGACGATAACACCATTATTTACCAAATATTTTTCAAAGTTATTGATTTCTTCAAAACGCTGCTTCCAAATCCGATTGCCATTAGGTATTTGGGGTAGTTGTTGTTTTTGGAGAATTTCTGGATGGACACGAGCTACTAATACTTCTTCATAGTATGAGCGGTTGAATATCCCAATTCGACCTCGTTCTGGCAAAGCTTTCATTGAGCGCCACAGATAGTCATGGTCTAGTTCTTCCGCACTAGGTTCCTTGAAACTATACACCTGACATCCTTGGGGATTTACACCAGACATCACATGTTTAATTGTGCTATCTTTCCCAGCAGCGTCCATTGCCTGAAAAATAATTAACAAAGCATAAGTATTTTGAGCATAGAGAATATTTTGGTAATTTGCTAATTTAATAACATCTGCCTGCAATTTTGTTGCAGCATCAGTTTTTTCATGAAATTGAGTTTTATAAGCTGGATCATAATTTTTTGGCAGAGAAATCTTTGAACCTGGTGGAACAATGAAAGCATCATGATTCATGTAACATAGCTCCAATATTGTGCTTGTACCCAGTTATATTTTGCATTGTAAATATTACATCTATATTATTTTTGCTGATCAACATCAAAGACAGTGCTTACCTACATAAATTTATAAAAAGGCGTCGGGAAAACTCATTGCTTCTCGGTAGGTGATGAAAGACGCCTTTTTAGGTCGTTGACGGTTAACAGTCAACAGTCAACAGTCTTTCGTGTTATCCCCTTTTAAAGGTGGGATGAGCTTAACGCTTATATGACTTTCGCCGTTTGGGAATAGGACGCATCGCCTCACGACCTAAGATAAACATTCCCGTAACACCCAAGCTGACAAACCAAATATATTGATACCAATACTGCCGAATTTGTTCAACCGTACTGAGTTCTGGATGTAACGTGTTTAAGTAAAGTAACAGCACTAATATCATTAGCGCCCCAAAACCAATAAAGCTTAAGCTAATAAGAATTCTTGCAGGTCGCAGATCAAAATCGCTAATATCGTTTAGATCAATTGTTGCCAGTTCCTTCAAGGAGTCATCTGCTAAAGATGAGGCTGCTTGGAATCTGTTACTCAGCTTAGATGGTAAGATTGGCACTAGAGTTGCTACAGTTGGGCGACGCAGTAGAGCCTCTGTATCTCGCAGTAGTTCCAGTCGCTTACGATTGGTAGCTGGTTGAGCAAATTCAACGTTGTCTGTAGCAGTTGGGGCGGTGGCTTTGCCTTCAAAATCCATAGCATGAAAAGAACCAGGATATAAATAGCCTAGCGAATTCAAGACTGAACAACAAGACAACAAGATTCCCGACTTTTTTAAGAAGTCGGGAATCTTTACTCATCCATCTCCTTCAATGTAGCTAATGCTGATGGAGATAAGCGACTGAGATAACGGAATATCCAGTATTTAAAGATAGTATTTAAAATTACAGGAAATGTAGCAATAAATAAAAATATTGCGTTTCTACTAGCTGGTAAACCTAAATGTTCTGCCAATGTTTCCAGAACAACCTCCCATCCATGTGGCGAGTGAAATCCGACAAATATATCTGTAAACAAAATAATTAAAAAGGCCTTGGCGCTGTCACTCAGTCCATAGACAATATTGTCTAGAAATAATTTCACAGTCACAATTTCTCTTTTGCTCGAAGCAATTACCACACCAAAAGCAACCAGTGAAAGCAAATCAGCAAACACATTGCTAATAGCGCTATTACTTTTAAAGCGAAATTCCTCAGCTATCTCAACTGCTTTGTTTTTGACACTTTCTTTAATTACCTCTGACGAGAGTGGTGGTGCTTGAGCAAGTAAATACTGAAATCTCAATTGTTCTTCAAAACTCTTTAATTTTTCGAGAGCTTCTACTTCCATGTCAGAATTTAGGAAAATCTGAATTTCGTTGTCACCTCTAATCCGATCTAATATAGGGGTTATTAAAAACTGTTTAGATATTTGCTGGGTTAAAAGTGGCACAATAATTAGAAGGATCAAAAATCTTAGAGCAGTTTTTGTCCTACTCCTAGAAATCCGGTAATTTCTGATAAAATCTTCTTCTGCCTGTGGCGCAAAATCTGCTTTAATTTTATTAATTGTTCTGCCAATAGACCTCGGTAAAGCTCCAGTTTTTTGAGTTAAAGGTGGAACTTTAACGCCATTAATATCAGATGATTCTGGCTGTTTTTTGACTTGATTGTGTTCAATTTGTAGTGGTTGTGAAGTTTGTCTAACTGGGCTGTTGCTAATTAGTTCATCTTTGATATTATACTTTTCTACGACTTCATCAATAAATTTTAATTTTTCTAATAAAGGAGAATTAGAGATATTTATAATTCCTCGGCTTAGCCTAAATTCCGCAAGTTTTACCTTGATAATAGTTAACTTTTTATTCAGGTATCCTTGCCAATAAGACATTACATTTTTAGTATAATCTGCTGATTTTGGAGATATTTTTTTGTTATTAAAATGCTGTATTTCGATGTTTCTAATGCTTTGAGCTGCTTGGTAAGCCTCTAATAGCGCTCTTTCTGGTGTATCTAAATACCATTGTTTGAGCGATCGCGAGTTTTCTTTAAGCTTTTGGCTAAGTAATTCTATATTTCTTTTAAAAAATGAATATTTCATTCCAGCTATTATTATGCATATTAAGTATTGTAATTTAGTATAAATCAAGAAAAAGTAATAGCTAATTAAGAAATGCTTAGCTGGGGCTAAGAAGTTTGTTTTATTTACTTAAATGATCAACTTAATTTACAATACAGTGGTTGTGTAACTCACAGGGGCAATTATCGGGAACAAATACTTAGAAAGTATTGTCACTTTTTCTCAAGTATCCGTAGTATAACTGATGTTCTTTTTAACAAGCCGCGCATTCATGATGAGACTAAAGTTATTTGGTCAAGGGTTGACAGGAATTACAATAGCTTCACTGACTGTGTTGACCACAACTGCAACCATCGGTCAACCTAGCTATGCAGGAGGCACAACCTTCTACTGTGCAAAGAGCAAGGGCATACCAATCACATTTGCCCGTACACAGGATGGGAGGAATGTACCAATGATTAGATGGGTTTCTCAGGAATACTTCTCAAAAGAGTGGACAGTTGAACGCCGTTGTCAAGAGGTATCTCGCAGATTTCAAAGAAGTTATGACAACGGTACTTTAAAGTACATCAGAACTGGGATATTGAGAGGGGAATCTGTAGTGTGTGCTGCTATTAATCAAAACGCTGCTTGTACAGATAGCACTTTGTTATTCACTCTCAGGCGTGGTAGTAATGCCAGAGATACTGTGCGAAGGCTATTAAATCGCCGTGGGTTAGTAGCTGGAAATGTACTAAATGAAAGTAGTGAGGAAGCGCTGAATATCGAATTTGATGCGTACCTAAACAACGCTACAGTTGAATCAAGTAGTGAGTCCAATCAAGATTCAGGTAATACTCCTTGATGCGATCGCACCGCAATTTTGTATTATCTGGAAACTCAGATGAATTGGCGTAAACTGGCACTGGTTATGTATATTGGCAGTTTACCCATAACACTGTCAGCATCGACACCAGTTGTCAGTGTTTCTGCCTCATGTACAAGCCATGATTGCCAGGTTTTGCAATCAGGACAATACCAACAAGCGCAATCTATCACCGTTAAAGTTTTGTCAGCAGATTTCTTAGGCTCAGGAATTTTGCTGCAAAAAAAAGGTTCTGTTTATACAGTATTAACCAACGCTCATGTGTTGCAAGCAGGTGACGCCCCATATCGCATTCAAACACCGGATGGTAGCATCCATGCAGCTAATTTATCCAAAAACTTGAACTTTGGGAAAAATGATTTAGCTTTATTGCAATTCCAGAGTACTGGTAATATTTATGCTGTGGCATCCCTCGGTTCTCCTCCAACAGTGGGAGATGAGGTCTTTGTTGCAGGGTTTCGGGCTGCTGAAGAAGAATCTCAGGAAAAAGTTTTTGCGTTTGCTAAAGGTAAGGTTTCGCTGGTGCTACCCAAACCTTTAGAAGGAGGCTATCAGCTGGGGTACACCAATAATCTCGAAAAGGGTATGAGTGGTGGCCCATTGTTGAATCGTCGCGGTGAGGTTGTGGGTGTGAATGGGATGCAAGCTTATCCTCTGTGGGATGCTCCTTCTGTGTTTCAGGATGGTATGGAAGCAGATGAACAGTTGCATCAGATGATTATTCGTTTAAGTTGGGCTGTACCAATTCGCTAATGAAGAGTTTTGAGTCAGCATTCAGCACACTCGTATTCATAAATATGGTCAATTAATATATGAAATTAAATTATGCAATTGTACCAGCAATCATTGGAGTATCCATTACCCTGGTGCAGCCGCAAATTGTCGTAGCACTTTCCTCGTCTGAGGTGGGTAAAGTTGCCAAAGCAATCACGGTGCTGATTGAGACTCAAAATGGTTCTGGGACTGGGGTAATTATTCAGCAAAATGGTAAGACTTATACTGTTCTGACAGCTAAGCATGTCATCGAAACTCAAGCTAAATATGAAATCGTCACCCCAGATGGTCAGCGTTATCCACTCGATTACAATACAGTGAAAAAGCTGCCAGAAGTAGACTTGGCCGTTATGCAGTTTACCAGCAACCAAAGTTACACTGTTGCCAAGATAGGCAACTCAGATGACTCCGCGGAAGGTACAACAGCCTATGTAGCTGGTTTTCCTCAAGTTACGGCAGCAATTTCCAGTACAATTTACAACTTTACCGATGGGCGAATTACTGCTAATGCCTTAAAACCCCTGCGTGATGGCTATGCTTTGGTCTACAACAATAATACGTTACCGGGGATGAGTGGCGGCCCGGTGTTGAATGACAGAGGTGAACTGGTGGGAGTTCATGGTAGAGCAGATGAAGCGGATATCGAAACCTCTAAAATCAATTCCACAGTTGCTTATGTTAAATCAGGGTTTAATTTGGGGATTCCGATCAATACCTTTTTGAGACTTTCATCTCAAGCTGGGGTAGATGTGGGCGTTAGTCCTCCTACTGCACCTGTAGCAACAGCACCAAAACCGGATGACTTCTATATTCAAGCTGGGGACAAGTACGACAGGGGAGATTTTAAAGGTGCGATCGCTAACTACACTACAGCAATTCGCCTCAATCCCAACTATCTCAATGCCTATAATAATCGGGGTCTTGCCCGCTATAACTTAGGAGACTTTCAAGGCGCAATTGACGACTATAACAGAGCTCTGAAGATTAATCCCAAAGATGCTGACCTTTACAATAACCGGGGTCTGGCTCGCTCTGCCTTGGGAGACAAGAAAGGGGCAGTTGATGATTATACCTTAACTTTGAAGATTAATCCCAATTTTCTCTATGCTTACAATAACCGGGGGATTGCCCGTAATAGCCTGGATGATAGCCAAAGTGCGATCGCTGATTTCAACCAAGCTTTGAAGATTAATCCCAACTACGCCCAAGCCTACGCTGGCCGGGGTATTTCCTATTATCAGTTAGGAGATAAGAACAAAGCGATCGCTGATTTCACCGAAGCTTTGCGAATTAATTCTAACCTGGCCCCACCCTATGCCGGACGGGGAATAGCCCGCTTTGATTTGGGAGACAAGAAAGGAGCAATTACTGATTTTAACCAAGCTTTGCGAATTAATCCCAACTTTGCCCCAGCTTACACTGGTCGAGGAATAGCCCGCTTTGCGCTGGGAGATAAACAAGGGGCGATCGCGGATTTACGAAAAGCAGCTAACCTTAATCTAGAACAAGGAAATACAGATGATTACCAACAACTGCTGGAGTTAATCAAAAAGCTTCAGCAGTAAGTTGGGTATAGTGCAAAAAGTAAAGTAAAGTAAACCTGTTTACTACCAAAGTTAAATTAATGCCTATTGGGAATTAAATTATGAAATTTGATTACGCACTGGCATCGGCGCTGATGGGAGTATCAATCGCTTTTGTACAACCCCAAATAGCGATCGCCCTATCCTCAACTGAGGTAAGTAAGGTTGCCAAAGCAATTACTGTACTAATTGACAATCCTAGCGGTTCTGGGACTGGGGTAATTATTCAGCGAGAGGGCGATACTTACACTGTTCTGACAGCTAAGCATGTTATCGAAACTGAAGATAAATATGAAATTGTCACCCCAGATGGTCAGCGCTATCCACTCGATTACAAAACTGTGAAAAAGCTGCCAGAAGTTGACTTAGCGGTTGTGCAGTTTACCAGCAACCAAAGTTATACTGTTGCCAAAATCGGCAACTCGGACGAAGCCATAGAAGGTGCTACAGCTTATGTAGCAGGTTTCCCCAAAGCAACCGCAGTCATTTCTAACTCGATTTATAACTTTGTCGCGGGGCAGATTACTGCTAATGCCTCGAAACCCCTGCGTGACGGCTATGCTTTGGTCTACAGCAATGATACTTTACCGGGGATGAGTGGCGGCCCGGTGTTGAATGACAAAGGCGAAGTAGTCGGAATTCATGGTATGGGAGATACTATGGAAAACTTTCAAATTTCCGACCAAAATCCCAATATTATTATCAAAACAGGTTTTAATTTGGGCGTTCCCATTAATACTTTTTTGAGACTCTCAGCTAACACTAAGACAGATGTGGGTGTCAGTCCTCCTGCCACACCAACAGCCACAGCACCGAAAGCTGATGACTTTTTTATTCAGGCTGAGGACAAGTATGACAAAGGCGACTATCAAGGAGCGATCGCTGATTACACCAGAGCGATCAACATTAATCCTAACTTAGCCCAAGCTTACTACAGGCTGGGGTTGAGCCGCAGCAAGTCTGGAAACAACCAAAAAGCTGTTGAGGATTTACAAAAAGCTACAGAATTATTTGCCGCACAAGGAAAGAAAGCAGATGCCATACGTATCCAGGGCGTTGCTCGTTCTTTGTTGAAAGACTATAAAGGAGCGATCGCAGCTTTAACCGAAGCAATTCGCCTCAATGTCAAAGATACTTTAGCTTACAACAACCGGGGAAATGCCCGCTCTAACTTGGGAGACTTGCAAGGAGCGATCGCTGATTACAGCCAAGCCCTCAACATTAATCCCAACTATATCCAAGCCTACATCAACCGGGGAAATACTCGCTCTGCTTCAGGAGATAAACACGGGGCGATTGCCGATTACAACCAAGCCCTCAAGCTTAACCCCAACTATGCCTTAGCCTACAACAATCGAGGAATTGCCCGCACCGCTTTGGGAGACTTGCAAGGGGCAATTTCTGATTACAACGAAGCCCTGAAGATTAATCCCAATTATGCCAATGTCTACTACAGTCGGGGAATTGCCCGTTCTAACTTAGAAGATTTGCAAGGAGCAATTTCTGATTATAACCAAGCCCTGAAGATTAATCCCAACTTAGCCCAAGCCTACTACAGCAAGGGAATTGTCCGCGCTGCCTTGGGAGACAAGCAATGGGCGATCGCAGATTTACAAAAAGCCGCTAACCTCTTTCAAGAACAAGGAAAAACAGAAGATTACCAAAAAGTGTTGGAGTTAATTAAAAAGCTTTAACAGTAGCTCAAAGCCTTGCGGGCATGGCTGCGCTTAAAGCGTAGCGGGGCGTTTATACCATTTCACTCTAAAATTGATACAGATAGCAAGCAGGGGAGGTAAAAAAAGTGATTTGTATCAAGAATTTTGTGAAATGGTATCAGACCTTGATTTAGATAGTATGGGTTGATAAATTTACCGTGGCAGTAGTATTAATATTTTAAGTTTGTTTTTCTAGACTTACTACCGCGTTGTAGTCGGGAACTCCTTCCAAAGAACGCTTACTTTTATCTAATAGCACATTCCCTTCTGGCCAATGTACTTGCAAGTTGCCTGACTGAATTGGTGCAATGTAAACTTGCCCATGCAACTGGCCTAAATCATTTTTGAGAATAATGCGATCGCCATCTTTTAATCCCAACTTTACTGCATCTTCTACATTTATTAACACTGCCTCGCGCACTGCCCCAGTAATTGCATCTTTGCGTTCTTGCACCATACTATTAAATTGCTTACCCCGGCGCGTTGCTACTAAAAAACAGCCTTCTGGTAATTCTATCTGTGGTGGCAACAATACCCCAAAGTGCGCCTTCCCATCTGGTGTGGGAAAATTCCAACCAAAGCACAAATGTGACCCACCATACTGAAACTGATCTCCCGCCTGCTGTAAGTGTTGAATACCAGCATATTGTGGGACAATTTGGGCAATCTCTTGGCGGATAGCAGCAGTATCAGCAAAAGTCAGCTTGTCTGCCAAATCTGGTTGCACCCACCTTGCCAACTCCATAAACACCTCCCACTCGGGACGTGCTTCCCCAATTCGTGGCCCTGGAATTTCCGGGCTAAAAATCACTCGGCGTTCGGTGTTAGTTTCTGTCACTCCCCCAGGTATTTCGTAGCGAGTAGTGGCAGGTAAAAGCACTACAGTGTCAGCTGGTTCCACTAACATCTGACTGGAGAGAACAATATCCATATGCACTCGTAGCGGTATTTGCTTCAGCGCACCTTCTACATAATCGGGTTCTGGTAACACCTCTAAAAAATTCCCCCCCACGGAGAACAACACATCTAATTTTCCCCGATGTGCTGCATCAATCATTTCTGGAGCAATTAAACCTTTACTTGCTGGCACTGCAAAACCCCAATGCTGGCTTAAGTGTGCAGCATTCTCTGGAGTGATGGACTTACCACCAGGAAAGACAGTTGCATAACATCCCATCTCTGCACCACCCTGCACCCCAGAGTGACCACGAATCGGCATCAAACCACAGCCTTCCCGACCGACAAAACCTCTAGTCAGAGCAAGATTGATAATACTTCTGACATTATCTTCACCACATTCATGCTGAGTAATGCCCATACTCCAAACAAATACAGCTTTGTTGGCTTCCCCAACCATTTTGGCAAAAGCATACATTTCATCGCGGGATGCTCCCGAAAACCGCTCTAGTTCTTCCCAAGATTGGTTTTCTAATGATGCCTTAAGTTCCGCAAAGCCATCTGTATGTAAGTCAATAAATGACTGGTCTACCCAACCGTTGGCAATTATGTGCTTAATTGTGCCATTTAAAAACGCTATGTCTCCACCCATGTTTACCAAAAAGAAGTCTTCGGCAAACTTAGTACCAAAAAGGGCACTTTCTGGAATCGAGGGAACCCAGTAGCGTTCCATTCCTGGCTCGCGGTAAGTATTAATTACCACAATTTTGGTACTAGCTTTCTTCGCATAGTGCAGATACTTGACAGTGACAGGCTGATTATTGGCAACATTAGAGCCAATGAAGACTAACAAATCAGTACCAATCCAGTCTTTATAAGAACAAGTAGTAGCTGCCGCACCGAGAGCAGCTTTTAGCCCCGCTGTACTGGGAGAATGGCAGATACGGGCGGCGTTATCAATATTATTACTTCCCATTGCCCGCACAGCTTTTTGAGTGGCGTAGTAAGTTTCGTTAACAGTGCCGCGACTGGTAACGTAAAAGCTGAGGCGGTCTGGTGTGGTAGCGCGGATGCGACTAGCAATTACCTCCAAAGCCTCATCCCAGCTAACACGGCGAAAGCCTTTTTCCCCACTTTGACGCATCATCGGGTAGGGAAGCCGTCCTAAGTCTCGTAATTGGGCACTTTTTTGCTTTTGCAAAGAAGAAACATCTTCCAGTAGTGCAGGGTCAAAAGCTGGCATGGTATTCATCCGCAACAATCGCAACCGGACATTGCAGAGATGGATGCCATCTAATGTCCAATCTTTCATTCCGGTTGTTCCGAGAGCGCAACCATCACAAACACCTTTGTCCAAGATGTTCCACGCGTAAGGTAGCTGGTCACGAGATAGCCAAATGGCTCGAAAAACTTCCCAATAATTGTTAGGGTACTGTTCGCCAATGCCGAAGGGCTTCCAACTTGCCCAGTTTGAAGGTGTCCAATGCTTTTTGGGTTTAGGCAACATAAGGTAGAGATGAAGAAAGTATTTGCTGAGTGTAAAACTAGTGTGCCACCGAAATTAACCTGATATCGTTTTACATTTTTAATCTTCACTTGGTTGTAATCAAGTTAGTGAATAAAAAATCAGAAATATTTAAGTTGCACTATTTCTTTTTGCCTATATAGATTTGGGTACTTGCATATATTTTATTTATTGTTTTGCCCATAAATATTCAGTGAACCTTAACATTAAATGATTAAATTTCAGTAAATTTCTTACTTGGCATTCTATCTTTAGATAGATGTAAGAATCCACTCTAGAGACAGAGTTGTTTAGATAATTTTTGAAGTTATTCTATAAAAAATTCAAGCACAAGTAGCAAAACTAACACTACAAGATAGCTCAGAGTTTTTTCTAAGAAAGCTAAAATGTTTAGAAATTTTCAATTTTTTTACTTACCTTTATCAACACCATGACTAACAAAAACGATTACCAAAGCCATAACCGCGAAGTTCAGCAGGATTCATACAAAGACGCTAACGGACATATACACACTAACGTTAAAAAAACAGAAGAAACTATTAACAATGTTCCTGTCGGTTCTAACTCTAATTCCTATAGGAATGGTTATGTTGACGCTCAAGAAAATTTAGCAGATCGTGATAATAGTAATGCTGCTAGTGGATTGTTAGTTGGCTTGCTTCTTGCTTCGCTAGTAGGTTTGGTTGGTGGTGTTCTTTTCTTTCTAAATCAACGTAACGACACACCAACCCCAATTACACCTGCAATAGTAGTTCCTCAAAAACCAGAAGCCAAACAACCTCCTGAAAAAGAAACGACTATTATCGAAAAAACTAGGGATGTCCTTGTTCCAGTTCCACAACAGCAAGCGCCAGTACCTCAAGCCCCAGTAGCGCCTCCTCAGCAAGACATTAACATTTCTATTCCCAATCCTGCGCCAACACAAGTTAATCAGCAACCAGCGCCTTCAATACCTGAAGTTCCTAAACAGTCTGAAAGCCAGAGTAATAGTACTTCCACTCAAGAGAAAAACAACGATACTAGCATCTCTACTCCTGCTCAAAACAAATCAAATCAAACGGACACATTATCCGGTAGCAGTTCAGATAAAACTGGCGCTAATAGTACAGAAAATTCCGCTCAATAACAGTTAGAAAAAAGTAAACAACTCCAACTTGTAATCAGTAATCCTCTCCAAATCAAGGAGAGGATTTTTTTATATTCAAAACTGGTGTTTGGTAGAACCCATTAAGTTAAGTTTATTTTGGTGTATTTATTAGACATAGAATTTAGATAAATAGCGACTGCGATCGCTAGTCACAATTAAACCTAATACCTGTAAGGTTTATATCCGAATATATACTCATAATATTAGCGTATGGTATCCTATAAAAGGTTAGCCTAGAGAAAATCTCAGTATTATCGGCAGTTAAACCGTAGTTCGCTTATTGTAAGTATGATTACGCATACACAAAGTAAATTCATGAAGTTGTTTGCATCAATTATTGACACTAGGAAAATTTAAAATGACCAGTAATCCCGGTGGTATTTCACAATCCAATACAGGTCAAATGTCTGGCGGAATGCAGGCAGCTATCGGCAATAATAATCAGCAGAATATGCAAGCTCAGACTGTACCTGCACAAAAAACACTTTCCCAAGAAGATGTACTCAGATTGCTAGGCGAAATTCAGCAGATTCTTCAAGGGTCTACTTTACCTGAAGATATTAAGCAAAAAGCCAGCAATCGATTAGGAGCCGCAGTTGATGAGGTTCAGCAGAAAGAGCCTGACAAGCAATTGGCTGCGGGGAACCTGAAACGGATGACAGAAACTCTGGAAGATGCAAGTAAAACTTTAAATGCAGGCCAAGGACTTGTAGAAAAAGTCCAACCTATTTTAGGGCAACTGCTGGGTTGGTTAAATGTTGCAAAATCTTTCTTTGGACTTTAGCAGAGTTACCCTGTGAGCCAATTACCATCGCCTGACTCCAACAATTCACCACCAAAATCTGAGCCTACTATCCAGCAGAACGCCGAAGATTCAACGGTAGATGGTGGAATGCAGGCTGCTATTGGCAATGATAATAATCAGAATCAAACACATAGCAGTTCAAATGGCAACGTTGTCAACGTTCACCTTGGCTTAAATTCTCATATAAAAGCACCAATTCAAGATAGATTACCATCGTTGCGGATGTCTCGCAGAGCTTTTATCCCCACAGCTATCGGTACATCGGTGGGACTAACTGCTGGTTGGTTTGCTAGTAAAAATCACCCACGTATTACTTGGAAAATGGTTAGCCGTTTGGGTGAAGATACCAAGAACTTGATACTTTGGAAAGCTCCAGGAATGATCCGCGATCGCATCAAGGTTATGACAGATGGTAACTTTACTATTGACCTAGTTAGCACTGGAGATACAGAAGAAATACTCAAAGATATTAGCGATGGAAAGATAGAATGTGGCTACAGTGGGGTCTATTACAACAGTGAAAGATTCAGAGTTCTCTTTTTTGGTTGTGCCATCCCTTTTGGCTTAAATCCTCAAGAGCAAAATGCTTGGCTTTATTACAAAGATAAGCCTGACGATGAATTGACTTTTATGCAAAAAATCTATCCAAGATTGGGCTTAAACGTGATTCCTTTTCCAGCAGGAGCTATAGGGGCACAAATGGGAGGATGGTTTAACAAAGAAATCAACTCAATAGAAGATTTCAATGCCATAACCATGCGTATTCCTGGATTAGGTGCAGAGGTGTTACAAAGATTTGGTGTCATATCTGATAAACAGTTAGGTTTGCAAATCCCAATTGATAAAATTGCCGATCAAGTCAGAGATGGAACACTAAATGCTGCTGAGTGGATTGGCCCACACGATGATTTTCATTTGGGATTGCACAATGTCTTAAAATACTATTATTATCCAGGTTGGTGGGAACCCGGTACAACGTATGATATCCAGGTCAATACAGATGCCTGGAAAGAGTTACCGAAAAAATATCAAGAAATATTTAAAGCTGTTTGTCTTGAAACTCATATAAAAATATTAGCTGAATATGATCAAAAGAATAGTGAAAAGCTACAACATCTCAAGTCAATAGGTATTCAACCAAGACCTTTTAATAAAGAAATTCTGCAAGCAGCTAAAAAAGAAACAGATAAGTTGTTAAATTTGTATGCAAGAAAAGATAAATTATTTGGAGAGGTTTATCAGGAATGGTCAAAATTTAAAGTTCGGATCAAACAATGGTCTGAGTTAAATAAAATCTAACTTTTGATAGTGAACAAAAAGATTCTCAACTTCTTACAAGCCTTTCGATGAGGCGATCGCACTTGAATCAGAAAATCAGCTAAGACTGCTATCGCCATCAAAATGCTACCGTAAAGTCAAGGTCACTTGCTCAAGTTTTGAGGAAAGCGCTATGACTACAACGCTATCTGCGCCTAATTCTATCGAGTCATTGCTAGGTAAAGAAGCACAAGACTTACTCACCTATAAGGCAAAAGTTTCTCAAGATTTATTACATTTGCCGGGGCCAGACTTTGTGGAGCGAGTCTGGTTGAATAGCGATCGCAATCCTCAAGTATTGCGTAATCTCCAGCAACTTTACTCTACTGGTCGTCTAGCTAATACTGGCTATCTGTCTATTTTACCGGTAGACCAAGGCATCGAACACTCAGCAGGTGCATCTTTTGCACCCAATCCGATTTACTTTGATCCAGAAAATATTATCAAACTAGCGATCGCAGCAGAGTGTAATGCTGTGGCCACCACTTTGGGAGTCTTGGGTAGCGTTTCGCGCAAATATGCCCACAAAATCCCCTTTATCGTCAAAATAAATCACAACGAACTGTTGACTTTCCCCAATCAATTTGACCAAGTATTGTTTGCCGATGTCGAACAAGCTTGGAATTTGGGTGCAGCAGCGGTGGGTGCGACAATTTACTTTGGTTCAGACCAATCTACCAGACAAATTCAAGAAGTCAGCAAAGCTTTTAAACGCGCCCATGAACTTGGTTTAGTAACTATTCTCTGGTGCTATCTGCGTAACAACGCTTTTAAACAAGACAAAGATTATCACATTGCCGCTGACCTCACCGGACAAGCGAATCATTTGGGTGTGACAATTGAAGCTGATATCATCAAACAAAAGTTACCCGAATGCAATAATGGTTACGGTGCAGTCGCCAAAGCCACTGGAAAAAGTTACGGCAAAACCGACGAGCGGGTTTACACAGAATTGACAACCGATCACCCAATTGATTTGACTCGTTACCAGGTGCTAAATTGCTACTCTGGACGTGCGGGACTGATTAATTCTGGTGGAGCGACTGGTAAAAATGACTTCGCCGAAGCAGTTCGCACCGCTGTGATTAACAAGCGAGCTGGTGGTACAGGCTTGATTTCCGGGCGCAAGACTTTCCAGCGTCCATTTGAAGAAGGGGTGAAACTGTTTCACGCCATTCAAGATGTTTACTTATCACCCGATGTAACCATAGCTTAGGCGATTGGTAGCAAAGGAAGACGGGTTAAAGGTTAAAAGGATATTTTTTCCTTTCCCTTTCTTTAACAATTTAGAAAAAATCGAGAGACGTTGCATTGCTTTTGTGGAGACGTTGCAATGCAACATCTCTACTAATTGAGTAATGCCCACCTTACTTTTTATATATAAGTAACCAGCCTAGGGGAAGACGTTAGCCTAATGAAAATTTTTTAACATTCAGTCATTTGTTAAAGAACTAAGGGAGAGTTTTCCCAATGTTGGAAATCCAGAGAATATTTAATTTAGTCCGCGGCAAAATAGGAATAGTATTGCTAGCTGGTTTAGTCTGGCTAATTAGTTTACCTGCGGCTTCAGTTCAAGCAGATGGTTATTATTCAGAAAAAGCACACAAGGTAGAAGTAAGTAAGCCTTATTATTTTACTAAAGAACGCAAGGTAACACAAACCGAGCATTCTAAGCCTTATTATGCCACCAATAATCATCAGAAAAAAGCAAATCTAGCACAAACGGACGATGATTATATCGAGAAGGGAAAGCGAACAACACAAAGCATTCCTCAAGAATTAAGAAGTAGAAGTCGGGAAAAAACTGAAGAACGCAGAATAATACAAACTGAGCCTTTTAAGCCTTATTATGCAAGTAAAGAACGTAGAATAGCACAAGCTGAGCCTTTTAAGCCTTATTATGCGAGCAAAGAGCGTCAGAAAAAAGCAAATGTACTAAGAAATGACGAGAATTATATCGACAATGGCAAGCGATCGCCAGAAGTGACTCCTAGAGTTTTGCGAGATGACGCTCAGCAAGGAATTCCATAATTGATTTATTGGAGTTCACTAAACCAGCTAAAGAGTTCTAAAAAGGCAAATCTCGGTAGAGATTCTGGGATATCCTAAGATCAGTGAAAGATTTGCCAAAAAAAAGTAAGAATGAAGCTGGCAGCAAGAGTAAGTAAGGTAACACCTTCTTTGACCTTAGCGATCGCAGCCAAGGCTAAGGCACTGAAGGCAGACGGCATAGATGTTTGCAGTTTTAGCGCTGGAGAACCAGATTTTGATACCCCAGCGCATATCAAAGCCGCAGCAGCGAAAGCTTTGGATGAAGGCAAAACCAAGTATGGCCCCGCCGCAGGAGAACCAAAGCTAAGGGATGCGATCGCCCGTAAGCTGAAAACTGATAATGGTCTTGATTACAAATCAGAGAATGTTATTGTCACCAACGGCGGTAAGCATTCTCTCTACAACTTGATGGTGGCGCTAATTGATCCAGGTGATGAAGTAATCATCCCTGCACCCTACTGGCTTAGTTATCCCGAAATGGTGACTTTAGTGGGTGGAATACCAGTAATTGTGACTACAGATGCAACAACTGGTTATAAAATTACCCCCGAACAACTCCGCCAGTCAATCACGCCTAAAACAAAGCTATTTGTCCTCAACTCCCCATCTAATCCCACAGGGATGGTTTACACGCCAGATGAAATCAAAGCACTGGCGCAAGTAGTAATTGATGCAGATATCTTAGTCGTCTCTGACGAGATTTACGAAAAGATTCTCTACGACGGTGCAGAACATATCAGCATCGGTTCCCTTGGTAAGGAAATCTTTGAGCGCACCTTGATTAGTAATGGGTTTGCCAAAGCTTACTCAATGACAGGATGGCGTCTCGGCTATTTAGCCGGGCCAGTCGAGATTATTAAAGCCGCGAGTACCATCCAAGGACATAGTACATCTAACGTGTGTACCTTTGCCCAATATGGGGCGATCGCTGCTTTGGAAGGTTCACAAGACTGTGTAGAAGAAATGCGCCAAGCTTTCGCTAAACGCCGACAGGTAATGTTAGATAGACTCAACGCTATTCCTGGATTAAGTACTACAAAACCAGACGGCGCTTTTTATCTATTTCCCGACATCAGCAAAACAGGTCTAAAATCCTTGGAATTTTGTGACGCTTTACTAGAAGAACACCAAGTTGCAGTCATTCCCGGAATCGCTTTTGGTACTGATTACAATATTCGCCTTTCCTACGCCACAGATATGGCAACAATTGAAAAAGGGATGGATAGGTTAGAGAAATTTGTCAAGTCGCGTATTTAGTTAGTTGTCACTTGTGAGGAGAATTTACCAACTCTCGAACTCTACCTTTTCCACTCAGAACTGGTGGAGTTCATTTTCCAAACTGAAGTTCCGAGTTCTGATATTATTTAATTCCAGCACCATCAAGCTGAATTTTGCATCATAAGGGTATGGTTGAATCAAAATCTGTGCCGGAATCCCCAATTGTTGATGCAAACCCCGAATCATCTCCAAGGTTAGCGCCTGCTTGCGATGCAAAATGTCGGCAATTTCTTACTGCCAATAACAGGCTCTAATTCATCTACAGACAACCCACGGGATTCGAGATAATATAAGACTGCTTCAATAGGATCTGGTGCTTCGATTGGGTAATGCCTTTGCTCGTATGCTTCCACAAGCGTAGTTAAAACTTCCAAGCGGTCAAACTCTGGTGTATTTAGTTCCGCATCAAATAATCTTTCAATTTCATCAAGCGCAGCACGATAATCAGCTTCAGTGCGGATCGCACGGGTTTCAAGCATAGATATTACTGCCTCAAATACTTGTTGCATCTACGTTATCGTATTCTTTATGCGTTCCAAGAAAACGAATAAAAATAATTCCAATATCATAACGAACATGAACAATTAAGCGATAATCGTTACCTTTGATATTAAAAACAACACAGTTATTAACAAGAATACTGGCATTGCGATAGGTACTTTTGATATTTGCCGGACTATCCTAGTAGTTCACCAACCCAATTTTGCCGTGTAGGCAAAGCAGGGGGAGAGGTGCAGCAGGGGGAGCAGGGGGAGAAATAATTCTTTTTCAATAATGCTTTTTCTCCTCCAGCCTCTCCAGCTTCCTCAGCCTATCACCATGCAAAGTTTCCTTGGCAGACTACTAGTCTGTACGAGATGCTTCATCAAACCAAGCCTTTAATGGCTTAGGACTTACGCACTGAAGGCTGAAACCTAGATCCCCCCTAGCCCACGCCAGTCGCTCATGGGGGAAACCCCCAAGACCGCGCTGGCTCCCCTTCAAAAGGGAGGAATTTATAAAGCCCCCTTTTTAAGGGGGTTGGGGGATCTGAGTGCGTAAGTTCTGTGGCTGTTCAGCATCGGGATATACTTCCCAAAACTTTCGTAATGTGCTGCGGGCAATGATTCGCATCATGAGATTATAATTACAACGATTACAGCACTGAGGGTATGACAATTACGCTTTTAAGGCTTGCAGCATAAGGATTATACAAGGGTGCATTATTCTAACTTTAGTGGAGAATAGATTCAGCATTCCTGTACAATCCTTGTTCCCCCTCCGCCTACCCGGCTTCTCTTCTCCTAAACCAACCCCATCTCCTGTAACCCCTGACGTAGCCTTTTCGCTTCTTCGGGGTTGTATCTTTCGTGGAGGGCGATCGCTTTTTTAAAGACTGTTAAACTATCTTGATGATTGCCGGCTTTGAGCAACACTACCCCTAAATTTTGATACGCTTCAGCATAATAGGGGTTTAAGTTGATTGCTGCTTGGTAAGAGGCGATCGCATCAGTTAGCAAACCCATTGCTTTGAATATCATCCCCATGTTGTAATGACCAACAACAAAAGTCGGGTCAATTTTCAAAGTTGTGGCGTAAGCATTTTTTGCACCGTTTAAATCTCCCGCTGCTTTGAGTAAGTTACCCAAATTGTTATATGCTCCTAGTTTGAGCATGGGATAAATTGGCAACTTAATCGCGGCTTGATAGTGAGAAATAGCCTGTGGGAAATCTCGTAAACGACTGTGAGCAATGCCTAAATGATAGTGGAGTTCGTATAAGATATCGTAGTTTTCATCACTAGTCGCAACTCCTCGTTTCAGCAATTCCATACCTTGGCTAATTTTCCCAGTTTCTACATACAGCGCCCCCAACTTACTGCAAACATATGGGTCATCAGGATGAGTAGCCAGAAACGCTTCCATCGCCGCAGCGGCTTTAGCGTATTTGTTGTTTTGGGCGATCGCGTTTTTTTGATATCCTGTGTGTAAAATTGCTACCCCTGGTAAATAACCTACCTGCCAATTGGGGTCTTTCATTAACATTAATGACACACTGTCATCTATCAAAGCATGGTACGGACGTTCAAAGCGAATATCTGGGTGATTGCGAAATAGTCGGGAAACCAGGGAATAGGGAGATTGTTCTGCACCAACTTCTTGGCGGACGAGGTTGATTAGCAAATATTCATCTCTGGCGATCGCCTCTTTCAACTGCGGTACAATTCCTGATGTCAGAACCTCATCAGCATCCAATACCAAAATCCAGTCTCCTGTGACGTATTTTAGCGCTGCATTCCGAGCAGCACTAAAGTCATTGCACCATTGAAAGTGATGGACTTTTGCACCAAATTGTTTGGCAATATAGGGAGTGCGATCAATTGAGCCTGTATCTACAATTACCATTTCATCTACTACTTTTCTGACACTGCTCAGACATTTAGACAGTGTTGCTGCTTCATTTTTGACAATCATGCACAGACTGAGACTCATATAATGCGTAATTCGTAATTCGTAATGACGCTTGATGATTCGCTAGCGCTTCTCTACGAGAGGCTACGCCAACGCTAACGTAATTCGTTATTAATATACACAGATAAATGCTAAATACAGGCGGTTTTGACTACGTTGTCTGGTTTTACAAAATATACATACTTTCCAATTTGATATCATAAGCTAATCATCACCTCCTTTATAAAAATGCGTCGGGAAAACCCATTCCTTCTCGGTAGGTGATGAAAGACGCCCCAACGCCGTTGACGGTTAACAGTCAACAGTCAACTGTCAACATTAAATCCCATCACCTTTTAGGGGTGGGATGAGTTTAAATAATTCAAGTTTACAACTCGTTTATACCAGTATTTTTGCTTCTACTTAGTACTTTAATTATGTGCAAAAATCAAGATTAAGAATCAGTGAGTGAGTAATTCTAGCGGAAAGGGTAAATGTAATGCAGGGTCAAACCGTGGGTGGACGTTACCAAATTCTCACTCAACTAGGACAAGGGGGATTTGGCAAGACTTTCTTAGCTCAAGACATGCAACGACCAGGAAATCCGCATTGTGTTGTTAAGCATTTTAAACCACTCTCTACCGATCCATACACATTAGAGCAAGCTAAACGTTTATTTGACCTAGAAGCAGCCACCCTAGAAATATTGGGAAAGTGCGATCAAATTCCCCAACTATTAGCTCACTTTGAAGACAATCAAGAATTTTATTTAGTTCAAGAATTTATTGTAGGTCACGACCTCAGTCAAGAAATACCTCCTATAGGCAACTTCCTAACTGAAGCTGAGGTAATTCAACTTTTAAAAGACATTTTGGAAGTTCTTGCAGTTGTTCATCGACACAATGTAATTCACCGCGATCTCAAACCTGCCAATATTCGGCGAAGAAAATCAGATAACAAAATAGTGTTAATTGACTTTGGAGCAGTCAAACAAATCAGTACCCAAATAGCTAATTCTCAAGGCAAAGCAAGTGTCACCGTTGTGATTGGAACTCACGGTTATATGCCAAGTGAACAAGCCAATCAAGTCCCAAACTTGAGTAGCGATATCTATGCAGTGGGAATTATTGCTATCCAAGCCTTGACTGGAATCAATCCTGCTATTGATGGTGGGCAAAGATTACCCAGAAACTCCGATACAGGAGAAATTGATTGGCGAAACCAAGCACAAGTTAGCCCGGAGCTAGCAGAAATTATTGACAAAATGGTGCGTTATGACTTTCGTCAACGTTACTCTACAGCAGAGGCGGTATTGCAAGTTTTAAATAAGCTGGAACAAATACCAGTTACGACAATTGAACAACAATCTTTGCCATTTGCACCACCGAGAAAACTTTTGCTTGCACTAGGAATAATCGCAGCAGTTGCTACGGCTATTGTATTTTTATCCCAATTAATAACCCCAGCTTTCAAGTTTTTAACCTATGAAAATTCTAGTTATGGAATAAAGATAAACTATCCTGAGAGTTGGGCAAGACAAGATGTAGCAAACCCTGTTACTGGAGAATTAGTTACATTCTTATCACCAAAACAAAATGACACTGATAAATTTCAAGAAAAAATAACTATTAGTACAGAACCACTTTCTACCACCTTAGACGAATCTAGAGATTTATTTATACAGGAAATTAAGAATAGTTTGTCAGGGGCTAATATTTTGGATACTAGTGAAACCACTCTGGCAAATAAAAGAGCTAATAAATTAGTTTTTACTGGAAAAAGCGGAGAGAATAGTTTAAAAAATCTGCAAGTTTGGACTTTAAAAGGCGATCAAGCATACGTCATTACTTATACAGCAGCAATAGATGATTATGATAAGTTTGTGCAAACAGCAGAAACAATGATTAAATCATTTGAAATTAATTAATTATTCAAGAAGTAGGGGGTAGGGGAATTTTAGATTTTAGATTTTGGATTGAACAATCTAAAATCCAAAATGGAAGGGGCAACGACTTGCTCACGAGTATCAAAGGCTCGCTCACGAATATCAAAGATTCACTCACGAATATCAAAGACTCGTCCACAAATATTAAAGATTCACTCACGAATATCAAAGACTCGTCCACAAATATTAAAGATTCACTCACTAATATCAAAGACTCGTCCACGAATATTAAAGATTCACTCACTAATATCAAAGATTTGCTCACTAATATTAAAGACTCGTCCACGAATATCAAAGACTAAAGATAAGATTTCTTCCTTACCACTCTTCCATCACTTTCATGAGACAATAAATGAATACCCAAACTGGAAGCAAAACCAAAGCCACTGTCTGGGTGGTAGAAAAAGGTCATGCACGGCCTCGTCTAGACCATCTCACTACCGAAGAACCCCTAGAAATTCGCCTTCTCCCTCTTCGCAAAACGGTAGCTGTTACCATGCGAACACCAGGGGCAGATTTTGAACTAGCTGCTGGTTTTCTCTACAGTGAAGGCGTGATTAACTGCAAGAAAGATATCCAACGCATGAGCTACTGTGTGAATGACTCATTTGATGGTCAGCAGCGCTACAACATCGTGAATGTGGAACTCAGAGATGGATTAATTCCAGATTTACAGCCTTTGGAGCGTCACTTTTACACCTCCAGTGCTTGCGGAGTTTGCGGTAAAGCTAGTCTTGAGGCTTTGCGTATGCGGGGTTGTTCAGTGATACCTCAAGGTTTAAAGGTGACGCCGGAAATTATTTACAGCTTACCGAATCAACTTCGCGCTGCTCAAGGTATCTTCACTGCTACAGGGGGTTTGCACGCTGCGGCTACCTTCGATGCTCAAGGACAGCTGTTAAATCTGCGGGAGGATGTTGGGCGTCACAATGCTTTGGATAAATTGATCGGTACAGCTTTGCTCAGCGATGAATTGCCTCTAAATAATCATATTGTTATGGTTAGTGGACGCTCTAGTTTTGAGATTTTGCAAAAGTCTACAACTGCTGGAGTTCCGATTGTCTGTTCGGTTTCTGCTCCCAGCAGTTTGGCGGTGTCTGTGGCTCAAGAATTCGGAATTACCTTAATTGGATTTCTGCGCGGAGAACGGTTTAATGTCTACACTGGTTGGGATAGGATAAATGCTGCTTAAAGAAACATAGGTAAAAGTAGATCTGAGAAACAGGTAATTAATATGACAGATTTTCAAATTAAAGGAATCAACCACATTGCTTTGGTATGTAAAGACATGGCACGGACTGTGGACTTTTACACCAATACATTAGGCTTGAAGTTGATCAAAACCATTGCTTTACCAGATGGTGGACAGCATTTCTTTTTTGACATTGGTAATGGGGATGCTTTGGCTTTTTTCTGGTTCCCCTCAGCACCGCAAGCTGCACCTGGTATTGCGTCTGTGGGACTTGATGCCTTTCAGACTGGTAATGTAACTACCGCACATGGTTCATTAAATCATTTGGCATTTAATGTTCCACTGGAAAAAATTGAGGAGTACAGAGAAAAACTGATAGCCAAAGGTGTACAAACGACGCCTGTTTTACACCATGCAGATGTCCCCTCTGGTTATACTCCAGAACTTGACGAAAATACATTTATTTCCTCAATTTATTTCTTTGATCCTGATGGTATTTTGTTAGAGTTTGCTGCAAATGTGCGCTCTTTGGGTGATCCTGTGCGGGATCTGCAACATCAATCAGCTACAGTTAAGTAGTTAAAAAGAGGTGTTGTATTTGTCGTATGATTTATTGGGCTACGCCCCGCTACGCTAACACGCAGCGGAAAGTCTGTAGCAAGATCCCGCAGGGTGCGCCGGCTTCCGGCGAACAGAACTTTCCAAGAAAGAGGCGCGGAGAGGATAAGGAGTTTTAAATCTCAGTGCCTCAATTTTATCCTTTGTGTAACGCCTAGAAAGAACTATCATGCTATTGTGGCGGGATATTTGGAAAAACAATGTTTTATAAGGGCAATATTTGGTAAGTATGGGTTTCCAATATACTGATGCGATCGCCACTATAGCAGCGATTAATTTTGAGGATTTGGTGAGTTTTTATACCAAGCTGTTAGAACAAAAACCAGCAACTTTAATTCCAAATGTTTATGCTGAGTTTCATCTAGCTAGTTTGCGATTAGGTATTTTTAAACCTAAAAAAATACACGAATCTGAATTTGGAAGTATTGCCAAAAGTAAGATAAGTTTATGTTTAGAGGTGAGTAACTTGGAAGATGCGATCGCTCACCTAACTGCTTTGGGCTATCCCCCACCGGGAAATATTTCTATTGCTTCTCATGGCAGAGAAATTTATGCTTATGATCCCGATGGTAATCGTTTGATTTTACATCAAACCTTAGATGATAATTCGTAATTCGTAATTAACAAATGGCTATAACTCAAAACTATAAATTAAATCTGATTCAATGGTATCCAGGTCACATTGCTAAAGCTGAAAAAAATCTCAAAGAACAGCTGAAGCGGGTAGATGTGGTTTTAGAGGTACGAGACGCCCGGATTCCTTTGGCGACACACCATCCGCAAATAAGTGAGTGGGTGGGGAGTAAGGCGCGGGTATTGGTAATCAACCGCGTAGACATGATTACTCCACAAGTGCGATCGCTATGGATAGATTGGTTCAAGCGTCAAGGAGAAGTCCCCTATTTTACCAACGCTCAACATGGTAAAGGTATAGCAGAAATAATGCAGGCAGCGCAAGCCGCTGGGGTGGCACTTAATCAAAGAAGACGCGATCGCGGGATGTTACCGCGTCCAGTCCGTGCTGTGGTAATTGGTTTTCCCAATGTTGGTAAATCAGCTTTAATTAATCGTCTGTTGGGAAAACGGGTAGTGGAAAGTGCAGCCCGTCCTGGGGTAACTCGTCAACTGCGTTGGGTGCGAATTTCCGAGCATTTGGAACTGCTAGATGCTCCTGGTGTCATTCCTGCAAGGATGGAAGACCAAGAAGCAGCCTTAAAATTAGCGATATGTGATGATATCGGTGAAGCCTCTTACGATAATCAGCTAGTAGCAGCAGCATTAGTAGATTTGCTGAACTATCTCGAAGCTGTAGCGCCTGATTTATTACCAAAGAAGCCATTACAGTCGCGTTACGAACTCGATTCTATATCCGACACTGGAGATGTTTATTTACACGCCTTAGCAGAGCATCGTTATAAAGGTGATGTAGAACGAGCTGCAAGGCAACTTTTAACAGATTTTCGTAAAGGATTATTGGGTACACTTCCTTTAGAATTACCGCCGAATTAAAACAGCGGGTAGAAAATAAAAAATTGTTAATTTCTCATTTTTAATTGAGCTGCCCGCACCCTTACAATCAGCATAGTTCCAGATGTAAATAATATTCCTAGTAACAGATTTTTCAGGCTGAGGTGTTTGCCACTTTCACTTATTAAAATACCTTCCAGCATCAGAGAAGGTATTAATATCCCACCATAAACCAATAGCTTAGAAAACATCAACTTTGCTTTTGCTAGTAAAATTATTATGGCTAAGCCTACTCCTAGAGGTATAAAAGTTAGTGCATAGTAAAAAACTTTCTGCTTTTTGGGAATTAAATCTAGTAAGTTGAAAGAGTAATAATTCTGGAAATTATCTACATAAACTTGAATAGTCGCTCTGACATAAGTAATGACTATGCGATGAGGGTTAGTATCTACAAAAACATTAGGTATATTCAGTTTTAACTCTGACCCATTTTCTCCAGTAATTGGCGTTCGTAGTCGAAAATCTAAGTTGTTTCCCTGCTGCGCTAATGTCAAATTACGACGCAGAGAATTACCGGAAACTGAGACAATACGGGCAGGGCCTAACTGCTCTGTGTTAGCAGTAGAAACTGTAGTACTGAGCGTAAATTCAGATGTTTGACTGATTCTTTTGCTGAGAGAGGCAACAGGAGTAGCTGTTTGTAACCAATGACTGGAACTGAGAAAAGCCCCTTTACCATTCTGCATATCTGAAGGCTGTCCTTGCCACAATAGTTCTGGCAGTTGTCCTGTCTGTTCTTTATAGCAACATTTTCCATTTAATCGGTAAGAAGCTAACAAAGAAGTACCAAGTTTATCAAAGTAACTTGAGTTAGCTAATCCTTGTGCTACCTCATTTGTTGATATGGCTCTATCCGCAATGTAAACTTCAGATACATATCCTTGCCAAGGTCTGTCTCCTGTGCGTTCGTTACCAATTGTTAACGGATAATTGACATCCCAATTACTCAGATTTGTTGTACTTTGCCAAAATAGCGAAATCATAAATATCAGAAATATATACCCCAAAAAACAGGCTGCTATCTGTTTGTTTGAACGGCTAGACTTACTATTTTCTATATATGCTACTGTGTTAGCAAAGCTTTGATGATTCCATAGATAAAAGCAAATAAAACCTAACAGCCCCCCAATGGTATTATTCATAATATCCGCTGGAGTAGGTGTTCTTGAAGGTAGGAATACTTGCAAAAATTCAACTGTTAGTGATAAGCCAGCACTCACCAAGGTAGCTATGAAAATTTGTACAAATGTTTTCATCCTAAGCTTTTGCAAAAGGCTGGTAAGACTGAAGCCTATAGGTATAAACAGCAAAACATTATTTACTTGGTCTTGAAAATAACTGGTATTGTTAAAACTGGCAAAAAGTTTTGCCAGGGAAAAACTATTTGGGATTGAAAAATTAAAAGGATAAAGTGTAGCAAATAGTACTAACAATATGCTGATGATAAAAATCAATAAACTTGAAGAGTCTTGATGGAAAATTGTGCGTTTATTCATAATTTTTTATGTTATTTTTGTGCTTGGTAATAGGCTGATTATAATTACTAATTTTCATTAATGTTTTCATTAATGTACGTATAAATGCAATGTTGAACTGTGCAAGAGATAAATGCTGCTTTTATATTATTTACCCAGAGATAATTATGAGCAATGAATTATGAAGAATTTATAGTTCTATTGTGAAGAACACATAAGTCCTTTTTTATTGAATTGAATAATGATGACTTTGATCAGTTTGGCAAAAAAATTCTGTAGTTTAAGATAGAGTTTTGCTGTTTTGGTATTTGTGCTAACTATTTTTAGAGACAGCAGGGATTGTCTTTGCTGCACAAGTTCTTTGTGGCGATCGCTCATTCTTCTTTTATATCTAAAAATAGTTCCTAGGTAATATTTACTACAGACAGTTGTCGTAATGCCGTTAACAGTGTCATAAAGAAAAGGTGAAGGGTTAACCCTTGGCGTATACCTGAGATTAAACTTGCTTGCGCCCCAGCTTCCAGGATAGACATATCACACTCATGACTGAACTCACGCTATGCCTACGAGAAGGAGATACCGAGACAACGGTTACAGTCGATCAAGATGTATTCACAATTGGTCGGTTGCCAGAATGTGACTTATACTTACCTTTTGTCGGAGTTTCCCGTAATCATGCACGGCTTGTGAAAACATCTGTCGGTGTGTGGACGATTGAGGATCTGGGTAGCAAAAACGGGACGCAAGTAAATAAATGTCTTGTTCGCTGTCCCCAACAGTTACATCATGGCGATGTTATCTACTTGGGCAATGTTAGCTTAGCAGTGCTACTCGCCACTCCTGCGGCACAGTTGACACCTGAGTATGTGCTAGCTACAGAAAATAATGAGCAAAGAACAATCTTTCGTAATGTCGAACAATTACAACAGCAGTGGATTGAAGCTGATAGCAAAGATGGCAACATCAGCAATAAAGACAAAACTATTGCCCGTCTCAAAGACTTAGTGGATATAGCTAAAAATCTCTGTGCTGCAGCGTCTATAGAAGAGATTTTCTCTCAGGTGCAACAAGTTGTTTTTCGTTACCTTGATAGTATTGACCGTTTAGCATTATTAATTGATGTTGGTGGTTGCGGTCAGTTGGAGTTAGTCAATGCTGCTACCAGAAATATTTTCCAACAAAAACATCTTGCCGCTGATGGCAGTTGGATTAGTCGTAGTATTTGTCAAAAGGTATTTGAGGAAAAAGTTGTTATTCAAACGGCTGATACTCATAAGGATGAACGGTTTTCTAGTGAACACAGTATTTTAGTCAAAGGTATTCGCAGCGCGATGGCAGTACCTTTATGGGATGAAAATAAAGTTGTAGGCGTTCTTTATGCCGATGCCCATCTTTCTTCTTATCATTGGGCAAATGAAGGCGAGGAAGAACTCAGCTTTTTTTCGGCTTTGGCAAACCTTGTAGCTTCTAGTGTGCAACGTTGGCTATTGGTAGAGAAACTCAGAACTGAAGAGGTGATTCGTCACCGACTAGAACGCTATCATTCTCCATCTGTGGTACAGCAATTAATATCTGTAGGCGGTTTGCCAGGTGGTCGATTAGCTCCCGCAGAGAGCGAAATCAGTATTTTATTTGCAGATTTAGTCGGTTTTACAGCAATTTCTGAAAAGTTAACACCAACTGCGATCGCTCAACTATTAAATAATTTATTTGAAGAGATGCTACAAGAAGTGTTCGGCTGTGGCGGCACTTTGGATAAATATATCGGAGATTGTATTATGGCATTCTTTGGCGCTCCAGAGCCGCAACCAGATCACGCCGATCGCGCAACTACTGCGGCTAAGGGAATGCTCACTCGTCTAGCATGTCTCAATGCCAATGGTTTTTGGCACGAACCGCTACAATTGCGTATTGCTATAAACAGTGGTAAGGCTGTAGTGGGAGATGTTGGTAGTTCGCAGAGGGTAGACTATACAGCATTAGGCGCTACGATTAATCTTGCTGCTCGTATGGAAGCAGTCTGTCCCCCTGGTGAATGCGTGATTAGCGAAGCCACTTATAAAATGCTTTCGCAACCTTCATATTTCCAAGAAATGGGAGATCATCGTTTCAAAGGTATTGATCGATTGGTGAAGGTTTATCAAACGAGAATGCGCCAAGAGAAATTTATCAATCAAGATACAGAAATGCCAGGAACATCACATTTTCCCGCCAGTCATTGACCAAACTTAGTCAGGAAGTGCTGAGTTACCGAACTTCTGAATCGGAGGAAACCTCCGCTCAGAGTTCTCGCTGAGTTGAGGACAAAGTGCTGAGTGCTGAGTAGTGTTATACCAATTCTGTCTAAAGATGCGCTCAACTATATAAATCAAACACGAACCGCCAAGTACGCCAAGTATACCTTCTCTGCGAAAGGCTTCGCCAACGCGGAGCGTCTCATTGGCGCAGCTTCACAAAGAAACGGTATTAGCGGATAGCTATGGTTTAACCCGTGCTGAGTGAAATAATTTTAATTGTCGAAAAGAGTTGAATTTTTACTTTATGAAATCGCTGCTTTTTCTTATGATTTTGTTTGCAAAAGTTCAATTTAGAATATGTGTTTTGCTGATCATAGGTTGCTTGTATAGTATGTTATATAGGTTCTTTTTACTTAAATTTGTTTAACGATAAATACACGGTTATTCCGTATATTTTGTTTCTAAGTTAATTGCAAAATTGTAATATTAAGCCACCAATTCTTGGCTAACAGACTAAAATTTAGGTGGTAGCTTCCACACATATAGTATGTGTAACACTATGAAGTTTACCCGAAGCTATTTTTTAACGGGAGGTCAGGTAATGGCTATCGCCACCATTAATCCCGCCACTGGGGAAACGCTCAAAACCTTTGAGCCACTTAACGATGCAGAAATTGCCGCCAAACTTGATTTGGCACATCAGGCTTTTGAGGAGTATCGCCAAACTAGTTTTTCTAAGCGATCGCACTGGTTGCAAAAAGCTGCGGACATCCTAGAGCAAGAGAAAGCAGAATTTGCTAAAGTGATGACTCTAGAAATGGGCAAACCGTTCAAAGCAGCGATCGCAGAAGTAGAAAAATGCGCCGCCGTTTGCCGTTACTATGCCGAACACGCACCTAGCTTTTTGGCTGATGTTGCTGTAAAAACCGATGCCAGCCATAGTTTTGTCCGCTACCAACCATTGGGCGCAATTCTTGCGGTGATGCCGTGGAATTTCCCTTTTTGGCAAGTTTTCCGTTTTGCTGCACCTGCATTAATGGCGGGCAACGTCGGCTTACTCAAACACGCTTCCAATGTGCCGCAGTGCGCCTTGGCAATTGAAGATATTATCCAACGAGCAGGTTTTCCCAAGGGTGCATTTCAAACTCTGTTGATCGGTGCTGCCAAAGTCGCCGATTTAATGGCTGATGAACGAGTGAAAGCCGCTACCTTGACAGGAAGTGAACCAGCAGGCGCATCCCTCGCCGCGGCGGCGGGAAAACAAATCAAAAAAACTGTCTTGGAATTGGGAGGAAGTGATCCATTTATTGTGTTAGCAAGTGCTGATTTAGAGACAGCAGTTGTCACAGCTACTACAGCGCGGATGTTAAATAATGGGCAATCATGTATTGCAGCGAAACGGTTTATTGTAGCAGAAGCGATCGCTGACAAATTTGAAAAATTACTTTTAGAAAAATTCGAGGCGCTGAAAGTTGGCGATCCCATGCAACTAGACACAGATTTAGGCCCATTAGCAACCCCCGGTATTCTCCAAGATTTAGACCAGCAAGTGCAAGCTGCTATTGATAGCGGTGGTAAAGTTCTCACAGGTGGACATCCTTTATCAGATCGTTCGGGGAACTTTTATCCACCAACGATTATCAAAGATATCCCCCACGACAGTTCAATTGCCAAAGAAGAATTTTTTGGCCCGGTAGCATTGTTATTCCGGGTTCCCAATATCGATGCTGCTATTAAACTTGCTAATGCTACACCCTTTGGTTTAGGCGCAAGTGCTTGGACAACAAATGAGCAAGAACGCGATCGCTTAGTTGAGGAAATTGAAGCAGGTGCGGTATTTATCAACGGTATGGTTAAATCCGATCCGCGATTGCCTTTTGGAGGTACTAAGCGTTCTGGGTATGGCAGAGAACTGAGTATCCAGGGTATACATGAATTTGTCAACGTTAAAACTGTGTGGGTGAAGTGATCAGGTATCGGTTACTGGGGACTGGGTATTGGGGATCGGGTACCGGGTATTAGGGATTAGAGATTGGGTATTAAGGATTAGGTATCAAAAACTGGGTGTTGAATATTGGTATTAGAAAAACTCACTCCCAGTCCCCAGTCCCCATTGCCCCTTATCCCCAGAGGGGGCCCCGAGTTCCCCAGTCCCCAGTTCCCAATTTTGTTCATCGCTAGTGAGGAAATCAAATGAATACAGCTGAACTTTTAGTGCAGTGTTTGGAAAATGAAGGGGTGCAATACGTTTTTGGACTCCCTGGCGAAGAAAACCTGCATGTTTTGGAAGCATTGAAACATTCTTCCATTCAATTTATTACTACCCGTCACGAACAGGGTGCGGCTTTTATGGCGGATGTCTACGGACGCCTGACAGGAAAAGCTGGCGTGTGCCTTTCTACGCTTGGGCCTGGAGCAACTAACTTAATGACTGGGGTAGCAGATGCAAATCTTGATGGTGCGCCTTTAGTGGCGATTACTGGTCAAGTAGGAACAGATAGAATGCACATTGAATCTCATCAATATCTGGATTTGGTGGCAATGTTTGCTCCTGTTACCAAGTGGAATAAGCAGATAGTGCGACCGAGTATTACACCAGAAGTTGTGCGGAAAGCCTTTAAGCGATCGCAAAGCGAAAAACCTGGTGCAGTTCATATCGATTTGCCAGAAAACATTGCTGCCATGCCCGTAGAAGGTAAACCTTTACATAAGGATAATAGCGAAAAAACTTATGCTTCTTTTGCTAGTATTCGAGCAGCAGCAGCGGCAATTTCCCAGGCAATTAATCCTTTAATTTTAGTGGGAAATGGAGCAATTCGCTCTCAAGCCAGCGATGCTGTGACACAATTTGCCACTAGCATGAATATTCCTGTTGCCAATACTTTCATGGGCAAAGGCGTAATTCCTTATACTCATCACTTAGCCTTATGGTCAGTGGGATTACAGCAAAGAGATTTCATCACTTGTGGCTTTGATAACACAGATTTAGTAATTGCTATTGGTTATGATTTGATAGAGTTTTCTCCAAAAAAATGGAATCCAGATGGTGAAATTCCGATTGTGCATATTGGGGTAAATCCAGCGGAAATTGATAGTAGTTATATTCCTCATGCAGAAGTAGTAGGAGATATTTCTGATTCCCTCTACGAAATCTTAAAATTGGCAGATCGCCACGGAAAAGCCAATCCTTTTGCAATCAGCTTAAAAGGAGATATTCGTGCTGACTACGAAGAACACGCCTATGATGAGGGGTTTCCCATTAAACCACAAAAGTTAATTTATGACTTACGGCAAGTAATGGGCCCTGACGATATCGTCATCTCTGATGTTGGCGCACATAAAATGTGGATTGCCCGTCATTATCACTGTCATAGTCCTAATACTTGCATTATTTCCAATGGTTTCGCGGCAATGGGTATTGCCATTCCTGGCGCTTTAGCAGCGAAACTTGTTCACCCTAACCGCAAAGTCGTAGCGGCTACTGGCGATGGCGGTTTTATGATGAATTGCCAAGAATTAGAAACTGCTTTGCGTGTCGGTACTCCTTTTGTTACCTTAATTTTCAATGATGGTGGCTATGGGTTAATCGAGTGGAAGCAAGAAAATCAATTTGGTAAAGGAAACTCATCTTTTGTACATTTTGGCAATCCCGATTTTGTCAAATTAGCCGAAAGCATGGGTTTAAAAGGCTACCGAGTTGAATCTGCTGATGATTTGATTCCCATACTCAAAGAAGCCCTCGCTCAAGATGTGCCTGCGGTAATAGATTGTCCCGTGGACTATCGGGAGAATCGCCGCTTTACCCAAAAAGCTGGCGAGTTGAATTGTGTAGTCTAATCAGTACTGAGTTAGGAGTTAGGACTAGCCTTGTCAAGGTGATGATACTGCACTTCGGTAGGCATAAAGGCACAAAGAATATTAAGTGTTGAATGCTACACCTTGATAGGGCTAGAGTTAGGAGTTATTGATACCTGTTAGCTATTTGACAACTTGAGGCGATCGCATTACAGCACTCACAGACGGTGAACTTTGCCGAAATAAGTGCGTCAATGGTTGTTGTTAGCTACAGAGAGCGAATAGGAAGGAGTCAATTCTGAAAGGTTTTGAATTCAAAGGTGTTGAAAAACTGATTGGGCCAATAGCCGCACTTCTCGGCTTGGTGTTTTTGTTACAGTGGTACATCTATGGTGAACTGCGATCGCCTTCCGATCCCGTCTTTGAAGTCAAACAGCCACCTTTGGTTATGAAAGGGGGCGATCCTTATATCCGCGCTTTGATGCGAACCATCTCAGCAAGTGAGGCCAATAGCAGCCGCCCCTATTCGCTGTTGTATGGTGGACAGCAAATTAACGACCTCAGCCGACATCCTGAAATATGCGTCACAATTGTCACAGGCCCTAATACGGGTAATTGTTCTACCGCTGCTGGTAGATATCAAATCATCAACACTACCTGGTATCACATAGCCCCCCGTTATCACCCAAATCCAATGCAATTAATGTTTTGGGCTGCTTATAGTTTTGAACCAGAGTATCAAGATAGAGTAGTTTATCGGTGGTTAAATGATTCGCAAGTTTGGGGAACTGATATTTCTCAACTACTGCGTCAGGGAAAGTTAAATGATGTTTTGCGGCGACTCTCTCCCACTTGGACAAGTTTAGGATATGGCATTGAAACTAATTCTATTAGTAGCTCTTTGCCGAAGGTTTATCAGAAAATGTTACAAGAGGAATTAAACGCAGCTAAACAACCAGCATCACAGAAGTTAACCCCATCTCCAACTCCTTCGAGCAAGCAAGTAGAGAAGCAGCCAAAGCAGTGAACTTATGCTAAGTTTTAACTGACTGCGTAAAAAATTTTTTCACATTTTGCACAAATATCAAGGTATTTTCAAAGTGAATATTATGCCCAGAATTATCAATTATTTTTAGCTGAGCAAATTTACATATTTTAGTCATTTTTATATTAATATCTATAAACTTTTCATCATATTCACCAGCAAGCAAAAGCATGGGGATTGTATTTTCTTTAAGCTTTGCCCACAAAGATGGTTGGCATCCAGTACCCATGAAGCGCAGTGATTTATCTAATTCCATTGGATTATTTTGCAATCGGCTTTCTATCATGCGTTCATATTGTGGATGGTTTTTTATAGAACCAAAAATTGGCTGATTGTACCAATTTGCCAAAAAAGTTGCAAAATCAATTTTGTTATTGTTTCTAATTAATTTCTTCCCTATTTGCGTATCACGTTTAATTCGTTCTAATCTTTCTGTTTCTGTCGGCAAACCTGGGGAAGCTGACTCTAATACTACCTTATAAAAACGTTCTGGAAAGTGCAGAGTCAGGTATAAGCTTAATCTCCCACCCATTGAATAACCAACTAAAAAGCATTTTGCAATGTTTAACTTGTCTAGTAAGTGAATTAATGCATAAGCAGTATTTTCAATTGTATAAGAATTATCCCCACCCAAAACTTGAGTTTTGCCATGTCCTGGAAGGTCAAGGATTAGATAAGAAAATTCGTTGGATAGTAATTTTATGACTTCATCAAACTCATCAATATTACCCATGAAGCCATGCAGAAAAAGAATTAGTGATTTGTCTGCATTACCAATTAAACAATAATGAAATTGATAATTTTCGGAAATCATAGTTAGCTCAGATCCCTAACTTTTCTAATAATTCAGGAATCTTTTGATCTTATTGTTCAATTCACTGTGTAATGGTTTTTTAGCCTACTTAGGGCAAAAACCGATCTAAAGCAGCTTTTAACTGTTCAATTTCAACTTCCATATTGCCCTCTTTGGCGGCTCTGGCAATACACTCAGTTAAATGTTCATCTAAAACTATTCGTGCTACCCGATCTATTGCGCCCCGGACTGCGGCAATTTGCAACAAAACATCAGGACAAGGGCTACTTTGCTGCACCATTGTCTTAATGCCGCGAACATGTCCTTCTATACGCGATAACCGATTGACAATTCGCCGCAACGACTCTTCACTATGGACATGAGGATGAACCGACTCTCCATCTTCAGGAGTATAATCTGTATGCTTTTGGTCTGTATTGTGACTGTGGGAGTGTTCTGCTTGCTGGAATATAGGCAAGGATTCTTGACCTAATCGGTTTGATCCATTCATGGGTTATCAAAGTGCTGGTAATACTCAGATCCTAGCCTAACAGGGGACTGGTGATTGGGATTGGGGACTGAGGAAGAGTTTTCCAAATCCTCAATTATTGGGTGAGATCCGTACCTCTCAAGGGTGAATCTCCATAATAGCTTTTGGGCTAAAAATTCAATTAATTTGATTACAGGTAATTTGCACTATGCCTCAACTCCAAGGTTGGGGAGAGTAGGCGAAACTGGAACCAGAGAGTAAACGTCAATCCTGCAAAAATAACTGTAGAAAGATTTGTCACGACTAAATAACAAAATTACGTTTCTAAATTAGGTTGTGATTATGCGAATTTCCAAACTACCCTCGTCTGTACGCCAATTCTGTACTCATGTGTTAGCGATCGCGCTAGGAGTTATGTTAACGGTTAGCAGCCTCCAGGTATTGCCTTCTCAAGCAGAACCCGCGCCCACCACTACTGCTAGTGATGCGCCAGAACTCATAGCTCAACGCCAATCACCAGCAAATGCTGCTATAGGTAGCAGTAGCTTTGTCACAGCAGCAGTAAATCGTGTTGGCACAGCAGTTGTACGGATAGATACAGAACGTACAATTACTCGGCGTGTTGATCCATTTTTTGAAGACCCGTTGTTCCGTCGGTTTTTTGGTGAGGGCTTACCTCAACAGATGCCTTCTGAGCAATTGCGCGGTCTAGGTTCTGGTTTCATTATTGATAAGAGCGGGTTAGTTTTGACCAATGCTCATGTGGTCGATAAAGCTGATAAGGTGACAGTCCGCCTCAAAGATGGTCGCACCTTTGAAGGGAAGGTTCAAGGAATTGATGAAGTCACAGATTTGGCGGTAGTCAAGATAAACGCTGGTAACGATTTACCAGTTGCGCCTTTGGGTTCTTCTAATAATGTACAGGTAGGAGACTGGGCGATCGCAGTTGGGAATCCTTTAGGATTTGATAATACCGTTACTTTGGGAATTGTTAGCACGCTCAAGCGTTCTAGTGCTCAAGTTGGCATTATTGATAAACGCCTAGAGTTTATTCAAACCGATGCAGCGATTAACCCTGGTAATTCTGGCGGGCCACTGCTGAATGGCCGCGGTGAAGTGATTGGGATCAACACAGCCATTCGCCCTGATGCGATGGGTATTGGGTTTGCTATTCCTATAGATAAAGCCAAAGTGATCGCAACTCAACTGCAACGCGACGGTAAAGTTGCTCACCCCTATTTAGGTGTACAAATGCTAACTTTGACACCCCAGTTAGCTAAGCAAAATAACACTGATCCTAATTCTCCTATCCAGATACCAGAAGTTAACGGTGTTTTGGTAATGCGAGTTATACCAAACTCTCCAGCTGCTACGGCGGGTATGCGGCGTGGCGATGTAATTGTTCAAATTGATGGTAGACCAATCACCACTGCCGAACAATTACAAAATATTGTCGAAGACAGTCGCCTCGGTCAAACTTTGCAGGTGAAAGTGCAACGGGGTAATCAGACACAACAACTTTCAGTCCGCACAGCTGAGTTACAAAATGCTTCGTAATTAGTTACCGAAGTACCAAGACCATGTAGAGAGGTTGCAATGCAACCTCTCTACCAAAGGATTTGTTGCAATCATTAATTGAATCGGTATAAGCAAAAAAAGTAACCACAGATGAACACAGATAAACACAGATAATTCATCGGTGTTCATCTGTCTTGAAAAGTTTCTTAGGTTGGGAAACCCCGTTCGCCTTTGGCGTCTCCCCTTCTCTACGAGACGCTACGCGAAGGGAGAAGTTCTGAGCGCCGGACGCCGGCGCTCAGACTTCTCTGCGCCTACAGAAATTTTCGCTATGTTTATCTGTGGTTTAATTTATAAAAAATTTACCAATATCCCGTGTTGCTTATCTGGATTGCGACAAAGAACAATCGCTTATTTTTGCGAGAGAATATCTTTTAAGTCGTTTACACGCAATATATTAGATGAAAACCTACGACTGGATTGTAGTTGGCGGTGGAATTACGGGTGCTGCACTTGCCTATGAATTAGTCAAAACAGGTTTTGCTGTACTTTTATTAGAGCAATACGAAACACCACAAAATGCAACTCGTTATAGTTATGGTGGGCTTGCTTATTGGTCAGGAACTACACCCCTAACTCGGCAATTGTGCCAAGAGGCGATGTCTACGACTGGCTACGCCTACGCACTTTACCATATCCTATCTCAAGAGTTAGACGCTGATATCCAATTTCGCGAATTAGACTTATTACTAACTATTGCAGCCGATAGTGACCCAGAAGCAACTGCTGCATCTTACGCGCATTTCGCTATTCCACCCCGTCTACTCAGTAAACAAGAAGCTTGTGAGTTGGAACCACTACTGAATAGAGAGGCGATTTCTGGTGCTTTAACTGTCAAACATGGTCATATCCACCCGGAGAAAATAGCACAAGCTTATATTCAAGCTTTTCTGCGTGCTGGGGGTGAAATGCAGATTACTCAAGTATTACAAATAGTGCAACATGGTGTAAAAACAACTACTACAACTTACCACAGCGCTAACGTTGTCATTTGTGCGGGTGGACTGAGCCGACAACTATTACAATCAGCGGGTATTCCTATTAAGCTATATTTTACTCACGCAGAAATTATTGAAACACCACCCGTTGATCTGAGGTTACGCACTTTAGTTATGCCAGCTAAAGTGCAACGGTTTCAATTAGAAGCTGAATCTACTCAAGTTGATGAATTGTGGAATCAACCAGGTAATGAACCAGTACCGCCGATTTTAGATGCTGGTGCGATTCAATTTCAAGATGGTAGCTTACGCTTAGGTCAAATTAGCCGTGTTCTCACAGATTCTCATGCCAAGGTAAACTCAGAAGCAAGTGAAAAATGGTTGCGAAAAAGCATTACTCAAGTCCTACCAGCCTTGGGAAACTTACCAGGAACTTGGCATCATTGTTTGGTGGCATTTAGTAGCGATAAACTACCTTTAATTGGTGCTGTCCCCGGATTTGATGGTATTCATATTTTTTCTGGTTTTAGCAACCCCCTAGTGATTGTACCGCCCTTAGCAAGGCGCTTTGCTGACTTTGCGATCGGCAAGCAAGATGAAATTATTGCTCAGCTATCTCCTCACCGCTAGTAATAATTTTACAAATATTGATTCTTCTTAACCTGGTTAATTTTGGGTTAACAAAACAGAACAAATTGTATCAAAAATAACTTTTTAATTGTCAAATAACGCACTAATATCACAGTTTAAAGGTTTAAATTGTCAGCTTGCTATTAGCTAGCTGATCCATTGAGAAGAGAATTGATAAAAAGATGAGTAGACGATTTAATCGACGTAATTTTTTGATTTACGGCTCTGTAACTTTTGGTAGCAGCATTTTTCTGAAAGCTTGCGCGAATAACTCCCCAAATGCTACAGAGAATCCAGCCGCTTCTCCCAATGCTTCTCCTGTCGCCGCGACTAGTGGTGACACGATCAAAGTTGGTATTTTGCACTCTCTGAGTGGCACAATGTCTATTAGTGAAAAAAGCGTTGTAGATGCTGAAAAATTAGCCATTAAGGAAATTAACGCTGCTGGTGGTGTCTTAGGTAAACAAATCACAGCAATTGTTGAAGATGGTGCTTCTAACTGGGATACCTTTAGAGAAAAAGCAACCAAACTAATTGATCAAGATAAAACTGCTGTAATTTTTGGTTGTTGGACTTCTGCTAGTCGCAAGAATGTTAAGCCAGTATTTGAGAGCAAAAACCACATGCTCTGGTATCCTGTGCAGTACGAAGGTCAAGAGTGTTCTAAAAACATTTTTTACACAGGTGCAGCCCCAAATCAACAAATTGAACCATCTGTTGATTGGCTGTTAAAAAATAAAGGGAAACAGTTCTTTTTAGTTGGCTCTGACTATGTTTTTCCACGTACTGCTAATACAATAGTTAAATCTCAATTAGAAGCTCTCGGCGGAACAACAGTTGGTGAGGATTACTTACCACTAGGTAACACAGAAGTCACATCTATCATCACTAAAATTAAGCAAAATTTGCCTAACGGCGGCGTAATTTACAATACACTAAATGGTGATAGTAATGTGGCTTTTTTCAAACAATTGAAAGGGGCTGGATTGACACCAGAAAAATATCCTTCTATGTCAGTAAGTATTGCTGAAGAAGAAGTTAAAGCAATTGGTGTAGAGTATCTCAAAGGTCATTACGCTGCTTGGAATTACTTTCAGACAGTAGACACACCTGCTAACAAGAAGTTTGTTGCAGCTTTTAAGAAAGAATATGGTGAAAATCGGGTAACAAATGACCCAATGGAAGCAGCATACATTGCAGTTTATTTGTGGAAGCAAGCAGTAGAAAAAGCCGGCACTACTGACTTAGCTAAAGTGCGTACTGCGGCATACGGTCAAACTATCGATGCACCTGAAGGCAAAGTGACAATGAACGCCAATAATCACATATCCAAAATTGTGCGGATTGGTCAAGTAAGGGAAGATGGTTTGTTTGATATTGTCTATGCTACTCCTGCACCAGTTGAGCCAGTTCCCTGGAATCAGTATGTGAAGGAAACTAAAGGATTTGCTTGTGATTGGTCTGACCCGGCTAAGGGTGGTAAGTACAAGAAAGTCTAAGCCAAAGACTTTTCACCTTAGTGTCTTTGTGTTTCTGTGTTTCAAAAGTAAATCACCACTAAGGCACGAAGACACTAAGAAAAGTATGTTGAGCATTGACTATTTACTAACAACAAGCTGATATCTTTTGAGGAAAAAAGTGTTAACAGGTTTTTTGGAAGCTGTATTTAATGGTGTTAGTATTGGCGCTGTATTACTAATTGCTGCGTTGGGACTAGCTATTATATTTGGATTGATGGGTGTCATCAATATGGCGCATGGTGAATTGATGATGTTCGGCGCTTACGCAACATTTGTTGTCCAAAATTTATGTAAACAATTAGGTGGGTTGTGGTTTGAAGGTTATATATTTTTGGCGTTAATTATCGCTTTTATTTTCACGGCTGCTGTGGGATTAATTCTAGAAAGAGGCGTGATTCGTTATCTCTATGGACGCCCTTTAGAAACTCTATTAGCAACGTGGGGAGTAAGTTTGATTTTTCAGCAGTTTGTTCGCAGCGTGAATTGGATATTGGTAATTGGTATTGGACTTTTTTCCCTACTGTTTTTTGGAGGTTTATGGATTTTAAATTCCCGTACAAATTTGGGTAGAGTTCGTAACTGGATTGTGGCGGTGATGTTGTTACTATCGCTGGGGGTGACAATAGCAACTGGCAATTTATTGAGCCAAACTTACCAACAAACGGTAACTCAACCTTGGTTTGGTGCTCAAAATGTAGATGTAACAGCTCCTACCTGGTTACAAGCTGGGATATCGTTGGGTGGTGTGCAATTACCATTTGCTAGGTTATTTATTATTGCTTTGACGATAATTTGTGTGGCTGGAATTTACTTATTTTTACAACGTTCTAACTGGGGTTTAAGGATTCGAGCTGTTACGCAAAATCGGAGTATGAGTGCTTGTTTGGGTATCCCAACTCAAAAAGTTGATGCTATGACTTTTGCTCTGGGTTCGGGTTTAGCTGGTGTGGCTGGATGTGCTATTAGTTTGCTCGGTTCTGTTGGCCCAAATACGGGACAAAATTATATTATCGATACTTTTATGGTTGTTGTGGTAGGCGGTGTGGGCAACTTGGCGGGTACTATTGTGGCAGCGTTGGGAATTGGTACAGCTAATTTTTTAATTGGTTCTGGTACTCTGGCTTTGTTGTTGAGTCCTTTTAAACCTTTGGCAGATTTCTTTACTTTTTTTGCCACGACAAGTATGGCTAAGGTGATGGTATTTGCGCTGATTATTGTGTTTTTACAGTGGAAGCCTGGGGGGATTTTTCCGCAAAAAGGTCGTACTGTTGATGTTTAAATCTCACGCAGAGGCGCGGAGGCGCAGAGAATGAGAAGGAAAAGAGGAAGGTTACTAATTGAGGTGGGTGTAGTGGTTACGATCGCACTTATCCTTATCTTAATTATGCCAGCAGTGCTTTCGGAGTTTCGTTTGAATTTGCTAGGGCGATTTTTGTCTCTGGCAATTGTGGCTTTGGGTATTGATTTGATTTGGGGTTATACTGGGTTACTGAGTTTGGGACATGGAATTTTCTTTGGTTTAGGTGGATATGCGATCGCAATGTACCTGAAACTACAAGTCCCTACTGGTGAGTTACCTGATTTCATGAGTCTTTATGGGGTAACGGAATTACCCTGGTTTTGGCAACCTTTTTATTCTTTTCCTTTGACAATAGTTGCTGTGGTGCTAATTCCAGGGTTATTAGCAGGAGTATTAGGATATTTAGTATTTCGTAATCGGCTGAAGGGAGTTTATTTTTCTATCTTGACTCAAGCCGCAACTATAGTATTTTTCAATTTCTTTAATGGTCAACAACAACTTTTCAATGGGACGAATGGACTCATAGATTTCACAACTTTGTTTGGTGCAACAGTTAGTGATGCAAAAACCCAATTTGTTTTCTACATCCTGACGGTAATATTTCTCGCAGCCACATACGGAATTTGTCGCTGGTTGACAAGTGAACGCTTTGGTAGATTATTAATAGCTATTCGTGATGATGAAAGTCGGGTCAGATTTTCTGGCTATGACCCTACAGATTTTAAAGTAGTAGTGTTTGCAGTTTCAGGTGCGATCGCAGGCATAGCAGGAGCATTTTACACCCTCCAGAGTGGTTCTGTATCACCTAGAGCAATGGATATTGCTTTTTCGATTGAAATGGTGATTTGGGTGGCGGTAGGGGGACGTGCTACTTTAATTGGGGCAATTGTTGGAGCTTTGTTAGTAAATTATGCTCGCGCTTTTTTAAGTGAACAATTTGCCGAAATCTGGTTATTTTTCCAAGGAGCACTATTTTTGATAGTTGTCACAGTGCTTCCTGATGGCATAGTAGGATGGTTGCGTAGTCAAAACATTCCTCTTTTCAACCGTCGTCAACAAATTGCTACATATCCCACCCTGGAAGAAGACGCTCAAGTGCAACATGAACGCCAAAATATTGGAAACTGAAAACGTAACTGTTAGTTTTGACGGCTTTAAGGCGCTAAATCAGCTGAACTTTAGCATGGATTTAGGTGAATTGCGGGTAGTAATTGGCCCCAATGGTGCTGGAAAAACAACGTTTCTTGATGTAATTACGGGTAAAGTCCAACCAACCATTGGACGAGTTTTATTTAAAGGTAAAAATCTACGTTCTTTACCTGAACATCAAATTGCACGGTTGGGAATTGGACGCAAGTTTCAAACGCCTCGAATTTACCTTAACTTAACACCTCGTGAAAATCTAGAAATTACTAGTAACCGCAATAAAAATGCCTTTTCTACTTTATTTGGGCGTCCTGATGCTGCTGAAAAAAATAGCATAAAAGGGTTATTGGAAACTATCGGTTTAACTATTAAAGCAGACATTCCAGCAACTTTACTTTCCCACGGAGAAAAGCAACGTTTAGAAATTGGGATGTTAGTAGCACAGTCACCTGATTTATTACTTGTTGATGAACCAGTTGCCGGTTTAACAGACGAAGAAACCTACAATATCGGCGAACTACTTTTAGCATTAGCTCAAAATCATTCAATTTTAGTAATTGAACATGATATGGAATTTGTGCGCCAAATCGCTCGCAAAGTCACAGTACTGCATGAAGGTTCGGTGCTGTGCGAAGGCAGTTTTGAAGAAGTGCAAAATGATTCTCGTGTAATTGAAGTATATTTAGGACAACAGCAAGAATGAAAAACGCGACCACACTTTCTATTCGCTTGCTAATTCTGGTCGGTTTGCGCTGTTAAACACCTGCTCTACTGTTAGCCCCCAATCAGCAATTACCACTGATTTCATGCAAGCCGTACCTATAAATACCTTATCCTCATATTGTCCCTCCACCCACTGGCAAATCGTAATTTGTCGCATCTGTGCGTCAACAATCCAATACTCCAATATTTCCCTAGCAGCATACTCCGTCCGCTTGTAGCGATAATCACGAGCACGGTTTGCTGTTCCTGGAGAAACAATTTCAATCACTAGCGCAGGCGGTGGCATATCACGGGTGAGGGTGGCACGAGTAGCACCGATAAGGGCAGCATAAGATTCTTCTGTGTGAACCATTAAATCAGGTAAACGACATCTCGCCCGTCGCCCAGCCACCTCAATTTCTGTATCCTTGTGAGCAACTAAATAAAAGGGGAAATGTTTTAGTAGTTCAACGAATAAAAATCTTGCCAGGTTGCTATTTTCCTGACTTTCTGGTGGCATCTCGACTAGTTCTCCATCCACCAACTCATAGCGCGTGTCTGTACCATTATCATAGGTAAGATACTCCTCAAAGGTCAGCAGTTTTTGAGTTTTCGTCGTTTGGGTCATTAGCTTTGCTTTCTTACCCTACACAAACTACCACTGAATATTCTTGCCATTCTAATCCAATACATGATGTGGAGTCAGTATAGCTTACAGGTATTCTGGCTTGGGTATTAGGTGACTATAGTGCAGAAACTTTTCAACTATTGTAACAGTACTATATTAAGAATTAAAAATCCGGTAGTGTGGGTGGTTAGTTTGAGGTTGTAACGTATTATCTGTAGCATAGAAGGTAGCTCATCTCAAAGGTATTGAAAGATTTATGGCATATCTTTGGTTCAAGTCATTCCACATTCTTGGATTTGTAGCTTGGTTCGCTGGCTTGTTTTATTTGCCACGTCTCTTCATGTATCACATTGAAGCGGAAGAACGCCAAGAGCCTGTAAGGAGTGCTTTGAAGAGAGAGTATAGCCGTATGCACAGCCACTAGTCCAACAACCCGGTTGAAGCTTACCCTGCGTGAGATTTCCGTATTATTTATATAGGACTTACAATGCTAAAAATCTCCAACCTAAACGTTTACTACGGTGAAAGCCATATTCTCCGCAACGTAGATTTGAACGTACCATCTGGGCAAATGGTGTGTTTAATTGGACGAAATGGTGTAGGTAAAACAACCATGCTCAAAACAATTATAGGCTTACTCAAACCTCGTAGTGGTACAATTAACTTTGCTGGAGAATTAATCAACTCTAAATCTCCAGATAAAAGGGCAAAGTTGGGAATTGGTTATGTTCCCCAAGGGCGAGAAATTATCCCCAGATTAACTGTAAAAGAAAATTTGCTGCTGGGTTTAGAAGCTAGAAGGAAGCAAGTAAAAAAAGTAGAAATTCCAGAGGAAGTTTTTAGCTTATTTCCTGTACTCAAAACGATGCTTTCGCGGATGGGTGGTGATTTGAGTGGCGGACAGCAGCAACAATTAGCGATCGCACGTGCTTTAATGGGAAAACCCCAATTACTCGTATTGGATGAACCTACCGAAGGTATTCAACCCTCAATTATCCTAGAAATTGAAGCCGCAGTGCGTCGCATCGTGGAAACCACAGGTATTTCTGTCCTATTGGTAGAGCAACACTTGCACTTTGTCCGTCAGGCTGATTACTATTACGCTATGCAAAAAGGTGGTATTGTCGCCTCTGGTTCAACTGATGAACTCAGCCAAGATGTGATTCAAAGGTTTTTAGCGGTTTAATTTCTGGAACTTTTACATCAATCACATCTGAACCAATCAAGTCTGCTGCTTCTTGTAAAAGCTCATTTTGTTCTTTTTGAATAGCCTCTAAGCGACTAGAGATTTCTGCTAAGCGTTGCTGTTTATCTTGATAAATTGTTAGATAATTTACAGGTAGCAAAGCCTGTAAATTATCAGTTTTTTTATTATCTGTAATTGTTTGAATAGCAAAGTTGCCAACTTTCTTTAGAGAGAGAAAGCTAATTTTAATAAATGCCTGAATTAATTTTAATGGTACTTGGAGTATTGACCAGCTAGCTGTTTCAATCAAACGTACAATTGCCTTGATGATGCTCCCAAGTAAAGACAGCCCGATTAGGAGGATTACTAAACTAATAATTGGGTGATTAGCTGCCCAAGCCAATATTTGAACTAACTTAAAAAATCCAGGATGTTGTGTTAGCCAATCACTCGCAGACGAAGCAATCGCAGTTGTAACTGCTCCCGATGTTGTACTCTTAATTTGCTCAGCTGTTTGCCAACTTTGTTCTAAGCTAGCTGTAACTGTATTAATTGCTTTGTCGCTCGTTGTGGTTGCAGTTTCCTTTAAAGATTCCCCAACTTGCTGTGCTGAGTTAGTTATAGAGTTAACGCTTTGGTCGACAATTTCTTTCGCTGTTTGCAAACGTTGCCAAACTTCTTCAGGCAAATTTAGATCTATTTCCAGTGTCATAAAATACACCTATATTGAAATCAACCTACAACCCATCTTGAGACTTGGATTGGGCAAGATTTCTTGATCATAGCTGGCTCGCCATCAAAACCGATTAAGCTGGCGATCGCAAAACCTACTAAACTTTCAACACTAATCAACAAATTTCTGCGTTTTAGTTTTAGCGATCGCAAAGGCTTAAAATTAAAATCACCCAAGGTGGTTGGGTATAAAGAGATTCACTCTCGTAGAGAAGCGTTAGCGATAGCGCAGCGTCTCGTAGAGAGAAACGAGCGTCACTTTTCAAGACAAAGCACATCAACAAAAATACACTACACCTTGAAAGGGCAACTTTTAACTTAGTAGCAGCTAAACGCCCCGCTATCGCTAACAGCACTATTTCATCAGGCGACGTTAGCAAATAGCTCCCCAAAGCTCTTAAAGGTAGCCTCTGGTTTAGCAACAACCTCAATAATTTTATTACCTGCGGCTGGTTCAAATAGGGCTTCAACACAAACTTGAGCGACTTTTTCTCTGGGAATACTACCGTCGAACAATGTGTCAGCACTCTGCATCACAATGGGGTTGGAGTTATCTTCATTCTTCAACCCACCAGGTCGCACAATAGTATAGGTAAGACCACTCTTCTGGATGTACTCCTCAGCTTGCTTTTTCCACACCAAAATCAGCCAAAACAAGTTCAGTGGATGAAACAACTGGGAAGTACACAAAGAAGAAACAAACACAAAATGCTCAATTCCTTTTGCCTTAGCAGCATCTACTAAATTTTTAGTACCTTCAAAATCCACCTTGTAGGGGCCAGTGGGGTCAAAGCTAGGTTGTGCGCCAGTAGCACACAGCAGGACTGTACTGTCTCCCAAGGCAGCAGTCAAACTTTCTGGTTGTAACACGTCACCTATCACCAATTCTGTCTCTGGAGGCAGAATACCCCTAGCTTTGTCCGTATCCCTTACCAAAGCTCGGACGGGAATATTGCGCGTTACTAGCTGTTGCACAATCCGGCGACCTGTTTCACCTGTTGCTCCTGCTACAAATGCTTTCATGATCAACGCTATCCTGGGAAACTAATGTGTGCTTGTTCAGTTCTTTAATTTTAGTAATTCTATGGAGTAGATGGCAGATTATTGAGGTTTCCGTCAAAATGGGATATTAGTGCGAAACGATCCAAGTAAGCTGGGAATTATTAATATAGACGAACGCCAAAATATACAGTACTGCATTTATGCTTTCGACAAACGGCGAATATCAATCCTTAGAAATAACAAAAGCAGTTTTACCTGTGGTATCAAGCCAAGCAGAAGTTGAGAATGCATCAACAGAAGCAAATGTAGCGACGCTAACAAAATTTTACGGTCGTTATCAAGACTTTATGGAAATGCCTGCTCCAGCACATAAAGTTGCGGAGTATCTTAATGCTCATGCCTCATGGTTTTCGCGCTGCGCTGAACCTATGAAGGTGCAACCACTGGGAGAAAATGGCTACGCTTTAGTAATTGGTCGTTTTGCTTCTTTTGGTTATGAAGTTGAGCCAAAAATTGGTTTGGAATTATTACCTCCAGAGGAAGGTATTTACCGCATCCGTACAATCCCCATTCCTAATTACCAACCTCCTGGCTATGACGTAGACTACCGGGCAGCGCTACAGTTGATAGAAGATGATGTTTACACCAGTGATAGTCTTACACGAGTTGAATGGGAATTGGATTTAGTAGTTGATCTTCACTTTCCCAGGTTTATTCAACGATTACCCAAATCTTTAATTCAATCTACAGGCGATCGCTTACTTAACCAAATAGTCCGCCAAGTCTCCCGCCGCTTAACTCGTAAAGTTCAAGAAGATTTTCATCAATTTTTGGGAATACCCTTTCCTGTTAATTCTAAAAAAAAGCGGTGAGTTAATGGTCAAGAGTCAAGAGTCAAGAGTCAAAAAAACTCTCAACTTGGACTCTTGACTACTTACTAGGCCTGAGTGAGAATTTTTTGAACAATTTGCACACCAGAGATAGCCTGCCAAACGAAAAGCCCTAAAAGTGCAAAATTCAGCAGAATATGAGTTGCGCGTGCCCAATTTGCCCCTTTTTGCATGTAAGGAGATAGGGAAGCAGAAAATGCAATCATACCTGTCATACCTAGCCCTGCTAGCAGGTGAGGCCCCACAAACAACTTACCATTATTGATGTAGGTGACAGCCATACCACCGATCGCACCCGCCACCATCAAAGCTAAGAGTATAGATCCCATTTGGTAGTGTCTAACGTTATATCTACCTTTGATCAGTTCTTTTTTTTCTTCACCCTGAGCATTTCTGGTACGCTGTACTTGCAGCCCCAAGTAGGCAGCATAAATTGAGAGTGCCAACAGCGCCCACATCATCACTGGGTGAAAGAAGTTCAGTCCATATTTAACCGATGGAGAAAGTTCCAAACTCATCGTGTCCTCGCCCAAGTATTAAATCTTCATAAAAATTAGCATAACTCTATTGTCTGTGTTTAAAGTTGCACAGAGTAAAACAGAATAAGGAAAATGAGGAAGATTTTGCTTTCTCTACTTTTCCCACTCCCCTCACTTCCCTGGCTCCCCCTCCTCTTTCCCATCCACCCTCTTGCAAAAGTGGATAAACAATCTCAGACTAAATTTTGAGGGTAGACGAACAAAACTCGCCTGTGCGGGATCTCATTCATGACTGAAAACAACGAGACTTTACTGCTAATAGCTGCTAAAAGCGGTGATATCAAACGGCTGTGTGGATTACTAGCTGCTGGTACTAAGGTAGATGCGTGTGATCGCAATGGTACTACAGCATTAATGTTTGCTGCCAATTTAGGCTACACCGAAATTGTGCGATCGCTGCTGGACGCTGGGGCAAATATTAACTTGTCTAGAAAACTCTATGGTTTAACTGCTTTGATGTTGGCAACTAGTGCTAATCAGCTTGACATTGTGCAGCTTTTAGTATCTAGAGGAGCTGATGTGAATGCTACAAATGAAGATGGGAGCACGGCTTTGATGGCAGCAGTACTCAAAGGTTATGTCGATGTGGTGAGAGTATTATTGGCTGCTGGTGCTCAAGTGAATATCGCAGATAAAGATGATGATACTGCTTTGAAACTAGCAGTTAAGCAGGGAAACATAGAAATTGTCCAAGCAATCCTTCAAACTGGTGCGGACGTTAATATCCCAGATGAAGAGGGTGAGACGCCCTTGATGGTAGCAGCAGACTTGGGACATTTAGAGGTTGTGCAAGCACTGCTAGAGGCAGGGGCCGACGTGAATATGAGAAACTCCAGTGGTGGAACTGCGTTGTTTGCCGCTGCCGCTGCGGGACATAGTGCGATCGCAAATGCTTTACTAGATCGAAATGCCGAGATTAATCTCCAAGACCAAGACGGTGAAACTGCCCTACACATTGCCGTTGTGGAAGGCTACGTTGATGTGGTGCAAGCGTTACTTAACCGGGGTGCAGATGTGCAAATTAGAAACCACCTGGGTGATACACCACTGCTTGTAGCAGCGTTACAGGGACACAGCCAAATTGTTGAGGCACTGCTGCGTTCTGGAGGTAATATTCATGAAAAAAACCTCGGTGAGATGCCTTTAACACTGGCGGTATCGCAGGGTGACACCAAAACAGTAAAGGTGTTGCTAGAGTATGGCGCTAACCCTAACACTCCAGGAGATGATGGCAAAACTGCTTTGATCAAAGCAGCGACAGGTAACTACATAGAAGTAATAAAGTTACTCCTGATAAAGAGTGCAGATGTGAATTTTCAAGACTCAGCGGGAGCAACAGCGCTGATGTGGGCAGCCTCAGCTGGTTATAGTGAGGCTGTGCAGATATTACTCCAAGCTGGGGCAGGTGTGAATTTGAAAAACCGAGGTGGTTATACTGCTTTGATGATTGCCGAATTTAATGGATATAGGAATGTAGTACGGAGTCTGCAAAAAGCTGGGGCACAGGAATAGCCTCTCGTCTACGCACCTATGTCGAAAGGTTATTCCATTGCAGAACGGAACGCGGGAGCAGGGAAGAAGCTTTGAAATGCAGCCTGACGAGCAGGTAAAGGTTCTGGGGCATCATCCCAAAGGCTTTTGTAGTAGAAGAAGGCCACGCCCAAACCACGTTCTTGGGCTGCCCGCACTTGGGACTTAATTTGTTGCATTGGAACTCGATTATTTTGTAACCCTGTCATAATGCCAACTCCAGTTGGAATCATTTGCTGAGCTTCTTGAATTTCCGGGCGAGACATTTTAGCGATAAAACTTTGCAGATTGGGACGATAAATTTGCACAATTAGCTCGTCTACAATATTGAGCCGCATCCAAGCAAGCCAGTCTTGCAGTTGAAATTTATAAGCAAAGTCGTAGTAATTGGGAGAAACGGAGAAGATTGCTTGGGGTTTTACAGCTTTGACAGCTTGATTGAGTTTTACCATAAACGCCGTGATTTTATCTGCTCGCCAGCGCATCCATGCTTGGTCTTGAGGATTTGTAGGGGGATTATTTTTGGTTTCTTGGGTGTATAAGTCAACCGTGTATTTATCGTAGCCAAATTCGTAGGGCAAACTCATGTGATCGTCAAACTGAATACCATCGGCATCATATTGGCTGACGATTTCTAGCACGAGATTGCTGATAAACTGCTGTACTTCTGGATGGAAAGGATTGAGCCACATCACTTCACCCGCAGCGCTAATTGAAGTTTGGCTACCATCTCGCTTTTGCGTGAACCAATCTGGATGATTTAAGGCTAATTCTGATGTTGGGGGAGCCATGAAACCAAACTCAAACCAAGGAATTACGAGTAACCCCTGACGATGGGCTTGGGCAATCAAGTCTGCAAGAATATCATGTCCATCTGCACCTCGCAAAACAAATGGTTGAATACCTGTACGTTGTGCCACAGCACTGGGATACATCACATAACCAGAATTCCATACTACGGGATAAATAGTATTGAAATTTAGCTGCCGCAGTTGCTTGACGGCATCCTGCACTTTATCCCGATGTTTGAGGGTGTCAAAATCATTGTTGGTCATCCACACCCCGCGAATTTCCTGACGGGGTAACTGCGCGATCGCAGGGGTAAAATTATCAACTAGCAATACTATGACAAACGATATCAAAATCAGGAGCGGGAAAAAACACTTGAGTAGTGTCTTGTGATGGAATCTTCTCGCCATATAATCTACAGGCATTTAAACTTATTTAAAGATTGGTGAATTGGTTAATCGTTCATTTCCTGAGCATCGGTTGCATTAGAAATGCAACAGACTTAGCACAGCAGGAAATTTGACGTAGTTAGCAAGTTAATTGTGCCAACTGTAGATTTAGGGCGAATAGTAGTGAGTTTCGCGATCACATACTAGAATATCTCACAATTTGCCGACTTTGATTTCAATTTGGCTCTACCTGCGTGGGGGCTACTGTACCTGCGTTAGCGTAGTTCACCGTAGCTCTACGGGGAAGCAAGCTACGCCTCCGGTCTCGTGGAGAAGGTATCGCATTTTCCCAACTTATAAGTAAAACTAATCTCTTGCATCAGCTTTACAAAACATTAAAAGCTTGATTAACTTTTGTAAAGCAGTGTATATTATTCTCACAGGCGAAAACAAAGCCTAATTCATTCATCAACAAACGCACTTATAAAACCATGACAGCAACCTTACAACAGCGCTCTAGCGCCAACGTATGGGACAAATTCTGTGAGTGGATCACCAGCACCAACAACCGCCTATACATCG
>NZ_VJXY01000114.1 GCF_014831675.1 Komarekiella delphini-convector SJRDD-AB1 | reverse complement strand
GTGAACCACGAGTCCGTAAACGCCGCCCAAAAGCTTACCCCTTAATGACCAAACCCCGGCATGAGTTACGCAAGCAATTGCAAACAGCTTAAACCACAAGTGTTTCGGCTTTTCTTAGTGCCATTCGCTTACAATGCTTCTAAGGCAGCAGTTAACTCATTCACGATTCATTTAGCTCATGAGCTACGCAATACTCCGGTGAAGATTAATAGCGCCCATCCCGGCTGGGTAAAAACCGAGTTAGGTGGTGAAGGTGCAATGATGGATATTGGACAAGGAGCCAAAACTGGTGTTGAGTTAGCAATACTTCCTGATGACGGCCCGACTGGTGGGTTTTTTCACCTCGGTGAACCCGTGCCTTGGTAAAAAGTTGAACTAGAAGGAGAGTGGATGTTTGAATGCAACCAGCATCCATTCTCTGAATCATTTTTTGTAGTTATACTTCGTTCAACTCCACATAAAAACCTGCACCTTTATTGCTGACCTTTACCAGCTTGCGATTAACTAACGTTTGAACCACACCTAAGCTAAAATTGATGCTGCACAATCGAGCGCTGCCGCCGCAACGGCGAAGATATTGTAGGCATTGGTGGGAATGGTCAGCAGGGGTGGGACGAGTGGGTTTTCTAGGCATAGGTTATTCTCCTTGTGGCTTATGGTTTGTGTGATGGCTCTTGAGCGTTGACAAAGCAATCATGTTGATGTCAGAACAATGTCCGTGCAAGTCGCAAGCCGTTTGTACTCATTCCAATTTCGGGGATTATGACGTGATGACATTGATTCTTCAAACTCCCAGTTCTGAGAGCTGATATCGAATAGCTCAATAGCTGCATCAAACCCGCATTGTAAGAATCTTGTGTATGATTCTTCAGACCAAAGAATAGATTCTACGATTGCAGTCAAAAGCTTGAGATTAGTTTCGGTTGCCGCCCCCTCGGATTGGAGCCAATCGATTGTTTCAAGCAGTTCTTCTTTACTCCAAGCCGCAGTAGATGGTGGTAATGCAGCGATGGGCATAGAACCTGTTAGTTGTTTCATAAATCAATCCTCCAATTCCACAACACCTTCATCAGTTGCCACTTTCTTTTGAGATTTGGCTTTACTGATTTGAAATTCGTTAGCTTTAATCACGGGCATTGCTGCACTTTTTACGGCTGCTTTAGCCTGGTGATATAGAAATTGAACTACGCCATCGGCATCTTCCTCATCCTCGACTTGTGCCCAAAGTGAACAGCCCAATTCGATTGATTCATAGTTCCCTAAGTTGAACTTTCTCGAATAACTAATGGAGACAGTACCGATTTTCATTTACTTGTTTGAACCGCTAATTTATGTAGTGGCGACTCAAAGGTGAATCGCCTTTTTCATGTTTAATTACTGTTTTCCTTGCGGCATTGCTGTCTGATTTTGTCCTTGCAGAGATGCCCGTGCCTCAGTTTCCGAAACAGGGGGTAATGCTGGTGCAGTGACAGCATTCGATGCCCAACGCTCGTAAGTATCATTCGTTACCCAGTGAACTGTTGCTCCAGATTCAGCACCAGAGCGAATCATTTCGGCTGCAACGAGGGCATCATGCTCAAAGTCAGATTGAGGATTGCGATAGCTCCACTGAATAAACCAGTACGTTCCAAGAGTCCCTTCCACTTTCTGAAACTCGGCGCAGAAAATGTAGTTTTTGAGTACGCTAGCGATCGCCTGATAACAGAACTCTTTGGGATCTCCTGGCATTCCTTCTTCGCACCACTGCTGGAAGGCACGATGGGCGAAGTGGTTGTACAATCCAGCAAAATTGTCTTTACTGCGGCGGTGGATCAGGAAGGAAAGCAGCATGGAGGCTGGCCCCTTAAACTGGTCTTTGAGTCCTCCAGCCACCGGAATCACCCACAACTCGGTAAACGGTTCGTTGGTGAAGTTCTCGTTGATGGTCAATGGACGGTCAGGGCGAGAGATTGCGATCGCAAAATCAGCCTTGTTACCTTTGAGATATCCTTTTGCTTGTGCTTCTAAAATTGTCAGTTTTGGGGGACAATCGAGTAAGAATTGCCCGTATTCTTTAGCACAATTAGCTTGCAATTTTGGTTGACTGGGTGGAATGAGAAAGACGCTGTTGTTGATTGTAATGGTTTCCATGATTGTGTAGATTGTTTGTGTTGGTTTGTGTTGTAGAGTTAGCCGTTGATGATGCTGGGAGAGATTGTTTTTAACTCGTAAGTCAGCAGTTCAAGAGGAATTGATATTGTTGATTTCATGTCTGTAATAAAAAGATTTGTTGTAGTTGAACTATGCTGCTAGAGCTTTATCTGTAACTCTGGAAAATCCAGTTACTTTCATGAAGTCTAGCCCGACTGCTGCATCTAGGGGCTGGGCGTATCGAATCTGATCTATAGCATTTGACCAGTGGGTGATATTTTGGAATACCAGACCTAGCATTGAATCATCTTTGTACACGCGATAAGTTCTAGGACATGCTCCGCCGCAGTACACTAATTTGTAGTCCGCAAGTTCAATTATTTCTGCATTTGGATGTGACGGAAGCACGAGTATTTCCTCTTGGGACTCGTCAGATAGTTCTTGAACATGTGCAATGATTCTAGATTGTGCCATGATGAATATTTATGATTCCAGTTTGGTGGGCAAGCGCATTTCCATCCGGGTTAGCGCTTGCCTTTTTTGTTTAGAACTAAGCTGCGACTGCTACTCTTACTCCCAAGGATGCCACCGCTATCTCTGCGGTATGGGCAAACTGATTGCAGCCTAGTTGAGTACGTCTGGCATACCACAAAGATTGTTGATTGCACCCAACCAATCCAATGCACTGTTTATCTCGATAAAGTCTGGTGCTAAAGGATAACCAGTCAACCTGCCCCATTTGAATCCCGAACTTGTTGCAAGCTATTGACAATTCCTCATACAGGCGCTCGTTGCGTTCTCGTGGTGTTTCAGGAAGTGTTGCTTTTACTTGTTGCACTCTATTGGCGAACCAGTCGCGGTCAAAGGGTAGTCGTCCGCCATCTACAAACTGTACCCATACGCTGATTCCGTCTTCTATCCAGATGGTACGGACTGATTCGGGTTCGACTTTGATAATCTCGCCAATGATGCGGCGATCGCGAGATGTCAAAGGGTCTTGTATGGGGGCTACAGCTTGGGCTTGGGTTTCGAGGTGCTTGTGCAATTCTGCTTGTGCTGCGGTTTGTTCATCTTTGAAAGTGGCATCAGTAGATGTAGCTGTTGTTAGTGTGTTGAGCTTTCCCCTTGAAAGTGCTTGCTGTGTATAGATGGCTTGCGTCATAATAATGATCACCTCTAATTTGGGTCAAAAGGCGATCGCACAAGTTTCCAGCCTGGAGCGGTCGCCTTTTGTTATGCCTATATATTACTAACTAGTTGATACTATATGCAATAGTTTAGTAATATCATTTAGTTATGGCTTATCACCATTTATATAACTAATATTAATTAGTTAGTACTACTAGATAGATGATAGTATCAACTACATAGGAGTTGAGGAAGTGTCAGTGAAAAATAAAATTAAGCGGTTTTTGCAAGAAAGGGGTATAACAGCTTACCAATTTAGAAAAGAAGTAGGAATAGCACAAAGAACAGCTTATGACTTGTATAACAACCCTGAACAGTTACCGTCATCTACGGTTCTTAGTAAAATCTGTGACACTTATCAAGTGCAACCAGGCGAGGTACTAGAGTGGGTTCCAAAAAGTGAAAAACCTGATAGCGAAGAAGGAGACTTTACACAATCTCTTCTTAATGAGCCAGCAGAGCAGTACGGTTTAATAAAGGACAAATCTCAGCCCAAATCTCAGATGCAGTTATTAGCACAAGAAGAAGCTGCATGAGCGCATTTGTCTGAGGTCAAATCAACCTTTTAACCTACTATTGCTTCTAATACAGGCTACTAGTATGGAGATGGAATGGAGCCGACAGTAAAACAGTTGAAAGCCTACTGGCGAATGTCAGTAAGAGCAAGCAATCTACTTCAGTCAATTAATTTAGTGCGGTTAGATGAAAGAAATGACCGCATAGTTATGTTAGTTGCAGACACAATACAAATAGAAATACTTTCAAACGGAGAGATTCTTATTCAATGACTCAAGTTAATTACAAAACGATGTCTGATATTGACTTGCTTGCATACGTCAAGCAACATCCTGAAGATCAGGAAGCTTTTTATGTCTATGTTGATCGAAAACGATCTGCTTCCAATGCTGTCCCTATGACACTTGAGCAAGCAGAAATTGAATTACAAAGGCGAGTTAATCAACAGCAATAAATCAAACCCCACTGACAGCCTGAGAAACTTGCAGCGGGGATAGTCAAATAACTGTTGGATAAAGCTATGACTACTCAAAGAATACCAAATTCTCCTGCAACATGCACAGGAGTTGACTTTGTTATTTATCAAGGCATACCTTTATGGCGTAGTGACAGTCACAGAATTAAGAATTATCAGCACTCATGCCATGTATGCACACAAACAGGTGAAGATCCTTGTTCTATTGATACAAAATCAGGACAAACAGAAGCATTTCATCGGCTAAGTATGGTTTTAGACGCCTCTCCTATCTCTGAAAACAGGAGAGAGTTATGCTGATACTAGACCCCTCCGAAGCAACATTAACGCTCGATTACACCAATCTCAACATCAGCATCCAAGAAACCTTCGCGGCCATAGACCGATTCGAGTGGCAAGCATCCGACGAACTGCGGCTGATGCGAGATAACGGCTATTACAAAGATGGTGCATACACCAGCTTTGAGGATTACTGCGAAAGCGAGTTGACCAAACACGGCGGATATCGCAGGGTCAAGGATTTATTTGTGGCCAAGCGAGTAGTTGAAACTTTACCAGAAGATTTGAGGGACAAGATCACCAAACCATCTCAAACCCGACCCCTACTGCGGCTGGTCAAAACTCCCGACAAGCTTCAACAAGCCGTTGTGATCGCAGCCCAAGAAAAACCCTTCCCCACTGCCGCAGATTTCGCCAAAGCAGTACAACAGGTTGCTCCAAAGACTAAACGCACCACAAAAAAAGAAAAAAGTCAAACGCAATTGCGTAATTCAGTCACGGTTTCATCACAATTGCATCCTCGTTTTGGGGAGTCGGGAGTGATTGAAGCAGATGCACCAAACGTTTGGCAGCAGATTGTAACTTTTGATGATGGTGAAAAGCTGCTGATCAACAATACAGATCTAGATGCCCCAAGTGTTCCATTCCCCAGAGAAAGAACATATCCACCAGAATATACAGAAGCGATTGCCCAAATTAAAGAGCAACATCAGCAAGAGTTAGAGCGACTTTCCCAGGAATTGAGGATTGGGTTACAGTCAGAAGCGACTGCCAAAGCTGAACAACAAGTACAAGAGCAACTTTCATCCTTACAAAAACTATTTCAACAGCAGAAAGAGCAAAATATCCAATTGCAGCACCGATTGGATGAGTTGGAGGGGCTAAGGCAGCTAGAACTGGAGAACCAGCGATTACAACGACGCATTCAGGAACTAGAACACTCCGTACAACAGTATCCTAGCCAACAGTGGGAAAATACTCTCACCCTGCAAGCTACCAAAGCACTCAATAAGGAAGTTAAGCAAGCTCTAGATAAGACACTTGATTTGCGATCACTAGCCGAAGAATCACCTAAAGAAAATGCCACCGAATGCTTACGCCTGATGGGCATAGCATTGAGCAATATGGCTTGTGCTATGAACAACACCCAAGCACTCCAGGCAGCTGCAATCATACTTGGTAGTGAGCCAACACAAAGCGCGATCGCATATCGAGCCGAACAGCTACAACTAATACCCCAAGCAGTAAGCGACATTCGGCGGGTGTTGGCTCAACCTGATTGTAGTTGGTGGGACTATTTGGGTGTGGCTACTGAGTATGAGGCTATCAAAAATGACTACTGGGCGGAGTTAACCACACGAGAGACAGAGTTAATCACTGGTTTGGAGAAAGCCGAATCCTCCAAAATTAAGGAACCATCGGTTCTTCACGAAACCCCTGCCGAGTTCGGTTCTTCTAATTGCGCTCTTGTTATTGGGCTTGGTTCTATCGTTGCTCACGCTGACCCCTACCGTACTTTGTATGTGGAACGGGGTGAAGTCGTGGAGGACTTGGGCGAGGAGTTGGTAGTTGCTTGGGATTCATGGAAGGAACAATCGAAGAAAACTGACAGGTATTTCAAAGACGAGTTGCGTTTCTGGCAAAGCTAACTAATTTTTTGTCCGTGCCAGTGATTTTTTAGACACACAAATACGAATACACAACCCCGCGCTGACAGTGGGGTAAATTTCCGTGCGTCAACATAGACAGGAGAGTGAATTATGACGAGCTATAAAGGTATTCCACCAGAAGATTTAATTTGGGCAGTCAAGCATTTTTCATATTGCGCTCTCAAACTCTACAGCTATGCTTGGGCTGTACATCCTTATAAGCCCAAATACGACAAATACTCTACTACCTACATCCCTAGAGTAATCTTACTCTCTGATTTGGAAATGAAAGCAAACGTCTTAAATAAGGCGATGACGGAAGTAACCGATAGCAAATTGTTTAAGATATTTTATCTTCCCAATAGACCCTGCTATGAAAAATATGCTGGTATGGTCTGTTTCTGTGAAAACAAACATGGTATTTACTTGCCTGAACCGACGGAGTACAAATTCAGCGCTTACGACGAGTTTTTAGCATCAGAATACTGGCAAGACTGTAGAAGATTAGTTCTAGCTAGAGATAATTTTAGATGTGTAAAATGCAACGCCAATCAAAAATTGCAAGTTCATCATTTAACTTATGATCATCACGGTTTCGAGATGGAATACTTGGATGACTTGATTACTCTGTGTCGTCGCTGTCATGCCTCTGCTCATCATGGAGGTGAGAAATGACTACTAAATTTAAACAGCCCACTGGCTCAAAACTAAATCATCCTCACATGATTATCCCGTCAGAGGACACCACATGGGTAATCAGTCAAAAACCATCTGTACTGAGATTTTGGCAGCAGTGTTGGCTAGCTGACCCATTCGGCTCACGCTGGATGAAATTGGTAACTAACTTGAGTGATTCAGCTTTTAGATTGGCCAGAAGAGTATTAGAAGCAGCTGGTTTGTTTATATTTCGTCGTGGCATTGTTGCATGAATACGGAGAAATGGTAAATTTTACTTATTCCCTTGTACTCCCTGCCAGTTAAAACGTGAAAACCAAAGCGAAGTATAAAGTTGGTAACTGGAATGCTTATGATGCAGCACTC
>NZ_VJXY01000113.1 GCF_014831675.1 Komarekiella delphini-convector SJRDD-AB1 | reverse complement strand
CTTCTCCCCAAACTGAAAATTTTCTAACTGATGCCACAGTCGAACGCCTGAACTTCTCGAAACTAAATAAAACCCGTATTCGCTTCCGTATTCAACTGAAAAATAGTACTAAAAGTGCCGCTCCCAAGTGGGCGGATGTCCTCAACTCAGAGGTATCTGAATCGGAATCTGACCTGATGAAAGTTACAAATTCCGAAGTCGGGTTGAGGGGTGTTAAGGTTTTCAAAAAACTAGATGAAGCTGCTGCACAACTGAGGCAAGAGATTGCTTCAGTTCAAGAATGGATGTCTCCTGATACTGGCGATTGGGTCTGTCCGATTGACTTAGCACCACTTGTGTGGAATCAGTTAATCAATATCAGAGATAATATTGCCCCGGCTCTCAGGAACCAGCTAAAAGTTGATTACGAAGCAGGACTTGTTGATTACCAAGAGCGAATTGACCAGTTCCTCTCGCTCAACACTTGGGAACTATCTTTAGAGAAACAAGAATCAGTACGAGTCAACTTGTTAAAAGCTTTCCCTACTCTGAATGATTTAGAAGATTATCTGCAAGTGGTAATTGGTCGCCCCGTAATCATTCCTGCCCTGTCTGAACAACTCAACCAACAACAGGCTGAGTGTTTAGACCAGATTACCAAGTTTATCCAGCAATACGATAGTAACCTGGAGCAGCGGTTACGGGAATCGGCTCTTGCTGGAGGTGAACAACTCGCTGGGCAGTTGTTAGAAGAGTTGGCTGACTGGGAGCCAGGGCGTAAGCCTGTACTCTTCAAAAAGAAGATGTCCAAGCATTTAATGAAAGTACAGGTATTATTAGCGAATGCCTCTCCTGAAGCTGGCGGTAGTTTGCATACTATGATGGAGCATTTGAATTCTATCGTCAACGACCCAGATATCGAATCCAAGAATCTTGGTAATCAAGGGCGCAGTCAGTTGCAACAGAAGATTGACGATATCCGTGCCAAGCTACTAGACGAGCAGCGCAATCTCCAACAGTTAGCGACTGGCGACGTAGGCTTATCGAAAGCTACGGTGATGTCGTTCAAGTTTAGGTAAAAAATGGTCAAGGGCGAGGGTGTATCGCTCTTGACTTAATAATCACTGAAATTAAAAGTGTAATCCCCACATTAGCATTTCACTTGCATCTATAAAACTATTGAGGTTAATTATGTCCCACTTCTCAACCGTAACAACCAAACTCACTAACCGCGAGTGTTTGGTACAAGCTCTCACTCTACTAAACCTATCACCACTCGTTCATGAAAAAGCACGGCCATTAAAAGGTTATTATGGTGGCTCCCAAGGACAGAGCGCTGAAATTATAGTCCGTGGTAGCACCATAAAAGCCCGTGCAGACATCGGATTTTGCTGGAATCAAGCAAGCGGTGTGTATGATGTAATACACGACAGCTACGAAACAGTTCCACGCCTGGGACAAGACTTCTTTAGTAACAAGTTAATGCTGGCTTATGGACAGCGGATAGTTCGTGCTAAAGCTCTTGAGCTACAAGAGCAGTTTGGGGAATGCGCGATTACTGAAGAAACCAACGGCACTGTGCAAACCCTACGCCTTACCTTCAGCGGACATCAGCAACAACAGCAATATACAAGGAGATAACGCATGGAACGTTCAATTTTGATTCATTTCGACAATGCTACAGGTGAAGTTCGAGTAGAAGCAGAAGGATTTGAGGGGTTGAGTTGTTTATCAGCTACGCAACCGTTTGAATCCGCATTGGGAATTGTAGGCGAACGGGAGTTCAAGGACGAAGCCCAAACCCAACAGATCCGCACTGCGAACAGCAGTCAAACACGCCTGCGTCAGTAATCAGTAATCAGTTACCAGTCTTAACTTGACTGGTAACTGCTGTTCATAAAGGCTTCGCCATTTCATAAGTGAAATATTTGAATAATCGACATGAAACTCTCAAATCTGCTCTCTACGCTCGATTCACAAATCCCCATTGCTGCGGTTGATGTGCTGTCTCCTGATGAAGCCACGATTATTCAGTGGTTGACTACTGAAGCTAACAACAAGTTAAAAAGTCCAGTGTTTTTCTGGAACCTTGGTGTGTCCAGCTTAGAACAGTGTTTGATTGCGTCGGATGGTGGACTGGTATTCAAACCTGTAGCGGAGTATAAGAAACCACCACAGGCTGATCCACTGTTGTACGTATTTGATTACATTGCAAATTTTAGTGGTGATGGAGTCTTTATCTTAGGAGACATTCACCCGTTCATCGCCAAGAACTCGCCCCAATTAAGTTGGGAAATTGTCAGTAAGGTAAAAAATCTCTATCACCGACTTAAGCCAACTGGGAAACGTATTGTACTGCTGGGGCAAAACATACAATTGCACGAGTCACTCATACGCTTAATTCCTTACTGTGAAGTGCCTCTTCCAAGCGTAGAGCAGGTAAAAGAACATATAAATTCTTACTTATATGACCTTTGGGAATTAGCTTCTCAAATTGATGAACCTTTTAAGTTGAATTTAAGCGATTCGGATCAAGAAACCCTTTCTCGCGCAGCTTTAGGACTGACCTTGGAAGAGATTAGTGATTTCTTGCGTCTGACGGTCAAAGAAAAGCTGACCGACGATGGTATTGTTGTTGATGCCGATTTCATACCCAAGGCTGTCGAGTATAAAACTCGGCTGCTGTCACAAATGGGTATCGAGTTAGGCAAGCCAGCCAGCATACCGTTTGGGGGTTTGGATCTACTGCGCGAGTGGTTACAAAGACGGCGGCGGTTGTTCACACAAGAGGCGCGATCGCTGCGTCTGCCCCAACCCAAAGGTGTATTGCTTGCGGGGCCGCCCGGAACAGGAAAATCTCACTGCGCCAAAAACATCGCAACTATCCTTAATTTACCATTGTTGCAGTTAGACATTGCGTCCCTTTTGGGTAGTCTGGTAGGCGAGTCTGAAGGTAATGTTAAACGTGCATTGAAAACTGCCGAAGCGATCGCACCTTGTGTCTTGTTTATAGATGAGGTCGAAAAAGCACTTTCAGGTCAGGGCGATACAAGTGGTGTTAGTCAAAGGATTCTTGGAACCTTGCTTACGTTCATGAGTGAGTGTACTGCTGGAGTATTTATTGTCGCTACTTGCAATGACCCATCAGTACTACCAACTGAATTCAAACGCAAAGGTCGCTTTGATGAATCATTTTTTGTGGATCTTCCTACTGAACCAGAACGGGTACAGATTCTAGGGATTCACCTAGAGCGATTCGGTATTCAAGTACAGCTTGAATATCTCGAAGCAGTTGCAGCTTCGACCGCAAAATTCTCCGGCGCAGAACTGGAAACCCTTGCTTCGGAAGCCGCACTGCTGGCATTTGATGAAGGACGACCACAACAGGTCACTTTAGGGGATTTGGAAGCTTGTCGCCAAACCATTACCCCACTTGCCATCCAGGATGCGGCGGCTGTAGAGCGAATGCAGGCGTGGGCGGCTACCGCGCGACGGGCTAGTAGTCCTGTGGTTGCAGCGAAAACTCAGTCTCTCAGAACTGCCAAATACAGAAACCTGAACTGATATTAATTGCGGTTGCTCCCTAATTCTATGGGGGCAATCACTCTTTTTTTTAGTAATTGACAGCAGTTTCTTAACAATTATATAGACCGAAGAAAATGACAACAGATTTAGTGACATACTACGGACAAACAGACTTAATTAACCAACTAGTTGATAACTACGGCGCACACTTAGAAAAGTTAGACAGAGAAACGAAACTGTTATTACGAGTAACTCTGTCTACATACATTGTTATGCAACAAGAGTACACCCCAACTGAATATGCAGTATCTACAGCCCTTGAAGATGCTTTGTGTGAACTAGTAATTCCTGATTCTATTCCCCAAGATTTATACGATGTCTGCTCTGCTTTAGATGGGCTAACAACAGACGAAGCTGAAACCTTACTTGAAGCACTACAACACCAAATCAGATGGGGCAATGCCCAGAAGTTAGCGAGTTAACAGGGTAAGAAACATGGAAATCTATTTAGTTTTTGTAGACACGCTCCAGAACAGCAACAAATTCTGGTCTGCCAAAGTCGAAAATAGTAACTTAACAGTGCAGTGGGGCAGAGTCGGTTATCAAGCGCAAACAAAAGTCCACACATTAGCCAATCATCAAAGAGCCGTTGCTAAATTTCATAATTTGGTAGCAGAAAAGAAAGCCAAAGGCTACAGGGAAAGTCAGCCACAGATGGATGGTGAGCGCAGTATTTCAGATATCAGACGAGCGATACAACTGCTGAATACTATACGTCCGGCTGTTGTAAACAGAAATTTTGGTGATAGCTATATATCTGCTCTTAATGAATATTTGAAAATTGTCCCTACGCCTTTGGGGATGCAGATAGATTATCACAGAGTTTATCGCACGGTAGCAGATATTGACTATCAGCAAGAGTTACTTAATTCTCTGTTAGCGACACCTGTACCAGAAGCTCCTGCGGTGGCTGTTGGTCATGTCGCTGAAGCAGCAGCAGAACTCAAAGTAGTCAGTCTCAAGACTATCAGTAGGAACTTCTGGAGACATTTGTAAATGAATCACCACCAAACTGATTAAAAAGTTTGGTGGTAATTATCTAGTAGTTATTTTCAATATCAAAATGAAACAGCCATGCTTTGACTGTCCATTCAACAAGTCCGTAAGATATGCGCTATCACCTGAAAAAGCGCATGACATTCTAGAAGCAATCACACATGATAAAGCTTTTCACTGCCATAAAACAGTTGATTATTCTGATTCTCACGAAGGTCGAGTTACTTCTGATTCCAAATTGTGTTTTGGTGCAGTTCTATTTTTAGAGAATACTGTTAAAGGCGGTTGTCGGTCAAATGTAATGTTCCGGTTGGGGTTGATGTGTAAAGAATTTAAACTTGATGATTTACGCCAAGATGAAAGTGTATATCAGAGTTTTGAAGAATTTTTGGAGGAAGTGGTTTATTCACCTTAAATAAAATACCTGAAAAACAACAAAACTGCTTTCTTCTTAACAGCAGCTAATCTACTGCGTTCGCTTCACCTGTGTGATGAACAGGGTGTAGGGGGTAGGGTGTGGGGTGTAGTGACCTCTCCTTTAAAGAAGAGGTTTCACTTCCCGGACACCGTATTTCTTGCGCTTCGCGCCTCAAAATACATCTTTACTCCCTCTTCCCCTTAAAAGAGGAGGCTTGTATCCGATGTTTGGGGCGGGTTTCCCCTACACCCCACACCCTACACCCTACACCCCACACCCCGCCCCAAAGGGGCTGGTCATTCTACTCAGAAGCAAGGTTTTTGTCCGACAAGCAAATAAGGATGCGTGACTATGTATAGAGTTTCAATCCAAGTTGTCAATGAATATGGCGGTGTAATTGAAAAGTTTCCCACTCATCTTGTGAGAGTTCCTTGCATTGGAGAATCTATTTATTTGAGTATTTGTCGCTGTGATATTCCTGATTATCAAGTTCTTGAAGTTATACACTATACTTTTGCATTTGATAATTCCAAAGGATTGATACAAAACAATGATTCTAAAGGATTAGCGGTAGCAGAAGTCAAGGTAAAAAAGTTGCGACCAGCTAGATGAAGAGGCAGTTCAAAAATTGCATATTTTCCCATCGTACTCTTACCAGACGGTTATGCCATCACACAATCACGCACTACAAGGAAAAAACATTATGCCCAAAAAATTCACTCGTCACACCCCTGCTGACCACTCTTCTCAATGCCTACAATATCTCAAACGTTGCGGCGGCAGCGCTCGACTGTGCAACATCAGTTTCGGCTTGAGTGTGGTTCAAACGTTAGTCAATCGAAAACTGGTGAAGGTTAGCAATAAGGGTGCAGGATTTTATGTGGAGTTAGAAGAGTTAATCTCATGACAAGATTCAACAAGGGCGATCGCGTTCAAACACCAGTTGGTAACGGCTCAGTTATCTCTACTGAACGCGATTGGGAAAGAGAATGTACTTGGGTAGAAGTTCAACTTGATGTTTCAGTAACTCAGCCTGGTTGTCACTCTGATACTGTGACTCAATCAGTCGGAGAGTTTAAAGACAGCAGCATTCAAAAAATAAGTGAAACTCATGACTAATCACAAACAAATTGAGTATTTAACTACGCAAGAGCCAAAAGTCCGGTTAGTTAAAAGTCGCCGTACTTTAAGACGGTTTAACCCCAAGATTTTCATTGACCACGCTATAGAAACAATAGCGATCGCCTCTCTACTGTTTACCGGATTTGCGGGAGTAGGGGCGCTCGCTTGCTGGGGGCTGGAAATTATTGAGTTAAATACTAATCCCAACATCATCATCTCTAACTGGTACTATCAGAAAAACGCTTGTCTGGGAGGTATACTGGTAAGTTTTTCTGCTTTCCTGGGCAGTTCTTTACTGGGGGCAAGTCTTGGTATTAGCAGAGATAATTTTTCTAAATAATTAGGAGAAATAATGTCCAAACTGAAATACCTAAACATTTGTGCTGGAGCAATGGGAATAACAGCAGCGTTCATCGGAGGCACAATTCTAATCAAAGGGACTAACGAGGCGAGTGTCAAAAGTTTTTTGGCTGGTTCCTGCTTGACGCTGGGAGGGATAGGGATAGCTTCAGCCAGTTTGTATCAATTCAAAGTTGAATCGGATATCGAAAAGATTTTATCAGAAAGACGCAAAGCAATGCCAAAAGCTTGTAGGGGTTGCAGGAACTTTCACGGGATTAAATACCAAGGAGTAATGCTAGTTTGCGCGATACATCCGGGTGGTATAGACGGTGATACCTGCCCAGATTTTGAGAAGTTTAACTAACAAAATAGTTATGGAAATCATACTAACCACATCTGAAATACGAGCAATTCTCCAAGGGTGTCAACAGACTTTGCGGCTTGTTCAAAGTACTACAGAGTATCGACTGATTCGGTCTTCTCCTTACTTCTCAACATCAAACGATGTCTACATCGGTGATGCTGTGAATGTTTTGGGGGAACTGGTGGAGGCGATTGATGAAGTAGAACAGATCACTCAATACAAGGAAGGAATTATAAATGACTGAACCAAAAACGCTTGTCAAAGGAAAGCTGTACATATTCCGTGGTGTGCAACTGCGTTATCAACACCCGTCCAGTTGTGCTGTGCAAGCCCGATATGTATTCACAAACTCTAAGGGCCAACGGGGTGCAACGCGAAAAAGTTGGGTAATGAAGGGTAGTGTGAAAGGCACAAAAAAAAGTAGGATGCCTGGACAAGATGTTTAGGCTGATAGCCAAGCAACCAGGAGTCTCCTACGTTGAAAAGTAAT
>NZ_VJXY01000112.1 GCF_014831675.1 Komarekiella delphini-convector SJRDD-AB1 | reverse complement strand
ATGTGAATGGACAAGTGCGATCGCACCTGACGATTCGCAAGGCTAACACTAAGGGGAAACTTGCCACTCGCTCCATTCCGATTATTGAAGATTTGCAAGGTCTGTTGATAGAGTACCAGCCCGAAGCTGGGGAAATGTATTTGTTTCCCGGAAGGCATGGGCGCGGACATATCATCTCAGATTCCGCAGCCAAAATACTCAGGGAAGCTTGTGCTAACGTAGGTATTGAAGGGGTAAGTACCCATAGCTTTAGAAGAACAGCACTAACTTCTATGAGTGATAATCAAGTTCCGTTGAGAGTTATCGCCGAAGTTTCGGGACATCGCAGTCTGGGAGAGCTTCACACATATTTAGAGGTTCGTCCGCTACAAGTTCTAGGTGCTGTGTCTTTCTTAGCAACACTATCTCCAAAAGATAACATCGGTTTAAAAAGTTATCCCGACCTATAAACTCAAACGCCTAATTCACCGATAACGGGAGCTTGATGGATACAGGAGGAAGTCTAGCTCTTAAAAGGAACACGAGAGATAAATGTTGGGCATGTGTAATGGGATTAATCGCTAATCATGGAAGTCTTGTTGCGAAATAACAGAGGAGATTTAATTGCTGTCTTCTCATCTCCAATGACAACCGAAAAGTGGCAACAGCTTAAAGAAATACCAAAGCTGTCTAAGCGGTTTCAAATTCAGTTACCGAACGGATACAACCTGAATTTTGGAGAACACCAAAACATTTTGAAACAAAACCCCAAAAACTTTGGAGAGTATGTCCGATTTGCTTATCTTCGGTATTTCTCTGATCCGTTTTCGGGCTAGTCATTATTGTTTAGCAATCATCATAGGGAACGTGCAATAATTGGACAGCTTCGCGTTTAGAATCCTCAGAACGCAAATCGTATTTTTGCGTTGTTGCTGGGTCGGCATGTCCTGCCAGTCGGCTAACTGTCAAAACATCTACACCAGCTTCTAACAAATTACTAATAAACGTGCGTCGAAAGTCATGTGGGCTAAAATTTGCTACCTTAGCACTTAACGCCCGTTTGCGGAGAATAGTCATCACCGCTTGGTCAGTCATCCGCCCAATGTGTACATGACCGCCACGTCTTACAGGACAAATTAATGCTCCAGGCGCATTCCCTCTGACGTCAAGCCAAGCATCTAGAGCGGATACTGCTCCGGTTGGTAAATACACAGTCCTCGACTTCCCCCCTTTGCCCTTGCGGACTTGCAAAGAACCATCCTCTGTTTTGTAATCTCGTCTGTCTAATGCTACCAACTCCGCACGCCGCAATCCAGAGCCACTGAGAATAGCAATCAGTACTGCATCTCTTACACCAATATAATGAGGCTCATTCCTGCAATCGCTCAAAAGTGCGGCAATTTCACTGGTTTTTAATAGCCGTCCCCTCAAAGGAGAATCACCTTGCACACGCTTGAGATCCACAGATGCAGCGTAATCATCCGCGCTCATCAGCCCTAAGCGTGAAGCTTCCTTAAGTACTCGCCGCATTGCACAAAGCATTCGGTTTGCAGTGGCAGGAGCGTACTTTTCCATCAACACCGCTCGGATTGCTGCTGTGTGCTGGTAACGCAACTTTGACCAATCTAACGATAATGCATCACACTTATCACTAGTCAGTAATCGCGCAATTACATTTAGTGCCTTCTGCATTGTTCGTCGTGACCCACTAGTCAAACTCGACAAATAGACCGCAGCCGGGTGAAGAGTTAGCGGCTGCGGTGTCACAAGCACCAAATCAAATTGTCGTGTCGATTGCTCTGCCATGACAATACTGCGCTACACCACTTTATTAGGTCAAGCGCATTTCACTCATCATTATTTTCCCACTAATAGACAACAGAGCGATCGCTCACTACCCTCAAAAATAGTTTTGGTAAATGCCAGTTTCCATAACCTATTTTTTCGACTCTAAGCACAAACATTGACAGTGTAACGATTTGATGGCAATAGAAATAAACGCGCTTACAAAGAAGAAAATTTTACTCCTTAATACAGACCTCCCAATAAAATCAACCAACTTCTGTCCGCTTACCACCTGAATCCTTGTATGCCGCCGTAGCAAATCCCTCTACTTGTCCCCAGCCCGGCCCGTGTGGACAAAATAACCGCCAGCAGCACCGCGACGGGCAATAACTTGGGCAAACTCCTCCACATGCACAGGGTTGATGGCATCCTTGTACCGCTTGGCTTGAACTAGGTACAGCGAACCGTGCAACCAAATACAACCATCCACACCACCATCCCCGGTATAGCGTTTATTGCGACGAATGTTGTAACCCTGGCGTTCAAAGCAAGTTAGCAGCAACTCTTCAAATACAAACGGGTCTATCTTTCGCAGGTACGCCAGAACAAACGGTAGTGGTTGGGAATTTTCTCTGATGATTTGGTGCAGTCTGGCAAGTACATTATCAGCAGTGTTGATGTTTTTCTACTTGCGCTGCTTGCGTTTGGGTATGTAACGCTTGCGCTTGGGAGCTACTAGTAGCAGCCAGATGGCTACCGCCAGTAATAGGGCTAACGCTATGAATATTAGTTGGGGCATTTTGACTCTATGAAACTCAAAAGTTCTGCTTCAAACCCCGTCAAGTAAGGGCGCTTTAGTTCTCCTAGGTGTTTCAGAACAGCACGGGCAGCTTCTTCTAAGTTCTCGTTGTCTCGTAGTCTGTTAATGCGAACGCTAAGTGATTGCATATCCTGACATTCCGAATTTGTGTAGTTCATTGATTTTAAATGGTCAACTCTCAATGTATATTCTCCATCCCAAAGCTTCACGGTACAGCTAAAATCACCCAAGTGGCTGACAATGGCCCAGCACCCGCCCTTACCTCGGAGATCGGGATTATCCTTGGCAATAATCTGGCAGACTTCGCCAACTTGGTAGGTATTTGGGACTTTGGTTCGTTCCATGATGCGCTGCACAACGTCTTTGACGATCCTACCAGTCGGCACTTTCCCGCCAGCCTCCTGGACTGCGGCTTGCCATACCTCCTGTTGTTGCTGGGGTTCAAGTTTAGTCATTGGGCGGACTTGTCCCTCTGCTGTCGGCAAAATGTGATCAAATTGATCACATTTTTGCTCCAAGTTATCAAAAACAATAGCCGCGTCCATCAATAGGTAAGGTTGTCGGCGGTTGTAGGCAAACCTATCCTTGCAATATTCTTCAAAGGTTTTGTGAGTTGAGCGATACAGCCTGCGATCGCGTAATTCTAATAAAGCTTTGCCCGCTTCAGAAAACGCCCTTTCCACCCGCCGTTCTAGGTATAAGCGATCGCGTTCTTCTTGCTGGCTCAACTGGTCAAAATTGTCTAACTCAACAGTGATATCGGCTCTTTGCATTTCCTGAAGCATAGTACTAACAGGCTCCAATTTGGGATTAAAAATTTGTGGTCAAATCAGTTCAATAGCCCTCTATCGGTAGCACCTCCTCCGATAGCCACTGATAAAACTGGGGTACAGCTTGCTCCACTCGCCGCAGTTCCGGAGCTGCTAGAGCTTCTAATTCCAGCACCGTCTGCCAGCGCAAATCTTCGCCCCAACGTTTGAGGATGCCTTTGATTGCGTCTACCCCTTTGGCAATGCCATCTCGGAGCATTTGCACACAATCTTTTGTAGGAGTGGACTTATGTAATTGCGTGGTATCCACCCCCCCCAATAGGGGGTTCCCTATAGCATTATGGGGGGGGGGTGGATACGGGAGAGCTATTCGGCTCAATCCCGTACTCAGTCTGGATTGTAGCTTGATAATAGAAGGAAGATGCGCTCAATTCCCGCTTGTTTTGGCGGTGAGCGATGACTGCATGAGCAAAGTCCAATTCCTCTTGAGAGAGCGAGTAAATTTTCACCTGTTCACCACGCTTACCCTGCTTGCGACAGGATAACTTTAGCCCCAGCTGCTCAAGCATTGTGGCCAGTAGCCATATCGGTTCACAATCACTAGGGACAGTAAAACCAAGAATTGCTTTAATATGAGCCGCACAATCAACAGCGATCGCTATCATATTAATTAACTCCGGGTCAGTGGCCATAATTTCTGAACCGGTGACTAAGCGATGGAGAACGTGATGCAAACCCAAGTTAAATCGTGCCAACCAACGAGCTGAATAATTCCCCCAGTCGATGCATAAAAACAGTTTTTCTCGTTCAGTTCGGTCTTTATCCGTGACAAGTTTGGGAGGAGATGGGTATTCTCTACCAGTTGCATCATCTTTAATTACTCCCTCTGGCTCTAATAAAATTGCTTCTAGAGAAGTGATCGCTCTAATTAACCGACCGCCGTCATCTAATTCAACCAGTTCTGGGGTGACATCCATCCCGTAGGAATCAAATATGCGAAACTTTTCACATTCAAAAACTTCCTGGGGTGTCAGGTAATCTTTGCTCTGACGGGCGCGGTATTCACTCAAAGTAATATTACTGGCCCTGGCAACAGCTGAATAATGGGCAATGTCCAAAGCCGATGCCGCAACTTTTAGAGATTCTAGAGATTGGTGATCATCGTCACTCCCCACTGATACTATGGTATTGCCCATTTCCGTAAGCAGCGATCGCAGATCATCCCGCAGATTATTGAGAGAATAGTGACGGTTAGCTTGAATTTGACAGTATGCCTCTAGCGCCCAATCTTTCTCTGCTCCCCGCGCTCCTGTTTTGCGGTCAATTCGCAACAGAAAAGCAGTCATCTCGTTGGTTTGAAGCAATCGCTGTTTGATTTTTGTGGCGTTGGTATCTTTGTAACCGAAGGGAGGGCGAGGAGCCACCCAAACATGAAATGGAACTTTGGGGCGATAGCGATACAACTGTTGGGCACATTCGGTTGCCGTTTGGGAAACGCCGTGAAAAACACCAAACACCAAATCAAAATGATATTGGGAGATATCTACACCAGTTCCCAAGCTGGGGGAGGTGAGCAAGGCATCCAAGTTTTTGACGGCGTTGGTAATATCTTTGATGAAAGCGATGTTCTCCTCACTGCCGGAGTTGTCTGAATGCACAGACCAGATTCGCCATTTTGTGAGTGTAGGAGACGGGGAAGAGTTAGGAGATTCTTCGCACTTGGAGGAGAGTGATTTTTCAAGTTTCTTGATGAAACGCTTGGAGTCAGAAACCACCATGATTTTCTGTCCTGCCATTAGTGCCGCCGAGATTTGGGCGACTAGGGCGCTGGAATTATCCCCCTCGTACCAGTAAATAGTGCGATCGCCATTGCGCCACTCGTTTTTGATAATGTACGGTACTTCACCTGGTGGCCGCATTGCCCGAAAGAAGTCTACCGTCAGGTCATCCATGTGTGCATCAGCGATGACCACCAGCGGCGCATTGTATACTATATATTCCAGCACTTCCAAGATTGCTGCCCGATGTGATTTGCAAGTATTACTGTGTAGTAGGTGCGTGAGATACTGGCAGGCCTCATCAATAAATATGCAGCCGTAGGTGAGGGCTTGAGTGTTGAGCTTGTGCAAGCTATCAATAGTAATGCTGAGAGCTGTGGCTTTGGCTAACCCCACGTAACCCAGTTCTGAATACATGGCAGTTCCCAAGCGTTCGGCAAGATTTTTCAGCAGATTTACGCGATGCCCGTTGTTAAGAAATCTTGCTGAAGGATTTTGGTCACGCCACCAGCGCATTAGCTCGGTTTTACCAGTGCCCATGTCGCTCCATAAAATCACAAGTCCTGATTTAGGAAAGCGGAAAGTAGAGCGGCCAGAGGTAGAGGAATACCGAGGATTAAGGGAAGGGGTGAACAGTTCTTCTGTTTTTATCTCATAAAGCTCTCCAATTTCGGAGCATTTTTCTTCCAGATCGCTCATGCACAAGGCTTGAGACAGATATTTAATATTGACTGTCACATCTGGTTTGTACTTATTAAGTCCCCATTTTTTAGCCCGATATGAACGCTGGTAATCTTTAAGGCTTTTGGCATCATCAATGATCGCGCTCAGTAAGGCATTCGCATCCGCACCCCTTGACACCACAAAATCATCAACGCCTTTTTCTGGCCCTGGCAGCAATGCCACTTCACAAACACAACCTTGGGACTCGATTGCTCTACCAGTGCGAACCGTTGCTTGAAAAACTGACCAACGGGTATTGGAAGAAGTTTCGTAGTCAAATAATATAATGAACTTGCGTCCCGCCTGAGCCAATGGTACTAAGTCAGGATGCAACCGTTCATCAAAATCCAGCTTGCCAACTCGCCCGTTCCAAATTCCAGGGAGTGCGATCGCTACAAACCCTAGACTAAGCAAGCAAGCGGCTTTCTTCTCACCTTCGCAAAGTATTATCGGGATTTCTCTTTGAGCGATTACCCACTCCCAGAAGATCAGTGGCCGCAACAGATCTAATAACCGCAGCGCCAGGGGTGAGTGATACCGTTTAATGTTGTACCGCCGTGCAACTTGATCCCAGATACAATCAGCAACATCAAAATACGTGACACGGTTAGCAGTTTTGGGAGGAGACTCGTACTTAACAGGCTTACCTTTCTGCCAATCAATGCGGGGAAAGTTCGGCTTAATCCGTCCCCACTCCATTGGTTGCCAGTTTTTGAATGGGTCGAGGGATTGAATCCATGTCCCCCCCAACAGCAAATGCTGGTACAGTTTCAAGTATGCATCAGTGACTCGACCTGCATTTTTCCGGGGGAGCAGGGGGGAGATGAACAGGAAATCGTAGACTGATTCTCCTTCTATGTGGAAGAAGTTGCTCTCGATCAGCGCCGGATGAATCGCACTACCAACTGCTAGTTCATGATACTCAGTCGCAGTGAGATTGTTAGGATATTCAGTTGTCGCTGCTTTCATCTGATGCCCCCGCCCGTTAGGGAGCGCTCTTGAAAGTTGGTAATTGCAAACTTTTCAAAAGTTGCTATGACTGGAACTATCCTACTCCTTTGCTTCTGCTCTCTCAAAAGGATATGGGTACTGAAACTCTCAAGCGTTGACAACACTGTGCCAAACACAAAATTTTGGTCTGGGGAAATCAACAGCAATAGCTCCGCTTGTTGGTCTAACTCCTGTACCGCTTGGGCTAACTGATTTTGTTTGATTAAGATTTGTTTGTAATCATTCGTATTACAAGCAATGATTGCGATCGCCCTATCGGATAGGTGCATACTAGACTTCAAAAAGAAGTCGGGTAAAGGGTCAGGGGTCAGGGGTAAAGGTCTTGTATTTTCCCCTTGCCCTTTACCCGAATGGCACTAAGAAAAGCTCTAAGCTATGCTCCATAATGATTACAGGCATTTATGCGATTAATGAGTCAAGGAGTAGCAGCGATCGCGATTTTTTGTAGGTGTCGTGAATATAGGTGCTGTGAAA
>NZ_VJXY01000111.1 GCF_014831675.1 Komarekiella delphini-convector SJRDD-AB1 | reverse complement strand
GAAATATATCTTCAAACAACTTCCATTCCAGATCGCTTAACCCTTCAAATCGCCCAGCCATACCTTGATACAACTTACCGTCATCAACAGCAGATTATCATATTGCTGGTATTAGTGGGATAGGTTCATTAACACACACGCTTTACTTTTCTAAAGTGCCGGCGCTGCGCTTGAAGCTATGCCACTTAGATCGCGACCTGTAGAACGCCCGTTATAGCCCTGGAATTCCCGATACTTTTGCGCCTCTGATTCTGGAACTCGAATGCCTTCTCGTGGTGGAGTTACCCAGTGAGCACGATGTTCAGCATCGCGGTAGTATACACGCCCATTCTTAGAAAGGTAATATTTGCCCTCTGCTCCTTCCCCTTGAGAATTTTTATGTTTGTTGTAAAGGTAGTAAAGTCCTGCGGCTCCTGCCAAAATTGCCACTTTCTGCCCTGTAGACAAGCCTTTTTTAGCTTCGGGTTGGTTTACGGGAACACGATTACTTACATTTCTGCCAATAGTGTCGTCAACAGGTGGCGGTGTAGCAGTTCGGGAACCTCCTCCGCAACTACTTAGCAAAGGCACTGTTAGCAATGCTGAAAGTAGCACTGCCAGTAGACGTGAAACTATTTTACGTTCTCTATATATTGTGTTCATCGTATTTCGTCACCACTTACGTTTACTAAAAGCCTTGCTGTTGCAAATACAGAGTTGGAATTACTGTTGATTTTGGCTGGAATTAAAAGAACATACACCAATAATTGACAACAACATTGCTTTTTGGTTTCAGTGTCATGATGGGCGAATTTTTCAATTTTTTCATCCTGCCTTTGAGATAAACTGTTTTCTTCCCAAAGAAATATATTTGCTAATTAGGTAACAATACTCTTGAGTACTTGACAGGTTGCATAAATTTTATGCGCGTTTCTTGTCTGATGCTTGGGATGCAGTGAAAGTCAATTTCGCTAATTTATTTAGTTTTGTCTACATAAAAGACACTGTAAATTCAGTGTCTTTGATTTTTATGAAGAAATATGAGGAGAAACGTAGTAACATTCAGCAATTTTGCGGTTATTTTTTAAAGCTAGATATCTTAAAAAGAAACAGTCACTATGACTATTTATGTCAAAAAATACACTCAATATGGCATCAAAAAACGCAGCCCAAACTAGAACTTGTTTGCTTTTAGCTTTGTGGGATTTGGGAGGAACGCACAAGGAAGTAATGAAAGGTCAACTCACCAAACGAATTGTATCCAAGACTAAGAAGGTAGCAGATTTTCAAAGCACATTCGAGGAATTGCAGAAACAGGGAGCGATCGCTATTTCCAAAAAAGGATACTCTCTGACATCTCCCAAGGGTTTAGAGGTATTGAGTGAGGGTTTGAGAAGTGGTGATTTTAGGCTTGAAGGAACGATTGTCGGAACTTGGGTGGCGAATGCGTTGGTGAAGTGGATTAGTCAGATAGATGTTGCGGTACTTGGTGCAGATGTACCAGTTAATCGGAAGAGTGAGTTAGCGGAGCTTTCCGTACCCCTGCGGGGAAGCAAGCTACGCGTAGCGTCTCGAAGAGAAGGAATCGCATCTTACGACGAGTTTAAATCAGTGGCGCTGGAAGTTTACGACAAGTTGAACCAAAACTACAACTTAGATGATCTTGTGCCAATTTATCGTATCAGGAGAGAAATAGGCGATCGGGTTAGCCGTGAAGAGTTTAACACATGGCTGTTAGAAATTCAGGAGAAGGACATTTTGCAACTTCAAGGTGGAAGCATAGAAGATAGTGCTCCAGACAAGATTGAAGATTCCATTACTACTAAAGTTAGTGGATTACGCTGTTATGCTAAACGCCTCAATTCATAAACTAAGTTACTCAGTTTTTTCCACTTTACTTTGTTCTTTTTTATTTTCAGTAGATGCACAATCATGATTAGTTCTTTATCTTCATCTTCAGATCTCAACAAAGCTATTACAAGTCATAACCCATTTGATAGGTCATTAGTAGTTAGAAGTCATGATATCTGGAATCAAAGTTTTCCCGATGTTCCTTCTATAAATGCTCATGCATCAAATGCCATTTTTCAGGCAATAGAGCAAATCCGCGCAGGGAAACGTTCAGTTATTGGTATAACCATCAAAGCTGAGAAAGGACTAGGAAAAAGTCACTTGATGAGTCGAATTCGTTGCCGTCTTCAGTATGAAGGTGATAGTTTTTTTGTCTATATGAGTGAGGTTGACTATGGTGACTTAAACAAAATACATTCTAAATTTCTAAACACTTTAACATCTAGCTTAAAACAGACTGGTAATCAAGGTGTAATGCAATGGCAAGAGATGGCAACTACTTTAGTTAACGAGGTATACAAGTCAAGCTATACCCCTCAAGATTTAATCAAACGATTTCCTGGGGTTTTAGCTCAACATCCTAAGATAGTTGATGCCTTGACTGCCAAAGTGCTTAAACTTAAGCCAAATATTGAAAATCCTTATTTGATTCAGGCTATTTTATGGACACTATCTTCAGATAAAGTTTCATTTGCAATTAACTGGCTTGCTGGCAGAGATTTAGCACAGTCACAAGCTGACGCTATGGGATTACCAAATACTAGTCAAGATGATAAAGAAGCTGAAGCATTCCAGACTATATGCCAAATTCTAGACTTAATTGGTGATTACAGAACAGTAGTTACCTGCTTTGATGAGTTAGAAAGTCTCAATTGTAATGAGCAAGGTTTTACAAGAGCGCAGATTGTTGCTCTATTTGCTAAAGACATATATAGCAAAATCAAACGCGGAGTTTTAATTCTAGCTATGTTCGATGAAACTTGGACGCAACAAGTTAAAGTTGTGCCACAAGCAGATTCGGTTATTGACAGAATTGGTGAAAGAAAAATTGATTTAAAACATCTTAACAGTAATGATGTAGTAACTCTTGTTTCCCATTGGCTGAAAGAGTTTTATGACACAAAAAATTTAACTCCGCCTTATCCTATATATCCTTTTGACGAAGGCGAATTGAGAGAACTTGGTAAAGAAAAACCAATAGTTAGAAGAGTTCTACAGTGGTGTGCAGATAACTGGAATTTACCTGGTGATCCACCACAGCCACAAGATCCACTACATAAAGTTGAAATAGCCTTCAACAAAGAACTTGCAGCACTTGATAACACAATAGAAAATTACTTTGAAGATAGTAATATTATAGCTAATGCTATACGTCTTTGTTTACTAACACTTAAAGGTAAAACTGTAGAAAGAGTAAAACTGGATGAGGTTGAGGAAGTTATAGTCAAAAGTGTAGACAAAGGCTACCTCAACTTTAGAATTATTGGTCAAGAAGAGGGAAGAGTTGTCAAAATAGTAGTTGCAGTTGTGCAGGAATCTACCACTAAATTTGTAAGTGCTGCTTTGAAAAGATTAATCGATTATAAAATGTTTGATATGACTCGTGGGTGTTTAGTTCGTGCTAAAGACGTAAAACCTAATACTAAAGGAGGAGAACATTTGAATAAACTTTTGTCTAAAGAGTTAGGAGGAGAATTCGTAAAGCTGAATATTGAGGATATTAAGCCTCTTTTAGCTATCCTGTTTGTTAAACAATCTTGCAAAGACTATGAAGTAACTGAAAAAGAAATTTATCAATTTATTGATCATAAAAAAATTGCAATTGACAATTATTTAATCCGTGAAATTTTAAGCGATCCATCTGGTCAGATTCCTAGTGGCTTAATTGATGAAGAATATATTGCTGAAACTCGGTCTATACCAAATCATCAAAATCTAACTAAAGAAGTAGATACTATGCTCGATAATTTACTTATTAAACTCGGTTTATGAGCAATTTAATTTTGCTCGACACTGCTTTATGTCTACCTTCTCCAGAGGTTGAAGCTTTGCTACAGGGTCGAATGATGGCAGTCATACCCCCGACATTTATTCATCCAGGGCGTTCGTTTGCTCTTTATCCGTCTATAAGCTCAATAAACTTGTTACCTGATGAACAATACTACAAGTCAAATCTCTTAATAGATACCCAAAAAGTTTCTACTCAAATAGGTTCTGAAACAGTCTGGATTAAAGCTTGGGGTAAGTGTGAATTGTGCCAAATCCTGAATAGCTCTCAATCTTTAAAGGCTTTGTCAGAATTAACTGTTTGGACAACAAAAGCATTAGAACAAATTCTGCTGCAACGGAAGCATATATTTGTTGCTCATTTGCACGTTTATTTGTTGTCTCAGCCAGTAGAAATATTAGTAAATTCTCAAAGTCAGTTTTTAGGTTTACCTTATTCGCTCAGGGTATCTGATAACTTACCAGTTTTAAACGATCGCACCTTCACCCAACGCAAACGCCAATTAGAAAAACTAGAGCCACCATTGCATCCTGAATTAGAAGAATTGCAGAGTGCGATCGCATCTCTTTTTTTACAGAACCAGCCGCTAAAGAATTAGATCACGATATCAAAATATTTCTAGGTTGGAGTAGCAACCAACCAACAAACTCATTAGATTCAGACTTACCTTGGATTCAAAAAATTGCTGAAGTTGGGAACTCCAGCGACGGACATACATTTGAAAAATTAGTTCGTAGAGGATTACTAAAATTAGGCTTTACAGGTTTAGGTTTGAATCCAGATGCAACTGGTGGTGCAGGAGGTATGGATTTTTATGCTGAACAACCTTATCCAATAGTAGGAGAGTGTAAAGCAACTAAAACTGAGAAAGTTACTGATAGTACACCTGCACAGTTACTAAAAATAGGTATGAACCATCTTGGTAAAGTTAAGTATGAAAATTCAATTAAATTAATTGTAGCCGCTGGAGAATTAAATTTTTTCGCTCTAAGAACAGCTACCGAAAATCAAATGAATGTTATTAGCCCCGAAACTCTACAAAAACTAGTTGAATTGCAAGCGCATTATAAAAACTCTATCAACTTGTTAGAACTAAAAGAATATTTGCAACAAGCTCCTTTTGGTTTGGCTGAAGATAAAGTTAATACTTATATTGATCAAATAGAACAATCTATAAAGCTGCGATCGCACATTATCCAGCTTGTCAAAAAGCATCTAGAAAAAACAAACGATCGAGATGTCGGAGTTGATTCTCTTCATGTAGCATACATTTACGACAATCCACCACAGTCTTTAACACCTAAAGAACTGTACGAAATTATGATAGAACTTTCCTCACCATTAACAGGCTATTTAGGACGAGATAAAAAGAGCGATCGCTTTTACTATCTACGTGACTTACCTATCAGTTTAAAATAGTATAATATTCTCTTATTGTTTAGCCTAACTCACGGTCGTGGCTACGTTGACAGATCTCCAGCTTGAAAAATTTGTTCTGCGGTTAAATTCAACTCTAAGAACATTGGTGATTGGATGCGATCGCCGTCTCTAAACTGAGTAACTTGATATTCGCCTTCTACCAAGTAGTAAATGGAGATAGTTGGTTGTTTTGGGTTGCCAATGAATTTTCTACCTCCCAGCGCTGCATAATCTACAATCCAGTATTCAGAAATCCCAATAGCTTCGTATTGACCAAGTTTAGTAAAGTAATCGTCTCTCCAGTTAGTACTAACTATTTCTACAACTAACGGAACTGATGCCGATTGAGTAACAGTCGATTTCGGTTTCCAGAGAGGTTCGTTGCTCAGGTTGGGACGATTTAATAATAAAATATCTGGCAAATACACTGATTCACTATCTATAGATCGGATTAAGCCAATTTTAGGAATATAAAAAGGTAGATTTAGACGATCCGACTCTAGTAAGATTTGCTTTGTTAAGAATGCAAGTACTAATTCGTGATCACCTGTAGGTGGTGGCATTGGTTTAATAAATCCGTTGTGTAGCTCGTATCTTAACTGTGTTGAATTGAGTGGATACCAATTTAGAAACTGATCAACTGTAACAGGAATTGGTAAAGACTGAATCATATAACTACCTTACTAATTACTGAATACCAAGTGCTCGTTCAACAGGAGCCAGATTTCTGTTTGACTAAAAACAGCTTTGTTAGGAAACATCGCGATTATCCCAGAGTCAATATACCAGCCTGATAATTCACCACCAACGGCAGAAATCTTAACCACTCTGAACCTAATAAAACTTCTGTAAGAGCTGATTAGTAAACAAAAGCTTGATACCATTGGCTTGACCATCAGACGAATCAATGAGCCATAAATCATTGCTTCACTTAACTCACTGTACAACTCATAATCCTTACTCAAACGCCGAAATCGATTAAGCCAGCCGAATGTGCGTTTTACAATCCATCATTTCGGCAGTCGCTCAAATGTTTTCGAGTTCCTTTGAATCACCTCAACTCGAACCTGTTGTCCACAAACTTGTCTAACGGCTTGAGCAAAGTTATCGCCCGAATAGCCTTGTCTACCCAAATAACTTCTAATTTGGACAATTCCTCAATAGCTTCGTCCAAGACGATTACAGCCCCTAAACGCTCCGAAACAATGCTTCGGTAACTAAAACACCGATTAATAACCCTTGAGAATCCACAACTATATGGCACTTACACCCTTTAACCTTTTTACCACCATCAAAACCGTAGACCTCCCCTTTTTTTCCGTGGTCTTTACTGATTGAGAATCAGCGATGTCTACGACGGGCTACGCCTACGCCACAGTAGAGTGTTCATCTAGCCCTAAATCTTGTCGCAGTTGATGACGTACTTGGTCGTGGATTTTCTGCCAGATGCCTTTGCGTTGCCATTTTTGAAAGTAGCCATACACTGTTGTATAAGGAGGAAGGTCATGAGGTAACATTTCCCACTGACATCCAGTGTGTTGCACGTAGAAAATCGCATTAAGAATTTCTCGCAAATTTACTTCTATCTATAGGATGCCCAAATCCTTTAGTGCTTGGCAGAAGAGGCTTGAGAATTAACCATTCGCTATCGCTTAAATCACTTGGATAGGATTTGCGGTGCAGATTTTCAATCGCTGGTAGACGGCTCATTGACAACAACATAAATGTTATTGATTTAGCCTATAATCTGAGTATACTGAGGCTCTATTCTCTTTAGATTTTCTTTACGAATAAGCTCTTATAGTCTACGTCCTAATCTTGATGGCTATAGCTATAATTGTTATTCCTGATTTATAGATGTTTTTAAACCTTTCAATTAACTTTAATCGATTGTTGATCAAAGATACACCTGTATAATTACGTGAGTGAAATTAAGGTTTCCTCAACCCATCTGAAGATTTTAGAGTTTTACGGAACACTATCATTTAAAGTGAAATTTTCATACTCAAATCCAACCACTTCGACTGAGTAATCGGCGCACTAGTAGAAATATAGTCCACTCCTGTCTCTGCTACAGCACGAATCGTGTCTAAAGTTATATTCCCTGATGCTTCAATTTTAATGTGGCTATCTTCCTTACGAATCAACTGTACTGCCTGATGCATCATTTGCAGAGGCATATTGTCCAACATAATAATATCGGCTTTGTATTGTAAAGCTTCTTTCACCTGCTCTAGATTTTCAGTCTCTACTTCTATTGTCAGAGGATAAGGTATCCGAGAACGAATACGAGTAATTGCTTCTCCAATTCCTCCAGCTGCCGCAATATGGTTGTCCTTAATCATTACCGCATCATCTAATCCCATGCGGTGATTAATCCCTTCCCCTAAAGCGGTCGCGTACTTTTCCAAAAGTCTCAGTCCTGGCGTAGTTTTGCGGGTATCGACGAGTTGAGTAGGAAAATCGGCAATTGTTTGAACATAAAGATTAGTGAGAGTAGCAATACCACTCAAACGCATAACTAAATTGAGAGCAAGGCGTTCGCCACTCAGCAAAGCATCAAGGGAACCTTCAATTTTCGCG
>NZ_VJXY01000032.1:3300-89097 GCF_014831675.1 Komarekiella delphini-convector SJRDD-AB1 | reverse complement strand
GATCTAGGCTTTCTTTAATAAAATCTTCTAATGATTGTATCCACATCCCTGCATAACCATATTTTTGTACTAATTACTACTTTAGTACTTTTAAGCATTTTCTCATAACTGATTTAGGATTGCTATATTAGGTAAAGTAATCAGTAGATTGAAGTTTTTACCAGAGATCCGTTCAGTGCTTCCTTGCAAATCCTCATCTATGCAAATACCTTGCTTGGACAAATACTCAAAAACATTTTGAGTGGTTAACCGAAATGTCATAATTTAACCTTCACTAGGTTTCGATCTTCAAAAGTATAGATAAGCTCTTATCGCGTTTTTAACAACAATAGATACCTGTAAAAATCGATATTTTATTAATAGTATAGATGAGGTAAACAGCACGCCTCTATGAAGAAACGGCGTTATCTATTTAAGATTGCTGAATTTTGCCGAATTGGTGTCTAAATACAAGTATCTGTGATTAGAGTTTAAAAATCAACTTGTTCAAGCTGATAATTAAGACACAAATGAAACAATCATGTCTTTGAAATGTATGGAACTGTTGCTCAATTCGTAGATAACATAACTTAACAAATTTGTGAGTAGCTGTAGTCTGTAGTTTTACAAACTACAGCTAACCCAATGCTAGATGAACAGTCTATAAGCTGGAGATTCTGCTTAATTTGCAAAAAATTAGAGACGCAACTAGAAAGTCCGAGTGCGAGTCCAGGTCAGAGAGTAAGTCCGAGTCACTGTCACTGAATAAGTAAGACTGAAACTAACAAGTCCACCTTCTACAGTGCTAATCTCACTCTCAGTTAATTCATTAAGAAAGCTTTCTGAATCCTTGAATAATTCGGAACCTGCTGGTCTGAGATTGTGGATTTTGATGCTAGCCATTTTAGATTCTCCTTAATTTTCAAAAAATTATAGACGTAACTAGAAAGTCCGAGTGCGAGTCCAGGTCAAAGAGTAAGTCCGAGTCAAGGTCACTGTATAAGTAAGAGTTACGGTTACAGTAGCGCGTGCACCACCTGAAACCCCAAGTTCTTCTTCAGTTAGCTCATTCATAAAGCTTTCGGAACCCTTGAACAAATCAGACCCAGCTGGTGCTAGATTATTGATTTTGATGCAAGCCATTTTTAGATACTCCTGAAAACTAAAGTATTGGATTGTCTGGTTTAAAAGTTTATCCAGACAAAAATAAGTATTCATTTTTTAACTCTTAAAATCAATATTTTCAAACATCTATTTCAGACATTTATGAATTATTCATGTCTCTTGTAATCCCAAAAGTATCCATTAATTTAAATCTCCTAAAAAGTAGTTCAAGCTTGATTCAGCCTAGCTAAATCAAGCTTGAGAAAACATATACATTGTTTTAAAATGCTACTTTTGCTTTTCTAATTAAAGAGTTTGTATTTAATAAAATAGACGAATACTCAGCAGTAATTCAGTTATTCATCAGAGTTGGATGAATACTGATAAACCCAATAAGAAAAATGCTATCCCCATTACAGCAATGATTATTTGAACACCTATAGGGTTATACCGCAGCATCATAAACGTGCCTAGATTGAAGCTACTATGAATGATAGAACCAGGAAAAATGAAAAAAGACCATTTTGCTAATAAAAGCGTAAAACCAATGTGGAATGCAGTAGCGGAAAAACGCTCTATTATTCCCAAAAAAGGTGCTGATTCCGTTAGCATACCAAGTTCTTGAAGATACTCTCTAAGTTGGATAGCTTCTTCGTCATTTTTATGGATAAGTGTGGTAATTAAATATCCGCTTAAAACAGCATACGCTACTTCAATTCCTCCCCAACCTAGACCAATTGAGTAGGCAGAAATAAAGTCCTTGCTTACTAGTGTTAACGTACATAATCTGATTAACTCTTCTATTGGCCCTGAAGAGAGAACCACCCACCGCTGAGCTACTTCGGTTGAACTAGCTTTTTTGTTTGCTATCAGTGCTACTGGCCCTCTGAGTATGAGCGCAAAAACCCACGCAGCAATACCCAAACCGACTAATTCCCAAAGTAGTTGTTTATCCCAAACCAAAGGTAGCAAACCAAACCCCACTGGAATCAGGAAATAAAATGGTGTTGCCAAAATAAATTGACGAAAGCTAGGTAAAGACGTTGCTGTTGGTGTTGACATTAAGCGTGCCTCATGGTGACTATTTTTACTTAATTGATTAGAACTACCTCAAATCAGGACTTTTCGTTGGATGTTTTGAAATTTTTGTAGAGGCTGGAGGTAGAGTGTAGGAGTTGATAAATTTGCGATGTATCCGAGTTCTTAATTCCCAACGCTTTACACCCAAAAACCAGTTAAATCAAGAATTTATGCTTATCTTAGTGCTATTCGTACAAGGTATTAAACCACCGAAAAAAGTTTTTTGGACAAGACTGATACAGTGATGTCTGCAATATTCCTAATAAATTAGAATTTACAAACATCCTCTAATACCGTTTAACTTTAAGGTTGATACATTTAGGCAAGCTGGGGGAGTAAATTTTACCAGGATTTTAGTGAAATGGTATGAGTATAAGCTAAGAACCCCGGTTTTTTGAATAAACCAGGGTTCTCATATCCTGACTAACCTAATTAAGTTATGGCGCAACCTTTACTTTCGATATTACAGGCTCTTTAGCTAAGAAATAATCGTAGGCGAAAAGACCTATAATTACGATCGCGATCGCAATCAGTCCTGCTAACCCAGTCATCCCAATTGTTAAATCGTTTCCTCCCTTAATCAGTGAAATAGGGAGTCCAGCAAGTGCATTAGTTGTGCCATGCATAATAGCTGCCGCAATAACTGATTTTGATTTAATTCTGATATAACTATATATTGGTGCTAACAACAAAGTCGAAATTGTCATCATGAACACGCCAATTTGAGGATGCTGAGGATAATTATGTCCTAGCAAAACTAGTGGAGCATGCCATACTCCCCAAGTTAGACCGATAATTGCTGATGACTTCCAGAAACCCATAAAATTAAGTTCTGTTTGCAGAAGTCCTCGCCAGCCTAATTCTTCACCAAAACCAAAAACTGCATTAATTGTCACACCTGCAATCAAACCTTGTAATATATTTGTCAATATCAAGGCATAGCTTGGCATAGCAGCTAAATCGCTTTGGATTTGTTTTAATTGTTCTGGCGTAACTATAGATTTAATCCGCTCTAATGCCTCTGATGTAGTTGGAGAGTATTCAACGCCAGGAAATAGTAAGCTAATGCCTAATGTAGCAAGCACAATTATCAAAGGTAGTAGCCATGCTACCAAAAACCACTTATTTAACTTCCAAGATAACCCTAAAGATTTTAAAGATTCTCTGTAAATTAATTTCTGAGTGATGATAGCAATAAACATAGGTATAAACATATAAACCGCAGTTACAATTAGTGCGTTAGGCATGACCCATTTTCCACCTATTGCAAAGTAAAGAGCTATCAAAAGATAATTGCTTAACAAAGTAAAAGCAATAAAAAACAAAGCTTTTTTTATGTTTCTATTCATCACTTTACCTATTTTGATTAATTTTAATATTGTGCATAAAAGTTTTAATAAAAAATATTATTTGATGATTGTCACAAAGAGACTAGTAAATAGATAGAGTAAACCTTATAACCTTTAATAAGACAATATCAGATTATAATTTTACTCCTCCTTGCTGTAATTTCTTAAATGGGTCAAGAATAAAATCAATAATCCGGCGTTGGCGCACAATTACTTCTACCGTCGCTGTATCACCAGGACGTAAATCAGCACACTTATTTGCTGTAGTAATACAATTTTGATTCAAAGCAACTTTTAAATCATAAGCTGATACCTTACCATTAGATGTATCTATTTGTATCGTAGTAGGAGATATTTCCAATAATTTTCCTTCTATTACTCCATAATCTTGAAATGGAAAAGCATCAAACTTTAACTTAACTGGTAATCCTTTCTGTAAAAAACCACTTTCATCTATTGGCATTTGTGCCCGTATTATTAAAGGCGAATTTATTGGCGCTATCTCCGAAACCATTGTACCTGGCTGCACCAAAGACCCTGCTTTTTCAATTGGCAACTTAAACACCGTACCACTCACAGGCGCTTTTAATATTCTTTGTTTTAACTGAAATTCCAATGATTTAATCTGAATTTTAGTTTGAGCAATTTCTGCTTGAAGTGTAGTAATTTCTGCTATCAAATTTTTCAGTTGTTCCTCACTTTTTAGTGCAGCCAAGTTGCCTGAGTGAGTCAAAGTTCGGTAACTCCTCTCTTGTTCTTCTAATCGCAGTCTGGCCTGGTCAATATCTGCCTTCGCTTGCCGAATACTACGTTGGTAATTGCTTTTTTGTTCGGTAAAACGTAACTTTGCTTGTTCAATATCTGACTTATTTTGTTCAAATATTTTTTGTTTGTCTTTAGCTATATCTTCTTTGTCTACGACTTGAATTTCTGAAACAATTCCTTCGCGATTCAATTTACTGAATCTTTCAACTTCTTTTCGGGCACTTACTAAACTACTTTCTACTAATTTAATTACATTTTGATTATACTCAAGAGTCATTTTTGCCTGATTAAGTTGAGCTAGTTTTTCCTCTTTTTGTAAATTATATGAATTCATAATAGTTTGATAACTTTGCCGTGCCTGGTCAATTTGCACCAGTTTTTCTAACTCTTGAGCTTGATTTTGTTGACGTTGTGTAGCTAAAGCTACAGCTAATTGATTCTTTAATAAATTTGACTGCGATCGCCGATTTAATTGACCTTCTAATTTATCTTTTGCCTGCCGTAATTCTGCATTAACCAATTCTGATTCCAATACTAACAATGTCTGCCCATCTTTAACTACATCACCTTCTTTTACTCGAATTGCTGTAACTATTCCTTCGACAGCAGCATCTAGTCTCACTGTGTTTCCTTGAGGCTCAAGTTGCCCTCTAGCTGTACCTGTTTCATCCACTTTAAACAGTATTGCCCAAGGTAAAACGATAGATACAAACACTACCAAAAAATACAATAATCCTCTTGTCCAAACTTTAGGAAAGCTATCGAGTGATTCTTTAGTTACATTAGACCAATCATTAGTTAAAGTAGCTGTAACTGAAGAGTTTAAATTTTGAGAGCGCTGTTGATCATCAGGGATGTTGCTAGTAACTGATCCATTCAATGTATTTGGCATGATTTCTCCTGAGCCAATTTGGGATTTTGGGTTGTAGAGATAAAGTACCCTACATCTCTACTGCCATATTCAACTGCTGTTGATTGAGATAAAAGTAATGCCCTCGCTTCGCCATCAACTCTGAGTGAGTTCCACTCTCAATCAACATGCCTCTATCTAGCACTAAAATCACATCTGCATTCTGCACAGTTGAAAGACGGTGAGCAATAACCAAAGCAGTACGTCCTTTAAGAATTGTATTAAAATTCTTTTGAATAATTCTTTCTGATTCTGTATCAAGATGAGAAGTTGCCTCATCCAAAATCAATAACCGAGGATTACCTAATAAGGCTCTAGCTATAGCAATTCGCTGGCGTTGTCCACCAGACAACAAGCCCCCACCTTCACCAATCTGCGTTTCATAACCCATCGGTAAGTTTTTAATAAATTCATTAGCACCCGCTAGTTTTGCTGCTTCAATAACCTCTGGCAAAGTTACATCAGGATGTCCTAAACTAATATTTTCCCGAATCGTACCGCCAAACAAAAAGGTGTTTTGGTCAACAACCCCCACCTGTTGACGTAAAGAACACAAGAAAATACTGGTAATATCCTGCCCATCAATCAATACTTTGCCATCCGTTGGCGGGTACAAACCCAAAACTAATTTAGAAATCGTGGTCTTTCCTGAACCACTGCGTCCCACTATGGCGACCATTTGTCCTGGTTTTAGGATAAAACTCAGATTTTCCAAGACATTAATATCGCTTTCAGAATGATAGCGGAATGTTACGTTTTTAAAGCAAATTTCACCCTGAATTGGTGGTAAAGATTGCCGTGATTGCTGGTTTAAATCTTCCTCTGGTTCTGCATCCAATACATCATTAATGCGTTCTACTGCAATTACTACTTCCTGCAATTCATTCCACAAGACTGTTAATCTTTGAAAGGGTGCAATAATATTATCTAGTAGCATATTAAATGCCACCAGTTGCCCAATAGTCAACTGATTTTGAATCACCAAATGGGCTCCAAACCATAGCAGTAGTGTAGTTGCCATCGCTTGAATTGTATTGCTAAATACTTGCAGACGATTGTTGATAATTTGCCCAGAAAAGTTAGTTTTTATCTCTTTATCTAGTAACTCCTCCCAATGCCAACGTACTGTTTGTTCTACTGCTGTAGCTTTAACTGTCCGCATACCAGTTAAGAATTCAATTAGATAACTACTCTCACTGGCAAAAGCATTAAAGATTTTCCGCGAAATCTTCTGTAAAAAAGGTGTAGCAATTAACGCTAGTAAGAAAAAAGGCGGCACAATTACCAATGACAATAACGCCATTTTCCAACTGTACCAAAACATCAATCCTACATAGATAAAGACTGTGAGTAAGTCCAGCAGAATAGACAAAGCCTCACCAGAAAGGAAGCGTTGAATTTTACGGTTTTCTTGCACGCGAGAGACAATATCTCCCACATAATGCGACTCGAAGAATTTTAAGGGTAGCCGCAGAGTATGCCCAATAAAACCAACGATTAACGCTAAATCGACTCTGTTAGCTGTGTGGTCAAGTAGATACTGCCGTAACCCCATCATCGCTACCCGAAAGAGGCTAAACATCACCAATCCTAAACCCACCGCTGTTAAAGTGAGTTCTGATCGCTGTACAACCACTCTGTCTAAAATCAACTGGGTAAATAGTGGGGTAATTAGTCCAAATATCTGGATAAACACGGAAGCGATGAATATTTCCAACATTACTAAGCCATGAGGCTTCATTAATTCAAAGAATTGCCATGTTGTTGTTGTTGTTTCTTGGGCATCTTTGAACAAGACTGTGGGTTGTAGTAGTAATGTGTAGCCAGTCCAATTAGCTTTAAATTCAGCGTGACTGAGAGTGCGTTGACCAATGGCTGGGTCTGCTACAACGACCTTTTTCTGACTGATTTCATGAACAACAATGTAGTGCTTTCCTTCCCAGTGGACAATTGCAGGTAATTTTTGCTTCGCTAGCTGATCAAGACTCGCTTTTATCGGTCGGGTAGTAAAGCCGATACTTTCTGCTGCTGCCGATAATCCACGCAAGGATGCACCGTCACGGTTAACATTGGCGAGATCACGCAAGCGATTGATACTAAATTGTTTGCCCCAATAGCGAGATATCATCACCAAACAAGCTACACCACAATCTGATGCACTTTGTTGGGCAAAAAAAGGATAGCGCCTAATCACCCTTTGCCATAAATGCCCGATTCTTTGTGTGGGAGTGGGTATATAAGCTTTACTAATTTTTTTCTGCGGCTTTGGCTCTAACGCTGGCGTTGACGAACTATCATTGTCAGACAATCTATCAGATTCAACTGCGATCGCTACTGAAGAGTTATTAGAGCTAGCCAATAGAGAATTACGCGATGTCTGACGACAAGCCGCTTCTCTTCGAGACGCTTCGCGATCGCGTCTACGCGCTTGAGTTAACAATTGCTCTTGGATTTGCGGATACTTAGCCATCAATGGCAATAACACTTCACTAGGAACAAAGCACAAATGCAGATTAATCGCAGCTCTTGTTGTGTAAGGCTTGAATGCCTCTGGAAACAAAGTGAATTCGCCAAAAGAATCTCCCGTCTCTAAAGTGGCAATTAATTCATCTGCCTCATCGAGCAACCTTACTTTGCCAGCAATCACGATATAAATGCCAGATGCAACCTCAGCTCCTTGCCAGAACTTTCCTACTTTCGGCTTGAGATCTTTAACTTGTTTAAGACAGTGTTGGTATTCCTCTGCGGAAAGAGAACAGCCTAAAGTATGGCTGAGCTGTTGCAAAGAAATTAATTGCTCGGATAGATTTTCCGCCATGAATGTCTGAATTAGTATTTAATTTCACCGAATTAACAGGTAAAAAATCGCTAGTAATCGGCATCTGTTCCGATTCCAGATCGCAAATCAAGATTTTGGAATTTTTTGCCTGGGGAGAGATGTTATTCTCTTTATTAGGCTTTGGTTTACAGGACAACCCCATCTGTTTTAGCAAGCGATTGATATGGCGATCGCTCAAATCAATTCCAAATTCTTTCGACAAATGTTTATTCAGCCAATTCCCTGTCCAACGCGTAAAAGGATAGCCGTAATCACGGGGGCTATGGCTTACTAGTTCTTTCAATCGTTCCAAATATTCCTGATTCACTGTTTTAGGGCCACCAATTGGACAGTCCTGCCATTGGTGTGCCATCCCAGCACGAGCTATATGCGTCCAATGGCGTACTGTCGCTGGACAACATCCCAAAATTTGACTAATCTCTGTTTGAGATTTACCCTCATCCGCCAACAACATAATTTCAATCCGCTGGCGGTAAAACTGAGGTAAATCCTCTTGCCTACTTTTTTGCAACAGTTTACGCTGAAACGCATTGAGAAAATTACCCCTAAAAGGCACTGAGTTTTGGGCGTTAGAGGTTCCTTGATGATGTGACATAATTGTAAATTACCAATTGACATAATCAAGTAATATTCATTGATTGAAAATATTTATTGAATATCTACATAATATTCAAAAAAATTATTTTATCCTCAAATCTCCTCAATTTGACTTTCAAATTCATGAATAACTTCTAATCTTTCAGTTTGTTGCTTTAGCCAGGTATGAAACAAATCAGAAAGAATTTTAGAAGACAGTTTTTGATCTAATTGTGGTCGAATAATTTCTTCAACTAAAATTAGATGTACTCCCAAAGAGGTAACAATTGGTTTAAGAAGATGCGGTGGCTTAACAGCAAAAACAGCAGCAGAAATCTCCGGTTTTAAATCATTTCGGGTTAATATTCCTCGATACCCTCCTTTGCGGCGTAATTCTGTATCTTGGATGTATTTGTGAGCTACATCAGAGAAACTCATCTCGTCTTGCTGAATCATATAAAACAGTTCTATTGCCAAATCTTTATCATCTATAATTAGCTCATAAATCGCTACACACATGTAATCGAAGTAATTTTCAAAGAAATAAGGTTCAACTTTATCTTGAAACAAATGAGCAGCTAACTTTCCAGAGATAACTGTGTTATAAACTAATTCTTCAAAATCATCTACAGAAAGACCTTTTTTTTCTAACCATGCCAATGTCTCATTAGCATTTTCCAGGCGGTTTATTAGCCTAAATTGGTCTGCTGCTTGCTGAAGTTCCTCAGTTTCCGTTTCAATGCCAGCACTAGCGGCAGCACTCTCAATCACTTGACGGCAAAGAATTTCTTCAATTATTTCAGTAATTTTGAAAGATAGCTTGATTTGATGAAGAATATCTTTGCTATTAATAATGGTTGTCTCTGACATGATGTTTCTCCTAACTTATTCATTTTTTGTCAGTTTTAGAAGAAATAAAATATAGAGTACTCAATTAAAGGGCCTCATAATTAGGCTCACGAAATCCAGCTGTTCTTGGAAGACACGCACCATATATCACCCAAAAAACAAGGTAATCGTTATCACAATAATTAACATTAAGTATTCCTTGCTAGCTAGCTAGGTTTTCTGAAACCCTTCATTAGAAACCAAATGTTTTAACAGACTTCACCACAATGAAAAGCTAATTTTTAAAAAATTTAGTATGTAAGTGATATTATCATGAAACAATTTTTCTGGCACTAAATTTCGGAGGATTGTTGCAAAAAATTCTTAAGAATCCGAAAACTACTATATAAAGTTAACTTTTATACAATCACTTTCAATGCTTGATCAATAAATCTGACTTGCTCCTATAAATCTGTTCCTTGCCAATCATATACATCGTTTCATAACCAACGAGTGTGATTCCCACTGTATGAAATGATTTATAATCCCAATCCTGATTTGAGCGATCACGATCATTTGATCAATCAATAAACTGATTCGATCTACTTATTCAAGTACTTGACTCATTGGAATTTACACTCATCGGATAAGTCTGTTTCTTTTTTCAGATCAGCAATATTTTTATTTATATTAATTATTCTATAACTTCTATTGTGACAAGCTTTTAAAGCTTTTCGGATAAAGTGGTGCTATTTAAATAAATGTTTGGAGTTCATTTACGAGTTACCAGAGAGCACATCATTGACATAAGTTTTACTTTTACCAGACGAGTATTAGTTTTTGCAACAGAACCAGTTCAAATCAAAAAGGTACTTGTGTAACTATACAGACATTCAAACTTGGTTAATCATACTTCTATGACATTTAATCAACTACCACATGTCAAGCATCATAGAGTTTAGCGTCCTCAACGTTTGCCGATGATGGTTGAGCAAGTAGTATCAATTATATCTGTTAACAAATTTTGTAATGAACATAAAAAGTTTAGCACTTGTAGCAAAAGACATGAAAGAAAAATAACGTCGTATAGTACACAGCTTCAAATATTTGGCTGATATCACTTAATAACTGACAGTATTTTTGTATTGTCTTATTAAGGTAGTGTTGTGCTTGTTCTAGCCTGAGCCATCTTGCAAATACACAACTGCAACTTCATGATTGATAATGGTCTTTTTCCTAAAACAAATATTGCTTGTACGCCCTTAAAGTGGAAAGGGGCAGATTATCTACTCAAAACAGATGCAAAGCAAATTGAGCACTGTTTACACGATATAGACACACCATTCTATATATTGCACACTGGTTCTAGTATTGCGCTTGCAACAGGTGGAGAAATCTCGCCTACAGGAGATTACAATTGCTTAGGTTTAATACCAGCTTTTAATCCTGAGTGTCTTGGTAGTGATGCTTTTAAAAAAGCTCACGGCACAAATTATGCATACCAAGCAGGGGCTATGGCTAATGGTATTGCTTCGATTGATTTGGTAACTTCTCTAGGTAGAAAAGGATATTTAAGCTCATTTGGGGCAGCAGGTTTACCTTTGAAGAGAGTGGAAGAAGCTATCACAACCCTCCAAGCTACTCTTCATGATGCTCCCTATGCTTTCAATCTTATTCACAGTCCTTCCGAACCCAATTTGGAAAGAGAATGTGTGGAATTGTATTTGAAGTATGGAGTAAAAACGGTAGAAGCGTCTGCTTTTATGAACTTAACGCCTAATATCGTTTATTATCGTGCTGCTGGACTCTCTCAGGGTAGTCATGGCGAGATTATAGCTAGAAATAACATTATCGCTAAAATTTCTCGCAGAGAAGTTGCAGAAGTCTTCATGAAGCCAGCACCAGACAAGATACTGCAAGATTTAGTATCAAAAGGTCTAATTACTACAGAGCAAAGTGCTTTGGCTCAAAAAGTTCCTGTAGCTAGTGATATTACTGTAGAAGCAGATTCAGCAGGACATACAGATAATAGACCACTTGTTTGTTTACTGCCTTTGATTCAAGAGATTAGAAACCGCATCCAACAAGAATTCAAGTACGAAAAAAACATTAGAGTAGGAGCTGGAGGCGGAATAAGCACACCTCAAGCGGCTTTAGCTGCTTTTGCGATGGGAGCAGACTACATAGTAACTGGTTCGGTAAATCAAGCCTGTAGAGAGTCTGGAGCATCGGAAATTGTCAAAGCCGCATTAGCCCAAGCAGACATTGTAGATTTTGCTATGGCTCCTGCCGCAGATATGTTTGAAATGGGCGTAAAAGTACAAGTCCTCAAAAGAGGAACACTTTTTGCTATGCGTGCCCAGAAACTCTATGAAATTTATCGACAATATGATTCTATCGATGAAATTCCGACGTTAGAAAGGAAAAAAATTGAAGAACAGTTGTTTCAAAAAGATTTAGATACGGTGTGGGATGAAACTGTTCAGTTTTTCCAAGAGCGTGACCCTAGTCAAATTCAGAAAGCTTCAGAAAACCCCAAGAAAAAAATGGCCCTAATTTTTAGGTGGTATTTAGGAAAATCATCTTTTTGGGCTAAAGCTGGAATGCAAGAAAGAAAAATGGATTATCAAGTATGGTGTGGCCCAGCAATGGGAGCATTCAATGAATGGGTAAAGGATTCTTACTTGGAGAAACCAGAAAACCGTCATGTTATTGATGTTGCTTACCATTTGATGAAAGGAGCTGCTTATCTCTTCCGTATCCGTCAACTCAACAGTTTGGGGGTAAATTATGTTGATAGTTACGGAACTTATAAAGTAACACCATAATTCTTACTTTTTCTGGCTTTATGTAATTGAAAAAACTCAGCACTAATTCAATTATCAAGGCTTGTCTTTTTCTCAAAAGTCCTTGATTTGATGGGACTTATTTTGAAATAAATCGTTTCTAATTATTTGCTCAAATTTTAGTAGGTTAGGTAATAAGCAATGCCAAAACTTAAGTTTCCTCAATCTCAACAAGCAGCTAGTCAGGTAAAAAAATATTTACCTGGAGGAGTTCATTATAACTTTCGGTATGAAGGCAAAGATACAATCATACCTTTTAATAGAGGGAAAGGCTCAAGGGTATGGGATTTGGATAACAATGAACACCTTGATTTATTTTGTAAATTTGGTGCTTTAATTGTCGGACATCAAAATGAAGAATATAATGCAAAGTTAATTTACTACATTAATAAAGTACTTTCCGTAGACCAATGTGATTTGGAAGAACGCGTTTGTGAAAAGATTATTCATCATGTGCCTAGTGCTGAAATGGTACGTTTCGGGCTGAGTGGCACAGAAGCCGTGCAAAATGCTATTAGGCTTGCCAGAGCCTATACAGGTAAGCCTAAATTTGTCCGGTTCCAAGGGCATTATCACGGTAATGCAGATAATATTATGGGTGGTAAGCCAACATCTTCTGAGTATCCTGTTCCTATTGAATATGAAGGAGATTACATGGGTACTGATGGACGTGCTCCTAACATTTTGGAGGAGCAGTCTTTCCTTATCCCTTGGAATAATATCGATGCTTTAGAAAAGCTATTGCTATATCGTAGTGATGAAATTGGCATTATTCTGATGGAGCCTATCTGTATCAATGGAGGCGGAATAGTACCCGCACCAGGATATTTAGAGAAGGTCAGAGAACTCTGCGATCAATATCATATAGCACTTATCTTTGATGAAGTGATTACCGGTTTTAGAGTTGCTCTGGGCGGGGCACAATCCCTGTTAGGTGTAACACCTGATATTACTGTTTTTGCCAAGGCAATGGGTGGAGGTGCTCTACCAATGTCTGCCATTGTCGGCAAGAAGGAAATTATGCAACTCTATACGGATAATAAAGTTATCCACGCCGGAACATTCAACGGTTATCCACTTGGATTAGCTGCTGTACTAGCAACCATTGAGTTGCTGGAAAACGACCCATCGTGTTATGAGAGAATGGCGAATTACCTGACGCAAATAGGTCAGTCTCTTGTGGACGCGGCAAAAAATGTTGGAATACCAATGGTAGCTCAAGGTGTACCTGGTGTTTTAGTTTTCCATTCTGAGTCAGCACCACTTACTAAAGCAGAAGGTTACAACGAAACTACCAAACTGCGAGATATCTTAATTACACGGCTTGCTAGGAATTATGGCATCCAATTCTCCCCAGTTTCTAGGTTTTTTAGTAATCTGCTCATGGATGATTCTGATGTAACTTTCTTTAGAGAGAGGATAGGTGAAGTTATGACTGATATTGCCAGAATTAACGAATTTTTGTAAGCTTTGACAAAAATACGAATAATTGGCAAGACTAAAGCCATTTATACGCTTTAGTGCATAAGGTAAGAAGTGCAACAGTATAACGCACCATTCAAAAAATTTTCATTACCTTGACTTTCTTGAAGTGATTCTTAGGACAAGATGAGGTTTGCGTTGGTAAGCATAAAAAAGCAACTAATGAAATCCTCATCTTCTCCTTTTTCTTCTCTATAGCAAACATAACTTTAATTGCTTTGAGAGATAATCTTTGAATAAATGGCTTCTCAATTGTCGTAAACAATGCATATTTTGAATTTGATCAAATGCATAGTAACTATCAAATAAAAAGTCAAGATAGAATAGCAGTCGTCACTGGAGCAGCAGGCAGATTTGGACATCAGATTGTGCTGCAATTGTTGGCAGCAGGATTTTATGTAGCAGCAACAGATGCTTCTGAAGAGAAGCTGGCAAACTTGCAGACTTATCTAGGGTCTTTTGAGAGACTCGGCTTAGTTTTTATGGATGCATGTAATTCGCAAAGCATTCAGAAAGCTGGTGAGCAGATTACTAATTTATTTGGAGAGCAAATTTTCGTTTTAGTTAACAATGCAGACATATTGGAACCTACTCCTATTTTGTCGTCAGAACATCATGATCAAGTCAGAGAAATTATCGATACTAATCTGATAGGAACTTATAATTGCACCAGTTTTTTCTCTAGGTTCATGGTCAAAAGGAAAAGTGGACGCATTATTAACATTGCTTCTATTGCAGGTACTTGGGGAGCATCATTTGCCTCTGCTTATGCTGCTTCTAAGGCTGGAATGATTGCTGCTTCTAGATCTTGGGCTAGGGAACTAGGTTCTTATGGTGTGTGTGTAAATGCGATCGCGCCAGGTAGCTGCCATCCCAATACCCTAGAAAGTGCTGAGCAACAAAATCCTTCTGTTTCATTGAAAAGAAAGATATTGCTAGATTATATTCCCAGTAGTCGTTTTGGTAATCCTGAAGATGTGGCTGAAGTCGTTCTATTTTTAGCCACATGTAAAACTGATTATCTTAACGGAGCAATACTCGATTTAGACGGTGGGATAAATAAGGGATAAATGAGCTTATATAACAGTCTGACTTTATTTGTGAAAGCTCTATTTTTGATTTAACGAACTACTAAGACTTTCAAAAAACAGATGACTGAGGATTTATATAGAAATTAGTAATATATTTTGAACTTAATCAAATGGACAGTAACTATCAAATGATTAATCAAGATAGAGTAGCAGTCGTTACCGGAGCAGCTGGGGGATTTGGACAACAAATTGTTCTGCAATTGTTGGCAGCAGGATTTTATGTAGCAGCAACAGATATTTCTGAAGACAAGTTAGAAAGCTTACAGACTTATGTAGGAGCTTCGGAAAAACTAGGCTTATTTGGTATGGATATATGTAATTTGCAAAGCGTTCAAAAAGCTGGGGAGCAGATTACTAATTTATTTGGGGATAAGATTTTTGTTCTGGTTAACAATGCAGGTATTTTTGGGCGTACTCCAGTTTTATTGACAGAATATCATGATAAAGCGCGGCAAATAATCGATACCAATCTGATAGGAACTTATAATTGCACCAGCTTTTTCTCTAAGTTCATGGTTAAAAGAAAAAGTGGACGTGTTATTAATATTTCTTCGATGGCAGGTACTTGGGGAGCGTCCTTTGCTTCTGCTTATTCTGCTTCCAAGGCTGGGATGATTGCCGCTTCTAAATCTTGGGCCAGGGAACTAGGTTCTTATGGCGTGTGTGTGAATGCGATCGCTCCTGGGATCTTTCAAACCAATATGTTGGAACGGGCTGAGGAAGACGAACGTTCTGTTTCTATGAAAAAAAAGATAGTGCTGGATTATATTCCTGCTGGTCGTTTTGGCAATTCTGAAGATGTGGCTGAAGTCGTTCTATTTTTAGCCACATGTAAAACAGATTATCTCAACGGAGCAATATTTGAGTTAGACGGTGGTTTGAACATCGGCACTTTAGAAAGTATACATTTGAGTTAAATATTGATTATGAATCTTATAGATTGCAAAAACATTTTCATCACAGGCGTAACAGGAGTAGTAGGGGGAAGACTACTATATGAAATCCTGGCTTCTACACAAGCAAATGTATATTGCTTGGTCAGAGCAGATAATATCCAAAAAGCTAAACAAAGAATTGTTGATATTCTTGCAGTTTACGATCCACAACATCAAATATTTTCCCAGTTTGAATCAAGAACTCATGTTATAATTGGAGATATTACCAATAAACACTTTGGGTTAACAACTGAAGATTATTCTCAACTTGTCCAGAAGATTGATCAAGTTTTTCACGTAGCTGCAAACGTTAACATGGTAGCTAGTTTTGAAAAATTAGCTGAGGTCAATCTCAAAGGCACTTCAGAAGTTATTGAATTTTGCTTAGCTGGTAAAATTCCTATGCTTCATACATCTAGCTATAGTGTTATAGGTAGTAAAACTATGGAGCCAGGTTTAGTATTCAAAGAAAGCGACCTGGATATTGGGCAGACTTTTGATAATCAAAATTATGAACACACTAAACTGCAAGCAGAGCAGCGAATTCATGAGGCTGGAAAACGAGGACTCAAATGGGTAATTGTCAGACTTGGCGATATTCTCGGTGATAGTAAAACTGGTTGCTATCCGCTTACAGGTACAACTATTAAAGGCATATATTATGGTATTATCAAATCCATTGTTGACACAGGGCTATTCTTTTTCTTAAAAGATTATTTTTACATTACGCCAGTTGATTATGCGGCAGAATCTTCGCTTCACTTAGCGCTTAATCCAGAGGCTTACGGTAAAACTTTTCACATTATTAACCCAGATTGCAAATCATTTTACGATTTTGTCAATCTGATTGTGGATGTTGGCTACAGAGTCAAAATACTTCCCTATGAAAAATATATATCTCTATTTAGAGATAATGCTGTCTTCAAAGAAGGGAAGGTTTACAGTTCTTCTTTTGTTAACCTCTTGCTATTTTCGGATCTGATCACAGGTTCAGAATTATCTCCAGATTTGATAGATACTTCAGTGATAATTGACACATCAAATGCAGAAGAATTTCTTTCAAAGGCTAATATTTTCTGCCACAAAGTTGATACTGATTTACTCTCAACTTACTTGAAATATTGTGTAGAAAAAGGCTTTATAGCCTCTCCGGCTAACCAGTCTCCCCTAGCGACTATCAAATATTAATCTTCAGCATAGGGTAGATATCGGGAAAGGTCGTAGTATCTCATCAAGCACAGAATCAGAATAGTTGAGTAACAGATTTCCAGCACTACTTATTAATTTCAAGAGAAAACCGATGACAAACAATTTGAGTACTTTGGATACAGCTACAACTACAGCTCAAACTAATAAAACATCTCCTGTATGTTCTTACAATGAATGGGATCTCCTCGAAGAAGTTATCGTCGGTGTTGTTGATGGGGCGATGGTTCCATCCTGGCATACTATCTATAAGGTGACGATACCTGGTGGTCAGGATAAAGAAGTGAATGAAATGAGCAAGCAGATAGAGCAATATCGGCTTCCTTATCCAAAGAGAATGGTTGAAGCTGCTACCAATAACCTCAAACAATTCGTCCATATTCTCGAATCTGAAGGAGTTGTCGTACGTCGTCCTGATTTGTTCAACCATTCTGCATCCTTCAACACACCTGCTTGGAAAATTCTCAATGGCTTCTGTTCTGCAAATCCTCGTGACGTATTCATAGTTATTGGAAATGAAATTATTGAGGCTCCTATGGCCGATAGGGGTCGTTATTTTGAAGCTTGGGCTTATCGTTCCCTACTCAAAGAGTACTTTAAAGGAGGAGCTAAGTGGACTGCGGTTCCTAAACCACAACTACTTGATGAACTTTATGACCAAGATTACAAATTCCCGGCTCCTGGCGAAAAAATGCGCTATGTAATCAACGAGTTTGAGCCTACTTTTGATGCAGCGGACTTTGTGCGCTTTGGTCGGGATATTGTTGTACAGAAGAGTCATGTTACCAATAGCTTTGGTATAGATTGGTTGCAACGTCATCTAGGTGATGATTACCGCATACATGTAGTAGATTCCCTTTGTCCACAAGCATTACACATTGATACAACCTTGGTTCCTCTTGCTCCAGGGAAGGTATTAGTAAATCCAGTTAACTTAGATGTTAATAAACTTCCTGACTTCTTAAAATCTTGGGATATATTGATTGCACCTGAGCCTAACAGAACTCCCAAGACACTTTATGGAACAAATGTTATCAGCCATTGGGTAAACATGAACGTACTGAGTATAGACGAAGAAAGAGTTGTCGTCGAAAAATCTCAAGAGTACATGATTAAAGCACTAAAAGATTGGGGATTTAAACCCATCGTATGTGAGTTTGAAGATTATTATCCATTCTTAGGTTCTTTCCATTGTTCAACACTTGATGTTCGTAGGCGTGGTGAACTCAAGTCCTATGCTTAACCATCTTTAACAGTGAACAGTAAACAGTGAACAGTAAACAGTAAATAGTTATCAAGGCGTATGGTGGGGGATTTAAACCCGCTAGATAGCGCCTGCTACTAATCGGCTTTGGGTTATTAGTTTTCAGTTGGAAGTTAGCGTCGGTATAATGTAGGACTTAAACTTAATTATCTTGACTGATAACTGTTTACTGTTTACTGTTTACTGTTCACTGTTTACTGTTTACTGTTAAATTGGGTAAATTCAAAAAATAAATAAACAATATCTCAACAACTCATTAAATAAAAAGAAGGAATAGTAATGAAGCAAATATATCATCATACTCCTATTGCTATTGTTGGCATTGGTTCTCTTTTCCCGGAAGCAAAAACAGTTGGAGATTTTTGGGACAATATTCTAAATAGAAAAAATTGCATTAAAGAAATAGTTGATGAAGATCCAAGTTTTGAAGGTTACTGGAGTATTGATGAGTATTTTGATTCAGATCCCTCTGCTCCTGATAAAACATATAGTAAAATCGGGGCTTTCATTCCAGAAGTAAAATTTGATCCGATGGAATTTGGCATTCCACCAATCAACTTAGAGTCAATTAGTACTACACAATTGATGGCATTGCTAATAGCTAAACAGGCTTTAGCGGATGCTGGTTATAACCGAGATGAATCTACGGCTGCAATTCGTGACAGAACAGGAGTTATTCTGGGAGTTGGAGGGTGTGGTAATACTGCTTTTCCATTGACGACGAGAAATAATTCTCCCCAGTGGGAAAAGGTCATCAAAAACTTTGGTTTTCCTGATGAAATGGTCACTGCAATCGTAGATAAATTGAAAGATTTATATGCAGGCTGGCGAGAAAGTAGTTTTCCTGGTTTGCTAAGCAATGTAGTAGCCGGTCGGATTACTAGCCACTTTGATTTGGGAGGGACAAATTGCACTATTGATGCAGCCTGTGCTAGTAGCTTAGCAGCAATCAAGATGGCGATCGCAGAGTTAGCTGATGGTAGTTGTGATGCAGTATTAACTGGTGGAGTTAATGTTGATAATTCCATCTTCGCCTATATGTGTTTTAGTAAAACACCAGCACTTTCTAGAGAAGGCCGTTCTCGTCCTTTTGATGCATCATCTGATGGCATTGTTCTCGGTGATGGCGTAGGGATGGTAGTTTTGAAACGTTTGGAAGACGCGGAAAGAGATAATAACAAAATTTATGGTGTAATTAAAGGTATAGGTACTTCCAGCGATGGACGTGCAAAAAGTATCTATGCTCCCAGGTTTGAAGGGCAAGTAAAAGCTTTAGATAGAGCTTATGAGAAAGCGGGAATCAGCCCTAAACAAATTCAATTAGTTGAAGCACATGGAACAGGAACGGTTGCTGGAGATATATGTGAATTTCAAAGTATTAGTCATGTATATAAGCAAAATCAAGTTCCAAATTACTCTGTAGCTTTAGGTAGCGTAAAATCTCAGATTGGACATACCCGAACTGCTGCTGGTTCTGCTGCTTTAATTAAGACAACTTTGGCTCTTTATCATAAAATATTACCTCCGACAATTAATGTTGTTCAACCAAACCCCAAATTTGATCTAGAAAACAGTAGTTTTTATTTAAATACTGAAGCCAGACCTTGGATTCAACCTATTGACGGTTCTAAGCGTCGGGCGGCAATTAGTTCTTTTGGTTTTGGAGGTACTAACTTTCATGTAATTGTGGAAGAATATCAGCAAGAACACGATGCTGTATATAGGATGCATAATGTTCCTGATATTGTGATCATACATGCTGGCGATCGCAACATTTTAATTAAAAAATGTGAGGATTTATTAGATATTTTTAAATCGGAATCAGGCAAAAATGATTATTATCAATACCTCAAGCATACTAGAAACAAAGAGATTCCGATCAACTCAGCTAGAATTGGTTTTGTCAGTGAATCATTAGAGCAAACTATAGAATTATTGAAAGCATCTTTATCAACATTTCGTTCTAACTCTAAGGATAACTGGCAGCATCCTAAAGGTATTTACTACCGAACTACTGGCATGGATTTGAAGGGTAGAGTTGTAGCTTTATTCCCAGGACAAGGTTCACAATACTTGAATATGGGGATAGATTTTGCTAAAAACTATCCAGAAATGCGTAGAGTTCTATCAGAGGTGAATCAACTGTTCTATCAACAGAAGCAGTCTATTCTATCTGATATTATTTATCCTCCTTCGGTCTTTGATGAAAATCCAATCATCAAACAAAAAAATGAGATTCAGAAAACTGAACATGGACAACCAGCTATTGGAGCTATCAGTGTAGGAATTTACAAAATACTTCAAAAAGCTGGATTTAAACCTGACTTTGTGATTGGGCATAGTTTTGGTGAAATTACTGCTCTCTGGGCATCAGGTGTTCTCAGCGATCAAGATTTTTATCAACTTGCCATAGCTAGAGGACACGCCATGAGGGCAGAAAACTCCTCAGTCAAAGAGAGGGGTTCAATGCTAGCAGTTAATGCTTATGAAGTAGATGTCAATGCTTTAATTGCTAATTACTCTGATGTCAAAATCACCAACTATAATTCCAATTCTCAGATAGTTTTAGGCGGAGCAGAACAATCAATCAAGACGTTGTACCACACATTACAAAAGCAGGGAGTTCAATCTACTCTTCTGGCTGTTGATAATGCGTATCATACGAATTTTGTCAGACATGCTGCTGAACCTTTTGCTAGAGAAATTTCTCAAACCAACTTTAAAACGCCTTCTATTCCTGTTTATTCCAATGTAACTAGTAAACCTTACCCTCACAATGCAGATGATATTAAAAAAATCCTAGCAACTCACTTGTTAAGTCCAGTTGCTTTTAAACAAGCGATAGAAACAATATATAATCAAGGAGGTTATGTGTTTGTTGAAATTGGGCCGAAAAACACACTAACCAACTTTGTGAGCGATATCCTTAAAGGTCGAGAACATTTAGCGATCGCTCTCAATCCGCGTTCCCAAAATAGTTCAGAATACGAGTTTCGCCGTTCTATAGTTCAGCTTTTGGTAGGTGGTCTTGTGCTTCAAGATATTGACCCTTATCAAATACCAAAACCTATTGAGCAACCCAAATCTGCAAGAAGCGTAGCTGTCAATTTGAATGGTGGCTTTTATTTCAATCCTAAAACTAAGGAACTCAGAGAAAAAGCACTTTTTGAAAAAGATACATCGCTTTTAGATGAATTTCTCAATAAGCAAGCGCCATCACGTTTCTAATCCCAAGTGTGAGAATCAAAAACAATCAGGAGATAATCATGAGTGCAACAACACAAATAGCTAACATGGAAAAAAATAATCATTCTGGTAACGGTGATAGTCGTAATCTTCAAAACCTTTCTGTAGCAGCATATCCTGTAATCAATCAAACTGATATTCTGGCTCAGATTCAAGAGCAAAACTTCTTAAGTACAGTGCATCAACAATTCAATCAAAATCAAGGCAAGTATATTGATCTACTGTCTAAAATTGTTGATTATCAAGCATTAATGCTTGATAAATATCAAGATTCTGCTGCGCTACCCAAAGCAATGCATAATTTTGACCAAATACTGCAAATTTTGCAAAGAAATCAGCTTAATTACAATATCAACCATGAAGGTTATTTGCAGAATCAATTAAATTTGATTCGTACAAGTGAATTACCAACAGATATATCCAACAAACTAGATGATGTTTCTTTAAATAAGCAACTGAATGCTGCAACTTCCGAAACTCAAGCTGCACTTCCTCTTTCTCCAAAACAAGAATTGCAAAGTTCTTTAGATTCATCTGTTAACCAATTAGCAAACAATGTAGCTACACCGCAAAAAACTGAGGAATTACCTCAAGTTCCTTCTGTTTCTAATGATTTGACTTATATTCCTGTTAACAAAAAACCTAATGGTTCTGTACCTAAAACTAACGCTGTTGAAACTGTAGCTCCCACTCCTCCAATCGTTTCAACACCACCTAAACCCTCCTTCTTGCAGCAAGTTGTCATCACCTCAGAACCAACTAATAATGCTGTAGAGAGCGTTTCTGCACTTAGTATTCCAACTGTTGCGCCAGAACCAACTAATGATGTTGTAGAGAGTGTTTCTGCACCAGTTCATCCTCAAGAAGATGCTCCAACTACTTCAGTTGATTTGAGTGGATTCAGCAATCGATTACTAGAGGTAGTTAGCGATAAAACTGGATATCCAGTCGATATGCTGGATCTAAATATGGATTTAGAAGCAGATTTGGGGATTGACTCTATCAAGCAGTTAGAGATTTTCGCTGCTATGCATGAAGAATTCCCAGATATGGATGTAGATCCAGAATTATTCAGAGACTTGCGAACACTGGCTAAAATTGTTGATTATCTACAAGAACACTTGTCGAAACAAGCAACGCAACCTTCAAATAATGGCAATGTTGATCAAGAACAAGGTATTGAAAGACAGGCTGTTAAAAAAAAATTCTGAGCCAACCCGATAAACGGAAGTTGCAACTGTCTGAAGGTCATATCTGGTTAATTACTGAGGGAGGTGAGGGAGTAGGAGTTGCTGTAGCAGAAAAGCTACATCAGCAGGGACAAAAAGCAGTCATCCTAAAACTCCCTACCTACTCAGCTTTTCATCAATCAGTTGCTCAAACAAATATTGATGTAATCGACCTAAATAATTCAACAGAATTGCATCTCAAAGAAACTCTAGAGACAATTCAAGAAAAATTTGGTTTGATTGGAGGATTCATTCACACGCATCCATTAGCTCAAAACGTTTTGTCCTCCAATGACCTTTTTCAAGAACAAGACAAAGAGACAGTTAAATTAGTCTTTTTAATTGCTAAATATCTCAAATTACCTTTGAATAATGCGTGTGAAAACAATCGTGGTAATACTTATTTTGTAACTGTTACCAAGCTTGATGGAGAGATGGGAACTTCTGGAAAACAAGCCTGTGCCGTTATAGGTGGTGGTTTATCAGGGTTAGTCAAGTCATTAAATCGCGAATGGGCAAATGTTTATTGTCGTTATATTGATTTAGAATCCAGTATCAACATTGAGGAAGCTGCAAACATTATTATGGAGGAAATAGCTGATACTAATTTGGGCTTATTGGAAGTTGGACGTAATCAAGCAGGAGAGCGAGTTACCCTGACCACAGAACGCATTCATAACATTAATTACCTTGAGGAAACTCCAAATTCTCAGAGCATATTTTTGGTTAGTGGCGGTGGACGTGGAATTACTGCTGATTGTGTAACAGAACTTGCTAAAGCCTATAAATCTAAATTCATTTTATTAGGACGCACTGTATTACAACCTCATGAGCCTAAATGGGCGAATAACTCTACTGATGATAAAGAACTCAAAAAGCTGATTATTAATGATTTCATCCAACAGGGAAAGAAACCTACTCCCATTGAAGTCGATAGAATTTTGCATGATTTGATATCACAACGTGATATTAGAAATTCATTAAAGCAGATAAAGCAATATGGTGGAGAAGCAATTTATCTGAGTGTAGATGTTACTCATGAACTTGATTTAGCAAAGCAAATTGAAAAATTGCCTGAACATTTTAAAAATATTACGGGTATTATTCATGGGGCTGGCAATATAGCTGACAAACGAATTGAGAAGAAGACAGAAGAAGACTTTAATCGAGTATTTGAACCTAAAATTAAGGGATTAGAGAACTTACTCTCTATTGTTAATTTAGAGAAACTCAAGGATGTTATTTTATTTTCTTCTGTCTCTGGGTATTTTGGAAATGCAGGTCAAACAGACTATGCTTTGGCTAATGATGTTCTAAATAAATTTGCTTACTCTTTTAAACATCTCTTTCCCAAGATTCGGATCGTTTCAATCAATTGGGGCCCATGGGATAGGGGAATGATCAGCCCAACACTTAAGAAATTTTACCAAGAAAGTAATATTGATCTTATTCCTGTTGATATAGGCACTAAGTTCTGTCGGAATGAATTACGAATTGGCAAAGATCATGCTGTAGAACAAATTCTTGTAAGTGGAAAATTAAGCTTACCTAGTAATCACCAGATAGAACAAATAAATGTGGTAGAAAGTAAACGGATTATGCGGCAAAATGGTAATCCATTCATCAAAGATCATGTAATTGGCAAAAATGCTGTTTTACCAGCGACTTGTGCTGTTAACTGGATGGTGAAGTCTTCTGAAGATGTTTTGCCAAACTATAAAATTAGAGCTATTGAGAACTTCAAAGTACTTAAAGGAATTGTTTTTGATGAACAATATCAGGAAGAATATTTGGCTCGCATAAACCTTGCTAATACTGAAGATAATGGACATAGCTTTGTAGTAAAAATCAGCAGCCAACCAAAAGATAAAAATAATTCGCTTTATCATTATGGTGCAACACTCTTTTTTGAAAAAGAATGGGGTTCCATGCCTATTTACGAGAATCTAGATATTAAATCAGATGGTAAAGTCTACACAACTTATCAGGAAGGAAGTAGTTTATTTCATGGGAAAAACTTTCAAGGCATAAAGAAAGTTTTACATATTAGCGATCGCAAAATTACTTCCCTCTGCAATTTGCCTGCTATTAGTCCAAAACAACAGGGACAATTCACTGTTAATTCGTTTAATCCTTACCTGGGTGATGTTCAGTTACAAAGTGCCCTTATCTGGGCTTATTATCAACTGGATAATACTTGTTTACCGATGGGATTTGAAAAAGTTGAGCAATTCCAATCTCTTGATTTTAATAGAGATTTTTATGTTTCAACTGAAATTATTTCTTTTAATAAGAGCAAGCTAACAGCTAATATTTTTGTTCACAACGAACATGGAGAGATATATATTCGCTGGCTTGAAGTTAGTTATATCTTAATGAAAAATCTCCAAGCACTGTATTGGGAAAAAGGAGTGTAAGCTTAAATGAATGAGATTGCCATTGTTGGAATTGGTTGCTTATTTCCCGGAGCAGAAAGCCCTGAAGAATTTTGGCAGATGTTAATGAGTGGCAATGATGTCACTTCTGAGGTAACTATCGCAGATATGGGTAGATCTCCATCGATATACCACAGTCCAAAACGGGGAATACCAGACAAGATTAGCTACACTAAAAACGGTTATATTCGGGATTTTAACTTTGACCCTTATGGTTATAAAGTTCATCCAGAAAAGCTAATCGCTCTAGATAGGATATTTCACTGGTCTTTATATGCAGCAAGAGAAGCTCTTAGAGACAGTGGTTATCTTAATAATGAAGAGGTATTAAACAAAAGTGGACTAATTCTAGGCAATCTCTCTTTTGCAACAGAGCACTCTAGCAAGCTTTTTTCGTCAATGCACTTAAAGACTTTAGAGTACTTTGTCAAAGAGCTTCTCAACTATCAAGATTTTCGTTTTAATGACCCAACATTAGGACTAAATATTTCTCCTGATAATGCTATAACTGCTAGCTTACCAGCTAGTATTGTTTGCAGCGGTTTAGGACTAGGTGGAATTCGCTACGCAATTGATTCTGCTTGTTCCAGTTCATTGTATGTCATGGAGTTAGCTTCTTATTATCTGAATACTGGTCAGGTAGATATGATGCTAGCTGGCGCAGTTTGCGGTTCAGAACGCCTAAATATTATTCACGGATTTAATGTGCTGAATGCTTTTCCAGACCAAGGAAATAGCGCTCCTTTCGATCAATCATCCGAAGGGATTAAAATCGGCGAAGGAGTAGGCATGTTTGTCTTAAAGCGGCTCTCGGATGCAGAGAAAAATGGCGATCGCATCTATGCTGTAATTGAAAACATCGGTCTATCCAATGATGGTGGCGGGAAACATATCCTCAGTCCCTCGAAGAAGGGACAACATCTGGCGCTGAAACGAGCTTATCAGGGGTCGGAACCAGTAGATTACATAGAATGCCATGCAACTGGAACTTCTTTAGGAGATCAAACAGAACTCAATTCCATAGAAGAATTCTTTGCAACTAAAGATAAAATCCCGTTGCTGGGAGCCAATAAAGCTCATACAGGTCACATGCTGACGGCTTCAGCTATGGCTAGCATGATTAAAGTCATCTGGGCAATGAAAGAAGGGGTTATCCCTGCTACCATTGGCGTTGAGAATGCGATCGCCACTCAAAATGGAATAATAACCTCTGCAAGTATCGTCTGTGAGCATACACCCTGGCCGCAGACAAATAAACCTAAAAGAGCCGGTATCAATGCATTCGGTTTCGGCGGTACAAATGCTCATTTAATTTTGAGAGAGTATAGCCCCGCTTCTACTCAATCAACTTCACTTGTACCCAAGCCAAACCAGAGCAAACCAAGCATTCCAGCTATTGTTGGTATGCACATACATATTGGTGCTGTCGAAGGACTTGAGGCTTTTGCAAATACACTTTTCGAGAATCGGGAAGTGATGGAATCTTTACCATCTGAACGCTGGTCAGGAGCCGAAGAGACATTAACTGAAGCTCCACCCAAAGCAGCCTATCTAGATAAGTTTGCTCTTGATTGTATTGCTTTCAAAATACCTCCTAAAGAAGTGGGATCGGTATTATTTGATCATCTGTTCATGATGAAAGTTGCTGATGTAGCTCTGCGTGATGCTGGTTTCACTCGACATCAAGATTTTAGCAATACAGCTGTCATCATTGCTACAGAAATGAATCTGACAGTTCACCGCAATATTACTAGGCTCAACATGCCTTGGCATCTTCGGGAATGTTTCCAGAAATTCAATATTCAATTAACAGATGACCAAGTGAATCAACTGGAATCTGTTTTGAAAGATAGTATGTCGCCATGCCTTTATGTAGAGGGAGTAACGGGAGGAATAGGCAATTTAGTAGCTAGTCGAATTGCAGCTCTCTGGGATTTTACAGGGCCAGCTTTCACAGTATCAGCTCAAGAAAGTTCTGTTTATAAAGCAATTGAAATAGCTAAGTTTCTACTAGACTTTGGCACAGTAGATGCTGTGGTAGTGGGAGCTATCGATCAAGCAGCAAGTTGGGAAAACGTAGAATTGCGAAAACAACTTAATCAGCATAATTCTCAACTGACATTTGGTGAAGGTGCAGGTGCGATCGTCCTGAAGCGAAAAGAAGATGCACAAAAGTCTCAAGATAAGATTTACGCCACGATAGAGTCCCTAGCAATTATTCAAGGAAATGGAAATGAAGTTGTATCTGACTGCGTGTGGCAAGCAACACGAAAGTCTTTAGCAACAGCCGAGGTCAACCCTAACGAAGTGGGTTATATAGAATTGAATGAAGGTGGAATATTTGCCCAAGATAAGGATGAAAAAGTAGGTTTGAATACACTGTATTCTCTTGAGCACACAAATGTGGGTTCTGTTAAAGAGAATGTTGGTAATAGCTTTGTGCTATCAGGCATGGCAAGCATTATCAAAACATCTCTATGCCTTTATCATCGCTTTATTCCAGTTTATCAACAGCAATCTGTCCAATCATGGCAGTTATCCAGTCAACAAAACAAACGATTTGGGGCTGTTAATATGATTAGTAATGATTACTCCTACACTCATTTAATTTTGGGTGAAGGAGATTATCAAGAAATCCAGCAAAATCCTCAATTTGCTCATCAAACAGAAAGTAAAAAAGGGGTGTTCAAAACCCTGCTAAACGGTAGTGCCAGAATGAGAGATCTTATTCTGAGTGACGATAATATCAAACAATTTAGCACTGTAAAAATTCCTAAAGTTGTAAAGCTTACGCCAGAAAGAGCTTTATCAGATAATTATTCGATGGGGATGCAGCCTATTATGCGCGATCGCAAACAAATTATTCTAGAAAAACAGTACTTATGGAACGCAAAATTACAAAATTTGTTCCTACAAATTCAAGACGCATTTTATGAAAAAGTTAGCTCTAGTTTAACAACCAATATAGACAAAGCTAAATCAGAAAACTTAGATCCAGAGTTTCTTCCTGCCGCATCACATCAAACTATTGCAACTCTTCCCTCCACTCCAACAAACGACAATCAAATAATTCACGAACCAAAAAATATAATTTGGAATTTAGCAGAAATCACAGAAATAGTAGACGGAAAAATCTCGAATGTACTAGGGTCTTATTATCAAGAAATGGATAAACGTCCCATACGTACTAGAACACCTTCGCCTCCTTTTATGTTCATCAGCAGAGTCACCAAGATGACAGCTGAGCGTGGTAAATTGCAACCATGCATGGTCGAGTGGGAATATGATATTCCTCCAGATACGTTTTATGCGGCTCATAATACCCTGTCTGGATTGATGATCTTAGAGGCTTCCCATGCAATGCTGCTGGCTCTTGCTTACATAGGCTGTGACATGATGTTTGATGGGCAATTACGCTATCGAGCTTTAAGTTGCCAGTCTGAATGTCTAGATGAGTTTCCCCCACCAGGTGAAACAATACGCGGGGAAGTATATATCCATAAGCTTATAAAAGCCAAAAACAATCTGCTCTTGCAATACGAATATATCTGCTATCACAAAAATCGACCCTTAGTCAGACTTAATGCCAATTCAGGTTATTTTTCAGACGCAGATATCAATAATTCCAAAGGACTACCCGCCTATAATGCTTCTCCAAGACAAACTATTGTAAAACAGAATTTTTTACCTCCCTTGACATGCCATAAAACCAAGTTTAACGACGAAGATATTCAAGCTCTGCAAAAAGGAAATTTCAATATCTGCTTTGGTGATGCCTATCAACCGCAAAAGCCCTACGCTCTTGCCAGTGATAAACTACTGATGATTAATCGAATCTTACACGTTGATCCTCAAGGGGGAGCATGGGGTTTAGGGCAGGTTTTAGGTGAAGTAGATATTGACCCTGAGCATTGGGTATTTAACGCCCACTTTAAAAATGATCCTGTGATGCCAGGAACAATGCTGATAGAGGGCTGCTATCAAGTTGTGTTTTTCTACATGTACTATCTAGGTTTACATACTAAGTTTAATAACTGTAAACCAGTATTTTTTAGCTCTCTAAAAAGCTCAACAAAGTTCCGTGGTGAAGTAAAAAGGGAAAAAAATCAGGTTCAATTTCGAGTAACAGTTAAAGAACTTGTTAATGCAGATGAACCTTACCTGATTGCCGTAACAGAAGTTATCTATAACGATAGAATCATAGGCATTTGTGATGATTTATATATCAAGCTGGTAGAGCGTCAAAACTAAGAACATTGTCAGCAAAGATTATAGGACTTACGCAAGAACTCTCTGAAACTCTTATTCCTTTGTGTTCTTCTCTACTAGACGCTACGCGAATGCGTCCTTTGTGGTAGCCTGCGGCAAGCCGCTCTGCGTCTACGTTTTGTCCTGATTTTGCCTAAGTTCTGGATTATTAAGCAAAGTAAAAATTTTGGAGCAGATAGTTATGGAACTCAGCAGTATACAAACAACAAATAGAGCAATTGAAAATAAGAGTTACGAAGAAGAATTTCAAAACGCAAATACAGATAACTTAGTTGTTAATTCATATAATGAATGGGATCCATTAGAAGAAATTGTTGTTGGTAGATTAGAAGGTGCTATTCATCCACCTAAACACATATCTTTGTTAGGAGGAATTCCTAAGAAACTTTACAATGTTCTTTCCTTTGTTGGTGGAAGTAAAGTGTCGCAGAGATGGGGCATTGCACCAGCACAAAAAGAATTAGATGAGTTTATTCATATTCTTGAATCAGAAGGAGTGAAGGTTAGGCGTCCTAGTTTTACTGACTATAGTCGGACTTTTTCTACTCCTAACTGGAAATCTAAAGGTAACTGCTCAGCTTGCCCACGAGACTGTTTTTTAGTCATTGGAAATGAAATTATTGAAGCACCTATGTCCTGGAGATGCCGTTATTTTGAACGTCATGCTTATTACCCTTTATTTAAAGAATATTTTGAGCAAGGTGCAAAATGGACTTCTGCTCCTAGACCTATGCTACTAGATTCTCTATATGACAAAAACTATACTGTCCCTAAAGATGGAGAATCTATGCGTTATGTTATTAACGAATCTGAAGTTGTTTTTGATGCTGCCGATTTTGTCCGCTGTGGCAGAGATATTTTCGTAACTAAAAGTAATGTAACTAACGAAGCTGGAATAAACTGGTTACAACGTCATTTGGGAAATGATTTTCGCGTTCATACTATTGAGACACGCTCGAAACAACCTATGCATATTGACACTACATTTGTGCCTCTTGCACCAGGAAAAGTAATGATTAACCCAAAATATATTGACGTTAAAAAACTGCCATCAATTTTGAAATCTTGGGACATATTAGTTGCACCAGAACCAGTTATTGTTAAAGGAGGTTTATTCAGTGAAACTGCTGCTCTTTGTAGTATGTGGTTAAGTATGAATGTTTTGGTTCTAGATGAAGAACGGGTAATCTGTGAAAAATCCCAAGAACCAACAATTCAAGCCTTAAAAGATTGGGGATTTAAACCAATACCTTGCAATTTTTTACACTTCAATCCCTTTGGAGGTGCATTCCATTGTGCAACTTTAGACATTAGGCGTCGCGGCACATTACAATCCTACTTTTAGACCTAATGTAAAACAACCTAAACATTTGAAAATTCTTCCTAATCGGCCATGAATAACTCTATTTTATTAAATAATAGTGAGCCTCTGACAAATAAACAGAGTCATAAAAATCCATGCTTTGCAACAGCATCACCAGAAGTTTGGGACTTTCGCATTGATTGTTATCGATATCAGATTTGTAAGCAATGGCTGCAAGCCCGCAATGGCTTTCCTTTAAATAAGGAAGATATTCCACGCTACCAGCGTATTTTAATGATCTTGAAAGAATTAGCTCAACTCATGGAGGAAATTAAAACAATAACTCAGTCTAACCAGTTGAAGAAGGTAAAGGTTTTTGAAAAAGTCCAAAATGTTGTTGTAGAAAAATTGGGAATTGAACCAGAAAAAGTCACTCCGATCGCAAATTTTACCCGAGATTTAGGAGCGGATTCTTTAGATACGTTAGAACTAATAGTTGCTTTGGAGGAAACATTCAATATTGAAATCTCTAATCAAGCAACTACAAAACTTGTGACGGTACAACAGACTATCGATTATATTAGTCAACAACTTGAGCTTAACGTAGAGTTAGCTAATTGAAGATCAACCTACCACTAGATTAGTATCCAAAAGAGGTAAATAAGATATGACCACTTTAACTAGCAATGTTGTTATGCGCCCCTATGTATCTTATTGGGGTATGCACAAGTCTGCCCGGATTTTAGATTTAATTACATCGCTTTATTTTCCGCTCTATGAACTATCATACAAAGATTTTTTTGCTTATTATCCAGTTCTAGGGTTTGTGGAAGCTTTAGTATATGAAGTTGATGAGGCAGTAGAAGCCCTTCAAGAAAAAGAATTATTTTCTGAAGTCAAAAACCCTTGGAATCAAAAGCATAAAATCATCATTGATGTACTTAAAACAAAAAACTTATATCATCCGTTAATTGAACAAGAATTAGAAAATTTGGGAAAATACTTTGAATTAGAAAGTCAGTTAATATCTCAAAAAGATGTAACTTATGAAGATATTATCAAAGCTACTGAGCTACGCACTTCTGATATACGTGCTCTGCACGGAATTTTAGTACAAGTGGCTAATAAGACTTTTGATCAAAAGTGTTTTGATGTTATGTGGCCTTTAGAGGTACTTATTGATATTTATGATGATATTACTGATTATAAAGATGATGTGGATAAAAACCACTACAACACCTACCGCATGTTTGTTAAATTCTATGGAAAGAAAGCACCTGACTATCTAAAAAAAGAGTTGGCTAGATACGAGTCTCTATTTGTCAAAAGACTAGATAGTCTACCAAGAAAAGAGCAAAAAAGATTTATAAAACTTGTATCTGAATTGGAAAAAGATAATTCTGATAAAACTATTCCTCAACCAATTATGGAATGGTAAGGTAGTTGGTAATTGGCTATTTACTAGACCTCTTACATAAATCAGATTATCAACTGTTAAACAGATAATTTTCTCACTACTATCTGCGTTTCAAGCTTTCCAAGAAACGCAGATAAAATTTTAAAATCCCGATTTTTGCAATAAGTTTATTAATGGAGTAACTAATAATGATTGATCAAGTTTGGGAAAATTCAACTATGGAAGTCATTGGATACGGTATTGATAATGGCAATATAGATCCACGCGAATTAGTTGAGTATTTTTTAACTAAAATTGATCAAGAAACAGGGAAGAAAAAAATATTTATAGAGGTTTTTGAGCAACAAGCCAAAAAACAAGCAGATGCCGCATATAAAAGGGCGACTACTAACACACGACTTTCACTTTATGATGGTATTCCCCTTGTATGGAAAGACAATTTTGATATCCAAGGTAAACCAACAAGTGCAGGGTTGAAGCTTCTATTGGATAGAGTTGCTCAAAAAGATGCAGTAGCTTACAAAACATCTGTTGATGCTGGCTTTATTTGTCTTGGTAAAACCAATATGACGGAATTGGCTTTTTCGGGTCTAGGAATTAATCCTACATTCGGGACACCAATAAATCCTTTTGGTTCTGAGCAAGCAAGAGTTCCTGGTGGGTCTTCATCAGGTTCAGCTATTGCTGTGGCAAAAGGTCTATGTTGTGCCGCTATGGGAACGGACACGGGTGGCTCAATCCGAACACCCGCTGCTTGGAATAATTTAGTTGGTTTAAAAACAACTGCGGGGCTAATTTCAACAGAAGGTGTTATTCCTCTAAGTCAAACATTAGATACAGTTGGTTTTATTACTCGTTGCGTTGAAGATGCAGCTATTCTTTACCATGTAATGGCTCAGACTAACAAGATTGATTTTTCGGATGTTGGATGTAAAGGTTTAAGTTTACTAGTATGTACAAATATTGTCTGGGACAATGCTGATTCTGAAGTTGCGGCTATTTTGGATGCTTCTATAGAAAATATTGCAGCACAAGGGGCACTTATTAAAAAGGGCAATATTCCAGAGTTTGAACAAGCACTAAAACTTATTAATACAAAAGGTAATATTGTTAACTATGAGGCAAGTAAAAATTGGCTGGAATTTTTAGAAGCTCATCCTAACTCTATTTCACAAGACATACTAGATAGATTTTATATAGGAGCAAAAATTCAGGATAGTGACGCTCAACAAGTTTACCAGGGGTTAAAAGACCTTCAAAAGCAGTATTTGCAGAGAACGAATGATTATACTGCTGTTATTATGCCAACTGTGGCAAATGTACCACCGATTATCAATGATTTAGAACAAAATAGTCAAAAGTACACCGCAGAGAATCTCTTGTCATTACGAAACACACGTTTAGCAAACATGCTTGGATTGTGTGCAATTTCTCTACCTGTGGGATTCACTTCTTCAGGGTTGCCAGTCGGTCTGATGTTGGTGGGAGCACCATTCTCCGAGGTATCGCTTTTGCGCCTAGCTTTGGCGATAGAAAAAGTATTTTCAAGACAACTTTTCTAAAACTAGCGCTTTCAAGGTGGGTGAAAATCCCAAAAAAACTCTCCACATTTGGGATTTTTCATCTTCGTATCATCATGTTTACTAACAAAAACAGATAGTTTCAGGCTTTTTCCAATCATCTTTTGATAAGTTTGGTTATGAGGCAGCATGGTAAGTCGCAAACAGATTGTCTGGTTAAAGTTTTTAGTCATTGTTCTATTGTTATTGGGTGTATTTTTTCGCTTCGTTAATCTTGACCGAAAAGTCTACTGGTTTGATGAGACTTTTACCTCATTACGGATTTCTGGCTATACACAACAAGAAGCGGCCAAGCAAGTTTGTGATGGACGCGAAATTGGTGTTGAAGATTTACATAAATATCAGCTTTCTGCTGTTGAAAGAACTTCAATAGATACTATTAAATCTTTGGCAGTGGAAGTCCCTCAGCATTCACCTTTATATTTCGTGATTGCGCGGTTTTGGGTGCAATGGTTTGGCAATTCAGTCGCAGTAACGAGGAGTTTGTCTGCCTTAATTAGCTTGTTAGCGTTCCCCTGTCTCTATTGGCTATGTCTGGAATTATTTAAGTCATCTCTGATGGGATGGGTAGCAATTGCACTGTTAGCTGTATTGCCATTCCATGTACTATACGCACAAGAAGCGCGGCAGTATAGTTTGTGGACTGTGACAATTTTACTATCAAGCGCAACATTGCTACGAGCAATGCGAGTAAAAACGAAGTTTAGCTGGGGAATGTACGCAGCAACCCTAGCATTGGGATTGTATACATTTCTGTTTTCTGCGTTTGTGGCAATTGCTCATGGTATTTATGTAGTTGCAACTGAAAGCTTCCGATTAAGCAAGACGGTTACTGCCTATTTACTTGCGTCTTTAATAGGGCTTTTAGCTTTTATGCCCTGGTTGTTAGTTGTTATTATTCAGTTAGCCCAAATTCATGAAACAACAAGCTGGACATCTGAAACTAAAATATCTCTTTTAGAATTAATTGCAGCGTGGACTCTTAGCATTAGCTATTTTTTTGTTGATTTTAACTACGATTTCGAGCGAACTTTTAATAACACTACATTGGAATATGTGCAGCTATTTTTGATTCCTTTTATCTTAGTTTTGGTAGGATATTCAATTTATTTTATCTGTCGCAAAGCTTCAAAACGGATTTGGTTGTTTGTCTTAACGTTGATTGTGGTTCCAGTGTTGCCTTTAGTAATACCCGATTTAATTTGGGGGGGGATTCGATCAGTAAACCCTCGGTATCTAATTCCTTTTTATTTGGGTATTCAGTTAGCTGTTAGTTACCTCCTGACCACTCAAATTACCTCAACCTTTGTTAAATGGCATCAGAAGCTTTGGCAGCTTATCAAAGTCACGTTGATCTCTGCTGGAATCCTGTCCTGTGTAATTAGTTCTCAAGCAGATACTTGGTGGAATAAGTCTCTTAACATCTATACTCCCCAAGTGGTTCAGATCATCAATAAATCTACTAACCCACTTTTGATTAGTTCCTGTCAGCTAAATGGTATAGGTGATGAACTATCTCTCAGCCATCTGCTTGCTCCAAAAGTACGGCTTCAGTTGGTAAACGAGCTAAATGTGCCTCAAATTTCTAATAGTTTTAGCGATGTATTTTTATATCTTCCCAATCACAATCTTTCTGTAGAATTAATTAGAAAGAAGTTAGAGAAAGGGCAAAAATATAAGCTAGAGGATATTTATCCCAAGAAGCTTCAGCTTTGGAAATTAGTAAAAATATAGACTGGAATTTTGTTGATAGTAAAATTTAAAAAGTAATCTATATAAACTTTACACAAGTTACTTGATTAACCTCAAAAGAACTAGTACTCAGGTATAAAAGAAGCGATAGTACAAGCTAAATTAGCGTTGTAGCTCTCAAATATTACTTGAAAAATACTTAGACAAATTATCAGCATCTCTAAATTTTTCTCACCTTAGAAACAATGAGCGAACTGTCAGGAGCATATTAAGATGGAGCGTATACTGCAAGAAAACAAATCTGTATTGTTTGCTTTATATCCTGAATGGGGTGGGTTCATGCCGATGATGGCATTGGCGAAGGCTTTTTCTAGACGCGGATGGGACGTGCTGTTTGTTCTCCCACCAGAAGGAGATGAAAAACTCTCCCTTCACAGCCAGCAAGTAGAACATTACAAGAAATATATAGAAGAACAAGGGTTTCAATATAAGCTTTTGAGGCCATTTCCCAAGCGGTTCGGAGGGATGCTTACACAGACTCGCCGTGAAACTGAGATTTTGGCGAATATACTTGAGGACACTATCAAGATTATCAAAGAGTGCAATGTAGGTCTGGTGCTCATTGATTCAATTATTTCATTTGTTGCTATTGCAGCTATAGAATCTGGAGTTCCTTATGTTGGGGTTGGTACGGCATTTGCTGGATTTATTAATTCAAAAATTCCCCCTTCAGACTCATCATTTATTCCCGCTCGCAGCTCATGGTCATCATTAATAGTTCTGTTGGACTGGATGTTGTTGGCTTTTGTAGCGAGATTGTTTATAACATTTCGTCCGAAATACTTCCTCAGATATTACTTTGGGATAGGAGCATTTGTGAGAAGTCGTGCGCGTGCGACGGGATTAACAGTAGGTTTTTCGGATTACGGCCCGATGTTCAAGTCTCCTTTACACTACTTGATGCCGAAAAGGCTTGACTTTGAACCCCGTCCTGGAGCTGAGTATCTTGGGTGTGTTGTGGATCTCTCACGTGCAGATGAAGATTTCAAAATGGATCGCCTCAGTGGCACTAAACCGCTGATCTACTGCTCGTTGGGCACACGCAGTTGGGAGTATCCTGCCAGCAAGCGCTTCTTCCGGGTTGCCCTTAAGACGTTTCAGCAACGACAAGACTATGAGTTCGTACTCAATATCGGAAACACCTGCGAAGTAGAAGATCTTGGAGAGATTCCAGATAATGTGTATGCCTGCAAGTGGGTTCCGCAAATGGCGGTTCTGCGGAAAAGTTCAATGATGATCACCAATGGAGGGATGAATACGATCAAAGAGTGCATCTGTCTTGGTGTCCCGATGATAGTTCTCCCCGCCAGAAACGATCAACCCGGAAATGCGGCGAGGGTAGTTTATCATGGCTTGGGTGTAAGGGGCGATCTTAGGTGGATCGAGCATCGGGAATTGTCCAGACTGATTAATCAGATTTCCAGCGACAAAAGCTATATTAAGAACATTGAGCAAATGCAAAAGGAATTCATGCGTCTGGATAAGTTTGAGACTGGAATTGATTTACTTGAAAGTTACATAGCAGCATAATGGAACTTCCAAAAAAGAAAATATCCAGTCAATAATAATGATAATTATTAAAAGCGGTAAGAATATCCTGCCATTCGCAGCGTCTCCTTACCGCTTTTTTGAGTATTAAATGATTCGCTGAAAAAGTTATTGAAATAAATCACAGTTCAATAGACTTCTTGCAAAAATCCGAATTAAACCAAAAATAATACCAATTAAAAAAAAGAATGTGACAGACAGAACATGTAGAGACGTTGCATTGCAACGTCTTTATCAAAGGATTTGTTGCAATCATTAATTGAATTGGTATAATCACAGATTAACACAGATGAACACTAATAAATATCAGTGTTCATCTGTGGTTCGATTTAATATATCTCGACTTATGCAATAGGTCTAATTAAAATTTATAGCAATTAAATTGTATCATGCGTTTCGTAAAACATTATAATAGAGCAAGAGTTTGATGAATAATATATTTATTTTGTATAACTATGTATAACTATAATTAAAAATACTAAAGTCCTAAAAGATTACCAGAAGGAAAGCCACTATAAGTGCAGATTTTTGATGCGGTTTTAGAGAGAAATTATTTTCATTTTTTGAGTTTTTTTCGATAATTTATTCTTTGGAAGTTTCTCACTTACACAGTCAGTGAGAGAAATCTCCCAATTTTGGCTGCTCCAGGCTGTTTTCGCCAACTTGAGATTCTCCCCTTTGTTTACACCAAAGTCGATAATACAGACTCCTAAGCTTAAGTAACTCTTTATGAGTACCCTGTTCAATTAGTTTTCCTCTTTCAAGTACGAAGATGCGATCGCAATTCACAACAGAAGTAAGCCGATGAGTTACAGAGATGACGGTACGACCTATTGCTAAATTGCTTAGGGTGGTATTAATAGCTAACTCCGTCTCTGGATCTAGCGACGAAGTTGCCTCGTCGAGTATAAGTATTGCTGGATTGCGTAAGATTGCCCGCGCTATAGCAATTCGCTGCCGCTGACCACCTGAGATTTGCCCACCTCTTTCACCCACTACGGTGTCATATCCCTGAGGAAAACGCCGGATCGTGTCATGGATTTCTGCTGCTTTTGCGGCTGCTTCGATTTCCACATCGGTTGCATCGGGCTTACCCAGGCAGATGTTTTCACGAATTGTGGTGTTGAAAAGGAAAGTTTCTTGGAAAACAGTGCCTATTTGTGCGCGTAGCGATGCTTGAGTGACTTGTCGCAGGTCGTAACCATTAAACAGGACTGAACCCTCGTTAGGATCGTAAAACCGCACGAGTAGGTTGAGGATTGTACTTTTGCCAGAGCCACTAGGGCCGACAAAAGCTACAGACTCACCTACTTGAATCGTAAAACTGATTTTGTCCAGAATGGGCTGCGTTCCGTAATAGTTAAAGGTTACATTTTCAAAGCGAATATCTTTTGCCAACTGTGATAGTGGTAATGCATCAGCTAAATCCGTCACTTCAGGTTGCTCAGCCAGCAGTTCTTTGATGCGTAGCATCCCACTTGTAGTCCTTATTAGGGCTGGCACTTGTTGAGTCAAACCATCAGTTGCGATATTCACGTTCAACAGAAGGCTGATAAACCCGACTAGCGCTCCTGTTGTCAGATAGCCACGCATGGCTAAAAAAGCACCAAAACCAATGATTAATAACTGAAGAAAGTTAATGCTCAGGTTTGAAAGCCTTCCTAGTAGAACACTGTAGAAGTTACTGCGTAGGCTGCTGTGTAATAAGACAATCAGTTGCTCTCGAAATTGGAATAGCGCTAACTTTTGCAATCCAAAGTTCCTAATCACAGGTTGAGCACTGATATTCTCTTGAAGTATATTTAAAACTTTTGCTTCGTCTTGCCTGCGTCTATAACTGGTCTTAGCAACCCGTAACCCAAATAGGTGTGGCCCCATAAAGCCTACGAACAACGTGACCAAAGTGACTAGAGCTAGTCGCCACTCGACGACGAAGAGTAACAGGGTACTAATAACCATTAAAAGGATGTTGAAAGTGCCCATCGGGATATCAATGACAATCGCTCTCTCGATGTCAGCTAAATCGCTGGAGAACCGAGACATGAGTTCGCCCGCTTGAACGCGAGTGTAAAAACCCAAGGATAGGTGCTGCAAATGATTGAACATTTTGAGGCGTATATCTTTCAAAACACCTGCTCCTATTCGAGCACTGAGATAATCCTGACTAAGACCAGCTAAGGATTGGATGATGAAAGCGACGCCCAGTCCGCTTAGTAAGAGTATAAGGAAATTAGCATCACGATTAACAATGGCGCGATCAAAGATCAACTGATAAGCAAAGGGAACAAGCACCTCAAAGGCCAGTTGGAATAGCACTGCTAAGATGAGCAAAACCCATTGACCCCAGTACTTTTGAAAAAAAGTGAGAGAAAATTGCAAGAACCATACCAGGTCAGGTGAGAAAAGACGTGTATGAAGTTTCATAATAGTTCACAGGATTTTGCATCTTAGGACAAGAGCGTGAAGGTAGTGTTGGTTATGCAACTTTAGTTGACTACCAAAAATCTGGATAAAGGGAGGTTAAGCCTTTTAAGAGACGGCTTTCTATGTTTTCATTTCAGGATTGCCACACTAACAATACCCTCTTTTTTTGGCGAAGTTATTGATATCAATATTTGGTTTTTCACTCTTTCTAAATGGAAATATTTTGCTTTGCCCAGAGAGCGGCCTGAGTGCGATCGCGTACTCCCAATCGAGCTAGAATCTGACTAACATAGTTCTTAACCGTTCCCTCGCTCAGATGTAGCACCCTGGCAATTTCTCGATTATTTTTACCTTGAGTAACTAGGGTTAACACTTCTAATTCCCGCTCACTCAAAAGCTGCTGATAAGAGTTTTGTTTGACAGCAGGTGGAGGGTTGAGTTGAGCAAAGACTTTATGTGCGATCGTTGAACCAAGTTGACAGTAGCCTTGGTGTAGGGTGCGAATGGCCGCCGCCAACTGTGCTGCGGGAGTACTTTTCAGGAGATAGCCGAGTGCGCCTGCTTGCAAAGACTGCCAAATATACTCGTCTTCATCAAAAGTTGTGAATACCAGAATTCTAATCCAGGGAAAACGTTGATGTATTTCGCGCGTTGCCACCACGCCATCGCAGATAGGCATCCGCACATCCATGAGGATAACATCGGGCTGGAGTTGTTCGGTAAGAGCGATCGCTTCTTTGCCATGACTAGCTTGACCAATAACTTCTAAGTCTTCTTCTAGTGACAGTAAAGATGCTAATCCTTGCCGAAACAGCGTTTGGTCGTCTACAAGCAGAAGTCGAATCATTGTACTACTTTAAATTTAGTCAAGGAATTAGAATAGAAAACTTTTTGGTCTTACTATCCAAACATTCTAAAAGAACGCTTACCTTATGTCTTTGGGACACAAGCAGAGGCGCAAAGCCTTGTGCCTCTCAGCAGTGATACAGACCATCAGGGTAAGCCACTACTCTGATTTTTCGCTTGATATCAGAGTTTTATGAGCAGCTGATGTCCTAAACTACCTGGCAACAGCTATTTGTTATGGCAAACACCTGGAAAGCAGAAGGCTTAAATAGGTTTAAAGATGTTTTTTGACTTCGCCAACAGCATCCACTGCAACTCTAATAGGGTAACTATCTTTTTCAAAACAGAGTTCAGTGATTGCAACAATGCTTTTCAGATTTTTGCATTACACTCTACAATGCTATGGTTATCTCGGTTCTAGTACTTTTCTGGAACTCTTTTGGCTATGTTCCATAGCCCACACAACCGCTTCAGCTCGTGAACTGACTGCTAATTTAGCATAGATGCGGCTGATGTAATTCCGCACTGTCTGGTGTCCAAGGTTTAGCTCACAAGCAATGCGAATATTATCCCAACCTTGTGCAATCATGCTGAGAACTTGTTGCTCTCGCTCTGTCAAAGCGGCTTTTCCATCTTGATTTAGTTCATTCTCTTCTTGTGCAACAAGCTCCTCTAAAAGGCTCTGACTGTACCATGTATTACCTTTTGCCACTGTACGAATAGCACTAACCAACGTTTGTGGCTTTTCAGATTTCAAAACACAACCTACTATACCGCCTACTCTTAAAATAGAGGGATAAAATTCACCACAGTTAGCCAGCGCGAGCATTTTTAAGTTTGGACAGGATTTATGTAAATAGAGTATTGGCTCAGGTGGTGTAAAATTTGGTGAATCTAGATCAATTATTAACAGATCTGGCTGAAGCTTTCGCTCCAATTCTTGAACTTTATCGGGATTGTTTGCTTCACCTACTATGATCAAATCTTTTTCAGCAATCAAAGTAGCACGAATAGCAACTCCCATTAGCGAATCTCTATCAGCCACTAGCACTCGAATAGTATTGTACATATGCATCCCTCCTGAATAAAGATTTTTATGTTATTTGACTATTCTTTCTTTATACAGATCTGTTATTTATTCAAGTTTTATGCAAATATTAACAAAAATCTATATCTATCAAAAAGCAACATACAAATTTTATTCAAAGACTTTCAAATAATACATTATTCAAGAGTTATGTCAAATAACATATCTCTATCAAATCATCATATATATCAATGAATCATCTATTAAAGTCTTGCGCTCTCTGCTAGTAGGTGAGTTGTTACAAATTTTAAAGTTTATTTTCAACATCTGCATTGCCTTTTGGTTAGGTAACTTCTACACCAGTTTTTGATACTACCACCTCTTTATCCTAATAAGAGTAAATACCGAATTTATCAAGAAAATATCTTGATACTATACTTATAAAAACCAAACAGTGTAAGAGTTTAAGACTTTAAGATTAAACCGAAGTTATGAAAAGATATAGTTTCGCTTAATCGTTTTATTTTTTACCGTAGTTTATAAATTTTGCTTCTTATATCAATAAGCATAGCTTAATTGCCGACTCAATTGCTTTTAATTTTAGCAATATACATCTAAATATTGATTGACCAAGATTATATTATGTGCGTGTCAATAGCAGAGCAAAAAAATGTAGAGTCAGCATTAAAATTATCGCCTACAAAAAAGGTTTAGAGGATGTACAAAAAGTGTTCAGTAATACTTAAATTCCTCTCACTTCTTGTGTTTCCGTCTCCCAAAAATGAGAAAATGACTTGAGAGATATGGATAGAGTTTTTTTACTTTTCAGACATCTTATGATAAGTTTTGTTAGAGCCACTCGGCAATTAAACAAGGGTTTAAACATTAATTATCCTAAAAGTCTTGAAACTATTGGATACCAATTATGAGCATTTTATGGATACAGCTTCATTAGTTTAGTTATAACTTTTTTTAGTTTAGTTATTTATTTAAGAAAATGAAAGCTATAAATCTCATATAAATCTCATATAAATCTCATATGCTTTTTGCTTAACCTCACGTCCGTTATCTAATTGCATCTTGCAATCTGTGTATTTTTTGCTTAATATCAATATAATACAAATTAAACTTAACTATCCACATCTGAAAAAGGTCTAAGATTTGATTTAATACTTTCATCATAGACTGATAGAGTTTATTATGACTTTCGTCATAATTTTACTCTTAAATATGGCATTTTAATGCATGTTGCAGTAGTGGCTAAAAATGAAAGGATGAATACAAAATTTGGTGTTGCCGAATCAGGGGATGAAATTTAATGTATTGAAATATCAAACTCTTTATTCTCTCTACGTCTGTGCGTCTACCGTTTGCCATTGGCAGTGGGGGAGCCAACGCTTTGCGCCTTTCGGAGTGAAACAGAGCATCGACGGTTCGCCTTTAACGTTTCCGCAGGGTAGTCGCTACACCTTGCGGGTTCGCGTAGCGTTCCGTAGGAAAGCAAGCTACAAACTTTTCTCTGCGTGCAATAAATCATCCCGCAATTATGCAACACCCAAAATTTGAGTCCTCCTTACCTCTTACGCTTTATCTGCGTTGGCTAGGTTACGAATTCAGGCGTTGCTGAGTAAAAATATGAATTTGTATCACGCAGCGGAAAGTTCTGTTCGCCGGAAGCCGGCGCTCAGACTTTCCAAGACAGAGCCACAGAGAGTAATATCATTTCTCTATGAAGATGCAACTTATCTATCTCCGTCTATCGCCGTCCCCTCTTGGCGAGAGGCGAGTATTGTACGGCGCAACCTCAGACATCTTCTAAGAGTTAATAAGAGTTGATTTTTAAACTTCATATTCAAATTCAGCAACGCCCGAATTCATCATAGGTAGACTAGCTGCTTTGCAAGTGGGAATGACAGCGCGGAATTTATCAGGTGCGACAATAGCAAGTAAGAAAATTATCCTTGCAATTATCAAGTCGAGTATTACGGCCGCGCTACGCTTAGAGCGTAGCGCGGCCGCAGGCTTTACGTAATTTGTAATTAAATGGGTAAGCCACTACTAAATCTGCATATTTAGTAATCTTCAATTAGTGGTGGGTTTAGAGCTAAGACTGGTTATAACTACAAATTACGAATTATGTTGACGTCATTTGCTACAACTCTCTTGACCAGAGCAACCCACTAGCTCCCCTATTTAGGCTACTTAGTAGCTTTGGCTTCAAACATCAAGTACGTCCCTCCTAGCCCTTCTACAATTGTGCGTGTATTAGCAATCATCATTTTTTGATAAGTTTCTCCGTCGCTTCCCGGTTCACCAAGTGCATCAGTATACAATTTTCTGTTAGAAACTTTTACTTTTGCCTCTCTGGCCACAGACTCAATCAACTTGGGGTTAGTTGTTGTCTCTGCAAAAATTGTTGGCACTCTAGCTTGTTTAATGCCTGTAACTAAATTTTTCACTCGTGCATCTGTTGGTTTTTCCGCAGTGCTAATACCTTCCAATGCCCCTGCTAAAGAAAGACCATACGCTTTGGCATAATAACCCATTGCATCATGAGTTGTGACTAATTTACGTTGTTTAGGCGGAATACTGGCAATTGTTGACTTAATCCAGCTATCCATTTGGGTTATTTCATTAGTGATTTTTCTGGCATTACTAATATAATTTTTTGCTTCATTAGGTTCTAATTTTCCCAGGTTGCGGTTAATTACTTCTACCATTCTGATAGTATTCTTGGTATTATGCCAAAGATGAGGATCAGTAACTTTCTTGCTACCTTTCTGGAGTCGTTGTGGCTTAGGCACAGCAGCTTGACCAACGGCTATTTTCGGCGCAGGGTTTTTAGATGCTTTAATTATTTTGATTAAACCTGGTTCAAAATTGTAGCCATTATAGAGAATAAGACTTGCTTGCTCAATAGCTTTGCGATCTTCCGATTTTGGTTGATAAAGGTGGGGGTCTGCACCAGGAGAAATCAAGCAGGTGAGATTAATGGTATCCCCAGCAACTTGTTTAGTTAAGTCACACAGTACAGTTGTCGTTGCTACTACTTGGGGAAGATTATCGTTTGTGCTAGTGGAGGTTTGAGTGAATGAGGTGCTTGCAGCTTGATTTCCGCACCCAAAAAATCCAATCGTCAAGGCGACAAGAGCAGCTCGTAAGGAATTACTTAATGGATTGTTGGACATCATCCACTCCTGCTGATTGTATAAAAACGATAATCATTATTAATATTTACTTAACGAGATACTAGAGGTTCAGGGTTAGGCTGTCAACTAACAAGGTGTCTATGCTACGCCAAATGTTAGCTACTCGTTGCAGGCTAGAAAACTAGAGGTCGCAAGAGGGTGATGCAGAGGTTAGTGCCTTTGGTAAGTAGTTTAGTGCGGTTTTCTCAACGCCTGCTGAAGCAGCAATTACACTATTGTGGTGATTCTGGTAAATATTGCAAATTGACTGTGATTATGCGATTAAAGTGTGGAATGTGGGGATGATAGTATGTATTGTTCATATGAGGTGATTTTGCTAGCCGAATCGTGAATCTAAGGCAATTGTAGCGGTAGGTTTAGCACGTGTGGGCATATGGAAGTTAAGAAAACTACCAATTAGCAAATTATCGGAGAACAGCAGTGGGTATTTGTGGCGCGAAGCGTGTGCTTGAAAGCGATCGCTGGTACAAGAGACTGATACCGTTTCACCTTAAGATTGATACAGATGGCAAGCAGAGGAGGCAGGGGGAGTAAGAAAAGTGATTATGTATCAAAAATAAAAATTTCTTGAAATGGTATGAGTTATTCTTTTTAATTAGGGCTGACATAAAATTCTGAGTGCAAACACTTTACGACAATTAAAATATTTGAAGCGTCGGTGAGATTTTAAATTGATAAAGGCACAACATTGTTGTGCCTTTATAGTATTTATAACTTGTAAATTTATCAAAAACTGGCAGATGGTAGCTTGCCTTGTAACCGCTGAAATTTAGCTTGAGTGCAATTACCGCAGTTGCATCCAAGTTGCTCAATGATTGGATTGGATGCTTGAGCTAATGGTGTTGCAAATTCAGTAATTTGCTGCGTAGATGCTACTGTAATAATCTGTGTAGCAGGTGCAGATTTCAGACTGGATGCGATCGCCGGATTGGCTACCATTAGTATAGATGCGAGAAATACAGGACAGGCAAGCAAAATCAGTTTGGCTATATTCATAATTGACACATAGATACTATTGTTGATACAGCATAGCCAATTTATTGGCTACATTCAACCTTGATTACTGAGTATTACTCAACTTCGCCCGAATCCTTGACCGCGCGAAACCCTTGACCAGACAAGTAATTCGCCATTTTCACCACCTGCGGCAAGTAGCTTGCCTTGGGGATGCCAAGCTAAGCTAGAAAATCCAGCTGAAACACCTGTGATCACTTGGGATACTTGCTTGGCTTTGTTCCACAAACACAACCAACCATCAGCAGCAGCCGAAGCGAGAAGGAAGCTTTTAGGTGCAAAAGCGATCGCACAGATGACACCCACATGATTAGTTAAGACTCGCGCTTCCCAACCCAAAGAATCATCCTCTAGCTTTTCCCAGACTACAATGCCTTCGACACTAGAAGATGCCAGTATTGGCGCACCCAGTTTAGTGGTAGCTTCTGACCAGGCTAGTTGACGAATTTTACCAGGAAAGCCACGCATCACCCAAGGGTCGGGGTTGTTCCATTCCAAGACAGTGACGCTGCGATCCATATTGCCAGAAGCCAGAAATTTGCCATCGGGCGACCAAGCCATAGCTACACTGACAGTGGGCATATCCAAGATGTATGGTTCTTCATCCCAATTTTGACTGTGCCAAATCTTGACTCCCTGATAACCGCTAATGGCTAGGTATTGCCCATCAATGCGCCAATCAATACCCAAGACTGACGAGTTTTCAAAATTCAGCGTCACGACAATCTCACGAGTATCTGCATCCCACACTTGCACGTAACGCCCCAAACTAAAAGCTAGTTGATTACCAGTGTGACTCCAAGCTAGCTTGTCAACCCATGCAGGGGCATTTTTCAAAGTGGCGATTAGTTCAGTGTCCTGCCAAATTTTGACCTGTCCATCTTGTCCCCCAACCGCTAAAAATTTTCCGTCTGGGGAAAAAGCAACGCAATCAACTGATTTACCATCACCAGTCTGCAAAGTTGTTAAATCGCCATCGTTCCACAATACTACTTCCCCCGCTGCGGAAGTTGCTGCTAGGGTTTTACCTTGTGGCGACCATGCGATCGCAGTTACATAATCTGAGAGTGTCCCCGAATAGTGTTCTTCAAATTCCTTAGATTTGTTAGTTGTGGAGTTCATATTTCCTGGGGATTGGGGACTGAGGATTGGGCAATGGGGAATGGGGAATGGGAAAATTCTTTTCTGTTCCCTGTTCCCTATTCCCTATTTACGCCAGACAGGCGAGGAAATCTTGTTTGAGTTGGTCTGCATCAAGGTTGCGACCGATAAAGACTAGTTCGTTTTTACGGGTTTCGCTTGGTTTCCAGGCGCGATCAGGTCTACCATCGAATATCATGTGTACCCCTTGGAACACAAATCGATTATCTTCCCCAGCAATATTTAAGATACCTTTCATTCTGAAGATATCTGGGCCTTGGGTACGCAGTAACTCAGAAAGCCAAGCGTTTAATTTTTCCCCATCAAGTTCACCTTTGTCCACTAACGCTACAGAAAAGACGCTTTCATCATGTACATGGGCATCTTCGCCTAAGAAATTCGGATCAATTTCCAACGCGCGGTCTAAATCAAAAGCTTTCACACCCAACAAAGCATCCATTTCTAGTTCAGAGTTGCGAGTACGGTAGATTTTAGCGATCGCATTCATCGCCCGAATCCGTTTTTCTAATTCATCTAACTCTTCTGGTGCGACTAAATCAGTTTTATTAAGTAAAATTACATCGGCAAAGGCAATCTGTTCTTGTGCTTCGTCCGCATCCCAGTGCTGCCAGATGTGCTTGGCATCCACAACTGTCACTACAGCATCTAGAGACAGTTGGCTTTGCATATCTTCATCCACAAAGAATGTCTGAATCACTGGTGCAGGGTCAGCTATTCCAGTTGTTTCTATTACTAAATGGTCAAACTTATCGCGCCGCTTCATCAAATTGCCGATGATGCGAATTAAGTCGCCGCGAACTGTACAACAGATGCAGCCGTTGTTCATCTCAAATATTTCTTCATCTGCATCGATAACCAGTTGATTATCAATGCCCACTTCCCCAAATTCATTCACAATCACAGCAACTTTTTTGCCGTGTTCGTAGGTGAGGATGTGATTGAGGAGAGTCGTTTTACCTGCTCCCAAATAGCCAGTCAGAACAGTAACGGGAACTGAATGTGTAATTACGTCAGCCACCATACTCTAAATGCCTCTTGTCTCACCTTATGGATAATCATTATCACCCATGATAAGACTTTTTATATTTTTGTGCGAACTTGGCATTGATTCGGGTTTCAGAAAAATAACCGCGTAGTTTAAGTTAGAAACACTGTTATATATCTATATCTCGGCAAAGTTCTTGCGGTAATCGTTTCACTACACGTTGAAAGGGAGCAAGATCGTTTAAGCCTTGCGCCAGTATTAGAGAGCCTTGAATTGCAATGACTGCATCTTCCCCTCGCTGTCTTGCCAGCGATTTGTCTAATCCTGCCTCAATCAGTACAGTTGCAATCTCATCAATCCATGTACGTAATAGAGCTTGTATTTTGGTATGAAAGATGTCTCGTGCCGAACCCATAAGCAATATGGCGAACAGGCACGGTTGTTGCCCACCTTCATATAGCTCACTGAGCTGAGCGCACATTTTCTGCAATCGAGTCAGTGCAGTTCCTTCACTGCGAAGCGCCTGTAGGATGTGTTCCTCCAAGTAACTTTCGAGAAAATTTAATACGGCATTCACCATGTCGTCTTTACCACCGGGAAAGTGATGATAAAGGCTCGCTTTTCCTAGACCTGTCTGTTGAGAGATCTTAGATAAGGTAGCTCCATCGTAACCATATTGTCGAAACAGATTTAGCAGGCATGGAATGTATGTGTCTTTTGGCATTTGCACCAATCGAAACTTTATCTCTTGACATTATACCGAACAATCGGTACAGTATTTCTATACCGAACGAACGGTACAAAAATTTATCAGTTTGAAGTAAGGAATCTTTGTGAACTGCGGCAAACAAAACAATGCTGTTTGTTAAACAAATTGACTTGTCATGATGAAGGATGCTTACATTCTTCTTTGGACTAAAACGTGACTTATTATCAACAAACTGTTCATATTTACACATGATTGAGGACTAACTCTATGATTAAGCTCTACGGTTACGAATTATCTGGTAACAGTTATAAAGCCCTTCTGTTGCTATCACTTTTAAATCTTGAATATGAGTGGATTAAAGTCGATTTGATGAAGGGAGAACATAAATCATCTGAGTTTTTATCGCTCAATTCATTTGGTCAAGTTCCTGTACTAGTGGATGGCAACATAACTATTGCAGACGCTCAAGCGATTTTGGTTTATTTGGCTCGTTGCTATGGCGGCGAGCAATGGCTTCCTTTAGATGCGGTGTCCCTTAGCCAGATTGTGCGCTGGTTATCTACCGCCGCAGGCGAAGTCCGTCAGGGCCCTGAATCTGCTCGCCTATACTACTTGTTCAACGCCACGAGCATTAATATCGACCGAGCTAACCAGAAAGCAGAATTCATTCTTACACAACTCGATCAACATTTGCGCGATCGCAAATGGTTAGAGTTCGAGCGACCAACCATCGCAGATGTGGCAGTTTTCCCCTACGTCGCTTTAGCACCTGATGGCAAGATTGCCCTTGACCCCTATCCTCACATCCAAAACTGGATGGCTCGAATCAAACAATTACCAGGTTACATCCCTATGGTAAAGCTCTAGAAAATGCTCCCTTGACTAGACTCATATTGCTATCTCATAAGATGAAGTTATGCCACGTAAATTTACACAACTCGCCTTCACTCCTGCCGTCAAAGCAGCTCAAGAACAACGCGGTTCCCGACAAACCTACGCTCGATTTGAAAAAAATGGCCTCGATAACGATACTATCACGCCACAAATCGGAGAATTTATTGCTCAAATGGATGGTTTCTACTTGGGAACTGTCAGTTCTAATGGTTATCCTTACATTCAGTTTCGCGGTGGACAACCTGGTTTTTTAAAAGTATTAGATGACAAGACCCTGGGATTTGCTGACTTTAAAGGAAATGTCCAGTATGTATCTGTTGGCAATCTTTCAGAGAACGACAAAGCCTTCTTATTTTTAATGGATTATCGCGATCGCAAGCGATTGAAAATTTGGGGACGAGCTAGGTATATAGAGAAAGATGACCAACTAATAGAACGTCTGAAGGTTCCCAACTATGAAGCGGAGATTGAACGAGTAATTTTGTTTCAAGTTGAAGCCTGGGATTGGAATTGTCCGCAACATATTCCCGTCCGCTATTCCGAACAGGAAGTGGCGGTATTGCAAGCCAGAATTACTGAACTAGAACAACTTATCGCTGCTCAATAATACTAAGAATTCACACAAAAAATTAGCTTATGTCAACTCATCGCATTACCGGGTTTCGCTTGGGCATTTACGTTTTCAAAGATGCTGAAGTCATTGATTTTGCTGCTCCCTATGGAGTATTTTCCGTTGCTCGCCGTTTTGATCCAGAACTCGATGTATTTCTGGTTGCAGAAAGTATGCGTCCTGTTCAAACCCAAGCAGGATTTACTGTTCTGCCAAACTACTCATTTAACGATCAGCCTGCAATGGATGCTTTCCTCATTCCAGGGGGCTTTGGTACACGCCAAGAACTACACAACCGCAACTTGTACGCATTTATTAATTCTTTACCTGAAACTTGCTTATTGACAAGTGTGTGTACAGGTTCTTGGATTTACGGCAAGATGGGATTGCTGAATGGTTTACCTGCTACTAATCGTAAGGAACCAGACCGACTGGAAGCTTCTTTAATGGGCAAAGTTCCTATCGAGCGCTTAGCAGAAATTGCACCTGCGTGTCGGGTGAGTCGGGCGCGGGTAGTGGATGCAGGTCGGATCGTTACAGCAGGAGGTATCAGTTCGGGAATGGAGCTAGGATTCTATCTATTGCAACGAGCTGGATATGATGACCAATTTCTTACTGAAGTTGCTCGCACAATGGAGTATCATCAAGCATACGCAATGTACAAGCAAGATGTTGAAATGTCTGAATCTACAGGTGCAAAAGCTTTCCCTTGTTAAATAACTCTTACGGCATGGTTGTAGAGTTTTATGCCCAGGAGTGTTGCCAGCGATCTGAATTTTGGTGTCAGGATTTAATTTTATGAGGGTAATAAAAAATCTCCAATTGCCTCTAGCACAGCGTCAGGGTATTCTTCATGGAGTCCCAAGGAACCAGGAACCACGACGCTTTTGACTCCTGGCAAGGCTGCTAAAGCGTCCATTTCTGCTCGTGATTTGGGAGGGCTAGATTCTCCAATTACTACCATGAGCGGCACGGATAACGATCGCACAAGTGCCAGAAAATCAGATTGCTCGCGCACAGCATCTAGATTACCAGTCACAAAGGCAGCAGGAGCAAATCGCGCTCCTGGTTTTTGAGTTGTTTGCCACTTCTTCTCTATAAAGTTGGGTGTAAGTTTAGCCGCGTCGGTAAAGACATGGCGGCGATACATAAAACTTAAAAAAGATGGAGTGGTATTGAGTTTGTAGAGAGCTTGACCGAAAATAGGCGATCGCACTAATTCTTTTACCATGCCAGCTGTCTGCTGAGTTGCTCCCATTGTTGGTAAAGGCCCACGCCAAGTGGGAGCTACCAACACAATCCGCTCAAAAACAGCAGGCTCTCTTTGGACTAGTTGCAACACGTAACTAGCAGCATGACCAGCGGCAATTACTGTAATGGTATTATTAAACACAGATTTGACAAAATCTGCTAAAAATTGGTGATATAAAGCTGGGTTATAATCTAAACTGGGTCGAGAAGATTCCCCAAAACCAGGCCAATCAACCGCTACAACTTGAAAGTGCGGAGCTAATAACCTGGCAAGTTCACCCATTTCTAAACGTGTGGAAACAGTGCTGAAAGCTGGGAGTAGCAATAGTGGTGAACCTTTGCCAAGAGTTTCATAAACAACGCGCAATTGCTGATTGTCCCAGTTCCAGAGATATTCTTGAACTACTCCACCAAAGCCAACAGTATTAGAAGTTGATAATAAGTTGGTAGACATCAGATTAAATTTTGTTATTTGTTATTTGTTATTTGTTATTTGTTATTTTTGATTTAACTATAGCGGTTCTCACTTGAGTGAAGTACAAGAAGAAATAATTAACCACACAGAGAAGTCGGAGCGGCGGCTTCTGCCGAGATCAACTTCGGTGTGAACACGGATAAACACCAAGAAAATTGTACCTCAGCCGATTAAGAAACGCTATAATGACCAATGATAGTCCTAACGAAATAAGTTTAGTTTGGCAGATCTAACTTACATTCCAACGCCTTTTTTTGCATAGTTTTAAAAATATTGTAAAATCCATTGGCGCGGGAAGGTGTTAGGCTGACATTTAAACCTGTTGCTTGAATAAAATCTGGAGTTAGTTGGACAATTTCAGTTGGCGTTAATCCATTCAATCCTTCAACCAACAGCCCGACTAATCCTTTAGTTAATTGGGAATCAGAATCGCCCTGAAAGGCAACTTTGCCATCATCAAGAGATGCTGTGACATAAACTTGAGAAACGCAACCAGGGACTTTGTTTTCGGGTATTTTATCCGATTCTGGAAACTCATTGAGCTTCTGAGCATACCAGATTAGCTGTTCATAGCGTCGCTTAGGTTCGGAAGCGCGTTGAAAGCGCTGGACAATTTTAGTGAGTGCAGGTGGCAAAGAATCTAGAGTTGAGGACATAACAGAAGCTGCAATTAATCGTTATCACTTTGAGTGTAAATTATCTTTAAAGCGATCGCGCTTTCAGTTTACTTTGGCATCTAAGCTAACCATAACAGTAGTTATTGGCTATAAATTGTCAAATTTAGATAATTAATGCGATCGCATAAATATCAGTTATGATTTTGAATCGGTACAATTATAAAAACTTAGTTCTTTTCTTAGCCATCCTTTGCTGCAATTACATAAAAGCTCCAATCAGTTCAGCATAGACTTAACGCAGTTACATAAGCGTCTGAGTGCTCTAAACTTATCTAATAATTAATACGATGACTCTTATTATCTGAAAAAAATATACTATAGCGTTTCTCAGATAATTGATGTTTAGATTTGCTATTAATGAGGCTGTTTACCCACTACTCTCTATTTTAACGCGTCCAAGTCTCCAACTCGCTTGATGAAGGTTTTGCCCCCATCTTTTTTCAGGATGGACTATATGGGCGATCGCAAGCAAGACTCAATTAGTCTCTAGCAGCGAAAAAGCTAGAGTAGGAGGCTAGTTGTATTAAGTAGTTAGAATAACTGTTAAATATTAATGCAAAATTAGGAGTTTTCTGGAATTAAGCTCTGAAATATTCAGATTATATTTTCAATCATTAATAAATTTCAGGAGCAAATCAGGTGTTAACTTCGACCTTACTAGCTGCTGCAACCACACCCCTATCATGGAGTCCTACAGTTGGGATAATCATGATTCTAGCGAATCTCGCTGCTATTGCCTTTGGCAAATCCACAATCAAGTATCCTAATGCAGAACCAGCCCTACCCTTACCCAATCCACTTGGTGGGTTTGGTGTACCTGCATTATTAGCAACAACCGCCTTTGGTCATATCTTAGGAACGGGCATTATTTTAGGGCTACATAACTTAGGGAGAATCTAGTTGTTACCATCAGCCTTGATTTGATGATTCTTTTGTCTCCAACTAAGAGTCAGAAAATTAATTTTCTGGCTCTTTTTTTGTTGAATACTGAGTTTTAAATAGTCACCCGCCTGGAACTAAAGTTCCAGGCTAAAAGCTAAAGTCTACTGAAGTAGACTAAAGATTTTTGGGGATATTTTTAGTCATCTTCAGATGACTTTTACTATTAGCAAGGAACTTCAGTTCCTTGCGGGAAATAATTTTCACGTTAAGTTGACACCAATGCTTAACACTTGGCTGGAAACCCATATTTACACTTCTGAAGAAGGATTGTTCGTTTATTTGCAGGGTGATACTGTACGTAAACAGGCCGAATAGCACTGCGTGAACTGAACGAGACTTGAGAACAGCGAGTCAAACAGCGCATAGTTCAACTCAAAGCCATCAACCAAGAACTGGAGGCATTTTCCTTTACGATGTCTCATGACTTGCGATCGCCCTTGGGCTGCATCTATAGCTTTGGTAAACTGCTTCAGAAAAAGCTTGACTCAAACTTATATACACCTGCGATCGCTCACAAGCCGAAATTACCATCGGCAGCGCCGACTTCTGATGAAGTGGTATTATTTGTGCAAGACAATGGGGCGGGGTTCGACATAAAAGACCGCGAGCGACCGTTCCAAGTTTTTCAACGCCTGCATCCCCAAGAGGAGTTTGCCGGAACAGGGGTAGGACTTACCAATGTCCAGCGCATCATTCATCGGCATGGCGGTTACACTTGGGCTGAAGGCGAAATTGATCGCGGCGCAACGTTCTACTTTTCGCTACCGAAACAGCAGGCACTATAATGGCATCACTCCAGTTTCTCTTGCTCGAAGATAACCCACTGGATGCAGAAATCGTTCAAGTCGCACTATCAAATGGCAACATCGACTACAAACTGATGAGGGTAGAAACTCGCACTAAGTTTGTGACGGCGCTAGAAATTCATCAATTTGACTTGATTTTGGCAGATTATGCGCTGCCTGATTTTGATGGCATCTCGGCGCTGGAAATTGCCCGCAAGCTTTGTCCTGATGTGCCATTTATTTTTGTCTCCGGTAGTTTGGGCGAGGAATTGGCGATCGAAACGCTCAAAAATGGAGCCACAGATTATGTGCTGAAGCAACGGCTAGGGCGGCTAGTGCCATCGGTGCAACGGGCATTGCGAGAAACTCAAGAACGCCGCGAACGGCAACGGGCAGAGCAGGAGCTACAGCAAACACATCAAACCCTGAAAACGTTAATTGAATCGTCTCCTTTAGCGATCGCACTCATTGAACCGGATGGCACAGTCCGGCTCTGGAATCCTGCGGCGGTGCGGTTGTTCGGCTGGAGTGAAGCAGAAGTGCTGGGACAACCCATCCCCATTGTCCCAACAGACAAGCTGGAAGAATGTCTCCGGCTGCGAGAGGCACTTGCCAAGGGAGAGACATTTTTTGGGGTAGAAACCTATCGCTGTAAGTTGGATTGTTCCAGGATCGGCGTTAGTATCTCGGCTGCCCCGGTTTATGACGAGCGTGGCCGCGTCAAGGAAATTATACTGATCTTCCAAGACATCAGCGAGCGTCAGCGGACAGATGAAGCGCTGCGAATTCAAGCACGGGTGCTGGAAAGCATGACTGAAAGCGTAGTTAGGATGGATGCGACAGGCATCATTCAGTTCACCAATGCGGCATTCGATACTATGTTCGGCTATGAACGGGGCGAACTTCTGGGTCAACCGGCAGTAGTGCTGAATGACTTGCCTCCAGATGAGAATCGACAGTTTGTCAACGAGGTAATTACCACATTACAACAGGAGCAAGTTTGGTCTGGGGAAGTGCGGAATCGCAAGAAAGACGGCACTTCCTTCCTCACCGCAGCCTATGTTTCTACCTTGAACATTGAGGGCAACACCTATTTTGTGACCGTGCAGCAAGACATCACCCATCGCAAGCAGGCAGAACTCCTAATGGTCGAGCAGAAGCGAGTGCTAGAGTTGACTGCATCGGGGCAACCTTTGGACGAATGTCTCTCAGCTTTGTGTGACTCAGTGTCCAGGCTAAATCCGGGCACACGCGCCTGCTTCTTGCTCACTGATGCTCAACGGCAGAGGTTTAAGAGATCCATTACCCCAGACTTTCCGCCGTCCTTTGGTCAAGGGCTTAAAGATGCCCCGATTAATGACCTGTGCATCGGCACCTGCGGCGAGGCAGTGTATCGCGGTCAGCCCATGACCTGCGCTGACATTGCCAATGATGATCGCTGGTCGCCAGAATGGCGAGAATTATGCGTGGCTCAGGGCATTCGGGCATGTTATTCTGCGCCCGTGCTGGGCATCGATAATCTGCCCTTGGGATCGCTGATGCTGTGCTTCAACGAGGCTCGGCTGCCGACCGATTGGGAATACCAACTGGCTGAGTTTGGCACCAAAGTTGCTAGCATCGTGTTTGAGCGCGATCGCTCGAACTTTGCCCTGTCCCAGAATGAATCCCGGCTCCGTCTGATTTTTGAGAGTGCAAAAGATTACGCGATCTTTACCCTCGATTTTAACGGCATCATTGCGAGTTGGAATTCTGGCGCAGAGAGACTTCTGGGCTACACAGAAGCCGAAGCGATCGGCTGCCCCGGTCGAATGATCTTCACACCGGAAGATAACGAACAGGGACGACCCGATTGGGAAATGCAAACTGCTCTGACGCAAGGACGGGCAGAAAACGAACGCTGGCATGTCCGTAAGGATGGGAGCCGCTTTTGGGCGAGTGGGTTGATGATGCCCCTGCTCGATGAAGCCGATCATCCGCAGGGATTTGTCAAAATTTTACAGGACAAGACCGCACAACGGCAGGCAGGTGAGCGGCTGCAATTGCTTTATGAAGCCACCCGCGATCTCCTTTCGACAGACCAGCCTCTCGCGCTGATGCACAATCTATTCAGCAAGCTCTCCGCTCAACTAGAGTTGCACTGTTATTACAACTTTATGGTGGAAGAAAAAGACAGCCAGCAGATGCTACATCTGGTTAACCATGAGGGTCTTTCTGAGGAAGCAGCACAGGCGATCAAGTGGATCAACTTTGGTGAATATCTCTGTGGATTAGTAGCACAATCGCGGCAGCAAATTGTCCTCAGTCAAGCCCAACTCTCTCCCCATCCCAATGCTCAAGCCGTTTGTGCAATGGGCATTACAGCTTATGCAGGTCAACCGCTGATTGCTCAAGGGCGGTTACTGGGCACACTCTCATTTGCCAGCCGCACCCGGACAGATTTCACGCCAGCAGAAATTGAACTGTTGCAATCTACTTGCGATCAGATCGCGATCGCTCTGGAACGGGCAAACCTGACGGCTTCACTCCAGCAGCAAGCAAAGCAGTTAAGACAGGCAAATCGCATCAAGGATGAGTTTTTAGCAGTACTTTCACATGAGTTGCGATCGCCCCTGAACCCGATTCTAGGTTGGTCAAAACTTCTCCAAAACGGCAAGCTGGACAAAACCAAGACCGCTCAAGGGCTTGCCACCATTGAACGGAACGCTAAATTACAATCCGAACTGATTGAAGATTTGCTAAATGTTTCCCGCATTCTACAAGGTAAACTTAGCCTAAATGTAAGTCCAGTCAATCCAGCCGCGACGATTAAAGCCGCGATCGAAACGGTGCATCTGGCAGCAGAAGCCAAGTCCATTACAGTAGAAGCAACCCTTGACCCGGAAATTGGCCAGGTTTCCGGCGATGCAACTCGTTTACAGCAAGTGTTCTGGAATCTGCTTTCCAACGCGGTCAAATTTACTGCCGCTGGTGGGCGAGTGGCGGTACGCTTAGAGCAGGTGGGCAACCAGGCTCAGATTACCGTTAGCGACACCGGCAAGGGTATTCATCCTGACTTTCTACCATTTGTGTTTGACTATTTCCGGCAGCAGGATGGCACGACGACGCGCAAGTTTGGGGGATTAGGATTAGGTCTAGCGATCGTCCGTCATTTGGTTGAACTGCACGGTGGCACAGTTCAGGCAGACAGTCCTGGTGAAGGGTTAGGAGCAACCTTTACCGTAAAACTGCCGTTGATTCCCGTCCCTACCGCCATTAACCTCGATCATTCTGCTTCTGAGCCATCGCTTGATTTGAATGAAATTCAAGTTTTAGTCATTGATGATGAAATGGATTCCCGCGAGTTTGTGGCGTTTGTCCTGGAGCAGGCGGGAGCGAGGGTAATAACTGCCACGACCGCAGACGAAGGATTTGCAACATTAATACAATATCAGCCCGATGTATTGCTCAGTGATATTGGAATGCCCAATATGGATGGCTATATGCTAATGCAACAAATTAGAGCATTACCGCCAGAACAAGGTGGGCAAATTCCCGCGATCGCCCTGACTGCCTACGCCGGAGATTTTAATCAGCAGCAAGCATTGGCAGCGGGATTTCAACAGCATGTAGCAAAGCCAATTGAACCAGAAGCGCTGATCAAAATCATTGCAACGTTGATGGGAAAGAGTCAAAATAATTCATAATTATTACCGAAAAGCGAGTTGAAAGCTCCGTGCTTTCCAGCTTTGTCATTCCCACATTTTTGCTACTGTCAAATTGTCGTCAAACCCATAGTCTGCCTACGATTCAAATTCTGGGCTTCATAGCCCAACTCCACGCTTTGTGGACTAAAACCCTTTCTCAGTCTTCTTTATACCGATTCAATTAATGATTGCAAAAAATCCTTTGCTAGAAACGTTGTAATGCAACCTCTCTACATGGTCTATCTGTCACATTCTTTTTTTTAATTGGTATAATTTTATATTTTAGATTTTAGATTAAAAATTGAGCATCAGATATTAACTATTAGGAAAAGATAAAGCAATTCTTCCTTTTCTTCTTTTCTCCCATTCCCATTTTCTATTCCCTTCATCTCATACAAACATAAGTCGGGTCATCTATTAGAATCACTAGGCATTTTTACAGCAATTTTCATCAGTTGCGGCTTGGTAATAAAACGTAAACTTGCTTTAAGGGTATAAGTAAATACCTCATACTTAAGAGGTTAATAATTACGCTTATACGAGGTAAATAACATTTACATATTTACCAAAGCTTTTAAGCGCATAGTGTTACAATGACTATAATAAGCAAATAAAAATCAAGATAAAAATATAACTATTAATAAAATTTTTTGTACTTAATTTTAATGTCAGTAATTAACATTTATAACTATTACTTAAACAAAGTTTAGCGTTCCGTTATATATTTTTTGAAATAATTTATTTAGGTAGATATAGCAAAGCTGTCACAAGAAGAAAAATAGCTAAAACCTTTGCTGGAATAGTTTTTTTAGCTGACATAATGTGCAGGAATAATTTTTTGCCTACTATTAAACAAGCCAGATTTACATAATTTTTTAGATAGAGAATAATACTATGAAGAGAATTAGCAGACGTGAAGCGCTGAAATTAGCAGCGTTTGCAGGTGGGTGTGTTTTGCTACCAGTAGTACTTCAGCATCGCGGATATGCTCAGAGAACCGATGAGAGAGTCGAGCCGTTTACACTTTTCTTCCGTAAGCCGCCAGTGTTGAGTCCTGTACGTAGCGATGCAACAACGGATTATTACAGGCTGACGATGCAAAGGGCTACTGTCGAAATTCTGCCAGGTCTAAATACCGAGATTTGGGGCTACAACGGTATATTTCCGGGCCCCACAATTAAACAACGTAGAAATCGGCAATCAATTGTACGGTATATAAATAATATTGGTAAACCCATGTCGGTTCACCTGCATGGAATGGCATCGCAACCCCAGTACGATGGCTACGCTGAAGATTTAATTCCTCACAGGTACTACAAAGACTACATATATCCCAACAACACCGCCGCTACTTTGTGGTACCACGACCACGCGCTCGGTAAGACTTCTCTAAACGTGTACATGGGGATGGCTGGGATGTATATTGTCCAAGATGAAAATGAGCTTAGTCTGCCACTTCCCAAAGATAATTATGATATCCCGTTAATTATTCACGATAAGAAATTCGCGTCTGATGGTTCACAAGTTTTTGATGATCAAGCTCAACACGGTCTGATGGGCGATGTGATTACAGTCAATGGCGTTCCTTGGCCTCGCATGGAGGTAGCAAACCGCAAGTATCGCTTCCGCATTTTAAATGCATCAGTTTCCCGCTCTTACAAACTTGCTCTAAGTACGGGCGATAATTTGACTGTGATTGGTACTGATGCTGGGTTGCTGTCTGCACCAGTGAGTACTAAAGATATGCGTATCGGGATGGCAGAGCGCTATGAGTTGCTCATTGATTTTTCTAAGTATTCTCTAGGGACTCAGATAGTACTGCAAAATCTTGGGCCTGCTAATAACGATAATTTTGGCAATACAGATAAGATCATGCGCTTTGATGTGGTGCGTCAAGAGAGCGATGATAGCTCTATTCCTAGCACACTACGCAATATTCAATTCTTACCAGAATCTTCAGCTGTGCGATCGCGCGACTTCACATTCCAGCAGAATAATCGATTGTGGGTGATCAACGGTAATGGATGGAACCGAAACCGAGTTGATGCTAATCCCCAACTCGAAGAAGTGGAAATTTGGAGACTGCACAACAACTCAGGTTTGTGGTTTCATCCGGTTCATCTTCACCTCATTGATGCTCAAATCCTCGACCGTAATGGTCAACCGCCTTTGCCCTATGAGCGTGGTTTGAAAGATGTCTTTTACGTTGGTGAAAACGAAACAGTAAGGGTGATTGGCAAGTTTAGACCCAATATAGGAAAGTATATGTACCACTGCCACAATATGGTTCACGAAGACCACGACATGATGAGTCAGTTTAAAGTAGGGTCAGGTGGCATAGACCCGCTGTCAGCCCCCGCGAAGCCGCTTCCAGCTCCACCGCTTTAAAATTGTTTCGTCCATAACACTAGTAGTTTGCTTGCGCGAATTACTAGCGTCGCAAGTCTAAAGTTGTACATTAGACATAGGTTGGGTTTCGCGTCTCTCAACCCAACACCCTTATCGATATTGGGTTGACTTCAGGAAACCCAACCTACAATTTTTTTGCAACAATTTAGGTGTGTCACGCTACTAGGTTATAAATTTAGATACCTTTGCTCAGGGTAGCCTACAGCTTACCTTGGCTTTTAGACTTTTACTAGAAATGCCAATATAGATTTAGATGTTTCAGGAGGTCTTATGTCCCTAAGTGTCAAAGACCTGGAGAAAATGCAGGCAGCTTATCCTGACTATCGCATGGAATTGGTTGACGGAAACATAGTTGTCATGAGTCCATCAGGTTATGAGTCTGAAGAAGTAGGAACTGAGTTTGCCCGACTTTTGGGTAACTGGGTTAGACCGCGCAAACTTGGACATGTAGCTGGTTCCAGCGCTGGCTTTAGACTGCCTAACACAAACTTACGCGCTCCTGATGTATAATTTGTTCAGGCAGATAGGCTTAAACGTTGCACCGAAGACTATGCAGAATTAGTTCCTGACTTAGTGGTCGAAGTTAAATCTAAGACTGATTCTCTCGATAAACTCTGCCAGAAGATTCAGGAGTTTATCAGCCTGCGTACTAAAATCGGAATTTTGATTGACCCCAGAACTAGAATTATAGAGGTCTACCGTCCTGGTGAAAAAGTGACATTGCAGAACAGTGACGTGCTGACTCTCCCAGACTTACTCCCTGGCTGGGAATTAGTGGTTGATGATGTGTGGTCGCCAGTGTTTGAGCAGTTTACCACCAAGCATGAAAAACTCAACTAGTAAAGCAAACTATGTTAGCCATTACACCACATTACGAAATAACCTGGGAAAAGCTACCAGATGACTTTGTATTGGATGATCAGCCAGTGGACAATATCAATCAGCCATCATTGGCTGCTGCGTTAACTGAAAGCTTAGAAATTGCTGGAAAGCTACCAACAAATGCGTTAACCACCACTAACTATGGTATATGTGCAACATTAAATCGAAAGTTTATTATTAAAGCTCCAGATTGGGCTTATATACCAGTAATTACAGTTCCTAGCGAAGAAGTGATACGCAGTTATACTCCTCAACTACAAGGTGAAATTCCTACTATCGTGATGGAATTTCTCTTTGATACAGAAGGGGGCGAGTATTCCAGCAAACCTACCTATCCTCCTGGTAAGTGGTTTTTTTATGAACAAGTTCTCCAGGTTCCCAATTATGTAATTTTCGAGCCAAAAATAGGAGATTTAGAGGTTTATCAGTTGGATGGTTCCGGGCAATATCAACTCAGGAGTTGTGATAATAATCATCTTTATTGGATTGCCGAAATGGGGTTATTTTTAGGAGTGTGGCAAGGAAACAGGGAAAATAGAATAGGTTACTGGCTTAGGTGGTGGGATGAAAATGGCAAACTCTTGCTTTGGGGAGTGGAAAAAACTGCACGATTAGCTGCACAACTAAGAGCAGCCGGAATTGAACCAGAAATTTGAGGAGCTAGCCACTAGATCACCAAAGTCTCTACAATTCCCTTGTTGACTCAAAAAGTATTTCTCGACCTATGACGAATCAAGCTCCTATCCCAGTTATTGTCAACGGTGCTGCTGGTAAGATGGGCCGTGAGGTGGTTAAAGCGGTGGCGCAAGCGCCTGACTTGAACCTAGTGGGTGCAATTGACCACAGTCTGGAACATCAAGATAAAGATGCTGGAGAACTGGCTGGTTTAAGCGAACCGCTGGAAGTGCCGATTACCAATCAATTAGAACCGATGTTAGGGTATGTGGCTGGCGATAGACAGTCGCCTCCGGGGGTAATTGTAGACTTTACCCATCCTGATGCAGTTTATGACAATATTCGTAGTGCGATCGCCTACGGGATTCGTCCGGTAGTTGGCACTACGGGGTTAAGTCCCGAACAAATTCAAGATTTGGCAGACTTTGCCGATAAAGCTAGTACTGGATGCCTGATTATTCCTAACTTCTCTATTGGTATGGTGTTGTTGCAACAAGCAGCAATTGCAGCCTCCCAATATTTTGACCACGTGGAAATTATTGAACTGCATCATAATCAAAAAGCTGATGCTCCCAGTGGTACGGCGATTCAAACAGCACAGTTATTAGGAGAATTGGGTAAAACTTTTAACCCGGCTCTTGTGGAAGAAACGGAGAAGTTGCCAGGAGCCAGGGGTAGTCAGGCAGACGAAGGCATTCGGATTCACAGCGTGCGCTTGCCGGGGTTGGTTGCCCATCAAGAAGTGATTTTTGGCGCAGCAGGTCAGATTTATACTTTACGACATGACACGAGCGATCGCGCTTGCTATATGCCAGGAGTACTATTGGCGATTCGCAAAGTCTTGGCGCTAAAGTCGTTAGTATATGGATTAGAAAAGATACTCTAAACCTTAGCACTCATGCTTGTTCCACTGACTCGCCAGAAATTTGAACAACTCGTCCCCCTCATTGCCACTGGTTTACAGTACAAGTACTACTGGGGGAAGTTTTCAAATTTTTTGCAACGGCTATTAATTTCTGTAGTTGCTGTAGTTGTGATTCTACTTGTGAAAGCCTTGTTTGGGCTTGAGTTTGGTTCAATAGTATTTGTGTTGGGGGTAATTAGCGCTTTTTTTTGGCTGTGGTATCCAGTATTTCAGGCAAGTATGCGGAATTCACAATGTCGCCGTTACAAGTACAGCGGCTTTTTCCGTGGGCGAGTACTGGATTGGTGGATTACAGACCAGTTAATTGGTAAACAGGAAACCGTCAATAGCAAAGGCGAATTGGTGATTGTCGAAAACCGAGAAAAACAGATTAACTTAGAGATAGGTGATGACACAGGATTTAGCATTGAGTTTACCGCACCACTGCGTCCTGCCCACAAAGCCATTGCTCGCGGTCAAGTTGCAGAAATGGTATTAATGTCAAATCGCGCAGATTTGAGCAGTATTGAAGAATTCAGCGATATATACTTTCCCAATCGCAACCTCTGGGTCAGCGATTATCCTTATCTACGAAGAGATTTCTTTAATGAAGTCGGTCGCCGCTTGCGTGAAGACCAGCAGGAAAGGCCGCGTCGGCGTCGCCGCTCAGAGGAGCAGAGGGGCAGAGGTCTACGGCAGGAACCCCCAATGCGGGACAGGGAGGCAGAGGAGCAGGGGAACGAAGGAGATTATGGATATTAATTCTTCACTGTTCGCTTACTTGCTTTTTCAATTCCTCCCATTTCCATCTTGTCCGTAGGCTTGCCAAGCCAAGTCTACCAATCCATCAAGAATTGCAGCTGCTACAACTGCATTACCTTTGCGACTGTCTATTGTAATGTGAGGTACTAGAGAGTCTTGTAAGCACGTCTTAGCAGCATCCACATTCACAAATCCCACTGGAGTAGCAATTATCAAAGCGGGTCTAATTTCCTCAGCTTCAATTAAATCAACCAATGCTGTCAGTGCTGTCTGTGCTTGACCTACCACAAAAATGCCCTCTGGATAACGCTTAGCGAGGGTTTCTATTCCCCACGCTGTACGAGTTTTTTCTTTTTGGGGACGCGTCAAAGCTTCCATGCTGCAATACACAGGATTGGCGAAGGTATTTTGAATATCGTATGCAATACCTACTTGTACCATCGGTACATCTACCACAATCGTGGTACGCGCCGCTAAGGCTGCTGCACCAGCTTGCAAGGCACGCTCAGAAAAGCGAATCAAAGACTTATACTCAAAGTCGGCTGTGGCATACACCACACGCCGGACAATCTCATACTCTGCGGGTGAAAAGACATGATCACCAATTTCACTATCAATGATTGCTAAACTTTGAGCATCAGTTACGTGCCATTCCATTGTTGTTGAGCTTCTCAGATATCAGCTTTCAGCTTATCAGCTTCAGAGAGCACTGAGTGCTGAGTATTTTTATTTTATTTTTACTCAGGACTCAGGGAGAAGTCAGAGCGGCAGCTCCCGCCGAACTGAACTTTGTTAAGTCAGGACTCAGTACTAGAAGAAGGCCGACTGAAAATAGGAGATAGGTACGCAACCAAAACACCAATCAGAAAACCAGCGATATTGCGAACTAGAGGTAGCCATTCACTCGTACGCGTCACCACTGGCCCAATTCCGAAGGCAATAAATAATATTCCCCATAAAGGAGAGAAAATTAAAGCCCATTGCCAAGCAAAAACTTGTCCTTCACGGTGAGGTTGAGCTGCAAATCCACAAATTACCCCACCAATAATTGAGGTAATCAGGGTGAGAATCCACTGCTCCCGTGGTAGCCCAGGAACAACATTACAACCACCCTTTAGCAAACAACCTTTAACCGATTCTAAGGCTTGCAAAATTGCTTGGTCTTCACCTTGTTCTCGTACAAAGTACAAATTACCAAAGCGTGTTTGCAATTCTATCCAGAAAGTCCGAGGTAAAAGTTCATAAACAGCATCGCCAACACTAAAGCTGAGGATGTTACCGCCGCGAGAATCGGCAACTAATAAAATACTTTTGTCATCTAAACCCCAATATTTGATGACTGCCCGACCTGGAGTACGGTCATACTGAGTCAATACTCGTAATTTCCAGCCAGTATCAGCTTCAAATTGCTCTAAATCTGTGACAAGCTTTTCTTCTTGCAATTCAGGAAGAGTTTTAGCTAAGTCTACAACTGGAGTAAAGGTGTCAGGTAGTAATTCAGGATTGTCATACGCCAGAGCTGGGGGAGAATGCATAGCCCAAATTGACCCAGCCAGGAAAAATACCGCAATAGATACCAGGATTCGTCGCCAAAAACAAGACTGCATGGACGTTTTTATACAAATATCAACAGTAGAAGTGAACAAGTTGTTTTAAAAGAGTACTGGAAAAGTGATACTTCTTTACACTTGTTTACTTTACTCTAATCTAAGGGATCAAAGCAAAAGGATGGGGATTAGGGATTGGGGATTGGGCAAGGTGGGGGCCCTCTGGAGATAAGGGGCGATGGGGATTAAGAACTGGGGGTGCAGAAGTAGAGTGGGCATTGCAATAACCTACCTACAAGCTGGGACTAAGGATTAAGAATTAGGAAACAGTTTTCGCCAGTCGCCAGTCGCCAGTACCCTTGATGCTTTCTAGTCTTGGTTATACCAATCATCGGAGGCTGTGGGCTTGGAAAGTAAATCTTCGTCCTCAAAACTAGCTTCCCAGCTAGCAGGGTCATTGTAACCGTCCTCAGTGCGGTAAACTTCTGTTTTTGTCCGGCGATTTTCTTGTCTGAGCGCTTCTCGTTCGCGCAACGTTAGCGGTGTCTCATTAATTGACAGACGTTCTACTGTTCGCCTCGCAGGTTTTTGGCGCGTGAAATTTTTCCAAGCGGCTTTGACGCCAACAAAAACGCTACGTGTGCCTACTTGTAGATTTTGAGCTTGTTTTTTTGCACTATCGAGGCTTTGATCAACTTGTTTAACGACTTGACCGGCGCTTTTGACACCTTCACTGACATCATCGGTCAAGTCAGTGATTTCTAAGCCAGTCATGCGGATAGCGTCTAGAGTAGGTGGTAATTCTCGTGAGAGGGTATCAAATAGTTTTTCTGCACTGCGAGCAGCGCGTGCTAGCTCCTGCAAAGCTGGTATCGCCGCTACCAAAACCGCAGTCAAACTGGTAGCGACTAAGAGGATAGACAGTCCCAACCAAAACAGGGGATCAATCACAGTTATGCCATCTATGAGCGTTCTAATTGCTGGGGAACCGGATCTGAGTCTTGTGCAGCTGTTTGCCGTTTTAAGACTTGGCTTTCTCGCTGACTAGCATCTACACCAGCTGCGATCGCTTCCTTTAACCTATCTAAAGTATCATCCCAGTTTCGCAATGCGCTAGCAGAAAGACGATCTGCTTGGATTTGTACACTTGTTGATAAATCTTCTGCCAATTCTGGGATAGCATTGGCAGATTTTTTCAATAATTTACGTGTTTCACGCCCTGTACGTGGAGCTGCTAGCAACCCGGTTAAAGCACCGATGGTAGCTCCCAACATCAACCCGCCAATAAATACTCCAGAACGGTTATTAGACATCTTATTGTTTCTCTCCTTACACTCATTTTAGGTGGGTTTTCTCTCCTTGCAAGACCCAAAGGATTTTATTCATTTAATCTATCGTGACAATATATCACCCAGAAATGTTGCTTTTATTTATTAAACTCTTTTTGCAACTGTCTTTTTTCCAGGTGTGAACTTTACTCTTGGAAAATTTCGCTGCCAAGCTTGGCGTCCTAGAAATAGCAGACTGACAATTTGTCGCACTTGTTGAATTTGTACCCGTAGCCCTTGATTTCCCTGACGTAAGTTATGAATATTCTGCTGGCTCATATAAATATTTTCGGGTGCTTTATAGAGTGCCGCATGGCTACAACGTTCATAGTCAATTAATCTATCTGCTATGTATGCTAACTGCCGCTTGAGTTGCCAGACTCGCCAAGCTGCATAAAGTAGCATCAGCGAAATTAGAGTGTTAATTACGACAACTACTATTACCATTATTTACCTTCACCAACCTCAGCTTTGAGGTATTGTGTAGTGCGTTTGACCGTTCCAATTTTAGATTTTAGATTTTAAATTTTAGATTTTTTTGGTACTCCTGCAAAGAAGCAAGCTACATGCTCCGTCCATAGTGAGTGTGCGGAACAAATCCTATTAGAGTCAATCCAAAATCCTCAAACTCCGTACCCTTGTAGTCGGAGTCAATCCAAAATTGATTGACTTAGCTCTAAATTTAATCATAACGGCATAGTCTCAGCATCAATCAACGTTGTCTCAGGTAAAAAATGCCGTCTCTTACCAGTAGCAACCTCCGTGCAGCAAAAAAAGTTACGATACTTAAGTAAATGAACGCAGTAAAAACTCAAATAATGCACTTCTTTATTTTTTCTCTTCTGTCCGCCGCAGAGTGATAAAGCTGAACAGTCATCCGGCTCTAATACAATACGGTTCAGTTAAGGCTAAAATTTTTTGTCAAATTCAATTTTTTAACGAACCGCAAAGGACGCAAAGAGAAGGAAGAAATGCTTAGCTGAATTGTATTAGGCTCTAATATTGCATACAAATCTGGTGAATCTGCGATCGCCCCAAAACACCTTAAACTAGGAGCCTCGCTCATAATAAAATTAACACTATTGGCAAAACGCCTATGAAAGCTCTCTCCCAGAATGTACCCCCAGCCGTAGGACTGACAGACGAGCAGTTTTATCAACTCTGCATAGCCAATGAAGAATGGCGATTGGAACTAACTGCTGAAGGAGAATTAATAATCATGCCCCCAACTGGCGGCGAAAGCGGCATTAGGAATTCGGATATCAACCTGCAACTTGGTTTTTGGAATCGTGAAACAAAGCTGGGAAAAGTCTTTGACTCTTCAACTGAATTTCGTTTGCCTAATGGTGCTTATCGTTCTTTTGATGCTTCCTGGGTGCTACTAGAACGCTGGAAAGTGTTATCCTCTGAGCAAAGGCGGCGCTTTCCTCCATTGTGTCCAGATTTTGTAATTGAACTTCGTTCTGAAACTGATTCCTTAGCAAAATTGCGCTCAAAAATGCGAGAATATCAGGCTAACGGCACTCGCTTAGGCTGGCTGATTGACCCTAAAACACCCTTAGTTGAAATTTATCGGACTTCTATTGATGTAGAAACTCTAAATTTCTCTGTTGACAAACCACCGACGCTTTCTGGCGAAGATGTGCTACCTAGATTTATCCTGGATCTAACCCCCATTCTGAATCCTTGAGCTTACGCTTCAACTTATGAAATTGCCAAGGATAAAAGAACTAGGAATAAGCGATCGCTCCTCTATTTTTTCCAATCACACAAATATTCAATAGACCGCACGAATATTTGAAAAGAGGAACAAACCGCAAAGGCGCATAGACGCAAAGCGGCTACTCTACGAGAACGCTAAGAGCGAACCCGCAGAGTAGGACACAAAGAAAGAAAAAGTTAAGAAAATTTGGTGCAGCCTCACAAATAAATGGTCTTACGGCTGTTCAAATCTGATTCATGCAAGAGGTCTTATGATGATACAAATCACTAGTTCATTTGTTCGCTTTGAAAGGGCGGGGATTGCAATGCCCACCCTACTATTGATTGAAAATAGATTCCCTTTGACTAAGCTAAGACTTTGGTTTATAAGTCGAAGCAACATGCAGTTCTTTCAATTGCTTGGCATCTACTCCCGAAGGCGCGTCAGTTAATAAACACCGTGCTTGTTGCGTCTTTGGAAAAGCAATTACATCTCGAATAGATTCTTCTCCAGCTAATAGCATCACCAAACGATCTAAACCGTAGGCAATACCACCATGAGGCGGTGTACCATATTCAAATGCTTCTAAGAGAAAGCCAAATTTATTTTGTGCTTCTTCAGGAGACAAACCGATCGCTTCAAATACCTGCTGTTGAATTTCCCTTTGATAAATCCGCAGACTTCCACCGCCTACTTCCATGCCGTTGAGCACTAAATCATAAGCTTGGGCGCGTGCAGTTTTCAAGTCACTCAAATCATCAGGATGCGGTGCAGTAAATGGATGGTGCAGTGCTTCTAGGCGTTTTTCGTCAGCATTCCACTCAAACATGGGAAAATCTGTAATCCAGAGCAGGTTGATTTTTTCTGGATCAATTAACCTAAACTCTTTTGCGATAACTTGCCGCAGTCTATCTAAGGTTTTATTAACTGTAGCAGTATCACCAGCTCCAAATAACAGCAGATGTCCAGCTTTTGCACCTGTGCGGCGTAAAATTTCCTGTTTTTGTTCTGCTGACAAATTGTCTTTAATAGCGCCAATAGTATCGATTTCACCATCATCCCTTACCCGGATGTAGGCTAAACCTTTAGCACCAGCTTCGTTGGCTTCTTTGAATAAATCTCCGCCTGGTTTGATGCGGACGTTAGAAATTACATCATTACCGTTGGGAATTGGTAAAATTTTGACGACACCACCATTACCAACGGCGTCCCGAAAGACTTTAAAACCAGAGTCTTTGAGCACATCCGAGACATTGACTAACTCCAATCCATAACGAGTATCTGGTTTATCACTGCCGTAACGTTCCATCCCTTCAGCATAAGTCAGACGAGGGAAAGGGCGGTGTAACTCAATGCCTTTAACCGTTTTGAAAATATGACAAACTAACTTTTCATTTAGTTCGATTATTTCTTCTTGGGACATGAAACTCATTTCCATGTCTAACTGAGTGAATTCCGGTTGTCTATCGGCGCGTAAATCTTCATCGCGGAAGCAGCGGGCAATCTGATAATATCTATCTAAGCCAGATACCATCAGTAATTGTTTGAATAGCTGGGGTGATTGTGGTAAGGCAAACCACTCACCAGCGTTAACGCGACTGGGTAAAATATAGTCCCGCGCACCTTCAGGAGTGGAACGGGTAAGGATTGGGGTTTCGACTTCAATGAAACCTGCCAAATCTTCCAGATAGCGACGCATGGCTTTGACAATTTGATGACGTAGTTGTATGTTTTGCGCCATGCGATCGCGTCGCAAATCCAAATAACGATACTTCAGTCGCAAGTCTTCCCGCACCGTCTCGGTGTCAGCAGTAGAAACTTGAAAGGGTAACTGTTTGCGGACACCGTTGAGCAGTAAAATTTTATCGGCGTAGATTTCAACTTCACCTGTAGGTATGCGGGTATTCAAAGATTCTTTAGGACGTTGCGTTACCCTACCAGTGATTTCAACAACGTATTCATTTCGCAGGGCGTTTGCCTGCTCGTAGGAATCCGGGGTGCGTTGCGGATCGCTGACAATTTGGAGGATTCCAGAGCGATCGCGTAAATCTAAAAATATCACACCCCCATGATCGCGGCGACGGTCTACCCATCCGTACAAGGTAACAGTTTCTCCAATATGTTCTTTTCGGAGTTCGCCGCAATAGTGAGTTCGCATAAATGTTAGGTCTGTTTTTCCGGGCTAGATTGGCAAGAAAATGTCAAAGCTTTCCCATTATCTAGCATCAATAGTAATTGTAGTAGTTCCGGTGAAATAAAAAATCAAAAACTATGGGACTGGGGACTGGGGAATGGGGACTGGGGAATGGGGAATGGGGAAAGAGAATTATTCTTTCGCTTCCCCTGCCCCTCGACTTCCCCTGCTTCCCCTGCTTCCCCTGCTTCCCCTGCTTCCCCTGCCCCTCGACTTCCCCTGCTTCCCCTGCTTCTAGAGTTCCCTAGTCCCCTTATTGGGAGCGACTAGTCATATTAATGCGATCGCTCAGTTGACGTAGTGTTTGTGCTAAGGTGCGATCGCTTTCCCGAAGTTGGGTGATTTTATCACAACTGTAGATTACCGTTGTATGATCTTTACCACCAAACTCTTCGCCAATTCTAGGCAAACTTAGAGCCGTATGTTGCCGCATTAGATACATTCCTATTTGACGTGCCCAGCTAATTTCTCGACGGCGTGAGTTGCTTTTGAGGTCTTCAACTGAAACATCAAAAGTATCCGCCACAACTTTCAAAATTGCTTCTGGAGTAGCTGCCACTTTTTCACTAGATGGCTCTAAAACTGGTGCGATATTTCCCAAAGTCATGGGTAAACCCCAAATCGAAATATAGGCCAATGCCCGAATTAAAGCTCCCTCTAATTCTCGAATATTAGAGGTATAGTTAGAAGCAATATACTCAATCACATCTTTGGGAAGACGAATATTTTCATACTCAGATTTTTTTTGTAAAATTGCCATTCTAGTTTCTAAATCTGGTGGTTGAATATCTGCGATTAACCCCATAGAGAAACGAGAGCAAAGACGTTCTTGTAAGCTAGGAATATGGTTAGGAGGGCGGTCAGAAGCTATTACAACTTGTTTTCCAGCTTCGTGTAAAGTATTAAAAGTATGAAAAAATTCTTCTTGCGTATATTCTTTACCTTCTAAAAACTGAATATCATCTACTAACAAAACATCAGCAGCCCGGTAATGCTCTCGAAAACTTTGCATACTATCCTTACGGATTGCTGTAATTAAATCATTAGTAAACTGCTCAGTAGAAACATAAAATATTTTGCAATCAGGACAAATTTCACAGCGATAGTGACCAATAGCCTGCATTAAATGAGTTTTACCTAAGCCTACGCCACCGCATAAAAATAAGGGATTAAATTCCCTACCTGGAGATTCCGCAACAGCTAAAGACGCAGCATGGGCCATACGGTTGTTAGCCCCAACTACAAATCGGGAAAATATGTACTTAGAATTTAATTCTGTAGCTTTTTGTTTGTTTGTATTAACACTCTGGGCAATACTGTTGGAAGCTGGCAACTCGGTAACATCTTGTGTACTAAGATGAGATTCATCCCCTTTGATAACAGTAATATAAATTTCCACAGGATGCCCCAGAATATCTTGCACTACATGGGCGATTGTATTGATGTAATATTTTTGTAACCAATTGCGAGCAAACGGGTTAGGAGTACGTATAACTAAACAATTATTTTCTAATCGCTCCGCACTAGCAGTTTTGATCCAAGTTTCAAAGGTGGGTCGGGATAATTCTAGCTGTAAACGCTCTAATACCTGACTCCACAGACTTTCTATGGGAATTTCCATTATCTACTACCTTTGCTGCTAATCGTCACAATAGAAGATATGAGCAAGCACCAATTTAGCATTGAGACACTCAAGACCTAAAACAAGCTTTCAACTTGAAATTATTCTGGGATATACCCGGTAGGCAATATCCTACCACCCCCTGACTAGCACGGAGAAGTAAAAATACATGAAAAACATAGACTATTACTTAACGCCTAAAAATATTGATACCAAGAATTTGCCGTACAAATGCAGAGTCAACAGTGTTTTATTGATGCTGCTAAAAGGGGTAGCAGTGGTATTTTTGGGAAGCTGCTCTTTTCTACCTACCAAGTCATTAGAGACTCAACAAAACGATACTCAGCCTCAAAATACTACTGTCTCCAATCCGATAATTGCTCCCCCGGCAATTATCTCGTCCTCTGGAGATCCCAACTTTGTAGTTGCAGTAGTGCAAAAGGTTGGGCCTGCGGTAGTTCGGATTGATTCTGCTAGAACAATCACTTCTCGTGTACCAGACGAATTTAACGATCCATTTTTCCGGCGATTTTTTGGAGAACGCGTACCATCACAGCCTAGACAACGGGTAGAACGGGGTAGTGGCTCTGGATGGATTATTAATTCTTCAGGTCAAATTTTGACCAATTCACACGTGGTAGATGGTGCTGATAGAGTCACCGTTACACTCAAAGATGGCCGAACTTTTGATGGCAAAGTACTGGGTGAAGACCCGGTAACTGATGTAGCTGTAATCAACATTGACGCCAATAATCTGCCAACTTTAGCCGTAGGTAACTCCGATGGACTGCAACCTGGAGAAGCAGTAATTGCTATCGGTAATCCTTTAGGTTTAAACAATACCGTTACTTCTGGGATTATTAGTGCTACAGGTCGCTCTGGTAGCGATATCGGTGCTAGCGACAAGCGGGTTGATTATATTCAAACCGATGCTGCAATTAACCCTGGTAACTCTGGTGGGCCACTGTTAAATGCTCGTGGTCAGGCGATTGGGATGAACACAGCCATTATCCGAGGCGCTCAAGGCTTGGGATTTGCCATTCCCATCAACACAGTGCAAAGAATTGCTCAGGAATTAATTGCTAACGGCAAAGTCGAGCATCCTTATTTAGGCGTTCAGATGGTGACACTGACACCAGAAGTTAAAGAAAGAATCCAAAATAGAGTTGGCGATCGCCTTAATCTTAGAGCTGATCAGGGCGTTTTAGTAGTTGCTGTTGTACCGCGATCGCCCGCATCTGTCGCTGGACTACAATCTGGTGATGTAATTAAAAGCATTAATAACCAGCCTGTTACAAAAATTGAGGAAGTACAAAAGCTCGTAGAAAATAGCAAAATCGGTAGTACGTTGCAAATACAAGTAGAGCGCGATGGACAAAGTTCACAACTAGGAGTCCGGCCGGCTCCTTTGCCAGTACAACGTGAGGGCTGATGTCAAGAGTAGAGACGCGATTAATCGCGTCTGTACAAAGGTCAAGAGTAGAGACACGATTAATCGCGTCTGTCAAAAGTCATTAATTATTCTCTCCTCTGACCCTCTGCCCTCGGTCACTGAGTTTCGACTACGCGGCAATTGAGCGAAGTCGAAACTCAACTGCCACGGAGCCGTAAAGCCTGCGGCATAGCTACGCTTAGGGTGCAGCCTCAAAGTAGAGAAGTGCAGCCCCCCATTACCAAAAGGAGTTCTTCTCATGGCTGAATTAGTTCCAATTATTCAATTAGGCAATCCCATACTGCGTCAAAAAGCTGTTGGGGTTGACAATATTCAAGATGAACACATTCAAAAATTAATTGAAGATTTAATTACTACCGTTGCTAAGGCTAACGGTGTAGGAATTGCTGCACCTCAAGTAGCAGAATCTTATCGTTTATTGATTGTCGCTTCTCGGCCTAATCCTAGATATCCCAATGCCCCGGAAATGGAACCGACTGCGATGATTAATCCTAAAATCATTGCTCATTCAACTGAAGTTGTCAAAGGTTGGGAAGGTTGTTTAAGTGTTCCAGGGATTAGGGGGTTAATTCCCAGATATCAGGCAATTGAAGTGGAATACACTGATCGTAATGGCAAGTTACAAAAGCAAGAATTAACTGATTTTGTTGCTCGTATCTTTCAACATGAGTACGATCATCTTGACGGTGTTGTATTTGTAGATCGCCTAGAGAGTACTCTCGATATGATCACAGAACAGGAATACCAACAACGAGTAGTTAACAATACTTAATTCGGAATAGCTCTCAAGAATGATACTTTCTATTCAAGCTTAGGCTACATTTAACCTAGTGTTAACCTATGGTTTGGGTTAGCTATCGAGCAAATGACCAATACTGTTAGTCACAACGGGTTAAGTTCGCAGCCCAAAATCTCTTCTGACTTAGTTTCTTCTGAACACCAAAGCAACGAAGTAAAAGTTAATCAGAATACAAGTGAAGCAGTCGCACAATCACAAGTACACCTATCTCCAGATGGACTGCAAATCATTCATGCTACAACTGGGCGTGTAAGAATCCGCGCTAGTGAAGATAGTTTTAACTCAAGACTAGAAAGTATATCCCAACATTTACAGCAACAGTGTGGGGTGAGGGAAGTTGTAATCAATCAGCAAACGGGCAGTATGATTGTCACTTATGACGAAAATCAGCTGTCATTGCCGCAGGTGTTGGAGCTACTGCAAGAATTTGGTATTCACCAGCCTCAAGCTTTGTCTGAGTCTGTCAGTGAGATGGATGCCTTTGCTGCATGGAAATCCCTTGATTTTTGGAAAGAGCAGTCTATTTCATTTATTCCCTTAATGACAGGGTTTGCAGTAACCGGAGGAATGGGAGTCAGCGGTTTAGCAGCGATTCCAGTCTACATGATTACAGCAGATGCAACCCGTCGGGTGATTGATTATCTAGAGCCGCAAATTTCAGGAGCAAAAATCAGCAAAACTTCTCAAACAACTGATACAATACCTCGGCAATTTTCCTTATCAAATAGAAAGGGTAAATCTGCAAGAGAGGATAAGAATGCTTCGCAACCCTCATTAAAAGAGGAGAGCAAATCTGTTTTTGTTAACAAAAATATTGGCTTTACAGCACTAGCAAAAATTGCTTATAGAGTAGTCCATGCAATTGAGGGACGTATCAGGTTTAATGTGCCTCGACTTGCTGAAGATCGTGCCTACGCGAAGCGACTAGAGAGGTTAGTGAAAAGTGATGCCCATGTGTTGAGTGTGCGTGTGAATTGTGATGCAGCATCGATCGCGATCGCTTATCAGCCTAGTGACATTAACATAACCCATTGGGTGAGTTTGATAGAGTTGGCTTTGCAAACGAACCCGCCGAATAATCTCATTAAAATAACAGAGCAGCAACTATCTCCAGAGCCAGTTAATCAGTCAACTAAACCGATGAAAACCACAACGGTTTTGGAAGGACAAACTCTAGATATATCGAGTTTATGGGCTGATTTAAAGCCTGCATCTCTGTCTTATTCCTTAGCCTTGATGGCAAACCTTCCTTTATAGACGAGTTCTATCAGGAACACTGGAGGAAAAAATGGAGGACTCTACATCATACTCAGTTCCAAAATCTACCATTCATACTTGCACGCAACCGACCAAGGTAGTTTATAGCATTACTTATGCAGTTGCCGGACAAGTAGGATTTTATGTACCTCAAATTAGCGAAAATTCCAAATATCGGCAACGCCTGCTAAAGTTGCTGCAAGCTGAACCTTGCGTAATTAATGAGCAAATTAATCCTATTGCCGGATCTGTTGTCATTACCTATATGCCAGGGGTAATGTCAGATATTGAGATGCGATGGCATTTGATTAACCTTCTTCAGACTGCTAGCGATGCAGAAGTGGCGGTTGAGCGAACAATCGCAGAACCAGCTATTTCAAACTCAGAGTCGGAGCTTATTACCTATCCCCAAGAAGCTCGTCAACTAGCTCAACAGTCTACAAAATCACAGCCGGAGCTTGTTACCCATTTCCAGGAAGCTCGTCAACTAGCTCAACAGCCTACAAAAGTTGCATATAACATTGTTCATGCGATTCCTGGAAGAGTGCGGTTTCGCGTACCTCAAATTGCTTCAAATCCAAAATACATCCAACGTTTAGAGGTTTTACTCAAAGAAGATCCGGTAGTCACAAGTGAGCGCGTTAACAAAGATGCAGTATCAATTGTGATTACTTATAAAACTGGAATGCTCCAAGATTCCAAAAAGCAAGTTCAAAGCGTCTTGGAAACGGCAGTATCACATTTAGCTAGTCTAATTGAATCTGCCAGCGATGTAACAGTAGGGATGGCAAGCGAGAACGCCTCTAACAGAATTTGATATAACAGCACTGCCATCAGCTAACCAATCTCGCCGCAAGATTGGGGCTATTTTGCTCTCTTGGCGCTATCTTAATCTGCGTGACGGGAGAGAAACCAAGTGTAACAAACCTACATGAGTGAAGGGAATGGCAAAAGTTACGGTTCAATTAGCATCGCCCCCAACTATAATTGCTCACGAGATTGCAGGAGAACGGAATGGGAAAGTTCGTCTAGCTGATAGCAATGGACATTCCCAGCAGCAACTTTCTCAAGTTACCTACAGTGTCATCCATGCAATTCGGGGAAGAGTACGGTTTCATGTGCCCCGACTACGCCATGATACAAACTACGCTCACAGGCTGCAAGGATTAGTTCAAGCCGATCCTCTGGTTACAAGTGTACGGATAAATCCGGTGGCAGCGTCGCTAGTCGTTACTTATAAATGCGATTTAGTTGCAGATGCTAAAATGCGATCGCGTTTGAGTTATCTGATCCTAGCGGCGAATGACGTAGCAATAACTCCTGCTGCTAATACATCATCAGCAGACGACGATGCTAATAAATCCTGGCCTGGTATGCAACTTTCGGCTATGGCTACCAGTTTAGCTTTGCTGGGAGGGCCGTTAGGGTTGCCCATTCCACCAATTATGGTGGTGGGAACCATTGCCTTAGCCACATTGCCTGTTTTTCAAAGAGCTTTGGATGGCATCACAACGCAGCGCAAACTAAACATTGACTTTTTGGATTTTATTGCGATCGCTATTACTACTGTCCAAGGTCAATTTCTCACACCATCGCTAATGTTGAGTTTAATTGAAATTGGCGAAAATATTCGCGATCGCACTGCTCGTTCTTCTCAATTGCAAACTTTGGATTTACTCAATTCCTTGGGACAGTTTGTCTGGGTTGAGCGCGATGGCATCAAGCAACAAATTTCTCTGCAAGAAGTGCGGCGCGGTGATACAGTTATTGTTTATCCCGGCGAACAGGTTCCAGTTGATGGTAGTATCCTGCGGGGTAAAGCACTGCTGGATGAACAAAAACTCACTGGCGAGTCTATGCCAGTTTTGAAAAAAAAGGGACAAGCTGTTTTTGCCTCCACTTTAATGCGCGAGGGACGGATTTATATCTTGGCGGAACGGGTAGGTAATGACACCCGTGCTGGACAAAGTATCAAGTTAATGCAAGAAGCTCCTGTTCACGATACGCGCATGGAGAACTATGCTACAAAAATTGCCGAAAAAGCTGTTATACCAACTTTATTACTAGGTGGGGCAGTGTTTGCCACAACCCGCAACCCAGCACGAGTAGCCAGCGTCCTTACTCTCGACTTATGTACAGGAATTCGGGTATCTATTCCAACAACAGTTTTAGCAGCATTAACTTATGCGGCAAAACACGGCATTCTCATCCGTAGTGGACGCGCTCTAGAACAACTAGCAGCAGTTGACACAATTGTGTTTGATAAGACAGGGACGCTGACGAAAGGGGAAGTGGCGGTTGTTGGTGTTGAGAGTCTCAATTCCTCAACGCCAAGCTCACGGGTGCTGGCATTAGCTGCGGCGGCTGAACAACGTTTGACACACCCAGTAGCCGAGGCGGTGATGCGCTACGCCGAAGCACAGCAGGTGATAATTCCTAATCGTGATAAGTGGAACTACCAACTGGGTTTGGGTGTGCAAGCAGAGATTGACAAAGAGATTGTTTATGTAGGCAGCGATCGCTTTTTGCGTCAGCAAGGCGTTGAAATGGAACAATTAAATGGTCATCAAAAAGGGGCAAGTTCAGCGATTTATGTAGCTAGTAATGGGCAACTTCAAGGTAAGATAAAATATAGTGACGTTCTCCGTCCAGAAAGTCAAAAAGTAGTTGCTCAATTGTTGACGGTCGAAGGTGTGGAAGTTCACATGCTCACCGGAGATAACAAGCGAACAGCTAACGCTGTAGCTGCTAAGCTGAGCATTCCGCCAACGCATACTCATGCAGAAGCTTTTCCCGAACAAAAAGCAACAGTTGTCCGCAAACTACACGAACAAGGTAAAACAGTTGCATTTGTAGGTGATGGAATTAATGATTCACCAGCTTTAGCTTATGCTGATGTTTCAGTCTCCTTCGCTAATAGTTCTGATATTGCCCGCGAGACAGCAGACGTGGTGTTAATGCAGAATGACTTGTATGGTTTATTAGAAGCGATCGCGATAGCTCGTAAAGCCAAGCAATTAATTCACCAAAATACCAGTATTGTTGCCATTCCTAATTTAGCCGCTATGGCGATCGCAGTGGTGTTTGGTCTTAACCCCTTAGCAGCAACAGTAGTTAACAATGGCTCAACAGTAGTTGCAGGAGTAAACGGTCTGCGTCCAATTCTTAAACCTTCATCAAACACAACTCCATCACTAGCAAGATGAAATCACCATCTTGAGCAGAGTATGCTTCAAAGCTTTACAACAATTTTCCTAATTTACAGGAGGAAATTTAACAATGGCACCTAAAATTACTGATTTCGTTGAAGATGCAGGCCCAGTCGGAATTATAGCTGGTATTGGAGCAGTTCTACTAGCCCCTGTAATAGTTCCCGTTGTCGCTGGAATTGGCAAACCCCTAGCCAAGTCAATGATCAAAGGCGGACTTGTTGCTTACGAAAAGAGCAAAGGAGCTTTTGCAGAATTGGGCGAAACTTGGGAAGACATTGTAGCCGAGGCCAAGGCAGAAATTGCTGAAGACAAACAAACTCCAGCTTTTGAAACTGTTAGCACCCCTGTTGACACTACAGCAGATAATGGTGCGTAAAAGACGTTACATGTAGAGACGTTACATGTAACGTCTCTACAGGGTTTCGGGTTTTATTGATGTACTTCACTTACCTGAAATCTGCTGTATCTCCCTCATCTTTCCCTGCTCCCTCAATAGTTTTTCTTTGTCATTAATTCAAAATCTAATTACAGGAGGGCGGCTGTGTGTTGATAAATCACGGTCATCTTACCAAAATGTCTAGAGTTATAAAGCAAACAACCTCAAAAACAACAAAAACTCCAGCCAAACATATACATACAAAAATTGTCAGCAATACCCCAGGTAGACTACGGATAAGAATTGCTCGACCATATTGTCAAGCGAAGGAAATGCAACGCATTGCTAGTGCATTAGAAGCAAAACCGAACATTAGTCAGGTACGGACTAATATTTATCATGGTAGTATTCTTATCAACCACGATGGGAAAGATGGCAGTTTAGAAAATGTTTTTGCCACTCTACAAGATATAGGGCTTATTTTCGGCGGTATTACCCAAAGCGACTCTGAGGCAGCAATGGGCGTCACGAATGCAGTTGTAGACCTAAATAAAAAAGTCGAACTAGCAACAAACGGTGCAGTTGATTTGCGCTTTCTGTTTCCTCTAGGACTTAGTATTCTTGCTGCTAGGCAGTTAATAGCTAGGGGTCTGCAATTTGAAATTATTCCCTGGTACGTATTAGCATGGTATGCCTTTGATAGTTTTATGAAACTACATGGTACGAGTCAAGGACAGCCAAATAGCGATTGACATGATATCAAGTCATTGGTAAGAAAAAGCAAAAGGTTGAGAAAATGCCGATCGGTTTTAGCAATTAGCTCTAGCTTATTTGGTCTGGCTATGGCGCATAGCATCTATCATCCATTAACTTAATATTTATATTCCAAAAAATATCTCCTACACTCCTTTACTTCCCTCCTAAGTGAGCTCTAGCCCACCTTGATAGCCAGTAACAATGCGGCCACCATTCTTGAGGATGTGAACTTCTATCTGGTCACTTGCCCAGGTAATTTGGTCTTGGAAGGCTGGGTTAAGTACATGAACACGTTGATTGCTAGAAGAAACAGGGGAATTGGGAGAATTAATGGCCAGATTTTGTACAAAAGGCCCATCAATCAGGATATCTAGTTGTTCTAACAATGCTTGGGAACCTGGCGGTGCAGATTCAGACTGTAGTTGCTCAAGGGTAAATCCAGTAAAAGACATTATATTTAATCCCGCAGCTTTTACTTTCTTAGCTAAAGACGCTAATGCAGGCGCTTGCCAAAAGGGTTCTCCACCAGAAAATGTCAAACCTGTATTGTGGGGATTGCTGAGAATATTCTTTGCAAGGATATCAATAGCTATCAGTTGGTTAGTCTCAAATGACCAGGAGTCAGGATTAAAGCAGCCAGGACATTCACGAGGACAACCCTGCACCCAAACAACAGCACGACAACCAGGCCCGTTGACTTCTGATTGATCAACGTAACCCATAATGTTGAGATAGCCAGGGGGAATTTCTGTGAGTGCTAGCGATGGGTCAGTTGGCTTAGTTTCCATCTCTTCAACTCCTTTTAACCGTTAACTGTTAATATAGCGAAGCCATAGCTGGTAATGCTGTTACAAGAGTTTCTATTGTCTTGTAATGATTGCTGAGTCAAGGGTCAAACCAATTCGCTGCGGGGCTACGTCTCCTAAAACACCGATTCAGTATTCAAGATAGGGGCGAAAAAACCGATTGTTTCGTAGAGACGTTGCACTGCAACGTCTCTACAGTCAACTCTAGTCCCCAGCCCTCAATTAATATTGCAAATTAATTTTAGCGATCGCTACCTACTTCAACAGTTAGCGCTAGGATGGCTATGTATTTTTTGACAGTATAAATATGACTCAATTATTTTACGTAAATCCATCAGCAGGGAGTGATGTCAACTCTGGTAGCCAACAAGCTCCGTTTAAAACGATTACGCAAGCTCTCAAAGTTGCCACACTCGGCACTAAAATTCAACTGACAGAAGGAAATTACAATGCCGCCAGTGGTGAAGTTTTTCCCCTAACAGTTCCATCTGGTGTAACAGTGGTAGGTAATGAAGCCAATAAAGGCAGAGGCATTGTGATTGAAGGTAGTGGTAACTACCTCAGCCGCACTTTTGCCGGTCAAAACGTTACTTTTGTACTGCTGACTAGTGCCGAACTGCGGGGGATAACTGTGACAAATTTAGCTAGTCGTGGTAGTGGTGTTTGGATTGAATCAACTGCTCCCACAGTAGCTAATTGTACCTTCACCCAGTGCAAGCGTGAGGGAGTATTTGCTACAGGTGATGCTAACCCAGTTATTCTAGGTAATGTTTTTAGTGAGAATGTAGCTAATGGAATTGCGATCGCTAGAAATTCCAAAGGTCAAATTCAAGGGAACATCTGCGTCAAAACAGGCTATGGCATAGCAATTAGTGATACAGCATCACCCACACTTCTAGAAAACAAAATTTACGAAAACCGTTCTGGGATAGTCATCTCAGGTAGTGCGCGTCCGGTGTTACGTAATAATCTCAGCGAAAATAATACTGACGATGGTCTAACAATAATTGCAACTGCCTTTCCTGATCTAGGTAATACCAATAATCCAGGCGGGAACATCCTACGCAATAACGGTAAATTTGATTTGCAAAATGCTAGTTCTAATAAGCTGGTTTTAGTAGGAAACCAAATAAATCCGGCTAAAGCTGCGGGAAACTTAGAGTTTGCAGATAGTTCGGTTCCTATCTTGACACCAACACCCGCACCTACTCCTACACCATCACCAACACCATCCCCGATATCCACCATACCAACACCCACACCATCCCCGATATCTACCACACCCACACCACCGATACTTGTACCCATACCTCTACCCACACCTGCACCAACCCCTACACCCACGCCAATACCCAGTCCTATTGATTTAAGCGATATTGGTAATCATTGGGCAGTTGCATTTATTCGAGAATTAGTTAAACAGGGAATAGTCAACGGTTTTCCCGATCGCACATTTAAACCTGATGCTACAATGACGCGATCGCAATATGCAGCCTTACTTGTAAAAGCTTTCAATCCATCATCAAACCGTGCTGTAAGCAAATTCAAAGATGTGCCAGATAATTTCTGGGCATTCAAGGTAATTCAGCAGGCGTATCAAGGTTTATTTCTCTCTGGTTTTCCCGATAACACCTTCCGCCCTAACCAGAATATCCAGCGCGTGCAAGTTATAGTCTCTCTAGTCAATGGACTAGGATTATCTGGTAATAATACCAGCATCAAAGTTTTCGATGACCAAGCAAAAATTCCTGATTATGCCAAAGATGAAGTAGCAAAAGCTATAGAAAAGCAGATTATCGTCAATCACCCGAACCTCAAACAACTCAACCCTACCCGCGATGCTACACGCGCTGAGGTAGCGGTAATGGTGTATCAAGCTTTAGTAGATGCTGGCCGTGTAGCGGCGATTAACTCGCCTTATATAGTGACTGCTTAATTTGCAAACTAGGTTTGTGGGGTGGGCTGAAAAGTCTACCCTAAAAAACACCTAAGACTGAAAGTCTAGGACTATACAAACAAAGCCTGCCTTCACAGACTAAGGCGCAGCCTCTGGTAGAGAAGTGCGGGCTACGCCTACGCTATTTTTCAAAGGATAATTGCTCAAAGCCTGAAACGACTTATTTCCGTGAATGCATAACATAGAAAATTTGTACAGTGCGTAAGTCTTACTTATAATAACTATTTTTTTCATCCCCTATCCTTTTTTTATGTGATGATAAGAAATACTATGTTTATTGCAAACCTCAAACATAATATTGTGCAATTATCAAGTAAAAAGTTGCTCACTCTTATATAGGTTTTTTCAGGAATCATCTTCTGAAAATTTGTATTAATTTACAAAGAGTTAGAAGGACATAATCATGAATGTATCTACTTTACAGTGGGCAATCACCTTCCAGTGGAACGACGTTAGCACTGGCAACTTAAAAACTCAGCAAATTTCTAAACAACAAGTATCTAAACATAACCATGCCATTATTATTGGTCGTGACAATGTAGTATGCGATATCGTTATAAATGACAGTAGTGTATCAAAAGAACACGTTAAAATATATTGTGACGAACAAGTAAGAAGATTTATTATTAAGAATTTGCGAGATACTAATATTCCTAAATTGGATGATGAAGACTTAGCTATTGGTAAAGAATTACCATTAAAACTAAACAGTAAAATTGTGTTAGGAACGCAAAAAATTGAAATTATTGATATTCAAATTTATGAACTTGAATCGACAAATTATTCGGGTTTAAAATTTTCCAATCCAAATTCAAGTTCGGTTAATCCTAATCCAAATTCAAATCCGGTTAATTCCAGTAAAAATTCAAGTTCGGTTAATCCCAATCCAAATTCAAGTCCGGTTAATCCCGATTCAACTTCCAATAAACCAAAACATTGGTGGCAAGAGCCAACAATACAGGTAGCGATAATAGGCGCAATAGTAACACTTGTTGGTTCAATACTTACTTTAAATGCAAATAAAATGAGCCAGGAAACTGAAAAAATTAAGCAGGATGTTCAGCTAAAAGCTGATAAACTAAAGCAACAAGAAGAGTTTAAAATTGAGAAACAAAAGCTATACAACCAGAAATTTAGTGATCATAGGCAAAAAGTTAGAGAAATTAAAGAAACAATGAGGCAAAAAAAGGAATTTTACAATCAATTAACTCTAAAAACTAATGATAGTTGTCCTAATACTGTACGAGTAGCTATTAGTTTCACTGCTTTAGATGATGTATCAGAAACTAGAGGTTGGATTAATGTTGAGCCAGGGGGCTTGGATAGAACTCCCGGTGGAGCGACAATATATGCTGGAGTATTTTTACATGCAAAAACGAGTGTTAACAATGAAGAGATTATATGGAAACCAACAAAAACAGGTAGGATAGAAAGGTTTGTTTCAACAAGTGAATTTAATTATATTCAAGAGCCTTTTCTTGACGCAAATATAGAGGAAAAACCAGTCAAATTCTATGAAGTTAAATTAGATCGTAAGATTACAAAGAAAGCCTTCAACTGTAATGCAGGTACTTTACAGTTAGTAGACGCAGAATGAAGAATTAAGGGTTTTGGAATAAAATGGATGCTGATAGACTAATATACACAGTTATCCGTAAACGCTATAGAATTGTAAGGTTTTTGGGAAGTGGTGCGTTTGGCGACACCTATTTAGCTGAAGATTTAGATTTGCCTAGCTATCCCAAATGTGTTGTGAAACAACTTAAGCCAAAAACATCCGAGCAGGAAGTTTTGCTGGTTGCTAGACGACTATTCGAGAGTGAAGCAGAATTTTTATACCGCTTAGGTCAGCTTAGTAAGCAAATTCCTAAACTATTTGCTCATTTTGAGGAAAATGACGAATTTTATTTAGTACAGGAATTTGTAGACGGGGATAACTTGGCCGCAGAAATCATTCCTGGTAACAAATGGAGTGAAGGCGAGGTCATTAAACTTTTGCAAGAAATTCTAGAAGTTTTAGCTGTGGTTCATCAGCAAAATATCATCCATCGAGATATCAAGCCTCAAAACTTGATGCGACGTCGTGAGGATGGCAAGATTGTACTAATTGACTTTGGAGCAGTCAAAGAGATTAAAGGTTTAGCAGCAAATATTCAAGGTCAAGTTACTTCAACTATTGTTATTGGCTCAAATGGTTATATGCCAAATGAGCAAGCTAATTCTAAACCAAGACTGTGTAGTGACATCTATGCAGTGGGAGTTATTGGTATTCAAGCCTTGACAGGTAAATTACCTAAAGATTTCCAAGAAGACCCCAGCAATGGAGAAATAATTTGGCGAAATGAGGCAAATGTCAGCAATAAACTGGCTAATGTTTTAACCAAAATGGTGCGTTACAACTTTAGCCAGCGATATCAAACAGCAAGCGAGGCTTTGCAAGCACTGAATTCCATATCTCCAGTACTATCAAAGTCAATAACTTGGTGGAAATTCCCATATCGTAGAAAAGTTTTAGTTGTAACTGGAGTAGGAGCAGGAATGCTTGTGTTAGCTTCTTTTACTCTGTTGTCTATCAAAACGACCGAAAACTTTACTCAACTACCTTGCGATGCTGAACCATCTTTATTCTCTTTACCTGCATTACCAGACGAAGCATACACAATGCATATAGATGGTAGTAAATATCATGGCTATCTTGTTCAGAATCAGAAACTAACTGGCAAGGGAACTTTACTATTTAAAAGCGGTAATAGATATGATGGAGAATTAAAAAACGGTCAGCGTGATGGTTGTGGAAGATATTCATTTCTGGCTGAAACTATCTCACATCAATATTATATAGGTCAATACGTAAACGATAAGCCTGAAGGTCGAGGAAGATTAAGGTGGAAAAATGGTAATGAATATAGAGGGGATTTTAAAGATGGTAAATGTGAGGGATACGGGGTATTTGAATTTGCTAATGGTTCTTCTAAGAGTGGAGTTTGGCAAAAAGGTAATTTGTTAGCAGAAAAGATAATATCATGTGATTAGAAATAAATATAAATATATTCTGTAACTTTTATATTTTTAAAATAGTAGATCTCATTTTAATGATAAACTAACTGCAAAACATGAAATGCTCAAGGAACAAGGTAAAATGAAACATAAGTCATCTAAAAAATCCAATTTTATATCGAACGTAGTTTATTTTCTCTTTTTCACTTCTTCTTTCAGCTTTGCTATTCACCCACGAATAGTATTGGGGCAGCCTACACAAGAGCCAACACCAACAGATATCATCAAGCCGACTAATCAAAATACTCCAGATATCATCAAGCCGACTAATCAAAATACTCCAGATATCATCAAGCCGACTAATCAAAATACTCCAGATATCATCAAGCCGACTAATCAAAATACTCCAGATATCATCAAGCCGACTAATCAAAA
>NZ_VJXY01000032.1:0-3200 GCF_014831675.1 Komarekiella delphini-convector SJRDD-AB1 | reverse complement strand
TACTCCAGATACCATCAAGCCGACTAATCAAAATACTCCTCGAAATACTCCAAATACTACAAAGCCAGCTAATCGAAATACTCCTGATAACACAATGCAAATACGTCGCGTTCGAGGACGAGGATAAAACCTGTTTAATTAGTGAGATTTGGCAAACTAGTTGAATAACAATTCAGAATTCAGACTTCAAGCTAGTTGAGATTTGAGTTCTGAATTACTTTTGATAAGTAAAAGCAAACTGAAAACTTAAATACTTGGAAAAAACTTGTATAGTTAATGCAACAAATTATGAGCAGTAATGTGTATTACCGTAGTGCTCTCAAATTTGGATTGATCTCAATTACTTTGCTTTTCTGGTTTCCATTACGTGCTACTGCCAGAACAACGGTTGAGCAAGGAGTAATGGAGAAGACAATAATTAGTCAACTCAACTCTCCTCCAGCACTGCCAAGCCTTCCTAGCACTTCTGAGCGAGTGATGCGTTTACTGCTCAGGCTCAAGCTTCCAGTGCAGCCAACCCCTCCTAGCACTCCTGAGCAAAATATCCATTTACTACTCGTTCTCAAGCAACGAAGACTTTATGTTTATCAGGGGAATGTTTTACAAGCTAGTTACCCAGTGGCTATTGGTAAACCAAAGTGGGAAACGCCTACAGGCAAATTTAAAGTGCTTAATATGGTTGAAAACCCGGCTTGGGAAAATCCATTCGTTTCTAATACAGAAGTTGTTCCTCCAGGTTTACAAAATCCTTTGGGAGAGCGCTGGATTGGATTTTGGACTGATGGAAAAGACGAAATCGGATTTCATGGTACTTATAAGCGAGACTCTGTAGGGAAGGCAATTTCTCATGGTTGTGTTCGCATGTATAACGAGGATGTGCGGAAATTGTATGAAATAGTGACAATAGGAACCCTTGTAATTGTGGTTCCTTAAATACAGAAAAATGTAGATGAACAATCGTTATTTATCTGTGATTACTGATTTTGATCTGTAACTTTATTTTGATATTCGGCAACACTAACTTTTGGTGGCACTAGGTAAACTACTCCAGATATGATTGTCAAAGCGACTGAAATCCAGAAAGCAATTAGGGATGGGATTTGCCACACTGGTGGTAAGGGTGCAATTAAAAGAGCGATCGCTACTATTTGACTAACGGTTTTGAGTTTACCCCAAATATTTGCCCCGGTAATTGTCGTTTGATTGACTCGCCAACCAGCGATCGCTAATTCTCGCGCTAAAATCAGAAACACTCCCCAAGCTGGAACCTTCCCTAGTTCAATTAACACTAATAACGGCGCAAGTACTAAAAGTTTATCCACTAGAGGGTCGAGAAACTTACCTAATTCGCTGATTTGGTTGAGTTTCCGCGCTAAATAACCGTCTAACCAATCAGTTAATGCCGCAATTAGAAAAATTGTCAAACATATCCACCTAGCTTGTGGTGTGGGATTATATAAACCGTAAAGCAAAAATGGAATCCCCAAGAGGCGAGAAAAGGTAATCCAGTTAGGTAGAGTCATAGGGAATTAAAAAATGTACAGATTCTATGCAGACTAGCTGATCTGAGTTTACCTGCGTGGGATGATCGGTTTTTTGATATTCACCAAAGAATCTATGACTCAACAACCAGACTTTGAATTTCGCATCGAACGCGATTCGATGGGCGATCGCCAAATTGCTAGTAGCGTTTATTACGGTATTCAAACGCTGCGAGCGGTCGAAAACTTCACTATTAGTGGGATATGCCCTTTACCTACCTACGTAGATGCATGTATTCTCATTAAAAAAGCTACAGCAATAGTTAATGGTGAGCTTGGTTGCATTCCCCAAGATATTAGTCAGGCAATTGTGCAAGCTGCTGATGAAATACTCGCCGGAAAATTCCGTGACCAATTTGTTGTCGATATCTATCAAGCGGGTGCTGGAACCTCCCACCACATGAACGTTAACGAAGTTTTGGCAAATCGCGCTTTAGAAATTCTCGGTGAAGAAAAAGGCAATTACAAGCGCGTTAGTCCCAATGACCACGTTAACTATGGGCAGTCTACCAATGATGTGATTCCCACGGCAATTCGGATTGGTGGCTTATTGGCGCTGTCAAAGACGTTACAGCCAGGTTTAGATAAAGCGATCGCAGCCTTAGAAGATAAAGCTGTAGAATTTCAAGATATCGTCAAATCTGGCAGAACCCACATGCAAGATGCTGTACCCGTGCGTTTGGGTGAAAACTTTCGCGCTTGGGCGCAAATTCTGACAGAACATCAAAACCGCATTTACACAGCCTCCGGGGATTTGATGGTGCTAGGTTTGGGAGGTAGTGCTGCTGGTACAGGGATGAATACTCATCCTCAGTATCGCGCCCGTGTGGTAGAAATTCTCTCAGAACTGCTAAATTTTCCCCTAGAACCTGCCCCCCACCTCATGGCAGCAATGCAGAGTATGGCTCCATTTGTGAATGTTTCCGGGGCTTTGCGTAACTTGGCGCAGGATTTAGTCAAAATATCCCATGATTTGCGGCTAATGGATTCAGGGCCAAAAACTGGCTTGAAAGAAATTCAATTACCACCAGTGCAACCAGGTTCCTCGATTATGCCAGGGAAGTATAACCCGGTAATGGCAGAGATGACATCAATGGTGTGTTTTCAGGTGATGGGATACGACAGTGCGATCGCCTTAGCCGCCCAAGCAGGACAATTAGAATTAAATGTGATGATGCCGCTGATTGCGTATAACCTGATTCACAGTATTGAAATCCTTGGGTTAACCATAGCCGCACTCGCGCAACGCTGCATCCAAGGAATTACTGCCAACCGAGAACGTTGTTTAGCTTACGCTGAAGGCAGTTTAGCTTTAGTAACCGCACTCAATTCGCACATCGGTTATTTAAAAGCAGCAGATGTAGCCAAAGAATCTTTAGAAACTGGCAAATCTCTGCGACAGATTGTCCTAGAACAAGGGCTGATGAGTGAAGCAGAATTAGCCATAGTGTTAAATTTGGAACAAATGAGTAGTATCTTACCCCTCAAGTCAGAATAATAAGTTATGAAGCATGGAGCATCGGGCATTGGGTACTGAAAAAATATTTCTAAATATTTATTTCCCATTCCCCATTCCCCATTCCCCAGTCCCCAGTCCCCAGTCCCCATTCCCCATTCCCCAGTCCCCAGTCCCCAGTCCCCAATCCCCAATCCCCATAC
>NZ_VJXY01000110.1 GCF_014831675.1 Komarekiella delphini-convector SJRDD-AB1 | reverse complement strand
CTTGGGAGAAAGAACGCAATCAAAAAAAAGCCAGCGTCTATTGGGGTTTTAAAACCAAGGATGCACGTAAAAAAATGCAGCGTTTATATCCGAGCATTTAACCTAGCAAAATTGCCTTGGCAGACTAGTAGGACGTTCTTTAATTTTTTGCAGTATCGGCGCACTGCTTTCTATCATTTCCTGTTGTTGAGGATTAGCAGATTGCTGTGTCCCAAAAGCAAGACTTTCTTTCGTCCATACTTGGGGATATTCAACCGTAGTCGGATCAACTTTCAATATAGTCGTTGTGAAATTACTTTGGAGCGTAGCTTGTACGGGAGTTCGCTTCTCAGGCTGTAGAACTCCTAACTCTTTTAAGGCTTCTTTGTCCTTATTGAAATGCAATACTCCTAACGTTTCGCCATTAAGAAATACCGCGTCTCGTCTTGTTGATGCTGGTACGTCTAAGGTAACTTTTCGATAATTTTCATCGTTAAATGTCTGCCCCTGAAAATCATAAAAGTTAATTTTATTAATTTTGAGCAAGTTGCCGTTTGGCGAAGTTGCGATCGCAAATGCCTGATTTTTACTCTCCGAGATGCTGGTGAGTTTCAGATTGAGAGGATTACCATCTTTAATATAGTTAAATGCTTGAAGCTGTTTGACTGAATCTGTGTCTAATTCCCCTAGTATTTTACCATCCAGTTTGACCTTGACCGCATGGTTTGGGACGCTGACTGTACCAATTTCTAAGGTTACAGATTCGGCATTAAAATTTTGACCTGCATGAGCAAATTTGCTGATTTCTCTAATAGTAAACTCTATTGGTTCTTTTCCTGGTACTTGAATGGTGGCATTTGCGGTGTAGGCTGACCCTGGTATGATATTGGCTTGCGCTTTTGTGCCAATTGGTAGCTGCCCCGTTCTCGCCTCTGGCATGGCGTATTCTTTGTACTCACCGTCGCCATCTTGTAAAAGTACTAATCGGGAAGCATTACGTTCATGTCCTGGTGGGTGATGGCTAGCTCTGATTTCTATAGGGTATTTTTCCTGTGGGTTCCAGGTTTTATCCTTGAAATTGTTCGCCTCACTGTCAAGCGTCACCAAATTCATCTCCGTGAATTGCAGTTGATTCAATCTGGAGACAATTTCGTCGGGAAAAGCAGCGAAAACAAAGTTGGGTATTTTCTTGGAGATTTGCGTCGGAGATTGTTTATCTTCTAGTTCATCTTGTCTGGATGCCCCAACATTCCAAGTTGCTGCCGCTGCCGATAATCGCTCTTGCTCTGGGATATTCGCCCTGAATGCTTCAGCTGCTTCGTAAGCTTGCTGGAACATCAACTTGGTTTGCCCTCGACTCATTTCTGGCTTTAGTTCAGTCAGAGTTGCGCCACTAGTCGCCATTCCAGGTTTCAAGCTGTAATCTGTCACTGACTGTTGGCTGACTGTTCCCAATTGACGGTATTTTGGTTTGTCATCTTCTGTTTCATGATCAATCTGAGCCAGAGCCATTAACTTGTGAGGACGAGATCTACTTTGATATTTTTCGGGAATTGCTTCTAATTTGAGGTTAATTGTCTGGGCTTTCCAAATACCAGGGTGTCTGTAGCGGGTGAGATTGGTGATTTCTAATTGCGTTCCTTGCTGTGTTTGGATAATAGCAGACAGGCCTGTTTCGCTTTCCCGTTTTCGCTCCATAGTCACAGCTGCATTAAAAATCTTGTCAAACTCATGTTTGGCTTTGATTGCAGTAAATTTTTGTTGAGGTGTAAACTCGATTCCCCTAAACAAATCTTTAAACTGAACTATGGGGCGTGATTCTAGTTGAGATTGTTGGAAATATTTGTTGGTTTGACTGATTAATAATTCTACTGGCGAGTAACCTTTAGGAGTGATCCCCTCGTTCAGATAAGCTGTTCTTGATTTTTTATCTTTTATATAATTAATATCTCTATATAAATAACGCTTATTTTCATTAATTAAACCCATTTCAGGTTTTTTAGCGCTTTTGAATAAGTCCACTGCTATTTGGTTGTGATAGCATCCTTCCTCAATCATGCTCCGATACAGCAGCCGATTCTTATCCATCGCCTGTTGAATAATTTCTGGCGTTCTGTTGGGATTTTCTGCTAAAGCTACAACAGATTGCATGAAGGGTTTGTACTCAGGTCTAATTGGCTTGGATTTTTCACCATATTCTTGGTCAAATAAACTTTGATAGTGGCTGGATACTTGGTCTAAATATTCCGATTTTTGCTCTACAGTGCCATAAGTTTTAAGTATCTCAACTTCTGATTCCAGCGCTTCGAGTGCAGTAACTTGATTGTTGATGATACCTACACTAATACCATCGCTCATGTGAATAGCGATTTCTTCAAATGGCGGTTGGTTTCCGTCTGACAAATAAAATGATTGTTTCTTTTGTTTGACAGTAGGAATATAAGCATTTTCTAGCTGGTTTCTGTACTCGGCTTCGGCTGTAAAGTTAGGATATAAACTGGCGAGGGCAACCCCGATAGATATTGAGCCGAGATAGAAGTAAAAAGCAGCAAGATGGTCTGAAAAGGCTTGCTATATATAGCTTTTAGAGTTTTTAATAGTTACGCCTGATTTGAGCCGCGCATACTCACACTGCAAGTATCTTCTCTCAAAATCCTACTTTCGCCTCAAAAACGCTCAAACCTATATAAAGCAAGGCTTTCCAGACCATCTTGCTGCTTTTTACTTCTATCTCGGCTCAATACCCGGTAAGTCCGGCATTTTCTTTTTCATCTGTGCCATTCTTATTTCCGCAACTCTTACAGGAGTGACAATCATTAATCTGCCAACTTTTCTTTCCTGCCCTAACACTAAAAGCCTTTGTTATCTGGTATACCAAATGCGATTCAACAACAAAAGTGTGATTCTTCCACAACAAACAAAGGATATCCTTGTTGAGTATGAACGTAATAAGAAAAAGCCTCGTCAACGCAAGTGATGATTAAATAGCAAAGTCGAACTGAATTGCTTTTCGATGCAAGGAGATACAACTGGAAGGAACACTCTTAAAAAAGAGTGTCCCTTCAAAACAGTACAAAAGCCTCAGAAAGTATCCTTCGCTGAGAAATATGCAAGGAAAAGCGGTCTTGAACAGCTGTTACCTACTCAATAGGATATTAACTTGGTTAAGTAAGAAACAGCGATACACGAACACCAGAACCGAACGATAGATGAGCAGCAATTGGAAAACCGACCAAACCTTAACCAGCGGTTGGTTGATACAGCACTTCCAGCAGCTATAAAGTGCATCCTCAAAACTGAAAGCTGTGCTAGGGAAAGGGGCAGGGAGAAAAACTGTATTGCATAATAGCGGGAACCGCTGTATTTCTGCCTATAGTGTCTAACGCTGGACTGATTTTTCTACTTTATCCCCCTATAGGATGAGTTAGTAAGCTGTTAATTGCTTTATAGTTGATATTACCCTGCGTAAATCCTTTTCCTTGTTTTTCAACTTTTGTGTAACAGCGGCAGCAACTCATCAAATCACCTGCTTGCGGAAGAAATTATTTTTGTAATTGTCTGCCACAAGTGCTTTACCAACCTTTTTAAATTAACATTTATAAGGGGGTATTTTCGTTAGCTTTACATTTTCTTAAAGTTAATGTTTTATCTAACCTAAATCTTACATATCTTACATAAATTTATCTCACTAATTCCAGAAAAAAATAATTAAATCTTAACAATGAAAGCTAGAAGCCGCGAGCTTAAAAGTCCAACTAAACCAAATACTTGGTTCAACTAGAGAAATTATTAGTGGGAGAACCCAGATTGGACTACCTGTAAAAATCTGAGATGACCTAGTTTCTCAGATGATTATTAAATGCCTGACTGCCAAGTGTCTCTTAGAGGAGAATGCTTGTATGATTGAAAAATTAATTAGAATAGGTGGTAGCGCAGCAGTCAATCCATAAAAGAGCACAAATTCAATACATACCTATAGTTAGTACAACTCTAGAATTTTTAACTCCGGTGCTAGTGGAAAGCCAAATTTCTCATGAAAATGAGGAAATCTAAGTAAAAACAGACATAAAGGCTTATTCCGATAAAAAGCTTTTAACTGAAATAGTCGAAGTTCAAAATCTCCTGTTTGAACTTCTTTTGAGGTAGAAAAACTCCCAGGAAAAATTTCATTAAATTGAATTTCAAACTTTTTAGCAGTTTCTAGAAAAGGTTTACCTATTAATTTAGCTGCATGCTCATAAGCTGGGTTAGGAATATGTTTTCCCGGATTTCTCACAAACTCAGAAAAAAGCGGAGCTTAAAACTGATAAAGTGTATATATGGCAAGCATTTCAGCAGTTTTAACCGATGAATCAACCCGCAAGGCGATCGCTCCCAAAACAGTTCAGATTTGAACAGCCAAAATCGCCTCCAGTCGTAGTTAATTTCAATGGGGGGCTGGTAACATCCGATGCTGGGTTAAACTTAATTGCTGAAATAGATAGAAAACTGCAAATCACATCACAGTTTGCACAGTGTTTCCAAGATTACCGCCAGTCAAATCGAATTGACCATTCAATAGAAAACTTGATTAAACAAAGAATATACGGGTTAGTCATGGGATACGAAGACTTAAATGAGCATGAAGAATTACGTCATGATCCAATGTTTGCTTTAGCATTAGGAAAAAGAATTAGGCTAGAGAATGAGCCTGCTATATTAGCTCCGAATGTGTACATTAAATAGGCTGGAACATTGCCCTGAAGATGTAGAACAAGGAGCAGACAGTCGTTACCATAAAATAGGTCACTCGCCAGAAGAAATTGAAAGTCTATTTGTGAATATATTTCTAAAATCTTACTCCCAAGAACCACGACAAATTATTTTGGACTTGGATGTAACTGATGATTTAGTGCATGGTAATCAGGAGCAAGTTTTCTTCAATACTTATTATGGAGGATACTGCTATGCTCCACTTTATATCTTTTGCGGAAAACATTTATTGGCAGCAAAGCTTCGCCCCTCTAATGTAGATCCAGCAGCAGGAGCATTAGAAGAACTACAGAGAGTTATTAAACAAATACGGCAACAATGGAATAATGTTGAAATTATAGTACGTGGAGATAGTGCCTATTCCAGAGAAAATATCATGGTATGGTGTGAATCACAGCCTAGAGTTGATTACGTTTTTGGATTGGCGCAAAATAGCCGTTTAATTCAGATGACTACAGCAACACAAAGTAAGGCTAAAAATGAGTTTGAGCAAAAAATGTCACCAATAGTTTCATTTTTAGAAACTCTATTTATTCCAGATGAAGAACTCCTTCAACTTGCGTCTGAACTGATTAATAACTCAACTTGGTATAAGTCTTTAGACTACCAAACTCGTGAATCTTGGAGTCGTAGTCGTCGTGTTGTTTCTAAAGTTGAATATGGAGCAAAGGGAATTAATATTCGTTTTGTTGTGACTTCACTTCAAGCCAATAAAGTACCACCTAGTCAACTCTACACGCAAAAATACTGTCAGCGAGGGGAGATGGAAAATCGCCTTAAGGAGCAACAATTGGAACTTTTTAGTGATAGAACCAGTACCCACACATTCGCGGGAAATCAGTTACGTTTATGGTTTTCTTCTATAGCTTACGTTTTGATGAATGCATTGCGTCAAAAATGTTTAGCTAAAACAGATTTAAAAAATGCTCAAGTCGGAACTATTCGTACAAAATTACTAAAACTGGGAGCGCTAATTACTGTCAGCGCACGCCGAATTTTAATTGCGATTAGTAGCTCAAGTCCTTCCAAACATATATTTGCTGCTGCTTACAGATGCTTAATAATGCGTACTTCTACTGCTTAATATTAGTTTTAGTGCATTTTATTTTTCTTTAATTAATGATACTTTGGGCTTGGTTTTATCCAAGTCTATTTTTGAAATACTTAGTTTTATGAACAGAGCCTTTTGGTTTCAGTACTAGAAATAGTATAGTAATTATTTTATCTCTATAGCTACTGATTTATACTAGTTTTGTCTTTTTACCTAAATTTGGATTGATGATGTATTAAAAAAATGCCTTACATGAGGTCATGTAAATTGGTTTTTTATTGCTTGTGAGAAATCCGAGTTTTCTACCTGTTGTAATTCTAATAGATTTAAATTTAACTGTTTTGTCAGATTTTGAGTTACTCAAGTGGATCAAGCAACATCCCCTATTAATACATATACCAGTAGTGATTATGAACAACTCAGAAGATAAAGACCAAGTTTTAGAGGCAATGAATTTAGGCGCTAACTCTTACTTTGTTAAATCGCGCTCACTCAATAGTTTAGTCTACCTTGTGAAGGCTTTTTTACCGTAGCTATTACACAATTGATGATTGTTAATTAGACAGTTAGTTATACAGATTAACTTGAAAAAATCGCGCCTTCTGTTAACGGCACAAAACTTTTACGTTGGGGCAACCTTCTCAAATCAAGGATAGATTTTGCCATCAGGCATCATGGTTTTGTGAAGATTGGCTTCTTCAAGGTTGGTTTGCAAAAGATTAGCGAATAACAAATTAGCTTGTGAGAGATTGGTTTGTGAGAGATTAGCTTGTAATAGGTTAGCTTGTGAGAGATTGGCTTGTGATAAGTTGGCTAGCAACAAAAAGGCTCCTTTCAGGTTAGCTTTCGACAAGTTAGCTCTTTGGAAATTAGCTAGTGATGCTAAACCTTCTGACAGATTTGTTCCTTGGAGATTGGCTTGTGATAGGTTAGCTTGTGAAAGATTGGCTCCACTGAGGTTAGCTTGTGACAAGTTAGCTCCTGACAAGTTGGCTCCTTGAAGATAGGCTCCACTGAGGTTAGCTTGTGACAAGTTAGCTCCTGACAAGTTGGCTCCCTGAAGGTCGGCTTGTAAAAGTACAATGCTTGAGAGGTTAGCTGCTGATAGGTCACAAAAAAAACAGTTTTTCTTGCTCAATAAATGCAGAACATGTTGAGGGTTCGCAGCTAATACGGCAGTAGTGACCAGAGTCAAAACGTTAACGCTAACAAATGCAAAAGCTAGGTAAATGCTTAACTTCATCGGGATTAATTCTTACGTTTGAGAAAATTCTGTCACTACCCGCATTTTCGTAGCCGACGATACAAGCGGAAATTGGAAAAAGTCCAATCTAAAAGTTGCATAAATCAGAACTTTCTAGAAGTCAGGCGAAATTCTCTACATAACAGTTTTTGTTACTTATTTATGCTTACTAATAGCTTACTAACAACTTAGTAAAATCGTAATCTCTGCTCTATTTTCTCAAATCTGTCTTTAAGTAGATTTTTCCGAATTTCAAATCAAGTTGGCAACAAGCATTTGAGTAGTCAAAAGGAGTGAAATTTACCTAAGTACATTTAATGTTTAACAACCTGATATTTTTGGCGATTTGCTCTTATAAACATACTAAAGAGCAAGTATTCTAAGACTTGTTGAGATAGAGTAACTATTTGAGCTTATTCTGAAAAAGATTCGTGATCCGGGCGATAAGTAGAGGTAAGGCAACAGTTAATGCTTGATTATTGGACGGCGAGTGCTGCATTTTTCCCAGTGATGTTCGGAATCCAGGAGTGGGTGTTGCAATTTCACCTGGGTATGAGCCAGCTTCACCGCCCCAAGCTCAAACACAGGCGATGCCGCAAGTTCATAGGAACGAAAACGCCACTACCCCCCGTAAGAAAAAATTAGATTCCCTTCCTCAATCCAAGCCGCACATATTTGAAAGAAGCGATGAAGAGGAGTTACCACCTCAGATGTGCCAGCACATGCAATTTTTGGACTGTGACAAATCAGTGGGGCGCGTGGTGTTCGAGTGCTGGCATTGTAAGCAGGGAATAATCAGCGAGTTTAGTGGGGAACTAGTAATTGGAGAGTATAAGGGGCGTCCGTCAGTGGTGCTGGCGAAAGTGCAATGTCCTAGCTGTGGTGAAACGGCGATTAGATTGAATGCGGGTAAGGTGCTTTCGACAACTGCTATTTCTTCACCCTGGAAGTAGAGATTTGGTCGCTCATAGTTAAAAAAGTTTATTCTTCCTCTGACTCATCTTCATCCTCATCATATTCGTAATCCTCGTCACCATGTTCCTCGTACCACCTGCGTTCTTCCTCTTGAGCCAATTCTCTCTGTATCGAATGGCACTAAGAAAAGCTCTAAGCTATGCTCCATAATGATTACAGGCATTTATGCGATTAATGAGTCAAGGAGTAGCAGCGATCGCGATTTTTTGTAGGTGTCGTGAATATAGGTGCTGTGAAA
>NZ_VJXY01000109.1 GCF_014831675.1 Komarekiella delphini-convector SJRDD-AB1 | reverse complement strand
TCCAATAGTTTATCTTGTTCCTCTTGAGTTAGGCTAACAGTATATTTAGCTGACATAACTTTTAAAAGTGTTTTCATACCATTATTTCACCTACAGAGCAACCTGTCAAAATAACTTTGGTGGACTAGTAGTATTATGTTGCAAATGCTGGACGATGTTTAATCCAAGGTTTAGCTGCTTCAATCTGCGCTGCTAGGTTAATCAGAGTAGCTTCGGCGGCTGGTTTGCCAATTAGCTGCACACTAATAGGTAAACCATTACTATCAAAACCTACAGGAAGTGCGATCGCAGGTTGTCCAGTTGCATTAGTCGGTGGACAAGGAGCAACCCAGTGAATAATATTTTGGAATGTCTCTTCTAGACTTAGAGAAGCCCATTCTCCCACCCGGATCGGTGAATGTAAATAAACTGGCAAGACTAGCACATCTACAGTATTGAAAAACGCTACAATTTGCCGTGCTACTACCTGCATTTGCGAAACCGCCTGGAGGTACTCAGCAACCGAACCTGTTCGTGCTAAAAGCCAACGATTCATCGGCTGTAATATCTCGACTGGAATTCCTGATGCAGCTACCCCAGCTTGCCAAACGATTTGAAACGGTTCAACTAAACCGCTGAAATCTGGACATTTTGCCTCAACTTTATGACCAAGTTGTTCTAATAACTGAACTGTTTGCAAAACACCTTGCTGACAGTTGGCATCAGCTTCACCCAAGGGAGGGATGCTAGTAGCAAAGGCAATTTGCAAAGTACTGGGTTTTTCCTGTGTGGCGGCGAGAAATGATGGTTCTGGATTTGGTAGCCAGTAAGGATCTCCCGTGACATAACCAGATATCGCATCCAAAAGCGCAGCAGCATCAGCAACAGTACGAGCTATTGGCCCATTGGTAGCAATTCCGGCAAGGCGATCGCCTACGGGTGCTTTACTGACTCTTCCCCGTGATGGCTTAATTCCCACCAAACCACAACAAGCCGCAGGCCCGCGAATCGAACCACCACCATCAGAACCTTGAGCGATGGCACATAATCCAGCGGCTACGGCTGCGGCTGCACCGCCACTAGAACCACCGGGTGTGTATTCCAAATTCCACGGATTTCTGGCTGGGGGAAATCCCATTGGTTCGCTATAAGGAAGAGAGCCTATTTCTGAAGTTGCAGTTTTACCAAGAATAATAAATCCAGCTTGCTTAATCCGCTCTACAACCCCGTCATTATAGTCAGGGATATTGCTCAGTAATACTGGATTCCCGTAGGTACAAGGCACACCCGCTACAGCGTTGAGGTCTTTAATGGAAATCGGCACACCAAAAAATGGCGGTAGTTCTGAGGTTGTTGTGAGAGTTTCTGTTTTGGCTTTGGCATCTGCGATCGCCAATTCTGCCATCACTGTAAAATAACTTCCCAGTTGGGGATTTAAACGCTCAATCCTTTCTAAATATATTTCTGCTAACTCTAATGGCGACACTTCTCGGCGGCGGATTAATTGCGCCAACTCTAGCGCTGGGGTAAAAGCTAAATCAATTTCATTCATACGTTAGTTAATGGGTTGTTTTGTCTTCCTCTACACCTTGGCAACTGAAATTGTTACTTTAGCAGGATTTACGGGAACTATAAATCTATCGCTCCTGAGATTTATTAATTAACTAGAATGCCTAGTTCAACAGGCGTGGTTACGTCATAACCTCGCTGCATAGACATTTTAATTCTTTCGCATAAACTTTCAACAAATCCCCAAGGGATATTTATGGCTGACCTAGAAATGCTTGTCAATGAGCTACCAAAACTTGTTCATAGCTTGAAGCTAACTATTGGTAGTTCTCATAAAATCATGGAAGAAATTATCCTGATAAATAGTGTTCAGGAACAGCTACGAAATATCAAAAAACTGATTACTCAAGAACTAAAATTTACTAAAAATAGTAATACCGCAGTCAGCACATCTGGTTTAGCTTCAACTGCGAGTTTGGTTATTCCTAATGTTTATTTGGCAGATGAATTTCTTAATAGCAAAAAAGAGTTTATTATTGCAAAATTTGGTAAGCCAGAAACAGAAATATCATTAACTAATTTACAAGCAAAAATTGATTATTGGATTGAATGGGGTTATTTAATTCAGGCTATAGCCACAGATATATTAAGTGATTCTCATTTGGGATCTCAACTGGATTCTCATATTAACTATTTAAACTTATCCACTGAAATTCAAAATATTGCTGAAAGCTTAAATATTGATTTAGGCTTTGGTAATTCTAAACTTTTACAACAGCAAATTAATAAAATAAACTGTGCTCAAGAGGAATTATTACAAACACAACAAAGACTTAATTATATAGTTGATATTATTCAAAATAGCCAGAATATGTTAACAATATTGCTGGGAGTCTCCTGTTTTTGTGGTAAATCTGGCTTTGCCTTAGAATGGTTGGATGATGATCAGGAATTAATTATATCTAGTGAAGGCAATTTACAAGAATTAACAGATATTCTTAATACTTGTGATTCTTTTAAAGAAAAGGTATCTAATTTAGTTATACATAGTAATTCTTTAAAAGAACAGGCAGAAACAGCGCTGGTAAATATTGAACAAAAAATTAGCAAAAAAACAGTTATTAATCCTCAATTAGAAGAAGTAATTATTAATCTTCCATCAGAAGAAGTACCGAGGTTTTCAAGACAAAAAATCGTAAGTTTGACTTTAATCATAGCTTCAAGTTTAGTAGTCTTAGGTTTTGGTAGTCAGATAATCAATAATCAAAATCCACGACTTCAGCAGATGAATCTAACTTTCACTCAGGAAGAAAGTGCGTTCGTCGCAGACGATGGCGGAGCCATCGCTAATTTTAAATCTGCTCAAAACCTTGGTATGGAGGCTGCTGCTCTAGTTCAAAATCCGCCTCATCCTCTTGCAGTTTGGCAACAAGCAGCAACTAAATGGCAACAGGCGATAGAACTATTAGAAAGTATTCCTGAAGAAACAGCAATTTCTTTGCAAGCAAAGAAGCAACTGGTTAGCTATCGTGTTAATTATAACGTCATCAGTAAAAGACTATTGACTGAAAAACAAGCAGTAGCAAACTTGGAATCAGCCCAAAAACTAGCAACAGAGGCTACTTTTTTGGCTCAGAATTCGCCTGATTCAAAGCAGCAAGTCAAAGCCAAATGGGAACAAGCAATCAATTTATTAGAAGCTATTCCAGAAGGGACATCTGTTTTTATACAGGCTAAAGATGAACTTGTCGTTTATAAAGCGAACTATAGCAATTCTAACAATATCTCCAACTTCTCAGAGAAGTCGGGAATCTGAATGAGTCTTAGCTAGAATAACTGAAATTAGCACCTAATAAAAGGCACTATTTGTAGAGTCTTTAGTTGCTAAAGGTGTAAAATAACACGATAAATTTATAAATTGATTCAGTTATGCAAACAGAATATCGGCAGCGTCGCGAGCAGTTAATGGCAAAAATTGGTAATGGTACTGCCATTTTCCGCAGTGCTCCGATGGCAGTAATGCACAATGATGTCGAATACGCTTATCGCCAAGACAGTGATTTTTTCTATTTGACTGGCTTTAACGAAGCGCAAGCAGTAGCGGTGTTAGCGCCGCACCATGCAGAACATCGGTTTGTGCTATTTGTTCAACCGAAGGATCGAGAAAAAGAAGTTTGGAGTGGTTATCGCTGTGGGGTAGATGCAGCGAAAGAAATTTATGGTGCAGATGAAGCTTATCCGATTAGCGAACTGGATGAAAAATTGCCCCAGTATTTGGAAAAAGCTGATCGCATTTATTACCACTTAGGACGCGATCGCAGTTTTAATGACCAAATTCTGTGGCATTACCAAAGTTTACTGCGGACTTATCCCAAGCGCGGCACAGGGCCAATTGCCATCGAAGATACTGGGCCTGTTCTCCACAGCATGAGACTCGTTAAAAGTGAAACCGAGTTGGAATTGATGCGTCAAGCAGCGGCGATCGCAACTGAAGCACACAATTACGCACTAGAAATTAGTGCACCCGGACGTTATGAGTATGAGATCCAGGCTGAGATGGAACGCATCTTTCGGCTACGGGGGGGAATGGGGCCAGCTTATCCTTCAATTGTGGCTTCCGGTGCAAATGCTTGCGTCCTTCACTACATCGAGAATGTGCGCCAGATGCAGGATGGGGAATTGCTCCTAATTGATGCAGGTTGTGCTTATGGTTATTACAACTCTGATATTACCCGGACATTTCCGGTAGGTGGTAAGTTTACACCAGAACAAAAGACACTATATGAGATTGTTTTAGAAGCCCAAAAACAAGCGATCGCCCAAATACAACCAGGTAATCCCCACAAATTAGTTCATGATACAGCCGTGCGCGTCCTTACCGAAGGCTTGGTAGAGCTTGGTATCCTCAAAGGTGAAGTTGACAAGTTAATTGAGGAAGAGAAATACAAGCCGTACTATATGCACCGCACCAGTCATTGGTTAGGTTTAGATGTCCATGACGTGGGTGTTTACCAACATGGTGACGATAAACCGCAGATTTTACAACCTGGTCAAATTCTCACAGTGGAACCAGGACTTTATATTGTCCCAGATACTAAATTAGCAGAAGACCAACCAGAGACTAACCCGCGATGGATTGGTATTGGCATTCGTATTGAGGATGATGTGTTAGTTACACCTGGTGGACACGAGGTATTAACTGCCGGGGTTCCCAAAGCAGTGGATGAAGTGCAACGATAAAAAAGTAGGGATGGTAAATACCATCCCCAAGATAATTTAAAGTTAAACCTTAGCCGTGGATAGCAGGAGCCATTAGAGCGACTGGTGCTGCTTCACCTGTTGCCAAATCTAGAGGGAAGTTGTGAGCATTACGTTCATGCATTACTTCCATCCCTAAATTGGCACGGTTAATTACATCCGCCCAAGTGTTAATTACACGCCCTTGGGAGTCGATTACAGATTGGTTAAAGTTGAAACCGTTGAGATTAAATGCCATCGTGCTGATACCCAATGCAGTAAACCAGATACCAATCACAGGCAAAGCTGCTAAAACAAAGTGCAGCCATCGGGAGTTTTGGAAGCTGACATATTGCCAGAACAAGCGTCCCAAATAACCATGAGCAGCAACTATATTGTAGGTTTCTTGTTCTTGACCGAACTTATAACCGTAGTTTGCAGATTCGATTTCGCTGGTTTCACGTACTAAGGTTGAAGTCACCAAGGAACCGTGCATCGCGGAAACTAAAGCACCACCAAATACACCAATTACACCCAACTGATGGAATGGATGCATTAAAATGTTGTGTTCAGCTTGGAATACCAACATAAAGTTGAAAGTTCCAGAGATACCCAGAGGCATACCATCAGAGAAGGAGCCTTGACCGATGGGATAAATCAAAAATACTGCGGTAGCACTAGCCAGAGGTGCGCTGTAAGCTACACAGATCCAAGGACGCATTCCCAGGCGGTAGCTCAATTCCCATTGGCGTCCCATGTAGCAGGCACAGCCAATTAAGAAATGGAAGATTACTAGCTGGTAGGGGCCACCGTTGTAGAGCCACTCATCTAAGGAAGCAGCTTCCCAGATTGGGTAGAAGTGTAAACCGATCGCATTGGAAGAAGGAACAACCGCGCCAGAAATAATGTTGTTGCCATAGATTAAAGAACCTGCAACAGGCTCCCGAATACCATCAATATCTACGGGAGGCGCGGCGATAAAGGCGATGATGAAACAGGTGGTAGCGGTGAGCAGAGTGGGAATCATCAGCACACCAAACCAACCGATGTATAGACGGTTGTCAGTGCTAGTGATCCACTCACAGAAGCGTTCCCAGACATTGGCGCTAGAACGTCTTTGTAAGGTTGTAGTCATAGTCTAAAATGATTTCAATGATTTCGTTGATTATTTAAAATTGTTGTTTCTTTGGGAATCAACAACTGATAGCATATTAAAAAAGTTGCTGAACCTTTGCAGTAACTAAAAGTTATTGAAAGTTACAAGTTGAAGTTAACTTTAGTAAGAAATATGTAGGCAAATGACTGTCGAAGAAGCCTTAGCCATTGTTGAAATCATTCTTGAGAAAGCATCTCTAAATGACTTACAAGAGGTTATTTTTCGACAGTCTTGGGAACAGAAAACATATCCAGAGATTGCTGAAAAGTTTGGTTATGATGCTGACTATATCAAAATTGTGGGCTTTCGACTCTGGAAAATGCTCTCCAAAGCGATGGGTGAAAAAGTTACTAAAGATAACCTTCGTTCATCTTTAAGAAGATGGTCTTCTCGTCAACTTAACACCACTCCCCACTCCTTGCTCAGCACTCATCACTGTGATTGGGGTGAAGCCCTTGATGTTTCTATCTTTTACGGACGTACCCAAGAAATTGCAACCTTAGAGCAATGGATTATTCAAGAACGTTGTCGGTTAGTAGCATTATTAGGAATTGGGGGAATTGGTAAAACTTCTTTATCTGTGAAGTTGAGTGAGAAAATTCAGGAAAACTTTGAATATGTTATTTGGCGATCGCTTCATAATGCCCCAACTATTGAATCGCTACTCATTAGCTTAATTCAAGTTATTTCTCAGCACCAAGAAGGTGATTTACCCGAATCTGTGAGTGATAAAATTTTTCGCCTACTTACCCATTTACAAAAACATCGATGTCTCCTAATTCTCGATAATGCAGAGATAATTCTGACTAGTAGTGAGGGTAGAACAGGTCAATATCGCTCTGGCTATAAAGGATACGGTGAACTTTTTAGACGGATTGGCGAGTTTCGTCACCAAAGTTGTTTGGTTCTAACAAGTCGAGAAAAGCCTAAAGAGGTAGCAGTACTAGAAGGCGAAACATTACCAGTTAGAACTATGCAATTATCAGGTTTATCAATTGCTGATGGGCAAGCAATTTTTAGTTGTAAAAGTAGTTTTACTGGTTCAATCTATGAATGGTAAATTTTAATTCGATCTTATGCAGGTAATCCCCTGGCGCTGAAGATAGTAGCAACAACAATTCGTGATTTATTTGACAGTAGTATTACAAACTTTCTTGCTGAAGGTACTGTTGTATTCGGTGACATTCAAGATTTGCTAGAACAACAATTTCAACATTTGTCAGCTTTAGAAAAAGAAGTCATGTATTGGTTGGCAATCAATCGCGAACCTGTAACATTTAAAGAAATACAGGCTGATTTACTATCTGCTATCTCATCTTCTCAATTACTAGAAGTACTGGAGGCTTTAGAAAGGCGTAGTCTTATTGAGATAGGCAGTGGGTTATTTACGCTACAGCCTGTATTGATGGAGTACATGACTAGTCGTTTGATTCAACAGGTTTGTGTTGAAGTTGAAACTCAAAGCATTTCCCTCTTCAAAACTCATGCACTGATTAAAGCTACTACAAAAGACTATATTAAAGAGATTCAAATTTACCTGATTCTTAACCCTGTTATTAAACAGTTACTTTCGGTTTTTGGGACTGCAAATAGAATTGAAATGCAGTTAATGACCATTCTGTCATCATTGCGGAGACTGAAACCAATTGATACTGGATATGTGGGTGGTAATACAATCAATTTGTTCCGCCAACTGCAAGTGAATTTAAGCGATCGCAACTTTTCTGGTTTGACGATTTGGCAGGCTGATTTAAAAGGTGTTAACTTGCACCGAACAAACTTCGCCTACTCAGATTTAACAAAATCTACCTTTACTGCAAATCTAAGCTACACCTTTACACTGGCAGTTAGTCCAGATGGTAATCTTTTGGCAATAGGGGATACTCTCGGTAAAATTTCTTTGTGGCAAACAACAAACGGACAACAATGCTTAACCTGGGAAGCACACGCAGGTTGGGCGCGTTCTATTGTGTTTAGTGCTGATGGTCAAACCTTATTTAGTGGCAGTGATGACCAAACTGTTAAACAATGGGATCTTACAGGTCGATGCCTGCAAGTATTCAGCAGGATGCACACAGGCTTTGTTTGGTCTGTAGCTCAAGCTCAGCAACAAAATTTAAGTGGCAGTTATTCAGTCCTTGCCAGTGGTGGTATGGATCAAATGGTAAAAATCTGGGACATTCAAACAGGTGAGTGTTTGAAAACCCTGCAAGGACACACAGATTGGATCTGGTCGATTGCTCTTAGTAAAGATGGTCAAACTTTAGCTAGTGGTAGCGCCAGGGCGAACGCATCTTATTTACTAATAAAAACTAAAAAAGATTTGAAAATGACATAGATAATCCTACAAGTTGCTACAACTATAAATAAAACAAATCCCTAACCTTTCAACAATAGAGATTAGC
>NZ_VJXY01000108.1 GCF_014831675.1 Komarekiella delphini-convector SJRDD-AB1 | reverse complement strand
CCAGTTGCTCTTTTGATAACTGGTTCAAGCTTTCTCGGTCTAATTCTTGAGACAGGTTTTGGTTCATATTTGTGATACTCCCTCTCAAGTGTTACCTTTGTCAATACTCTGCCACCTGAATCCTTACGCGGGGTGTTCAGCCAATGGTGTTGGCGCAGTAAGTGCCAAGGGAGTGAGTAACGTGTTTTCAATGGTTTCATCCATTTACTTATCAGAACATTAGTTCTCGTAAGCCACATTCCAATAAGTAATTCTCCCCCAAAAGGGTACAGAGCGATCGCTAAGCTCTCAAAAATTTTTTGTCAATTTTGGAATATTTTGCATTGAGCGTTCGTTATAAGAAATAGAAACTGCTCATTATCAAGTTCACAGGTAAACAAAAGAGTTTTGACTATGAGCTACTTTATACACTTACGCTTCACTCATTTTTTATACTTTTGAATTTTGAGTAATGAGATGTGTAATAAGTGTTTAAGGTACTACTGTATTCTTCTCTGTTTGGTTGTGGAGTGAAAAACCTTAACGACATCTGGTGTTTAAGTAAAAAATCAACTTTAATGTACAGATACGTCTAGTTTTGTAGAGCATTTAAAATTTGATTGTACTTTACAACTTACCAAATAAATCATTTTGAGGCTTGTTTAAATGACAACTCTAATTTCAATAAAGAAGCAGTAATGTCAGCCTGAAGTTATTAAGATAGGTGATGCAGTTAAATTAACTTTAGGTCGCTTCTATGGCTGGCGGCGAGATTGGCTTCCCCGTCCTTGGACATGGAGATATAGGTATTGATGGTAAATTTAGCTTAAGCAAAGAAGAAACTGTTAAATCAATGTTAGGTCATGATCCTAGCTTGCATTAAGTTTTTTACTTCTATGACCTGCTCTGAAGTAAAATTAAAGTATTTTGCAACTAATTTGCTAATCTTTTTATGCTTAAGTGAAGAAATATCATTTGTAAAAGGAATAGGTGAAGTCAACAGCAAAACAGTCTGATTTGACTTCACTATTTTAAATAGCAAATAAACCTATATCTTCTAATAAAACTTCATTAATAATTTCTATATTTTCTACTTATTTTATAGATTAATCAAAAGTTAAAGTATAAAGTTATATTTAAATTTTTCAATACCATATTATTTTATAAATAAAAATTTTTCCTAAGATTACTATTTCATTCACCAAATATTAAAGAATATGGAACGTTGGTTTTGCGGTTTTATAGCCGAGGATAAATATTCTCTTTTAAACCTCCCTAAACCACTTGAAGGAAAGTTGCTTTGGGCAGAGAGAAATTACTTGTGGCTCTGTGGAAATTGGCAAAAACAACAAGTAATCATAGCTTCGGAAGGCTTGATTAGGATAGCTATAGTCGGTAGTTGTATTGCATCTTATGAAACTGTGATCAAATTATTTCAAAGTGCTATCAAAAAAGGTGAGTACAGCCAACTTATGAAACTGCCAGGTAGCTATAATCTGATTGTTCAAGATAATGCTGACACGTATGTATTTGTGGATGTTGCTGGTGTAAAGTCTGTATTTTATGCAGATTATAATTCTGTGATTGTTTACTCTTCATTAGGAGTACCTCTACAGCAATTGCTTAAGGCTGAAATAGATCAGCATTGGCTAGCAACTTTTTTATCATGTTCAGGGACAATAGGATTAGTACAAAAACGTACTCCTTTCTGTAATGTACAAGTAATACCTCCCGGACACTATTTACATATTTCATTAGGCAAAGTGGTATGTCAACGTTATTGGTATAAACCTCAAAAATATAAAAGTTTTTCTGATGCGGCTGAATATTTACGTGAACAGTTAATAACTGCTGTTGAAGGTAGAGTCAATTTATACGGTAATGTATCTAGCGATTTGAGCGGTGGTTTTGACTCGACTACTTTAGCTTTAATAGCTGCAAAAACTCTAGCAAATCAGGGTAAAGATTTAATTACAATAACTGAAAAAACTTTCAGTGCCACTCAATCTTCAGATATCAAATACGCTCAGCATGCAGCTAGTTTTTATTCAAATATTAACACTGTTATGATTGAGGAACATAATGTTTATAGTGAGTATAGTAGCTTGAAATCAATTCCTTTGATAGATACGCCAGATACATTAGTCATTAGCCTCGGAAAAATTAACTACAAAATGGAAATTATTAAGTCGATAGGATCTCAACTTCATCTACATGGAGAGGGTGGAGATTCAGTACTTTCATCAAATATTTCTTATTGTTCAGATTTGTTAAAATTAACAAAAATAATAACATTTTTTCAGCACGTATATGGATGGTCTAGAGTTACAAATTGTTCGCTATTTTCTTTATTAATAAATTTTATTTATTTAAATATTAGTTCTTATCGCCCGTGGTTACTTCAAGAAATAAAAAAAATAAATAACAGATGTTTATTATTTCAAGGATCTAATAGCCTGACTCCTTTTCAAGAATATCTCGGTTGGGATTCTCTTCCTAAGTTTATTGATTGGCATACAAAGAAATTAGCAGATTTAGTTTTGGAAGAATTACATAAATGGGCAATAATAGCAACACCTTTTGCTGATACTCCTGGAGAACATCAAGCTATAGCTGAGATCCAGTCATTTGGAGCTACGATTAAAGTAGAACAACAGGTAGCTAATATTTATAATGTGAATTTAGAGTCTCCTTATCTTGATTCTTTGGTAATTGATGCTTGTCTCTCCGCAAAACCAGAGGAACGCACAACCCCATTTGCTTACAAACCACTTCTAAGTAAAGCATTTCAGTATGATTTACCGCAGAGTATTTTTATGCGTAATACTAAGGGTGAATATACAGCAGATGAGTTGAGCGGTTTCCGAAAAAATCGAGATGTTATTAAAGAACTATTAAATACCTCTGTTTTAGCAGAAATGAAATTAATAGATCTAGAAAAATTACGAAATGCTATACAATTTTTTAGTATGGGATTCTCTGCTAATATGCAACTTTTTAATACTACGCTAGCAGTTGAACTCTGGTTGAGGCGTTTAGCAGAAAACAACAATAGTTTCTGGTCAAAAGAGAATTGATATACACAGCATAATCTGTAGGAGATTTCTAAATCAAATTGAATATCTGAGATAAGTAGGTCGGTATTAATATTTGTAGTTGGGATAAGGCAGGAGACAAGAGGGTTTTAGCCCAATTCATCTTTCTTTAACGATATTTATTGGCTGGGTTTATCAAAGTACTTGCCACAATTAGAGGCAATGGTTCTGACTTCACGCATCCGTGAGTTAGAGGTAATAAATAATTTGCAACTAATTCAGATAATGCGGCAAGCTGCTGTTGGCGTCGGAGATGGTTCAGTTTGCTATCGACTTATACCCTTGCATTAATTATCTGATTTGAACAAATGGTGCAAAAGCAGCACCGTCTTTCATAAGTACCGACTAAACTACACCAACTGAATTGCAAAAGTTGAGCTTACAAACTAATATTAGTTGGTTCATGTAATTATCTCTCCATTGGCAACACCTCCTCAGATAGCAAGGCGTAAAACTCTAGTACTGCTGATTCAACAAGCCGCAGTTCATCTGCCGCGAGCGCTTCCAACTCTAGCACAACTAGGAGCAGTGCAAGTTATCAGTCCATCGCTTAAGCTTGAGGATAGACAATCAGCGCCGTTTTACCAGTTGGATCTCTCGGTTAACCCCTGTTATTCGGTGAGCCAAAACCGCAACTCCGACTTGAAATACCTATCGGTTTTCTTAGACTCATTGCGCCAGCAATCCCAAGCCACTATCACTTCGTCTCCTAAATCCTCCACGACTTCACCCCTCTCCATATACAAAGTCCGGTAAGGATCAGCGTGGGCAACAATGGAACCAACGCCAATGGTATCTGGTTCACTAGATGCGTTCTGGAGTGCAGTAATTAGCTCTGTTTCTTGGGTGTTTAATTCAGCCAAATAATCTGCCTTAATCACCTCGTATTCTTGGGCAACATGACAATAGTCCTGCCACGTACACTTAGGGTTAGACAACACCCGCCTAATGTCACCAACCGCTTGGGGCAACAGCTGTAACTGCTCCGTTCTTTTAGTGATCGCTTCTGGTGTAGGACTACTGCCCAAGATTATCGCCGCCGCTTCCATCGCTCTCTTACAAAGTTGCTCCTCTTGGGGAAACCCCATCACCCTTGGCGTCTCCCCTTGGGAGAAGACCGCACTTTGCGCTTTGGTGTTATTCATAGCTGTGGCGATCTGCTTCAGTGCCATACCTGAGCCGCAGACATTCTTGGGCATTATCTAGTGGCGGCTCAACTGCTAGCGATGGCGTAAGCGCCCACCTTCGGCATCGCAAATCAATAGTCTTTGAGAGTGCTTGCTGAACCTGCTTGTTCAAAGCTTTAGTTAGCTGCCTATTTGGTGGCAGTATTTCCCTACTCCTGTGCAGGATGGGGAGCTTTGGAGTTTTCCAATAAAAATAGAAACACAGCTTTTTAGTCTGAGTGGCGATTTTGTGTAAAGTAGGGAGTGCCTAAAGCTTTAGGGGGTGTAGATTTGCCCACAAACCCGACTAATGCCAATAAAGCGATCACATAAGGTAGCATTACTAAAAATTGGTAAGGGATATTTGCCCCTAAAGCCTGAATTCGCAGTTGTAAAGCTTCTGTAGCCCCAAACAGCAAACAAGCCAAAGCACTACCTACAGGATGCCATCTGCCAAAAATTAATGCTGCGATCGCAATAAATCCTTTACCAGCACTCATCCCTTCAGCAAAAAATCTTACTTGTACCAAAGTTAAATAAGCACCTCCTAAACTCGCAAGACAGCCACTAATCACTACAGCGATATAACGGACAAATGGTACGGAAATTCCAGATGTGTCAGCAGCTTTCGGAGATTCTCCCACTGCTCGCAATGTCAGTCCAAAGCTAGTTTTAAATAAAATGTATGTAGTTAAAATAACTAAGATAAATAATAAATATACTAAAAAATCTTTCTGAAATAGTAGCGGCCCTATCAGGGGAATATTAGCTAAACCAGGAATAATAATTGCCCCGATTCCAGGTAACTGCTGTGTACTACTGCCACTAAACACTAATCGGGCAAAAAACGATGTTAATCCAGCTGCGACAAGATTAATTGCTAGCCCAGATACCAATTGCTCGACACGCAAAGTTATACACAAAACAGCATGGAGTAGTCCGACTAACCCCCCAGAAATCAAGGATGCAAGGATACCAAGCCAGGGATTACTAGTGTAGAAAGTAGCCACAGCGCTAGTAAAAGCACCTGCAAGCAACATTCCTTCTAAGGCGATATTTAACACTCCCGCTCGTTCCGAATACAATCCTCCAAGGGCTGCAAATGCTAAGGGGACGGCTAGACGCAAAGTAGCTATTAAGTAATCAGAGAAAAAGTTGAGATTATTCATAGAGTTATTTTTAAACGCAGAGGTTCGCAGCGGAAAGTTCCTCGTTCGCGTAAGCGTTCCGCAGAAAGCCGATTTTCCCGGCGGAGGAACGCCACTTTGCAAGTGGCTCAACTTTTCAAGACAGAGGAAAGCGGAAAGTTTCGCAGAGCTTTCTGGGTTAAACCTTTGCGCTTCTCTGGGTTTTGACTCTTATCTCTCTTTCGACTGCGAGACTGATAGCAATAAACAACACCATAAACCCTTGAATCGCGTAAACTACAGTTACCGGCACACCTGCACTACGCTGCATCACATTCGCACCACTGCGAAGCGCTGCAAAAAACAAGGAAGTTAATACTACACCGATAACACTACCACGACTTAAAAAAGCAATCGCAATGGCATCAAACCCATAACCTGGTGAAACTTGTTCAAATAACCGATATTTCAACCCCATCACCTCACAACTCCCAGCCAATCCAGCTAAACCACCCGAACAAGCCATCACCAGCATAATGGTACGTTCAACATATATATGGGCATAACGGGCGGCAATCGGGTTAAATCCCACTGCTGTAATTTGATAACCTAGAGGCGATCGCACTAACAATACCCATAAGATACCTGCGGCAATTAAACCGAATAAAATACCAGCATGGGCAAGGCTTTGGGGTAATATAATCGGCAAACGGGATGTTTTGGCAATTAATGGCGAATAAGGACTAGGCGCACCTGTTGCCAATAATGGATTTTGGACGAGGTAGCTAACTAAATTCACGGCGATGTAGTTGAGCAACAATGTAGTAATTACCTCATTCACTCCGCGCATTGCTTTGAGATAACCAGGAATCCAACCCCAAACTGCACCGAAGAAAAATCCTGCTAAAAGTGCTAAGGAAATATGAATTACCGCAGGTAATCCTTGCAGATATAACCCAATTAAAGTACTTCCCAACGCACCCAGATAAATTTGTCCTTCTCCACCGATATTAAATTGCCCAGCCCGCAACGCCACTAGCACGCCTAAACTGGCGAACAATAGCGGTGTCATTTTGGTGAGGGTGTTACCAAATGCAAAGTAGGTAGAAAGAGATTCTTGAAATAAGATACTGTATGCAGTGATGGGATTTGCCTCAGCAATTAGCATGAGGATAGCACCAACGATGAGAGCGGAGGCGATTGCAATTAGCGGTGATAGGATTGGTAACAGGAATTTCATGCGATTAGTTGCGATCATTCATGTCCGGCTGATTAATATTCCCGCATTTGTCCAAAAACTTGAAAACTCTTTCTCCCCCTGCCTCCTTGCAGCCTTAACAATCCGTCTTTAACCGTACACAATATCATTCATTATTCCCACCACCCATCAACAAACCAATTTCTTCCATTTTTGCCGTGGCTGCATCCAAAATAGCCACAAACTCACCTCTGTAGATTACAGCAATGCGATCACTCATTGTCATCACTTCTTCTAACTCAGTAGAAATATACAAAATTGCGGCACCGCGAGCGCGTTCTGTTAATATTCGAGACTGGACGGCTACTGTAGCCCCTACATCTAACCCCCTTGTGGGTTGCATGGCGAATTAAAGCTGGTGTTTGCGCCAGTTCTCGTGCTAACACCACTTTTTGTTGATTTCCTCCCGAAAGCTGACTTACCAAGACATCAATCCCATTGGCCCGAATGTCAAACTCTTGCATTGCAGCTTGGGCACGATTAGCGATCGCTTCTTGTTGTAACAAAAAACGGTGACAAAATGGCAGATATTTAAAAGCTTTTAAAATCAAGTTTTGGGCGATGCTAAATTGCAACACCAATCCCATTGTTTGCCTATCTTCTGGGATGTAGCCCACTAAAGAATCCTTGTGTGTAAACTCAATTTTACCCTGCTTAATAGTCCGCACAAAAGCGATAGCATCAGCTAATTCTCGCTGTCCATTGCCATCTACACCAGCAATTCCTAAAATTTCTCCCGCCCGCAGTTCAAAAGATACATTATTTACAGCCGGAATATTTCTTTCATCAGCAACTTGTAAATTTTGCACCGATAGGATAATTTCTCCTGGTAATGTAGGAGTTTTATTTAACTGTAAAGCGACTTCCCGTCCTACCATCAATGTTGCTAACTGCTGAAATGTCGCTGCTTCAGTTGATGTTGTTGCTACTACCTTTCCCCGGCGCAAAACTGTGACTGAATTACAGAGATTCATTACCTCTTCTAATTTATGACTGATAAAAATGATTGTATTGCCTGCGGCTGCCAATTGGCGCAAGATAGCAATTAATGATTCTACTTCTGGTGGTGTCAAAACTGCTGTAGGTTCATCAAGAATCAACAACTTTGCTCGACGATATAGAACTTTGAGAATTTCTACCCGTTGTTGTGCCCCAACAGATAAATTTTCAACTTTGACAGTGGGGTCAATTTCTAATCCATAAGCTTGGGATAATGTGGCGATTTCTTGCTGTTTATATTGTAGATTTAGCCGCCAAGTTTTCTCCATTCCTAAGATGATATTTTCTGTGACAGTTAATTGAGGCACAAGCATAAAGTGTTGGTAAATCATGCCAATGCCTAATTTAATTGCCTCATTTGGTGAAGTAATTTTTATTGGTTGTTCTTGGAGATAAATCTCACCAGCATCAGGTTGATAGAGTCCACTAATAATATTCATTAAAGTACTCTTCCCTGCACCATTTTCGCCTAGTATTGCATGAATCGTTCCAGATGCAACAGAGAGATTGATATTGTCGTTAGCAATAAAAGACCCAAAGCGTTTGGTAATATTGTTTAAGCGTAAATAGTTCATATTCACAAAACTGATAGCTCGTAGTGAGGACTTTAGTCCTAAAAATCTGAGCTAAAGTCCTCACTACAAAAGTTTTTTAATATAGTCTGCTAAACCTATGTTGTTGCTTTCTTTACGCAGCGCGTATCCTTTCCAGCCTCTTTACAGTCTTCAAACACGATTTTTTTATTAACAATCTCTTGCTTTGCAGTCAATACCTTTTGCGGCGTTGCATAATTAAGGGATGAACTGTCCTAACTGTGCATCTAGCCATATCCGCAAGAACGGTCATCGGCGTGGTAAACAAAACTACATTTGCTGTTCATGCGAGCGCCAATTTCTTGAATCATA
>NZ_VJXY01000107.1 GCF_014831675.1 Komarekiella delphini-convector SJRDD-AB1 | reverse complement strand
ATCGACTCAATCCGCTGATCTTCTGGGAGTGGGTCATCGCACACTCGGAGATACCAATAATACTTTGCGAAGGTGAGAAGAAGGCCGCTTGCTTACTAAGTCTGGGGTTTGTAGCTCTAGCACTCCCTGGAATTTGGAACGGGCGTGTTGGCAAGCTGGATTTTGATGAACGGTTGCATCCTGACTTAGTACCATTGGCTCAGGCGGGGCGCAAGTTCATTATATTATTTGACTACGAAACCAGAAGCAATACCCGTTGGTCAGTTTTTCAAGCAACGGTTCGCACTGGTAGAGCAATCGAGTCAGCTGGTGGGGAATGTGAAGTGGCATTACTGCCGGGGCCAGAGAAAGGTGTTGATGATTTTGTGGTAGCGCGAAATAAAGATGCGAATACCTTACTAACTGCGATCGTTGATGATGCCAAATCGCTTAAAGATTACCAGCGCTCGTATCGGGCTAAAAAATGGGGACTGAGCAAATACAAACCAGATGTGACAGTCAATATTAAATATCTGTCTCAAGTCTTGTGCATGAGCGAGCTGGAAGAGAAATGCTCCGAAATTGGAGAGCTTTATGAGATAAAAACAGAGGAACTGTTCACCCCTTCCCTTAATCCTCGGTATTCCTCTACCTCTGGCCGCTCTACTTTCCGCTTTCCCGCATCTGGACTTGTAGTTTTGTGGTCTGATATGGGTACGGGTAAAACAGAGTTAATGCGGTGGTGGCGTGACCAAAACCCAAATGCAAGATTTCTTAACAATGGTCATCGCGTTAATCTCCTGAAAAATCTTGCCGAACGCTTGGGGACTGCCATGTATTCAGAACTTGGTTACGTGGGTTTAGCCAAAGCCACAGCTCTGAGCATTACCATCGACAGCTTGCACAAGCTAAATACCCAATCTCTCACCTACGGCTGCATATTTATTGATGAGGCCTGCCAATACCTCACTCACCTACTACACAGTAATACTTGCAAATCACATCGCGCCGCAATACTGGAAGTACTGGAATATATAGTATACAATGCGCCATTGGTGGTCATCGCCGATGCACACATGGATGACCTGACGGTGGACTTCTTTCGAGCAATGCGTCCATCAGGGGAAATTCCTTACATCATCAAAAACGAATGGCGAAATGGCGATCGCACTATTTACTGGTACGAGGGGGATAATTCCAGCGCCCTAGTCGCGCAAATCTCGGCAGCGCTAATGGCAGGACAGAAAATCATGGTGGTTAGTGACTCTAAGCGTTTCATCAAGAAACTTGAAAAATCGCTCTCCTTCAAGTGCCAAGAATCTCCTAACTCTTCCTCGTCTTCTACACCCAAAAAATGGCGAATCTGGTCTGTGCATTCCGACAACTCCGGCAGTGAGGAGAACATCGCTTTCATCAAAGATATTACCAACGCTGTAAAAAACCTTGATGCCTTACTCACTTCTCCCAGCCTGGGAACTGGTGTAGATATCGCCCAATATCATTTTGATTTAGTGTTTGGTGTTTTTCACGGGGTTTCCCAAACTGCAACCGAGTGCGCCCAACAGCTCTACCGTTATCGCCCCAAAGTCCCATTTCACGTTTGGGTGACTCCTCGTCCTCCTTTTGGTTACAAAGATACCAACGCCCGCAAGATTAAAGAGCGACTACTCCAAACCAACGAAATGACTGCTTTCCTACTACGAATTGACCGCAAAACAGGAGCGCGGGGAGCTGAGAAAGACTGGGCGCTAGAGGCTTACTGCCAAATTCAAGCTAACCGTCATTATTCTCTCAATAATCTGCGTGATGACCTGCGATCGCTGCTTACGGAAATGGGCAATACCATAGTATCAGTGGGGAGTGATGATGATCACCAATCTCTAGAAAGTCTAAAAGTTGCGGCATCGGCTTTGGACATTGCCCATTATTCAGCTGTTGCCAGGGCCAGTGATATTACTTCGAGTGAATACCGCGCCCGTCAGAGCAAAGATTACCTGACACCCCAGGAAGTTTTTGAATGTGAAAAGTTTCGCATATTTGATTCCTACGGTATGGATGTCACCCCTGAACTGGTTGAATTAGATGACGGCGGTCGGTTAATTAGAGCGATCGCTTCTCTTGAAGCCATCTTATCCGAACCCGATGACTCAATTCTTGACCCCAAGACTGGGCAGCAATACCCTACACCACCAACAATTGTCACCCAAAAAGACCGCAGCCAACGGGATAATTTACCTTTTAGCTTCGACTGGGGCAATTATTCCGCCAAGTGGTTAGCGAGATTCAACTTGGGTTTGCATCATATTCTTAAGCGTTTAGTGACCGGAAGCGAAATTACGTCAACTGACTGCGACTTACTAAATATGAGGGCGATCGCAATTGATTGTGCTGCTCACATTAAAGCAATTCTTGGTTTCACAGTCCCCAGTGATTGTGAACCAGTTTGGTTGCTGGCCACAATGCTTGAGCAGTTGGGACTCAAGTTAGCTTGCCGCAAGCAGGGGCCACGCGGTGAGCAGGTGAAAATTTATTCGCTTGCTGTGGAGGAATTGGAATTTGCAAAACAAGTAATGGCTCATCGCCATTCCAAACGGGAGCATCAAGCTCAAGCGCAGTTACAGCATGAGTTTAACCCTAATCAAGCCCCCGTATCCACCCCCCCCCATAATGCTATAGGGAACCCCCTCTCGGGGGGGGTGGATACTACCGATTTGGAGTCACTTCCAAGCGAACGTACACCCATTCATATCTGTGCTCAAATGCTCAGAGATAGTATCAGGCATGGGGTAGACGCGATTAAAGGCATACTTCAGCGATGGTGTTCCGATTTGCGCTGGCAGGCGGTGCTGGAATTGGAGGCTCTAGCGGCACCGGAACTGCGCTCTTTGGAGCAAGCTGTACCTCAATTTTATCGATGGCTCTCGGAGTCGGTGTTGCCAATGGAAGGCTGACGACTTACTTGGAACTAATTTGACCATCCCGCACTATAACTTTTTAATGTTATGCTTCAAGAAATTTTGGTTTCACCAGAGATTGCGGAGCAACTGGTTGACGATGAATTAACGGACTCTGAACAGAGCGAACGCCTGTACCTAGAACGCCGTGTAGAAAGGGCATTCTCTGAAGCTGGAAAGGCGTTAATGCAATTACGTGATCGCAGGCTGTATCGATCGACCCACAAGACTTTTGAGGAATACTGCAAGGACAGGTTTGGATTTGAGCGCCGTCATTCTTACAGACTGATTGATGCTTCTGCTGTAGTTGATAACCTTATACAAATGCGTCCCAATGGGACACAAGCTGAGACTGAACTCAGTGAGCAGCAAATGTGTCCCAATGGTTTACAAATTCTGCCCACCAGTGAGCGTCAAGTCAGACCCATGACTAAACTTGAACCATCACAACAGCAACACGTGTGGCAAGCCGCAGTTCAAGAAGCTGGCGGAAAAGCCCCAAGCGGTAGGATTGTAACTAATGTGATGCAAAGAATCATAGAGCGTACGAAAGTCCCAAACACCTATCAGTTGAGCGAAGTCTGTCAAATTACTGTCAAAGACAACCCCGATCTGCGAGGTAAGGGCGGGTGCTGGGGCATTGTCACCCATGTTGGCGATTACAGTTGCACAGTTATGACTTGGGACGGAGAATATACCGTGAGGACAGACCACTTGAAATCAATGAACTACACAGATTCGGAATGCCAGGATATGCAATCAATTAGCACCCGCATCAACACAATTCGTAACAGTGACAACCTAGAGGAAGCGGCTTTAGCTGTTCTCAAACACTTGGGGAAACTGAAGCGCCCTTATCTGACTGGGCTGGAAGAAAAAATGTTGAATTTGATTGAGCTTGAATGCACTACACCTTCTTAGCGTTAGCCTTATTGCTGGCTATCGGTGTTTGGCTGCTACTATCGCCCAACTGATTGCCCGTCGCCGTGCTGATCACGAAAATAAGCGATCGCGCTGTACCTAATGGTGAGAGAATTACTTATTGGAATGTGGCTTACGAGAATTAATGTTCTGATAAGTAAATGGATGAAACCATTGAAAACACGTTACTCACTCCCTTGGCACTTACTGCGCCAACACCATTGGCTGAACATCCGGCTGCGGTCTATTTGTCAAGGCTTTCCTCTGGCTCACGTCCAACAATGCAGCTCGCTTTAGATGCGATCTCTCGACTATTAACCGATGGTATTTGTGATGCATTGACCTTAAACTGGGCAGCGCTGCGTTATAAACATACGGCGACGGTACGAGCTACATTAATAGAGAAGCACTCACCAGCTTATGTCAACAAAATGCTGTGTGCTTTGCGGCGAGTTTTAAAAGAAGCCCTACGGTTAGAGTTAATGGACGCTGTTGATTTTGCTCGTGCTGTAGATATTCCTAATGTGAAAGTCACAAAGCAGCTGCGGGGACGTGCCCTTAAAGAGAAAGAGATTGCTGATTTGATGCAAGTCTGCTTTGATGACCCTACCCCCACTGGTTACAGGGATGCCGCTCTTGTAGCTATTCTACGTGGTTCTGGGGTGCGGCGCTCTGAAGTGGTGAATTTAAATTTAAGTGACTTTGACTTTAACAATGGTGCTTTGAAGGTACGCAGTGGTAAAGGTGGAAAAGACCGGACTGTGTATTTACCTGATAGCGCTCTAACTGTTGTGTCAGACTGGCTTAGTATTAGAGGTGATTCTGCGGGCCCTATGCTGTGCCATGTCAACAAGTGTGGGCGTGTGATACTGCGACGACTAACTTCTCAAGCAGTGCTGTTCATTTTGCAAAAACGCGGTGAACAAGTGGGAGTCACTGATTTTTCGGCTCATGATTTCCGCAGAACTTTCATTTCTGATTTGCTCAACTCTGGTGAAGATATCTCTACAGTGCAGAGACTCGCTGGACACGCAACCTCTGACCAGACCGCCAGATATGACCGACGTGGTGAACAAACTAAACGCCTCGCTGTTCAAAAGTTGAGTATTCCTGGTTCAAGGAAAAAACCTCAACGGTTAATATAGTTTCCCCAGTGTTTTCTACACGTATTTCTATTAAGTATAATTTCAATAATTTAAGTATTAGAGTTAGTAGGACGTAATAAGCGGCTTTTCCCAGCATTACCTATAGGAGACAGCATTGCTAAGGAAGACACTGCTCCTACTAATTGCGCTGGGCGAACCTCTAAGTATCCCTGAAGTTCCTCTAAGCTGCGGTGTCCCGATAACTCCGCAATAACTCGCAAGGGAATTTGGTTGTCACTCATAGAAGTAAGTGCCGTGCGGCGAAAGCTGTGGGTACTCGCTCCCTCTATGCCCACTTTAGCACAAGCTTTTTTGAAGACTCTGCCTGCTGAATCCGAAGTTATATGCTTGTAACCGTATCTTCCGGGAAACAAATACATTTCTCCTGCTTGGGGCTGGTATTGAGTCAACAAACTTTGCAAATCTTCAATGATGGGAATGCTACGGGTTGCCAACTTTCCCTTGGTGTTGGCTTTGCGAATCGTGAGATGCGATCTCACTTGCCCTTTTGTATCATATATATCGTCACTGAGCAGGGTCACGACTTCGTTAATTCTCGCCGCAGTGAACAAGGCAGTAGCAAAGATAGTGCGATCACGGGTAGTTTTCAGTCCGTCGGTAAATAGCAACTGTATTTCTTCATGGCTGAGAATTTTCGCTTTCCCGTGGCGGTCGCGCTTCATTTGCCTGCACCATTGATTTTCACCGCATTTTTTAGTTTACGTGGTCACGCCAAAAATGGCTAATAATACAAAAATATTATTAATTTCATTTGGTAACAAAATATGAGCGAAAGAGGCGAGATTTACAACCATAACGGCAAGCCAGCGGCAGCCAATTTAGAATCGCGGGATTTGGCCCAAAAATTTGCTCATGCAATCGCGGAATTTAACTGGCAGACAGATTATTTGCGATTCTGTGACGGGGGTCTTCCACGAAAAAAAATCAGGCAGCCTTATTACGATATGCATGTTGTCCCCTCGATTAATCAACTTGATTGAAGGCTGCCTGATTTTTTAGGGGACAATGCGTGAACTTCTCGAACTTGAGCCTGATGATTATGCTTACCAACACTACCGCCATTTCCAGCAATTGGCGGAATCGCTCACGAGATTCAACGCCGAATCACTGGCGTTGATGATTGATGCGGGGTTGGGCGAGGAGTAACGCTCACCGTGATAGTGTCAAGGTAATTAGCTTGTGAGACTTGCGCTCACTTGGGCGCGGACAGCGGTTTACCTAGACAAAACCTAGATATGAGCCAAACAGGGAAAAACAAGAAACTGGCATCTTTTAACTGTGACCAAAAAATGTGGGAGCAGTTTATCGCCCGTTGCAATTCTAAAAGCACGACAGCAACAGCCGTGCTCACACGATTTATCAAACGCTACCTGGATGGTTCTTTAGATGATCTTGATAAAATTGTCAGCAATGAGCTAGAGAAACGCCTGGACTCTATGATTAAGGCAAGGGTTGAGGAGTACTTGGAGGAGTACTTGTCTGCTACTAATAATAATAGCGCCAACGCTACGAATCAAACGATATTGGATATTTGCTCACGACTTGATAAGCTAGAGTCAGAGAACGTTGGTGAATCTAATAGCAATGAAACTGGAGCAATCCCTAATCTCGCTGATTTAGAACAAAAAGTTTCGGGCATGGCATCTCGAATCAAACAATTGACCGAAGCGATTCTTAAGATTCAAGATTATCTTAATAACCAACTCAAGCAACCCAAGAAATCGTACAACAATTCATATCAACGCTCTACCCCAAGAATCCAACCGCTAACCGAAGAAGGTTTGGCTACAAGGCTTGGTGTTAGTGTAGAAGCTATACGCGAGCAGCGTAATCAGCTGCACCCACCGCTTTTTGTGGCATGGTGTAAGGGCAAGGATAAATCGGGTATGGGGTGGGAATTTAATAAAAGTACGGGGTTATATTATCCGGTAAGTTAGTATTACAAAGAAGTGGTTCTAGTTTTTCCTACATCTTCACACAACTACAGCCATTCCTAGCCTTCAGGTAAAAGATATGCACCTCTATTCTTGGGTTTAATTAAAGGCTGGATGTCTTCATACTCCTCTGGCGGCTTTTTGAGCAGGATTTACCCAAGGCTGCATCTGGACTTCTTAATTTTTCGATGTCTCGTATAAAAAGTAACTTAAAATTCCGATAAACTCTTTCGATTTACTCCTTTAGATATACAAAGAAACCAGTAGGCATAGTGGTACTGTTTTTAACAGCATGAATTCAAACTCTAAGCACATCTAGTGTGTTTTAAAGCGGTTTGCCCTTGCTGTTATTTCATCTCAAGCAATTCGACTTAAATTCATTAGTCTAAGGAATGTCACGAATTAAGCTATCCTTTTAAAAGATGAATTAATTTATGTCTACTAATTATCAGTTTTATTGTATAGACTTTTGGCTACCTATTGATTATGAATCAAATAAAGATGGTGAGAGTTTTATATTTGCTGATAATGCTGTAAATTTAAGTGTTGCAGCTTTTTCTGTGATTAGCTATTGCTTAGAGTCGCAAGCAAATTTAAAAGTGAGTAAATATGAAAGCCTGATAAAAAATCTGGCTTTTCCATTAGAGTTGTATGGAGAAAAGTTTGATTTTTTATCCAAGAAGAATGCGATAGCGATATTAAATCAGATAAACAATAAGTATTCTTGGGAACTTACTGGCTGGTTGCAAAACTACGTTTATCCTGAGTGGGAGCGCCAAAGATTAAGAGATATACCTTATATTACGGATTCCTCTATTTTATTTAAACCAAGTTCCGAAGTCCTATCTTTTGATTTTTTAAGTACTAAGGTTTTAGTTTAAAAAACAAATATCCTTAAATTGAACAACTTCCCAGAAAGGAGAAACAATTGTTTGGTTAATATCCAGCAGTTGTTGTTGACCCTTCTGGTTACTGTGCCGCAACAGTCGAGTATGTCCAACAGAATTTTCAAAACTCATGTTCCTGGTCTGGGAATGTGCGAAGCTTGTAGTCTGGTTTTCAACCAAGTTCCAGTCACAATAATATTGCCCAGAGGAACGAGAGTTGAGCAAAAAGAGTTTTTGAAGATTTGGATTCAAGAGTACACGCAAAATTTGATATCTAAGGGAGCCTGGGATACTCCAGCGACAGAAGATGAAGTAAATCAAATTCTCAAGGAGGTGTTTGGGAAGCTAAAGGGTTTTGACAAAGCTTGATAGTCAAGGAAGAGAGATGGTCGTAATAAAGCTGGAGAAGCTGTGGGAGCAAACCCCATAGATGAATCTAGGAGCTTCAAACAAGCATGTTTTGACTTTAACTATGCTCTACTTCATCGAGTGATTCCAATTCCGAAGCAAACATCTGAGCTTGCCTCAAAACTAGTCCGAACAAAAATAAATCTACACGCCATTGAACCATGATTAATCCACCCCAGCATTTACTTAAAGTGACTTCAATTGCATCGGAACAAAAATTATCATCTTTAACCCATCTAAAGCCTAAACGATAATTTTCATATCCTGGGAGGAGGTAAAGTATGCGTTCTGATTCACCTGTGAAACTTCCCTTTGTAAACCCAAAGTGGTCAAGAATTTCAACTAATTTGACAAAAT